>CAZDEY010000001.1:0-31313 GCA_964504565.1 uncultured Roseivirgaceae bacterium
TGTACCGCCGATGTTGGCTGGATTACCGGCCATAGCTATATTGTGTATGGCCCGTTGCTGGCCGGGGCTACTTCCGTTATGTTTGAAGGCGTACCTACCTACCCCGATGCCGGCCGGTTCTGGGCCATTTGCGAGAAGCATAAGGTAAACCAGTTCTACACCGCGCCCACGGCCATTAGAGCCCTGCAGGCTCACGGCACCCAGCCGCTGGAACCCCACGATCTATCGTCGCTGCGAGTAATTGGTACGGTAGGTGAGCCTATAAACGAAGAAGCCTGGCACTGGTACCATACGCACGTGGGCAAGGGCCGCTGCCCGGTGGTAGATACCTGGTGGCAAACCGAAACTGGCGGCATCATGATTTCGCCCTTAGCCGGAATAACCCCAACCAAACCCGGTTACGCCACCCTGCCGCTGCCTGGCGTACAGTTAGCCATTCTGGATAATGACGGGCAGGAGCTGAAAGGAAACAGTGTAGAAGGCAACCTCTGCATTAAGTATCCGTGGCCCTCAATGCTCCGCACCACCTATGGCGACCACGAGCGCTGCCGCCAGACTTACTTCTCCAGCTTTAAAGGATACTACTTTACCGGCGATGGTGTAAAGCGCGACGAGGACGGCTATTACCGAATTCTAGGCCGGGTAGATGATGTAATTAATGTTTCCGGCCACCGTATGGGCACGGCCGAGGTAGAGAATGCTATTAATGAACACCCTAAAGTTATAGAATCGGCGGTAGTAGGTTACCCGCACGACATTAAGGGGCAGGGCATTTACGCCTACGTGATATGCGATATGGAAGGCCGCTCGGAAGACAACCTGATTGGCGAAATACGCGAAACCGTAAGCAAAATTATTGGCCCAATTGCCAAACCGGACAAGGTGCAGATTGTACCGGGCCTGCCCAAAACTCGCTCCGGCAAAATTATGCGCCGCATCCTGCGCAAAATTGCCTCTAGCGATACCAGTAACCTGGGCGATACATCTACCCTATTAAATCCGGAAGTGGTAGAGAGTATTAAGGATGGGGCTAAGTAGAGATTTTACAAATAATCAGTCGTAGACAGTTTGTCTGCAACTGATTATTTAATTCAAATACGATAATTATTGTCCCAGCTAAAATGTTGTGCAATGATTAGGTTGGATGGGAATGTATTTTAGCCATTGTTGTGTACCATTTTTTCTATTTATACATTTCCAATGCATATTCCACATTTTCGTTACTCAGTTCTTTCAATATTTTTAGAGCAGCAATTGATTTCTCAGAGTCAATTGATTTTAATGCATATACACACTTTCTTAAAGTTGATTCTAATTCATCATCGTACGGTCTGAAAGTTTCTTTATCCAATGCGATATCGAGAATTGGTTCAACGAATCGGTCATCCTTGAGATTTTCTAGATATATGGTGTTCACTATGTCTTCGTGTTGACTATGCCACTTTCCAGAAAGAGCTTTTTCAATCAAGTCAAATTGACCATAATCAATGTCTTTTGTTTTTTTGATATCTAGATATTTAATTAAGTCTTCCTCACTCTGTTTATCAACTGCTATTTTAAGTAACTCATTCATATTGCTTTAAATGGCCTACAACTCCTAGGTAAAATTTTATTTTCCAATTTCAATAGCTCAGGGCGGCCGTTGCACGGTTTAGACCCGAGCTACAATAAACTTCTTATCACTATTTTTATCCAGCGAACCTCAAAATTGCTTCGAGCATTTCAATAGTAGCCGGCTGCTTACTGGCCAATAGATAACCGTCTGGAGTATATTCAAATTCAAAACTTGCCGCTTGTAGTTCAGTAGCATTCTCGCGAAGAAATTCGGCAGTGGTAGGATTGTCTTCTAAATATCTAACGGGAAGATATAAAGCAAGGTGCATCAGGCTAACTACGCCTTCATTCAGCACCGGCTCTAAATAGTCGGCTTCATATAGTACTATAATAGCTTCATCCTTAATATAGGCTTCATAAATTCCAATAGCATAAAATTCAGCGAACCACTGATATCCTTTCAAGATTGGCGTCAGCTCGTTATTAACCTGATTTTCTCTTAAAGCTGTGAAGTTTTGGCTTTCTAATTTTTGGATTAAAGAAAACAATTCAGGGTCGTTCTCTGCCGCTTCCCTAACTAAACTACGGCTGGTTTCTTCATCGTCGATAACTACACCCGTTTCGGCCTCCTCCAGCGTTAAGTACTTTCCGGTGGCCGGGTCGTAAATTCTATCATCCTTTAGACTTTCTATTGTTCTAGATTTAGCAGAAGAAGATGATATTAGCATCATAAAGATCAAAACTAGAATAACAAGCAGTCCAATAACTCCTATGTAAATTACATATTCAATCATAAATTGCCTACCCAAAAAACACCAACAAAATACCTATCAGCAATACCATAGCACCGTACATTAATAAGTCTACTACCATATACTGCTATACTTAGTATAGAATTTATTCCACCACTTCATTAAGCTCATTTTTCAACTACAAAAATACGCCTCCGGGCTAAACTCCTGACAATAAGTAATATTTAAGGCTAAATTACTTATCAATATTATAGCCAATGCTTCTGCCAGGCTAAAACCTTTTTGTACTTTTGCGCTAATGAGTGGCAGCAGCTGGCTGACCCGCCTGCTAATCTGGCGGATCCGGCATATTAATAACCGTAACTTCCTTCTGATTCTGGGCGGCATTATTGGTATAGTGTCCGGCTTGGCAGCGGTTATTCTTAAAGAATCTGTTCATTTTATCCAACACAGCCTTACCGGCTTCTTCCAGTTCGATTTTGCCAACTTCCTTTACGTAGCCTATCCGTTAATCGGTATTTTGCTTACGGCTATGCTGGCCCGCTACGTACTGGGCGAAAAACTGGGCCACGGCATCACCAATATCTTATACATTATCAATAAGAAAGGTAGCCTTATTGAAGCCCGAAAAACGTACTCGCGCATGCTGACCTCGGCCCTTACCGTAGGCTTTGGAGGTTCGGTAGGGCTAGAGGCACCAATTGTAGTAACCGGCTCGGCCATTGGTAGCAATATTGGGCGCTTAATGCACCTCAACTACAAAAAGCGAACCTTGCTGATTGGTTGCGGGGCGGCCGGGGCTATTGCGGCTATATTTAATTCGCCTATTGCCGGGGTAATTTTTGCCATTGAAGTTATCCTGTCCGAGGTTACAATTGCCGCCTTTATTCCGCTGCTGATAGCCTCGGTATTTGGGCAGTTAGTGAGTTTGGCCCTACTAGGCGATGATATTCTGCTCAGCTTTAAGCTGGAAGACCCGTTTGAGGCCGGCGATGTTCCTTACTATCTAGTTCTTGGCGCGGTTTGCGGCTTGGTTTCGTTTTACTTTAGCCGGATGATGACCACGGTGGAGGGCTGGGTGGAAGAAATTAAGCAACATATACCGCGGGCAATTTTGGGCGGGGTAGCGCTGGGGGTTATCATATTTGTTTTTCCGCCAATTTACGGCGAGGGCTACGATATTATAAAGGCCATGCTTAGCGGGCAGGATGCCGCTCTTTTAGGCCGCAGCCTCTTCTTTTCGGAATTAGATAGTAAATACTTTCTCTTCTTCTTTATGCTGGGCGTGCTGCTGATTAAACCGGTAGCTTCGGCGCTTACGCTAGGTAGCGGCGGTAGCGGCGGTATATTTGCGCCCTCGCTATTTATGGGTGGCGTAACCGGCTTTTTGGTGGCCCGCCTGGTAAACTTTGTTCAGGTTGCGGGGCAGGTTAGCGTGGCTAATTTTACGTTGGTAGGTATGTGCGGTATACTAAGCGGCGTACTGCGGGCCCCGCTAACGGCCATATTTCTTATAGCAGAAATAACTAGCGGCTACACCCTGTTTGTACCCTTAATGCTGGTTTCGGCCATAGCGTTTTCGGTAGCCAATTATTTTGAACGCTACAGCTTCTACACCAAAAGCCTGATAGAAAAAGGCGACCTTATCTCGCACGACCGCGACCGCCAGGTACTGAGCCTGATAAACCTGGATAAAATAGTGGAAACCGACTTGCTGACCATTCACCCCAACGCTACGGTTGACGACTTGGTAAAACTGGTAAAAACGAGCCGACGCAACATATTTCCGGTAGTAAATGAGGCCAACGAGCTTAAAGGAATAATTACCCTAGACGATGTGCGCGACATCATGTTCGATTCGGAAAAGCGCCATCGGCTGCTAATTAAAACCCTGATGCGTACCCCACCGGCCGAGGTTAGCTCTACCGAGAGCATGGCATCGGTAATGAATAAGTTTGAGCAAACCGGCGCCTGGAATTTGCCGGTAATTGATAGCGGTTGCTATGTAGGTTTTGTATCGAAAAGCCGGATATTCAACGCCTACCGCAGCCGCCTAATTCGCCAGCAGAAAGATTATGTGGGTTAAATTACGGCATACCTTTAACTATAAAAATAAAAGCCTGCTTCCTTAAATTGAAACAGGCTTTTCCTTTTGAAGGTCTTAGGCTTACACTAAAGAAACCTCTACCCCAATATTGTTTTTGGTAGCCTTAGAGTACGGACAAACCCGGTTAGCCTGCTCTACTAATTGCTGAGCCTTTTCCCTTTCCAGGTTCGGAATGTATACCTCAATTTTAGCTGCCAGTTCAAAGCCATTATCTTCAGTTTGGCCAATATCTACCTTGGCAGTTACCTCGGAACTATCCAGCTTTACACCCTGCTGGCGGGCTACCAGTTGCAAGGCACTATCAAAACAAGCGGCGTAACCGGCAGCAAAAAGTTGCTCGGGATTGCTAAACTTACCCCCGGGGCCACCCATTTCCTTAGGAACCCTAACCTCTAGGTCTAATACATTATCGTTACTGGTAACCCGGCCGTTTCTGCCACCGGAAGCCTTTACTTCGGCCTGATATAATTTCTTCATTTCAATAGATTTATTTAAGGCGTTTAACCGCCAATAACCCTTCTATGTTCAGTCTCTTTAATACTAAAGCCTCACCTCTCACGCACCTACCCAAAATTCACTGCCCAAATAAACTTGTACTAGAAAAAATCCAACCTGCTGCCGCTTTGCGTAATTGGTAGTGACTGAGAAATTGGTTTACCCAATCTTTCTAGAAGACATAAAACCCCTAAATAGCTAAACGGGTGAGCGAGTTATACAGAAAACGAGCCTGTGCTTAACGTCAGGCTTGTTTTAAAGATTTCTGATTGTTGCTAAGTGTGTAGCAAAAAAAAGCCCCGCTATCTGGTTCAGATGCGGGGCTTTTCAGTTATCCTTGAATTTATAGTTTACTTAATCAGTAGCCGTTCAGTGTGCTTCTTGCCATCGGCTTCAAAAACCAGCAGGTATATACCGGCTTTCAGGCGGGTAGTTTCAATACTGATTTCTGAACGTTCGTTCACCTTTACTGCTTGGGTAAGCAGTATCCTCCCGCTTAGTTCCACTACCTGAATTTTACCTTCGGTCAACGGAGGCTCCGGCAGTTGTAACGAAACTACGTCTACACCCGCCCGGGCCGGGTTGGGCCAGGCTACTAGTTTAGCCTCTTCTATCGCGGCTTCCACCGCCAATGGTTCGCTGCTTAGTCGGGTATTGCCGCCGCTTACGCTTAGGGTGTAGTCCTCAACCTCGCCGTAGCTAAATACCTCGCAGGCAGTTGGGTTGCGGTTATACTTCATGCTGATACGCATACGGGTGTTGCCGTTTTTGGCACTTTGGGGCACGGTAAAATTACCGCTAACCTTTGATGCGGTAGAACGGCCCTGGCTAAACACATTCTCTCCGGCATCGTCAAAATCGCCGTCCTGGTTCCAGTCTACCCAAATGGTGTAGGCCTCGCGGTAGGTACGACCCGACCAAGCGGGGTAAATAGTTATAGCGTAATTGCTACCGGCACTAACCGCAAGTGCTGAGGCTGTAAAATTGCCGTAGCCGCCGTTATTACCGCTATTATTGGTTACGCCGCCAATAGTTACCGCCGCTATCCACTCATCTATAGTACTGCGCCCGTAGCTATTACAATACGTTAGTACAGGCGGCGGGGTCAAGGTTGTAAAATCGGCGCTTACCCAAGCTGAGGTTAGCTCGCTACCGCAATCGCTCCTTACTTCCCACTCGTATTGGCTATCCGCAGTAAGGCCCGAAATAGAAACCGAGGTATTGGCAGTTTCGGTAGTTAACCAGCTAGAAGTACCGCTTATCCGGTAGTGAACAGTATAATTAGCTGCATTGCCAGTCCAGCTAAGAGTAGCGGTAGTTTCGCTTACGTCAGAGACAGTAAGCGAAGTTGGGGCATCGCAAGTTGGGGCAGTACCCCCACCGTTAAACGTATGGCTTCCTAAATTGTTGAAATCATCCTTGGCAAGGCTAGTCCACTCACTGGTGGTGTAAGAGGTATTAGGGGAGTTTATATTGGCATTTCTAACCAGGGTAACATCTTTGGCAAAATCTGCTGAGCTGCCCGATTCGCCAATCATATCAATTAATACATCATTCTTGAACAAACCAACCGCATCGTTACCGTTAAAGTTAACTACTGAACTACCCCCCATAGTTATATCCGCTACGGATTGCATGGCGGCATCGGCTGAACTGTGCACAATTACGTATACATCACCGCTGGCCAGGCTTCCGCTTAGGTTTAGCGGATATGCCCAGCTACCTGAGCCGTTAATTTCAATTTTTAAACTGTAGCTTGAAAGGTCTACCGTGCCGGAAGTTACATTGGCGATTTCCAGACCCTTGTTAAAAGAAGACCCCTCAATATATTCACTTATAAGTAACTCGTTGCCCGAGCCACTGGTACCGGCAGCCGATACGGTTAGGGTAAAGCTTTGCTCGGCACTGGCCTGACCATCAGATACGCTAAGCGCTACGCTATGGGTGCCTATATCGTTTGCGCCTGGCACGCCGCTTAGGCTGGCCGTAGCTCCGCTAGTAGTAAATGATAACCAGCTTGGCTTGGTGGTTGCCGAAATAGTTAGGGCATCGCCGTTGGCATCGGTGGCTGATATAGTATAGGCATATGAGCTGTTTTGGGTAGCGGTAGTAACCGGCGTACTGGCAAATACGGGCGCGCTGTTGGTAGGTGTGCCGCCGCACTCAGTTGCCCATATAGCGCAAACCCAATCCGGATTGTCAATATAAGGGTTACGGTTACCCTGGTAGCTGTAAATTACATCGTTACGCTGACGTTCGGCATCGGAAACCGGATCGCTAAGGTGCCAGGCTATTAGGGTCGACAGGCGCGAATGGTAGGCCGATTTATCGGTATTGGTTAAGTAGGTTTCCTGCAGTTCCAGGTCGGGTTCGCCGTTTTCGCCCTCGTAGCGGGTAGTCATGTAGAAGAGCATCCGGGCAATATCGCCCTTTACCCCAGCGGGCGGCTCCCAAATCCACTCGGTGCTGCTGGTAAACGATTCGGTAGGTCCGCTGTAGGTTCCGCTATTATCGGTATAGGGCTCGTCGGCCTCATCGAAGTTGCGGTTATTGCGGGCGGTGTTGGTGCTGTTATCCTCGGCTCGTAGGTGGTGCAAATCGGTGCCGGCGCCGGGGCTAGTGCCAAAATCGCCGCGCGATTTGGCCCATACGTGCTCGCGCGTCCAGCCGTTGCCGCTATTATATTCGGCGGCCCCATCCATAGAAAAACCCGAATAAATACCGATTACGTTATCAGAATTATTCGGGTCGCGGTCGGCTATTTTAAGAATGTCCCAGGTATCGGTGCCGGAGCTGGTATAAGGAAATTCAGTATGCCCTTTAATAATATTGTAGAGCGAAGTTTTTAGTTCGGCGCCGGTTTTGCCCTGGGCGGCACTGTAGTAACCGGCCGGAGCCTGCGCATTGGCAAAAAATACAATAAGCCAACACGGCAAGAGGAGAAGCCTTGCGTAATTCATGAGGGTTGGGGATAGATTGGAATTGGCCGCAAGATGCAGATTTAAGGCCTCTGATGCTCAGAATTGTAAGAATTTAATAATTTCTTAATATCAAACCTTGCTTAACTGGAACTTATTAAAGGTTCCTAACTAAAAATTATTGCCTAACGGCTTGCCTACAATTTGCAATTTTTAGGTTTTGGAAATCTTTCCTCTTACGATCAGTTTTTACCTTTTGCAAGAAAGTAAGTCAAGCCGATAGCTCAGTATTTATTAGGTTTCTTTCCTAAAATGATATTAGATACTTTTTACTTTTACAAAAACTTAAACCTCCTTGAGCATCTTCTACTGATTTATAGAGGTGTTCGTGTTAAATCAATACAAACTATTTCACTCCAATAAGCTCCCTACATCAACAAGCAATAGCAGCACAAGCAGGTTGAGATTGCTGCTGGCTAGTTAAGCAAATAGCTATATTATATATAAACATTTCATAATTGTCGAACTATAACGAAGCACGGCCTTCATCATCCAATGACTTTATAAAACTTACTATTGCGCTAACTTCCTCCGGGCTTAAATTTAGTGGGTCGGGTGGTAGGGTTTGGTTGGGGCTGTCTAGGCCTAAGCCTTCGCCGCCGCCCTTGTTATAGAAATCTACTACCTCTTCCAGCGTAGTGTATACGCCGTTGTGCATATAGGGCGCGGTGCGGTTGCTATTGCGTACTGTAGGGGTTTTAAAGAAAAAACGAAGCGCTTCGGTATTTAAAAATGCGTAGCGGCCGCCATCAGCGTCTACCTGGCTGGGGTTTTGGGCGTGGTTAGGTACGCCCAGCATTTCCAATTCGCTTTCAGCAAAATTAGGTGGTATGGTGCCGTTAAATACAGGCGCAAAGTGGCAGGTAGCACACTTGGCTTTTCCGGTAAATAGGTTAAATCCCCTTATTTCTTCCTGGGTCAGGCTTTCTTCCTCACCGCGTATGCTCTTATCAAAGCGGGAGTTAAAGGGAGAAAGGCTACGAATATATGCCGCAATAGCCTGGCGAATATGCCGCTCATTTGTTCCATCTTCGTACAGGCTATCAAATGCTTGTTTATACTTTGGCATACGGCCTACTACCGCCGCCATAGAATCCAGGTTGCTGTGAAACTCCAGCTCATTATTTACTACATTAACAATTTGTCCTTCTAAACTTCCGGCCCGCTTATCGTAGAAGAAGCCTTTTTGCAAACCGGCGTACAGCAGTGTGGGCGTATTGCGCTGCTGGCCCGGAAATAGCTTTAAGCCGTCAGCAAAGGCTTTTTCGGCTTGGTGGCAGGTGCCGCAACTCATTTTGCCATTGGCCGAAAGGGCGGTTTCGTTAAACAACATATTGCCTAACTCTACTAAACCGGCTTTAGCTGCCTGTTGGTTATCGGAGAAATAGGGCAGGTTAAAGGTTTCCGGTGAAAATAACGAAGTTGCCGTATGGCTAATAGCCATTTCAAAAGGAAATTCCACCTGCCAGTCATCAACGGTTTCCGTCCAGAGCAGCATTTGGTGGTGGGTGTGTTGGCCTATAAATGCGTAGCGGTTAAAGTTGGCAAAATTGCCGCTTAGTAGTTCTTTTCGGCTTAATTCAATACTGTTTTGCCAGGCTTGGTATAAGCTAGGTTCAGCAAACATATTTTGGTAAATGGCCAGAATTTCTGCCAGGCGAGTGTACACCACCGCCGATTCTTCCAGGGAATTTTCCAGCACCGGCGAATCGAAACCAGTAATGCCGGTAGTAGCTACGCGAACCACGGCATCGCGCACCAACCACAGCACGTGGCGTTTCTCTAGTTTTATATAGGCATTTTGGTACAGCAGTTTAAGCCAGTTAAGGGTTTTTTCTGTAGTACGGGCGACTGCTTCAGTATCAACTTCATCGGCAAACAATTCTTCTTCTAACCGCTGAAAGCCGAAGGGCTCTTTAATTTTAATATCGGTAGCGT
Source organism: uncultured Roseivirgaceae bacterium (assembly GCA_964504565.1). Taxonomy (GTDB): domain Bacteria; phylum Bacteroidota; class Bacteroidia; order Cytophagales; family Cyclobacteriaceae; genus Cesiribacter. Next base: position 9,825 of record CAZDEY010000001.1, read on the forward strand.
CTTCTTCTTCCACCTTAAGCAAATTTGGCCCGTTTAGTGCCAAGTAGTTTTGTTTATCGGCCGCCCATAGTAGCGGTTCTGCCTGCTTAAATAGTGAACGGGCCAGGCTATACTGGTGCCGGGCAGCTTCCGGATTACCTACACTGTTTTTTAGTTTTTCTAAGGAAGAAATCAGCTCGCTTAAATCAGTTTTGTATAATTCCAGCAGAGCTTTGGCAGCTTCCTCTTCGGAAGTTACAGCAGTGGTGGTAACTGAGTCGCTACGTTCGGTTTTAACCTGGCAAGCTAAAAGAAGAAAAAGGCATGCCGTTAGGCACACCCCTTTCCAAACTATGTATCTCTCCAATTTCATGTTAACGGCCTAAGCCTTTAAGCACAAACATCATGCTACCCTCGCCGGTGCTGGGGCTAGGATTAGCGTTAGGGTCAGTAAAGTTACCTTCCCAGCCGTGGTTCTGGGTTATCAGAATAAAGGTTTCCGGTGAGCCGGTTATATCTGAAATATCAATCATGCCGGTAAGCTCCCAGGCGTCATCAGCGCTGCCGTAGCCTTGGCTGGCAGCCGTAACCTGATCGCACACCAATACGGTTTTAAGCTCGCCGGTATTCAGGTTATACTGGTAAAGTTGGGCGTAGTGGTTTTTTTCCGGCGTATCGAAGTAACCATTAGGGTCTTCCTGAATGTAGGCGTAGTTTTCAGTAACCAAAATGTTATCCGGGCTATGGAACATGGCCGCTTTGCCGTTGAGCTTATCACCGTCTAGTACGCAGGTAATAGTACCCTCGCCGGTGGGGTCGTTTTCGTTCAGTACTACTTTGTAAATTCTTCCGTAGAAGGTACCTTTACCGGCTAGGGCATCGCGCTTGCGGCCGGTTACGCAGAAGTAAATCTCTCGCTCGTTGGCCGCACTGCCGCGGCGCCAGTCAATATCTTCTAGTCGAGAGAAGCCCATAACCCCTTTAGCTTTAGCCTCGGCATCCAGCAGGTCAATTTCGCGCTCCTGAAGTTCAACAAACTTCATTTTGTAGGTTTCGCCCTCCTGCATATCCATTTCAAAGTTAATTAGGGTATTCACAACCTTTAGGCCGTAAAGCTTACCGCCCTCTAAATCGCCACGCTCGCCCACGTACATGCCTAGCTGACCGCTCGGTACGCTGTTGCTAGAGTGGTCGTCGCCAATAAACACTACGGTTTTATCGGGGTAAGCATTTTTGCCAATCGGCACGGCGTTTTCGGTAGACCACTGGCCCATGGCCGGCAGCATCCGGGCTGAGCTGGCCTCGCTGGGATCGCGGAATGGGTCGGTAGCGAATACACCCTTCATAGAGCCGCCCCACTCGCCGCCGCTAAGGTATAGCGGGCCAAAGCCGTGCTCTTCCGGAGTAATTAGCGTACCGGAACACTGAGCGGTACTGGCTGTGGCCAGCGCGTTAAGAATGTAAGAACCGCTAATGGGTTTAAGGTTGGCATCTAATTCAATACGGGCTACCGAATAGTCGGCTTCAATATTGTTAATTAGCGTGTAGGTGCCGTCGTTGTTCTTCAGCATACCCGCACCGTCGGCCATTGAGCCGTACACAAAATCGGGGCTGGCGGCCAGTTCGTCTTCCGAAGTTAAAATAGGGTATACCTCTACTCCGGAGAACTCATTGGTGAGTTGCAGAAAGTTAGGGGTAACAGAATAAGCTTCTACATCTACAGCAACACCATTTTGGTTATCGTTGCCGGTAGGTTGGGGTGAAGAAATGCGGGCCTCTTCATCGCAGGCAGTAATTGCCAGGCCAAGAAGTGCGGCGGGTAAAAAAGGTAAATGTTTCACAGTGAATCAATTAAAAAGTTAAGTAACTGACCCAAAGGTAGGAAGCCAAGGTTGCGCAGGTGTTATACGCCCGTTACGGCTGCTTTATCATTTGGCTTTAATTGAACACAAAAACTTAACAGCTAAAATCAGGGCGCAAGAACTAAAATATCCCAAATTTACCGTCTTGCCCCGGGCAAAATAAAAACCGGCCCTCCTGATTCAGGAAAGCCGGCTATATAGTTTGGGTTGAAAGAATAACTACTTCTTAATTTTCTTCATATTAACTGTAAGCACCGGCACGCTGGCTCCGCGTATTATATCGTGGGCTACACTGTGGCTTAGCAAACTGCTTAGGCCGGTACGGCCGTGGGTAATTACAGCAATCATATCGGCCCCTACTTTAGCGGCGTACCGCTTTAAGCCATCTTCGGTATCGTTATCTTCAATAACTGCCGGCGTATAGTTACGCAGGTTATGTTCTTTGGCGTAGCGGTCCAGTTGTTTTACGTGCTTATCTACGCTACCATTAGTTACGTGCACTAAATGAAGGTTAGAATTTAGGTGCTCGGCCAGCGTACGAATATGCGCCAAGCCCGGGTAAGCATCATCTTCCATATCGGTAGCTACCAAAATTGTGTTGGCCTGCACCGGCCGGTCGGTAACCTTTACCGAAAGCACCGGCACGTTAGATACACTAATAACCTGTTCGGTATGGTTACCCACAAAATACTCTTCCATAGTATTTTCGCCGCTGGTTCCCATTACAATCAGGTCAACCTTATGCTTATGAATAAAGGTATCTACAATTTCCTGCATAGGCCCTACCTGCATAAAAGGGCTAACCTTTAACCCTTCGGCGCTGTACTTTTGCTCAAGCTCCTGCAGCCGGGCCCGGTTCTTTTTAATCAAGGCCACCATAAAGGCATCCTCTTCGGTATCGGCTTTATAGTAAATATCGCCGGTGGCGGTAAAATCGGTACCCTCGGGCGGTAATTCGGTATTAAGAAGCAATATTTCGGCGCCGCCCAGTTGTTTGGCCAGGGCCACAGCCGATTGCAGTCCACGCTCGGCTATATCGGAAAAATCGGTAAGAACCAGTATATTCATCATGCTAAAAATTATGTTGAGGTATCTAATAAAGATAAATCCTATCAAATTTGTTCGTCTTGCTCATCGTCAGAGGCCGGCTCAATAGAACCCACCCCGCTTACATCGCGGCGTAGGTTACGCGGATTGCCCCGGTAGCGTACACTGCCTACCCCGCTAACTTTGGCTTCCAGGTTTTGGGTAACGTAAATATTGGCATTGCCAATTCCGCTTAGGCTAACATCGCAGTCCGAAGCTTGTAAGCCGTAAGCATCTAAGGTACCAGCCCCGCTCATATCGATTTCCAAGGTGCCGCAAGAACCGTTAAGCGTTACCGAGGCCGCCCCGCTCAGGTCAAGCGCAACTTCCTCAACTTCCATATTCAGGTCTACCCAGCCGGCACCGGCAATATCCATGGTAAACTCCTTGGCTTTTAGTACGCCTTCATTACTTAGTTTAACCGCTCCGCCAATTTCCAGGCTTTCCAAATCGGGGTAGCTAATAATTAAGGTAATACCGTCAGAGCCATCCAGTTCTTCATCGCTGCTGATGTTTAGGGTACTACCGTTAACCTCAGTCTTAATCATAGCCAGTAGGTTTTGGTCGGTAGTAACCAGTAGCTCCGGGGTGGCACTTTGTTTTAACACAATAGTATACTCGCCCTTTATATCTAGTTTAGAAAACTCTTGCAGGGCGCGGCGATCCTGTACTACATTGCCGTCGCCTTTAATTGCTTCGTTATCGCAGGAACTGAGCGTAAAAATTATTCCCAGGAGGAGAAGGAGTTTTGAGGGCTGCCAAAAATTCAATTTCATAGTATATAATAATTAGGTCGTTGGGTTTTATGTTCTAACTGTGAGTATACAAGTTTGATTTATTTTTTGGTGGAAGATTTATCAAAATCCCAATAAAATTAACCAAACCGTAATTATTCTACCTTTATCTGATACTTGTACAACAGGCCTAAAACCTCAGGTAAAGAAAAGCGGGCACCCTTTATCCGGTTGTTTTCGGCATCTATACTGTAATTAACCGATTGCCGGAAGTCAGATTTTTCCAGATTCGTATTACTGAAAACAGCATTATGCAAGTTACAATTTATAACCGCCGTACCCTTCATTTCGGCTTCGGTAAAATCGGCACCTTCTAGCTGGCAGTTATTAAACTCCGAATTGTTCAGTTTTACCCGGTAGAAAGAGGTGTGGTTAAGCAGGCAATCGGCAAAGCGGCAACTAAACCCAAACGGATTAGCCTGGGCAAAATCCAGGCCTAGCAGCTTGCAACTCCGGAACTGAACCTCCTGAAAAGCCACATTGTAAAGATGAACGTTACTGAGGTTACAATCTATAAACTCACAGTTAACAAAGTTGAGGTTTTTCAGGCGGGTTCCTTCAAAAAGGCAGTGCCGGAAAGTGCAGTTTTCGTACTCACCGGTAGCCAGGGCTTCCGCAGTGTAGTCTTCATCAGCAATTATCTGCCCTTCCACGTATAAATTTTCCATATGGCTGCCGGCTTTATTTTGGTTGAAATAAGGGAAATTTGAGGTTGATTAAAAACTAACGGAAACTGTATACCAGCTTGCGGGTTAGTGACAAATACACTGATACTATAATCATTGGGAAAGTGGCCCTAATGGCGTACTTTTACATCGTATAAATTTTTGTTGAGCATGAACAGCACTCTACCTGCCAATAGCGCCCACACCATAGCGCGCGACGAAAAAGTTTTTAATCTGATTTCGGAAGAACGCCAGCGCCAGGAACGCGGCCTAGAGCTTATAGCGTCGGAGAATTTTGCCTCGCCGCAGGTAATGGAGGCTGCCGGTAGCGTGCTTACCAACAAATACGCCGAAGGCCTGCCCGGCAAACGCTACTACGGCGGCTGCGAGGTGGTTGATGAGGTTGAACAACTGGCTATAGATCGGCTAAAAGAACTGTTTGGTGCCGCCTGGGCCAACGTGCAACCGCACTCCGGCGCCCAAGCCAATGCCGCCGTTATGCTGGCGTGCTTAAACGCCGGCGATAAAATTTTAGGCTTCGATTTGAGCCACGGCGGACACCTTACGCACGGTTCACCGGTAAACTTTAGCGGTAAACTTTATAAGCCGGTATTTTACGGGGTTGATAAAGAAACCGGCCTGATAGACTGGGACAAAGTAGCTGAAACTGCTAAAAAAGAGCAGCCAAACATGATTATTTGCGGGGCTAGTGCCTACAGCCGCGACTGGGACTACGAGCGCCTGCGCGAAATTGCCGATGAGGTAGGTGCCCTGCTGCTGGCGGATATTAGCCATACCAGCGGACTAATTGCTAAAGGCTTATTAAACGATCCCATACCGCACTGCCACATAGTTACTACTACTACCCACAAAACCCTGCGTGGTCCGCGCGGCGGCGTAATAATGATGGGTGAAGACTTTGACAATCCCTGGGGACTAAAAACCCCTAAAGGGGAGGTACGCAAAATGAGCAGCCTGCTGGATAGCGGCGTATTCCCCGGCACCCAGGGCGGCCCGCTAGAGCATATTATTGCTGCTAAAGCCGTAGCCTTTGGCGAAGCCCTCAGCGATGATTTTATGCACTATAGCCTGCAGATTATTAAAAATGCCGATGCTATGGCCAAGGCGTTCGTAGCTAAAGGCTATAACCTGGTTTCCGATGGTACGGACAACCACCTAATGCTAATTGACCTTAGAAATAAGGATATTACCGGTAAGCAAGCCGAGCAGGCCTTGGTAAAAGCTGATATTACGGTGAACAAGAACATGGTACCGTTTGATGATAAGTCGCCCTTTGTAACCAGCGGTATCCGTATAGGCACTCCGGCCATAACCACCCGGGGCATGAAGGCCGAACACATGGCTAAGGTGGTAGAATTAATAGATAAGGTTATAACTAACCACGAGAATGAGGAAATTTTAGGCAAAGTTCGGGCGGAAGTAAATCGCTGGATGCAAGATTTTCCGTTATATACCTAGTCTGAATATTTTTTAGAATGCTCAAAAGAAAAGCGCTGCCGGTTCCACGGACTAGCGAAATGTCATTTATAGACCATCTGGAAGAACTCCGGTGGCACGTAGTTAGAGCAGCCATTGCCGTAGTAGTATGCGCAGTAGTTGCTTTTTTTGCTAAAGAATTTGTGTTTGGCGAGCTTATTTTAGGCCCCAGCCGCACCAGTTTCTGGACCTACCGCATGATGTGCCAGTGGGGTACTTATGTAGGCTCCGATGCTTTGTGCATTGAGCAACTGCCGTTCATTATTCAGTCGCGGCAAATGACCGGGCAGTTTACTATGCACCTTACGGCCTCGTTTGTGGTAGGTATAATATTAGCTTTTCCGTACGTATTTTGGGAGTTCTGGCGCTTTTTTAGCCCGGCGCTGGAAGATAATGAGCGTAGCCTAAGCCAGGGAGCGGTGTTTTTTGTGAGCGTACTATTTATGCTGGGTGTACTTTTCGGCTACTATATAGTATCACCGCTTTCGGTTAACTTTTTATCTAATTACCAGGTAGACCCTAGCGTAGTTAATGAATTTGATATAAGTAGTTACGTTTCTACCCTTACCACCCTTACCCTGGCCTGCGCTTTTATGTTTCAGTTGCCCATTGTGGTGTACTTCCTTACTAAAATTGGCGTGGCTACCCCGGCTGCCATGCGGGCTTACCGCAAAATTTCAATTGTAATTATCTTGGTTATTTCGGCCATAATTACCCCGCCGGATATAATGAGCCAGATCCTGATAACCATTCCACTTCTGCTTCTGTACGAAATAAGTATAGGCATTAGCGGCTCGGTACTTAAAACTCAGGCTAAAAAAGAAGCTAAGGAATTAGCCAAGCTGGAAGCTCGCGAAAAGCAATACGAAGAACAAAAAGCTCTGGAAGAACAACAGCAGAAAAACCTGCCGCTAGATCAGCGAATGGATGATGACGAGCCTTACTAGCCTCATGTAGAGTAGATTTTATACCATTAATTCTTAAAGTATAAGGCCTAACCGAAACTAAGCCCTCTCATGGGTGTTGGCTTCGGTTAGGCCTTATCTCTGATAGTCTAGTTATACTTTAGGTAGATTAGAAGCGCAATGCTATTCCGTACTTATATATTACTTAACCAAGCAAATAAACCTCCGGATTGAGCAAACAAACTAGTCGGCTTAAGTTTTCATATACTACACAAAATCAAAAATTTATGAAAACGCTATATAAAAGTGAAGTAACCAGCAAAGGCGGTTTACGCGGCCATATAAATTCCGACAATAATGCCCTGAATATAGATGTATTTATGCCGACCGGCGAAGATACCGACAAGCAAGGCACTACGCCCGAGCAACTTTTTGCCGCCAGCTACGCCAGTTGTCTGGAAGGTACGCTCTACCACGTAGCCAAACTAAACAACCTGGATATCAGCGATACCGAAGTAAAAGCCGAGGTAGAAGCCGTTCAGGTAGAAAAGGGCGACCTACAGTTTAAGCTGGATATGCAAGTAAACATTCCACAAATTGAGCGCGAAAAGGCCCAGCACATACTAGATCAGGCTTGGAAAAACTGCCCCCTAACCAAAGCTACCCAAGGCAATATGGAGGTGAATTGTAAGCTGAGCTAACAACCAAAAAAACCTATAAGGTCTTAAAGGCCTTATAGGTTTATAAATTTGAATATCGATTTGCGGTTATTTCTTTCTAAACTTCACCCGCTTAATTCTATCTCCGTTCAGCAGGAAGCCATTCTCAGCAAATTCTAAATTGTAGAAGTCTACCAGCATTTTATTTTCGGATACCAGCAAACCACTAGTCTTATAGTCTTCATTTAACGTAATTTCATAGTTGTTACCAGCCAAGTGCTTTATAGAAATTGAAGTGTTAGTTTCTTCATTAAAGTAATTTCCTTCCGGCTTTCTAAAATCAAATCCCTCTTCCGGCAAGTTGGCTTTGGTTAGCGAATAGGGCGCATGGGTAGGGTAAGATACAGTTACTTCCATGCTACCTTCGGAATTTTTAGTGAACTCCTGCCTGAAATCCGGATCGTACTTCTGGCGAAAAACATTGTCGGCTTCCCGTTCCAGTTCTACATCGCTCCGGCCCACTCGTTTTAGAAACACTTTACCATTGCGCAGTTCAAAGGTGAAGGCAAAATCGCTTTCGGTCAGGTAAATTCCTGTAAGTTCGTTTTCACTTACATATTTGCCGGCTTGGGCGGGTTTAGTTAGGTAAGGGGTTTGGGCGGAGTTCAAATTAAAGAACACGTCAGCCAGTTGCCGGGTTTGGCTGCTAGGTATGGCTTTGCCGGAGTTGGTCAAGGTTAAAAAAAATATATTTTCTTCCGGAAAGCGTAGCACGGTGGCTTTCCAGGCGCCGGTTGCCCCTTCGTGAAATTTATAGTTGAGTCCGCGGTACTTACCAAACTCTAGCCCGTAGCCGTAATTGTCTATACTTGCGCCTTTAATTAGCTGCTGGCTTCGGGCAATTCGCTTTCTACTGAAAGTGGTTTTTCCTTCGCCCTGTACCAGTTTTTCCCACTGAATTTGATCTTCCAGGGTAGAAAAAATATTGCCGTCGCCTACCACATTCCATATCCAATCATAGGTAGTCCATGTATCAAAAATAAAGTACGAGCGCGCAATTGGGCCGCTAATCTGGCTATAATCATCTTCGAAGTGGGTATCGGGCATGTTCAGTTGCCGGAACATACCATCCGTATACTCCCTAAAGCTTTTTCCTGAAACCTTCTCTACCAAAAGGGCCAGTAAAATATAATTAGTATTGCTGTACAGGTACTGTGTACCGAGCTCAAAATTCAGGTCTTTTTGCCGGGCTATCAGGCGCAGCACGTCCTGATTGGTGTAGGACTGCTCCCACCAGGTTATTCCCTGCAACGACCACAAATCGTAGCAATCGCGTATACCGCTGCTGTGGCTAAGCAAGTGGCGTACGGTAATTTTCTCCTCAGTTGCTGGGTACAACTCCGGAAACCACTTTTGTATATCGTCCGATAGCTTCAGTTTCCTTTCGTCAATCAGCTTTAAAATAGCCAAAGCGGTGAACTGCTTGCCCGTAGAGGCAATATTGAAACGGCTGGCATTCTTTATAGAAGTGCTATCGTCCAGATCGGCTAAACCAGCATATCTTTCATAAAGTACCTTTCCATCCTGGATAATAGCGGTGGCAATTCCGGGGGCGTTTTCGGGTACATCTTGCGTTGCTATACTATCGAGTTTCGCTAATTGGTTCTTAGTTAGCGCTTCTTGCCCAATGCAACTGCTATAGAATAGCCCTAATATAAATACAGTAGCTAATGCTTTCATTCTTAGTTTAGTTGACAGACCTATAAGGTTTTTAAAACCTTATAGGTCTAAATTTTTAATTCCCAATCCGCTTGCTTTCATCCTCTAAACCGGAGTTGCGGCGACGGGCTTTCTTCACATCCTGGCTGCCAAAGTTGTAGCTGAGGCTTAGGCGAAGTTGGCGGGTATCGCTGCCGCCGTTACCCACAATGCTTACCTCACCAAAGTTGGTATCGGCCCGCCAGGGTATGGTATACAGAATATCGCTGGCGGCTATACGGGCGGTTAACTTATCGTTGGCAAAGGTGCGCTGCAGGGCAACATCCAGCGAGCCCAGGCTTTTGGTCAGGTAGGTGCCGCCCCAGATGGAAGGGGAACTATACCAACCGCTGATTTCTGCCCTAAAGTTAGCCGGTAGGGTAAAGGTATTTTGGGCATAGAAACCGAATGTAGATTGATCTATCGCAAAAAAGTCGGGGTTGGTGGGGGTAAAGTTGCTGTGGTACCCGTAGGCATTAATGTATACGCTCCACCATTTATTTACATCGAAGGGGTAACTTACGCTCAGGTTAATGATATCCTGATTGGCCACGTTTCGGGAGTTGATAAAGCTCCGGTCTTCCCCTTCCGCCTCGGTAACCTGGGCTGAAAAATCGGTGATGCGGCTGTAGCTAAGCGAGGTAGTTAGCCGGTAGTTGTAGGTATGCGAAAGCTTTACATTGTCGGTATACTGCGGTTGTAAATTGGGATTTCCTTTGCGAAAGCTCAATTCATCAAGCTGAAATTCAAACGGGTTTAGGTTCTGATAATTAGGGCGATCAATGCGTTTGCTGTAAATTAAAGCGTAGCTGTTTTTAGGGTTATACCGATAGGTGATGCCGCCGCTGGGGAACAGGTTTAGGTAATCTCGCTCTACGGGTGGGGTATCTTCCTGCGCGCTGGTAAGCTCGCCTACCGAGTGGGTATGTTCGGCCCGTAGCCCCGCCTGTATGTTCCATTTTTTCCATTGGCGGTTATAATTTACGTAAGCGGCATACACATTTTCCAGATAATTAAACTGATTACTGCGGTTAGGGTCAAGCTGCGGCTCCTCGCCATCTTCATTGTAAAAGTTAAAGGTATTTTCGGTATCAACCCGGCTCAATTTTATTCCGGTAGCCAACTTTCCGCTCAGGAAGTTCTGTTCGTAGTCGGTCATAAAAGTTTTTATATCAATATCTATGGGCGTTACCTGCGAGTTCACCGTTTGGCTTTCAATTAGGGTTAAATCGCCGTTGTAGTAGAAGTTGGGTTGATAGTTGTAGCGCTCGTTTCCGTAGCGGCCCCAGTCGGCGTTAAACTCCAGTACGTGGCCCAGGGTATCGGCAAAGCGATAGTTGAGGTTGGCGTAGAGGTTATACGATTCGTTATCGGTATAGCTGCCGGCCACCAGCACCTGATCGGGGGTTGGGTCGGCCTCCGGGTTGCGAATAATTGGCGTTTTCGTATCGCTGTTCCAGTCGCCCTGGTTAAAGTTACCATCCAGCATTATGCCCCACGTGCTTTTTTCCGAGGCAAAGAAATCAGCCCCCAGCTTTACGTTGTGCGCGTAGGTTTCGCTAACGGTTTCGGTTTGGGCATCGAAAATACTGCCGCTTTGCCTACGGTAAAGGTTTAGAAAGTTATAGCTTTTACCAAGGCGATTGCTGTAATTAGCAAATACATTGGTTTTTTTGGTTCGGTTATTCAGGCTCAGCGCCGTATTGTAGCGCGAGAATCTACCGTATACGTAGCCGGCGGTAATCGTACCGTTAGTGCCCAAGCCCTTTTCCCGCTTCAGCTTAATATTGATTATGCCCGCATTGCCAGCCGCCTCGTACTTAGATGATGGCTGGGTAATCACCTCAATAGCTTCAATATCTGTAGCCTGCAGGCTTTTTAGGTAGTTGCTTAAATCTTGTCCCTGCAATACCGAACGCTTGCCGTCTATATACACTTGTACCCCGCTTTTCCCCTCTACCATAATGTTTTCGTTATTATCCAGCATTACGCCCGGGGCTTTGCGCAGCGTTTCCAGGGCATCGGCGCCGGTAGCGGTCAGGTTTCCTTCCACGTTTAGTACGGTTTTATCGGCTTGCACTTCCACTACGGGGCGCCGGGCTACCACTTCCACCTCGCCCAGCATTTCCTGTAGTTCGGGCAGTATAATATTCTCCAGCACCAAATCTTTGGTATCAACGGTTAGGGCTTCGGAAAAATAGGTTTGGTAGCCCATGCTTCTAACTTCCAGAAAATAGCTGCCAGTCACTATATCGCGAAGAATAAATTGACCTTCGGCCTGGCTAATAGCTGCTTTGTATAAATTAGAATCCGGCAGGTTCTTCAGCATAACCGTGGCGTAGGGTAAAGATTCGCCGCCCACTGCCTGCACTTTACCGCGCAGGGTAACTTGGGCCTGAAGCTGAAAATGGAAAGTAAACAAAAGTAAGCTTAGGGTCGCTATTCGGTGTAAACGGTTCATAGGTTCGGGTTTCTATAGGTACTGATGCAAAACTGCCCCCTTTCGTTACCAATTACTATCCCTTTTCGACCAGCGGTGCTATAAACCGATGAACGAACAACTTCTACCCAAGCAGGCAATTCGTCGGCCTATAAGCCCGTTCGTCGATAGTAAATTGTAGCATAGCGGAGCTTTGGGTATATTTAATCTAGTATTGGGTAGTTAGTATTAAGTATCAAGTATCAAGTATCAAGTATCAAGTATCAAGTATCAAGACGTGAAATCACTAATTCACAACTTCGCCACTTCACAACTTAAGAATGAACTGGAATAAGAAAATAATATGGGGCATTAGCTTGGGCGAACTGTTGGCTTTACTGACGTTCTATGCGTTTTCGGCAGTAGCTTACTATACCGCTATACAATTAAGCGTGCCCAATGAACGTCAGTACGATACCTTATTTGACCTATGGCGAATATTTGACGGAGGCGGCCTTCAGTATTCGGTATTTTTTGGGTTTACCGTATTAATCTGGTGGCTTATATTTCGCTTGTTGCGCCATCAGGCTTTACACCTTCGGTTACTAGCACACGTAATTACCCTTCCGTTTTTTGTAATCGGCTCGCAGCAAACCTACTATTATATATGCGATTACTATGGTTTAGGCCATTTGCAGGGCAACGGTCAGGTGTGGGATATATACATTCCGGCTTTATTTTATATTTTGCAATTCGGAATTTTTCATGCTTACGCATACTATAAAGAAAACCAGCGCAAACTAAAACTAGAGGGAGAACTACGCCAGGCCGCCTTGAAAAGTGAGCTTTCCGCCCTTAAGGCTCAGCTAAATCCGCACTTTCTGTATAACGTATTCAATACCATTAGCGCCTCGGTGCCGCCCGAACAGGAAACTACCCGCCAGATGATCGCCGAACTATCCGACCTGTTTCGCTACCAGCTTAGGGCCAGCCGGCAGGAGTTGGTGCCCCTGCGCGATGAGCTGGAATTTGTAGATAAGTACCTGAGCCTGGAAAAAGCTCGCTTTGGTAACCGCCTGGAAACCAAAATTGATGTGGCTTCGGAATTACTAAACGAGCCCGTACCGCCGCTCATTCTTCAGCCCCTGGTCGAGAACTCGGTAAAGCACGGCATCAGCACCCAAATTGCGGGTGGAAACATCACTATTAAAGTAATTAAAGAAGCCAACGGTCGTCTGCGCTTTACCGTAGCCGATACTGGGGTGGGCGTAAAAGATAAATCTAATTTGCTACAGGGCGGCATAGGCCTCAGCAACACCCGCCAGCGCCTGCTAAAAATGTTCCAATCCGACATAGAATTCACCGACACCCAACCCCAAGGCCTAACGGTGAGCTTCGCGCTTTGATTTTGGTGCCTAGTGGCTGGTGCCTCGTGCTTGGTTATTGTATGATTATCTTGATTAATTGGTGAATTTGATACAGCGGCATAATCTCAATACCATATACCCACTACCCAATACTAAAAAATGCATAAGGTAATACTTGTAGATGATGAACTGGCCGGGCGTACGCTGATAAAACAGTACCTGGCGGCCTATCCGGAGTATGTGGTGTTGGGTGAGGCTAATAACGGGGTGGATGCTATTGAACTTATAAATAAATTTAAGCCCTATCTGGTGTTTCTGGATATACAGATGCCGGGACTGAGCGGTTTTGAAGTACTAAAGCACCTGGAAGAACTGCCGCAAATCATCTTCTCTACCGCCTACGACCAATATGCCCTGCAAGCCTTTGAAGTACACGCGGTAGATTACCTGCTAAAACCCTATACCCAAGAGCGGTTTAAAAAAGCCCTGCAACGGCTGGACGGCACCAAAAACGCTGCCCGCCCCCTTACCGAAAGCTTGCTGATGGAACAAGCCCGCTACCCTGAGCGGGTGCTGGTGCAGGCCGGGCAAAAATTGGTAACGGTGGCCGTACAAGACATCATCAGAATTGAAGCCTTCGGCGACTACTCCAAGCTGATAACCGAAACTGCCACCTACGTAAGCAACTACGGCATAGGCGCACTGGAAGCCAAGCTAGACCCCAAACTATTTATGCGCGTACACCGCTCGGCCATCATTAACCTAAAATCCATAAAAGAACTAACCAAGTACGGCAAAAGCTACGACGTAATCATGAAAAATGGCGAAGTAGTACGAGTAAGTAGAGGCTATATGGATGCGTTGAAGGGGATTATGTATTAACCTTTGAAAATGTGTGTATTATGATATTGTAGAAAAGATGGATCAGGATAAAACTTTTGTGGCATAGTTATTTTTCGGTCACTGTATGGGATAAAGAACTTGAGTTGCTCAGAATTTTTAGAATTAAGCAACTCGGTTGAAAGAAGAATTTTAAAGTCTTCTGTTATTGTTAATAATCCAAGATCAAATGCTTTATCATGTAGGGTGTTCAGACAAATACCATTAGCCGGATTCATTCTTGTTTCTGAATTTACCGACCAAGGAATTATATGACTTGCCACTAAAAGTTCCGGCTGCGAAATGCCGGTGATGCAGCATTGATTATTGTATGATGCTAAAATAGTCTTTCTGAAAAAAGACTGATTAACTCTTACTCTAACAAGTGCTTCTCTTTCTATTCCTTCTGTTGGTAAGTTAGCTAAATGAATTCGTGAAGAATTTTCTACAGTACTATTCTTAAACCTGGCAAGAATAAGCTCACTTTGCCAGGCAAGTTCTTCCCAGTTATTGTTAAATTCATTCCATATTTCAACCTCTGCTTTGCTTCCATGTCGCATACCTTTTATATTTTGAATGCTAAGACTAGGATCCAAACGAGCAAAATTTGCCAGCTTTAGTGCTACTGCAGATACTGATCTGCCAATTATTGGTGCTAATTCCTTTATACCTTTATTACTGGCTCCAATTCTTGTAAAAGGAGTTTTACAATAGAGATTAAAAGCAACGATTAGTTCATCCCTTGTCCAGCTATTTTGAGGCATTATTTTTCTTGTAAATAAAGAACGCCAGGTCGACTAATATGATTAGCGACAGCAATTTGAAAATCATTAATTAGATTAGCTCTAAAAGTAAATAGATAACTGGGTAAACTATTACCTTTAACCCTAGATTTAATATTTTCCTTAGAATAAGTGGTAAAATATCTCAAATCGAAGTATGCTAATACATTTCCTGCTATTGAATTTTCAGGAAGCAATTCATCCACTTGAAATATTTCTGTCGCTTTAATGTATCCTAGGCGAGTATTAAAAAAATCTCTATCCGATTCTTTAATTAATAATCCTGGTATAACCCTATGAAGTTTATCCTTTCCCTGGGCTATATCACACAATGCCGTGATATTTAATTCGACAGGAATTACATTAGAAAATATATTCTTTACTAACTCCAATTTTTCTGTTTCTATCGTAGAATTGTATTTTTGTAATTCTTCAGGTGAAGCTTTTTTACCTATTTTCAAACTACTTGATGACTTCACTTCTCTCTCAACTTTTTCGTATAGAATTGAATCGGAAAAAATGGATTGAATTATTTGAGAATTATCAACTTGATAAAGAGAACCTGTTAATTCAGGTTTATTCGGACTATAGGTAAATAATTTTGCATTTATAAGACCTCTATCAACAACTTTCCTGAGTTTTCGAATATCTTCCCTATTGTTTATCTCTACCCAATTCTCGTATTCTTCTTCTCTATGATCTAAAATCATTCTGTCAATATCATCACCTAAAACCTGATTAAGGGCGAGGAGCACAGAGTCGGTTTTTTGCTGATCAGACTTAAGATTTAAATAGCCTTCGTCTCCTGAATATGCTATTGATAGTAAAGTGAGAAGCTTGCTGAGATAACCCTCTTTTTCATTTTCAGGGTATTCATTCACAGTTTGAAATATAGAATCAAATGTTTCGGCAGATGACTCATTAACTATTCTTTCCCATTCACAGAATATTTTGTACGAATCTAGTTCTTTTAGTGCTGATACTATTCTATCTGACAGCTCTTGTTCTTTACCTTCAATCCACTCATTATTCCTAAAAAAATCAGCTTTAGTAAGTGGAATAATTTTATATGGTTTGCGAGATGTAGAATACTTTTCTTCAGTATTAAATATTCTCTCAAACTGATCTTTATACTTATCTTCTTCTTTACTCCAAATTATTAGTACATAACTATGATTATTGTTCTTAATTATTTTTTCAACTATAGCTATATGACCAGCCCTAAAATTTTTATAGTCGTCGTCATCTGTGCTACCACCAGATGATTGCAATTTCAGATTTAGGTCAAGAAAAATTAATCTAAAGTGTTGTTGACCTTTTGGTAGAGGAAATCTAGAATTATTGCCTCCATCTGAATAATAGTGTGGAATATGATTTTGATATAACCAATTTAAGAGCGGCTTTGCCTCCTCAAAAACATCATCTATAACTATAGTCTTACCAGTTTTAAAAAAGTTTCCGATCATTATTCTTTAGGAAATTTTAATTTTAGGATAGCACCATTTTTGTAAACCTCAGGAATATTTGTATCAGCCCACATAGGAAATACTAATTGCCCACCATGCGAAAGCATTATTTCATTAGCAATATGTAAACCAAGTCCCCAGCCGCCTGATGGTTTTCCTGTCTCCATAGGAGAGATTGCCTGATCTGTAGGTATTAAAAATCCAGTTCCATTATCTGCAAAAATTATACTAGTAAATGAATCGGACTCATCTACATCAATAATGATCTTCTTCTTGGAAATAGATTTATGTTCTTCTTTTGCTACTTCCAGCCAATAGATAGAATTATCTATAAGGTTTATCAGAACCCCTTCAATAAGTCCCTTAGCAATTTTTGAGCTTAAAGATTTGTTCTCAAGATACGGTTTCTCTATAATTACATTATGAGCTTTTAATCTGAATGATACCGAGAAAAGTGCATCTTCAATAACCTTATATAGTTCAATATTCGCTCGGTTAGTTTTCTTAAAAATTTCAGAATAACCCTTAACTAACCGACTTAATCTTTTAACTAGTTCTGCAAATACTTCATGCTCTTTATTGTCTTTAATAAGATGGATAAGTTCAGCAATTACTTTATCAATCTCATGCAAAACAATTCCCAGACCTAAACCAGCACTGGCGGTTTTTAATAAATTTTCATAAACCGTACTATAGCTACTCTCTATATCATCTATATAACTGGTAATAGCTATTTTTATACCCTTATCTTTAATTTTCTCGTCTACTAAATCTCTTAGTTTATTGATTGAAGCATGTACAGGCTCCTGTTTACTTTTCGGTCCATACAAATCTCTGAGTTGTTTTTTATCAGCTTTTCTGAAAGTGTCAACAACAGTTAAGGCATGATATACACTGTCCCTAAAATCTTCATAAAAATTATCCTCTATAAAACCTTCTCTATTTGTTTTCTCTCTTAGCTTTAAGCTTTGTTCACGATCCAGAAACACACCACAAACAATAAGATTATTACTTAGATTAACAGGTGCCTGAACTCTTCTTAAGTTTAATCCCAGCCAGTCGTTACCTGGTTCACCATAATCATATACTCTTACATATCCATTATCTTGATCTCCTCTGTAAACTTTTACACCACTGTTAGACTTAACATACTTTTTAAGTCCAGACTTATCACTTATATCCTTTATAATAAAAGATTCAAAATCAAAAATCTCACCCTTAATTATTATTTCGCCAATATTATCAGTGGAAAGTGCTCTATCACTATCGTCCTTGGAATATCTTTTTAGTGTTTTATTACTTAGGACAAGTTTCTCATCACGTGTCAATAACTCAGGTTTCAGATCATCATTTATGTCTAGTTTGATTTTTCGACCCGAAGCTTTTTCAAAAACTGCAAATGGTTTAAACTCATAATTAAAATATGTAATATAGTCTCCCTTTATTCTAATCTCAAATGAGAATAAAGAAAAATCTTTGATATCTTCCCAAGTTATTAAGCCTTCTAACCAGCCGGGTTTATCAAGTAACTCAAGACTAGGCTTGAAATTTTCATTACTTTCCTCAAATGGACTAGTAATTGATGTTATAGATCTTTGAATATTTCTAATTTTCCCTTGTGTCCACTCTGTTTTTAAATTACTTATTGCGATGTATGTTCCATGGGTTTGATTTGTGAAATGAATCGGATTATCTCTTTGGATTACATTTATAATAACATCTTCAAGATATTCTTCATTATTAAAATCTCTCCAATCTATACTAACTGAAACTTCCTTTTTTCCCTCTCTCTTGGATACTAATTCAATCTTATCGCCTAGCTTATGTGCTCCTAAGCGACCTATACCTTTCTCACCTATTGGAATTCGCCCCTTTGGAGAAGTTTTCCGATCTTCTATTTTTCTAGCTTTATAGTCACTCCCCAATTCAAGCCAAACATTCTCAATAATTTCCTTATCCATGCCTAGACCATCATCTTCGATAAGAATTATTCCTTCCTCAGGCTTATCAATGTTTTCCATCAAAACATTCACCATTGCCGCATCTGCGTCATATGAATTTTTAATTAGTTCCAGAAAAGCTACATCTTCACTTTTAATAAGCATATCACCCAATTGAGGTAATAGTCTGGCTCTGGATTTAAAATGATGCTTTGAAACCTTTTCTTCTGTTTTTTCTATTTCCTTACTCATACATCAAAGCTGATTTTTAATCGCACAAGCAATTTTTTCTGCCATTAGAGGTGGTACAGCGTTACCTATTTGTCTAAACGCAGCACTTCGGGGAGCATCCTCCTTGCAGCCTTCAAAATAGTAGTCATCAGGGAAGGATTGTATTCTGGCAGCTTCCCGAACTGAAATTGACCTAAGCTGATTTATATCCGGGTGTATAAAATGATGACCGTCTTTAGCTATGTGCGCGATCATGGTATGTGGTTTTTTATCTACCACTTTAAATCTGTCCAGAAAATCCTTGGTGTTTTTCTGGGTTCTCATCTCTTCCGGAATTTCGCTGTTTTTTAAGCGTTCGCCTTCTGTGAGCTTTTCTATTGCTAACCTGTAAATCGCCAGATCCCGCTCGTTGTGAATTCTGGTAATATGTTGCGTTACATAATCCCTGCCATTACGGATGCCTGATTTTTTAAGGTACTCATTAACATCTGCGGAGTACATTTGAACACGCTGGCTTTCCCCTGGAACAATTTTAGGCAAGTCAGAAAAAATAACATCTCTAAAATATTTTTCTTCTTGAAAAGAAAAATCCGGATATGAAAAATCAATATTCTTCTTCCAGCCAATTATTATTACTCTTTCCCTATTTTGAACAACCCCAAAATCGTGAGCATTCATTAGTTTGGCCTCGACATTGTAGCCTATACGTTTATAATATTTTTGAAGGTTGCTGTAGTATTTACCTTCACCCGCCGAAAGCAATCCGGGAACGTTTTCGAATACGAAGAACTTTGGGTTGTACCGTTTTAGAAACCTACCGTAATGTATATACAGCAAAGTCCGTTGATCATCATGTTTATGTTTTAGAGGAGCACGTCCAACCAGAGAATATGCCTGGCAAGGTGGCCCGCCAATAATAAAATCAACCTGCTTATCTTTAATTATATTATCAATATGCTCAAATATCCGATCATTGTCATTTCCAATTTCGGCATTAATTACTGTATTTAATAATTTTTTAGGTACACTATTATAAAGATCCTTTCTCGAAATATCTCCTTTCAAGTAAGCATTATAAATATCTGTTTTACCGGCTTTTGAAAGGTAATGATATGCTATTCGGGTTTTAAGTGTAAAGCATGCAGATTTTTCTATCTCTACATGAGCTACAGGCACAAATCCATTCCTTACGAAGCCCTCGGATAAGCCTCCGGCACCGGCGAATAGATCTATATAATTGAGTGCTTTCATTAAGAATTTCTTAATTTTTCTTCAAGCTGAGCAAGGGTATGTTCACGTTTATTGGGTTTTAATTCACATTCCCAAATAGTTATAATCCCCCAGCCCATATTTTTAATCCTATTCTCATTATCAGCATCTTTTGTTTTTGTATTACCTATTTTACCCAACCACCACTCAGAATTAGTTTTAGGAGGAACAAAGTATTTGCAGTTGTCATGCCCGTGCCAATAACAACCATGAATAAAAACAACTTTTTTGTATTTTGGAAGAACAATATCTGGTTTACCCGGAAATCTTTTGTCATGCAGTCTGTAGCGGAATCCTTTAGAAAATAGATATTTTCGTACAATTAGCTCAGGCTTAGTGTCTTTGCTTTTTATACGGCTCATATTGAAGCTTCTTACTTTTGGTGTATGTACATCTGCCATTTTCAGCTCATTTCACATACAACATCACTAAATTGAAAAAGTCACAACCTGAACATTCAAGAGCTGATTAAAATATCTTAACTTTTCATCTAATCACCTTTGTAAGGTGTTAAATTATAAGATAAAAACAAAACCCCACTCCGAAAACGAAGTAGGGTTTGAAATGTGGGAGCAACAGGATTCGAACCTGTGACCCCCTGCTTGTAAGGCAGGTGCTCTGAACCAACTGAGCTATGCTCCCATACTGGGCGTCCTAAATGGGATTGCAAACATAGCGAGCAGGCACATTATTTGAAAGCATCGAGCTGAAATTTTTAGAAACTTCATATGAAAGCCAAGACCATAAACCGGCTATGTTATCAATGCCATTCATTAACAAGAAAGGATTTTATGCTATAATTCCCTCTCCCTAAGGGAGAGGGTTGGGGCGCCCGGCTAGGGTGAGGGGAACAGTTAATGTATTATCTTAGCCCCTATGCAATTGCCTGCCCCTTTTTCCGAACGTATGCAAAGCCAGCTTGGCGAAGATTTTATGGCTTTTGAGGCTGCCCTGGCAAGTGAAACCCCGGTAAGTATTCGCCTGAATGCTGCCAAAATTAGCGGTGAGCCTAATTTGGAGAAAGTGCCGTGGTCACGGGCGGGGTATTACTTGCCGGAACGTCCCCTTTTTTCGCTAGATCCTCGCTGGCATGCCGGCGCTTACTACGTGCAGGAGGCCAGCAGCCAGTTTCTGGAGCAGGCCCTCACACAACACGTTCCCAATTATTCAATTCTAGCACTGGATTTATGCGGAGCGCCGGGGGGCAAGAGTACGCATATTGCCTCAGTATTGCCGGAGGGCAGCTTTCTGGTCAGTAATGAGGTTATTCGTAGCCGCTCGCAAATACTGGCTGAAAATATGCAGAAGTGGGGTTTTGCCAACAGCCTGGTCACCAATAACGACCCGCGCGATTTTAACCGCCTGCCCGGCCTGTTCGACCTGATCATTGTGGATGCACCCTGCAGCGGCGAAGGCCTGTTCCGTCGCGATGCAGCAGCTTGCGAAGAGTGGAGCCCCGCTAACGTGCAGTTGTGCAGCGAACGCCAGCGCCGCATTTTGGCCGATATTTGGCCCAGCCTGAAACCGGGCGGTATTTTGGTCTATAGCACTTGTACCTACAACCGCGCCGAAAACGAGGATAACGTTGCCTGGCTAAGTGCTCAGGAAGACTTGCAAAGCTTGCCATTAAAACTTCAGGATAATTGGGGCGTGGTGGAAAGCGTAGAAAACGGCTTGTACGGCTACCGCTTCTATCCGCACAAAATTACCGGCGAGGGTTTTTTCTTAAGCGTGCTACGTAAAGGCGGAGAAAGCTCTAGCAAACCACCCAAAGTAAAACGACCAAAGCTATCACCTGTTACTAAAGCAATTGAACCCGAACTGCAAAGCTGGCTTTTAGGTAAAAATTGGACTTTTCTGCAGGAATCGGAGCGGATTTATGCGGTGGAAAGGGAATGGGAAAAAGCTGTACAACTACTCCTTTCAGCCCT
>CAZDEY010000001.1:31323-33370 GCA_964504565.1 uncultured Roseivirgaceae bacterium
TTGGGCATACCGCTGGCCGAGCAGAAAAGCAAAAACCTAATACCCCAACCACCCCTGGCCCTTAGTCCGCATATTAACCCGGAGGCCTTTCCATCGGTAGAAGTAGACCGGCGAACCGCACTTCAATTTCTGCATAAAGATGATATACCCCTGCCCGATAACACCCCGGAAGGCTGGGTTTTGGTAAAATATAAAGGCTTAGGCTTAGGCTGGCTAAAAGTAATGCGCAACCGCAGCAACAACTACTGGCCCACCAATTGGCGCCTGCGGCAGGCAATTCCGGAGGAATTAGGTGGCGAAGTTGTGAGTTAGTGAATTGGTGAGGTGGCGATTTGGTGAGTTGAATCGTCAGAAACTTAAATTATCTCCTTATTTTCCAGTATAACCCTTTACATAAAGCCGCTCTTAACTTCTAAACATTTTACTAACTCATAAAGTCAGTATGTCATCCTGAACCTGTCTGCCGACAGGCAGGCTTGTTTCAGGACAGTAATTCACCAATCGCATGAAGAAAAAGATAGCACTGGTACTAAGTGGTGGCGGGGCCAAGGGCGCTTTTCAGGCGGGGGCACTTCGGTATATTCAGGAGCATATTCAGCCTAAGGTAGAAGGCTTTGCCTACACGGCCGTAAGCGGGGTTTCGGTGGGTAGCCTAAACGGGGCTATGGTAGCGCAGAACGAACTGGACTTACTGCTACAAATCTGGAATTCGGTAGAGGATAAGAAGATATTCAAGGGAAAACTGAGCCTGCCCTCGGTACTTTGGCGATTGGCCACTAAGGGCAAAAAACAGTCGGTGCTGGATAGCAGTCCGCTGCAAAAGCTGGTGCGGCAGTATATAAACCGCCAAAAGGTGCTGGAAACCGGCGTGCACTATACCGCCGGAAGTGTAAGTTTGGTAGACGGGAAATACTACAGCTATTCGGCCGCAGAGGTCGATGACCGTAACTTTCAGCAAGCCGTACTGGCCAGTAGCCTTATGCCTATTTTGTGGCAGCCGGTCCTTAAAGTAATGAGCCAACGGGGCTCGGCCTGGCAAATGGTAGATGGCGGCCTACGCAATAACAGCCCCCTGAGCGATGTGCTGAATCAGGATCCGGATGAAGTAATCATTATAAACTGTAGTCCGTTTAAACCCGGCCAAACCAGCCTTAAGCCCGATACCGAGGCTACCCAGAATGTATTTACCATTGCCAAGCGCTCGTTGCTGGAAATTGCCCTGAACGAAATATTTGTGACCGACCTGGATATTAACCACCTGATTAAGCAAGCGGCTGAGAACGGCGTTCAACTGAAAAACCAGAAAGGCCGGGCCCTAAAAGCTTATAAAACCATTTTGATTTCGCCGGAAGAGTCCTTGGGCGATATGCTGGACTTTAGCCAAAAGGCCGTTCAGCCCCGCTTGAAGCAGGGCTACGAGGCGGCCAAAAAGGCTTTTAAAAACTATATACCTTCCAGCCGGCAACCTAAGCTTCATGCTAATGTGGCTTTTCGTACTTCTCTGGAAAATATTGCCTAAAAGCCTCAGCTCTTTTCAGAATACATAATTGCAAGCCCTAGCTTATGGTGGCCTGATGAATTGCTAATTACTAAAGTTAGAGGCTCCGGCCAACCTAAACGACACCCGCGTATGGCTGGCGGTAGGCAATGAGCAACCCGATATGGTTAGAGAAGCCCACGAACTTCACGAAAAACTGAAGCAGGCCAACGTTTCGGTTCAGTTCCACTTTTTCAGAGATAAAAGACACGGCGACGTGCTACACGGAACACTATACCAGGCCTTTGAAGATTTGTACCGGCCAACCTCGGCCAAACCATAGCCTCCGCTTGAGGTTGAGGTGAGTATGCACCTTTATTCCGCACTTGCTGCCTTACTTCTGGCTATAACTCATCTTTTTGCTGAGCGGCTAAAATTTAGTGCCCTGCCGCGCAGTAAGTGGCTGAGTTTTGCCGGTGGCGTATCGGTTTCGTACATATTTGTGCATATTTTACCTGAACTGGAAGAACACCAGCGGGTACTTAGCAAAGCCCTGGGCGAGTTTTTGAA
>CAZDEY010000001.1:33380-81267 GCA_964504565.1 uncultured Roseivirgaceae bacterium
CCTACCTGATTGCCCTATTGGGCCTAGCGGTATTTTACGGTTTGGAGCGCGCCGCTAAACTTTCGGTAGAAAGTAACCGCGAGGATGAAATAAACGAGGATTTACCAGTTAGCCAAAGCATTTATGGGCTGCACATTGGTTCATTTGCGCTTTATAATGCCCTGATCGGCTACCTTTTAGTGCATCGCGATGATGGCGGGTTGCTAGCATTACTTTACTTCTTTTTGACAATGGCTTTTCACTTTTTAGTAAACGACTACGGCTTGGTTGAGCATTACCGTAACCTGTACCGCCGGCAGGGGCGGTGGGTGGTATCCGGGGCAATTATTGGAGGCTTTGCATTGGGCACCCTCACCGAAATACCGGAAAGTTGGATCTCGGTACTATTTGCTTTTGTAGCGGGCAGCACCATTTTAAACGTACTAAAAGAAGAGCTACCCGAAGAGCGCAAAAGCAACTTCTGGGCATTTGCAATAGGCCTGGCTGCTTATACCGGATTGTTGCTTCTTCTGCCCGAATAGAAAACCAAACCGACCAAACCGAGTTATATGGTGAACTAAGCTAAAACTTAAACCGAACCTATTAACTATGTGGAGAATAATTAAAACCGTAATTTTTATAGTTGGAGCCCAGCGCCTGTTAGGTTACAAATTTGTGCGTAAAATGCTGGCCAAGCGCATCAGCAAAGCCCTGTTGCCGCACTTTGAATAATAACCTTATTTCTTTTAAGTCTCTCGAAACCCGCAAGCTAACCGCTGCGGGTTTTTTTTGGCTAATTTAGGTCTTGTTCTATTAGCCGCTTAAGCTGTTCTTTGGTAGTAGCGTAGGGGTGAATCATTACCATGTATCCCCAAATTTGCACCCCTTGGCCAACTACTGCTTTACCCTCCGGAATCTGAAATAAGGCCATATGTTCAAAGAAGCTACCGCCGATAGGAATTTTGTCCGTACTGGACTGTAGTTCATCGCGTTCATTATATACTTGCCAAAGAAAATGCTGCCGACTGCGCTTACCTATTTGGGTGGAATCGCCGCGTAGTATGTAGGTCTTTACCTTCTTTTTTTTGCTGAATAGCTCTACCCGATATAAAACATCAGAAAGCAGTACATTCTCAAATATTTCGTGTTTTAGCCGGTTGTCATTAGGTATTAAAATCCGCATGCTGAGCAATCAAATTTTTGAACGGATCGTTGAAATAAACTTTGGCGGTATATTTTCCTACTTTAAATTTATCTACTTCTACATACTTGCTTTCAATAATTGATGAAGACGAATTGACAATAAGGCATACTGAAAACAATATCAATAGATTAACTGACTTCATACTGACTGATTAAGGTTGTAATTTCTAGATATTCTGACAAGCCAAAGATGGTTCCTATGAACCCTAAAACCATTAGTATATAAGGCAAATAGGTTAGTTTGAATTCAGAATTAGATACTATTGAAGTGGGGTTAGCCGGATCGTATAAGATTTCTAACTCGGTTCCTTGCTCTAGCGCCGGCTGATATCCGTCCGACAACTCCTGAGTGATCCATTCACCATTTTCGGTAGTAAAGCGCACCACTGGGTAATAATATGCTTCTTCGGTGTTACCAAAAGTAATTTTGCCTGGCTCTTTGAATGGACTGTTTCTGGAATAGCGCAGCTCATTTCTAAAAACAATTGCGCTAGCCTTTTTATACTCAACTTTTACCGTAGCGTTTTCTTCTTTAGAAATTAACCCGGTAATTATTAATACTATTGAAACGCCAATTAAAATTAATTCAGATTCCATAGTCTGGTTTGCATCAGATAATTAATCAGTTTTAGTCATTCAGTAACATATTACACTTCTTCTTAAATCTAACTGCTACCTTGCTTAACTAGGTGTACAACTTTTATGCTTGAAACACTTATCACATGCTATAGATATTCTTGAACACCAGCTCAATTAAATCGTGGGTATCAGCTCAATTTTGAAATTAAAACTAATTGAAGTACTACCCCCAGACCATCGCTCACGGTAGTGTATCAGATGTAATGGTGGCCGTCAATTTAAAATAGAATCTCTGAAAATAATACTGGCTTTAGCGTCTCGCTAAGTGCCTTTACTGAGCTGTAACTGTAGGATTTCCAAGTCACCATTACATTTGTAGCACGATCGTCCTGACAGATGAACCCCCCTTCATTCATAGCAATTGTTATAAAGTATCTAATCAACTCTAAATAGTAAGCCAACAGAAACACTACTTGATTTAAACCACAAATCGTAATCTTTATAGGTTTCTCTTTCGAGTTGACTACTGTACCAACTATAGCGTCTATTAAAATAATATGTCAAATCTTTAACGTACTGATAATTGGCGGTGAAAATTAAACTATTGTTTATTGGTATTTCAAGGTTAAGTCCGAGATTCCATGAAGGTATAAATGACTTTCTTTCAACTTCGTTATCAGGATGAAGCCCTTTTTCCAAATTATCATCAGAAGAAACAAGATTGTTTAAGCTAATTCCGCTCTCAAATCCAAGATTCAAACCACCTGAGTTATTTACGTTTATGGGTTGAATTCCGAATAGGAATGGTATTTGAAGAAAATTGAACGGTCCATGCGTGGCATTAATCATCCTACTTCCTACAACTTGACCATCTCTTTGATAATAACCTAAACCTGATTTAAAATATATCAAATTGTTAAATTCATGCTTAATCCTAAATGCGACCTCTACTCCCTTACCCTTTTCGTATTTCGCACCGGGGTTGTCAATTTCGAGTTCAATATTTTCACCATTCATATCAGTTGTAGTTAGCCCAATCTGAAATCCAATGGAGGTTGTGGTCTTCTTTGTTTTATCAGCCTGATCTTGGGAATATGCGATACTCCCAAGTACAATTAATAAAATTGTTAGTCCTACTTTAATCATATATAAAATAATACAATTAATTAATGGTTTAGTTACAACAAATAAATAGCTACTCCCAAAAGTAGAACATCACCCTGAGGATATAAACTAAAGTTATATAACAAACTTACCTTGTGCCAGAATTAGCAATAAATAATAATGAAGTAATAAAACCTGATTCGCAATGACACCTTTATTGGCAGCTTTTGGGAAAAAGTTTAATTTTAAGTACCAAGTAGACAAGCTAAATTAAATAATTAACCTCTTTAATCTTATACTTAGCTGCCTATCTTAACTCGATTATAGGGTTGTGTTTTGCTTGGGTAATGCTGGCTCAATCATCTTGAGCAAGATACAGCCAAAATGGAAAATGAATTGCTTGGAATAAAATTTTTACAATTGCTGCACTCTATATACTTTAATCTTCCTAATCCATCAGACAGGTTCTTAAAAAGACCATTTGATTATCAGATTTTAATTTGTTCATTACTCATAAGCTCATCCTAGTTGGCCGCACTAAACTGAAGCGCAATACTCAAAGGCAAACATTACAATTATACAAATAGCTAATACTCTATTATTTAAATTAATAGATGTAATGTCTAGTTTACTTTATTGTACCAAACTGGCACCTTCAACCAAGGCATATTATGGGTAAACAGCCGTATGCCGCTGTAGTCTACGCTGATTGAATCGGTCGGAGTAATACGAAAGTATACCCACTGGCCCTGCCAACGCTCGCCCTTACGCATTACCACCGAATCGGCAGCCGGAAGGCTTGTAGGTACCAGCACGCCATCCGGTGCTGTGGTTTTTATTTCGGCTGGCTTTATATAAATAGCCTCCGGGCTGTGATTTACTAATTTAAGCCTCAAAAACAGGCTATCGCCTACCTGGTACAGCGTATGCCGCATATTAATTCCGCCTACAAAATATTCATTCTCGCTAAATTGGGCGGTTCCGGGTTCGCCGGTATGCTTTATCCAGTAAGCTTGCTGCTCTTGTTGGGCGTTAGCTGACGGTTGGGCTATATAAATTTGGGGTTGGTAGCTTTTTCTCTGTTCATGGTAGGCCCGGTATACTTGTTCATCCATACAAAATTGAACAGTATCGGTGCGCTCTTTCTGGTGGTAAACCGACTTTAGTACTATAGCGTAGGTCTGCAGATAATCGCCCGCCAGGCCAATGCGGTGGTTTAATAAGCCGTTATTAACCGGGGCAAAGCTAAGCTGGTAGCCTTTATTGTTGACCAAAGTATCTGCCAAGGGTGCAACCTTACGCGGTGGGTAGGTTCGGCTATCGGCAACTAACAGCTCGGTTTCTTCCGGCAGCAGCTTATATACTTTATTTGGCTTCTCCGGCAGTTGAACGAAGAAGTTAAGTTGATTATGGGCAGAAGTATCCAAGCTAACGTTCAGGCTTACTCCTTCCGGCAATTGGCTTAAGGAACAAATTTTGTACGGCGATTCAGTACCGAGTAGTTGAACCTGATTTTCATTAGTTGAGCGTTCGCAGGAAAATAAGAACCCAGCAATTAAGGCTAATAAAAATGCATATCTCATAGAAAGACAAGTATATAAAAAACTGCCGAAGACCGGGGAAGAGGGTCCGGAACTTCGGCAGTTTAGAGGCTTAATAGTACCCGTTAATCTTATTTAACCGACCAAACGGTATAACTTTTGGGCGGCACCTGAATCTTCACCCAGCTATCGCCCTGGGTTACGGGTTCCCAGTTTGAGCCGCCGGTATAGTCCTTAATGCGGCGGTTGCTCCAGTTGGTATCTACCCACCGTTCCTGCCAGTTATTGCTGTTATTAATGTAAACAATTAGGCCGGGGTTACCCCCGCTACCATTTCGGCGGGCTACGTATTCATCGTTATCGGTATACAAAATACTGGTATTACCGGTACCGTAATTTCTACGAATCCAAATCAGGTTATTCAGCTTATTTTTGTCCAGCCACTCTTCGTAGTCGCGGTAAAAAATACAAGGGTAACCTTCGTGGGTCATAATATAGGCGTAGGCCAGCATTTTGTTCCAGATTACATCGGTATCGTGGTTGCTTACAAAGGTTACGGCCTTGCCAGGATTGCGTTTCCAGAGCATATCGCCGTTTAGTTTAGTTAGGTCGTTACCGTCAAAGGCCTCGTCCATACGGTAGTAGGCGGCAAAGTCAAAAGCCGAAGCCCGGCCGCCGGTGCTGTTTACCCAATTCTGTAGTAAACCGGCGTTGCCATCCCAGTATTCACCTACGGCAAAACCGCCTACATTATCCACCCAATCGCGCACTACCCAGCCGCCGAAGCCCTTCACATAGTCGAAGCGCCAGCCATCAAACTTCATAGTATTTTTGTAGTACTTGCCTACACCATCGCTGCGTTTCCATAGCCAGTCTTGCACGTAGCTCTTGCTGTGGCTCAGGTCCGGAAATCCGCCGAAAATACCCTCGTCGCTATTGCGCACGTCGTTCGGGTGAAAATCGTAGTAACTACGGTTAAATTTACCCGAAGCCGGCTGAAACTTGGTATAGGTACTTTTGCCGGCGAAGGGGTTGTACTCGCTTTGGCCGCCGCTGTTATGGTTCAGTACAATATCGGCGTACACATCAATATTCTTATTGTGGGCCGTAGTAATTAAGCTCTGCAATTCGGTTTTAGAGCCAAAGCGGGTTTCGGTACTGCCCATTTGGTTGTAGTTACCAAAATCGTAGTAATCGAAAGGGTCGTAGCCCATGGAGAACGGGCCGTTCTGGGCTTTGCTAACCGGCGGTAGCCATATAGCCGATATACCGGCGTTGTCCCAGGCAGTAATTTTGCCCTTAACGGTATTCCACCACGTGCCGCCGGCGGGCACATCCCAGTAGAAAGCCTGCATTAGCACACCGCCGCCCGGGCCGGGTGTCCGGGCGTTGGTAACCGTACCGCCATCGTTTGCAGGATTTTCGTTTAAAGAAGGGGTTACTTCGTCTTCAAACGATTGCGCACAACCAGCTAGAAACAGAGCGGCTAAGCCCCAGGTTGCCAGTTTAGATTTTTGTAACATAAAAGAGTTGATTTGGAAGTTGGTTATAAAGAAAAAATTAGAATCATTGCAGCAGAATCGCCATAATTTCCGAACGCAATACTTCTAATATAGTATTATTCAGCACATTGTTTGGTATAACAATTAGTTATGAGAAAATAAATTTCAGAAAACCTTTGCACAAACGTTTGCACTTTAAGTTTGTTAATTTATTTAGTTCTGATGCCGCCTATAATTTGATAAGTTTTAAGATCAGCCCTATGATTTTACAATTAATGAAATCATCAGTGTTGCGGTAAGTTATTTGATGATAAGAAGACACAGAATTACTCCTCAAAAATCTTACATATTGAATATTCGCAAGCAGATATTCTCAAGTAAAGTAGGAACAACCGCTTTTAAGATCCGGTGATTGTTTTCTGTCAAGAACAATATAGACTTACCACTTCGGAAAGAATACCCTTAATAATTAAAATTATAGTATGAATATTTATATAATTTAATGATATTTGCGCTCTGTTACATGGCGCAACTGTTTTATAATTCTCCGGTAGGTCCTATAATAATTCAAGGCAATAACAATGAAATTACTTCGGTTTCATTTGCCGATACTGATATACAGAGCAATCAACAGGTCACACCCAGAAACTTCCCGGAGATTCTATATACTGCTTCTGAGCAACTCACCGAATATTTTTGCGGACTGCGAACAAGTTTCGATCTGCCCTTAGCTAGTTCCGGAACCGAATTTCAGTATACGGTATGGCAGCAAGTATGTAATATACCCTTTGGCCAAACCCGTAGCTACAAACAACTAGCCGATAGTCTGAACCTACCCGGTGGTTCGCGGGCAGTAGGAATGGCCAATGCCAAAAATCCTTTCTTAATTATTGTTCCCTGCCACCGCACTATTGGCTCCAGCGGCATGCTGACCGGGTACGCCGGGGGCATTTTACGTAAGCGTTGGCTGCTACAGCACGAAGCGCAGCACGTAGCTATGCCCCTGTTTGCCCAATCTATTTAAAAGCTGAATACTTTCTTGCCTAAAGAGCTGTCCAAAAATTCTGAAGACAAATTTTAAGCAGCCTCTAAGTAAGGAAATTTTGATTTAGGCCAACCTGAATTCCCGGCCAGCCGTTCTATTATATACTACTCATTTAGACTTTAACCCTAATGAATAATATATACAATGGGGAATGCTATATACAAGATTCAGTACGCCCTAGCTTGCAGCAAACAGGTTTTGAATGGAATAAAGAAGCCCAGTATTTTTTTAAAACGAACGGAAATTATATCCACACCGTACGCCTAGGACTGCGCAGAGGCAAAGCGGTTACTACGCGAAAAGGTATAAAGAACAGCCCGCAAATTAGCCTTCAGGTTGGTATAAAAGCCCTGGTTGTAGAAGATCTGGTAAGTCAGTTTAGGCAACAGCCACCCACTATACACCAGCTAACCGCCAGTTTCGGCACCCAACAACTTATAACCGATCTTTCTGAAGAAAATTTAGATAGGGTAAGCCAACAAATAGAGAACACGCTGGAGCACAAAGCTATGCCCTTGCTTACTAAGTACAGCAACCTAAAACGGTTAGATGCCCTGTTTAACCGCCATACTTACCAGCACAATAAGCATGTAGGCGGCTTGCTAAATCGCTGCTTTAAAGGCCTGGTGCTCGCCCGTTTTAGCTACCGCCGCCGCTTTACCGAACTATACGAACAGTACCTGCAGCGACTGGACAACCAGTGGGCACCCCGCGATGCTATGCACAACTTTTCCAGCTTATACCGATTCTTGAAGGTATATAGTCTTAATTAAAGGGGGGAACTCTACCATTTTCCATAAAAGGAAGTAATATCGAAGTACACCGAGGTAGGTTGCTCGCTGCCGGCTAGTTTAATAGAAATTATGTCGTAGTCTTTTCCCTGATAGTCCACCTTTTTTTGCCCTACCAAATTCCAGGCCGTGCCTCGGGCTCCGTACCTATTGGCTAGGTAACGGTATTCGGCCGCCACGCCCTCGCTACTGTTCCTGGCTTTGGTAATTACTACCGCATCTTGGTACGATGTACCGCTGCCCCCTTCATACACTATATGGCTGAGGTCTTTGCTTGGGTTACTGCTTACTTGGCTAGTACGAGGTGTGCAGTTGGTAAAAGCAACGGTAAGCACTAGAATTAACAATTTTGCTATAGAAGTTCTCATGGCTTACTTATAGAAATAGCTTTTCCCCTCGTGCTTAATTTCAAGCTGTTTAGGACCAGCTTCTACCCGGCCTACCACTTGGGCATCAATATTATAGGAATTAGCCAGTTTAATTAAATCGGTAGCTTCGGCTTCCGGCATATACACCTCCATACGGTGGCCCATATTAAACACCCGGAACATCTCCTGCATTGGGGTCTGGCTTTCCTCTTGAATTAGCTTAAACAGCGGCGGCACCGGCAGCAAATTATCCTTAACTACCCTAAGGTTATCGGGCAGAAAGTGGAGAATTTTAGTTTGGGCACCCCCACTGCAATGCACCATACCGTGTACGGCCTCGCGGTATTCTTTAAGCAAAGCGGCAATAACCGGAGCATACGTGCGCGTGGGGCTAAGCACCAATTTTCCGGCATCCATTTCCACCCCTTCGGGTAAGCCATTAACCTTATCGGTAAGACGGCGGCTGCCGGCGTAAATTAGGTCTTTAGGTACGTTCGGGTCAAAACTTTCCGGGTACTGCTCGGCCAAACGACGGGCAAATACATCGTGCCGGGCGCTGGTTAAGCCATTGCTGCCCATACCACCGTTATACTCGCTTTCGTAACTAGCCTGACCGTAGCTGGCTAAGCCCACTATCACATCACCGGCTTCAATCTCATCGTTACTAATTACCTGCCGGCGCGGCATACGGGCTACTACGGTACTATCTACAATTATGGTTCGTACTAAATCGCCCACATCGGCCGTTTCGCCGCCGGTGCTCCAGATGCCTACGCCATGTTCGCGCAGCATTTGTAAAACCTCCTCGGTACCTTCAATAATAGCACTGATAACCTCGCCGGGCACTTTATGCTTATTGCGCCCGATGGTGGAGCTAAGCAGTATATTATCAGTTGCGCCTACGCACAGCAAATCATCGGTATTCATTATAATGGCATCCTGCGCAATACCGCGCCATACGCTTAAATCGCCGGCTTCTCGCCAATACATATAGGCCAGGCTGCTTTTGGTTCCCGCCCCATCGGCGTGCATTATAGTACACCAATCTTTATCGCCGGCCAGCATATCGGGCACAATTTTACAAAAGGCTTTCGGAAACAGGCCTTTGTCTAACCCGGCTATGGCTTTATGCACATCTTCTTTACCGGAGCTTACTCCGCGTTGGGCGTAGCGATCGTTGGGGGGCGTTTGCGCAAAACTCATAGGGCAAAGATGCACTTAGTTAAGCGGCTTTGCAATGCCGGCGACTTAATTGAATATGGGCTTACCTTAGGCTTTTTGTAGTTTAGCACTAATGAAATTTAAGGAACTATACAATTGCATACTCTGGGTAGTTTTAGCCGCTGGCTTTTGCAAGTGCAACTCATCAGATTCAGATAAAGAAAAACAGCTATCTACCGGTGAAATAAACTTTATGGTTGATACTGTTAATGTTCCGGGAACCGCCGTTCCGGGAACTAGCGTAGCCAAATTTCCCCGCTTAACTAAAGACGGAGCCGGAGATATTTACCTAAGCTGGATAGAAGATGGTAAGGTACCGGCCGTTCATGTTGCCCGCTATTCTTTATTCACCTCCAAATGGACAGAACTGCCCATTGCGGTTCAGGATTCCAGCCTGTTTGTAAACTGGGCCGACTTTCCACAAATTTCAATTAATGAATCCGGCCGCGTGTATATCCAGTACCTTAAAGTTCAGGATCCGGCCCAGCCCTATGCCTACCACCTATGGCAGAAGGCCTTTAGCCCCCAAACTAAGCAGTGGACGGCCGCTATCCGCCTGCACCAGGATAGCAGTGCTACCGAGCACGGTTTTATTAGTTCGGTTGCTATTGGGCCGGAGGTTCATTCAATTTGGCTAGATGGCCGGAAATACGGAACAAGTAAGTCTGACGAACCGCACCACGAGCATGGTAGTGGCGAAATGACCCTACGTTACCGATCGGTAAACAATAATGGAAAGCTAAGCAAGCCTCAGGAACTTGATGGCCGTACCTGCGATTGTTGCAATACCGCTTTAGCTCTTTTACCCAACAATGGACTTATTGCCGTTTATCGCGATAGATCGGATGATGAAATTAGGGATATTTATTTTAGCCGGAAAATTGACGATGAGTGGGAAACCCCTAAACCAATTGCCGTAGATAATTGGCAGATACACGGCTGCCCGGTTAACGGCCCGGCAGTAGCTACCCAGGGCCGTAATGTAGCCGTAGGCTGGTATAGCGGAGCTAAAGGCGGCAGGGTGCAACTTATAATCTCGAACGATGGTGGCAATAGTTGGGGCACGGTTATACCAGTTGATTCGCTGAACCCTACCGGGCGGGTGCAGGTGGCTTGGTTGCCTAAACTGAAAAATTCGGTAGGATTAATTACCTGGACAGACAAGGAAGGAAAACTATTGGCTCGTTCATTTAGTACGGATACGCTATCTGATAAAATTCATACTATCGCTAAAGGGCTTAGTGATAGAAAAGCTGGCTTCCCTCAGTTACTATCTGTAAATGATACTACTTTTTGGCTTGCCTACACCAAACCCGACTCCGGCCTGGGTATAAAAAAATTGCTGATTAATAGTGGTGAATAGCGACCGTTTATTGATAAGTTCTTGTTAATACTCTACTGCTTAGCGTAGCTAAACCCAAACTTCTTATCTTGCAAAATGAACATTAAACTTTTACTAACCAGTTGTTTACTCGGGGGCATCTCCATATTGCCTATAGCTGCCCAAACCCCCTGCAACAATGGGTATGCCGGAAACTACTCCTGCCATAATGTTGACTTGCTTAGCCGCCTTACGGTGGAGCAGTTAGGGGCCGAGGAATTTAACGGCGTTTGGGTAAATGATATTTGGGGTTGGACTGACCCGGAAACCGGCAAAGAATATGCTTTAGTAGGTATGGCCAACGGCACCTCGTTTGTAGATGTAACCGATCCGGTTAACCCGATTGTAATTGGTATTTTACCCGAACACCATAGCGCGGAAAGCGCCCGAAAAAGCAATTTTAAGCAAGCGGCTAGCCCAATGCACGATTTTGGTAAAAGTGTTTGGCGCGATATTAAAGTATACAAAGACCACGCGTTTGTAGTTGCTGATGCCGATAGCGGACACGGTATGCAGATATTCGACCTGACCCAACTAAGAAATTATTCCGGCGAGCGTATAGAGTTCCCGGAAACCGCTCATTATAACGGTATCAGTAGTGCTCATAATATTGTAATTAACGAAGAAAGTGGCTTTGCCTACGTGGTTGGAGCCAATGACGGCAACCATACGTGTAGCCTGGGTGGTCTTCATATAGTAAATATCCAAAACCCAACTTCCCCGGTATATGCCGGCTGTTTCGACAATGACGGCTATACTCACGACGCCCAAGTTGTTATTTATAACGGACCCGACACTGACTACGTTGGTAAAGAAATTGCTTTTGCTGCTAACGAGGAAACCGTAACCGTAGTTGATGTAAGCTCTAAAAGCAACCCGCAGATGCTGGCGCGCAAAGGTTATTCTACCGCTGGCTATACTCACCAGGGCTGGTTAACCCCCGACCATAAATATTTTATTGCCAACGATGAGTTAGATGAGTACTACGGCATAGTTGCAAAAACCCGCAGCTACATCTGGGATGTGCAGAACCTAAACAACCCCCGGCTTATTGGCGAGTATAGTGGCCCGTATAATACTATAGATCATAATTTATACACCCGCGATAAGTACGTATTTGAAGCTAATTATACATCCGGCCTTAGAATTTTAGATACCGAAAATATTAAAAACGGAATCCTAACCGAAGCTGCCTTCTTCGATACTTACCCTTCCGGCAATGGGGTAAGCTTTGACGGTGCCTGGAGCAACTACCCCTATTTAGCTAGTGGTAATATTCTGGTTAGTGATATTCAGGGCGGTTTGTTTGTATTAAAGCCTTCAATGTCATTCCCCGTTACCATATCCGGTGATCTAAGCAAATGCCCTGGAGGTGAGGCTACGTTCTCAACCTATTCTTCAAGTATTAAATCTTATCAGTGGCAAATTGCCGCAAATGGTGAAAGCTACAATGACCTTCAGAATAACGATACCTATGCGGGGGTAAATACCTTCCGTTTATTTATTGGGGATATAACCAAAGATTTGATAGGTGCTAAGTACCGCTTGAAAGCCACCTTAGTGAACGGAGCAATAGAATACTCTAACTCATCCTCATTACTAATTAATGAAGGGGAATTACCAACTACTGAATTTTCCTACGCAGCTACTGATAATGTGGTAGACTTTTTTGCCAGCGCCGAAACTCAGGCAACTACTGAGGCCTATTACTGGAATTTTGGCGACGGTTCCTTTAGCAAGGAGCAGGAGCCTTCTCATACCTACACCGAGGCCGGTCAGTTTGAGGTTACCCTTACCACGACCAATGCCTGTGGGGAAAATACGTCTACCCAAATTATTACGATAGATGAATCGGCTCTGGGTTTTGAAGATGAGTTTCAGCAGGATATCAGCCTGTTCCCTAACCCATCGGCGGGCAACTTCAGCGTAAAATCCGGCAAGCAGTTAAATAGAATTAAGAAAGTTTTGGTGTACAATACCAATGGTAAGCTTTTACACTCGCAACAGTTTACCGTGGCAGCATCCGAGCAGGAAGTAGAAGCTAATACATTGGCCCCCGGTTACTATTTAGTTAAAATTATAACCGACAAAACCTCGGTAGTAAGGCCGATTCTTAAGAGATAAGTATCAAGATATAAGTACTAAGACTTTAGTACTGCCAAAGCCTGTAATTATCGCCCTACTTTTGCTTGTACAGGTTATTTTGTGCTATAATCAGTTTTTTTAATTAGAAGGTATTTACAAAATCGCTTCTAATACAACTCCATTTCTACGATATACCCCCGCCGCCTGAGCATAGCCAGTAGCCCATCGGTGCCGGGTAAGTGGGTTGCGTTTACGGCTATAAAAGTTGGTTTATCCTGAATGAAGCCTTCTATTTGGGGTATCCAGCGGCGGCTGCGGTCGCGCAGTAGTACATCTTCGTAGGCAGTAGTGCCCAGGCTGAGTTCTTTGCCTATAGTGTACAGGCTGGGCAAATCTTGGTTACGGTAGCTTACCACCATATCGGTATAGAAGGCTTTAAGCTCATTAGGGTCAGTAAGGGCCTCTACTAATAATTTAGCTTGGTTCCTATAGGGTATTTGGCGAAACATTTGCCCCTGCTGAGCTACGGTTTCCAGGCCAAAAATGGCTTTGTTTTGCATACCTGCCTGCCGGGCCAGTTCCTGCTCGTAGGAAATTGCCGGGCAATTTAGCACCCAGGCAAACAGGAAGCTACTCACGTATAGCGGCTGAAAACGGGCAACATCCTGCAGGCTTAATTGCAACGAATCGGTATAGAAGCGTTCAACTTTGGCATACTCGCCCGGGGTAAACCACTGGCTTATATTTTGGCCGGGCGGCAGTTGCATTTCCTGCATAACTTGGGCCGAGAGCGTAGGATCGGTAATATTTAGGGTAAGTACCAATTGAGCCGCCTCCTGCAGAGTGCGCAAAACCGGCCGGCTGAGTTCCATCTGCGGAGGGCACACCGCCGAAGCAGTGCCAAATACGTAAGAAGGTTGTTTCAGTCCATTACCCGATATTTTCCAGAGTAAGCCCCCAATAGGCTCTTCCGGGGTTTGGGCTACCAGCCTTTCGGGAATTAGCGCGGCGGCAAAATAGAATACCGCTATTTTGGCAAAAGAAGACGAGAGAAACTTAACCATACACAACCTGCTTTAACCTACAACCTTTCCTAACGAACCCGCTATACAGTTCTTATATACCCGGGCATTATAAAACCATTTACTATTTACTGACGAAATCCGGTTAAAGATAGATGTAAAGCTGGCCCTCTTCTTCCTGAACTGTATAAATTTGAGCGCCGGCAGTTCGCTTCCCTCCTTCCTGGCCGGTTTGTAAGTTGTAGGAATACTGATGTAGGGGGCAAATTACCTGCTGCTGCTGGTTAAGTTTACCTCCGCTAAGCGAAGCGCCCTGGTGCGGGCAAGCGTCCTGTATGGCATACCACCCCTTAGCCGTATTGGCCAGGCATAGGGTAATATTACCAATTTTTAGTTTGCGCAGACTACCTACGGGTACCTGTTGGGTAGCTTTTTCCAGGCTATTGAATATTTTAATGCGCCGCCGGCCGGCATTATCTTGGGTATTGTGCACTTAACCCCCTATTTTAGCGTTGCGTTTTCTAGAGCAAGATAGTAAGCTTAGTGAAGTATCTAAAATATTTTGGGGCCGCCCTGGCCGTAATTGCCATTGACCAGGTTTCTAAACTGCTGGTGTACCACTATATGGAATTTGAAGGGGCTGAAATTGACGTGCTGGGCGATTGGTTTAAGCTGCACTATCTGCTTAACCCCGGCATGGCATTCGGCCTTAAACTAGACTGGGAATGGGGCAAGCTACTACTTACCCTGTTTAGGCTGGCCGCTACTGTAGGCATAGCCTGGTACATGAAGGTTTTAGTTGACCGCCGGGCGGCAACCGGCTTGGTATGGTGCATGGCCCTTATTTTAGGTGGGGCCGTTGGCAATTTAGTAGATAGTATTTTCTACGGCGTATTTTTACCGGATAATGTAGTGCCGGGCGCGCCTACCGCCTGGTTTCACGGGCAGGTAATCGATATGCTGTATTTTCCGCTGTATAAAGGATTTTTGCCCGACTGGATACCTATTTGGGGCGGTGAGTATTTTGTATTCTTCCGGCCGGTATTTAACCTGGCCGACTCCGCAATTTTTGTAGGTGTAGTGCTAATTCTCCTTTTCCAGAAAAAATTCTTTATTACTGAGCCGGATACTACTACCGACAACAATTCAGTAACCTCCGACGAGCAACAGAAAGTAATAAGCTGATTTGGACTAGGCGTCCCCCTGATTTGCTGATTTGAAGCAATTTGTATTTTACGTAGTTGTTTGGGTATGAATAAATAAACTAACAACCTCACCACCTCAGCAATTCACAAATTCACCAACCCACTAACTCAACTATCAAACCAACTGCGTTTGCTTAAAGCATAGGTCTGGGGCGGCTTTTTGTTCGGAAATTAGGTTAACCGATGCTAGGGCTTCTACTACTTCGGCTAAGGTTGCAGTAGGTACGTAGCGGTCTTCTAGCCACTTAACCTGGCTTAGCCACTCGGCGGCATTGTGGGGCTTTAGATCGTAGCGACGGGCAATAATTTCGGCGGCATTAGGTTGGGTTTTTAACTGTTGGGCACTCTTTATTACCGGTTTCAGTAAGCGTTCCGCCAAGTCCGGGTGCTTGTTCATTACATCTTCCCGTACGCAAATTACAAAGCTAGGCCAAGGCGTAGGGCGTTCGCCTATCCGGCGCCATTCGCCCCCTTCTACCAATGGCATCGTCATATACTTTTCCCACATAAACACGTCAGCTTCGTTGTTTGCCAAGGCCTCGCGGGCTCCTTCAATATTGCCTACTTCCTCAAATTTCATGTTCTGGGTATTCCAGTTCCTCAATTGAGTATCTACCACCGCCATTAAGTGTGAGCCGCTACCGTAGCGGCTGATAGCGTAGGTTGCGCCCTCAATCTGGCTGGCATGCTGGTAATTGGCTTCGTTGTGTACATGGATGCCCCAAACTAACGGGCTTTCTACGTATAGGGAAAGAATGCGGTGATTGCCGCCTTTTATAATATCGGCCACAGCCCCCTCGGTAAGCAGTATGGCAATATCCAGCTTATTTTCGTGCAGGTCGCGCACCATAGCCCCGGTACCGCCGCCGTAGTTTTGCCAGTTTAGGCGCAGGCCTTCAGCCTCAAACAGCTTATCTTCAATTGCTAAGTGCCAGGGTAAATTAAAATGCTCGGGAACTCCTCCAATCTGTAAATCAAGCATCTGATAGGTAAATTATATACAACAATCTAACTACAAGTTAAACAATTAGTTTAAATAGTGCTAATTTTTGGCCTGTCAGAAGATTAGTTGATGAAGATTTTTTCAGAAAAATTTAACAGATGCTTTGTTACTTTACTCCTTGCATTTTTCCATTATATTCTTGGTAAACTCCTCAGATAAGGGCTGGCCGCCATCGGCTACACATTCATTATAAAACCGTAGAGCGTTTGGGCAGTCTTCTTTTACCAGATAGAGCACGGCTAACTTAAAGGTAGTGTTCTGATTGTTTGGATCCAGGCGGTACGACTTACTTAAATATTTAATAGCGGTAGCATAGTTTTGCTGCGCCAATTCTTTATCAATCGGATCAAGGGCAAAGTACTGGGCCATATAATAAGTGCCGTAATCAGTTAATAAATTAGTGTTATCTGGGTCAAGCGCCAAGCCTTTTTCGTATTGTTCTTTTGCTTTTTGATAGTTGCCTAAAACCATATAAACCCCACCGTACCCCCAGTAAATATCAACGTTGGCAGAATCTAGCAAGTAGGCCTGGTTAAAGCGGTACATTGCAGTTTTAACATCCGGGTACAAGTAATCAAACCCTAATCTTATAAAGTGGGCCGAGGCGCTTTTACGGGTATACCCTTGAGAAAGTATAGTTTCGATAAACTTTTCATCGGCCGCTAATTGACCCTCGGTTTTCTCTACTAGTCCGTATTGAGGCAGTAACCTAATATTGGTTTTAGATTCTTCCTCCCACTCTTGCCAGCTTATTTGTTGGCTATAGCTGGTAATGGTGGCTGAGGAAAGAATGAGTAGTGTAAGCAGTATTTTCATAGCTATTTTTACTTAACCGGTACAGAAATAGTAAAGGTACTGCCTTGGCCTACGGTACTTTCTACTTCCACCGTACCGCCCAAAAGTTCGGCTTGGGTTTTCACTAAGTATAAACCCAGCCCCCGCCCCTCGCGGTTACCCGAAAACCGCTTGTACATTTTAAACAAGTTATGGTGGTGCCGGCTAAGGTCAATACCCTGTCCGTTATCTTCTACCTGAAGCATAACGTAGTTCCCCTCGCGGTAGCTTCTTATCCTTACTTCCGGCCTGGCATCACTCTGCCGATACTTTATAGCGTTGCTAATTAGGTTATACAGAATGCTGTGCAAGTATGATTTTACCCCGTACACGCTGGTTACTTTTAGGTCCATTTGGGTTTGGGCATTGGTATTCTCCAGAATTTGCCTAAGCGAAACCAGTATATTTTCAATAAGCTTTACCAAGTTTACCGGCTCGCTAAGCTGGTTATTATCGCGTAGTTCTAATACCCGGGTTAAATCATGTACTACTTGGTCCAGGGCATTAACCGAAACTTGGGCCATACTTACTATTTCAGAATTGGCCGGCAGGGCATTCTCACGATCGAAAAGGTTAAACAAGCCCATAATGCTGGCCACTGGTCCGCGCAGATTGTGGCTGATGGTATAGCTAAACTGCTGCATTTCCTGCAGGCGATGCTGAAGTTCAATATTGCTTGATTCCAGTAGTTCGTTTTTATCTAGTAGATTTATGTATAGGTTGGCGTTTTCTTCTTCCAGCACTGCTTTTTGCGCCTCAATCAACTGGTTAGCCTCCTGCAGCAATTGTTGTTTTTGGTTTAGGGCCTGGGCCTGCTCATTAAGGGTATCCGCTTGGGCCAATAGCTCCTCATTCTGGCTTTGTATTTCTTTATTAAGAATACTGCTTTCCCGGTAGGCATTTTCCAGACTATCTTCGGTACGTTCCAGCAGTAACTTATAGTAGGTAAAACAACCGACAGTAAGCAGGTACATTATTAAAAATATAATCGGGCTAAAACTGTAGTTGCCCGCGTTGTGCCCGGTTTGGTAGTAGCCAACCCCAAAGTAGTTATGTATCGGATCGAAGAAGATGAGCAATAAGAAACTGGGCAGCAAGGAGGTGGCCAGCAGCAGCGGCTTGCTTCTTACGTTAATTAATATTAAGGGAATAATAGATGAAAATAGAATAATAAGTCGGGTATCAAAGTACTCCGGCTCTTCAACCTGGGGTTCATTCAGCTTTACCACAAGAGAAGCAACTATGCCGATAATTGGCAGCGCGTAACTTTGTAACACCCGGCTTACTACCGTTAGCCTAAAGAAATTCAGAAAGAAAAATACTGCATATAGGGCCGAAGCCGAAAGTGCCAGGTAAACCGATACTACCCAGCCAAAAAGTAAAACCAGAGATACTGCTACTATAAAACTGAGAAAACTTATTAAGGCCGATAACCACAACCCCAGCCGTATAGTCCGGCTTTCGCGGTCAGAGTCGTTACGGATTGGCCTGTCTATTCTTATTTTCTTAAATGGCGAAATCAACTTAATTTAAAGGTTGGCCGCCTAAAATACTTAATTCTGTACTAAAAGTTGCCTTAAACAGATGCTTTCCGGCCAAATACCTCGGCCAGCATACAGCGGGCACTGCCCCCGCCCAAGGTTTCAATTACCGTTAAATCGCTGTAAACCAGCTTGCCGTACTTACTTAAAGCCGATAATTGCTCCGGCCTAAAAGCGCGGTATGCCGCCGCCGACATGGCTATAACCGGTTCACCATCAGTATTTTTTAGCTGCAGAATATTGCCGGCAAAGCGTTCCATTTGGGCTTCGGTTATTTCAATAATTTCTTTGCCGGTTTGTAATAAGCCAGCTTGTACCGCCTGCCGTTCCTGAGGCTTATCAATACTACTGAGGCAAACCACCGCAAACTGCTCTCCTACGCTCATCATAACGTTGGTATGGTAAATTGGTAAGCGTACTTTATTAACAGTATGCCGGGCCGTAAAGCTTATACCCGTATAGCCCATATCTTGGGCAAATTTCTGTAGGGGCTCAGGGTGCATGCGTACTGAGTAAGCGGCATAGGCAACCTTATTTTCCCGGTCCAGCACCATACTGCCCGTACCTTCCAGAAACTGGTGGTCATCTTCAAAATTAGTATAGTCGGTTACCTCTTTAATATAATAGTTATATTCGGTCTGCAACTTATCTAAAACTCCTTTTTCTCGTTCCTTACGGCGGTTGGGGGCAAACATAGGGTATAGCACTACCCTCCCTTCTTCGTGAAACGAAACCCAGTTATTAGGAAAAATTGAATCCGGGGTAGCCGGCTCGGTGGTATCTTCGGCTATTAGTACGGTTACTCCGGCATTGCGCAGAGTTGCCACAAAAGCATCGAACTCCGCCAGTGCTTTCCGCTGAATTTCATTGGCACTTAGATTTAAATTTTGCTGAAAATAGTTGTTAACTGCCGTCTGGTTATTACGCCCAAACGATGCTGGACGAATCATTAAAACGGTATCAGTAAGTTGGGGCATAAAGTGGACAATAAGGCGGTAAAATATACATAAAGATAGTAGCAAACAAAATACCGCCTTTGGTTATCTAACCGGTAGAAGTCCTGATAAAGAATTTACGAGCGGCTTTTTAGGCACGTGCCCTCCATAGGGCAAAAGCGGGCATATATTTAATGTTTAATTTAATTAAGTAGTAAGAAGTCATTCTTTCTGAATAAATAGCATTTTGCTGGCATAAATTGTTAAAAATCTATAATAATTCTTTACTTACAGGTTCAATTGCTAGTGCATGGCTCTCTCTAATTTCGATTTCCTTAAAAGTGAATTCCCGATACTATATAATATTGGGCTTTCAGCAGAATACAATCTGCATCAGGACCCAAATACTACCTTGTTCAAAATCAGGTTGTTCGGCGAGCGATTGACGGAGAAAATGTTTGCCGAACATGCACTGGAGTTCCCCTACGAGAACTCCTTCCATAACCGCTTAAGGATGCTGGATGATGAACGAGTGCTGCCTTACACAGTCAAAGATTTGTTCAGTACCATAAAATCGAAAGGAAATAAGGCCGTTCACCAGCATACTGCCGGTATCGACGATGCCAAGCATGCGCTCTTTTCAGTTTTTAAACTTGCCAAGTGGTTCTACGATACCTATTCGAATGGTCAGGAGGATATTAGCGGTGTAAAATTCCATATGCCGGAGAATCTGGATGCCCGGCACGCCCTGCACGAACTGGAAAAAGATTATAAAGCTTTAGAAGACCGCTTTAACAAACTTCTAGAGGAACGCGATACCTCCGGCATTTCAGTAGAGAAGCAGCAGGAAATTAAGGTTAAAGCTGAAAAAGCTGCCCGAAAAGTAGAGATGTCCGAGGCGGAAACCCGCCGGTTAATAGACGCCCAGCTAAGGCTGGCCGGCTGGGAGGTAGATACCTTAAGCCTAAACTACAAAAACCATAAAACCCTGCCCGAACGTGGCCGCAATTTGGCCATAGCCGAGTGGCCGGCCGGAAGAAAGTGGGCCGACTACGCCCTGTTTATCGGCGAAAAACTTTACGGAATTGTAGAAGCTAAAAAATATGCCCAAGATATTCCTTCGGATTTGGGGCAGGCCAAAGTATACGCTAAACTGCTGGAGCAGCGCCAAGAATTGGAATTATTGGGCCGGTGGAACCAGTATCAGGTACCCTTTCTATTCTCTACCAATGGCCGGCCGTACCTGGAACAAATAAAAACCAAAAGCGGTATCTGGTTTCTGGATGTGCGCCAGCCCGAAAATATTGCCAAACCGCTGCAAGGCTGGTACACCCCCGAAGGCTTGGTAAAATTATGGGAACAGAATATACCCGAAGCCAACAGAAAGCTGGAAGAAAGCCCGCTAGGTTTTCTGGAAAATAGCAGCGGTTTGGGTTTGCGCAAGTACCAGATTAAGGCCATTAAGGCCGTGGAAAAGCGTATTATTGAGCAGCCCGATAACCGGCGCGTACTGTTGGCCATG
The DNA here is from genome assembly GCA_964504565.1 of uncultured Roseivirgaceae bacterium. Classification (GTDB taxonomy): domain Bacteria; phylum Bacteroidota; class Bacteroidia; order Cytophagales; family Cyclobacteriaceae; genus Cesiribacter. Next base: position 54,242 of record CAZDEY010000001.1, read on the forward strand.
GCTACCGGTACCGGTAAAACCCGTACCGTAATTGGTTTGTGCTACCACCTCATCCAAACCAATAGGTTTAAGCGCATTCTATTCTTGGTAGATAGAACCTTATTGGGAATACAGGCCATTAATGCTTTTACCGACAACAAAATTATTGACCTGAATACCTTTGCCGAGGTGTACGATGTAAAGGGCCTGAAGCAGATAATGCCCGATATTGATACGCGCCTGCATTTTGCCACCGTGCAAAGCCTGGTAAAGCGCCTGTTCTATAGCGATGAAGAGGATGAAAACATTCCGCCGGTCGATCAGTACGACTGCATAATTATTGACGAAGCCCACCGCGGCTACCTCCTGGATAAGCAACTGGACGAAGAAGAACTTAATTTTAAAGACCAGCGCGACTATATAAGTAAGTACCGCATGGTGCTGGACTACTTTGATGCTTTTGCCATTGGCCTAACCGCCACCCCGGCTCTGCATACCCGCGAAATATTTGGCAAAGCAGCCTTTACTTACTCCTACCGCGAGGCCGTACTGGATGGCTACCTGATTGACCACGACCCGCCCTACCTGATTAAAACCAAGCTGAGCGAAGAAGGCATAAAGTGGGAGAGGGGCGAGAAGCCCAAGGTGTACGACAAGGAAAGTAATCAACTAATCGATCTGGAAGAGTTGGAAGATGAGCTGCAGATAGAAATTAGCGGCTTCAATAAACTGGTAGTTACCGAAAACTTTAACCGAACCGTAGTTAAGCAATTGGTTAAGGAACTGGATCCTACCAGCGAAGAAAAAACCCTGATTTTCTGCGCTACCGATGAGCACGCCAACTTGGTAGAAAACCTCTTAAAGGAAGAATTCAAAGCGCAAGAGGCAGGCCTGCCGGAAAGTGCCATTCAGAAGATTACGGGTAAATCGTACGACCCCGAAGAGCAGGTAAAGCTGTTTAAAAACGAGCAGTTCCCCAATATTGCCATAACCGTAGATTTGCTAACTACCGGAATAGACGTGCCGGCCATTTGCAACCTGGTGTTCCTACGCAAAGTAAAATCGCGGATATTGTACGAACAGATGCTGGGCCGCGCTACCCGAACCTGCAAGGAAATTAACAAAGATACCTTCCGGATTTACGATGCGGTGCGGCTGTACGAAACCCTGGAAGACTATACCCAGATGAAGCCCGTGGTGGCCGACCCAAAAACCAGCTTTAAGCAACTGGCCGAAGAACTGCCCCTGATACAAACCAACGAGCGGGCTAAAAAGCAACTGGATCAGATTATTGCCAAGCTGCAGCGCAAAAAGCGCAAAATGAACGACCAGCAGGAAGAGCTTTTTAAGTATAACAGCGGAGGCAAAACCGCCGACGATTTCATACACGAATTGCAGCAGCAGCCCCTGCAATTAAGCATCGATGAGATTATCCAGCGCAGCGGCCTCTGGAAGTTTCTGGACGAACTGAAGCCCCAACCCGTGGCTCAGTACTTCTCCGATCATGCCGATGAATACCGCGGTACCGAGCGCGGCTACGGCCGGGGCCAGAAACCCGAAGATTACCTGCAGAGCTTCGAGAAATTCATTAAGGAAAAACAGAACGAAATTACCGCCCTCCGGATAGTTTGTACTAACCCTAAAGAATTAGACCGGAAAAGTTTAAAGAAACTTTACTTAGAACTGAGCCAGGCCGGCTTTGACCAGAAGAGCCTGAACCTGGCTTGGAAAGAAGCCAAAAATCAGGAAATTGCGGCCGATATTGTTTCCTTTATCCGTACCCTGGCCATAAATGCCGAACTGATAAGTCACGAAGAACGCATAAAACGCGCGGTAGATAAGGTGCGGACCATGCAAGCCTGGAGCCGCATCCAGCTCAACTGGCTGGACCGCTTTGAGAAGCAACTGATTGCCGAAACGGTACTGCATCGCGATGATTTGGATGCCGAACCTTTTAGAGAACACGGCGGCTTTACCCGCCTAAACAAGGTGTTCGACGAGCAGCTGGAAACCATTATCGATACCATAAACGACAACCTGTATACCCAAACAGCCTAATACCCTATGAGTGCTGAAGAAATTGCCAATAAGCTCTGGAATTTGTGTAATGTGCTGCGCGATGATGGCGTAACCTACCACCAGTACCTGAACGAGCTAACCTACATACTTTTTCTGCGCCTGAGCGAGGTAAAAGGCTTTGAAGAGGCTATACCCAAAGAGTACCGCTGGAGCAAACTAACCGCTATTACCGACAATAAGGAACTCTTTGATACCTACCGCGAGCTGCTGGCCACCATCAGCACTAAAAGCCCTAATGCGGCCGTTACCGAAATATACACCAATGCCTCTACCACCCTGCGCAAGCCGGTAAACCTAAAAACCCTCATTAGCAGCATTGATGCCATTGACTGGTACGACGATGTGGAGCAGGATAAAATTGCCACTATTTACGAGGAACTGCTGGAACGCAACGCCGGTGAGAAGAAGAGCGGTGCCGGGCAGTACTTTACGCCCCGCCCGCTTATTAATGTAATGGTTGACTTGCTGGCCCCCAAACTGGGCGAACGCTGGAACGACCCCGCCGCCGGTACCTTCGGCTTTATGATTGCCGCCGACCAGTACCTGCGCGATAAGCACGGCGATTACTTTGAGTTGAACAGCGAGCAGCGCCGCTTTCAGACCCACGAAGCCTTTAGCGGCTGCGAGCTGGTGCAGGATGCCCACCGCCTGGCGCTCATGAATGCCAAACTGCACGGCCTGGAAAGCCCCATAGAGCTGGGCGATACGCTCTCGGAAATGGGCAAAAATTTTAAAAATTACGACGGCGTACTGGCCAACCCGCCCTTTGGTACCAAAAAAGGGGGCGAGCGGCCCACGCGCAATGACCTGATGTACCTGAGCAGCAATAAGCAGCTTAATTTTTGGCGACGGCCGTAAGGTGCGCACCGACCTAATGGAAAAGTGCCGCCTGCATACCGTACTGCGCCTGCCTACCGGCATATTTTACGCCGCCGGGGTAAAAACCAACGTGCTGTTTTTTGAGCGCGGCACCACCGAAACCGGCAATACCGATAAGGTATGGTTTTACGATATGCGCACCAATGCCCCCAGCTACGGCAAGCGCACGCCCTTTACCCGCCAGGCCTTTGCCGATTTTGTAAAAGCCTATACCGGCGGCACCGCGCTGGAGGATTTAAAGGCCGACTACGCCGGCGAAATAGACCACGCCAAAAGGGAAAAGGTGCAGGATAGCCGCTGGCAGGTATTTAGCCGCGAGCAGATAGCCGCCAAAAACGACTCCCTGGATGTTGGCCTGATAGAAGACGAAAGCCTGAGCGGCAGCGCCGAGCTGGGCGAACCCATCGACATTGCCAAAGAAGCCGCCCGGGAATTGGAGGGCATTAAAGGTGAATTGGACAGAATGATTGCGCTTTTAGGATGATAGCAAACAAATTCCCTAAAGGTTGGATTAAAATTCAACTTGGCGAAATAACTAGCAAACCTCAATATGGATGGACTTCAAAGTCATCTGAAGTTGGAAACATAAAGTATTTAAGAACTACTGATTTAACAAAGGGCAATGTGAATTGGGCTACAGTTCCATTTTGCGAATCAGAACCAGATGATATCGAAAAATATAAAATCTTAGATAATGACATATTAATTTCCAGGGCTGGTTCCGTCGGATATAGTTTTAGGGTTAATCAAGTGCCTGAGAATGTAATTTTTGCTTCTTACCTTATAAGGTTCAAATCCATAATTGTTGAGTCAAAGTATATTGAATATTATCTAAAATCGCCCTCATATTGGAAAGATATTTCAGGTGTATCAGCTGGAATTGCGGTACAAAATATTAACGCCAGTAAACTTTCAGAACTAAATTTACCACTTCCCCCGCTAGCCGAGCAAAAGCGCATAGTGGCGAAGCTGGATGCGGTATTTGGGCATATAGAAACCCTCAAAACCCGATTATCGCGCATACCCGAGCTACTCAAAAACTTCCGCCAGCAAGTACTAACCCAAGCCGTAACCGGCAAGCTTGAAAACAAAAGATTTGAACTTAAGCCTTTTGGTGATTTTAATGTTGAAATTCAGACTGGACCCTTTGGGAGTGCACTCCATAAGCATGATTACATTGAAGGCGGTACCCCTGTAATTAATCCCAGTCATATAAAAGATGGTAAAATATATCCTGACATCTCTGTTACTGTTGATACAATAAAAGCAAATGAACTTGGTAGATGGCTTCTACAAGAAGGGGACGTGATTATTGGCAGGCGAGGAGAAATGGGTAGAGCTGCAAAGTATAATAGTAAAGAAAACATGATTTGCGGTACAGGCTCTTTGGTTATTAAAAAGTCTAGTGATATAAATTCTGATTTTTTAAGTCTGTATTTGCGAAGCCCATTCACTATAAATTTTTTAGAGTCAAATTCAGTGGGTTCTACTATGGTTAATCTTAACCAAAAGATTGTCAAATCACTTCCTTTTCCTATTCTTACAGTTCAACAACAAAATATTGTTGTTGAACATGTTGAATCCTTATTTGCCGCAGCGGATGCTATAGAAGCGCAGTACCATAGCTTAAAACAAAAAATAGATGCGCTGCCGCAGGCGGTACTGGCCAAAGCCTTTAGGGGAGAATTGGTACCGCAAAACCCCAAGGACGAACCCGCCAGCGTACTACTAGAGCGCATTAAAGCCGAAAAAGCCAAAGCCGGGAAGAAGGGGAAAGGCGTTACCGTTTAGATTCCCGTGCTTCCACTCTGATCTGTGTCCTCACAGACCAGAGTGGAAGCTTTTAAGCCCAAGCCTAGAATCAATAATTGCTCTAATTACAAACTCGTACTTTTTCTTATATTTGTTCACTAATTAGTTCTGTTCACCAATTGTGAACAAAATAAAAAAGTGAACATGACTCATAAAGATATTGTACAACGTGCAGCTTACCAGTTAAAGCAAGATATAGAATGCGATATAGAGTGGGATAAAAGCGTTGGGCCGAAAGAGGTAGATGGTGAGGTCTATGTTACCATAAATGGAGACAGGTTCAGATTTGTGGTTGAGGTAAAGAAAATTGTAAATAATGCCCAGCTACCTCAGATACTTATTCGAGCCGATCGGTACCGTCCTAATTATATTTTGGTAGCTGAGAAAATAGCTACTAAGGTAAAATCCGAGTTAAGAAGCGAACAATTAGCCTATATAGAAGCTAACGGAAACATCTACCTAAATCAGCTTGGAACAAAACGAGTCCTGATTTACATAGACGGGAAAAAGCCGCTACCGGATACTGGTGAAAAGTTAAACCGGGCTTTTACCAAGACGGGCTTAAAGGTAGTTTTTTATTTCTTGCTACACGAGGAAGCTATCAATAAAACCCAGCGCGAAATAGCTGAGAAAGCTGGTACCGCCTTGGGTAACGTAAGCAATGTGCTAAGCGGTTTAAAGGCGGATGGGTTTCTGGTACCGGAAAGCCGGACTACTTTCCGTTTAATAAACCGAACTGAACTGCTGCAAAAATGGGTGATTAGCTACCAGAAAGTATTGAAGCCAAAAATAGAAATAGGCCGCTTTAACTTTGCTAAAGAAAACCAGCAATACAACTGGCAAGAAATTGTACTAAACGAACAACAGAGCTGGTGGGGAGGCGAGCCAGGCGCTAATCTATTGACCGGATACCTGAAGCCTGAAATATTTACGCTTTACAGCACCGAAAGTAAAGCTGACCTCATTCGAAACTACCGCCTGCGCCCTGACCCCGCTGGTAAAATTTGGGTATACAAAAAATTTTGGGAAGACGAGGAAGCTACTAAAGTAGTGGTACCACCCTTACTAATTTACGCTGACCTGATTAATACCGGTGATAAACGATGTATAGAAACCGCCCAACGAATTTTTAATGAGTTCTTACAAGATAGATTTACAGAAGCTTAGGCAAGATGCGGAGTTGGTACCCATGCTGGAAGCGCTGGAAAGAGGCTTCGAAAAATTCGATATAGATTTTTACCTGGTAGGTGCGGTAGCTCGCGATGTACATATTGGTATTCATGATTTACCGCAGAAACGAGCAACGGATGATATAGATTTTGCAGTACTGATAAGGGATGAAAGCAAGTACGAAGAACTACGAGCCTACCTGATTGCGGAAGAAGGTTTTAGTAAATACAAGCAGAATCCGCTAGTGCTTCTCTGGAAAAATAGTAAAGAAGTAGATTTAATGCCGTTTGAAGATATAACCGATAATAATAGCATCAGCGTAGCTTCGGTTGGCTTAACCGATCTGAAAGTAGATGGATTTAAAGAAATCTATGAATCGGATTTGCCCGAAGTTGAACTGGAAGGGGTGAGTAAATTTAAATTTTGCTCGCTACCAGGCATCGTTTTGCTTAAACTTATAGCCTGGAGCGATCGACCCGAAATGCGTAGTAGTGATGTGGCCGACATCTGTTATATAATTCAGCATTTCTTTACAATACACGATGAAGAAATTTGGGAACATCATAGCGATCTCTTCGCGCTGGAGGAAAGCAAAGAGGAGTACAACGAAACAGAACTGGCAGCCCAGGTACTAGGCAGAAAAATTGGTACCATAGCCCAACCAAACGAGCAGTTGGTTAATCGGCTTCAGTTAATATTAACCCAAACCAGAGATAAACTGGCTACGGCTATGACTAAGTACCTTGATAACGCCATTGAAGAGAGTCGTCGCTTGCTGGTCAAGATTTTAACAGGTATGGAAGAAACAGTAAATAGGAGGCACTAGCAAAATCTCGCTAATTTCCTTCGCCGATTTCCAACTTATAACAGCACCGCCAGTGCGTTTACAATTGCCACGCATTTAGCTAAATACACCCTCAATATCCCTTTCCTAAAATACTAAGTCGGTAACTATCATCCCCAGCATAGCATCAGGCCTAGCGAAGTTAAGTCTGTTAAGCTAATCAATAGCTGATTTCTACAATCCCATAAAAATAAGTAAGAAAATTTCATTACCTTGCTATATTTGCAACCTTGTTGCTTTTTACTTTTTAACCTGGCTATGCCCCTTCCGAAATTTTTCTTCTGTATAGTTTCCTATCTAGTTGTTTTAGCGGTGCTGCCGGCTAAGCGGGGTACCGCCCAAACCATTTCCGGCCGGGTTGTTGATGGCCAGGGCGCGCCGGTGGAATCGGCGGTGGTGAGCTGGTACCCTCAGCAGCAACGTACGCTTACCAACGGGCAGGGCAAATTTACTATATCAATTTCCGGCCCAACCCAACCGGAGTATCTGGAGGTTAAGCACGTGGCCTACCAAACCCAGCGCGTACACCTGAGCGAGCTACCGGATCCTTCGAACATTAAAGTAGTTTTAGAAGAAGCCGTAGCTACCCTGCAGGAAGTAACCGTAGTGGAACCCGGCCTTCTTCAGCAAGCCATCGATAATTCGCAATCGGTGGTTACTATTGACCAGGACTTTATTGCCCGCAACAGTACCGGTACCTTCTCCGGCGCGCTGGCTGCCCTGCCGGGGGTAAATACTATAAACGTAGGCGTAGGCATTGCTAAACCGGTTATTCGGGGCATGAGCTTCAACCGGATTGCTGTAGTAAATCGCGGTATAAAGCAGGAAGGCCAGCAGTGGGGCGCCGACCACGGCCTGGAGGTTGATCCCTTTGATGTGGAACGGGTGGAAATAGTTAAAGGGCCAGCCTCGCTGTTTTTCGGCTCCGATGGCATGGGCGGGGTAATCCGGATTAAAGAAAACCGCCCGCTAAGTGAGAACGGCCACCGTCTGGAACTGAATACCCAGTACCAAACCAATAACCGGGCGGTAGCCAATTCGCTGGGGTATAAAGGAAGGAAGAATGCCTGGTACTACAGTGCCCGCCTAACCCACCAGGACTACGGCGATTATACTATACCGGCCAATGAATTTACCTACGCCGGCTTCAATTTGCCGGTATATGAGAACCGGCTTAAAAATACCGCCGGTAACGAACTGCACTTTAGTGGTCAGGTAGGGTACTACTCGGCCCGCCTGAAAACCAGTTTGCAGTTTAGTAGCTTTAACCAGAAGGCCGGAATTTTTAGCGGGGCTATTGGCCTGCCCCAGGCCTATAACCTGCGCCACCAAGGCCGCCACCGCGATATTGATACGCCCCGGCAAGAAAATCAGCACAATATGCTGACCAGCAATACTACTCTTTTGCTGGGCAACCACAGCCTGGAGGTAGATTTGGGCTTTCAGTATAATACCCGGCAGGAAATGTCGTTCCCCGGCGCGCACGGCATCCCGGCCGAATTGGCCGGTTCTAACCTGGCTCTGGGTCTGTACCTTAGCACCTATACCGCCAACCTGCGGCACCAGGTTAACCCCAGCCCGGCACATCAGATTATCTCCGGGGGGCAGTTTCAGCTTATGGATAACCAAAAAGCGGGTTTTGAATTTTTACTTCCGGAGTTTACCAGTACCCAAGCCGGGATATTCCACTACCACCTCTACGAGCTGAGTCCTAAACTAACGGTAAACGGCGGCCTTCGCTACGACCGGGGAGCGCATAGTATACAGCAGCATCTGCAACCCGACTACGACCGGACGACCCGTCAACCAACCGGAACCTATACCGAACGCACCCCCAGCTTCAACCGAAATTTTGAGAATTTTAGCGGGGCGGTGGGGGCTATATATAAGGCTACTGACCGGCACCATCTTAAGCTGAATTTAGGTAATAGCTTTCGCTTTCCTACCGCTATTGAACTGAGCAGCAACGGCGTGCACCACGGCAATTATCGGCACGAAGTGGGTAATAAAAACCTGACGCCCGAAAACGGCTACCAGGCCGATTTTACCTATTTGCACCAAACGGATAATTTGCTGCTGGAGGTGGCGGCTTATATGGGTTACTACCGCAATTATATTTACCTGGACCCCAGCGGCCAGTTTACCGATTTGCCCACCGGCGGGGGCACCAAGTGGAGGTATACGCAAAACGATGCCCTGTTTAACGGCTACGAGCTATCGGGCAGCTACCGGTTTCCCTTTAAGCTTCAGGCCGATTTGGCCGTAGATTTTGTGCAGAACGTGAACCTGGATGAGCGCCGGCCGCTGCCCTTAACCCCGCCGGCCTCGGTTTTTTCTACCCTTACCTATTCTACCCAAGTAGAGAATTCCGGCTGGTTTAATCAGTGGGGAATTTTTGCAGCGGGGCGCTATAATTTTGCCCAGGAAAGAATTGATAAGGGCGAACGACCCACCCCCGATAGTTTTATACTGGATGCTGGTATCAATTTAGGGCTTAAGCTTGGGCGGCAGGCCGTTACGTGCCGCCTAAGTGGGCGCAATTTGCTCAACACGGCCTACTTTATGCATACCAGCCGCTACCGCCTGCTTAACCTGCCCGAGCAGGGCCGTAACTTTATGGTAGCCCTGCGGCTGCCCATCAATCTAGAATAAAAAATTTTCGGCCAAACTCTTTTATTACAATGTTGCATTCATAAATTTGCATCATTGTTGCATAATTATCTTTTGGCTGTGAAGAATTTAGGATTTTGGTATATAATTTTCCTTCCGCTGGTATCGGCTTGCTTATCCGATACCGATCCCGAAGCTGACTTAGAGGCTCCGCAAATCAGGGCTACCGATGGGCAGGCCGAGGTTCAGCCGGGCTACTTTGCCAGTGTACCCGCCGGCGCTACGGAAATTCCGCTGGTTTTTACCGTTACCGACCAAACGGGCATTAAGGAAATCAAGATTGAATCGCACACCGGGTTCGATGGGCACACCCACGGCCGGATAGCCCGGAACAACAACTTTAAGCTCTTCAGCCATTTTCAAATAATTAGGGAAGAGGCTATACCTAACCCCCAACTCTTTATCAGCAACCCTCAGGACGGTATAAAAATTTACCTGGACGAGCGCAACCCCAATATTGCGGCGGGCGATTTGCTACTGGCCGGTCCGTACCACTTTTCTATTCAGGCTACCGATAGAGAAAATAACGAAACCAGCTACCAGAATAACAGCATCTACCACACCACTCTTTACCTTCAGCGGGCCTACGCGCCGCGGGTGGAGCTAACTACGCTGGATATACCTGGCCGGAAGATTAAAGGACACGTAGCCCGCAATACCGACCACCCGGCCTCATCGGATATTGTATTTCTGTGGGTATACATCACCAACTACGACGCCAGCCGTCCCAATCAGGAAGGTAGTTTGGTGAAGGAGTGGATTTGGGGCGAATCGGCTTGGCCCCACCTTACCCGCCCCAATAAGGGTGTAGACCTGCCGGGTTCAACCTCCATAGATCTGGAAACGCTATTTCAGAACAATGCCGAATTCTTCTCGCAGCTTCAGAATAACCGCCTGGTTATTTGGGCCGAGGATGCTAATAACAACATTACAGTAAAACATTTCAATCAGTAATTTTTATTCAAGATGAAGTACAATCCGTCCAAGTACCCCCTTATGCTGGCGGCGCTGGCGCTATTTACTGCCTGCGACGATGATGTTGACGTTACTCCGGAACCGTTTTCCCGGCAAGAAAGCGAATGGTTCCGCCTGGCCCTGATGCATGAGGATAAAATTGACCTAATGCAAGCCAGAACTGGTACAATTATGCGCACGGTGCCCGGCGATCTGGTGGAAGGCGCCCGCTACTACACCAGCAATTCCGGCCAATATATAACGCAGATTAACCGCGCGGGCAATGAAGTACGCTTCTTCGATTCCGGTATAATTAACCACGTAGACCACGGGCACGATGAGACCGCCCGCTGGCTGAATCAAGTTGTTACCGCGCCGGTTCCTACCCACTACGCCAGTTCGGAGGGCCATATTGTAATTTTTAACGATGGTGACGGTTCAATTACGCACGTTAATGAGCTTCAGTTAGGAATTCCTGGTTACCAACCGCAGGTACATAATTCTTTTGCAACCACCGCTCACCACGGGGCCGGCTTTAGGCTGGGTAATGGCCTGTTTGCCACCACCTTTCAGGATCTTACAGTAGAAGGGGCAAACCCGGCACTTCCGCAAATGGTAAAGTTTGTAAGCGCCGACGGACAGCTTATTAACGATAATGGCGGCGTAGTGGTAATGAACATCCACGGCGATGCGGTTAACGGCGAATACGGCGTTTTTGGCTCGACTGACGGAATAATTGTAGTAGATGAGGCTCAAAATATCGACCTGATCGAAAATATTGAGGGTCTGAACTCTGCCTCCGGCAACTGGATAGGTACCGTTAAGGGCCACGACAACAGCAACATATTCTTTGGCCGGGCCAGATCGTTGGGCGAGTACCTAATTGACCCGGTAGCTAAAACCATGACCCAAATCTACAGCGGCGGCGATGTTAAGGGCGAAATGTTCAGCGGCGACGGCCAATACTTTGTAGTACACACCCAACAAGTGGATGCTAACAAAGTAGCTACTAACAAAGTAATGGTATTCAGTGGCACTACCGGGGCTAAAATTACCGAGCGTATCGTAGAAATGGCTAACATACCAGTTTCGCCCCAACCTGATAACGCCCGGGTGGTAGAAAGCCTAATGAGCCAGGAAGTGCCCGACCCCGTACTGGTAACGTCGGATAAATTTCTGTACGTACTGGCCCCCAACCGCACACAAGTTAAGGTGCTGGATATTGCTACCCTAACGCACGTGCATACCATTGACCTGCCGGCTAAGGTTACCAGCATCAATATCAATGGCTTCACTGTACAGTAGATTCAGCCCCGTAAATCCTCTTTAGCTGTTTTTGCTGTTTTAGCCGTAGGCGAAAGCCTGCGGCTATTTTTTGTTTCTCAGGTTTTAGTCAGATGGTGCCGGCAGTTGCCAAATTACATATAGGCATACGGTTTATCCGTAACCGTTCCAATGTCCTTGCATCTTTCTAAGCTTGCACTCGCCTTATCGCTATTTCTTAAACCGAACTACGTACAGAAACGGCCATAGCTTGCCAGTTATATATACGTCATTGTTTTCCGGATTGTAGGCTATGCCGTTTAGTACATCGGCCTGGGGGTTTATCATTTTGTTTTCCCGGGCTACGGCGCTAAAGTCGTAGGTTTTAATTACGGTTGATGAGCCGGTATCTATCTTCAGTATTTGGTTAGATTGCCACTGGTTAGCGTAGATGTATCCATTAATAAACTCCAGTTCGTTAAGTTTACTGACCTTTTGGTTATTAAACCGAATTGATTTGGTGAATTTTTCGGTCAGGCTAAGGGTATCGAAATAGTGCAGTTTATCGGTGCCGTCGCTTAGTATAAGGTGTTGGTTATCGTGGGTAATTCCCCAGCCTTCAAAATCATAGGTAAAGGTGCCAATTCTCTCAAAGGAATTCAGGTCGTACACAAAACCGAGCTGGCTCTTCCAGGTTAGTTGGTACACCTTATTGTTCAGAACGGTTATTCCCTCGCCGAAGTAGAATTTTTCCAGCGTAGCTTTTTTGGTATAGGCCGCAGTTTCAATATCGTATTCGGCAATCCACGAGCTATCTCCCCCGGTGCTTTCCAGAAGTTTATTATTATGAAATACCAAGCCTTGGGTAAAGGCATTCCTATCGTGTTCCAATGTTCTTTTTACGGAATAACCTAAATCGTATTCCGGCTCGGCTCCTCCGTTTTCGGCCTTATCCGTTTCTTCACCGCAGGCCATAGCGCTGAGAAGGATGAAGCCGTATAAAATTACCTGTTTCATGTTATTGCTGAGAAATGCGTAGGTAGGCTTATGGGTTATTGCCAAGACTTAGTTCCTGCCGCAAACCTCAAATTAAGGTTCTTAATGTGTATTCTACCCCCTGGTCTGTGTCCTCACAGACTTTTTTCACTAAGGTACTTATAAGGTTTCTACCTATAAAGCTAAAAAGGTATTAGAATTATTAACACCATAATAGGTCTTGTAAAAAGGGTTAGTCTGTGAGGACACAGACCTAGGAAAGGGAGTATTTTGAGTACTACAGGTGCGAGAATATCGCCGTCATTCTCCGAATTTGTGGAGAGCAACGGAACAAATTTTAGGGGAATCTGCTAATTGAATTATTCATATATCTTATTTGGTGCACTTTTGTGAGGCTGTGTAATAAGGTAGTGAATACTACTTATAAAGCGACTTTGCTTCTTCATAAACCCTCCTAAATTCAGAAAATACGGTTTTTTGCTGAGTCGTACATTAATAAAGTGTTTGAAACAGTCCCTTACTTTTTTATTGTGAATACCAAGAAATATAGTCACAGGACTAAGTCCTGCGCTAGTGTAGCTTCTAGTATACACTTCGAAGCAATAAAAAAACCGTGCAGATTCAGGGCTTCCTTGTTCTGCACGGTTTCTTAGCTAGAATGGCTACTTTATTTTAAGTGAAGCGCAAAGAAGCCCATCATAGCTTCGTACAAGTCCATACGGTTTTCTTCTTTGGCAAAACCGTGGCCTTCGTCGTACTTCACCATATAGGGTACTTCCATATTGCGGTCGCGCAGGGCTTTCACTATTTGGTCGCTCTCGTCGATATTTACCCGCGGGTCGTTCGCTCCCTGCACCACAAACAGCGGTTTTTTGATTTTATCAATATGGAAAACCGGCGATACCTCTTCCATAATTTTCTTCTCCTCGGCTACGGCCGGATCGTACCATACCGCTTTGAGTATCGGCAGGTAAGGTGCCCAGTAGGGCGGTATGGTTTCCATAAAGGTAAACAGGTTGGCTACGCCTACGTAGTCTACCCCGCAGGCGTACAAATCGGGCGTTTTGGTTAGGCCGCGCAGTACCGCGTAACCCCCGTGGCTGCCGCCGTAAATAGCGGCTTTGTCCTTATCAACCCAACCCTGATCAATCACGTATTTCAGGCCGTCTTCCACGTCGTCCATAGCTTTGCGGCCAATTTGCTTAAAGCCGCTGCGGAAAAACTCTTTACCGTAGCCGCCGCTAATCCGGAAGTTAACGTGCAGGGTAGCGTAGCCTCTGCTGGCAAACAGTTGCGCTTCCGGGTTAAAGCCCCAGGAATCACGGATGCCCTGAGGCCCCCCGTGCGGATTAACAATTACCGGCACTTTTTGGCCTTCCAGCGCTTGATTAGGCAGCGTTATGTAGCCGTGCAACTGAACGCCATCGCGACTTTTGAACGAGATAGGGCGCATTTCAGCCATATCTTCTTCCTTCAGTTGCGGCATTAGGTCGTACAGTAATTTAATCTGGTTTTTGGCTACATCGTAGGAATAATACTTACCGTACAGCTTATCGCTGGTTACATAAATCAGGTACTGGCTTTCATCGTCGGTTTTATCAGAAAGGTAAAAATCATGATTAGGAAACTCTTTTTGTAAACGACTGTGCAGCTTCTTATAGTAATTGCTTACCGGAATTATAGTATACTTTTCCCCTTCGTAATTAAAGTAGTCCAACTCCCAGTTGCGGTTGCGCGAGATGGAGGCCCCGCCGGCATCGTAATCTTTATTAGAAAACAGCTTTTTGGTTACCTTATCTTTAGCCAAATCGTAGAGGTAAATTTCGGCCTTATCGGAGGTTAGGTTGGAAAGCACGTAGGCATCGTGCGGGTAGTCGGTGGCGTAGTTAAAACTAAGTATGGCAAAGTTATCGTCCCACTTGGTCGTCTTCATCAACTTATAATCGCCCGGCTCTACGGCGTAGTAAATTTCGGAATTGATGCCGTCTTTAAGCCGGGTAAAACCCCGCAGTTTGCCATCCTTATCAAATTGATAGTCCATAATAGGATTGGCCAGGTCGGTGTTTTCGTACAGTTGCTCAATTTCGCCGGTAATAATGTTAATTTTGTAAGGATCGAATACCTGCGGGTTGTTCTTATTCATGGAGATGATCATGTGATCCTTATCTTCCTTCAAAGACTCCAGTATGTTAACCTTAACGCCCTCGTAGGGGGTAAGCTCCTTTCCGTCCGAGCCGTCAACATTTACCGCAAACAGGTGGTAGTCTTCGTTTCCCCCTTTATCCATAATATAGATTAGTCGGCTATCGTTAGCCCAGCCGTAGCCTCGTACCAGTTCTTCGCCTTCGGTAATTACGCGCTTAACTTCGTTGGTTTTTATATTTTTTACATACACGTGGTTCTTCAGCTTTTCATCTTTTTCGCGGTAGCTCATATAGGTTCCGTTGGGCGAAAGCTGAAAGGACGAAGATACCGGCTTGGCAAAGTAGTCGGCCACGCTGTATTTGTAAGTACCGGTTTCTTTAGCGGCCAGGGCGTCTAACTCGGCCTCGGAACTAGGCAGGGCGGTATTGCCGGGCTTTTCCATTTGGCCTTTGGTTAGGGTAAACGGAATTTCGTTACCCATCTGCTTAAAAGTACCTTCTATGGTTTGGTCGGCAACCCTACCGGTATAGGTAATTTGCCCACCCATGGCCGAGAGGTTTAGTTCCCCGTCGGTATAGGTTACTTTTTCAACCGGTATGCCGGTAGCCCCCTGGGCCGGGCTGTCCATAGTAGCTGTTAGTGCGTTATCGGGACCTGAGAAGTGAAACACTAGCGGGATTTCCTGCCCGGAAACACTAAGTTTTCCGTTCCAATCCCCTTCAATAGTTTGCGCCATGAGCGAGCCTGTCAAGAGTGTAAGTAAAATAAAAAGTGCGGTATTTTTCATGAATATAAATTTATGGTATGATTTGTCATAAAAAAATTGCGATATCCTAAAACTGCGGTTTTCTAGTAGCTTAATACTTATGTAGCTTCGTTAGAATTGGCCGGTTAAGTATGGAATTGCTTTAGAAATTTCTGAGCCCTGCCCGAAACCGATTTCCGATCGTCCGCCGCTAAACGTTGTAAATGAGGCTTAAGCCAAACCTTTAGCTCCGCATCGCTTTCTGCCCAGTCGCTTAAGGTAGCCATGGTTTGGTTAAGTACAATCCAATCAGTATGATTGGCCAGGTTATTTTTCATAAGCTCTTTTGCCCGTCTGCGTTGATTACTATCCAAATCGTTTTCCAATAAGCTAAATAACTGGGCTAAAGTCCACTGGGCAGAAGCTTGGTTTAGGCGGGCAATGTCGGTTAGAAATCTATCCAGATACGGAACCAGTAGAGATTTATTCCGTTGGCCAATACGCTTCATGGCGTTTGAAGTACGGAGCCGTACAACTTCGTCATCACTAAAATAGCAATTAAATAATTCAGCAAAAAGGTCATTTTGAGCCAGTACGGCATCTACAACCTCAACAGTATTGCCCAGTGAATTAGGATGTCCTCCTGCTAATTGTTCCTGAAAGCCTTTCAAATTAAACTTGCTTTAGGTAGATGTTAATGCCATTTGAAGCTTCTAGAAATCAATATAGTTAATAAAAATTCTGGCCAATAGCGAAAAGCCCCTAACATCATTTATTTTAGGATTGAATATCGTCGCAGCAAGCGGTTTCGCACCGGCATTTTCTCAGGTTAATTATATGTAGTATCACCAAAGCTACGGCCGGGAAGTACACCATATCTACCGGAAATTCTATACCTTCCAGGCGTTCGTTAAAAATGAAAAACGCCAGCAGGAGCAAGGAAACTACCATGCCGATTTTAATCCACCGAAAAGCCGTACGCTGAATGGTTATCCAAACCGCCAGAACGGAAACGCCGAGAAAAACTACGTCCAGCATGGTCCACCAGTAGTAATTGCCAACTTGGCTATACGGGCTGGCCGCCAGGAACACCAGGAGAAAGGGGGTAGCCAGGCAGTGGATTATGCAAAGCGCTGAACCTACCATACCCAGCTCGTCCGAATTTTTTCTTACTAGATCAATCATTGTTGCGTGCTGTGCTTATACAAAGATAAGGCTTTACGGTATTAATGCAACATTATTGCATTAATAGATTTTCGGTTCGAATCCGCCCGTGGATTTATATAGCTTCTACCAACGCTTTGATTATCCGGTAAAATCTTTACAATTTTGTTCCTTATACAATTACCAAACCTATGAAAAACTTTACTAACAACCTTTGGGTAGCCGTTTTAGCCAGCGGTGCCCTACTAGCCGGCAGTTGCGACTCTAACCCGTCGGAGTCGGCCGAGCACCAGGAAATGGTAGCCGCCCACGACGAAATGGAGGCTAACCACGAGCAGATGGAGGAGGCCCACGCCGAAATGGAAGAAATGCACCAGCAGTTTATTGCCGCGCACCGCGAAATGAGCGAGGGCGAGGCCGATAGCGCTCACCTGGCTATTGAAGAAGATCACCAAGCCATCCTAAGTAACCACCAGGCGCTTATTGACAAGCACGAGGAGCTAATTCAGAAGCACGAAGAATTAGAAGAGCAGCACGCTTCAGGCGAAATTACTGACGAACAAATGAAGCAGGATCATGAAACCATGCAGGCCGAGCACGATACTATGCGCCAGGAACACGATAAGCTGATGCAGGAACACGAAAACATGAAGGCCGAGCACGAGCAAATGAAAGCCGAGCACGCTGAAACCGAAACGATGGAAGACAACGCCTAAACTTTCGATTTACTAGAGGATATAAGTATCAAGATCTAAGTAGTAAGATTTATATAGCATACTGATCTAGTAGTCGACATACGGTAATTCTTTACTTGTGTAGTTGTAAGTTTAACTAATTAGTCTTTTTACTTAAGCAATTGAAAGCATACCTTAACCGGTATGCTTTTTTGCTACATATCGTAGCGTGTATAGCAATTATTAAAGTGAGCCTGTCACTCCTCGTACACCTCGGCATCTTCCAGTATATAATTGCACTGGTAGATATCGTCTTGGTTAAGCTTTAATCGGCCCTTTACGGTAACCACCTCGTCCATGCTAAATTTGGGGTGGCCAGCCTTTAATTTTAACTCAACTATGGATTCCGGCCCACCACTGCCGCAGAAAAAACACGAGGCAAAGGGGTTCTGCGAAAGTACGTATAGCCCAGCCTTGCGGTCAATAACTAACATATACCCCTTCATGTACACCTCTTTGCCCTCCAGCGCTTTTACCGACTTGCCAAAGGTTGGGTAGTAAAAGTAGGCCTGAACCTCCTCGCTGTACTTATCGGTAAAGCGAACATCGCTGAGGATTCGCCAGTTTATTTCGGTTTGCGCGTAGCCCGGAGCCGCCACCAGCAGCACCCACCCAAGTAGTAATTTAGCCATTAGCCAAAGTTTTAGAAATGTTAATATTAAAAGCCTTCAGGGCCGGAAGCAGCGAGGCCAGTAAGCCCAGGGCTAGAGCCGCTAGCAATAGCCTGCTTTCCTCGGGCAACCATACCCAACTTGTAAAATCATAATGATAGTTAGCCGCTACCAGTTCAGTAGTTAGCCATAAGCCCAGCCGGCTACCCAGTATACCTAAAACAAAGCCGAGAAGGGTAAGTAATACGCCTTCCTGCACCACTAACCACACTAATTGCCCCCGGCTGGCCCCGTAGGTACGCATTAGAGCCAATTCAAATTTTCGGTCCTTAAGGGCATTATAGAGGCTAATAAACACACTCAGGCCCGACACTACCATAATTACTACCGCCAGGGTACGCAGGGTTTCCAGGCCAACACCCATAAGATTAAACAAGCGGCTGATTTCGTAGGCGGGTACGGCCGCCTGCATCGTAGTGTTTTCGTTAATCATACGGGGTAACTGCAGCATGCCCATTGGGCTTCGGAATTTTACCAGCATCGCGGTTATTTCTTGTTCCCCGGCCGTTGTGTCTTCCTCTTCAGCTTCCCCATGGTTATGCTCACCCCCAGCATGCTCGTGCTGGTGTACTTGCCAAACGCTTTCGGTGGCGGTAAGTATAAGCTGATCCAGCACCGAATTGCTGTAATTGAGTATACCTACCACCCGGTAAGCGTGTTCCTCGTGGGTTTCGCCCCCCTCGCTTAAGCCATGAGCACCGCTGAAGGTATCGCCCGGTTTTAACTTTAACTGTTGGGCAACGCCGGCCCCAAGGGTAACCTCCAGCGGTTTTTGCCAGAGCCGGCCCTGAGCCAAGGTGGCTGCGTAAAGTTCCGGATACTGATGAGTAGTGCCCACTATTCTAAATCCCTGGTAACTGTCGCCGTAGGAAAGCGGCACACTGGAGGCCACCAGGCGGTTATGTTGCAGTTTGCCGGCCTCGCGAAGCGAAATATTGCCGGTAGGGTCGTCAATATGGTACACGGCCGAAAGTATAAGCTGCAGGGGACTGCCCTTGGCTCCCATCACCATATCAATGCCCCGTAGGTTATTGTCTAGCTGGGCCTGAATACGGTGGTTTATCTGGAGAATCAGGGAAATGATGCCTACCCCTAAGGCCAGGAGTATAAGGCTTAAGCTGGTACTAAGTGGCCGGCTAAGCATGTTGCGAAGGCTCAGTCGGAATATGTTCATAGGGCCAACGTTCGGTTGAAGTAAGGTTTCAGTCGGGAGTCGTGGGTAATAATAATGAGCTGAGCCCCCGTACCAGCGGCCTGCTCCTGCAGCAATTCCGCCACCCGCGCACAGTTTTTATCATCGAGGCTGGCGGTTGGTTCATCGGCCAGTATAAGCTGCGGCCGGTTTACTACCGCCAGCGCTATAGCGGCCCGCTGCTGCTCACCCTGGCTCAACCGGTACGGCTTATGGCTGCTTTTATGCCCAATGCCTAGGCTATTCAGCACTTCGCGTATACGCTGCTGGTCGGGCGCTTTGCCGGCCAGGTACTGCACCAACGCCAGATTTTCCTGCACGCTAAGGGTTTTTATAAAGTGCGGCCGCTGAAAAACCAAACCGATATGTTGGCCCCTAAACTGGTCTAGTTGGGCCAGGGAAAGTGCTTGCAAAGAAGTGCCCATCAGCTCAACGTAACCCGAATTGGGCTTTAGGAGCCCCGCCAGTAAGTGCAGCAGCGTAGTTTTGCCAATACCCGATTCGCCTAAAATCAGCAGGTTTTCTCCCTTATCCAGTTGAATATCTGGAAAGTGAAAACTGGTTTGCGGGCTATAAGCAAAATGCAGCGACTGGGTTTTTACCATACTAAATTTAAATACCAAGGCAAATTACGTAAGCCATGCCTTAAACGCAATTTTGTTGCATATAATGAACGTTGGTACGGCAACATAATTGTGTGGAATTAAATTCAGGGTAATGCAAAATGGCCGTTAGCCGCAGTCCAAATTTCTGATGTCAGCCCTGCGGTAACTAAAACCTAGTGCAGTAAAGCCAATTGTATTTAGCTAAGCTTTGCAAGTTAAGCTGGCTTTTCAATTTTCTAATATTTGAAATTTAAGGGTATAAAATATGCCATAACTATATAGGCGATAAAAACGAATTAATATTTATTACAGATTTTTAATACTTGCGTCTTGCTTGCTTACCATTTCTAATACGTTTACCTAAGTTAATTGTAGATTAAATTAAGGTTAAGAATCTTTATTATTTAAGACTGAATTAAACAGACGTTCATATTACTTAGCCTCACTAAGGAATTTACGATTCTGTCTCTTATGATATTATTCCGCTGATTTACAGTATGTTATTTTTCTAATTCTTATTCGCATCAACTTTTCAAAAAATATATTTCACTTTTCTTGCAATAGTGTTGCGTTATTAAATTATTACTGAATATATTGCAGAACAACATTTTAACCAACCACTATTTATTTTTTTATGAAAAAGACCAAATTATTATTGGCCACTGCTGCATTGTGCGGCACTATGTTTTCCTGCGCTGAGGACGAGTCCTCAATGCTGGATCAAAAGCTAGTTGAGGAAGCAGTTGGTGCCGACCAGCTAATTCCTGACCAGTACATTGTAATATTTAAAGAAGGCTCTATGGCTTCCGGCCGAGTGAACGAACCGGCATTTACCGATAGAGCCAGCAAACTGGAGTATAGCCAGCAGGCCATTGCCCGGGCCAAAAAAGACCTGAATGAGTTTTATAAGCAAAACAGTATTGCTACTACTCAGGTAAAAGCTGAATTTACCTCGGTATACAGTGGGTTTGTGGCTAAGCTGGACAAGAACAAACTTACCCAGCTTCAGAACGACCCGCGCGTAGACTTTATTGAGCAGGATCGGATGGTAACCTTAGATTTTGAGGTAGAAGCAGTATATACTGAAGAAACACTACCCAAAGATTTAAGTAATGCCCGGGTAGCCGCTCAATCTACAACCTGCGCTATTTCTAATGCCGGTGGTGCGGCCAGTGGCTCCGGAAAAAATACCTTTATCTGGGTAGTAGATACCGGCATTGACTTAAACCACCCCGACTTGAACGTGAATACTACTTTCTCTCGCTCATTTGCCGATTCCAGCCCGGATGATAGCAACGGCCACGGTACCCACGTAGCCGGTATAGCCGGTGCCATCAGCAACAGCATTGGTGTAGTTGGCGTATCGGCCGGTGCCCAGGTAGTAGCAGTTGATGTGTTAGGCTCCGGCTCAGCGCCAACCTCAACCATTATTAGCGGCATGGACTACGTAGCGGCTAATGATATTGCCGGTGACGTAGTAAACATGAGCCTAGGACCACGGAACCGCACCGGTTGTTCAAGCTCAAGCGCTTACCGTAGTGCTCTGGAAAGATTAAATGATCAGTCGTTAATTGCTTTAGCTGCCGGTAACTCATCGGATGATGCGGCTTTCTACGACCCTGCTTGCCAGAACCTAAGCCGCGTGTACACCGTAGCGTCTATGACTTGTAGCGAATCGTTCTCTTCGTTCTCTAACTTCGGCAGCCCGGTTGACTGGATTGCTACTGGTAGCAGTGTAACCTCTACCTACCGTGGCGGTGGCTACGCTACCCTTAGCGGAACCTCAATGGCCTCGCCGGTGGTAGCCGGTATTCTTCATCAGAGAAACGGTGCCCCTCGCCAGTGTGGCAGCGTATCCTTCGGCGGAAGAACCTATAAAGTAGCCTGCCGCTAAGCACTTAGTTTATTTTATTTCAGCTCCCTCAGCTTAGTTGAGGGAGCTTTTTTTGCTTTAAATTCTACAGGGAGTAGGATATTGCTCAATATTTCTTCCATGCTTCTATAGGAAGAGGCCCCCTGAAATTGTATTGCTACCAAATTTAACAGGCTAAAGGTATATGAAGCCATTTCTTTCAAAAAACCCCTTCAGTACAGGCCAATGGGTTATTATTCAGCTTCACACTACAATTCTCTATTCCTTTATAAACTTGAGTATGCAGAACTATATAATATTAGGCTACCCAACTCTGTTTAATGCCTAAAATATAGTTGCACGCTTAGCTTCCATTTACTCAGCAGTACTAACCGAGACTGAAGCTGAAGCACTGGAAGAAGCATTTGGCTGATTTAGATGTACGGTAAATGTGGACCCACGACCGGTTTCGGAACTTACCGAAATGCTACCACCGTAGTTTTCCACGGTTCTCTTTACGGTATAAAGGCCCACTCCGGTACCTTCAACGTGGTTATGTAGGCGCTTAAACATCTGAAACAATTTAGCTTGCTCTGCCCTACTAAGGCCTAAACCGTTATCGTCAACCCTAAGCTCCACGCCCTGCGGTGTTGCCCGGGTACTAACCTTAACCTGCGCCGGTACGCCGGGGCGGTGGTATTTAAACCCATTGCTAAGTAAATTGTATAGAATTGAGCGCAAATGCTGGGGCGGAAACTCAACGTCTTGTACCTGAAAATCAGTTTGAAGGGTACCTTCACTAGAGGTAATCAACTGTTCAATATCGGGCAAAACCTCCTGTAGCATAGCTCGCAAATCTACTAGCTCCGGTGGGCTGCTGTTTTCTTTTTGCACTTTGGCTACATTGGTAAGCTCCTGTATAGTTTTGCCCAGCCTGCCCACCGCGCTGCGCATAAATTCCAAAATTTCGTGTTGCTTGGCCGTATTTTCGGTATCCATACGGCTACTCATTAGCTTAACCAGGCCGTCCAGGTTATTTACCGGCGAGCGTAAGTCGTGCGAGGCGGTATACACAAAGTTATCTAAGTCCTGGTTTACGCGGCGTAGGCGCTGGTTAGCTAGCTCCAGTTGTTGGTTAAGAGCCCGCTGTTGGTCTTCGGCAATTTTCTGCTCATGAATATCAATAGAAACCCCAACCCACAGTTCAATTTCGCCTTCTGAATTACGTACCGGCTCGGCGCGGTGCAAAAACCAGCGGTAATTGCCGGTTTTACCTTCTTTAATCCGATACTGAATATTGTATTTTTCGCCCGTCCGTACGGAATGGAGCCAAGCCTCAGTGCATCGCTCCTGATCGTCGGGGTGAAGTGCTGGCCGCCAGCCCCAGTTCAGGCATTCTTCAGCCGTAAGGCCGGTATAATCGAAGCAGCGCTGGTTAAAGTAGTCTACACTGCCATTGGGCTGGGCCGTCCAGATAATGGTGGTAATAGCATCGGCCATCAGGCGAAACCGCGATTCGCTCTGGCGTAGGGCTTCTTCCGCCATTCGTCGGTCCGAAATATCAATTACATAGCCCGTATAACCATTAAATTCGCCCTGTTCGTTATATATAGGCGCCCCGCAGTCTAAAGCCCAACTGTAGCTGCCATCGGGGCGGCGCAGGCGGTAGTCTAACGTAAACGGAGTTCCTTGTTGGGTAGCCTTTTTGAAAACTTCAGCAGTTCGTTCGTAATCGTCGGGGTGTATAGCATCTAGCCAGCCAAACCCCAAGCCCTCGCTTAATTCTTGGCCGGTATACGTTAGCCAGGTTTGGTTCAGGAAGGTACACTGATGTTCAGCGTTAGTTATCCAGAGCATTACCGGGGTGGTGTTGGTTATAGTACGGAAGCGGTATTCGCTTTCCCGCAGGGCGGATTCGGCATCTTTTTGCTCCTGAATATCCGTACAAGTGCCAAACCAGCGCACAATTTCCCCGGCATCGTTATACATAGGTAGAGCCCGGCCTAAAAACCAGCGGTAGTTTCCGGAACGTTCGCGCAGCCGGTACTCAATTGCATACTCCTTACCCGTAGCCAGGCTTTCGCGCCAGGCTTGCCACGCACGTTCCTGGTCATCGGGATGAAACTGGGCGTTCCAACCCTCGCCGGCGGTTTCAGCTTCGGGCTTGCCCACAAAGTCGTACCAACGCTGGTTGTAATAGTCGTGGTACCCATCGGGCTGGGTGGACCAAACAATTTGCGGCATAGCATCGGCTAGGGCCCTAAAACGAGCTTCGCTTTCGGTAAGGGCCAGTTGCGCCTGCCGCGCTTTGGTTACGTCCGTCATGGAGCCTAGCATACGTACAGCCTGACCACTTTCACTGTGTACTATAAAGCCCCGGTCGTGTACGGTTAAGTACTCTCCGCCCTGGGTCCGGAAACGGTATT
This sequence comes from uncultured Roseivirgaceae bacterium, assembly GCA_964504565.1. Taxonomy (GTDB): domain Bacteria; phylum Bacteroidota; class Bacteroidia; order Cytophagales; family Cyclobacteriaceae; genus Cesiribacter. Next base: position 78,422 of record CAZDEY010000001.1, read on the forward strand.
CGTCGCTCCAGCTTTGTCCGTTGGCATCAATAACCTCGTGTATGCCGTGTACTACCCGTTCACGATCGTCAGGATGAATATTTTCGTACCACCAATCGGCGGTTTTACCAATTTCGGCGGCCCGGTAGCCAAACACCTTCTGCGTAGCCTCATTCCACTCTACGGCATTGGTAAGCAGGTTCCAGTCCCATATAGCATCGTTGGTAGCGCGGCCCACCAACCTATACTTTTCGGCACCTTTTTGCAAAGCCAGTTCGGCCTCTTTCTTATCCTGAATATCGGTATCGCTGCCGTACCAGGCTATTATAGTTCCGGCTTCATTGCGCACGGGGTGAGCGCGCACCAGCATCCAGCGGTGGGTTTGGCTGGGTTTATGATAAAAGCGGGCTTCAACCTCGTATATAGTGCCGCTGGCTAGTGCATTATTCCAGAGGGTATGCAAGTTTGCTATATCCTCCGGATGAATCATACTAGCCCACCCGGCCCCCAGGCCCTCGGCTACGGGCTGCCCGGTATATTGGGCCCAGCGATCGCTTAGGTAGGTAATGTCTCCCTGGGCATTGGCACTCCAGAGTAAAGAGGGTACCGCATTGGAAACCTGCTGAAGGGATTCGGCAATTGGGTGAAACGGGGAAGGCTGAATTTCGGCCAACAGTTGACCGGAAGATGTATCGGTAGTTAATTTAGTCAGGCGGATTTTCAGATTCTGATCGCCGGCAGCAATATGTAGTTCAGCCGGAGAGGCTTGGGTTGCCTGCCTAAGTTTACTTAAAGATTTCTCTATTTGGTTAGCTGCCGTTTGTAATATCGGGCAGGCGGCAAGATCTTGGCCTATAATTGCCCCGACATTGGCCGCCTGAAGCACTTGAACCGCCGCACTATTGCACTGAAGCACCCGGCCGGTATCTTCCAGCACCAGCATGGGCGTGGCAGCAAGTGCAAAAACTTGGTAGAATTGGGTCTGCTCCTTCGCAGTAGTATTCATGGCAGCGGCTTACAACTAAATTTTTCAACCTAACCTAAATTTATCGGTAATCCTACAGGTAGGCTATAAAAATAGTATGAAATATCTGGTTATGAAGTTACCTCCAAGGTTTCGGAATTGAGCCTTTAACTTTGAAAATATACCTCTACTCTCTTAGTACATAACACACTAAGCACCCAGATTGGTATGGTTCTTACTAATAAAGAAATACAAATGATATGCCCTCTGGTTTATTGGCTAACTTCTTCAGCCTGCTTACTTAGTTTGTTTAGGTTAGAAGGAATAGGGTTCTTCTTTAGCAAACTAGCCGTATGTACCATATTTTCTGCCATATAGAGTAATTGACGATTGGTGAACTGGTGTTTATGACCGCCGGCAGCTATATAGCTGGGGCCGGGGCCGGCTATACCTACCCAGTACGCGTGGTTATTAGGCGGCAGCGTAAAACCGTGTTCCAGCATATCAAAACATATACGACTGATGCAGGTTTTGGCCCCATCCTCGTTTCCATCTACTAACACCCCACCAACTTTATTGTACGGCATATACTGGCCTAATTCGCCCTCGGCATCGTCCCAAACGCCGTCCATACGTTCGGCAACTACCTTGGCAATGGCCGAGCGGTCGCCCCGCCAAACCGGAGTTGCCATAATAAATATATCAGCCTTCGCAATTTTACTCAAAAGTTTAGGCCAGTCGTCACCCTCACCCTCATTAGAGGTGGTGCCGTACTTAACCTGATAGTCCGCCACCCGCACGGATTCACATTCCACCTGCCGTTCTTTAAAAAACTTGCAGGCCTGGTCAATAAGGGCTTGGGTGTTAGAAGGTTCTTTGCTATCTGATTTCTTTAGGGTACAGTTAAAAAATAGAGCTTTTAGTGCCATAGGTTTGTTAATCTACTGGCTGAACCTGCTCTCTTTGGTATTGTTTGTAATTACAATGCATATTTGTTCACAATTGCCAACCTCAGCAAAATTAGTGTAAAAGCCTCAGGTAACTCTTAAGGAAGCGTTTTATTTAAGGCAGGAATTTTAATACAAATAAAGTTTGGACTGCTTTATTCTACTATGCCGGATACGATTGTTTTGAGTTTATTTAATATGGGCGTATACTAGTTGCTAAGATTGCCTTACTAATCCAGCCTGGTGTTTCTTAACCAACTCGCCGTACCAGTAGCCCGATTGTTTTATTTTACGCTCCTGCGTTTCGTAATCAACCTGCACCAAACCAAACTTGGGCCGGTAGCCTTCGGCCCACTCAAAATTATCCAGTAAGGTCCATATAAAGTATCCGTCTACTTTTGCCCCATCGGCCACGGCCCGCTCTAGCTCGGCTACGTAATCCTGTAAGAACTTTATACGCGCTGTGTCTTCTATTATTCCCAACCGATTAGGCGGCGGATCGGTAAATGCGGCTCCGTTTTCGGTAATAACCAGCGGGGGCAAGTTCGGGTACTTCTTAAACTGCATAAGCAGGTTATAGATGGCCGGCGGGTAAACCTCCCAGCCCATTTGGGTTGTGGGCACGTTACGCTTTTGGGCCGGTACTAACTGCGCCCATACCAAAGGAGTGAACAGGTGGCGACGTACTACTTCGCGGGTATATAACTGAAGACCCACAAAATCTAGCGGGGCTGGTAGCTTATCTTCATCGCCGGGTAGCATCCATTTTTCTATTCTTTGCAGAAACGGCAGGGTTTCCGTAGGGTAGCCTAAGCCCAGAGCCGGCTCTAGAAACAAGCGGTTAAGCAGGGCATCGGCTCGCCGGGCGGCGGCGGCATCGGCTCGGTGGTTAGTTCGCTGGGGTTCTACCCACGCCCCGCTAAAGGTAGAGCCTACGCGGGCAGTAGGCTGTAGCG
>CAZDEY010000001.1:81277-190876 GCA_964504565.1 uncultured Roseivirgaceae bacterium
TTTTAGCAAACGGGCACCTTCGGCGGTAACCATAGCCGCGTGATGGGCCGCCGGCAGAAAATTCTTTAGCCACCGGCGGCCGGGGGCGTGTATACCCAAAAAATAGCCGCAACCGGTAAAGGCCAAGGGCTCGTTCAGTACCATCCAGGCCGGTACCCGGTCGCCTAGTTTATTTACTACCACTTCGGCATACTCTAAGTACCAGCTTATAATATCCCGGTTGGTCCAGCCGCCCTTATCTTCCAAGGCTTGGGGCAAATCCCAGTGGTACAGGGTTACCCACGGGTCAATTCCGCGTTCTAAACAGCCATCTACCAACCTATCGTAAAAGTCTAGCCCGGCCTGGTTAAGGCTGCCGGTACCCTGCGACAATATACGAGACCAGGAAACCGAGAAACGAAAGTTGGGTATACCTAAGTTAGTTAAAATATCCAGATCGCCGGGCCAGTTGTGGTAGAAGTTGCAGGCGGTAGCGCCAGTGGTGCCATCCTTAATCTTACCCTGTTGCCGGGTGAAGGTGTCCCAAATTGATAACCCCTTGCCGTCAGCAGTAGCAGCTCCTTCGGTCTGATAGGCCGAGCTGGCTACGCCCCAAACAAAATTTTCCGGAAACCTCCTCACTTAACTATAACGCGAAAGAAATTGCGGGGTAAGTCGCTGGATGCCTTGTTCAAAAAACGAATTGAGGGTAGGCCTAACTACAGGCCGGCTTAGTAATTGGAAATTAGGTTGAAGAGCTAAAAGTTTGTCTACAATTTCCTGCGTTTGGTCAGGGTAATTCACTTCAACCCTATCCTGAGATTCCAGCCACTCAATAATCTGGGGTATGCGCTTAGGTTTGAACGATTTCAGCACCGGCACGCCCAATTGCGTAAGCGCAGCGGCGTTACACTGTTGTTCGTACTGGTTTTTCATAGGAATTACCAGCAGTTTCTTCTTTAGGTATAAGGCTTCGGCTGGGGTAGCAAAACCGCCGGCCGTAATTAAGCCCCGGCAACCGGCCATGCTTTCTAAAAATTGTTGCGAGTTTATGGGCTGAATAGTTACGTTGCTGACCTTATGCGGCGCTACACAGCGTTTGCTGAATACCTGCCACTGAATATCGGGCAGTTGCAGCAGTACTTTCAGTATAACCTCCTCGCTGTGGGCCGGCAGGTATACGGTATAATACCCACCATCGTAGGCTACGGTTTCCCGAACTACCCGCCGTATTATTGGGGAACAGATGGATGAAGTATAGCGCTGAAAGTGAAGGCCGCAGCCACCGTTTACCGGCGCGTAGTTGCGCAGTACGGTTTCGCCCAGGGTACTGCGTTCTTTAGGCTTCGGTGCTTCGGGGGCTATTACTGCCAGTTGGTTGCTCAGGCCTAAGCAGTGCTGCTTTTTGAGCTTGGCAGCCCAGCAACTTACCGGCTCAAAATCGCTGATGATGTGGGTGTACCTTTCTACCGGCAAATCGCTTACCTCGTTCCAGAACCTACGTACCCGGTTGCTACGCCAGGTTTCGGCAAAATCTATACCGCCCTTTTTGCCAAAAATAAAACTAAGCCCGTGCAAGCGGTACTTTACCGGTACCGGCAGGTGTAGCTCCACCTGCGTACCGCTAACCAGTACATCAACCTCGCCACGGTTCTGCAGGGCGGGTAACACTTCCATAGCGCGGCTCAAATGTCCGTTGCCGGTTCCCTGTACAGCGTAAAGTATGCGCATTAAGCGGGTAATTTAAATTCAGCAATAAGTTGTTGGTAAATTTCTTTAGGGCTTAGGTAAGCAGCCGTTTCGGCCGAATCATCCTTGGTTTGGGCTTCCATTAGGGTATGGCGGTAGAGTTCCCATTCGCCCTTATTATATTCCAGGGCGGTAAGGCTTTCTACCCAATCGCCACTGTTTAAGTAGGTAACCTGGCCTTTGGCGGTGTTAATATTTTTTATTTCTGCGTGGTGAATGTGGCCGCATACTACGTAATCGTACCGTCCTTCGGCGGCCAGCTCGGCAGTGGTAGTTTCAAAATCGTGCACAAATTGTACGGCTTTTTTTACGCTATGCTTAATTTTTTGGGAGAAGGAAAAGCGGCCGTAACCCAGTTTATGGCTACAAAAATTTACTGCGGTGTTCAGCAGAATCAGGAGGTCGTAGCCCTTACCGCCCAGCCGGGCCAGCCATTTGCTGTGCTTCATGGTAACATCGAAAACGTCGCCGTGAAAAATCCAGGCTTTTTTGCGATTGGCTAGTGGCAGAACCAGTTTATTCAGGATGTGAAAATTACCTAAGCTAAAGCCGGAGAAGCGGCGTAGTAGCTCGTCGTGGTTGCCGGTAATATAGTATACCTTGGTGCCTTTGCTAATTAGGCCCAATATGTAGCGCACTACTTGCATGTGCGATTTTGGCCAGTAGTTTTTACTAAACTGCCAAATATCCACAATATCGCCATTTAGGATTAGCGTTTTGGGCTGAATGCTTTTAAGATACTGCAGTAGCGCGTTGGCTTGGCAGCCGTAGGTGCCCAGGTGAACATCGGAAATAATGCAAACCTCCAGCGGGCGTTTATAAGCGCTGCCCATAGCTAGTGGCTAATGCTGTTACTCCACTTAAGCAATTGGCGGTGCAGCAAGCGCGAAAGCAATCGGTAACTTTCGGCCTTTAGCCGCATCCAGAGCGTGGGTTTAGGAAAAGTTTTCATAGGGTTGGCTATAGTTGTGCTGTTACAAAAATGCCAAACCAGTTTAACCCAGCAGTTACCTACAGGCTACCTTTATATGAAAAGTACAATGCTGGTATTAAGGGAATGTGAACTTCGCCTTAAAAGAAAATTATACTCTGAGAGGAGCTTGAATGTTAAAGGCAACAACTAGTCTTTAGAAAGTTTTTCAATCTGCAGCCTAACCTCTTCGGCCTCGGCGGCTTTTTGGTCGCTGGCAGTGCGGTTGGTGTGCGATAGTTTGTAGCTCTCTTCCAGCAGTTTTTTGTAGCGTTCTTCCAGTTTCTGGCGTTCGCTTTTCTTCTTAAATAAACCAAACATATTAGGATTCTTTTTAAGAAGAACTGTAGTTACTGAAAGAAGTTACCATACCCTATAAAATGCTAACTAACTACAGGGCATTTTTTGTAATTTTCTATTTACGACTAATAAATTACCTATACCTCTTTCAGTTAAAAACAAATAGTATATTGTGCACCAATCTTCTGTTAGATGATATGAGTAAGCACTCAGATGAAGAAATTAATTTACTGCAAAGCCAATTGAACCGATTGGTAGATCAGCAGGTAAGACTTCAAAAGGAAATTAGCAATTTACAACTGGCAATTAACAGATTATCGGCTACGGATATGGAGAAGTCTTCTTCTATCCCTGCTGAAAAACCGGCAGTAGTTCCTTCTATAGAAGAGGCTCAAAGTATTTTACCATCAGAAAGGGTGGTACTCCCTAAGTTCCAGCAGCGCCCTATTTTACCAAAACCCAAAAAGCCACAGCCCACTTTCTTGGATTCTATTGACTGGGAACGCTTTTTAGGTGAGAACCTGGTTAGTAAAATCGGCATACTAATACTTATAATAGGGGTAGCAATTGGGGCTAAATATGCTATAGATAACCAAGTAGTTAGTCCGCTTGTGCGCATTATATGTGGCTATTTGGCAGGTATAGCGCTAGTGGCTACATCATTCAGATTAAAAGAGAAATACCAGGAGTATAGTGCGGTATTGCTTAGCGGCGGGTTAACTATCCTCTACTTCATAACTTATTTAGCGTATAGCCTTTACAGCCTTTTACCGCAACCTCTGGCATTTGCCTTAATGGTAGTATTTACTGCCTTTACAGTGCTGGCTTCGCTACGCTACAACCAAATGCTAATAGCCCTATTAGGCATGGTAGGTGCTTACGCAGTACCATTTCTGCTTAGCAAGGGTAATGGCCAGGTACATATACTTTTTATTTATATGCTAATAATTAACATTGGCATTTTGGTATTGGCTTTTTACCGACAGTGGAAGGTATTACTATACGCCGCATTCGGACTTACCTGGCTAATTTTCCTGACTTGGTTTATCGATCACAACTTTGTTTGGGAGCCGGAACAAACCAGTATTGCAGCCGGATTTGCCACTGCTTTTTTCCTACTTTTTTACGCTGCATTACTGGCCTATCCTTTGATGCACAAAGAAATTATTGAAGCCGACCTGGCCATTTTAATACCGGTAAATGGGCTAATATACTTTGGTGTAGGCCTGTACCTGCTTGATATCTATAGCGGAGGTAGTAATTGGCTGGGAGCCTTTGCTCTTTTAAATGGCCTGCTACATTTGTTAGTAGCGGTAATAGTAAAGAAGCGACGGGCCTCCGACAAAACACTTACTTACCTAGTAATTGGTATGGTATTTCTGTTTGTAAGCCTGGCGGTACCGCTTCAGCTTGATGGTTACCCGGTAACCCTAATCTGGATTGGCGAGGCCGTGCTGTTACTTTGGGTTGCGCGCAAACAAGGTATTCGCTTATACGAACGCTCTGCCTATATTTTAGTAATTGTAGCTTTCCTAAGCCTTCTGGAAGACTGGTACCAAGGTATATCATCGGCAACTCCAGCTTTTATAAATTTAAGGTTCCTTACTGGCATGCTGTTTAGCATAGCCTTGGGTATTTTATATTATTTGTTTAGTACCAGAAATAAACACTTACAAATTCTCAGAGGCTTCGCATCCTATCAGGCCGCTACGTACGTTCTTCCTTCAATTTTGCTGATAACATTGTACTTTACACCCTGGCTGGAACTTGATCATTTCTGGTCAGGCTACTACCAGGAAGGTATGGATGATAACTGGCTAAAGTACAGGTTTGATCCGTCAGATGAACTTTCTAACCTATCAACAACAGTATATAGCCTGTGGTTCTTTATAGTTTTTGTGCTTATAAGCCTTAAATTCTTAAAAAATGGCCAGGCTCAGAAGCTGGCTTCATTAGGCTTGCTACTGAGTATTGGATACTTTATGCTTATGGGCCTCTACACCTTAGCTGAACTTCGCGAATTAACTATACAAAGTGAGTACAATACACTAATATCGCGGATAGATGTTCAATTATACCGAATTTTTGCTCTAATCAGCTTAGGAATTTCTTTAGCGGTTGCTTGGCACGCTGTTGTAAGAAAACAAGTATTATCTATTGCTCGCCGGCACACTGAAACCGGGCTGGCTGTAATTATAGTATGGCTATTAAGCAGCGAACTTATAGATGTGCTTAGCTGGAACGGCTCCGTGAATACCTATAGATTTGGGCTTACTGTGCTCTGGGGTATTTGTGCGCTGGTTTTAGTTGCATTAGGAATGTTCTACCGGAAAAAGCACCTTCGCATACTGGCTTTTGCATTATTTGGGGTTAGCCTGGTTAAGGTTTTCTTCTACGATTTGGCTCAGATGGAAACTCTAGGCCGTACTGTTGTACTGGTAGCTTTAGGGGTTTTATTGTTGCTGGTATCATTTCTTTATAATAAGAACAAGCATTTATTTGCCGATGAAATACCTCCGCAAAAGCTGGAAGATTAATCTGATACTAGGTTTACTGCTATCGCAGCAAGTTCTATATGCTCAGCAATTTAAGCAGAAGCGAGCTTTGGGAAATTTAAGCCAGGGTTGGTACAGTGTACAGTTGCCACCAGAACTATCCGGCAGCTTAACTCCCCAGATGGGAGACCTCAGAATATGGGCAGTAACTACTACCGACACGCTGGAAGCACCTTATTACCTACAGGAGCAAACACCCCGGTTCAAGTATCAGGAGGTTAATTTTGATTTGCTGAACACCAGCCGCCAGGGCACTACTTACTACTATACCTATAAATTACCTGCAGGCAGTACTGTTAATCAGATTAAACTAAACACCCCACAGACTAACTTCAGTTGGAAGGTTACGGTAGAGGGTAGCCAAACTCAAGAGCAGTGGTTTACCTTGGTTGAAGGGGCACGCTTATTGGGGATCTCCAATAAAATGGCCCAGTATAAGCTAACCGATCTTGCCTTACCGCTTACTGACTATCGCTACATTAGGCTAAGCATTCAACCACAGGATGAACCTACCTCCGAGCCTAAATTACAAAGTGCCAGTCTGACAAAGCTGGATACCATAGATGGGGCCAGCGAGCTAATTCCCAGCAAACTTGTTAAACATGTTAACCAAAATAAGCAATCTGAGTGGTACATAAGCCTAAATAATCTGGTAACCATAAATCGACTTAAGCTAAGCATTGCCGAAGACTTCGAGTACCAGCGTCCAATTACTATTAGCACGTTAAAAGATAGCATCAGAACCAGCCGAGGGCTAAAAGCTCGTTTTGAACCAGTGTACAATGGTTATATAAGTTCATTGGAAGAAGCTAATTTCAGCGTAAATAGTGAGCGGGTGCAGCACCTGAAAATTGTTGTACAAAATTACGACAATACCCCCCTTACGCTGAGGGAGGTGGTGGCTATCAGCTTTCCGTATAAATTATTGTTTAGAGTAGACCGCCCCGGCAATTATAGTGTCTATTACGAAAACCCTGAAGTATATACCCCAACTTACGATATTGCCGGCTTCATTAATAAGATTGAGCCAGCTACTATAATGCCGATACAACTAGCCGAGGCTGAGGCTATTCAGAATACTACTGCCAGTGTAAAGCAGGAAGAAAGTAAATGGTGGCTATACTTAGTATTGGCTATTGGCAGCTGCCTTTTGGCTTATTTCGCTTATAGCTTGTTGAAGGAATAGGCTACAAATTATATACCTACCCGTACAATACTAGCAGATAATCTCTTCAACTGAATCTGGCTCATACGTAAACAATGTATAAGTTTGCTGAAATTAGCTTTAAATCCGCGCATTTAATTAGTTATCAAGTTCTAATTCGTTAAAATCTCTGCTTAAACCTTTAACCATATATGAGATTCACGTTATTAGTATTATTTAATTTTTTACCTTTTTTTAACCCGTTAGCTCAAGCTCAAGACAGCACCCCCTGCCAGGCACTTACCCTAACTGAGCAAGAGAATCAGCAATGGCTAATTGCCCTAGGCAAAGCCGATACGCCGCAGCAGTGGAACCTGATAGCCGACCGGTACTTTATGCTGGAAGATTGCGGCCGGCAAGAAATCCAGTACAAAGAGCTAATGCCTATGCTGGTAATCAACAGCACTTTGTACGGACCGGTAACTAATTACCCTAACCGTAGCCGGCGCATTCGCGATCTTATTAATCCTAGTGTAATTAGTGATTTGCAGATTCTGTACAAAAAGCCCGAGGGATGGGTGCTTCATAAGCCATTTAGAGGCGCAATATTGATTACAATTGACGATGAGCGCATCTCTAAAGGGCTGGAAGAGGTCAATAAGCTTAAACCTGGGCTATACTAATGTTGGGCTAGGCTAATCCGCATATTACCAGGCTTTACCGGAAATAAATAATAAAGTAAAACCTATAAGCAAAAAAAGAGAGCCGTCTGTAGCTCTCTTTTTTTTACCTGAACAGATAGATTATTTTTTAGCAGTAAACCTTCTAAACTTGCTGGTTTGATTTACTCTGGCACCTAAATCCTCTTCACTTTGAATTTTACCACTATAATTACCCTTAAGGGTTAGGCCACCTTCTACTACCAAATCGTATATAATATCAAAATTATCGTTTCCGTTTATAGTTACGGTAACCTGCCCCCCGGTTACTTCGTAAGTTTGCTCACTTTGGCTGCTATTATTGAAGATGCCTACCTCAGCGTTTTCAAAATAGTATTTACCTGCAGTTTCCGTACCATTGTAGTAAGTATAGGTGCCGGCGGTAAATTCTGATGCCGGGGAGAACAACTCGGTATATATACCAAAGATATCTTCTGGATAATTTTCGTCCAATGCATTTTCTACGCTTGTATCTATCAAGGTAAAATCGCGGTTAAAATGAGTATCGTTGGTGGTAGTACCATAATCTGCATAAATACCATCTTTAATAGAATAGATTTCACCTAAAAACACAACTTCATTATCGGAAGGTGTAGGTGAATTGAAGAAATCGTTATAAACTCCGGTAAAATTAGCCTGCGCGCGTTGCCCGTTTTCCAGTACATAGTCAACTTGGACGGTATACTCACCTTTCGCCTCATCAACAGCAATAATTTTGGCAGTTCCGGAAACCGCTTCTAATATTATATCATCGTCATTATCCTCAGTTAAATCAATTTTATTGTCGCCGTTTCCATCTATGATAATGCTACCTTCAGCATAGCTACTTGTGCTGCTATACTCGCCTACCGAATAAGTACCTAGCTCAAATTCTGATATTCCTAACGAATAAAAATCTATACCAAATGCTATAGGTCCCTCAATAAGCTGGTTATTAATTTTAAATTCGCCGGAGCTAAGTATAATTGTTCTGAGAAAGTGCGTGTCGTCAGATGAATTGCCCTCTGACACTGGTCCCTGGTCAAATAGGTAGGCATGGGTAATATCATATTTATTGCCTTGATACTCAGCTAAATTCAATCCTAGAGGTGCTTCGGTTTTAGTGTACTGGCCAGTATAGTTTCCTTTAATTACTTTATTATTACTTAGGGTTAGGTTTACTTCAACAGTATAAGTGTTGGTAGATTGATTGTCTTGCACGATTTTTATTAAGCCTTCCTTAGCCATTAATTTAGTATCAGTATTTCCAGCAAGGTCAATTTTCCCGTTATCATCAGAGTCTAAATAAATACCAGCCGAGGCAAAATTTTCAGTACTGCTAAAATCAGTAATGGTATACTCTCCTGGAGTAAATGATTCTACTCCGAGAGAGTATAGATCAGCAAATACTACTATGTCGGAGTTAACTTCCGTACTACTCTCTTCAATAACACCTTGGCTTAACCTTATAGTATAGTGGTAATGGCTTGGGGTGGTGTTTTGGTCTGCCGTGTAGGTTCCGTTATCAATTATTAGGCCGTGAGTTAAGTTATAGGCCTCGCCATCGTATAAAACGGAATTATCTTCAATTACCGGCTCAGTAGGTTTTTTATCATTATCGTCACTGTCGTCGCCGCAGGCCCATAAGCCAAATAAGCTGAGTAAAAGCAGAATGTTAAATTTGTGTTGCATGGTATAAGGGGTTTATTTGTAAGCAAATGTACCAATGTACTACGCAATTAACAATAGAGCCAGAAGCAAATTTTACAAGCCAATAGTATTTACCTAAGCTGCATCTAATCTGGTTCAACCCTTTTATAAACATGTGTAGGTTATAAGTTACGGGGTAGGCTCTGTTTAGAAATCAAGTAAAGTTTCTGATGGTAATATTCCTGCTGTAGTTGCCTAAACTTCTCCGGAATGCGAAACACAATTCTGCCTGATGCTACCTGAGCCGGTTCCTTCTTTAATATTACGACCACTATACTATCCCCAGCTATACATTCCGAATGTTTGACAGGTAGAATAATGTGGATTAGGTAATTCTTAAATCAAACAAAAATTATATACACGCAAATTATTTGATTAATTAATCTCTTTAAATATTATTGTTGTTAGTAACAATTCATTTAATTTTTAATTAATTTCTCACATGAAAATTAAGTCATTCTTAATCATTTTGGCTTGGATTACACCTTTATTAGGTATTGGCCAAATTTCAGGTTCAAATTCTATTAACTCGGGAGTTACGACCTACTATAGTATTCCGTCTACTTCAGGCGCAAACTATTTTTGGTCATCAACCGGAGGAATTACTATTTTATCAGGACAGGGCACTAATAGAATAGGCGTAAGAGGTTCATCCAATGGAAAGGTATGTGTAACTAGATATTCTAATAACACAGAACCATTTTGCGATTGCAAAAGTATTACGGTTAGCACCCCACCTAGCTGTTCGGTAATCACCCCTACCTTTCATGTGTTAACTCCTAATTGGAATACTGCTGGTGAAACCTGTCCTAATTATTCATTTGAATTGTCTGTAAACGACCTTCCCCCTACCTCACTTATTGAGTACGAATGGGTTATTCAAGGGGCTAATATTTTATACTATACTGGCTCTAAGAAGGAAGGTGTATTCGTTCGATCCGGAGGTGTTGGAACGATTCTATATTTCAAAGTACGGGCACGATATACCTGTGGAACTAGTGATTGGAGCATCAAACAAGGTATAGTAGTAAGTTGTGGAGGCTCTGGCGGGGGCGGCGGTGATATACCAATAGGTCCTTTAAGCAAAGATAAGGTAGGCAATAACCTGATAAAAGTTTACCCAAACCCAAGCAGTAATAATTTGCAAGTAGCTATGGATTCCAGTATTAAAACATCTGAAGTTTTCTTGTACAATGAAAAGGGAAATTTGGTACTAAAACGTAAAGTAAGTTCTGCTAATAATTATATAGACACCAGCGAATTCCCTAGTGGCCTATATACAATTAAGGTTATAGGAGAAAACTTTATAAAAGAAGATAAAATTATAATAAGTCACTAATAGTAGGCAGTAATTTTAATTATATCTTAATATAATTAATCACAAAAAACCCTCAGCTTATTATGGCTGGGGGTTTTCTTTTACGTTTTTTAAAATATTTACTATTTCTAAAAAGTATTGTATAGCTATACCATCCTGTTTTAAATCAAATTATGATTAAATCAGATATCGCTTTATAAAGTAAGCGAGGCCAGTAATTGCCAATATTGCACAAACAGAAATAAAATCTGTCGCTCGTCTCCTGACGAGTGACCAATAATGCCAGTGCCTCCGGGCAGCGTTTTACCGTTTCATCCAAGAGGCTCAGGAATTAGCTAGTCACTCGCGAGGACGCGAGCGACGGAAGCAATTTAAAAACAAAAGGGCTTCAATTGAAGCCCTTTCACTATTATGCAGCTGAAGTATTTCGTAATTCTGAGTAATCTCGAATTAATGACATCATGTTTCTAACTCTGAGATCAGTTAATCCTTTTACTTCGGTTAGCTTATGAATATCTCCTCGCTTAGCATCGATAATTACAGGAATTTGATCCTCACTATCTGCGAAGTGCTTTATTAAATGAAGTTGAAAATCTATTTCATCTTCCAAAAGCTCATCCTTAGCAAAATGAAATCTCATAAGCCAAGGCTCTCCATCCACATATGCTGAAAAATGCCAAGGTGACCTCATTTCTACAAAATTGCCAATCAACCGTTTTGGATAAATTTCTCCGACTTCGTTTACTTCAACTTTGCGGAGCATATCAGTTATATTTTCTGAACACTCCAAGTAATTGAAATATGGATCGTTCTTAACGTTCCATTCATGGCACTTTTTAATACTTAATAAAATGGAATCTATGCCTTCTTCAGATCTTAGTGAAGAATGAATCCACCTTAATAATGGACCATAGTATGGAAAGCCTTTAAAAGCCTTTGGGTTATCAAATAAATCTCCAAGATGAGCAATTGCTGCTGCAGGGCCTAGTTTTTCTAGGCTGATGGTGTCGCTAACGTATAGCGGGGTTGGCGAATTTGCCATAGTTAAAAAGAAACTTAAATTATATTTTTAGCAAACTTTAGTTACCTAAACTCGTTTCTTTTTATAACTTTGAATTCCACTTCAAGTTAAGTTGCGAGATAGTAACAAGGTGCTTTGCACTAACCTGTTTAGCAATTATGACCTTCGGCCACGTTCTCCAATGCTGCAACATTGGTTAATACGTGGCTTTTGTCATAGGTAGCATTTCTAATACCTATGGACTCATCATTCCTCCTTTCGGTTAAAAATGTTTTTAATTTAAACCACATAGGTTTAGAGATGTATCTGACCTTTTGGGTCTGACACATCTCCTCCTATCTTCTTCACTCTTAAACAACTAACAAGTTCTTAGCTGCCGCAGGCTTCGCAGGCGTCGGGGTTGTCCAGCGAGCAGGCCATGTCGGCAGCGCGGGTATCTTCTTCTTGAGCTGGCTGGGCGGTAGCCGCGTTGCTCTTGGCAGCGGCGGCTTTGTCCACCGTAAACTGTATGGCCGAGGCAGCGGCTTTGGTGCGTAGGTAGTACATACCGGTCTTCAGGCCCTGCTTCCAGGCGTAGAAGTGCATACTGGTGAGCTTACCAAAGTTAGGCTCCTGTATGTGCACGTTCAGGCTTTGGCTCTGGCAAATGTAAGCACCCCGGTCGGCGGCCATTTCCAAAATTGACTTCTGAGAAATCTCCCATACGGTACGGTACAGATCCTTTATGTTCTGCGGTATTTCGGCAATTTCCTGCACGGAACCGTTGGCGGCAATCAGGCGGTTCTTCATGCCTTCGTCCCATAGGTTCAGGGCAATCAGGTCTTTTAGTAAGTGCTTATTTACTACAATAAACTCCCCGCTAAGCGTACGGCGGGTATAAATGTTGGTAGTATACGGCTCAAAACACTCGTTATTACCTAATATTTGCGAGGTAGAAGCGGTTGGCATTGGCGCAACTAATAGCGAGTTACGTACCCCATTGGCTTTTACTTTCTTCTTAAGACCGTACCAGTCCCAACGGCCGCTCTTTGGCGTTACGCCCCACATATCGAACTGGAAGATGCCTTTGCTCACCGGTGAACCTTTGTAGGTTTGGTACGGGCCATCTACGGTAGCCAGCTCCATAGAAGCTTCCATAGCACCGTAGTAAATGGTTTCGAAGATTTCCTTGTTCAGCTCACGGGCCTCGTCGCTATCGAACGGCATACGCAGCATAATAAAGGCATCGGCTAAGCCCTGCACCCCTAAACCGATAGGACGGTGGCGCATATTGGAATTGCGCGCTTCGGGCACCGGATAGTAGTTCAGGTCAATAACCTTGTTCAGGTTTTTGGTGGCTACTTTGGTTATGTCGTATAGCTTCTGGTGGTTGAAGAAGGGCTTACCATCAGCATCGGTATCTATAAACTTGTTTAGCGCAATAGATGCCAGGTTACAAACCGCTACCTCATCCTTGCTGGTGTACTCCATAATTTCGGTACACAGGTTAGAGCTTTTTATAGTACCCAGGTTTTTCTGGTTGCTCTTGCGGTTGGCGTGGTCTTTAAACAGCATATACGGCGTACCGGTCTCAATCTGAGCTTCCAATACTTCAAACCATAAGTCTTGTGCTTTTACGGTTTTGCGGGCGCGGCCTTCACGCTCGTACTTTTCGTACAGACGCTCAAACTCATCACCATAGCAATCGGCCAGGCCGGGGCATTCGTTCGGGCAGAACAGGCTCCAATCGCCATTTTCCTGCACGCGCTTCATAAACAGGTCGGGCGTCCACAGGGCGTAGAATAAATCGCGGGCACGCATTTCTTCTTTACCGTGGTTCTTACGCAAATCCAACCAATCAAAAATATCGGCGTGCCAGGGCTCCAAGTATACCGCAAAAGCACCTTTACGCTTACCACCGCCCTGGTCTACGTAGCGGGCGGTATCGTTAAACACCCGTAGCATTGGTACCAAGCCATTGCTGGTGCCGTTAGTACCTTTAATATAGCTGCCCGTAGCACGCACATTGTGAATAGATAGACCAATACCGCCGGCACTCTGCGAGATAAGCGCGCATTGTTTAAGGGTATCGTAAATACCATCTATTGAATCATCCTGCATAGTTAGCAAGAAGCACGAACTCATTTGCGGCTTAGGCGTACCGGCATTAAACAACGTTGGCGTAGCGTGGGTAAACCACTTTTCGCTCATTAAATTGTAGGTTTCAATGGCGGCATCAATATCCTCCATATGGATACCGATGGCTACGCGCATCAGCATGTGCTGCGGACGCTCTACAATTTTGCCGTCGCACTTCATTAAGTACGAACGCTCTAATGTTTTAAACCCAAAGTAGTCGTAAGTAAAGTCGCGAGAGTAGTCAATGGCTTCGTCCAGTTGCTTGGCGTGCTCCTTCACTATACGCCAAACATCTTTGCTGATTATAGAAGCATTGCTTTCCGTTTTTGGATCAACGTAGGTATAGAGGCGCTTCATGGTATTGCTGAAGCTGCCGCTGGTTACCTTATGCAGGTTGCTTACCGAAATACGGGCGGCAAGCAGGGCATAATCGGGATGGCGAGTGGCCATACTGGCGGCGGTTTCGGCGGCCAGGTTATCCAGCTCCTGGGTAGTTACGCCGTCGTAAAGGCCGTTAATTACCTTTTTGGCTACCTCTACCGGACTAATGTGTTTACCATCCAGCCCGTTGCATAGCTTTTCTATGCGGGCGGTTATTTTATCAAAACGTACTGACTCGCGACGACCGTCTCTTTTTATTACGAACATGGGGTTGAAGGATTGAAAGTGGACCTTAGTTAGGCCCGGGGTTGTTTACTCTTCTTACGTTGGTTACTTGGATTCCTGCGGCTGCCGGCAAGTTAAACCGGCACCGAGGCTAAAAATCTGCTCTAATTCACGAATTCAATTAAAAATCTTCATCCAGGCTAAACTTCGGCTTATCGCTTTCGCTGCCGTTGTTGCTGTTCATTACGCCGGCTTTCTGGTACTCGGCTACACGCTTCTCAAAGAAGTTGGTTTTACCCTGTAGCGAAATCATCTCCATAAAGTCGAACGGATTGGTAGCGCCAAATTCTTTTTCGCATTCCAACTCCAGTAGCAGGCGGTCGGCCACAAACTCAATGTACTGGCACATCAGTTCGGCATTCATGCCAATCAGGTTTACCGGCAGTGCGTCGGTTACAAACTCTTTTTCAATCTTCACCGCATCCAAAATTATTTCGCGTACGGTTTCTTTAGAAAGCTGATTTTGTACGTGCTTGGTATACAGGTGACAGGCAAAATCGCAATGCAGGCCTTCGTCGCGGCTAATAAGCTCATTACTGAAGCTTAGGCCCGGCATTAATCCGCGCTTCTTCAGCCAGAAAATAGAGCAGAACGAACCACTAAAGAATATCCCCTCTACGGCAGCAAAGGCAATCAGGCGTTCCTGGAAGTTACCTTTATCTATCCAACGCAGGGCCCACTCGGCTTTTTTCTTCACGCAGTCCAAGGTTTCCATAGCCTTAAACAAGTGGTCTTTTTCGGCCGGGTCCTTAACGTAGGTATCAATCAGTAAGCTATAGGTTTCCGAGTGGATGTTCTCCATCATAATTTGGAAACCGTAGAAGAACTTCGCCTCGGTATACTGAACTTCGGCTACAAAATGCTCGGCCAAGTTTTCATTTACTATACCATCGGAGGCGGCAAAGAAAGCCAGTACGTGCTTAATAAAGTGGCGTTCGTTATCGTTCAGGTTTTCCCAATCCTTCAGGTCCTGGCTCAGGTCAATTTCCTCGGCCGTCCAGAAAGAGGCTTCGGCTTGTTTATAAAACTTCCAGATATCGTTGTGCTGAATGGGAAATAGCACAAAGCGATCTTTGTTGTCCTGTAGTATGGGTTCCAGGGTGTCCGTATCGGTTTGGCTCATAATTTTTATTGTATTTTTCCTAGATAATTTACCGAAGTTACTAGCCATATTCCTTACCGTTTACACTAACCGTTAATTAGCAGTAAGCCGAGGTGTTATAGGGCTGTGCTTACAAATATTATAAAGCTTAACGTTAATTCAAACTTGAATTTTGGCGTAATAAATTTTTGATTTTAACAGAAATTCTCTATAAGGTTACTTAAAGGTTAAGTATATAACGGCGTGCTTTACAGTAGGTTATAAAATATATTTTTCCCCAGTATACAGATGCCTGCAACGCTTATGCTTATTGCTGGTAATCAGAGGTTTATATAAAGTAAAATATTTTATACCCCCCTAGTGTTGATAAGTTTGGCACGCTTTATCAGTAATTAGCTAAATTGCACTTTTCCGGTTAGTTTGTTCCTATTCAGGCTTATATATGCCTATAGAGTAGTAAATAATCCATGTAAGTTTTTTATATGCCAAACGTTAGGTTTAGACCGTAGATTATTGGGCTGAATACCCCATAGCGTAGAATAAAATTTTTACTGAATGAGAAGAAATTTTTAAGCTTACATAAAGGCTTGGTAATGGCTTGGTTTTTTAGTAGGGAAATACGTATCTTTGCCTCCTGTTTTATAGAAACACTAAGTTCTTTACCACATGTACGCAATTGTTGACATAGCCGGAAAGCAGTTCAAAGTAACTAAAGACCAGTATGTTTACGCTCCAAAAATGGAGGGTGACGAAGGCGCTTCCGTAGAGTTCGGCCAAGTACTCCTTATCGGTGATGGGGATTCAGTCGATGTAGGTGCCCCCGCTATTCAGGGTGCCAAGGTAACCGGGAAAATCCTGGGCCACGTAAAAGGCGATAAAGTTATCGTTTTCAAGAAGAAACGCCGTAAGGGGTATCGTAAGAAAAACGGACACCGCCAGCAGTTTACTAAAATCCAGATTGAGGGAATTAGTAAGTAAGCAGTACAGTTAACTAGAGTCAGGAATCAAGAGCCAAGAATCAAGATTAAAATCTGATCTGTTAAGTTCTAGATTCGAACAACGAACAACTAAAAACGAACAACTAAAATGGCACATAAGAAAGGTGTAGGTAGTTCCAAGAACGGACGCGACTCGCTAAGTAAACGCTTGGGCGTGAAGATTTACGGTGGCCAATTTGCTAAAGCTGGTAACATTATAGTACGCCAGCGGGGCACGCAGCACCACCCGGGTACTAACGTAGGTATTGGCAAAGACCATACCCTGTTTGCGTTGGTTGACGGTAACGTAGTTTTCCGTAAAGGTTACAAAGACCGTTCATTTGTTTCTATTGATCCGCTTGAGGTTTAACAGTAAGCAAATAACCAAACAATATTTAAGAAGCATTCTGGCTACAGTAGTCGGAATGCTTTTTTATTTTGCCTGAACTAGGCATTATAGTACACTTTACACCTAAATTATATAACTTAGAAACTAAGCCAGAGCTACGCTTAAGCCATGTATTCTACTCCAGAGTCATTACGTACTGAAAAATTGGGCTGGAATCCGAAACGGATACTGGTGCTATACCTGTTGGCTGGTATACTGTGGTTAGTTATTCTAATGGCCTGGCAGTACCTGCTGCCCAATATGCCGTTTATCGGCAGCCTTATTACAGGCTTAATATTTTTAGCCGCTTCGGCAGTAGTGCTGGGGGGTAGCCTTCAGCAAATTTATAAATCCAGCCTTCAGCGCCAGCAAAGCTTTCGCAAAGTAGAAGACCGTTTTGAGTTAATGTTTGACCAAAGCCCCCAGCCCATGTGGGTGTGCGATATTAACGATAACCGCCTACTGAACCTAAACGCTGCCGCCCTGGAGTTATTTGGTTTTTCACTGGAAGAATTAGAGAACCAACCACTGGAACGCCTGATTCTGGAAAAAGACCAGTACCTGCTCAATTTACACTTGCGCCCCGACTTAGAATACGAAAAGGCCGGTATTTGGCGCTTTTTGAACAAAAACCACGAGGTAATCTACCTTGACCTGGCCATTCACCAGATGGTTTCGCGCGATAAACTGGTAAAACTGGTAATTGCCACCAACCTAACCGAGCTTATAAAAACGCAGGAAGAAAAGCTGCGCATCAATAACGAGCTATACCATTACAAGCGTGCGCTGGATCGCAGCGCTATGCTATGTATTACCGATTTGAACGGCGAAATTGTAGATGTCAATAATAAATTCTGCAAGATATCGGGCTACCACCGGGGCGAACTACTAGATTATAATGCCCGCATACTAAACTCCGGCCACCACCCCAAAAGCTTCTGGCGCGATATGTTTTCTACCCTGGGCCAGGGGCAGGTTTGGCGCCGAGAAATCCGGAACCGCGCTAAAGACGGCCGCCTGTTTTGGGTAGATATGAGTATAGTGCCGGTTTACGACGAGAACAACCAGATTCAGCGCTATATGGGCATTGCCTACCCGGTAACCGACCGTAAGGTTGCCGAGCTAAAGAGCGAAAAGGTGCACAAGGAACTTATGACCTTTATGTACAAAGCCAGCCACAACCTGCGCGGACCGGTAGCCACGCTTAGCGGCTTGCTTAACGTAGCCAAAATGGAGGTGCAAGATTCTAACAGCGCCCGCTATATTGATTTAATGACGGAGCGGGCCAGCCATTTGGAGTTCACCCTTTCCGAATTAATAGCCATTACCAACGTTAAGCAGGAAGAGCTTAGTGTATCCGAGATAAGCTTCTGCCATATAATTGAGGAGGTATTGCAGAGTTTTCAGCCTAAACTAGAGCTATATAATATAAAAGTAGAGAAGTCGGTTTCGGTTGAAAAATCGTTTTTTACCGACGAGAAGTTAGTGCGGGGCATTCTCTTTTACCTTACCGATAATGCCATAAAGTTCCGCGATAACGACGAGCCGGCTATTAGCATTGAAGTTAAAGACCAAAGCCAGGGTGTACTGCTGAGCGTAAGCGATAACGGACCCGGCATTGAACCCGAAATTCAGGATAGAATTTACGATATGTACTACCGCGGCCACGAGAAGAGCCAGGGCAGCGGTTTGGGCTTATACATTGTAGCTAGCATAGTAGAACGCCTTATGGGCTACATAACGCTGGATAGCTCGCCGGAACGCGGCACCACCTTCCGCATATTCCTACCGAATGATCTGTACATGCGCAAAAAAATGAACGAGCGCGAACTCATGTACCTGCGGAACGAGAATTAAATTATTCACTAAGTAGTATGATTGTAAATTTGACCTAAATTCCTACTTATGGGCTTTGGGTTCAACTTTGCTTTTATATTAATTGTACTACCGCTTAGTGCCGTATTATTAGTTTTATGGTTTATAAGTGGAGGTAATAAATTCTATTCAAAAGCCTTAGGCGTATTGTGGCTTGGTGTAATTGGGCTGGTTATTCTCTCGGCCACTGTTAATGCTATTACTTCTAAAGTAGTGTTAGAGAAAGAAGATTTCTACGGAGAGTACGTTATTGATCGTTCCTATTTTTCCGGCAAGCAAGCTGACTGGCAGTATAACCACTTCAGGTTTCAGATTACCCCAGAAGATTCAATTCATTTTCATGTAACGGAGGGTGAAAAGATAATTAGAAGTTATAAGGGTCATGTACACGCTCTGGAAAAGAATCATAAATCAGCCCGCTTGGCTATTTATATGGACAATCCCACCCACCATATTATGCTGGGGCAGCCTACCATATATCGTAATGCCTGGGGGTTTACGTTAGTATTCCTATCACCATACTACCATAATATGTATTTTACCCAAGATGATTGGAAAACACTAGATTAACCGTTAATTATGCCCGGAACAGATAAAACCCAACCCAACAACCCGCTACACGGCATAAAACTGGCTACTATAGTAGAAGAGCTAGTAACATATTACGGTTGGGAAGAACTGGGTAATAAAATTAGTATCCGGTGTTTCATGCACGATCCGTCGGTAAAGTCCAGCCTTACCTTTTTGCGAAAAACTCCCTGGGCGCGTACCAAGGTGGAAAATCTGTATTTGCGGATGTTGGAGAGAAAAGCAGCTTTACAAAAGCTAAGAAGAGAAAATTGATGGTTAATTTTATATGTACCTATGAATTATAAATTCAGAAGATGAATAAACTAGGCCTTCTAATTTTGTTTCAACTTAGCTGGCTAACTACCTTCTGCCAGCCGCCCGCTGAAGATAAATCGTTGATAGTAAGCTATGAGGTTGAGCCTTCTCAGTTGGTCTTGTTCTGGAAAGATAGTTCTGGTAAGAATTACGCTAGCCTAGGCAGACTTAAGAGTAAACTAGCAACTCAAAGCAAAAAACTGGTATTCGCTATGAATGGCGGCATGTACCCTACCGGATGGTTCGCCGCAGGGTTTGTACATAGAAAATGGTTCCATCATAAAACCAGCGGATACCACTCAGGAGGCCTACGGCAACTTTTACCTGCAACCCAATGGTGTATTTTTAATTAAAGAAGATGGTTCGGCAGCCGTAATAGCTACTAATAACTTCCAGCCTGCATCAGATATAAAATATGCTACCCAATCCGGCCCTATGTTAGTTATAGAAGGAAAGCTTCACCCTAAATTCCAACAAACTTCTACCAGTAAATATGTTAGAAACGGCGTAGGCATTTTACCCAACGGAAAATTACTATTCGCTATTTCAAAGGAGCCGGTTAACTTTTATACCTTCGCTACTTATTTTAAAGAAGCCGGTTGCCAAAATGCCCTCTATCTGGATGGCTTTGTATCGCGCATGTATTTACCCGAGAAAGACTGGCACCAATTGGATGGTGATTTTGGGGTAATAATTGGGAAGTTAAAATGATGTTTCTATTCTATTTTGCCCCCGGAACTATTAATAATGGTATGTAGGCTACTATTACAGAACAAATCAGCCTACATTAAGGTGTAACTTAGCTTTTATAAACTACCAGTTCAAATTTCTTACCATGTCTAAACCCCAAACTAAAACTATAGTAAGAATAGCTCTGGCGTTAGGTACTGCCGTATCGCTGTATTTTGTACCCTGGCCTATTGTGCGCCTCTGGCTGAAGCCTCTGCCCAATACCGTACAGGAGCAGGTTGATGCGGCTACCCAAGAAGGCTTCGACGGCATAATTGTGTACGTAGACCAAAAAGGAAAAGCCCCGGCCTATTATGCTGCCGGCTGGCACAATCGCGATAAGAAGATACCGGCCGATCCGCATGCGCTGTTTAAAATTGCCAGTATTGGCAAACTCTACGTTGCCGTTTCTATTACTAAATTAGCGGCCAGTCAAAAGTTATCACTAGACAAAACCGTAGCCGACTATTTTCCGGAACTGAAGAAAAGGATTGAATACGCCAGCGAGATAACTATTAAGCAACTGGTTCAGCACCGCAGCGGCATACCTAACTTTACTGAGATGCCCGAATTCTGGTCCAGCCTACCCGAAAATAGTGAACAAACACTGGCACTGGTTCTGGATAAGTCGGCCAATTTTAAGCCGGACACCGACTACAAATACTCTAATACCAACTACCTTCTGCTTTCTATGCTAATTGAGCAAGTGACCGGAGCAGATAAATTTGAGTACATCAAACAGGAAATCTTGAAGCCACTCCATTTAAAGAACACGTATGGTTCCATAGATCAAATAGATATGGATCGCCTGATGAGTGGCTATTACGTTGGGTACCTAGAAGACACTAAAACTACCAATTACGGCTCAATGGTGGCCACGGCGGAAGATGTAGGTATTTTTCTTAGAGCTTTGAACGATGGTTCGTTATTTAAGGAAGGTGAACGCGAAATCTACAACCAGCTGTACGAGTATGAGCATACCGGCCTTATAGTCGGCTATCAGAGTATTGCTGAATACGATAAAGATATCGATGCCGTGGTCATCCAATTTACCAGCACCACCAATTTTGACGGGTACGAGTGGAATTTATCGGAAATAATTCACAGTAGAATTGTTAAGCTATTAGAAGAATAGCAGCTACAACGAATTTTTTGCATCTTTCAGTTATCAAAAGATTTTTCAAATTTATACTAATAGTCTTGTTGCTAGCACTTGTCTATTTGCTAATAAATGCAGCAATTATTTACCGCTATTCCAAACAATATTCCGAGGAGAAAGCTGATGTGGCAATAGTGCTGGGGGCGGCGGTGTACGGCACTAAGGTATCGCCGGTATTTAGGGAGCGGCTGAACCACGGAGTGTATCTTCATAAGAAAGGCATTGTAGATAAGCTGATCTTGACCGGCGGCAGTATTGAGGGGCAAAAACTTTCCGATAGCCGGGTAGCGAAAAACTACGCCGTGCAGCAAGGCGTACCGGATGCAGATATCTTAATTGAAGAGAATTCTCATTATACCCAAGAAAACCTGGAAGAAGCCAAAAAGCTGATGGCCGCCCATAGTTATACCACCGCCCTGCTGGTTTCCGATCCGCTGCATATGAAACGGGCTATGCTGTTAGCCGAAAGCCTGGATCTTAATTGCCAGCCCTCACCTACCCCAACCAGCATGTACCGCTCTGCCAAACCCAAGGCTCAATCACTCCTATACGAAAGCCTGTTTTTGAGTGCTCAGCGGTTGAGCTTGCTGAAGTAATTTAGTATTTCAGTAATCAATTCGTATTTTCTGGTGTGAAAGAATTTAAGAACCTAGTTCAGCAGTATTTTGGGCCGCTTAGTCCGCCGGAACTAAGCGTTATTCAGGCGTACTTTAGGGAAGAACGGCTGACCAAAAATGCCTACTTTACCCAAAGCGGGCAGGTTTGCGATAAGCTGAGCCTGGTGAAAACTGGCCTATTTCGGATTTATTCTATTACCCCGGAGGGTAAGGAAATTACCCAGTGGATTTCCCCGGCTAATTCCCTGATTACCGAAATTCAGGGCTTCTTTTATAGCCAGGCCAACCGCTGGAGCATACAGGCTCTTGCCGATGCCGAATTGCTCACGATTAGCAAAACCAACTACCTAAAGCTGAGCCAGGAAATACCTGCCTGGAACAGGATTGAGCGGGGATTTCTGGTAAAGTGTTTCGCTACGCTGGAAGAGCGGGTATTTACCCACTTAGCCCTGAGTGCCGAGGAACGCTATACCCTGTACTTTGAAAAGAATAAGGAGCTGTTTACCCAGGTTCCGCTTCAGTACATTGCCTCGCTGCTAGGCATGTCGGCCGAAACCTTTAGCCGGATAAGAAACAAGCAAACCCCAACTTCTTGACTTATGTCAAGAGGCGCTCAGCCGAAGTTTAGCACCTTTGAGGTAGCAACTAAACCTAACGGATATGAGCAGCAACATGAAGACCTTTATTAAACTGGAAGAACTGGCTCAGTTTATACTGGGCATACTATTGTTTAGCCAGCTAGATTTCCTTTGGTGGGTATTTCCGGCCGCGCTCTTACTGCCTGATGTTTCTATGCTGGGCTACTTGGCCAACCCCCGAGTTGGCGCCGGGCTCTACAACCTGTTACATCATAAGCTGACAGGCGTGGCGGTTTTGGCAGCAGGCTACTTGGCAGGAAGTGATATGCTTGCCCTAGCCGGAATAATCTTATTTGCCCACTCCGCCATGGATCGCATCTTTGGTTACGGCCTAAAATACCCCAACAGCTTTAAGCATACGCATTTGGGTGTGATTGGGAGGGAGGGAAAGCAATAGCCGCCGGTTTACTCTATCCTTTTTTCGGCATCCTCCTCTCGCCTATGATCGACGTATAGTGTGAGCTTTAGCTCAATGCGCTGAGGTTAAGAGGGAACAAGTTGTAGGCAGAGGGTTAGATTTAACATAATTAAATTAAGTATAACTTAAATTTTAATTAATAATGATATTCTTATTGTTATTAAACATTTAGTTGATATATTGCTATTTGATACGCCAAACTTATTAGCTCATGTAATTATTTAATATTACTAGCTTAAACATCGGCGTGTAAAATATTCTCTGAATGATTGAGAAAAGTATTAAAGAGGACTTTTTAGATTTATTCTATCATGATTTAAAAGGTCAAGAATTACACAACAACAACACTCTAGAGTTATTTACACTAAAGGTCAAAAACAATGGCTTTTCATATGACGAGTTAGTAAGTGTCTTAGGAAATAAACTATGTTATTTTGCATTATCACGAAAACAAATTGATGAGCTCATAAAAGAAGAGAGATACAATGACTTAATTAAAAATGCCAAATCTAAGCTTCGTGATCACAATGTGAACGAAGGAGAACTTGGTGAAATTCTACTGTTTTGCCTTTTAGAATCTCATTTAAATGCACCAAAAATACTTACCAAGCTAGAATTAAAAACTTCAAGCAACGATTATGTGAAAGGAGCAGATGGTGTACATTTATTTCAAGTATCGGAAAATGAATACCAACTAATTTTTGGAGAGTCAAAGCTTGAGGCTAAAGTTAATAACGGTATAAGCTCAGCATTTAAATCAATAAAGAAATTTATATCTACAAAAAAAATAGGATATGAAATGAATCTTATCAGTAGTGAATTGATAAAAGAATCCTATGATGAATCCAACTATAAATTATTAAAAAAGCTAATTGTCCCTAGCGCTAAAGAAGAAGAAAGCTATTTAGACTACTCTTTTGGTATATTTCTAGGATTTGATACTATGATTAAAGATGAGCATAAATCCTTATCTAATGGTGAATTCAGAAAAATAATAAGAGAGCAAATAAAAAATGAAGTAGTAAAAGCCCTAGAATCCTTTAATTTTCAACTTAAAAAAGCTGAATTTTGTGGGTATAAATTTTATATATATGCTATCCCATTTAGCGATTTAGCCAACAAAAGGAAGGAAATAATTAAACTGTTAGAAGAGTGATATGTTACTAATAGATAAATTAGTGGAAGATATTCTTTCTGACGAGTATTTCCTGAAATTATTTGAGTTATGCACTTTATCTTCTGTGTCCTATAACTTTCAAAAAAATTATACTCAGTCAAGATTGACTAACAAAGAATTTTTAGACTCTCTTAAGTTTGCTGACATTTTATCAAACTCTAAATTATCCGAAGCTCGTACAAAAGCTTATCAGATAATTACAGCATTAAACTCTACTTACAAATCAGATCCATACTATAAAACAGTTTCAAAATCTGTGTTTGCGAAGTTAGGAAATTTCCCTGCAATCTCTTTCTTAGTAAACAAAAATAAAAATCAGGCTTCTTTACCCTTAATAAATCAAGTTGAATTACTTTATAAGCAGCTAGTACAGCAAGTACCCGATTCCGAAAACTTAGTTTTTACTGACTCACAATACGAGTTATTTTCAAAAATAAGTAATAGTACAGAGTTTAGTTTCTCTGGTCCAACATCAATGGGCAAATCCTTTCTAATTAAATCATTTATTAAGAAAGTTATTAGAAATTCACCCCCAGAAAATATTTGTATCGTGGTTCCAACCAGAGCCTTAATAAATCAATTTTCTATTGATCTAAAATTAGAACTAAAGGTACCCCTAGAGCAATATAGATATAGAATACTGACGAACTCAAATGTTTCTGAAGTGATTATTGATGAAGGATTTAATTACATATTGGTTCTTACTCCTGAGCGTTTAATAAGTTATATATCTCAAATAAATAATCCTAAAATAGGTTTTCTTTTCATAGATGAAGCTCACAAATTGGCAAGTCAAAATGATCATAGAAGCGTAACGACCTATACTGCAATTGAGAAAGTTCAAAAAAGATATGGCTATATAAAACTATATTTTTCCTCACCTAATGTATCCAATCCAGAAGTATTTCTAAAATTATTTGACAGAGTTAATACTACTAACTCATATTCTACAGATGAATCACCTGTAGCACAGAATCTTTACTTTGTAGATTTATTAAACAAAACTGTTGAGCTACATTTGAATAATAAAATATTGAATGTGGGTGATGGCATCGATATTAGTTCAATATCTAACGAAATAGAATTTATCGCAAAAGTCGGCAAAAACAGAAATAACCTTATATACTGTAATTCTAAAAGGCATACTATTGAAAAAGCTATCGAGTTTGCAGAAAAAACTGATAAAATAAAAATTAACGACTCAATTGCTCGCGCAATTAAGAATATCACTACCTATATACACCCTGATTATTATCTTGCAGATTTACTCGAAAAAGGCGTTGCTTATCACTACGGGAAATTACCACAAGTTATTAGAATTTTAATCGAAGATTTATATAAACAGGAACATATTCAAAATGTATTTTGCACTTCAACATTGTTAGAGGGCATTAATATGCCTACAAAGAATGTTTTTATTTTAGATAACAGAAACGGGCGCAGCAAACTTGAACCTATTGACTTTTGGAACTTATCAGGTAGAGCTGGTCGCCTTGCCAAAGAACTCGAAGGAAACATTTTCTGTGTTCAATATGAAGGTTTTACATGGGATAATAAATCGATATTTAAAAAAGAGAAAATCAACCTTAAGCCTACTGTTCTCAACAGAATTGACCGAAACCTAATTAAAATAGAAAAGATTTTAGAGAGTAAAAATATATCCGGAAGTGAAACTGAGAAAGAAATACTTAAGTACATTTCTAATATTATTAAATCAGATACCTTGGAAATTGAAAGTAATTACCAAAGTCCTATAATTAACAAGCTAATAGAAAAAAACAAATTGAAAATTATAGACTTGGCTCTTGAGAAAACAAAGGACTATTCAATACCAAATTCCATTCTAAATTTTAATCAAACAATTGATTTTACCATTCAAAACAATGTTTATTTAACTCTTTTGAATTCCACAGATAAAATCACTCTTCCCTCTAGTAGCAGTATAACTTATGAGATTTGCCTTATGGTTTTAAATAAACTATACGATTTATATAGTTGGCAAAGTGCAGAAAAGAAGTTAAATAAACGTGAAAGCCTAACTTACTATTCTTTGCTAATGAATCAGTGGATAAATGGGTTTTCTTTAAATCAAATTATTTCTCAATCAATAGACTGGAAGGATAGAAACAATGGCAATATTATGGTGTCATTTAATGAGTATGAACTATTTAATAAAAAGAATAAAAAACACATTAATTTATTAATAGAGTACATCATAGATGATATAGAGTACGTACTTCGCTTTTTATTAGAAAAATACTTTAATCATTACTACCAAATTGTCGCAAAAATAAAAGGGTCTGAAGGAGCTGGAGAAAATTGGGCAACTCTTTTAGAATATGGAACACAGAATCGTATAGTTATTGCATTACAAAATATTGGCATTTCCAGAAATACAGCTATAAAAATTTATCGCAATCATCCTGATTGTTTAAATATTATCAATGGCAAATTAAGCTCTGTAAATAAACAAAGACTTTTGGATCGCATGGATCAAAACTCATTAGATTACAATGAAATTATCCGAGTTCTCTAAGATTTTAAAAGTTATCGATTCCGAATCTTCAAGTCGCAAGTAAGTAGTGAGGCATTAAAAATACTGATGTAGTTAGAGGTAATACATTATTAAATACTTTACACATTCCACCTAATTAAAAAAGCCCAGAAACCAGTCCTGAGCCTTCACAGAGACTCAATCTGTTTGTCGCGCTAGGCGTATACCAGAAACTTACTGGCTTCGCTGTAGTCCTTTATTTGTCCCATATTTTTACTCACAGATCAGGTCCTCATATACCTTAACCGCAAAGTGACCTGTGAAGACGCAAGCTCCGAAAAAAATAGGTTTTTGCTTAGCTCAGGGCGGCGGCCCTGAATTGAGGCTATTGATGCAGAAAGTATAATCTAGCACCCTCACCTCAACCAGCCGGTACTCTATTCTTCACTTCCTGCTTAACTACCACCTTCTTCCGCTCAGCCTTCACCCCCATTACCAGATGCAGAAAATCTATGCGCCGAATTACAAACTCGTAGAGTAACCAGCAAATACCAAAGGTACCAACGCTCAGGTACAGGAATTTAGGCGCCAATGCCCAGTCCTTATTTATAATAAAGTAGGCCAGTACTATAATTACGGTCTGGTGCAGAATATAGAAGGGGTAAACGGCGCGGTTGCAGTAAGCAATGGCTTTACTGGGCTTATTCAAATAGGTAGCTGCCAGGCCAAACAGGCCAAACACCCAGCTCAGCATATTTACCTGGTTGAACACCGCCTCGGGAAAGTGGCGCTGCCAGCCATCTTCAAAGTGGATTATAGTAATAAAGCAGATGAAAGCCATTATGCCAACCGCTAAGTAGTTGCGGTAGTACTGCTGAATATTCTGCCAGAAATTGGCCCGCACCGCCACCAGCAAATAGCCGTACAGAAATAGCACTAAATTGTATACCAAATTGAACCAGTCATCAACCAGTCCGTGGGTTATAGGGAAGAAAGGATCGAGAAACCACTCCAGTTGCAGCAGGGGAACGGCCAACCAGTAAAGTCCGAAGCGGGTAGCGCACAGGCGGCGCATCAGGTTTAGTATACTGCAATTGGGGCGCGGACGCAGGTACAAAAACACCGGAAGCAGTACTAGGGAATACACCAGTATGTAGGGCAGAAACCAGAGGTGGTGCCAGCTAAGGTTACCCGTTGGGTACTCGCCAATAAAGGCTTGCGCAGGCCAGAAGTCCAGATAGCTGCCGGTAAATTGTCCGTGGGCAATGCGTTCTATATATACCTGCGGCGGCACAATTACTAGTATACCAAACACCAGAGGCACCAGCAGCCGTAAAATGCGTTCGCCGGCAAATTGCCCGCCCGTGCGCTTGCCCAGCGAAAAGTAGGTGCCCATTCCGGAAATAATAAAGAGAAGCGGCATACGCCAGCGGTTCAGGAATACCATAGGATATTGTAGCCATTCGTACTCCCAATTATTTTTGATGTGCCAACCCCAGGGTACAAAAAACATGCCTACGTGGTATAAAATCAGCAGGCCAAATGCTAGTACCCGCAGCCAGTCCATATCGTAGCGGCGTTCCATAAGCGTGTGGTTTAGGGCAAACCAACAGCATTATTTTTGCCTTGGCAATTTTATGGTTTGGGCAGCAAAGCTCTGGGAGCATTAACCGGATTTTGGTACCAATAACAAGGATTTGGGATAACCGGCAAGCTAACTGTTAGTCATCCGTCGGTTGAATTCGGGAATAAAGTTGCGCGATACGGGTATGGTATCGGGGCTATTTTTAAGGATCACTGTATAGCCCTGGGCATTGCCGCTAACCCTATCTACATAAGTTAAATTTAACAGGTACGAGCGGTGCGTTCGCATAATTTGGGCATAAGGCTTTAATAGACTTTCCAGTCGTTTTAGGCTCAGGCGTTTCATTAGCTTTTCGCCACTCGCCAGGTGCAGGTTTATATAGTTTCCATCGGCCTGGGCGTAGGCTAGT
The DNA here is from genome assembly GCA_964504565.1 of uncultured Roseivirgaceae bacterium. GTDB lineage: Bacteria > Bacteroidota > Bacteroidia > Cytophagales > Cyclobacteriaceae > Cesiribacter. The sequence goes on from CAZDEY010000001.1 coordinate 109,959, forward strand.
TCAGCAGGAGTTAATTCAAAGGTTTCAGCCTGCACTTCGGTTTCAATAAGTAATGGCTGTGGTGTAGGCTCTGGTTTAGGTAGCGTAGCTGGTTCGGGCTTATGGGTAGGGTTCAGCTTCTGAGCCAAGGCCTGCGCCAGTGCCTGATTCTTTAAAAACTGAATATTAAGGTTAACCGAAACTATCAGGGTAGCCAACAGACCGCCTACTAACAGAGCATTGGTTATTTCTTCCTGCAAATATGCATACGACCAGTTATCCGGATTGGTATAAATAACATCCCGAACCAAGAAATTGCCAATACCTGTCAGTAGCAAAACTCCTACAATCAGCAGCAGTTCGCGCAGCACAGTCCAGTGGTCAATGGTTCGCCGGAACTGCCGCAGTACCAAAGCGGCCATCAATAGAAAAGCCAGCGGCAAGGCGGTGTGGATTAGGCAGATCCAGAAAAAGCTAAAGCGGTGTTCACTAAAATTAATATTGAACGGCTGAATAAAGTAATTAAAACCAAAGGCCAGCAAAAACAGCACAATACAGATCTGCCAGAGCTTTTGCCCTTCGTAGTAATACGGGTATGGCTGGTTTAGAAAATGCATTGTGGCAGGAAAGTTATACAAAATCTATATTAGAATTAGATAGCAGGTGTTTGATTGCATACTATTCAGAAATAAACTGTTTATTTAAACAGCCATTTTGTACAAACGAGTAATGTTTTGTGTATCTTTGAAGAATATTTCTCTTATAAATTCTCAAGTATTTCATGAAAAATTTTTGGTTGGCCACCCTGCTTCTTCCATTATTTCTATTTGTTCAGTGCTCTAAGGAAGAGAACCCAATTGATGACCCTGAACCTATTAGCCCACCGCAACCGGTAGATTTCCAGATTATACTAGAAGGCGATCCGGAAGTACTGCACTTAAGCGAGTTAATATCAGTTCCTCTGGATAGTTTTGAAAATATTGTAAGCGTAAAGTATTTACTTGGTGATACTGAGATTTCTTCCACCACTGAGTATCCGTTTGAATTCACGTGGCAGACTACTAATGTAGAAGATGGTGAATACCGTATAAAAGCGGTTGTAGAAGACCAACCGGATAACATCTCTAGGATTTCAGAAAGCTTTGTGGATGTAGTAGTGAAGAATGTGTTGTTCATTGCCACTATCCCAGAAGGCTTTGTTACCAATTCTGATAACAACAATAGCAATTATACTACTATAGAAAGGTGGCTCTACCTAACCTCGCCTAAGGGTGAACTAATAGGCGAGGTTGTTAAAGTAGAGGATAATAATAGCTATGAATGGTAAAGACCTAAAGCATATTTAAACGATAGCTTATCGCTAAACCTATTTACTATTATCTTTAATAATTTAAATAAGGAAACTCGTTACACGTTCACTGCTTTATCAGATTTTAACAGGTCTGCGTTCAACGTAAAAGTCGATGATGTATACCCTATTCAGGATAATAGAAATATAACCGTAGGAAAGGACGTACTACATGAAAGTTACCTATTCTTGAGCGCTATTAATAGACATTACTTTGGGACAACAAATGGCTTATCTGGCGATTATGAAGCTCAGCTTTCAGTACCTTTCCATGGAGACGGCGATAAGCTAATGAACTTTGTTCACGACATTTCAAATGGTGAGGAAGACGTTTACTATTATATAACTACCCCTGACGAAAGGGTAGCCGATCTTAACCTAAACCTTTCTGATTTTAGGCTTATGGAAAAACGCAGGCTAACAGTACCAGCAGGATATAATAATCTTGCAATTTCCACATATTTTCAATCTGGCAAGTACCTAGATGGACATCCATATTTCGTTCAACGACCGTCTAATAGAGAGGCATACTACCACGTAACCGAGGGCAGCACAAAAATGTGGTTAGCTATGGATTCAGAAGACAACAAAAGTAGCTTTACGTACACATACCCAATTTCTGAGGTTGAGAGCGAAATAAAGGTGCCTAATCATAAACCAGTGTACGCGACTGGTACCGCTAACGAGCTAACCTTTACCGGAAACCCCGACATTGTTCAGTTAACCTGGTCAAGCTTTGAAACTATAGGTGAAGAAACTAAGCGGTTATCAATCACTCAAACTTATGAGGCTAACGATGATATTCTAATTTTGGAGCCAAACATACCTCAAACATTACTTGAGGCACACCCTGAACTTGTTTCACTATCCGAAAACCTAAAAAATAGCAGCGCTAGTACCCTGGACTATATTAATATAAATTCATTCAACGATTATCTGGATTATTTCGAGGAAGGGATCTTCAGGAATGAATACTTTATGTTTGAACAAACAGGTGGGTATTCCATCCACCGGGTTTATCCTTCGGTTGATGGGGGCATCGTCCAGCGCGAACTAAACCAATATCATGAACTCAATAGTGAGAGTAAGACCAGGGTATTGTTGAATCCTGAATAGTAACTACAAATTTGTTTTCAATATTTCGTAGGCGTTATTTATTGGAGGTTACTGAAAATAGTCGCGAGAGTTTAAAGACTAATCACCGGATTTAAGATACTTAAAAATAAGACTTCTGGAGAAGGCAAAAAGCTTTGGCCCTTCATAGTAATACGGGTTATGGCTGGTTTAGGAAGTTCATCTTTTCTAAAAGGCAAGTTACGGAATACCGCTTAAAGGCAGCACCCTATAGTCAAAACTAAAGCTCCAGTGGGTATATTTAAGTAAGTACTATTTACAGTATTATGCTGAACATCCGGAATTTTGAAAAGAGCATAGACAGCAAAATTGTAGAGTGTGGTTATAGCTACTACAAAAACAGTTATCTGGAAGAAGTAGAACTAGTAGATATTGGGGAATATAGCGCTTTGGTATTAGGTAGTGAGGAGTATTCGGTATATATACGAGTAGATACGAACGATGAAATTACTGAACACACCTGTACTTGCCCCTACGATTGGGGCGAGGTTTGTAAGCATCGGGTAGCCGTTCTTTACAATAGAAGAAATAACCAAAAGAATTCAGGAGCGGAAATAAGTGCCAAAACTATTTTTCTAAAGCAAGAATTAGCCTCTTTTACTAAAGAAGAATTAAAGGCACTAGTTTTCAAATTATCAAAACAGAACCGGGCTATTCGCGATGAGTTACTTTGGGAATTAGGGTACGAAGAGGACAGTGCTGATTGAAAAATTTAACACCTAAGCCCATTCTAACTTACATTTCAACCAACCCTACTCGCTAAATTGCCTATATTCAGCAAGTGAAAATAGTACTACTAATTAGCCTGCAGCTTGCAATAGCCACCGTAACCTATAGTCAGGATTCTTTAGCCCGTTGCACCGAGCCAGCCCTGACCGAGTTTGAAGGCGAGCCGGTATACGCTCATTCTGAAACAGAAGTAGAGTTTGATGCAGCCAAGTTATATAAATACATTACTGACAATTTGACTATTCCTACATATCAGGAAGCTCCGTCTTCATCGTACTATGTAAAGATTCTTATAGATAAAGAAGGGAAAGTACGAGATATATGCTACCTACGGCCAAAATTTCCAAATATAGCCGACGTTCAAATATTAAATAATATTGCTAATTGTCTTTCTACATTCAATGAATTTGAACCGCCAATCAAGGATGGAAAACCGGTCAATTCCTTTAAAGTCTTCCCAGTTAAAATTTGTCTTCGGAGATAGGTTAGTAATCTTCCTAGATCTCTTTCAACCCCTAACCCACTAACATCCTCATCAATCCCCAACTAGCCCTAACTGGCCCTAACTGGCGCGGAACTTACAGATGCGTTAAAACTCTTTTCTTAAGACTAGGACTCAGTGGGGAGTCCGTATTTTCTACATGTAGAAGGGTTTTTAAAGAAGTAAAGTACCTATAAAGTATTTAACATCACAATCTTACTTAGCATCTTCCTTATGTACCTTACTTTCGGTTGCGCCACAATGGAACCTCCCATACATTTCGCGCTTTGCAAGTGAGCTAATCACCATAGTGTATTCAATAAACAGATTCCCCTAGAATTCACTCCGCTAGGCTGCGTAAATTCGGGGAATGACGGTTTTACTAACGTCGTCATTATCCGAATCATACATAATAGTACTAAGCAGGTTTCTGAGTGCTGCGGGCGAAAAAATTTAGCCGTCATTCCCCGAATTTGTGTAGATAACGGAATAAATTATAGGGGAATCTGCTAATCGAATAAGTATGAGTTAAGCCAGCGTACACCTGTAAACCGGCTTAGTTATTAACTTTAAACTTGTACACCGTACCGTAGTCGGCCTTTTCCATCATCACTTTATCTAAGGGCAAATTGTTTAGCAGGTGAAAAGCACTGCGGATTATTCCGGCGTGGGTAATTATAAGAACTTTGTTTAGTACCGGCAGTTCGTTTAGAAACTCTTGAAACCGGGCTACTACTTGGGTAAGACTTTCGCCACCGGGCGGGGCTTGGCCTATATAGTTGTACATCCACCGGTTCAATTCCTCCTGATCCAGATCGTTCCAGGCCCGGTTTTCCCACTGTCCAAAGTTTACCTCCCTAAGTCGGGGGTCGTAGGTTGTGGGCAGCCCGGTAGCCTCGGCTAGCAAACGGCAGCGTTGCAAGGGGCTACTGTAAATCTTCTGGTAGGGCCCTTCTAATTTTGTAAGAACTGTTTGGTGAAGTACCGGATATTCAGGGGGCAGGGGCACATCGGTTTGGCCGTAGCAAATGCCTTTTTCAACCGCCGGGGCAATGTGGCGCACTAAATGAATCTCCATACAAGTACAAAGAATAAATAGTAGCCGGTTTCGCATACTTGTTGGGTGGCACCAAGGCAGTCGCCGGTATAGCCGCCAATCCACTTACTGAAGTACCGGCCCAGGTATACTTTAAGCCCGTAGGTGGCCAGCAACACCAAACCAATATACCAGCTTTCAAACAGCACTTGAACTACCAAACCAAACAAGCCGGCTACCAGTAAATTAACCTGGTTTAACGATTTGGCTACCGGTTTGGCTTTGCTATCTTCGTTTTCGCGCACGTAGCGGTGGGTATAAATAAAGGTAGCGGCGCAAAAGCGGCTGTAGGCTGCCGCCCCAAAAATAACCAGCGGGGCCAGGTAGGGGTCAAGCTCCAGCAGCAGGGTAAACTTCAGCAGAAAAAGCAGCAAGGTGCCCACCAGTCCGTAGGCCCCCATCCGGCTGTCCTTCATAATCTCCAGGATCTTCTCTTTAGTCCAGCCCCCGCCAAAAGCATCGCAAACATCGGCAAAGCCGTCCTCGTGAAAGGCTCCGGTAAGCAATACTGAAACTACAAACGAAAGCACCACCCCTACCGCCGGGCTTAGAATTTGGCCGGCACCCCAGTACGTAAGCGCTGCCGCCCCGCCCACCAACCAGCCAATCAGCGGAAAGTAGCGGGTAGCTTTATTTAGATATTCGGCCTCGTGGGTTACCCAGGCCGGGCAGGGCAGGCGGGTGTAAAACATTAGGGCAGTAAAAAAAACCTGGATTTCGTGCTTAAGCCAACTCATGGGGTTTTATTGGTTACCGCCGCGCTTTCAAAGCTAGCCATTTCGTTCAGAAAGTTTACCGCAGCCTGCACCAGTGGGTAAGCCAGGGCGCAGCCGGTACCCTCGCCCAGGCGCAGGCCTAAATTTAGCAAGGGCTGGGCTTTCAAATACTCCAGCATTAGGCGGTGCCCCTGCTCGTTGCTCTGGTGGCAAAACACTGCATGGCGGGCAATTTCCGGCTTAACCGAGTAAGCTACCAGGTAAGCCGCCGTAGCAATAAAGCCGTCAATAAGCAGCAAACAAGCTTGCTCGGCGGCCTGCTGCATAGCGTAGGCCATTTGGGCAATTTCTAACCCGCCAAAGGTTTGCAGCATCGTATAGGGTTCCGGCTTATCTAACTTATGGTAATCCAGTGCGGCTTGCAATACGCTTAATTTGTGGGTTAATTGCTCGTTGGTAATGCCGGTACCCCGGCCTACACACTGCGCCAAGGGCAGGCCGGTAAGGCAGTGCATAAGTAAGGAGGCCGATGAGGTATTGCCAATGCCCATTTCGCCGAAGCCCATAACATTGCAACCGGTTTGGCTTACCACCTCGTTAACCAATTTTAGGGCGTGCTGGCGGCAGCTTTCTAGTTGCTGGATTGTAAGAGCCGGCTGGTACCTAAAATTTTGGCTACCGGCGGCCACCTTAGCCTGATGCAAGTCGGGCGTATCGGCGGCAAATTCATAATTAACCCCGGCATCTACTACCTTAAGGCTTAGGCCGTGCTGACGGGCAAATACGTTTATGGCGGCCCCACCCCCCAAAAAGTTAAGTACCATTTGGCCGGTAACCTCCGGCGGGTAGGCACTTACCCCTTCGGCAGCTATACCATGGTCGGCAGCAAATACCAGAATGTGTGGAGCCGTCAGGCGGGGCTTTTCCTGGTTTTGCAGACAGGCAATTTGCAGGGCCAGTTCTTCCAGTTGCCCCAGGGCACCCAAGGGCTTGGTTTTATGGTCTATTATATGTTGAATGCGGCTTTTCACGGCGAGATTTTAAGCGTAGGTTCCAAAGGTAATACTATTTAGCTAAGGCGGGGAACGGTTTTCGGAAGCAGTCTATTGACCATATTGTTCCACCGCCTGCTGGGAACCTAAGGTAACCCCCTAATTTTCCGGTAAAACTCGCTTTTATTTGGCTTGAAGCGTTTCCGCGTAGGGCAATTGGCAGTGGTTAGCGGGCTACTAGTTAAGTGCTTAAGCCTTTAGAAGGATAATGGTTTGACATCCATACTTGTGGGCAAAATTTTATAAATTTTAGGGCACTAATTTTTCTGGTAATAGGGTATTAAGCCGCTTTGGCAAGTAACTCTGTAGCCTGCCTTGCGTTTTTACTAGGTATAATTAACTAATTGAATCCCTTGAATATACATTCTGACAATCTAAAAAAATTAGTAGTAATAGGCTGCTCTATGGGCGGACTGTCCGCCCTTAAAAATCTATTTTCCAATATTGAACCCTCGCCGGAAATCTCCTATATCGTAGTTCAGCACCTAGCGGAAGGCTCAAAATCAGCCCTGCCGGAAATTCTTTCTAAAACTACGGATATTCCCTGCATTCAGCCCGACGACGGTGATGCCCTGGAAGCCGGTAAAATCTATTGTGCACCCGGCGGGTTACACCTGATTCTCCGCAAAGGGAAGTTTAAATTAGGCCGGGGGGCTCGTATTAACGGAGCCCGGCCGTGTATTGACCACCTGTTCCTTTCGGCCGGTATGGAGTATCGCGAAAAGGTTATTGGTGTAGTGCTTACCGGCTTGCTTAGCGATGGTTCGCTGGGCCTGCAGCACATTAAAGAATACGGAGGCACCACGGTAGTGCAAGACCCTAAGGATTCGGAATACAGCGATATGACTACCAACGCTATCCGTCAGAATGATATTGATTTTATTCTTCCGCTTAAAAAAATACCCGACATAATTGGGGTGCTGCTGGGTCAAGTAAAGGTTAAATCGGAAATAGCCGCTCGCAAAGCCGATCTGGAAAAACTAAAAGCCTCACTAAAAAACCGCAAGGAAAGTGATATGGCCACATTACCGCAGTTCTCGCACTCCGAAAGCCTGTTGGCTATACTGCAACTTATGCAGGAGCGATCTAATATGCTGGAACAGATGGTAGAACGCTACCTGCTGCAAGGCCAAAATTCTATGGCCAACTTATATTTTGAGCGAATGAAGGAAGTCCACGCCCACGCTGACAATTTAAAGGAAATATTAAGTCAGTACTCACTAAAAATTGCCCAGTAGCCCTCCACCGGGTTTCGAGGCAAACTTTATTAAGAGGAAGCGAGTATTTCAGCAAGTATGGGGCAATGAATTGAAAATCAATATCATGCAATTGAATAGTATCTAGGGTTGGTGAGGACACCAACCCTGGATACTAACCTATAACGAGACTATATAATATGCTTAGCACTCAGCAAAAATTCTTCCTATACCCTAATACTACTGCTTTCTTAGCAGCATTTTTGGCCGGCAGTTTCTCCGTGAAAGCTTTCTGACTCCCCGTGGGTTCTGAAGATTTCCCATTCTATGCCCTGCGGATCGTTCACCCAAGTTTTATTGCTTTTAGCGTAGCAACAAATGGTTTCGCCCTCAGCAAATTTTTTGCCCTCTAGCTTATCAACCCTGGCAAACATATCGTCCAGTTCGGTTGGCTCTTCCACCTGAATACCTAAATGCTCAATACTGCCTTCCTGACCCAGCGTAATAGCAAAGTTTACGGAAGGCTCATTCAGTAACCATTTGGCATAATCGCTCTTAACTACGGTAGGCTCGGCACCAAACAAGCCGCTGTAGAAAGCAATATTTTTCTGTAAATCGGTAACTTTAAGGTTAATGTGTAATCGTTTCATAAAATCGTATTATTGCGATGTAAATAAGTCTAGTTTTTCGTTAGTTAATAAGTAATAACCCTATGGGCACTACCAAAACCAACCAATATACCGCCGAACAGCTAGAGTTGGCGGCCATTGCCAAAGCCTTGGCCCACCCGGCTCGTATAGCTATTTTGCAGCACGTTCTTCAGGTTCAGCAGTGCGTAAACGGCGAACTGGTCAAAGAAATTGGTTTAGCCCAAGCCACGGTTTCCCAACACCTGAAGGAGCTTAAGCAGCTTGGCATACTGCAAGGTACGGTTGAAGGCACCAGCATGAGTTACTGCATTAATCCCGAAGCCTGGAGTAAAGCAAATAACCTGTTCTCCCAATTTTTCGGGCAATTTAACGAGCCGCCTAGCTGCTGCTAATCAATATTTTTCTGCTTAACAGTAGCAAACATATTTGTTTTATCGTAATATTGCAATTATACGATAGACTTTATGCAAATGTTGCTCCATACGAAGCTGAAACAGACAATAGAGCGCCTGGAAGCTGAGGCTGACTTACTTGATACCGCCAGAAGGCAGCAGCTTATACAGTTAGCCCAAACTATTACTGAACGAAAGCTACCTTTAGTTTTTAACTTTATTTGTACGCACAATAGCCGCCGCAGCCATATGGGCCAGCTATGGGCTCAGGCGGCAGCGTATTACTTTAAGCTGAACGCCCAAACCTATTCCGGCGGTACCGAGGCTACCGCTTTTAACCCTTCGGCAATTCAGGCTCTTACTGAATCAGGTTTTCAAATTGAAGAAGCAGAACCAGGAACCAACCCGCACTATTTGGTAAGTTACGGACCGGACTTACCAACCACCCGGGCGTTTTCTAAAACCTACGATGATGCCGCTAACCCTAGCCAGAACTTTATAGCCATACTAACCTGCACCAGCGCCGATGAAGCCTGCCCAATTGTTTTCGGTGCCGGCCTACGAGCTGCACTGCCCTACGAAGATCCTAAAAAAGCTGATGGTAGCCCGCAAGAAGCTGCTACTTATAGAGCCCGGGCCGAAGAAATTGGCCGCGAAATGATTTACCTGTTTTCTGAAATAAAAAAACTATACTACCGTGCCAGCTAGCAAAAAACTTACTTTCCTAGACCGTTACCTTACGTTATGGATATTTCTGGCTATGGCGATTGGCGTAGCGATTGGGTACCTGGTGCCGCAGTGGCCCGGGTACTTGCAGGTATTTCAGTTTGGCACCACCAATTTGCTAATTGCCGGCGGCTTGCTCATTATGATGTTTCCGCCCCTAGCCAAGGTGCGCTACGAAAAACTGGGAAAGGTATTCCGCAACCCTAAAATTATTGCTCTTTCGTTAGTACTGAATTGGGTAATTGGCCCGGTACTAATGTTTGCATTAGCAGTGTTGTTTCTGCGTCACGAACCGGAATACATGACTGGGCTAATCTTGATTGGACTAGCCCGGTGCATAGCTATGGTATTGGTCTGGAACGATCTGGCTCAGGGCGATAAGGAATACGCCGCCGGCCTGGTGGCTCTTAATAGTTTGTTTCAGTTGTTTAGCTATACAGGCTTAGCCTGGCTGTTCCTTACGTTTCTGCCTCCGTACTTCGGCATTAGCAGCCAGGAGCTTACCATAAGCATGGCCGATGTTGCCGTAAGTGTTGCCATATACTTAGGCATTCCGTTGGTTGCCGGTTTCCTGTTCAGGCTATTTTTCTTGAAAACCAAAGGCGAAAAGTACTATCAGGAAAGTATTTTACCTAAAATAAGTCCGTTAACGCTTACGGCTTTGCTTTTTACAATTGTAGTAATGTTTAGCCTTCAGGGACAAAATATAGTGCAGCTACCGCTGGATGTGGTTAAAATTGCCTTGCCGCTAGTACTATACTTTGCCCTAATGTTTGGCATTAGCTTTATTACTGCCCGCAAATTAAAGGCTACTTACCCCGAAAATGCGGCCTTATCCTTTACGGCTGCGGGCAATAATTTTGAATTGGCTATTGCTATAGCGGTAGGTATATTTGGTATAAACAGTGGGCAGGCGTTTGCCGGGGTAATTGGCCCATTAGTTGAAGTTCCCGCATTAATATTGTTAGTTAACGTAGCGTTTTGGTTTAAAGGCAAATTCTACAGATCACCAAAAAGGCAATCGGCAGTCTAGTTCTTGAACGCTTTGTTTTCATAGAGAATTTCGCGGCCTTTAAGTACGGTACGAACGCAATCAAACGGTATTTCTATAGGTAACGGGAAGCCTAAAGCCTGGCCTACTACTAAGGCTTTACAGGTTATCTTATTTTCGAAAAGCTTAATTTCAGTTATAGTATCAGAGCGAAAAATTACGTTCTGGAGTTGCTCGTGCCGCTGATCGCCGCGCAGAATAACGCAATCGGTTTGTACCCGGTACACTACCTGATGATTACCTTTTTCGAGCTGACAGGAAATATCGGAAAAAATGCGATGGAGCTGGCGCATGCTATTGGTTAGGGTATCGGGGGGTTAAAAAGAAAATATAGCACCTAAAATACAATTTGGGTTACTACTCGTGCTAAGCTGAGCAGAAACACCTACGATTGGTTCTAACCTCATCACTACCTCCTTAATTGTACTTGCTTTATACCAAAAACTAAACAAAACCAACCCTACCGAACTATTGGCTAACAATACTTGCTAAAGCCATTTACATTCTAATTAAATTAAGAAAATATTTAGTTTAGTAGCTCGGTTCTAAAACTGGACGGCAATGAAATAGGTGTAAAATTTTAATACAAATGATTGCCTATTTTGAAGCTATATTTTAGACAAAGTCAAAGGTTTGTTTAATATTTAATATATTAAAGCTATACAAAATAATTTAACAATACGGGGCAGTGCTATAGGGTCTAAAGCGTTTTTAAGCAGAGCTTTAATTAGTTTTCAAAATAGAAATAATTACTAATTTAACATTATAGCACATAACCTTCTTTTAATAAAATACTCGACCCTGACCGGTTATAGAATCAGGTATTGATGGGTTAATTAAATACCCATTTACTGCTACCCGTACAATAGTATCATCTTTCTTTAGAACAAAGTCTGCAAATTGGTTGAAGCCTGGCTCGAGTGCATTAGCGCCTATTGCGTGTAGGTTTATGGGGAAGGGGGAATGGGTTAGTCCGGCGGGTAAATTTTTTACCACTACCCCGGTATAGCCGGCCTGCAGCCAGGCTTTAACATGGTCGGCAGTTATATCTGACAGGTTATTTACCGCTGCCGGCGCTATTTTAGCGGCCTGAACTGTTAGACCTTCGGCATTAAACTCAACAAATCCTTTAAAGGTGCTTAAATCGCCCCAATCTTCTACAGAAGCTACATTATAGTAACGATTACCGGGCAATTCTTCTTCCTCCCAATCAATACCCATATCGGCCTTATAGTACAGGCCCAGTGGGCTCTCAATAGTAGCATTCCTAATAAGTAAATCGAAATAGCGCTGGTCGTTTTCGGGTATGGTGTAGTACTCATCAATTGGATTCTTTTGGTAGGATTCGGTAGCAATGCTGTATAACCCGCTGAGAATACTTACAAAGTTTAAGCGGCGTACTTCTTGCTTTTCCCAATCGGTACCAAAACCGCCGGATTCTATGAGTACGGTACGGGTACCCCAAATCTGCATATTTTCGCCAAAGGCCCGGGCTTCAAATTCATCGCTCCACTTACCTACTCCATTCGGTATAAACTGCTGAAGTTCTCTGTTTAAGCCTACCACTAATTGCATAGCATCTTTCCTCACTTCATTAACCGAATTTTCAACATCAATAGGCGGTGCCAGCAAGGTAATGGTGGCTACATTACCCTTAGGCCCGGCGGCGTAGCGGCGATTTTGGTCGTGCAGGTTAAAACCCCAGTCGGCCTGCAGGCTATCGCGTACACTCTTCAGAAATTTACTTTCCGGCGAAGCCAGGCGAAGGGCATCACGATTTAAATCTATACCCAAAGAATTGCGGCGCTTAAAACGGGCGGCTCCGTCGGGGTTAAGCATTGGAATAAAGTACAGGCTGGTATTCTCTAAGATGGTTTGGCGCAGGCCGCTGAATTCTTTGTTTTCGGAAGCCAGAAAATTGAAAATATCCAGCAGGGCAGCCGTAGCAGTAGCTTCGTTGCCGTGCATTTGGCTCCAGAGCAGTACCTTGGTTTGGCCAGTTCCGGCTTTAAGTAGATAAATTGGCCGCCCCTCGGCCGATTTGGCTTGGTTTATAATTTGGGCGCTAGCTAAATTGGCTTCAAACCTGCTAAGTGGTGCCGATAAAACCTCAACCCCAAACCTTCGCTGGGTAATTGAACCTTCTTTAAATTGGGGGTAGGCTTGGTAAAGCTGTTTGGCTATAGACATTTGGGCAGCACCGCTAACTGATGTTGCCAGTAAAGCTAAACAAAGTACTAAATAATTTTTCATGAGCTATAAGCCTATAGTTGGTGTAAGGCTTTAAGCAAGCAACTCAGCTGCTATTTAGTATGTTCAGGCTGGTAGGTCTGATGTACTATCTCCTTAATAACCCTATCTAGTTTTTCGGTAGTATTTTGCATAAGGCCGAATATATGCTTTTGCTCATCGTTCATTTGTTCGGGTTTTAGTAGCATTAGCAAGCCCAGTAAGGTGGCTACCGGCCCCCGCACGTGGTGCGATTGCTTGTAGGAAATATCCGCCAACACCTGCTCTTGCTTCATTACTATAGTAGAGGTGCGTTTTAACTCACTAATGTTTTGCGACGTAAGCGCTACGCCGCTTATTTGGCCCTGGGCATCAAAAACCGGCCAGAAGTTCATTAGGTACCAAACCGAATTAATTTCTGCTAAACCGCCTTCTTTTTCCCAACTTACTGCCCGCCCCTTTAAAGCACTATTGAAGCAGTTATTGTACTTAGTGAGGTTTTTATGGCTAACAAGCTTTCGTAAGTCGGACCCTTTTACCAGATTTATATTATACTCTTCGTTCAGCCGCTTTTCCAGCCCATCGGTAAAGGCTAAAATGCAATGGTTACTGTCAAGCAGCACGTACGAGGTTTGGGTAGAACGTAGTGAGGCATCCAGCACTTGCTCCGTTAACTTAGTTTGCCTAATTGCCCGCCTCTCGGCCGTTACATCATTAAAGTATACCGATATTCCCTCGTCGTTTTCAAAAATTATTCCTTTCAACCATATCTTTCTGGGTTTCAGAAAATACTCAAACGGAACTGAGGAAATAGTATTCTTTCGATTGCGTAGTTTACGAATAGCCGAATCAGGTACAATGCCGTGTAAAGCTTGTAGTAGAGTTAAGTTTAGGATTTCCTCCGGGCGCTTGTTAAGTATGCGCTGAGCCTCTGCATTTACGTATATAATTTTAAGGCTGCTATCCGTATTAATAAAGCCCCCGTTTATGTTTTGCAGAATTTCATCTAGCTTCTGGGTATATTCAATAGCCGAAAATGTAGTCTGATGCTGCTCCGATACTTCATAACCGCTTACGTAAATAAATTTTTTCTGGGCTTCCTTATTGTAGGCGGTAAGCAATTCCACTGCTAACCAAAGCGGGCCCTTGCGTAGGGGGTTGCTGTTCTGAATTCGCACACGCGCCCAGGCACTACCCATTTTTAAACTATTGTTTAATTCTTCTTTCCATATTATTTGGTCAGCGGGCTCTATATGTTCTACAAAAATAAGTTCACCCCCATCAGGCCGAGTAGATAGACCTAGCATATGCCGCCCGGCCTGATTAATATGTAAGACTCTTCCCTGCGTATCTAATACTGCAAACAGTATAACCTGACTTTGCATCAGTAAATCTTTGCAATGGTTAGCCTGAATAGTATCATCTGAAAAGGTGTTACCTAGTACTTCTGGCTTACCCTGCGTTTTCTTACCAATTTTATTTACCATATAATTTATTAGCTCCGTATAAACTAATTTTCGGCTCAACCGATTGCTATCGCTCTAAAAATTTTTTACCCAATTAGTGTTTTAACAAAAAACAACTTCTAAAGGTTACTTTATATACCAAAAGTTATTTCTAACTTTTAGCCTATGGGCGAACCCGCTATTGGATTTTTCTCGTTGCTTCCGCCACTGCTAGCTATAATATTGGCTATTCGTTCGCGCCAGGTTTATTTATCGTTAGGCTTGGGCATATTTTTAGGCTACCTAATCCTAAATGGCTGGAATCCGGTTCAGGGCTTTTTTGCTACGCTGAATGGATTAGTTGAGGTTTTTAAAGATCCGGGTAGTACCCGCACTATAATGTTCAGTGCTATGGTAGGTTCGCTTATAGCGGTAGTGCAGAGGTCGGGCGGGGTGGCTGGGTTTATAGTGTATATGGAAAGGCGGTTAACTTCTGCCAATAATAACGGCCGCCGAAGGGTAGAATTGGCGGCATATATCACCGGAATGCTCATTTTTGTGGAATCCAGTATTTCGGTGCTTACCGTGGGTTCTATATTTCGTCCGTTAACCGATAAGCTAAAAATACCCCGGGAAAAGCTGGCCTACCTGGCCGACTCCAGTTCGGCGCCATCGTGTATATTAATTCCGTTTAACGCCTGGGGCGCTTACATTATGGGCTTGTTAGCGGCCGGTGGTATTGCCCAACCCTTTCGCACACTGGCCGGCGCATTTCCTTATAATTTCTACCCAATACTTACCGTAGGCCTGGCGTTTTACCTGATATTCTCCAGAAAAGATTTTGGGGCTATGAAGAAAGCCGAAGAGCGGGCAGCAACTTCCGGTGAAGTTATTAGGGCCGGCGCCCAGCCCCTGGTTTCAGAAGACGTAACTGCCCTTCCGCCAAAACCTGATGCCAAGCTTAACGCCCGGAACCTTATACTACCCATTAGCCTGTTAGTTATTCTAATGCCCCTAATGCTGGCCTACACCGGCTGGAGCGAAGTGCCGGAATTGGGCCAAAGCGGTTCCAGCCGGTTTATAAGTGCCATCGGCCAAGGCTCGGGTTCAACAGCCGTGCTATATAGCTTAAGCCTGACATTGATAATAAGCTGGCTACTTTATCGTATACAGGGCCTTCTTTCTACCAAAGAATTTATTGAGCTAAGTTTAAAAGGCTTGGCCGATTTAATGCCGTTGGCCCTGTTGATGTTACTGGCATTTGCTATAGGAAATGTATGCCGCCTGTTAGGTACCGGCCCCTACGTAGCGGAGGTTGTTAAAGGTTGGTTGCACCCGGCATTGGTGCCGGCGCTTATATTTGCGGTTAGTGCCTTTGTGGCTTTTTCTACCGGCACTAGTTGGGGCACGTTTGCTATAATGCTGGCTATTGGTTTGCCTATGGCCGAAGAGCTAAACGTAAGCCTGCCGCTGGTACTTTCGGCGGTTATGGGCGGTGGCGTTTTCGGCGACCACTGCTCCCCCATTTCCGATACTACCATTCTTTCGTCAATGGCTACGGCCAGCGACCATATTGACCATGTACGTACGCAGCTACCCTATGCGCTTACTGCAGCAGCCGGAACGGTTTTGCTATACATTTTGGTAGGCTGGTTTACGGCTTAATTTTCGTATTCAATTAGCAGAACCTAGCAGTTACATTTTAAATACCCACTTACGCTCTGTTACCGGGGCCTTAGCCAGTTGCCGGGCCAATTCGTTATCGCTTTTAAACTTAAGCTGCGTTACCCGGCGAGTTTCTACGTATACTTCTAATTTATCTTCACTAAACGGCCAAGGCGAAAGGCCTAAGCTTTCGTCTTTTCTTTTCCAGATAAAATACTGCTTACCATCCGGCCCTTTAAATACCTCCAGCTTACGCTCATCCTCAGGCAACTCGCGGCGGCACAATATCAGGGAGCACCTATCGCACCAGTGTAGCAGGCAGTAAGCCGACTGGGCTTCTTCTAAGGTAATACCCAGTTCTTTTAACCAGGCTTGGCGCTGTTTTTCCTGGGTGCGCAGCAATTCCTTTAGCTGCTTGTTTTTGGTAGCTTCATCGGCGTAGAGGTAGTTGGTATGCAGCCCAATAAGAACTGCTATATAACGGCTCTTATAGGCAGCATCGTCAACTACTTTTTCAATCTGCTCTAGCTCAATATTTTTATGGCTGAAATCAATAGGGGCGCCGGCGGTATTTAGATGGGATTTACCCTGCCAGCTTTGCTGTTCGTTGTCGTGGTCGCCAATAGCGGCCAGCACTTCAGGCCAGCGTTTGGGCAAAAATTTGCTATGCCAGAAACAGCCTAGGTGCAAAGCCAACTGTTCGTGGGCTCGCTGGTAAATAATTTCCCAACCGTCCGGCAACGGGTTTACTATCATATTGAAAAACTAACGCTATCGGTATCGTCTTTTGGGGTGGATTTTACCACTGATATTTCGTAGGCATCGTACTCACCTTCTGAAGTTACCAGGGTAGTTTCTTGTATAGCATTTACCTTTAATCCGTTTAGCAGGGGTGCAATTTCTTTCTTGCTATAACCGGTTGCCCCGGCCGGCAGCCGAGAATCTTCTTTAAGTAAGATAAGAAATAGATTGCCTCCTTTAGGTTCAAGACAGCTAATTAAGGCGTTAATTAACCGGGGGGAATCGGCGGCAGCTAGTACCATAGGAAAAACAAAAACTGCGGAAAAAAGCTCGGTTCGGCCGGCATCTCCAACCTGCTTTACCATATCGCCACCGGTATCGCTTACCAGGCTGACATTCCACCCGCGACCCTCGGCGTAGTGGGCGTGCAGGTCATCATTGTTGCCTAAAATTAATAGCCTACCGGGTGGCAGCCGGTCTATAGTGCGCTTAAAAAAGCCAACTTGTTTAACTAAGGAAAGTGACATATCTACCTTCAAAAAAATTTGCTACTAATTGAAGTAAAATAAACCAAAAATGTTTAGCCGTACTCTAATCCCTACTAGTATACTGACCGTACATTTTAGCCTATTTTTGGTATATATTTTATCCCAAAATTTTTGCTTTAATTTTTAAACATCTCGGCCGACCGCAAGTTGTGATTGTGTGGCTTAATTAGATGCGTACGAGCTAATTAAGTCCGATTTTTTACCAGATATAGCCCAATAAATTTGGGCTGCGGCTTGCGGTGGGTTACGTGTTTTCTGTAACCTTTTCATGAAACGACACGCTACAATTAATAGAACTTATTAAAACTTTTTTTGAGATAAGTTCTGGTAACGGTTTGCTTTACCTGGTAAAATTTGGGTTTTACCTCAAATTTGTTATTCTACTTAGGTTAAAACAAACTAGTATTTTTTAAAATTTAACTTTTTACCTTATGGCAACTGACAAGAAAGATCAAAACAAATCGGACGAAAAAGAGAACAAATCCGATTATTCAAGCACTACTAGTAGCAAGAGCTCAAGCAGTCCTAGTGCTTCTACAAAATCTTCATCTTCGCAAGATAGTAGTAAAAGTTCTGGCCAAAGCTTAGGCTCATCTTCTGATATTAGCAGCCAAACTAGTAGCTCTTCAATATCTGGTAGCTCTAATACCTCGGGCAGCCAGTCTGGCTCCGGCAGCGATAGCAAATCTGGCTCGTCCGATAAAAACGAGAGTGGCAAGTTTGGCAGCAGTGCCGGCGATTTAGGCGATAGCAAGCAAAGCTCTAGCTGGGGGCATACCGGCGCATACGGCAGCTCAAGCTACAGCCAGCAACCACAACAGCAGCAACATAGCGGTGGCTACGGCCAACAAATGGGTTACGGAAACCAGTTTGGTCAGCAATCACAGCAGCAATACGGTAGTGGCCAACGCGGCAGCAATCAGCAGTACAGCAACCAAGGGCATACCAGCCACCAGGCGCAGTACCACGGTAGCGATCAGCCGCAAAGCTACGGGCAAACCCACCAAGGCCAGCAAATGAACGACTACAACCAAAGTGGAGCCTACGGCCAGTACAACAGTATGCAACACCAAGGCCAAGGCCAGGGTGGTTACGGACAAACCGGCCAGCAGTTTTCAAATCAATCTAATTTAGGTTCGCAGTCAATGCAGAACCAATCGGGTGGCTACCAGCAAGGTAGTAACTCAAACCAAAATCAATTTTCAAATCAAAATCAGAATACCATGAGATACGAATCAGATTATAGAAGATATAATAGCAATAGAGATAACGATTATAACCGCGACTACCGCAATGAGGGCTACCGCGGCTATAACAGCGGCAGCGGATACGATACCGGCAACTACGGCCGCAGCTATGGCAACCAAAGCAATGACCGCTACGGAAGCTACAACGCTAACCGCGATTGGGACCAAGACCGCAACTATAGCAGAAGCAACTATGGTAACGATTACGGCAGCAGCAGCTATGGCAATAACTATGGTAGCAGCTCTTATAATAATAGCGACTGGGATCGCAACCGTAGCTACCGACGCGATAACCAGTGGAACGATGACCGCGACCGGGGTTTCTTTGACCGCGCCGGTGATGAGGTAAGAAGCTGGTTTGGCGATGATAGTGCCGAGCGCCGTCGCGAGCTAGATAAGCGCTACGATAGAGATTATAACTGGAACGATGACCGCAATGATCGTTATCGTGGTGGCCGCAATTATGGCACCTCCAACAATTACGGTAGCAGCAGCAACTACAGTACTTCAAATTATCGCGAAAACTACCGAATGCCGCAGTATGATTCGAATTCGAACCGTGGTTGGGGTTCCGATAGCTACAACCGCGATCGTGATTATGATAGTAACTATCGTAGCGAACGCAATTGGGACCGTGACTATCGCAATGACCGCGACTACCGCAGAGACCGCGATTGGGATCGCTACTAGAAGTTAATTCTATATAGATTAAAACAGCGAAAGCCAACTCTTTATAGGGTTGGCTTTCTTTTAAAACAACTAAACTATATACCAAAATGGATAAGCAAAACCAGCAACCTGACAACGCACCTTTGCAGAATAAACTAACCGAAAAACAAGCCAAAGCCGATACCGATAAAGCCGGACTAAGCAAAGAACAGCGGGCTAATATGGCTACTCAAGGTGCCGTAGATAGACAAAGCGTAGGAGAAATAGGCAAAAAAACCGACACTAGTCAGAAAAGCAAAAGTGAATAATACTTATTAAATGATGATACCAAAAGGCTACCTAATTAGGTAGCCTTTTTAAATGAATGAAATTGTATAGTACTTTTTAACTATTTGCTATAATAAAGTTAATAAAAAATGAAATAATAAGTTTATATTTGTAATGGTGGAAAAGAGCAATTTTGCTTTAGTTAACTAGTTGAGTATGCACGTATTGTTGGATAATGCCAAATTATTGAAGGAAGGGGTTCATCATCTTATTTATCTTACCCATTCTTATAATAATGAGCCAGCGGTACTTAAAGTACTAAAACCGGAAAGCCACAGCAGCGATCAGGTTCACCAGTTACATAATGAGTGGGAAATTTCCGACCGTCTTTCTGCTGATTCGTCAAACATAAGAAAGGCTATACAACAGGTTAAACTAGGCCATCAGCAGGCTTTGCTTTTTCCGTATGTTCAGGGTATAACCCTGCAGGACTTTATTGAGCAGAAACAACCCCGGGTTACGGTAGCCCTAATGGTAGCAATTGAACTATCCGAGGCGGTATATAACCTGCACCAGCAGCGTATCGTCCATCGCGATATTACTGCCCATAATATTCTGGTAAACGAACAAAGCTACGAGCTTACCTTAATTGATCTAGGGTTAGCTACCAATCTATCTCTGAAAACCTCTTTTGCGGGCGATCCGCACAAATTGCAGGGCAGCCTACTGTATATGGCTCCGGAACAGACCGGCCGGCTGGATAGAATTGTTGATGAACGCTCCGATTTATATTCTCTGGGCATTATACTGTACCAGTTATTTACCGGTCGCTTGCCCTTTACCTCTGCTAGTGCGCTAGAGTTGGTACATAAACATTTAGCCCTTAAGCCCGAGCCTGCCCACCACATCAACAGCGAAATTCCACCGATTCTCGCTCAGCTTATTGCCAAATTACTAGAGAAAGACCCCGACCAGCGTTACCACTCGGCCTTAGGAGTTAAGCATGACTTGGAGCGTATTTTTGAGCTATGGCAAAAGAGCACCCTGGTGCCCGACTTTAAATTGGGTAGCGAGGACTATACCGGAAAGCTTGTCTTACCTAATTCGGTATATGGCCGAAATGCCGAGCAGCAGCTTATAAACAAAGCGTTTGCCGATGCCTGCCACGGGCAGAGCCAGGTAGTTTGGATTGAAGGCCTGGCCGGGGTAGGCAAAACCGCCCTGGTAAACCAATTACATACTCAACTGCCGGAAAACAACGCTTTATTGGCGCAAGCTAAATTTCAGCAAAATTCCGATAAGCCCTACGGTGCATTAAGTGCTGCTTTTAACCATCTGATTGAATTACTACTTACTGAGCCGGAAGAAGAACTGGTTCAGTGGAAAATACAAATAAGCCAGGCTTTAGGCACCGAAGCCCGGGCCTTAGCCAATGTTCTGCCGTCACTAGAATATTTGCTGGATGATATGAAACCAGCTATTGCCCTACAGGGCAATGAGGCGCAGGCCCGACTCAACTATCTATTTCAGGTATTTATACAGGCAATAGCCCAGGCCAAGCACCCGCTGGTTTTGTTCCTAGACGATATCCAGTGGGCTGATTCGGCCTCGCTAAGCGTGGTGCGATCCTTGTTCAGTAAGCCCGATTTACCCTACCTGCTGTTTATAGGTACGTTTCGTTCCGATGAAGTAGGCGATGCCCATCCTATTCGGCAACTTCAGCGCGAGTTAACTGCCAATGCCGAGAACAGCCTTCCGTTTATTGCATTTACGCTTACTAATCTACAAACCTCCGATTTAACCCGGTACCTGGCCGATGTGCTGCACCTGCCCGAACCGACCGTAGCCGGTTTAGCCCAGGTAATTGTTGATAAAACTGCCGGAAACCCCCTATTTGTACAGCAGTTTTTGCAAATTCTGCAAGAAAACGGCACCTTATATTTTGGCCCGGCCAGCCACCTGAATGCTACCGATAATAAACCTCGCTGGCACTGGGATCTGTTTAAAATTCAGAAGCTGGAATTAAGCAGCAACCTTGCCGATATTCTTTTGCAGCGGGTAAACCAACTACCCGCTGCAACTCTGGAAATACTACAAATTGGTTCGGTTATTGGCTCGGTATTCGATGAACTGCATTTAAGTAAACTTACCCACAAAACCCCGCAGCAGCTTGCTGATGATTTATCGGCAGCTCTAAAAGAAGGTTTTATTCTCCTAATTCAGAAGTTAGTTGACACAGAAGGCGTAACCGAACCTAAGCGAGCTTACCAATTCTCGCACGACCGTATACAGCAAGCGGTGCTGGCAACTATAGATACCCAACTTAACCAACAACTACACTACGCAATTGCCCGAAGCCTAATCAATCAGCCCCATTTTAGGCAGAACAAGGCCTTGGTTTTTAAGGCTGCCAACCATATTACCAAAGCAGAAGCCGTACTACAAAAGGAAAATAAGCTGGCCGAGGCTTTTGATATTGTTTATTTGGCGGCTTTTCAGGCTAAAGATTCGCTGGCCTACCAACAAGCTTTGGAATATAGTTTAGTAGCTATAGAATTTGGCGAAGCAGCCACCTGGCATAACCCCCAAGGTATTAGTAAAGCAGAAGCCTATAGCGTAGCTGCCGAAATAGCATCGTTGGCAGGTAATTACCCTACCTTCTTTAGCCTGGCCGAAAACTTATTAAAGTTTACTGAAGACAAAGTTCTTCTGGCTAAACTGTATAATCAGTACGTATCGGCCTACATAGCCACTAATCAATCGGCTAAAGCAATTAGGGCCGCAATTACCGGCTTGGCTATTTTAGGCATCCAGTTGCCTGAGAAACCTAGCAAAGCCGATATCCTCAAAAGCCTGGTAAAAACTTCCGCCAAGCTGTGGGGCCGAAAGCCAGCAAGCCTGACTACCCTGCCCGAAATGAATAATGCGTCTGCCCAACTGGCTATGCAAATTATGACGGAGGTAGGCCCAGCCGCCAGCCGCACCACCCCCGAACTCATGATACTGATTATTGGGCAGTTAGTGCGTATGTCGTTGAGCAATGGTAATTGTGCCGAGTCTATACCGGCCTACAGCGGCTATGGTTTATTGCAGAGCGTAATATTTAAGAATTATACCCTAGCCTACCAGCTTGGCCAAACAGCTATCCAACTTATGGAAAGCCGCGGCGATAAGCACATGCTGCCCAAAACCTACGTGGTAGTATATACCTTTCTCGACTACCTAAAGAACCCCGTAAAAAACTGTTTTAAACCCCTTAAGAAGGCCTACCAAACCGCCCTGGAAGTTGGCGATTTACAGTTTGCGGCTTCAGCTTTAATGGTAGAAGGAGCTTATTGCTTTTACGCCGGAACAACCCTGCCCGAATTGGAGCGCGACCACGCCCGCCAGGCGAACCAAATTCAAACCCTTCAGCAAGAAGTACTATTGGTTCAGCTTAATATTTTTCGGCAAATAGCCCACAATATTTTACGCACCGAAGGCGATGAAAATTTAGATGGGCCCTACTTTGCCGAATCCGAGTTTAGCGAAGATTTCTATCAGGAAAACAAAACTATACGAGCCTACCTACTTTACGCCAAAATGTACTTGAGCTTCGTAAATAGCCGGTACGACAGGGCAGTAATGTATATTCCGGAGTTAAAAAAGTTGGAGGACGCCATACAAGGTTCGTTAACCAAACTATACATTGATTTTTACGCTGCTCTGGCTATGCTCCGGCAGTACAAGCAGGTAGATGCCGGTCAGCGCCAGGTGTTCGGCAAACAGATCAAGAAAATTACGGCGGTATTTCGCAAGCTTGCCCGGCACGCTCCGTCAAACTTTTGCAACAAGCTATATTTACTGCAGGCCGAGCAATACCGCCTGGCCAATAAGCCCGCCAAAGCTATGATGGCCTACAACCAAAGTATTGGCTACGCCCAAGCTCACGGGTTTTTGCCGGAAGAAGCTTTGGCGTACGAACTGGCCGGCAGGTACTTTAACGAGTTGCCTAAACAATTTCCGGGTACGTTGTACTTGCAAAAAGCCTACGATCTGTATACACAATGGGGTGCTACGTATAAGGCCGCCCAGCTCCGTCAGGAGTACCTGCCCCTATATACCCGGCAAGATACTGGCGAGCAAGCACCCGGTTTATTGGTATCCAGAGGCACTAGTATGTACTATAATTATAGCACACTAGAGCTTAGCTCCGTACTAAAGGCCAGCACCGCTATAGCCCGCGAAATTCAGTTAGACCGGTTGTTAAATACTTTAATGCCTATTTTAATTGAAAATGCCGGTGCACAGAAAGGGGTATTGCTAACTCAGAATGAAAATAAGCAGTGGAATAGCATAGCCCGCAGTAAAGCCGGGCAAGACGGAGCCATACTGGAAGCCGAAGCCTTGGCCCAATCGGCCGATTTGCCCCAGAGCCTACTGCATTATGTAGCCCGAACCCGCAAGGAATTGGTGCTGGAAAATGCTATGAAAGATAAGCGCTTCAGTACCGATAAGGCAGTGCTTAAGCATACAATTAAATCCGTACTCTGTATACCGGTGTTAAGTAAGGCCAGCCTGATAGCTATAATTTATCTGGAAAATAACCTGGCCGAAGCGGCTTTTACTTCTTCCAACCTGCAAACCTTAAAAATGCTTTCCGGGCAAATGGCTATTTCGTTAGAAAATGCCCTGCTTTACGAAAACCTAGAGCAAAAAGTACAGGAAAGAACCCGCCAGCTAGAAGATAAACAGCATGAGCTAAAATATAAAAACCAGGCTCTGCAAGAAGCTAATAAAGAAAAGGATGAACTTATAAACATTGTAGCCCACGATTTGCGCAGCCCGCTTAACCAAATTAGAGGTATGGCAAACCTAATTAAAATGGAAGAAGAAAGGCTCAGCAACGATCAGCAGCAGTATATAAACCTGATAACCCAGTCGGGTGAGCGCTTAGGTCAGATGATAACCAACATACTAAGCATAAGCACCGCCCCCGACCAAAAGCCGGCCCTAAACCTAGAGGATATAGACCTTAATGATTTAGCTCAGGAGCTGACAATTCATTACAAACTTGGGGCTTCTAAAAAGAACATCGACCTCCTATACCTACCTTCCGATGAAGCGGCCATTGCCCGTATTGACCGAAATTACTTATTTCAGGCTATAGAAAATTTAGTTAGTAATGCCATTAAGTTTTCGCCGGAA
The DNA here is from genome assembly GCA_964504565.1 of uncultured Roseivirgaceae bacterium. GTDB lineage: Bacteria > Bacteroidota > Bacteroidia > Cytophagales > Cyclobacteriaceae > Cesiribacter. The sequence goes on from CAZDEY010000001.1 coordinate 134,507, forward strand.
GGCAAGCAGGTTATGATAAGGGTTATAACCAACCAAGGTTCAGTACGAATTGAAGTTCAAGATCAGGGGCCGGGCATTTCGGAGCGCGACCGCAAGCGATTGTTTACCAAATACCAAACCCTTAGTGCCAAACCAACCGCCGGCGAGGCTTCAACCGGTTTGGGCCTATCTATAGCCAAACGCTTTGTTGAAGCTATGAACGGAAGAATTGAGGTGGAAAGTGAGGTAGGCCACGGCGCAATTTTCGGTATTAGTTTTCCTACTACAAAACCTATAGCCCAATAACCCTAAGCCAACTTATTGCCAAGCCGCTGCATTTCTAGTAACTTGCCGCCTATGGCAGCAGATTTACAGGCAATTGCCCAGGAAATTGAAAATTACCAGGCTTCTACCCAAGATGAATTAGAAATATACCGTTTGCGGTTTATTGGCCGCAAAAATATAATTGGCGATTTATTTGCCGAAATGCGCAACGTAGCCCCCCAAGAACGCAAAGCCTACGGCCAGCAGATAAATGAAATTAAGAACGCTGCTGAAGCCAAATTTAAGGAGTTAATAGCCCGGCTAGAAGAACAAGCGGGTGGCGGCAGTAATGAAGATCAGGCCGACCTAACCTTGCCTCCGCAGCCCAACTTATACGGCGGCATCCACCCTATTAGCAGCACCCGTCAGGAGATCATCAGAATTTTTGAGCGTATTGGCTTTAACGTAAGCGAAGGCCCCGAAATTGAGGACGACTGGCACAACTTTACGGCCCTAAACTTTCCGGAGAACCACCCGGCCCGCGAAATGCAGGATACCTTCTTTGTAGAAAAAAACCCGGATGTAGCTCTGCGCACCCATACTAGTTCAGTGCAAGTGCGGGTAATGGAAAATCAGAAACCACCAATCCGTACACTTTCGCCGGGGCGGGTATTTCGTAACGAGGCTATTTCGGCGCGGGCGCACTGCGTGTTCCATCAGGTAGAAGGGTTGTATATTGATAAAGACGTAAGCTTTGTTGAGCTTAAGCAAACGCTATTTCATTTTGCCAAGGAAATGTTTGGTGAAGAAACTAAGGTACGCTTTCGCCCCAGCTACTTTCCGTTTACCGAGCCCAGTGCCGAAATGGATATTAGCTGCCTAATTTGCCACGGCGAAGGCTGTAACGTATGTAAGCATAGCGGTTGGGTAGAAATTTTAGGCTCCGGTATGGTAGACCCGGCTGTACTGCAAAATTGCGGCATTGACCCGGAGGTATATACCGGCTTTGCCTTTGGTATGGGCATTGAACGGATTACCATGCTGAAGTACGGCATTAAAGACCTACGCCTATTTACCGAAAACGACGTTCGCTTCCTGAGGCAGTTTCAGGGAGTAATTTAAGTAGTGAGGTGGTGAGTTGGTGAGGGAGTGAATTGGTGAGTTAATGGGTTAATTTGGTGATGTGGACTGGGCGTCCCCGACTGGGCGTCCCCGACTAGGTGTCCACGACTGGGCGTCTCCCTAATGGGGTGATAAAGCTTATCGTAATTTGTAATTCGTAATTTTTAAATGGAGTATTCAATAGAAAATATAAAAACCGTAGGCGTACTAGGTGCTGGGGTTATGGGCTTGGGCATTGCTCAGGTTTCGGCTATGGCCGGTTACGAAACTTTGCTGTTTGATGTACACGAAGAAGCGGTTGAAAAAGCCCTGAAAACAATTGAGGGTAACCTGCGCAAGGGAATTGAAAAGGGAAAAGTTACCGAGGAACAGTTAACTAAAACTTTAAAGAACCTTCATCCTATATATAACCTTAGCCAAATGCAAGCCGATTTGCTTATTGAAGCTGCCCTGGAAAAGCTAGAGGTTAAGCACCAGATTTTTCAGCAGCTAGAGAAGCACAACAGTCCGGCCGCTATTTTGGCTACTAACACCTCTTCTATACCCATAACCCGTATAGCAGCCCCGCTGCAGCACCCCGAGCGGGTGGTAGGCATACACTTTTTTAACCCGGCGCATATAATGAAGCTGGTAGAGATTATTGCCGGAGCCGCCACCCAAGCCGATGTAGCCCAAACAGCCAAAGCCTTTGCGGAAAAAGTTGGCAAACAAGCTATTATGGCTAAAGACGCCCCGGGTTTTATAGTAAATCGGGTAGCCCGCCACTTTTACGTAGAAAGCCTGCTAGCGGCCGAAGAAGGCGTAGCCGACTTTGAAACAATTGACGATTTGGTGCAAGCCAGCGGGTTTAAAATGGGCCCCTTCCGCTTAATGGATTTAATAGGCATCGATACCAATTTTTCGGTAACTAAAAGCATGTACAACGCATTCTGGCAGGCCGGCAAGTTTCGCCCCAGTCGTATTCAGGAACAAAAAGTTGATGCCGGCCACATTGGCCGAAAAAGCGGACGGGGATTCTACCAATACTAAAATATCAGAATTGGCTACCATGCTCGTTTAGTATTACATGGTTAGAAAAACCTATATACTGCTTAGTCTGATGCTGCTAGGCATAATTCATTCCGGCTGTGAAAGAGAAAGCAATTTGCGCCATCCGGTGCCCTACGTACCGGTTAACCTGGAAATAAACTTACGGCTTATAAGCAACCAACCTTTACAACAGCAAGGCTACCAATATTACGGTGGCGGCGTGCGCGGCATAGTAGTTATTAACCAAGGGGGAATATACACCGCCTTTGAACGCAACTGCCCCTACCAGCCTCAGGATAGTTGCGCTACCGTAAGTATGCACAGCAGTACTCTCTACTTGGAAGATGCTAACTGTTGCCAATCAACCTTTGATAAAACCGGTAACCCCACCAGCGGCCCTGCCAAATTTGGCTTATTGCAGTATACTACCTCGGTAGACGGTGATTATTTATACGTTTATAATTAGCACCTAACTGAAGAGCATAAAAAAGGCCCTGAAAATTAAATCAGGGCCTTTTTATATAGCTATAAATGCGGACTAATTAAATATGTATCGTACGCCTAGTTGCATTCTCCAACGGCTGGTTAGGTCGGTATTATCGCGGAAGCTGGTGCCGCTACCAAAATACTGAAACTGAGGCGTATTGCCATCGTAGCCAGCAGCTTGTATAGGCCGGTTGTTAGCGAAAATTTGGCGAACCCCCCAGTTAGAATTAATCAGGTTGCCAAGGTTCAGTACATCTAAGCTAAGCTGAAGCGTATTCTTCTTGCCACGCACATCTAAACTGAAATCTTGAAGCAATTTAAAGTCAAGCTGGGTAAACCATGGGCTTAGGGCTCCATTACGTTCGGCGTACTGGCCGCGGCGCTCGCTTAAATAATCATCCTGGCTAATGAACGCATCTAATGCTTGCCACTGATCTTCCGCACTGGTAATAACGCTAACTATGTCGCCGTTCTCGTCGCGTTCCACAATGTCTACTAAGTTGGCTTCGGCTTCGTTGCGCGGCACATAAATTAAGTCGTTACCGGGTATACCATCGCGGTTCATATCGCCGGCGTAGGTATAAGAGAATCGGTTGCCCTGTCCGGCTTCAAAGAAGAAACTAAAAGCGGTGGCAAAATTATCGGCGTACTCATAGCGGTGGCCGGTGGCAGCAATAATACGGTGTTGCAAACCAAAATCGCTAAAGGCCAAATCCGGAAAGTTAGGGTTGCCCACTACAGCGTTACGCTGGAATGCATCGGCCGCTATTTCGCCTGGGTTCGAGGTAACATCTTTTGCTTCGGCAAAGGTATAAGCCGCAGTTAAAAACAGGCCGTTGTCAAAATCTTTTCTTAGCTGAGCAGTTAAGCTGTACTGGTAGCCTTCGTTGGTGTTTTCTAAGCCAATTACCCCGGCATCCAGAAACGAAAACTGGTCGTTTGGCCCGGCAAAGCCTGGGTACACCCGGGGGCCAGTTGCCGGATAAATTAGCCGGTTATCATTACCAGTATTCTCTACCCTTTCAGTAGGAGTAACCAGGTTGTAATTTTTATGAACTACAGCATTAATGTCTTTTGTATAAATAGCCTCTAAGGTACCTACTATACCGCCGAATAACTCTCTATCAACCGCTAGGTTACTACGCCAAACCTGCGGAAAGCGAAAATCTTCTCCGGTAACGTTTATCTGGAAGGTATAGAAGTTATCGAAGCGGGCATTAGCAGCCTGATTGCCAATCCATACAAACGGTATGCGGCCGGTAAATATACCAGTACCTCCGCGAAGTTGAGTAGTAGCTGCTTCGTTAGACCAGTTAAACCCTAAGCGAGGAGAAAACAGCGGACGGCTTTTAGGAAAATCGCGAACATCCACCATTATAGTTCCCCCATCCGGATCATTAAATTCAGTAGTATCTATTTGAATATTGCGCGCTACATCGGTCATGTAAATAGGTAAGTCTACTCGCAGGCCGGCAGTTACTTTAAGGTTCTTAGAGAAGCTATACTCATCTTGCGCATAAATACCCAACTGACCTACCGTAACATCTACCGATTTAATAGGAGCACCTTCCCCGGCAGCAGCTATAGCGTTCAAATCTACAAAATCGGGGTTGTTAGGGTCAGTAACCTCAAAGAAGCGTTCTAAATCCAGTCCGCCAAAAAATGGGTATCCGTACCGCTGTAAATTAAAATTGTTCGTAAAATCGAAGTGCTCGTAGGTAACGCCTCCGGTAATTACGTGCTTATCAGCAAAGTAGCTTAGGTTATTAGTTACCTGAAACACGTTCTGATCCAGCAGGTTCTCGGCCGAAAATTGCTCGGTTCCCACCGTGGTATAGGTGGTACCGTCTTGGGTTATATCAATCTGCGGAAAGAACGGGGCGTCCGGTAGTTCGCGGAAGTCGCGGAACTGGGAGTAACTAAGCTGGAATTTATTGGCCAGTGTTCCTCCGCCAAAGGTGCTGTTAAGCTCGGCTACGTACGAGTTAATATTATTATTAATAGTATACCCACTGTTTTCAAACTGAAGGGTTAGCGGGCCGGGCACACGAGAAGAAGGTGCAATTGCTATAGGGTGCGGCCCTTGTTCTCGGAAGCTCTTCAGGTAGTTATAGCGAAACGATAGCGAGTGATCAGTAGAAATATTCCAGTCTAGTTTTAGAAGTGCCTTATCGTTATAGGTTTCAAAGTTAAAGCCTTCGTAGCGGCCAGGGTCGTAGTCGTAGGAGCTTATTAGGCGCTCTCTAATATTTTGTAAAACACTTTCTTCTACCCGGCTAACGCCGGCTTCTCCTTCGCGGTTCTCGGCGTTACGCGAACGAAATAGCTGACCGGGATCGCTGCGGCGGGTAAATTCGGCATTACCGAAGAAAAACAGCTTGTTTTTTACAATAGGCCCGCCAATAGAAAAGCCGGTTTGTCCGTAATCAATATCGCCGGTAAGCTGCTCCTGACCCGATACCTCGCTGCCAATAAAGTTTTCGTTAAAGAAAAAGCGATAAACCGTTCCGCTAAACTCGTTAGTACCGCTTTTGGTAACTGCGTTTACCCCGGCACCGGTAAAACCGCCCTGGCGCACATCGTAGGGGGCTACTGAAACCTCAATTTGGTCAATAGCATCTAATGATACTGGTTGGGCACCGGTCTGCCCCCCTGGGGTTGGGGCATCTAGGCCGAAGGAGTTATTGAATATGGAACCATCAACCGAAAAGTTGTTGTATAAGTTGTTGCGGCTACCGAAGCTATTGCCGTTGCTCTGCGGAGTAAGGCGAGTAAAATCTTCAGCCGAACGGCTAATGGTGGGTAGAGTCTGAATTTTTTCGTTGCTGATACTGGTTGATGCGCCGGTACGTTCACTATTCATTACCCGGTTTGCCCGGCTTTCAACTACCACCTCATCTAGGGTTTCGTCGCCTTCGTATAGCAGTACATCCCACTCAAAGGTATTGCCCAGGCTCAGGTGTATATCGTTTAATACATAATCTTCGTAGCCTATAAAGCTCACAGTAAGTGTATAGGGACCGCCAACGCGCATATTTAAAATATCGAACTGGCCGTTAGCCCGGGTTATAGCGCCGTACTTAGTACCGGTTGGTTCGTGAACGGCAATAACTGTTGCCCCGGGTAGTGTTTCGCCGGTAGCATCACTTACTACGCCCGACATGGCTGAGGTAGTTACACCCTGGGCGTAACTAAAGTTAGCACTGGTGAAAAGCCCAAAGCCCAGTACTAGTAGAAGAAGTCTCTTCATAGTTTTTATAAATTTTGCTTTTTTGTTAACAGGACGTATTCCTGCGTTTCCAGGCGCAAAGGTAGAGGTTTATTCTTACTGTTTTGTATTATATGTTTCTGCCCGCATAAAAAAGTATGCATGCCGAATAAATTTTGGGTAACACCTTTATTGCCGAAATTTGGCTTAACCTATTGGTTATAAAAATAGTATAATCCTATAAGATTAAGTACAAAAAAAATTTCAGTTCCATGGCTAAAGTTAAAAACCACGGGCCCAGTATTAAAGACGATAGACGCTACGAAGCCCTGCGAGATAAAGGTTATAGCAAAGAAAAGGCCGCCCGAATTGCCAATACTCCCGCCCACCAGGCAGGGGTAAAAGGTGGACACGCCGAACAATACGAGAATAGAACTAAGAAGGAACTCTACCAGAAGGCCAAAGAGATTGGTATTGAGGGGCGATCAGGTATGAATAAGCAGGAACTAATTCATGCCCTGCGAAATCACTAACCGGCAATAGTAATTAGTGAACGCTTGGCACGGGGTACAATTTTGTTAGTAAAAACCTCCGGCCAGGGGTTTCGCTTGTTGGAGTTTATGAACTGGTCTGGGTCGTGCAGGCATAGTACAGGCCAATTTTTGCGGCCAATCTTCAACTCGTAAATTTCACCGTCAACGTAGTGTTTGGCTTTGGTGGGGCTGGTTTCAAAAAAATAACCGCACACCTGTAAACCCGTTAGCACAATAAGCTTAGGTTTAGCCAATAGCACTTCCTGCTGTATCCACTCCAGGCTTTTTTCGGCATAGGCAGTATAATGCATATCGTCCGGTACGGCTTTGTAATTCCCTAAGGCATTATACTTGGCTACATCCTTGGCATCGAAAAGAAATATTTTTACCAGCGTTGTACGCCACTGCGGTAATTCGCTTATACCTAATTGTTCTAAAACCCGCTGCAGGAGTATACCGTTGCCAACCGGGCCTACTTCTTTACCATTAAAGTAATAATTAGTTGAAAAGGGCTCATCTACATTATGGAGGGGAACCAATGACTGGTTTTCTACCTCATAGCACTTGGCACCGGGGTGGCTGCCAATAATCATTACTCCGCCTCGCTCGGTACACAGAGGCACAATAGTTTCAATTGGTTCGCCGAAAAAAAACTGGCGCTGCTCCGGAAACTCAACACTCACTTTATACTGCTGGTAGCACTTACGCTGGTAGGCCGCTACCCGGTTGGCCTCTATATCCATCTCCCTCAAATTATCGTTACCAATGCCCTTCTTCTGGATTTACTAACGGTAATTTTAGGCTTTAAGATTATAAAATCTCTTCAATTATCTTATTAATAGAGTAGCCCTCGGCATCGGCTTTAAAATTACGTACTACACGGTGGCGCAAAATTGGTTTGGCTACCGCCCTCACATCCTCAATATCCGGCGAGTACTTTCCGCTCAACAGGGCATTGCACTTAGCCCCCAACACCAAGTACTGCGATGCCCGGGGGCCGGCTCCCCACTCTAGGTACTGGTTAGCCAAGGTATGGGCACCTTGGTAACCGGGGCGGGTTTTATGCACCAGACTTACAGCATACTCCACCACGTTATCGGCAATAGGTACTTTTCTAACTAAGTTTTGGTAGAAGAGGATATCCTCGGCAGTCAATAAAGCTTGCAAGTTATCAGGCTGGGTACCGGTGGTAGCCTTTACTATTTCTACTTCATCTTTATAGGCCGGGTAGTCCAGAATTATGTTAAACATAAAGCGGTCAAGCTGGGCTTCCGGTAATGGGTAGGTACCTTCCTGCTCAATAGGGTTTTGGGTAGCTAGTACAAAAAACGGCCGGTCCAGCTTAAAATCCTGCCCGGCAATAGTAACCGCGTACTCCTGCATACTTTCTAGCAGGGCAGCCTGGGTTTTAGGCGGGGTACGGTTAATTTCATCGGCCAGGATGATATTGGAGAAGATCGGCCCCTTTATAAATTTAAAATTTCGGTCTTTATCCAGCGTTTCCGAACCCAGAATATCCGAAGGCATTAAATCTGGGGTAAACTGAATGCGGTTATGGCTAAGGTGAAGCGTAGCGGCCAGGGTTTGTATAAGGCGGGTCTTAGCCAGGCCCGGTACCCCCACCAGCAAACTATGCCCCTGGCAGAATATTGAAGTTAGCAGTAAGCGTACTACCTCATCTTGCCCAATTATTACTTTCTGAATTTCTTTCTGTAGCCGCTGGTAGGTTTCGTACAGGCTATCGGCAGCTTCAACATCAGAGGCAAAACGGTTATTCATATAGCGGGGTAAAAAATTTTTTTCTTGTAGAAACGATTAGGAAAAGAGGTTTGCCTATAAAAATTGTAGCCGGTAGTTTTAGCTAACCGGCTACCTTAGTGGAGTTAATTGCTGGTTATTCCGCAGTAGTCGTATTCGGGGTCAATGTTTATGTAAACCTCCCGTACTGCTTCATTAAACCACTTTTCAATCTGTTTGTTCTTTTTTTCGTTTAGCGCGGCCGTTTGAATCTTCTGGTAATCATCCCTCAAATTAGCAATATGGGGCGGCACCTTCGATTTATAATATACTATGCGTACGGCAGTTTTTCCGTCTTCGGTACGGTAGGGCTGCGGCTTACTAATGCTGCCAACCTGCATAGAATCAATCATGAAGTAGAGCGAGGGGTCAATATCTTCAACCGAAATGCGCGTAGAACCGCTGGGGTCGGTAAAGAAACCCCCAGCCGAGTTGGTCATTTTATCTTCGGAATACTCGTTAGCTGCTTTGGCGAAGTCAATTTTATTGTCCACAATTTGGGTGCGCAAGCTATCCAGATAATTCTCGGCCCGCTTAATATCGTCTTCGGAAGAGGCCGGCTTCATAAGAATATGACGGCTGTTATAGGTGTTGCCCCGGCGTTCAATTAACTGAATTATATGGAATCCAAACTCAGTTTCAACCGGCGCGCTAATATCGCCCGGCTTAAGTTTTAAGGCCGTTGCTTCAAATTCCGGGGCCAGTTCGCCCCGGCGCCAGAAGCCCAAATCGCCTCCGGCGGCGGCCGAGCCGGGGTCTTCGCTATATTCGCGGGCCATTTCGGCAAAGGTAGCTTCGCCGTTTACAATTTTAGCCCGTATTTCGTTTAGCTTATTTCTAACCTCGGTTTTCTGCATAGGGCTTACTACCGGCAGCTTTACAATATGGCCTACCGTAACTTCGGTTGAAAACGGGGGTAAACTATCTTTAGGTATACGGTTGAAAAATGCCCGTACTTCGGCCGGGGTAACGCTTACATCAGCGGTAATGCTTTCCTGCATACGGCCTACAATAAGCTGCTCGCGCATACGCTTTTTAAGCTCTGCCTTAAACTGGCTAAGCGGCTTGTTATAGTACGCTTCAATTTCTTCTACGCTTCCTAATTGCGATACCATCATTTGAATTCGGCGGTCAAGGTTATTACTTACCTCCTCGTCTGATACGGTAATAGAATCAATTTCGGCTTTAGCCAACATTAACTTACTCTGAATTAGGCTACGCAACACCTCGCAGCGATCTGGTACACTGCCAAACTGCTGGCGGCTACCGGCTTCAATTACGGCCAAATCCAAGCTGGACTTTAGGGTGATGTAGTCATCAACTTTAGCAATAATTTTATCCAGCACCTGCCCTTTAGGTTTTTCCGAATCTTGGGCAACAGCCGCCCCACCCCAAACTAACATGGCTACCACCAGGCTCAACTTACTTAAGCCGGTTAGCTTCTTCCGAAGCGAATCACTCAACATATATTTCAAATTCATTATTCTTGCGCGCTTTTTCGTATATCTCCTCGCTATGGCGGGCGGCTAATTCCGTTTTTCTTTTATTTAGAATTATGGCTTCAATCTGATCCTGTACAAATTCTAACGGAGAAAGTTCGTCCGAAATTTTATAATCCTTTATATTCAGGAAGTAAAGATAATCATCATCGCTGGTTTCAACGTACTTGTTGTTTCGTAACCACTGTACTTTATTGGGTATACTGCTTAGGGGTGTACCAGCAATTAACTCATCAAAGTTAATCCATACGCTATCTTCCAGCATAAAATCGGTAGCAAAACGGTGGGCGTAGCTTTTTAGCTTATCTATATCGCCTACCTGCTTTAAATCGGCAAATTGGCGCAGGTTGCCCAATTTAGGGGCATTTTTGGGTACTTTTAAAAATACTCCGCGTATAATATTTTGTTTCAGCTGAAAGTTATCCTCGTTCTCATTATAGTACTCTTCTACTTCTTGCTGGCTTATATCTTTACTAAGATTTTTCTGCACAAATTGCTTTTCGTACTCATATATAAGCAGTGAATTACGGTAGTCCTGCACCTTACGCTCCAGCTCTTCTTGGTTATAAGGTACACTTTTAGCCGACTCGGCAATTAATAGTTGTTTATGTACCCAGTTGTTAATGTAGCGTTCGGCTAATTGGGCGCTATCTCCGGCGCTTATCTCCTTCGGGAAAACCTTGGCTAAGTCGTAGCGGGTAAGGTAAACCTCGTGTACCCGGGCTACAATCTTGCTATCCTCAGCTTCGGTATCGCCTTCAGAAGAAAAATTATCGCAACCGCCGGCAATTAGGGCCAGGCTTATATAAAGAATTAGTTTATTCAACTTCCTGGAGTAGTTTATTTAGCACATCCTGATTAACGTTAATCGGATATTTTTCTTTTAACTCACTAACCCACTGCTTCTCGAGGTACGCTTGGTAATCGGTAATTGCCTGGCCCCTAACTTCGGATAACTCTTTAGGGCCAGCCGGTAAAACCTGCTTAATTACTACCAGATAGTGGCGATCGTCCTGAGACACGGTATGACGGCCGGCTAGCCAAGGCACGGCATCGGCTATTGGGTTATCACCCCTTTCAAACGGTCCTTCAATTACTTGTAGGCTTAGCGGGTTTTCTGTGTTAAACTCGGCTTCCAGGGCTACCGGAGAGCTACTCATAAGACGATACTGGGCGGCAGCCGGTTGGTTTTTGCCTCTTTTCTGGGCAAAAAGCGTTACTCGGCGCGAGCTTTTGGCCGAAGTTTTTAATGTTTTATTAAGGTAGCTACGCAGGCCGGCAGTATCGGCCGCCGGGGCAACTATTTCTAACTGATAGTCCGGCCGGTACTGAATTGCGGCTAAAGCCTGCCCAATTTCGCGGCGGGCCGATGCGTTTAACTCATTCTCCTTAAATAAGGGTACCGGCAAAACCTTAGTAGAAACGGTATATAAGGAATCAGCCAGGGCTGCTTCAGCTTTTTTTAGAATTTCGGGGCTGGCGGCATCTAATATTATAGCATTTAAGCGCTCTTGCCACTGGTACTGGTCGGCATTATTGCTAAAGTACTGCTTTAAGCCGCTGGTATCGGCTAGTGCCTTGTTCCATACGTTTTCTTCCATAAGCTGAAACAGCAGTATACCATCGTGATACTCCTTAACCAGCATCCGGTAATCTTCGTATTTATCGGCCAGGTGGGCTTCTTCGTAGGCCATTAGCTGCTCTTTCTGCCAGGTTTTATAGGCTTGCTCCAGCGCGTAAGCCGGGGTGCCGCTACGTACCGGCAGCGGGCGCTGGGTGGTCCAACGCGCAAACTCGCCAAGGGTGTAGGTTGAATCAGCTATGGTAAACAGCGGGCGTTGGGCGTTTATCGAATCGGGCTTGTAGTTCCAGCGGCCGGTTTTCAGTAAGCTGGAATCAGCCTGTTGCCAGGTAAACTCCAGGTTCTCCTGAATATTTTGCAGGTTGTTTTCTTGTTTAAGGCGGTTAATTAAGGCTTCTTCCTGTAGCTGAGAACGGGTATCGCGCTTAACCCGGGCGGCCAGGTCTTCTTTAACTTCTTCCAGGGCGGGTACAGGCTGCTTTTCAATCAGCTTAATTATGTGCCAACCATACTGGGTTTGTACCGGCTCAGAAATGCTATCCTGCGGGCTTAGTGCAAACGCTGCCTCTTCAAAAGAGGGAATCATTTGGCCGGTGCCGAAGGGCTGAAGCTCTCCGCCGCGCTCGGCAGTGCTACGGTCTTCGCTGAACTGGCGTACCAGCTTATCCCACTCCTCGCCTTGTTGCAGGCGTTTGTAAATTTCGTCTACTTTGGCTTTAGCAGCTTCTTGCTGTTCGGCCGAAGGGTTAGGTTGGGTGCGCACCATTAAGTGGGCTACCCGAACTTTACCTTTAGACGGGCGCTTATCAAGCACTTTTACCAGGTGGTAGCCAAAACGCGTACGGGTTGGCTCCGATATTTTTCCGACCGGAGTAGTATAGGCCGCATTTTCAAAGGGGTAAACCATTTGCAAGGCGCTAAAATACCCCAAATCACCCTCGTTTTGTTTAGCCGACGGATCATCGGAGTTTTCTTTCGCTAACTGACCAAAATTAGCTCCGTTTAGGACTTTTTGCTTAAGTTCAACCGCTTTTTGGTACGCTTTAAGCGTATCGGCGGCGGGTGCGCCCGGGGCTACATTAATTAGTATATGGGCAGCCCTTACCTCTTGCTGCATGCGGGCGTAGGCTTCGTTAACCAGTTCTTCGGTAACGCTGTTTTCGGTTAAATAGGGTTGGCCCAACTGGTCTTTATACTGCTCTAGCTCAGCTAAAAAAGTAGGCTGGTTTTGTAGCCCTTGGTTATACGCCTCCTGAACCTTTAGTTTAAAATTTACATACAGATCGAGGTACTGTCGCATATCTTCGGCGGGGCTTAGGCTATCATTGCCTACATTATTTTTCCGGTATACGTACAGAAATTCCTCGGGGTAAACCTGGGTATCGGCCACCGTAAATAAGGGCTGGGCGGTTGGCTCCGAACTGGTAGTGGTAGTTGGCTGAGGCTGGCAGGCAGTAAGTAGTAACCCCGCTAATACCCCTAACCGAAATTTTACCTTTACCGTTGAAAAACTACCTTTTTTGGTAATAAGCTTGGCTATGCTAATATGGCTTATGCTCATAGTAATTTGGTTCTACAGCTTATAAACAGGCTTGGTTCAGTAAAAAGCACTGGCTGTTAAGAATCTAACCGCAATTTTAACGAAAATATAGGTGGAAAGCATATAAAAAAGGGAACCACCCTGCTGGATAGCTCCCTTTTTAAATTAGTTCTTTATTCTTAAACGGCTTCTACCGGTAAATTCTTAGTCATACGGCACATGTTGCTAGTAGCGTTTGAGCTAAACTCAACATCGTCCATTATTTTTTTAACTAATAACAACCCCAAACCGCCCTTACGGCGAGCCTTAATTAGGGCTTCTAAATCCGGTTCTTTATAATTGCTTAAATCAAAACCGGTTTCTTTAAAATCAATTACTTCAAACTGAATATGGCCGGCATCTACATAAATATTTAAGCGTATGCAATCTTCTACATACTGGTCTTCAACACTATGTACTATTAAATTAGCGCAAACCTCATCAACTGCCAAAATAAGCATATTCAGGTCTACGGCTGATATTGTATAATTGCCCAGTGTATCGTCCATAAAAGACCGTATGGTCTTTAATTTGGCTTTTGAACAGGGCACTTTTATGCTATACTTCATTGCTCACCCGCGTTAAGGCCTCCTCCTTCGTATCTACAATCGTTAGTAGCTGATTAAGGCCTAGTATGTCAAACACATTGGCTACCCGGTCGTTAAGTCCGAATAACACCATTTGAGCACCACTTTCCCGGAAATCTTGAATGTAGGACATAAATACCCCCAGTCCGGCTGAAGATATATATTCCAGTTCGGAACAGTCGATTACCAGTTTATCAAAGTTCTTTTGAACTCCTTCACTAACGGCCTTATCTAAATAAATAGAAGAAGCAGCGTCAACGTCGCCTACTATTTTGATCAGATATACGTTATCTACAGATTCCTTAGTGATGTCAACCATCCTACAATACGCTATTATGCCCTATTGGTTTCAATAATAGATTAGCAAAACAATATAGTTTATTACTTGGCTTCAGAAATCAATCAATACCTTAGCCGCCTATAAAATAATGTAATCCTGTGTGTATTAACTAAGTAAAAAAGGCCTTACCCGTTAGGCAAAGCCTTTTTTCCACAATCTTTAACGGACAAGTAACTACATGGTTTCAGTTTAACCCAATATTTTAAGAAAAAATTAATTATCGGGTACTGTAATTTGGGGCTTCGCGGGTAATAGTTACATCGTGGGGGTGGCTTTCGCGCATACCGGCGGCGGTTATTTTTACAAATTTGGCGTGGTGCAGGGTATTAACGGTAGCGGCACCGCAGTAGCCCATACCGGCTTTTAAACCACCAACTAACTGGTACAATACTTCCTGAACTTTGCCTTTATATGGCACCCGCCCCGCTATACCTTCCGGTACCAATTTTTTAACGTCGTCTTCAGCATCCTGAAAGTAGCGGTCTTTGGAGCCGTCTTCCATAGCTTCCAGTGACCCCATGCCGCGGTAGGTTTTAAATTTGCGGCCTTCATAAATTACTACTTCACCGGGAGCCTCATCGGTACCGGCCAGCAACGAACCAATCATTACGCTATCGGCGCCAGCCGCCAAGGCCTTAACTACATCGCCGCTAAAGCGTATGCCGCCGTCGGCAATTATGGTTACATCGGTGCCGGCGGCAGCTTTAGCACACTCGTATACGGCCGAAAGCTGGGGCATGCCCACTCCGGCAATTACCCGGGTAGTACATATTGAACCTGGGCCAACGCCAACCTTAACGCAATCGGCCCCGGCCTCAATTAGGGCTTGGGTAGCCTCGGCGGTAGCCACATTGCCTACTATTAAATCCAGCTCAGGATAGGTGTTTTTTACCTTCTTGCAGGCATCAATTACGCCTTTAGAGTGGCCGTGGGCTGTATCTATACTTACCACATCTACCCCGGCATCTTTAAGTAGCTTAATCCTGTCCAGCATGTCGGGGGTTACGCCTACGGCCGCACCAACCCGCAAGCGGCCAAATTCATCTTTACAGGCATTGGGCCGGTCTTTGTTTTTAAGGATATCTTTGTAGGTTATTAGCCCGGTAAGCTTTCCTTCTTTATCAACTATAGGTAATTTTTCTATTTTATATTCCTGAAGGATTTCCTCGGCTTTTTCCAGCCCAATGTTGCTGTCGGCTGTTATTAGGTTTTCGCCGGTCATTACCTGGCTTACGGGCATTTGGTGCTTTTTCTGAAAGCGTAAATCGCGGTTAGTAATTATACCAACCAGCTTTCGGTCACTATCGGTAACCGGAATGCCGCCGATTTTATGTTCGCGCATCAGCTTAAGGGCATCAGCTACGGTAGCGCGTTGATCAAGCGTTACCGGGTCCAGTATCATACCGCTTTGCGAGCGTTTTACCCGGCGTACCTGTTCGGCTTGGCGTTCGGCTTTCATATTTTTATGAATGAAGGCCAAGCCGCCCTCCAGCGCCATAGCAATTGCCAGATCGGCTTCGGAAACCGTATCCATAGCGGCCGAAACTAGGGGTATATTAAGCTGGATGTTGCGGGTTAGGCGGGTTTGGGTGCTGGTATCGCGGGGCAGAACCTCGGAATAAGCCGGGAGTAAAAGCACATCATCGTAGGTGAGTGCTTCAAAAAGGAATTTTTCGGAATGTGGAAGCATAGCAAACAAAGCGGTTTCTTTATTTGCCAGTCAAAATTAGGTATAGAGGCGCCAGCTTTGCAACTGTAACCGGTTATTTATTTGCTAATTTAGCCTACAATTTACCCTTTGAAATACAAAAAAATAGCCTACCCTGTATTGAGTAGGCTATTTGAATATTAAAATTTACTCTAATTCAGTACTAGTTTCTTAATAGCCTGCTGCTTGCCGTTATCTAGGTATAATATATAAAGGCCTTTAGGCAGTTTGTCCAATTCTACTAGTTTGGCATCGCCAAAGCTGTTCCAGCCTTCTTTCTGAACTACTTTACCTTGGGCATCTACTACCCTTAAGTTCCACTTACCGGCCGGCAATTCTAGGTTAACTATGCTGGTAGTTGGGTTAGGGTAAGCGTTCCAGGTGGTGGGATCAAGATTATCCAGACCTAGTGCGCGGAAGTAACCTACCGTAATTTCTTTCTGATAGCTGATAGTACAGCCTTCGGAGTTAGTGGCAGTAAAGCTCATAGTGTACTTGCCGTCTTCAGGGTAGGTATACTTAGGGTTTAGTTCGGTTGAAGTATCACCGTTGCCAAAATCCCAGTTTACGGTTTTATAGGTACCGTGTATATTGGCCGGGTATTCAAATTCGTACCGTACCAAGGCTGAGTCCGGCATATGCGGGATTGCGGTAAAGAAATCAACTACCACATCTTGTTGGGCAGTGCCTACCATGTTGTTACCATTGTAAGCCTTCATTTTTACTGTATAGGTACCCAGCTCAGCAAAATTATGCACAGGGTGGGTATCGGTACTAGTGGTACCATCACCAAAATCCCATTCAAACTTCATGCTGTTGCTCATGGTAGATTCATTACTGAATTGAATTTCACTTTCGCCGCAATCGTCCATTACTGTATACCCATAGTCCTGAACCATTTCATTAGTAACTATCAATGCTATGTTGATTGTTACTTCTTGAGATTCGGGGTTATTGGTAGTAAGTACTATTGATTCAGTATAGGTTCCAGCTTCTAAGCCGGCATTGTTTAGCTCAATAGGTAAACTTGCGCTGGCTGCAACCGGTATTTGCGCTTTCATACCCTTATAAGCTAACCACTCTTGCTGACTTCCTGAGCTAGCGTTAGCTTCAATTATATTGGTTAATACTATACCCGGTGTTTCATCCCAAGACACATCATCAAAAGGCTCGTAAAAACCGGAGAATACCGCTTTGCCACTTCCGTAGTTTATTTCAGCCAAAGTGGTATTACCCTTATAGGTTAGAATATTGGTAAGGCCAGTAGTATTGAACGTTGTATGAATAAGAAGGCCCTTCAAGGTAATATTTCTACTAGTTCCGGCTAAGTAGGGGTGTTGAGCTTGGCTTTTAGTTATCACCTCAGAAGTTCCGAAATCAAAACTATAATCTGCAGCGGTGAGCAGGCCGTAATCATTAGTATTATAGTAGGTTCCCCAAAATACTACCGTTCCGCCCTGCTCTACCCAATCTTGAATAGCATTTTTTACTCCTGAACTTACCATTTCGGTATCGTGAATACCTATTATAAACACTGCCGCACTTTGTAATTTATTGGTTAGTTCTCCGGCATCAACTGTGTTGGTGGAATCTAAGCTTACTTCCGGTAGTTTTTCACTAATGTAGTCATAAACCATATCCATTTGTTCTTTATAATAGTAATAATCAGTAGGACGGTAAAGCAATACATTGGAGTTGGCTTTAACCCCAACATTTAGCGTTCCGGCTCCCACGTTGTTAAGAGTAATAGTATCGTTGTAAGCTGTACCTTTAACAAGCTTGTAGGTCATGTTTGTGGTAGTTAAGCTTAACTCTCCCGGCTCCTGAACAGTTACTATTTTAGTAAATTGATCTTCCATACTATTACAAGAGGTAATCGATAAGGTAACTGAATATTCGCCCGCTTCACTATATGTATGTCTAGGGTTTCTATCATCTGAAGTACTTCCGTCGCCAAAATCCCATTCCTGAGATACTGCATTCTGAGAGGCATTTATAAAAGAAATGGCCTCACCAAATGCTGAGTTATTGTTCTCCACGGTAAAATCGGCTACTGGTTCGGCATCTGAACTAGGTCCTTCCCAGTTTATTTCGAAGCCTTCGCCGGTAACACTACCATCAGTAGTAAAACGCACGTAAAAAGAGCCTGATTGCGCCACCACAGTAGTTTGTCCGTTTCTGGATTCGGAATTATAAATTTGCTGGCCTGAACTAGAGGTTCCATCGTATAGCATCAGGTAATCGTATCCACTTTCTACGTACAGCTCGTTTACATATATTGTGGTAGGCACGCCGCAACCCTCATAGGTAAACGAACAGGTCTCATCGTTTGTATAATTACCGTATTCGCCGCCACTATCGTATAAGGTACCGGAGCCACCGGCCACGTATGTATCGCTACACATAATAAAGGAGTTGGTAACTATTACTTCCTGCGTAGTGGTAGAGCTACCGTACTGGTTGCTGGCAGTTAGGCTTACCTGGTAGGTTCCGGTACTCGGAAAAGTAATGTAGGGATCGCGCGCGGTGGCGTTAGAGATTGTTGCTCCCGCCGCCGACCACTGCCAGGCGGTGGGTACGTTGGTTGAAGCATCCTGAAGCTGAACCGCTACACCAGGCACTGCTCTACCGGTTACTACCATAGCCGCTTGTGGCGCCGAGGTATTCTCTACTATTGAAATAGTGTAATCTTCAACTTCTCCACGGCTGATAGTTGAACATTCGGTCGACCAGTAGTCTGCCCCGGAGCGGAGGCGCATTCTGAGTTTCGAACCGTTTGCTATACCGCTCGGTACTTGCAGTGTTGCGGTATGTTCGTTTAGCCAGGTATCCTTCTTCGAATAGAAAAACTCGGAGCTTTCGAAGCTACCGTTATTGTTCCAGTCTATAGCAGCGGTTAAGTATTCCCCTTCGTAATATCCTACTTCAGCACTAAATACATAGCGCCCCCCAGGATTTAGGGTTACCGCCATACTGCAGGTATGATCGGTATAGCCTATGGTACCTTCGGTATTAAAATTGGTGCCGGCTAAGCTAAAGCCACTAATACCCATATCGCAACAGGTAGTACCGCTAAACTGTGGCGTGCAGGTAGCAGTTAGTGGGCCTTCGCCATCTTCTACCGTAATAAGGTTGTTGTATACAATGGTATGCTCGCTACCACAAGCTTCCGAGCCGGGGTAAGCCGTAAGGGTAACCGTATAGGTGCCGGGTTGGGTATATCGGTGAACAGGATTAACGGCAGTACTGGTTGTACCATCGCCAAAATTCCATAAATAGCTGCCCCCAAATTGACTACGGTTAGTAAACTCAAATTCAGTAGCAGTAGTACACGAGTAGGTATCGGAAACCTGAAATTCAGCTACGGTTTCCAAATTGGGGCTAGCCAAAACACCTACGGCATACCAGGCCTGAGCAGTCTGGCGGGCCTCTTCGCTACACGCTCCGTACAGATCTTCGGCAGCTTGTATGCTATACACGGCGGCATCGTGGTAGGTAGAGTACATAGTAAGGTAGGTAGAAAGATTTCGATAGGCTATAGTCACTGCCTTATCCATACCTAGACCGGTTACATTATAAGAATTTCCTAAATCGTTAGTACCGCTGCCGCCTTCCGAAAGTAAGTAGAACCAAAAATTCTGAACGCCGCTGTTAATATGTACGCCGCCGTTATCGCCGCTGCCGGTATAGTAGTAGTCGCCGCCGTAAGTGTCAGGGTCGCCGTGCAGGTTAGGGTTACTCATGCTGCGAATACCCCCGCTGGTAATTTCTTCGCCTACAGTATAGTTATTGGCCGTATTAGGCTTAGCGTAAGCCTCTACTACCGCACCAAATATATCGCTGAACGACTCGTTTAGAGCGCCCGACTCGTAAGCATATTCTAAGTTGGCACTAAACTGAGTTACTCCATGGCCAAACTCGTGGGCTACAACATCTATAGCAGTTAGAGGCTCAAAACCATCGCCGGTATTGCCGTCGCCAAAGGTTAGTACCGAACCATTCCAGAAGGCATTAACGTACGACTGACCAAAGTGAACGTATACGCGTAGTGGTGTACCGTTTCCATCAAAACTTTCCAGCCCAAAGTTATCTTTAAAATACTTTAAGGTTTTAAGGGCTCCCCAGTGCGCATCGTACGCCGCATCATCCATATTGGCAGTTTCATCCCAATGGTTGTCAGCATCAGTAAAATCTACCGCTGCATTCCAGCTTTCCCCTTCGTTACAGTCAAGGGTCATTAATTCACCGTACTCACCGTTACTGCGTAGTACGTACTGACCGCCCGACTGAGTGGTACTTATGGCCTGCGTACCGCTAAAGCGAGTTACTGCCGTGCCGTTTTCTTCGTTAGTATGAATTTGATCCGATTCCCTTACTATCTTACCGGTTGCCGCATCCACGTAAACCCATTTATTTACTAAAGGATTTTGGCTGCTAACATTAACTTTATAGGCCAGCTTATGCGATTGGTACTCATTAGCTGAGTTAGGCACCGGCACATATACTAGTTGAGGCTTAAGAGTTGGCTGAAAGTCAGGCTGAACAAAAAATTGCTTATTGGTTACGGTTTGCTGAGCCTTTTGAGTAGCCGCTTCTGGGCTTAAACTTATTTTACTTGCATCAGGCAACTGGCGCCATAGCTCGCCGTTGGCTAATACTGCTTTTCCGTTTTTATAATGCACATAGTAAACTGCCCCTTCTACCGGGTAACCCTGATGGTACTGCTGCAGTACGCTACGGCTTTCGCCCTGGCTTTTGTACTGCCGGGTTTTTTCTACTAAGTTAGAAGTTTCAGGTAGGCCTAACCTATCTTTCCAGCCGCTAGCAGTTAGGCGAGCGTTGGATTCATTGGTTAATCTGGTAATCTTAGGAGCTTTTCTAAGATCTAGGTTAGCAGATTGCTTCGTTTGACCATAGGATAGGGTTGCTACAGCCAGTACTCCTAATAAGGTAGTGGTAAATTTGTGCACCATATAAGTGGTTAAGAGTAAATTAGCTCCAAATATAGTAATAGCTTGAGGTAAATTTCCCCAATTTTGTACTTTTTTTCCATATTTATTCAATAATAAACTATATGCCTTTACAAATTAACTTAGAGAAAAAGCAAATACTGGTAACCGGGGCTAGCCGCGGAATTGGTCAAGCTATAGCAAAAAGCCTGGCCGCCGCCGGGGCTCGGGTAGCGGTGCATTGCAACACCAGTTTGGAAACAGCCGAAGAAATAGCTTCCGAAATTGGTAATAACAGCCAGGCATTTAAAGCAGATTTGGGTATAGGTAAGGGGCCCGTTCAGTTATGGAGCCAAGTCATAGAAGAATTTGGCCATATTGACGGCTTAGTAAATAATGCCGGTGTTGCTATTAGCAGTGATCTCTACAAATCCGATAGTGAGTGGCTGCACGATTGGGGGCATACTATGATGGTGAACCTAAATTCGGTTGGATTATTATGCAAAAAAGCGGTAGAGCACATGGTAACCAATGCTAACGGTGGGCGTATAGTAAACATTAGCAGCCGGGCTGCTTTTAGGGGCGACACAGCGGACTACTTAGCCTACGCCGCCAGTAAGGGCGGGGTAGTGGCACTTACCCGCAGTCTGGCCCGGGCATTTGGCAAGCAAAATATTAAAGCGTTTACGGTAGCCCCGGGCTTTACTCAAACCGAAATGGCTCAGGAATTTATAGACCAGTACGGCAAAGACTACGCTATGCAGGATATTGCGCTGCCCACCCTAACCCAACCGCAGGATATTGCCCCAACTGTAGCGTTTTTACTAAGCGGCCTAGCCGACCATGCCACCGGCAGTACTATTGATATTAATGCCGGAAGTTACGTTCACTAATTTATGGTTTAAATTTTGCTTACCTTTTAACATTAAATTCTAGCTCAATACGCAAACTACCTACCTTGTGAAGCATTTAGCTACAATATTTTTCATTCTTTGGATGGGGCCTTCTATTCAAGCCCAAACCGAGAACCCGGAACCAAATAAAAGTCCGTATCTGGTTGAATCTGGCAGGGTTATGTATAAGGTAGAAACTATCCGGGGCGAAGGCACCAAAGAATTAATCTTTGATAACTGGGGCTATAACCAACGCGAACTTACTTATATAAAAGCCAATGATACTACCGATTACGGTCGCGATCAGCATACGTTACGCATAGTAACCTCGGACCGAAACTGGTCTATTAATTTAAAGAGCAAGGCGGGTTTAAAACTAGAACTAAAACAACTGGAACGTAGTCCCCTGGCTAATGCTCGTTTTCAGATTAGCGGCGAACCAATACTTGGTTATAAAAGTATGAAGGTTAAACGCAATTTTACTACCGCCTGGGTGTATCAGGGAATTATTCTTAAGCTAGAAATTCACGACCCAACTTCCGGAGAATTAATACGCCGCGAGTTGGCTACCGAAATTGAAATTCCTTACGACCCGGCCGCCAATGCGTTTGAAGCCCCGAAAGGTGTTGAGTTTTACTGATCTTCCTCCTCGGGCAACTCGCGGTACTCAATGGCGCCAATATCGGGCTGGGCATCCCGCTCGGCCCCGTAAAGGTCTTTAGGAATACCCAAATCCAGACCGGCATTGCGGGCGGGCGAGGTAGTGTCCGGCATAAAGTTTAGTTCGGCGGGGGCTATAAACTGGGGAAAGTCTCTATCCAGACTGGTTAGGTTGGTGGGTGTCAGGTAGTCAGCGGTAGTGCGAATAAGGTTACGTTCAACCTGAAGGGTAATTTGCTGTCCGCCGCTACCATCCAGCGTCCATTCTTCCTCTTCAAATAAATTGCCCCACACTATACTATTCAGCATAGTCAGGTTTAGGTTGCTTACCAAACTAAGCGGCTCGCCTGTATCAATATCCTGACCCTGAAATATATCGGAAAAAAAGGCAGTTGGCAGTTCGCGGCTTACTGAACCTCGGAAGTAGTTAGCAAAGGTGCAATGGATAAAACTATAGTTGCCCCCGGCTAGTGTGGCTACGCCCGGCCCCAGGCAATTGGCTACCAGCGTATTGGTAGCTTCCAGCTCGGATCCAAAGGCCAGGATACCAGCCGTAAAATGGTTTATAAGCCGGCAATTTTCTAAACTTAATTCGGCCCGGGTACCTTCCTTTAAAGGTTCGCCAAGCTGAATGCCGGTAATAGCATTGCGTATTTGGCAGTATCGTAAACGATTACCCAACGAACCGGGCCTAAAGTACAAGCCGCCCCACTGGGCCGGCTGGTCAAAAGCTGGATCTAACCTAAAATTCCTGAATATTATTTGGTCGGTCAGGGCTGAATCGCCTTCAGCCAGTAGGGTTCCTTCAACTAACAAATACGCCCCGGGCTTAAAGTAAATTCTGGCTCCGGCTTCTATAGTAAGTAGGCAATTTTCCTCAACTAATACCGATTCTTCAATTACATAAGGCAAACTGGTCGACCAGGTAGTATTGCAGTCCAGCACAATGCCGCCCAGCACATTGGCATTTTGGCCGTAGCCTACTACCGGTACTTTTTGTACCAAACCCTTATTTTCGACCGTTATAAAATCAGAAGCCAAGTACGGGGCTATATCTTCGGTACGGGGCAGTATGGCTTCTACCAAAACCAGTAGACTATCTTTGCCGAATAGCTGAATTTGGCTGAAATCTTTAGCCTCCCGGCCATTAATTTTCAGGGTGTAGGGCGAGCTTGCCCCTTCCTGCAGATTTAGCCGATCAATAATTACTGCTTTGTTCTGCGGGTTATATACCCTAAAGCGTTTAGTAACACTTAGCTCGTTGGTAAAAAGTGTATCGAAAAAAACCGTATCGGTACTAAACTGTAAGCTTACCGCTTCATTTATAATAATTTCGTCCTGCGGCGTACAGGCCCAGAATCCTAAAATTGTTATACATACTGCGGTAATGCCCCGGTAAATCACGCTTCGCTGGTTCCTTCTTTAAGTCGTTCGGCGTTTTCAGCAATACGCAACTGATCAATAAAATCGCCGATGTCCCCATCCATAACGGCTGAAAGGTTGTAAACCGTATACCCAATGCGGTGGTCGGTAACCCGGCTTTGGGGGTAATTATAGGTACGAATTTTATCGGAACGGTCGCCGCTGCCTACCATGCTTTTACGCTGGGCGCTTACCTCATCATTATGCTTCTTCAGCTCCACTTCGTAAATGCGGCTTCTTAGTACTTTTAGGGCTTTCTCAAAGTTCTTGATCTGACTCTTCTCATCCTGGCAGCTAACTACAATACCGGTAGGCATGTGGGTTAGGCGTATAGCCGAATAGGTAGTGTTCACCGACTGGCCACCCGGTCCGCTGGAACAGAAGGTATCTTTACGAACATCATTCATATCGATGTTAACCTCAACCTCTTCCATTTCAGGAAGTGCCGCCACTGAAGCCGCCGAGGTATGCACCCGACCCTGGGTTTCGGTGGCCGGTACGCGCTGTACCCGGTGTACGCCCGACTCAAACTTCATCATACCGTAGGCATCGGTACCGCTTACAGTCGTAATAATCTCTTTATAGCCGCCGCTGGTACCTTCGGTAAAATCCAATAATTCCATTTTCCAGCTCTGGCGCTCGGCAAATCGCTGGTACATCCGGTAGAGGTCACCGGCGAAAATTGCGGCTTCGTCGCCACCGGCCCCGGCGCGTATTTCCAGCACTACGTTTTTCTCGTCGTTGGGGTCTTTAGGTATCAGCATTTGCTTTAGCTCTTCTTCTAAAGCTTCTTCCTGCGGATAAAGCTCATCTAGCTCGCCCTTAGCCATTTCCCGAAATTCCGGGTCTTTTTCGGTAGCCAGCACATCTTTAGCCCCTTTAATATTATCTACTACTAACAGGTACTCGTCGTACTTCTTTACAATTTTATCCAGATCCTTATACTCTTTACTAAGCTTGCCGTAGCGCTTCATATCAGCCATAGCCTCGGGCTGAATAATTAGCTGGCTTACTTCCTGAAATCGCTTGCGTATGGCGTCTAATTTATCTCGCATAGTGGGTTGCTCCTAAAATGGTTACAAATATACACGGTTTATATCGAATTACGATTTACCAGCTAGTTTGTGTAGTGTACAATACGTGGTAACCACTAAATTTTTATCATATAGGCCCATAACCTTACCTGTTTAAGAAAACCGTAAACAGTAAATAGTATAAGCTCTATGAGCCAGGTACTTTTGATATACAAACAGAAACACACAAACAGATACAAGCAAATGAAAAAGTACAATTACTTACTGGGATTGGCACTACTGCTACTTTTTACCCAGGCCAGAGTAATGGCCCAGAGCGATTACAAGTTCCACACGGTGTTCATCTACAACTTTACCAAGTATATTCAGTGGCCCGAGGGCAGCACTGGTAGTAGCTTTGTAATTGGTGTGGTGGGTAATTCAGGAATTACGGAAGCCCTACAAGGCATGGCCGCTTCTAAAAAAGTAAACGGAAAGCCTATTGAGATTAAGGTTTTTGCTTCGGCCGCCGAAGTTGCCAATTGCCAAATGGTGTACCTTCCAGACAGCAAGAGTGGAGATCTGGAGGAACTTAGAGCCAAACTTGCCTCAAAACCTACACTAATAATTACCGAAAAAACCGGACTGGCTAAAAAAGGCAGCGACATCAACTTTGTGATGGAAGGGGGCCGCTGGAAGTTTGAAATTAACCAGGCTGCCGCCGATATGCACAAACTAAAAATTAGCCAAGAGCTAACCAAATTCGCAGTTAAGATATATGATCAGGTTTAAGCCTGGAACGTGAAGCGTAACCCTGGGCGCAGTAAGTATAGCCCAGGGTATGAATAGGTAATTGCATAAAGTAGACAGGAAGATAATTGATTAGAAGATAAGAAAATGAAAGGAATGCGCCTGACCATCGGCAATAAGATTTTGCTCGGCTTTTCCATCCTTATTATATTCTTTGCCGGTACGGCTACGTACAGCATATTTACAATAAGGAAAAACGGAGAGGTTGTTCGCGAAAACTCGGAGGTTATTGACCCCTCGGTTACTAAGCTGAACGAGCTTAACCACTTGGTTACGCGCTCTAAAATGCTGGTAACCAACTGGGTATACATGTACCGAAATACCGAGGACCAGCAGAAACTGGATAGTCTGCACCGGTTTGAATATCCGGCCCTTCGCCACGATCTGGAAGAACTCTCGAAACAGTGGACCGATTCTACCGATAAAGCAGTTTTAGATACGGTTTTCCTACAAATGAACGAAGTACTAAACCAGCAACGCACCAGCGTTATGGATAACCTTCGCACTTTTGAGGATTACGAAGATGTAATGACCAAGTTTACGGTTGAAGAAGAGCTAAACAGCAACATTCTGCCGGAAATGGCTAAATTACAGGCTTATCTGGAAAGACTCATCCGAACTAAAATTGAAGAGAAGCAAATTGCCGTAAGCGAACAGGTAGCCAGCTTTGATACACTTCGTAACTTTACTATTCTTTTAGGTATATTGGTAATAGTAGTCGGGATAATTACAGCCCTGATTATATCGCGCCGTATAACCTTGCCGGTTAAGTATATGAAGGAAATTGTACTGCGCCTGAGCCGGGGCGAGCTGCCGGAAGATGGAGAACGCCGCTTTTCTAACGATGAAATAGGCGAAATGGCCGACGCGCTAGACAAACTGGTAGTTGGCCTAAAATCTACTTCTTCTTTTGCGGCTAATATAGGTAACGGAAATTATGCAGCCGATTTTAGCCCGCTTAGCGAGCAGGATATCTTGGGCAACTCGCTGATAGAAATGCGCGACAATCTGCAGAAGGTGGGCGAGGCCGATAAGCGCCGTAATTGGGCCACGGAAGGCCTGGCTACTTTCGGCGATATTCTGCGCAAGCAAAACGAAGATATCAAGTCACTGAGCGATAACATTCTGAGTAACCTAGTTAAGTATGTTAAAGCTAACCAGGGCGGTTTATACGTGGTGAACGACGATGACGAGAGTAACCCATACCTGGAAATGGCTGCGTGCTACGCTTGGGACAAGAAAAAGTATATTGAGCAGCAGGTACAACCAGGCGACGGTCTAACCGGTCAAGCGTGGTTAGAAAAGCAAACCATTTACCTAACCGATATTCCGGATAACTATATAAGCATTACCAGTGGATTAGGCGAAGCTAACCCCAGCAGTATTCTAATAGTGCCGCTTAAGCTTAATGATGAGATTTACGGACTATTAGAACTGGCATCGTTTAACTTATTTGCCGATCACGAAATTGAGTTTGTTGAGCGTATTGCCGAAAGCATTGCTTCTACCCTTTCGTCGGCTAAAATTAACGAGCGCACCCAAAAACTTCTAGAAGAATCGCAGGAGCTTACCGAGCAAATGCGCAGCCAGGAAGAAGAAATGCGCCAGAATATGGAAGAACTGCAGGCTACCCAAGAAGAAATGGAACGCGGCCAGCAAGACCGCCACGAGAAGGAAGGCATTATAAACTCTACCTACCTGACCCTGGAACTGAACGAAGCCCTTACCATAGTATTGGTTAATAACTTAGCGGCTCAAACCTTAGGCTATCGCGAAGGCGAGCTGAAGGGTACTACGCTGGCTCACTTAGCTGCCGGCTCGGCCGAAACCCTGGATGAAATTAAACGAGTGACCAACGAAGGCCACTGCTGGACGGGCGTACTAAAGCTAAACAGCCGAAAAGGCGAAACAGTAATTACCAAAGCCTCGGTAGGTAAACTGCGCGATATGTACTCCGGTACTCATAAATACCTTATCTTAGCTGCTAATATTACCCAGGTAGTTCAAGAAAGCTAAGTATGATAAGCAAACTGACGACTGTATCTGTGATGCTGTTGTGTATGCTGGCTGCCTGCGATGTGGGCAGCCAGCGTCGTTTTAACCGGGATGAGTGGATTGAAGAGTTTGAAAATCGGGAACCCAAACGGGTTAAACCCGCCCAGATTCTAGAACAACTACAGCAGCAAGGCACCAAGTTAACTAGCGTACTAGATTCGCTCAGTTCAGGAAAAGTTAATTTAAATGCCTGCTGCAATTTACCGGCTAGCAACATACTGGACTCGCTGCAAAATCAGTACGACGTACGGATCCGGTGCTTTAATCTGCAAGAAGAAATACAAACGGACGATAGCCTGGAGTACGCCTTATTAGATGCGTATAAATATAACCTAAGCAGCCAGCTACCCCTGCAGCCCGGCAGCCAAAAAGACGGCGAAACCCATTTCTTATATACTGTACCAAATCAGAGCGATAGCTGCGTTTCGGTTAGGAGTTATAAGTTTACTACTAGGGTATTGGTGAATGGAATTTGAGTTTTTTGTGGAACTAGTATGAAAGCAGTTTTATACCTATTAGTATTTATACTTCTGCTCCCCACAGTATTGAGCAGTCAATATAATTTTTAGTGTTGCTCTAATGCTGTCATTCTCCGAATTTGAGAAACGTAGCGGAGCAAATTCTAGGAGAATCTAGTTATGCAATTGCCCCAAGAAAAAGCTCATAATCCAGCCCAACTCAAACTGGAATGATGGGTTGAAGAGCGTATTCGACTATAGACGTAGTTATCTGCGCCGGCTTAAAAATTAACGAGGTTACTCTAAGTAACCTCGTTAATAATCCTGCATTTAGCAAAATCAATCACCCCACATACCAGCGGGTACGATTTCTAATAGGTGGCCGTCGGGGTCGTGGAAGTAGAATGAGTGGTAGCCGCCGGGCCAGGCTTCTTCGTGAATGATATCTATACCTGCCTTTTTAATGTCCATTTTACGCTGAACGTAATCAGCGGCGGGTACTTCAAAAGCAATATGCTGAACGCCCTCGGCACCGTGGGGCGGCAGGTGCGAATCTTGCCGGGTGGTTTTGCCTATAAAGCAGAGCAGCACCGAACTGCCCGCCCTGAAAAAAATATGCCGGTCAGGCACTTTGCTTATAACCGGCATAATTAATTTTTTATGGTAGAAAGCTTCAGTTTTATCCAGATCGGCTACGTAGAGGCAACTTTCTTTAACTGAGCTTACGGAGAATGACATGTCGACTAGGCCGCAATTACCGGCTGGTTTGCCAAAGCGGCTAACGACACTGCCGGGCGGTTCACTTCTTCAAAATACTGCTCAAACTCGCGGCGTTGCAGAAGGCGGGTGCCCCGGCCGTTGCCCCATTGCGGGGTTACTTCGTATAAACCATTAAATGCCCGGCCGGTATAGATACGCTCCGGAACAAAGCCCTCAAGACCAGAAACTGACTTAGGCTGCTTATTGCATTTGTACTCAATTCTAAACTTGTCCATAAGAATATCTTAAATAGAGATAAAAAAATTACAATTGAGTTATACTGAAAATGCGTATCAAAGGTTACATCTGCCACCCCATCAAGTAACTTTTATTGCCATTTAGCATATTAATTTAGGAACAAGCCGCCTAGTATATTTAACAAATTTAGGCGTAGAATAATTGTTTAGGCCATCCAGAGGCTGTTTCATAATATTTTCAGGATAAAATTAAACTATTTGGTTGCTTTATATTTTAAGAATTTCTTACTTTACTAATGTAAGTTATAAGAAGCTAATGACTTATAACTGCTATCTATACGCTCAGGCTACTAATTAGCCTGGCCAAACAAACACCCGGTATACGCGCTAAATTTTACTCAACTAGGCATGGAGGATTTATTAAAGCTGGTAGAATTAACTAAGAAGAAAGGACAGCGAAGCATTCAATTAGTTAACCTTAATTTCCGTAAGAAAGAAGTTTCTAAAGACAACCAATTGTTTGATGGTATTGTAGAAGGGCAATTTACTACCGATGAGGATGCCGCCCAACTCATGTTTGATGCGCACCCGGGCAACCGCAACTACCGAAACGCCAAAGCCAAATTAAAGCAAAAACTACTCAACCAGCTTTACTTCCTAGACTACGACAAAAGCTCGTATACCCAGTACGATAAGTGTGAATACGAGTGTCGCCATACACTACACCAGTGCGTAATTCTAATAAACGAAGGTGAACCAGAGTTAGCCCACACCATAATTCCGGGGGTAATTAAAACGGCCAAGCAGTATGAATGCCTAGATATATTGACTGAAGCCCTGGCACTGCAGTGTAAAGAATACGCCCGTATTGGCAAGGTTACTCCCTATAAAGAAGCCCAGGTAGAGTTGCAGCACTACCGAGCCATGCGCGAGGCGGTAGAAAGTGCCGAAGCCGAATACTATAATATTCAGGTATATATAAATAAGTCGGTAAGTGCCCAAAACCGGGTGCTAAGCAAAATACCGGCCGCTATAGAGTCTATAGAGAAAAAGGCCGAGAAGTTTAAAAGCCGCCAGCTTGAACGCCTGGGCTTCCTGCTGAAATGCCAGTATAACGAGCTAAGCTGGAACTTTGAGGAAAACATTAAGCTCTGCACCGAAATGCAGAAGCGCTACCTACAAGGTAATAATTGCGACATTGAGGTTAACCTAAACCGCCTGGATATTGCCCTAACCAAACTTAAAGCGTATTACTACCTAAACAATGCCGAAGAAGGCGGGGCCTACGCCCAGCAGGTACTGAAACTGTTTAAATCCGGTACGGATAAGTGGTTTAGTATGATTGAACTGTACTTCTTACTAATGATGAAGAACAAGAAGTACAAAAAGGCCGGTGAGCTATACCGAAAACTCCGCACTAATAAAAACTACGCCAACCTACCTACTATGGAGCGGGAGCGCTGGCAAATTTACCGCGCGTACCTTCTTCTGGTTAACGATAGCAAATTACTCCGCTGGGGCTTTAACCTGGAGGAATTCCTGGAAAACATACCTAATTACCCGAGGGAATACTCTAATTACAATACGGCTACGCTAATTGCCCAAAGTATGTACTTGCTAAATGAAGGGCAGGTTGAAGAGCTACAGAAACGAGTTGAGATTCTGCAGCAGTACAACAGTACGCACCTAGATAAGCGCCATAACTACCGCAACAGTGTATTTATAAGAATGCTATCTATTGTACTGGAAAAAGAATTTAGTGCCGAAGCGGTAGAGGAAAAAGGGAAAACCTACCTTAAAAAGCTTAAAAAAATCGATATTCCTTCCGAACCTTCTAACGATATTGAGGTTATCTGTTATGAAGACCTTTTCCAGATGATACTGGACACCCTGCGCGAGAATAAGCTATACGTACACTATCGTTTTTATAGTATTGCTATGGCCCAGCAGCAGGGCTAAGATCTAACTCCTCCCAACTAAGCAAAGCAGGCATGAGGCCTGCTTTGTTGGTTATAGGTGGTTACCTAAATCAGCTGACCTGTAGCTCAAATCATTTACTAAGCCTTCGTCAAGGTTAGTATATATCAATTCGCTGTTTTTAACTATAGAGCTTATTCGTTCCAACGGAATTTCAATGTAGCGTGGCTCATATACTACAAAGTCGGGCAGGTTAATTAGCCCGGAGAGTACATTATTTTCCAGCGTAAGTTTACTAGGCTGCGAACGGTCCAGCGTAATGTTTACTAAACGAAATGACGTCTTTTTCTTGCCTTCTACCTGAATCTCGGCAATAATATGGTAGAACGTATATTCTCCGGCATTTACCTCGTCTACCATTTTTCTAACTAGCTCAGTAATAGCGTTCATTCGGGAATACAAAAGTTACGTTTTGGTACCTCCTAATTTAATAAGCAAACCAAATTTGTTTAAGAATTTTTTAGCTCACTATCTCAAATTTGCCTAAAATTATAAACTTTGTATAAGTTTTAAGTTAAAAAAATTATACAAATGCTTTGTTATACTTAATCAGTAGGTAAACAAATGCAGCCAATTTGGTAATTAGCTATTCTTTTCAAGAAGCCGCTTTCTAGCCCTCGGTAAAGTTAATTTCGGTATTATCGCCTATGTTAAGTTGCTGGCTTAAGCCTAGTATGCGGGTATCATTGCCAATTATTGAGTGGCACAGCATTATATTACGCAACTCGCTGTACGAGCCCACTATAGTATCTTCGATAATGGAATAACTAACTACGGTATCATCGCCAATAGCCACATTGGGGCCAATGATTGAGTGGGTAATTTTACAATTGCTGCCAATACTCACCGGGGGTATAATTATGGTAGAAGGAAACTTATACTCCGGCATTGCCTGCTGCATCTGCTGACTTAGCAAAATAGCATTGGCCTCTAATAAACTGCTTCGCTTTCCGCAATCAAACCAACTGTCTACCTGCTCGGTGCGCATAGGGTGGCCCTGTTCTACCATGTACATCAGGGCATCGGTAAGCTGGTATTCGCCTAAGTGCTTGGTTCCATTTTCGATAATCTGCTCTAAAGCCTGGGTAAGCAGGGCGGGGTCGGCAATTTTGTATATGCCTACTAGTGCCAGGTTACTTTTAGGGATCTGCGGCTTTTCTACTAACCTACGAATACGCCCATCGGCGCGTATCTCGGCTATACCAAAGCGGCCCGGATCGCTTACCTTCTGTACACCTAATACCGAATCCGGCGTAGCTTTAAGGCGTTCCAAATCAATATTAACTATGGTATCGCCCAGTACAATCAGTATTTCTTCTTCTTTTTCAAAGGTATGCCGGGCAATGTACAGGGCATGACCAATACCCTCGCGCGGGTCCTGTACTATGAACTCGATATTGAGGTTACGCCCCTGATAATACTCCTTTACGGTTTGGCGTATTTTAGTACCCATATACCCAATTATGAATACCAGGTTTTCCACCCCATTATCTACCAGCATATCAACTATATGGAGCAGTATTGGCTTACCCGCAACGGGAACTAGGGCTTTAGGCTGGGTATGGGTATGAGGTCTGAGGCGCGAACCAACTCCGGCTACGGGTATTATTGCTTTCATTAGTGGCTAATATACAAAAAAAGCCACCGGCATTTTACCCGTGGCATTTTTTGGTGTCTGGTACTAAGTAATTTGTATCAGGAAGTAAGCCAGTAGGTAAGGATTTACTTGATCTCAATTTGTATCTACAGTTCTACTTTTTCGGCTTGGTTAAGGCCACTCATAACCTCGTTATAGTTAGTAAGGTCTACAGTGCCGGCGTAGCCCGCGGGTATAACCGCTACCCTAAAAATTAGTCCGTCGGTAAAATCAGCATTTAGGGTATTTAAATCAAAATTACCGTCTAAAAAGAGGCTTACATCGTTAAGGGTATAGTCGTAGCCATAAAGCAGAATGTCACCTCCTTCTAAGAAAAGCGTGCGCGGAAGCGGCTCCCAAATTTCGGCATTAGTATCTTCATCTACCCCTACCAACATATACGCCGCAAATACATCCGACTCAAACACAGGGATATCGGCGGGTATGCTGTAGTATAACTTATACTCATTACTATTGGTGAAAGGCTCAGCCTCAATATCGAAAATATAGCCTATAAGACCATCGGCCCCGTCTTGACCATCGCGGCCGGGAGGGCCTTGCGGGCCAATTTCGCCGCGATCGCCCTGGCAGCTAGTAAGTAGTATTGCGCTAAATAGAAAACATAGGGTGAATAGCTTCTTCATAGTAGTACTAGTTGAGTTTAGGCATACAACTTCAATTATGGTGCCAGACTCGGCCACTAACTATTTAGCGGATACTTTCCTGAAGAGCCTCCTGCAGTAAGCCTACCTCTTGCGAAGTATTATACACGTGCGGCGATACCCTAAAACTTTTACCCCGGGCCGATAGCTTAATGTTTCTGCGGTTAATTTCTTCCTGAAATTTTTCTTCGGCAATATGGGCCGGGAGGCTAAATCCAAAAAGGTGGTTGGCCCGGCCGTCCGGATGCTCAATACCAAAGCCTTCGTTTTGTAATTGTTGTATGAGGGGCAGAGTAAGTTCAACACAGTACTGCTGTATATTTTCCGGCTTCCAGTCCAGAAGTTGCCTAAGGGCGGCAACCAGCATGGGAACCAGTATAAAATTACTGGCCTCGCCCACCTGGTAGCGCCGCGCGCCGCCTATATACTCAGTACCGTAATTGGTCAGGTTGCGAAAGTCCGGCGCGTTGGTTCGGTTCATCCAGCTTTCTTCAATCGGACTTCCGTTATTAAAGTACGGGCTATAGTAGGCCATACCCAGTGAGTACGGACCTAGCAGCCACTTATAGCCCCCACATATCAGCGCATCTATCCCAAACTTCTCTACATCTATGGGCAAGGCACCTACCGATTGGGTACCGTCAATTAGCAAAAGGGCTTCCACTTCCTGGCACCTTTTTCCTATTTCTTCTAGTAGGAATAGTGTACCATCAACCCAGTGCGTATGGCTCATCACTACCACCACGGTATCCGCAGTAATAGCTTCTAAAATTTGGGTGTTCCATCGGGCACTTTTATGGCCGGTATCCGCCGGAGAGTTAATAGTTACCAGCTGCTGATTGTGCTGCCGGCACCACTTATCAGCAGTTAGGTAATCGCTGGGAAATTCCTGACCAACTATAATGGCGTGCCCGCCTGCTTTAGGTTTTATATTGCGAAAGGCGTTGGCCATACCGTACGAAACCGAGGGAATACTAACTACCTGCCCGGCCGGGGCATTAATTAGTTGGGCAAAGAGCTGATGGAGGGTTTCTATCTCCGAAAAGAAATCGTGAGGGGAAATTTGCGAGGGCACCCGCTTGGCTATCAGACCCTGCATTCCGGCCGCTTCTACTGTTTTCAACAGCGGCGACATATAGGCGCAGTTTAAGTATACCTCGTTAAGGGGAAGCTGAAACAGGTGTCGTTGGTTGTTCATATTTTAGGGAAAATCTAATATAAAAAAAGCGCTGGTTCACTAACCAACGCTTACTGTATATTTGGCACTAAAGTAAACTGCTTATCCTAATTTTCTTTTTACCGCCCGGTTTACTGCGGCGGCTACTAACCCCCCGGCCAAATAATACCCAATAGTTAATACCTGGGTAGTTTTAGTCCGGTTAGTAGGCGCTTCGCCTAAGCCCAAAGGGCCGGGAAGGAATATACCGCCCAAACCGGCAGCTAAACCCAGCATACCGCCGGCAACGTAGCTGCCACCGGCCATGGCGTAGTAGGTTCCGTTGGCCATAAGGTCGCCGCCCATAGCCAGATCGTATTGGGTAGAGCGGTCGGGTGTATCTACTTTATCGGTTTTCTGAATAAGGGAGCGCACTGCCCGTATACCCAAAAGCTGTAGTTGAGGAGCTTTGGGAAAGAACTGGCGAAAGGTTTCGTTTAGGGCGGTAACGGTGACGGCACCGGCCAACCCACCTACAATATTTGCTGAAATCATAAAAATAGAAGTATTGAGAGGTAAAAATGTTTATAGCCTATACGCAAGTAAGCCTGTGAGGTTAAACGAATTTATCCTACTACTTCAACCAGCGGCCTACAATTACGCTGGGCTTACCATCAGAAAGTGTAGTGCCGAAAACAGTGTACTGGCTGTTGGGTGCCACTTGAAGCTTTTTAGCCAGCACCTCGGCGGGCTGCGGGTAGTTGCGTACGCTTACGTTAGCCCCTTGCGGTACTAGTTTCCGTAGCGTTTTCTTGTCGGGCTTTCCTACGTACAAAATTTCGTATACCCGCCCCGGAAAATCTTTACTTTGTTCTACATTGGTGTAAAGGTGGCTATGCGGATGAAGTTTAATTAAGCCAAAGCGGGTGGCCGCCAGCTTAAATGCCCCTGCTTTCAGTAGGGTTACGTTAGGTTCGTACAGGTAGGTTTGAGGTTCAGCTATATTGGGTGCAGCTTCTGTTTCTTCCCTTTTAAAGAAGGAAAATAGAACTGGTTCCCCCTTATCATCCAGAATAACTGCCGTGATTTTAGGTTCGGCAATTTCTTCTTTAGTTATATAGAAAAGCAATTCTTTTACTTCTTGCCGCACAGCTATAACCCGCACTTCATGTACTTTACCCTGAAGTTCTTGGCAGGCCAGTTGAACATCCAACATCGGCGAGGCTTTCAGGATAATGCCTTTTTCAGCCTTATTTAATAACTGCGGCAGCAGTTCAATTACATCCGGGCGGCAGTCGTGCAGGCTTACCAGCTTGCGTTGCTGCTCATCGCGCCGGGCGGGGTCCAGATATAGCCAGTCTACTTTTTGGTTAGAAATTAGGAATTCTTCGGCCGTGCTTTGCTTAACCTCAATATCAGCATTCAGTACACTGAAGTTATGCTGAGCCAGTTCAGCTAATTCGGGCTGGGTTTCTACGTAAATGCTATTTTTAGTAACCTTACTAAAGTAGTAACTATCTACGCCCATGCCGCCGGTCAGATCGGCCAACGAAGCTACTGGGCCGCCATTTAGTTCTTTTAGCCAACCGGCTTTATAACTAGCCGTAAGCTCCGAGGAGGACTGCTCCACCGACAAGCCGGGCGGAAAAATAACGGCCGGGTTTTGGTACCAGTCCGGAAGTTTGATACGGGCTTTCTGCCGGGCGGCAATTTGCTGCACCGCTTCCCTAAACGGAAACTCCTTACCCTGCTTATTGCCGGAAAGCAATAAACGGGCGGGGTCTTCGCTTAAGTGCTGCTGAATCCACTGCTGAACTTCCGCTTGGGCCAGTTCGCCAATCAATACACCAGATTTTTATCAACTAAGTACTGGGCAATTTGTACGGCATTGGTGGCGGCTCCCTTACGCAGGTTATCGGCTACAATCCACATATTTAGGGTATTGGGCTGGGTTTCATCGCGGCGCAGGCGTCCGACAAATACCTCATCGCGGCCGTGGCTGTTCATAGGCATTGGGTACACCTTATTGGCGGGGTCGTCCTGAAGTATTATGCCCGGGGTATTGCTAAGCAGTTCTCGCACCTTATCCAGGGTAAAATCTTGCTGAAACTCTACGTTTACCGACTCGGAGTGGCCGCCCATTACCGGCACGCGCACGCAGGTGGCCGTAACCTGAATGCCTTCGTCGCCCATAATTTTTTTGGTCTCGTTCACCATTTTCATTTCCTCCTTGGTGTAACCGTTTTCGGTAAATACATCAATCTGAGGAAGCAAATTCATATCTATTTTGTAGGGATACGGGCCGTTTTCCGGGTTTTCGCCTCTACGCTCGGCCATTAGCTGATCTACCGCGGCCTTGCCTGTGCCGGTAACCGATTGGTAGGTACTTACCACAATACGTTTAATGCCGTAAGCCTCGTGCAGCGGCGCCAAAGCCAGCACCATTTGTATAGTAGAGCAGTTAGGGTTGGCAATTATCCGATCATCGATGCGCAGTACGTGACCGTTAATTTCTGGCACAATTAGCTTATTGCGCGGGTTCATACGCCAGGCCGATGAGTTATCCACCACAATGCTACCGGCTTCGGCAAAGCGCGGGGCCAGCTCCAGCGAGGTTGAACCACCGGCGGAAAATATGGCAATATGGGGTTTGGCGGCAATAGCATCTTCTACCGAAACAATTTTGTATTCCTTTCCGCGATAGCTAAGCGGTTTGCCCACCGAACGCTCGGAGGCTACCAGGTATAGTTCATCGAGGTGGAAATTACGTTCTTCCAGTACTTTTAATATTTCGCTGCCCACCAGGCCGGTGGCGCCAACTACTGCCAGTTTCATGTGCATTATTAAGTATAAAATTTCGGGGCGAACCGCTCGCCAATTCTGCTAGTGTGAACCCTAAAACCAGGCTAGAGGTTCAGGCCGGCTAAGGTAAACATAAATGGGGGTTGGGGCAATAATGGGTTAAACTGTTCAGTATATTTAAGTAAAAATGAGTAGTTACAGTACGCCTTTTTGCTTAGAGGTATAATTGCTCATATAGATTTTTGTGATAGGAAGGTTCCTAAGTCCGAAGCAGTCGGTTGGGCTTAGGGAGAATTGGAATAGTTGGTTAGTAAAGTAGATATGGTGAAGTTAGCTAAGGGTTTAGGTAAGAAGGTAAAACAATACAGGGTAGGAAGTATGGTGTGTACGGAACACGAAAATTGGTTAGCATAACAATTAATGCGTATGTGTATGCATTTTATATCTTATATTGGGCAGTATAAAGTGCATTAATGCATTTTATACGGATGTTATGTACCAGTACGCACCATGAAACAAAGTCTCATTATATTGACCTTTTTACTTTTCATTTCGGCAACTGCTGAACCTTGGGACAAACTAGTGGGCGAACTAACCGACTCAAAAACGCTTAACGAACTCAAAGAGGCTAAATCCAATTTCTATTCACGTCACGACCGAACTCCACTAACAAGAAGTTTAGATTTTGGATACGAACATACTGTTTGGGAATTTGACTTTATACACGGTAACTACTCAACAGATTTTAAGCTCTCCATAATTTCCGAGAATGATAAAATTATCTTTGGTAAACTTGAACGATTGCATTGGAGAGGACGAACAGAAGAAACTTATGAGTTTTCGGTTTTAGAAACAGAACTACAAAATTTGGTAAATGAGCACAATACATTTTATACGACTGAATATGAGGTTGATGAATTCCTAAAAGAACTAAACCAAGATTTCTATTTCTCACTTGGTTGTGGTGAAACTGGCAGCAATCGACCGAAAGAAGCTGATAAGATGTTGAAATGGGCTGAAAAAAACAACATCAAAAAACTGAGTAAATGGTTGTATTCTCCGAATCATGAGCTTCAAGCCTATGCTATTGACGGACTAGCTCGAATTGAGGAAAGTGGAAAATCAATTCCTGACCAACAAAAAATGATTATTGAACATTTGCGTAATCGTAACAGCATAGTGATTAATTGCGCAGGCTGTTTGATGGGACTTGAAACGCCAGTTAATAAGCTACTTTTTGAATACAGGAATAGGTAATAGCCGGTACATAACAAATTCTATGAATGAATGGGGTTTCATCGGTCAGGATACTTTGGTGGCACTTGGAAAGTCCGCCACAATGTTTAAATTTAAATTAAGGCGTGGCTATGTGCGAGACGAGAGGTTAGTGCTTTCTAATCCCCACTCATCATAGCTGGGCGTTGTGGCTAATACACAAAGACGATGAAACACCTGCTAATAATAATATTACTTTCAACAAATTCAGTTTACTGTATTGGACAAAACAATCATGAAACCTTTTTTAATAGGTTGACTGATGATTTTTGCGATTGTGCCTCAAAAGCTAAAGACAAAATTGAATTTGAAATCTGCGGAAATATTATCAAGGCAGCTGATTCAATTCAACTCACTGAAACAGACAAAGTATACTTCTTTAATAAACTAAAAAGCCAATGTGGAGACACTTTTACCAAACATTGGGGACAACAACGTCCCAGAATCCCGTCTTGTTCATTTTTACAGGAGACAGACCTTAAGGATTTCAACCTTCAAAAATCTGGTGCTGATAAAGTTTCGGTTCAATGGACAAATGAAAATAAAAAAGGAATTATTTTGGATTTAATTGACCATCGAACGCAATTTACATCTGATAGTCTAGCTCAAAAGTATATTGAAAGCCAACAAAAATTAACCCTATCTGACGATTTTAAAAAAACAATATTATCGAGTAAAACCTTTCAGTCATTAGAAATCATAAATTTCGGAGCATTTGGTAATTACTACGTTTACCAAATCTATGCAAGATGTGACTCACTAATTTACTTCTTGTCAGCAACCTTATCAAAGGAGGACTTACTAATAATTGAAAAGTTAATAGAAAAGTTATCTAGTAGAGTAAAACATTGTAATTAAGATAAGTGTACTGGCCACAACACTGTGCATATTTCATTGCGGGGTTCGGTGTTGCGTTATAGTTTTTGTTTCTTAATTTAGTTCATCAACGTGGACAATTATGCAACAGGTCGCGCTTGTTAAATCCGCCAGCTGGCGGATTTAACAAGCGCTCCTAACCCCGCAACGCAATATGCACTCACGTTACCTATCTGACCTTGTAGATCAGGTAATAGTATTAGGCTAACCTTCCTACTCCTCCCCAACCATAAATACCGCGTTAGCAAATAGCAGCTTGCCGCCTTGCCAGAAGGCTCGGAATAGGGGGTTGTCTACAAAGTATACTACCTGGCCCTGGCCAATTCCTTCTACCCCAAAAACCAGGCTTTCGGGTAATTTTTCACGGGCAGTTTGGCCTATGTAGCCGGCTACCAAATCATCACTATTCTGCACGGTGCCTACGTTCCAGCCGCCATCTAAGTAACTGTAAGCGTCGGCATCGGTTTTCAGGCTGTAGTAGGTATCATCATAGCCAAAGGCCAGCGGGTGGCTGTCGTCCATGCGTACGCGGTATATTGTGCCGGTGTTGAAGTTGGTAAGGGCTTCGCGCTCGCGAGCCTCATAGCGTTTCAGTTTTTCTTCGGCGGGTTTGTCGTCTTTCTTATCTTCTTCTTTGCTTTCCTTTTTAGCCAGCTTCAATCCTCCTTTTCCTACAAAAGCTTCCATAGCATTTTGCATTAGAATTAGGCGGCCGCCGCTTCTCACCCAGGTTAATAACTGGTCAGGCAGGCCTTCTAACTGGCTACTGCGGTAGTAGCCGTTCGGCAAAATTACCACATCAAACTCGCTCCAATTTACATTAGCGGCATAATCGCTACTTACCAGGGTTACCGGATACCCCAGTTGTTGCTCAAAGAAGTGCCAGATTTCGCCTACGTTCAGCGAGGAGGTTCCTTCGCCGCTCAGGAGGGCAACCTGGGGCTGCTCTAGATAGGCTACACTGCTGCTGCCAAAATCTTTGCCCTTGCTAACCATACCCGTAGCGGCAGCTTTAACCGGTACCTC
The DNA here is from genome assembly GCA_964504565.1 of uncultured Roseivirgaceae bacterium. Taxonomy (GTDB): domain Bacteria; phylum Bacteroidota; class Bacteroidia; order Cytophagales; family Cyclobacteriaceae; genus Cesiribacter. The sequence continues at coordinate 174,846 of CAZDEY010000001.1, forward strand.
CCAATTCTGGGCGGCATTTTGTACGGCGTAGGCTACCTTTTCGCCCAGGGCTTCGTTGCTGGTTCGGCTAATAATAAGCGTACCCCGGCCCCACTCCTCCCCGTCCAGCGTAAAGGGTTCCTGGCTAAAGCGTACTTTAATTCCTAACTGAAGAATTTCGGATAGGAACTGCGCGCTGTTTAAGCCCGTCCAGGGGGCCAGGTAGGCGTAGGGCATAGCGGCGCCGTCGGTTTCGGCAACGCTTACTTCCTCGGCTTCCGGCCAGTTGTCGGCTGGTATGTTTTCGGCGGTGGCGTAGGCTTCCAAGCCGTAGGCGTAGGGCAGGGCCCAGGCAGTAATGTCGTAGGTTAGGGTATCGGCCAGTTCGGTTTCGGGGTCCATAAGCACCTGTAGCAAAAAGGCTTTAGGCTGAAAGGCGCTGATGACCAAATCGCCCCGCTGGCGCCGGAAGCTGCTGTTGCCGGCCTGGCCGTAGCTAAACCCTCGGTGCGTAGCGGCGCTGGTGGCCATACCGTAGCGTATACCCTGGCTATCCAGAAAGCGGCGGAACTGGGCAAAGTTATCGGGCGAGCTTTGGGCTGAAAACAGGTAACTGCGGAAGGTTCCGGGGGGGTTATTTCGATTATTGGCATAGAAGCTCCTAAACTTATCAACTACTTGCTGGTGATTGCGCGCGGTGGTTTCAATAGTTGCTAAACTGGTTACGTAGTGGTGGGCAATTCGGTCGCTAAGGCGCAGGGTGTCGCCTACGGAATTTATAATTGCCAGTCCGGCCCGGCCCGAGCCGCCCTGCTCGTAGGTCATGCCGATGGCTCCGTTATAGAGCGGGTAGGTATCGCCGTAGCTGGGGTACAGCAAATCGAACACCTCGCGGGTAAAGTATAGCCAGCCATTCTCATCAAAATAGCGGGCATTGTTGCGGCCAATGGTGGTCTGAAACTCGCGCTGCCAATCGGTAATATAGGTATGGTAGGGCTCGGCCGCCGGGGCAAAATAGTAAGGAGCATCTACGCCCTGCTCGTGGTAGTCGGCGTGTACGTGGGGTAGCCACTGGTTGTACACTCGCATACGCTGCTGACTTTCCACCTGCGTTTGCCAGGCCCAGTCGCGGTTTAAATCGAACAGATAGTGGTTGGCCCGGCCACCCGGCCAGGGCTCGTGGTGCTCGCGGGCTTCGGGCAGCGGATTTGGCCAGCGGCCTACCTGCTGGTTATACCAATTTACGTAGCGGTCGCGGCCATCGGGGTTAATGCAGGGGTCAATAACTACCACCGTATTCTCCAGCCATTCGGCTACTTGCTTGTTGGGTTCGGCCAGCGAGTACAGCACGGCCATAGCGGCCTCAGTACTTACCGATTCGTTGCCGTGTACGTTGTAGCTTAGCCAAACTATAGCTTTAGCATCCTGGCTAGGTTCACCAGCTACTATACCGGCCCGCTTCAGGTTATCTTCCCTAATCTGCTCTAGCTTAGCCAGATTTTCCGGGCTGCTGATAAAGGTTAATAGCAGGGGTCGCCCCTCGTAGGTTTGTCCGTAGGGTTGTAGTTGTACTCGCGGGCTGGTGCCGGCTATTTGCTGAAAGTAGGAAACCACGCGGTGGTGCGGCGTAAACTGATTGCCTAATTCGTAGCCTAAATAGGCGGGCGGGCTAATAAGGTTTTGGGCAGAAGAAGTATAATAAAGTAAGCTTAAGCTTAGCAGAATAAGTGTACGAAGCATCATAGGGGCTAAAGTAGCAGAAAAATTGAATTAAGAGGCTTATTTTCGAATTTGAGGGAATAGAAAGTTGCTTTCTGATTTTAGTGGTATAAGTAATAGCCCCAATTTACTGTTACGTTATATGCGGTTAGTTGAGGAAAATAGAAATGATGGCAGCCTACTTTCTGATAATTAACTCGCAGCAAAGCGCTACGAGTAATATCAACACTCATCAGTATAGTTCAAATATGAATTACCATAACCGGAAGTTTAGGCCTGTTTCTAGTTCAAATAATAGCGAAACGGATAGTTCTACCCTATTTCACTATCAGCAGATCGGTAACATAGTTACTGCTCAGTACAGCAGCCAAACTGTTGCTTTCGGTCATTTAATTGGGCTAGTCAACGAAAAAGGAATTATCGATATGCGCTACCATCAGGTAAACACCGGTGGTGAGTTAATGACCGGAACCTGCATTTCTACTCCTGAACTGCTTCCCAACGGAAAAATCAGGCTACACGAAAAATGGCTATGGACTTCGGGCGATAGATCCGCAGGAGAATCGGTGTTAGAAGAGGTTTAGGTAGCTGCCAAACTGGTCCATAGCGAAACGCTATAAGCAGAGCAAATACTTTATATGGCTCAAGTCTTAAATCTCACGTCTCCCATCTCCCCTCTTAATCCAATTATAAATTTGCTCCACATCTTCCTTGCGGCAAAGCTCCGAACCGGGCGTCATGGTGGCAGCGGTACCAGCGGCTACGCCCCAGCGAATCATTTCCTGCTCGCTTTCGCCCCGGCTTAAACTTAACACCATACCCGCTACCATGCTATCGCCGGCGCCGACGGTGCTTTCTTGCTTTACGGTGGGCGGCGTTACATAAGTAATGCCGTTCTTGGTGGCCAGCATTGCGCCCCGGGCACCCAGGCTTACGGCCAGCATACTAGCCTTCTTATCCTGAATTACCTGCTTGGCTACCTCTTCCTGGCTTTCGGCATCAATATGATCGTATCCCGCCAATCCGCTCAATTCTTTCAAATTAGGCTTCATTAGACACAGGCCTTCTTGAGCGGCCAGCTTTAGCGGCTCGCCCGAGGTATCAATTACGCAGAGCATATTCCGCTCCTGCGCCAGCTTGGCTATTTTACCGTAGAAGTCGGCCGGAGCGCCTTTAGGTAAGCTGCCGCTGGCTACCAGGTACTCTACTGAATCCGGCAGGTGCTCCAGCACTTTTAGCACCGAATTTAACTCTTCTTCGCTTACTTCAGCCCCGGGCATACCAAACCTAAACTGCTTCTCCGTAGATTTTTCAGTTACTACCAAGTTCTCGCGGGTTTCTTCCTGAGCGTGTACGCGCTGCTGCCTTATACCTTCTTCGTCTAGCAAATGTTGAATTTTATCGCCGGTAGCCCCGCCGGCCAGGTAAATGCAAATGGATTCACCCCCTAGTTTTTTAATAGCTCGGCTTACGTTAATTCCGCCCCCGCCCGGTTCCCAAACCGGCGGCTCGCAGCGCAGCTTATCATCCGGAACTAGTTGTTTAATGCTGGTGCTTTTGTCCAGCGCGGGGTTAAGGGTTAGGGTAGCTATTTTAGGGGTAGACATGAGACTTGAAACTTGAGACTTGAGATTTGAGATTTGAGACATCAGACTTGAGAAGGCAGATTAATTACTTACCTACTTCGAAATTTCTTTATTAGAGTAAAGAGCATTTTTTGTATTTGTTGAAGTTGATTGTCTATATCTAGAAACCTAGCACTAGGTATAAGGTTAAGTTCTTTAGCTAATATTAATTGGGTTTCCACTTCGCATGATGAGCCTAAGCTTATAGATAAAAACTGAGCAAATTCTTTTTCGCTTCCTCGGCCTGCACCTTCAGCGATATTGGAGGGTACTGAAACCACACTTCTTTTCAATTGGTTGGCTAACCCAAAACGCTCATCAGACGGAAAATCAGCAATAACCACATAAACTTTTTTACTTAAGTCAATTGCCATCTGCCACACCTTCAGTTCTTTAAAATTATGCATAAGCTAATTATCTAATTGTACCTGATCTCAAATCTCACGTCTCCTATCTCACATCTAACCTACCACTTAGGCCACACTGCCTTTATTCCCTGAATTACCAGTATGGGAATCAGGGCGGCTACGGCTACTAAGCCCCAGAGTTGAGGGGTAAGGCCGTCTAGTTTTAGAAGTTCGGCCAGGCCTGGAATGAAGTAGCCGAGCATCAGGAAGGTGCCGCAGATAGCCAGCGCATACCATACGTACTTATTGCGCGTAACCTGGTTTCTGAATACCGGCTCGCGGCCTTCACGCATGTTAAATACGTGCAATAGCTGAGCGAATGCCAGGCTGAAGAAGGCTACATCGTTGGTGATATTATCCGGCTGGTTCCAACTGTATTTGGCGAATAGGTACGCGCCGGTTACGCTGGCGGTGATTATGAGTCCGTAGAGGCCAATTTGTAGCCAGTTGTGGCGGTTGATGATAGGCTCCTTAGGGTCTTTGGGCGGCTCTTCCATTACCTTATGCGTTCCGCGGCCTACGCCTAGTGCCAGGGCCGGAAATACATCGGAAAGCAAGTTTAGGAATAGGAGTTGCAGCGGATCTAGCGGCAATACAAACAGCGTAAAGCTTACTATTATTAGAATTTCGGCCAGGTGGTAGCTAAGCTGGTACACAATAAACTTGCGGATATTCCCGAAGATGATCCGGCCCTCTTCAATGGCGTGTACAATAGAGCTAAATTTATCATCTTTCAGCACCATATCGCTGACTTCCTGCGCTACTTGTGTACCGCGTTTGCCCATAGCAATACCAATGTTGGCGCGTTTTAGGGCCGGGGCATCGTTTACACCGTCGCCGGTCATGCCTACAATTTCGCCGCTGTTTTGGTAGTGTTTTATTAATTCCAGCTTTTGGCTAGGGTCAACGCGACTAAACACCGGAGTAGTCACCAGTACTTCGTCATCGTCCTTATCCAGTTCGGCCTGCAGGTTTTGGCCGTGCAGCACGGTATGGTCGCTTTCATTCTTTTCGTCTACCAGATGAACCTGACGCCCGATATTTTCGGCGGTGCCGGGGTGGTCGCCAGTTACCATTACTACTTTAATACCGGCGCGGCGGCACTCCTCAATAGCCTCGGCTACATCGTGCCGGGGTGGGTCCAGAAAGCCTACCAAGCCGGTAAATACCATATTGTGCAGAAAGTCTTCGGCCTCGTCGCCCTGGGGTAGGGTATCGGTAGTTTTGTAGGCGAAACCAAGTACGCGCAGGCCGTCGTTACTGAGTTCATCGTTTTTCTTTAGCCAGTATTCGCGGTCTTCTTCGCTTAACTCCGTTTCCTGACCATCAATAAGAATAGCTGAAGAGCGCTTGAGCATTGCATCGGCGGCACCTTTGCCGGCTACGTAAAATCCCCCATCTTCCTCATATACCGTACCCATCACCATACTTTCCGAGTCGAAGGGGTCGTGCAGGCGGCGTTCCAGTTGTCGGCGTTTTTTATACAGATCCGGGTTTTCACTCTGAACGAAGTCCAGCAGGGCTATTTCTAATGGGTCGCCGGTGCTGCGCTTTTCTTCCTCTTCTTCAATTTCTTCCTCTTCCTCCTCTTCTTCTATCTCATCGCTGTCTTCTTCATCCCTAATTTTATTGCGCCGAATTTTAATGTTAATTTCTTCCTCATCTACCGAAACATCCACCGTGGTATCGCCTTCCTCGGAATGTACCTCTACGGTATCGCCCTTTACTTTTACGTCTACCTCTTTTTCTTCGGCTTCGGCAGTTTCTTTGGCTGCATCGGTTTTGCCTACTCCAGCCATATTGATTGGTTTAGGTTTGTTTTCTTCTTCTGATTTAGGCGTGGGTTTAGGCTCTTCCTTCGCCTTCTCTTCACTGGCTTTTTCTTGTTTATTGGAAGGTTCTTCCGCTTTGGCTTCCTTATTTTCGGCCAGCAATTCTTCCTCTTCTACTACATCCTCTTCGCCGCTAAGGCTGGCATCATTGGCTAGTACCGAAATCTTGAGCATATGGTAGAGGTTGCTGCCTTCATCCGGCTTACTATCAAGTTCATCTTCACCAATGGTTATTCGTTCTTCATTAGGTAGAAAGAAGGTTTGCACCGACAGGCGGTTTTCGGTTAGCGTACCGGTTTTATCGGTGAAAATTACGGTGGTTTCGCCCAGCGTTTCTACGGCAGCCAGGCGCTTTACAATCACGTTTTTCTTGGCCAGACGAAGCATGCCACGCGCTAGGGCAATGGAGGCCACAATAGGCAAGCCTTCCGGAATGGCGGCGATAGTCCAGGCTATGGAGGTTTGTATGAGCTGGTAAGTTTCTTTGCCCGACCACCAGCCGAACAGGAAGAAAGCCGCCGCCAACCCCAGCGTAGCCCAGATAAGGTGACGGGCCAGTTTGCCCAGTTTTTTATTGAGCGGGGTATCATCTTCCTTGTCTTCGCTTACCATAGCCGAAATATTGCCCAGCTCGGTTTGCATACCGGTGGCAGTAACCACGGCCAGGCCGGTGCCGGTGGTTATGGCCGTACCCTTAAATAGCATATTGATACGGTCGGCCACGCCGGTTTCCTTTTCAATAGCCTCCAGGGTTTTATTCACCGGCACCGATTCACCGGTCAGTGGCGATTCATCAACGCCTAGCTCGGCAGCCTTAACTACGCGGGCATCGGCAGCTACCAGGTCGCCGGCTTCTACCTTCAACAGATCGCCGGGCACTACCTCTTCGGCATCAATAGTAGTGGGCTTGCCGTTGCGCACCACGGTACACTCAATTTTGTCCATCTCGCGCAGGGCTTCCATACTCTGCTGCGCCTGATACTCCATCCAGAAACCGATAATAGTATTCACTAGTAATACTACTAATATGGCAATAGCTTCGGCATAGTCGCCAAAGAAGAAGGCTACCGCCGTAGCGGCCATTAGCAAATACACTACCGGGTTGTTAATCTGGCTCCAGATGATTTGCCAGATGCTTTTGCCTTCGTGTTCTTCCAACTGGTTTCGGCCGTACTTCTCTAGTCGTTTCTTAGCCTCAGCATCGCTAAGGCCCTGTTTCGGATCGGCGTCCAGCTTTTTAGCCACTTCCTCCCCTGATTTTCGGTAAGCACCTTCTACGGGTGATTTTGCCTTTTTTTCTTCTACTTTTTTGCTCATACGGCTTCCGAAAGTTTTTGCAGAAAATCTTCAACCTCTATGGTATCCGCTACTATATAACGGGCCCAGGTTTTATCGCCGTGGTCGCCGGCCAGTATGCCTATACCGCTTTGGTGAATTACCTTAAGGGCATCCTCATCGGTAACATCATCGCCAATGAAAATGGGTACGGTGTTCTTATCCTCGGCCAATTCATTCAGTAGCCACTCCAGCGCGCGGCCTTTGTGCCAATCGAAGTTGGGTTTAAGCTCGAAAATTTTTTTGCCGCCCACCAATTTCAGTTTTGAACTATCGGCCACCGCCTTTTTTACCTCACTTTCAACTTCGGAAACCCTATCTTCCGGCGTATGCCGATAGTGTACGGCAATGGCGAACTTTTTGCGTTCGGCCCAGGCTCCCTCAATATGCTCAAGCTTTTCTTCTAAGCGTTTATGGGCTTTTCCTAAATCGGGCAGGGCTTCTACGCCACCTTCGTACTGCATTTCTAAATTATTGGGTCCAGTTATATCGAAGCCGTGGCTGCCGGCGTATACCAAATTGTCCAGCCCAATTTTCTTGGCCACATCGGTTCGGTCGCGCCCGCTGAGTATGGCTACCGGCACTTGCGTGGCCAGCTTTTGTAAAATGCTACGTCCGCGTTCGCTCAAACCGGCATCCTCTGGGTCAGGCACAATGGGGGCTAGCGTACCGTCAAAATCCAGGAAGAGAAACAGATTTTTACCTCTAATCTCCTGCCAAATTGTATTGAACTGCTGGCTGGCATTGGGCAGGCTAGTGGGCTGGTTGGGGGCAGAAGTCATGGCTTATGGTTGAGTGCAAAGTTTCCTTCGTTCTAACCAGAATATAGCTGATTGGTTACAGACCTCACCCTAAGTTATAGACCTCACCCTAACCCTCTCCTTGAAGAGAGGGAACTTATATATAGGTATACAGGTGGGTGAGTCTTAATACAATGGCTCACTTCCACGCGGTGGCCGACTAAGTCCTACATTTTCATTCCTTATTCTAATGTCTATTGTCTCAGGTCTATCGTCTCTCATCTAGATTGAAATAGGATAAAAACTGGAAACTATTTGAGTGCGTAAACTTTTTGGGCGGGTTTAGGCAATATCTTATGTAAGGTTTCAACAATTATTGCGCTTTCTTTCGTTAGATAGTTCCAAAGCGTGTATCTTTGAAAGTGGCATGATTATTTCATAAACCAGCTTATACTCAGGAAGAAAGATTTTTAACGGGAAGACGACAGTAGTATGCCGGGAAGGCTTAAAATATTTTTGCTTATAAGCTTTATGCTCAGTTGGGTGGCCGCTCAGGCGCAGCAGCTCTACCCCATGCGCAAGCTGGATAAGTGGGGCTATATAAATGAGAAGGGCAGCTGGATTATTGAGCCGAAGTATCTAATGGCACATAACTTCAGCGATGGACTGGCTATAGTAAAGGATACTTACCAGGGCGGCGAGGTTTGGGATATTATCAACGATAAAGGCCAAAAGGTAATTCAGAGCGAGTATTTTGGCTACGGCACTTTTCTTAAATTATACGACTATAAAGTAACTATACGGCCTACCCAGGTTTTTACCGAAGGTACCATACCAGTGGCAATTGAAATTCTGGACCCAAATTACCAGGGTTCTAACGTAAGCGGCTGGCTTAATAAGCAGGGCGAACTGGAGCTATACGGCTACTACGATGAAGTTAACAACTTTTACGAAGGCTTGGCTAAGGTAAGAAAAGGCACTAAGTACGGTTATATTAATCCGGAAGGCGATTTTGTAATTAAGCCTACCCTAACTGCCAGCGGTAATTTTTCGCATGGCTTAGCTCCGGCGCAGGACGATAATACCGGTAAGTGGGGCTTTATTAATCGAAAGGGCGAGTGGGCCATTCAGCCTAATTACAGTAAGGTTAAAGAATTTAGTAACGGACTGGCCGCCGTCTGGAAAGATTTTAAGTGGGGCTACATTAGCCCGGAAGGCGAATCTATAATTGAACCGCAGTACCGTTCGGCCGGGAATTTTGTGGATGGTTATGCCTTTATTACTACCGAAAACCAGAATTACTACATAAACCGCCAGGGCAAATCGGTATTTCCGGAGAGTATATACAAAAATGTATGTTATACCCGAGCCTTTGCCAACGGGGCCGCCATGCTAAGCGTAGCCCCGGATGAACAAAAGTGTCAAACCTTTAAATTGGCCGAAGATATAGTAGTGGAAGATACCAACCAGCTTATCTATATAAACACTCAGGGCGAAGTTTTCTACCGCCAGCCTAAAGACGAGTTTTATAAACTAAATAAAATACGCCCACCCCAAGGCGGTTAGTTTAGTCTAAAGTTTACGGTTCACTAACCATACCCAGCTAAGGTGCAGTATAACAGGTTAAGCTATTGCCTAAAAACCCTTATTAGTATTGCCTCTCCCTAAAACAACCAACTCAGGTGCGCGGTATAGGCTGCATTGGCTTGGATATGCCCGGCGGCCAAACTTTGGCTAAGAGGATGATTATACGCAAAACCTCCGGCTATTTTTCCTAAGAAAACATCTAGCCCCGCCGTTGCTAACAGAAGCTGGCCGCCGGTCTGGCGCAGTTGTTCGGCATCTTGTCGGTTGCGGTAAGCGTAGCTATATTGGGCACCCAGGCTGGGCATAAGCCCCCAATTTTTAATCTGTTTTATATAGAACAAATTGCCGGCGCCGCCAAAGCGTTTGCCAAACTGGTAGCCCCCGGCATTAGGGTGCCAGTACTCGGCCAGGCCGGTGGCGGTAAACCCTACTTTTGCCAAGCGGGCAGTATAATTTAGCTGACCAATATAGCCTAAGCTACCGCTGCCTAACTGGAAGTTGGGGTTAGCTACCTGCCCAGCATCTAGCTCGTTAAAATCGCTATTGCCGGTAGGCAACCGCAGGCCACCGCCCAGCCAAAGCTGGTGCTTAAGCAACTTATTATTCATCGAGGTAGAGGCATCGAGCAGACGGTAATTCACCAGCAAGGAGGCATCGCCCAGGCCGCTGAGTTTTTTTTCCTGTGTAGCCGTACGCTGATTGTTGTAATTATAAGGAAGCGTGGCTAGTAGTTGCCAGCGCTCGCCTAAGTAGAAACGACCGTATAGCTCGGCGGCTCTAAATTCTTCGGTGGTGGCAAATAAGGTACTGCCTTGGTTTAGGTGACTGCTAAAACTACTTTGGCGGTAACGTATACCCAGCAAATGCTTTTCAAACTGGGGCATTATGCTAGAATAATAACTGTTCAGCCCACAGCCGCATACATCGCAGGCGCTGGCAGGTAAGCTTAACCCTAATAAAACTACCAGGGCGTATAGGTATTTCATTCTACTGCAAATTCAGAGAGTTCGGGGTTTCTAAGGAATTCAACATCGGAAAGAGCGCGAAGAAACCTGAACAGTTTCTGCTTCTCCTCTTCAGTTAAGGGTATGCCGGTCCCACCTTCAAGCCGAAGGTTACTATCCAAGTTTGGAGCATCTTCTACCCCAGAGTCGTAATGGTCTAGTACCTGCTTTAGCGTCTGGAAGCGGCCATCGTGCATATAGGGAAAGGTATACTCTATATTGCGCAGGCTAGGCACCCTAAATTTAAATGAATCGGCTTCGTTCAGCGTAATTTCCTGCCGGCCGTAGTCGGTAGAGCTGCCGCGCGGCAGGCCGTTATTCCGGAAGCTGTTATCGGTTTGCAGGGTACCGGCGTGGCACGAGCTACACTTCTGTTCAAACAAAACCTTCCCGGCCAGTTCCTCTTCATCCAATTCCAATTCGTTGCGCATATATTTGTCGTAGCGTGAATTATTGCTAATGCACATTAGCTGAAACTGACTTAAGGCTTTCAGAAAATTAGCGGTGGTTATGGTATCATTAAACGCTTTCCAAAACAATTCAGGGTACTCATCGTCCTGCCGTAGCTTATTTAATACGTTAGCTACGGTTTCGTCCATTTCGTTATCGGCAGTAATTGGGTGCAGGGCAAACAAGTCCAGGTCGCCCACGCCGCCATCCCAAAAGAAGCTAGGCTGCCAGGCCAAATTCTGGATGGGCTGCGAGTTGCGGCGCGTTAGCTTATCATCGATACCGTGGCTAAGTACGTGGCCGTGCTGGGTAAAGGCCGAGTTTTGCATATGACAACTGCCGCAGCTTACGGTACCGTCGCGCGAGAGCTTACCATCGTAAAACAGCTTTCTACCCAAAATAAAGCCGTCTTCGGTAACCGGGTTGTTATCCAGTTGGTACACCGGCTCGGGAAAATGCTCGGGCGCGCTAAAGCCAAACTGCTCTACCGGCTCGGGTTGTTCAGGTTCAATTAGGGGTTCATCTTCCGGCGAACAGGCCAGCAGACTACCCACAGCTATAAGATAGAAGTAATACTTCATACCAGAAAAAAGGAAATGCCCGGCCCAGTAGTTCCGGGGCCGGGGCATAATTATTTACATAGAGCCGTGATTGTGCTCATCGTTATGCACATGGTGAATCATGAACATACCGGTATAGTTATTGGCTACTTTAGGTGAGAAAGGGTTAGCCATAACAACTGGATTCTCGGCTAGGCTAACCTGAGTAGTTCCACCATTAAACACCCGGCTAATATCGGCCGTAATGTGCATACTCGGGGTTTCATTGCTGCGTACTTGGGCAGAGCTTCCATTAATCTTTATTGTTACTTCTCGGATGTTATTCAGGGTAGGACTGTCTTTATCGTAGCCGCCAAAGCCGCCAATATGGTAGAAGTACATATCCTGAGGGGCCTGATCGGAACCATTGTTCACCTGAGGCGACGTGCCTTCCATTTTAAAGAAAATATAGCCGCTGTTCCAAGTCCAGTACATATCGGCAGCGGCCCCGCCGGCCCCCTGGTCTAATACGCCGGTGCGCTCATCTGGACCCATAGTGCTGCGTAGGCTATCTACTCCTACAATAAAGCTTACTTCGTTATAATTACCTTCGGGCAGGTTTTCAAACGTAAACTTCTGGCTGGCTGCATTGGCTTCGTCAATTAACTGGTAGCTATCCAGTTGCGGTACTACGTACTCGCGGCCGTCTTCGGTACGAAATACAAAGTTACTAACAAAGTACTTTAGGGTTTTAATATCGTAGGTTTCGTCGGTGCTGTTGGTATAATTAGTATTTAGCTGCAAATCGGCAGAGCCAAAAACATTGTCAAATTTTAACTCGACTGCCCCGGTTTGGCTAGGGTCAATTTCGGGCTCGGCCATTTCATCTTCGCAAGAAATTAGTGCTGTAGAAAAGGTGGCCAGAAGGGTAATTCGGTATAGATTAGAAAAGAATTTCATTGTAGTACAATTAGCGTAATGTTAATAATATAGAAATAGGGCACGAATTTCTTATAATGAAACGTGCAGAACAACCAGCTTGGTATTTCGCAGAACTACCAAAAAGCCAGTAAAATCAGTACAATATTACGCTAAGCTGGGCGGATGAAATATTGCCCCACTATACTTTTGCGGCTGACCCAAATTAAGGACTACAGTAAATGTAGGATTGCCTGATTGTGCCAGTGCTAAAGGAAAATATACCGGGCTATAAGCCAAAAAAGTTTGCTCGGCTTTGTTGATCAGTTGCAGGCCCTCAGAGGTATTATCGGAATGCTCGGCCAGTTGCTGCTTTACCTGGCACATACCGTTACACTGCAGCTCGGGCTTATCCTGATTAATACAGAGCACCTCAGCAATGTAGTTGTAGTCGATATAATAGTTAGCCAGCACGCCCAGGTTATACAGGGGCTGCACCAAGATAAGCAGGGCAAAGGCTATGGCGGCTACTGGCTTCACTACTTACAAAGGTAAGTCAAGGGGCGTTAAGTTCATATTAGTAATCAGTATTTCGGTATTGTAAGAAAACAAATTAAGCTCAATACCATATTACAAAGCAGCTAACAGTAGTACCTTGATTATTAAATTACTTCGGAAAGAAAGTCTTACTACTTGATACTTTATACTTACTACTTGTGTCTTCAATAAACAAAAAAACTCAGGCAAATACTGCCCGAGCCTTTCCACTGTGAAATATTTATTTTAGATGGATTTTAGGTCGCGTTGGGGTTACTTAGCAGTTGCCAGTTTTTGGTCGCTTTTAAGGTGCTGCTGAATCAGCGCCCGTATAGCCTGGCGAGCCTCGGCGCTCTGGTAGTTCTTAGCCTGAAGCAGCTCATCCTGCAGGCCAAATAATTTCATGAAGAGCATCTGGCCGCTGGCCTCATCTTTCTGAACCAAATGAATGGGCTGGCGGCTGGCAAACAGTTCATCCCATACGGCGCGCACATCGGCCCAGTAGGCTCCTTTAGCCTGCCACCAGTCTTCGGCTACCTGGCAGTTGCTCATATCGGTTCGGTAGTAGGTATTGAAGCCTTTTTCCTGCGCCAGCAGCTTGTCGCCCTCCGCCGAGCGAATCACCTTATCGTTATCTTCCTCGTGCACCCAGCCCTTATCCACAATTTCCTGGCGGTTGCGGCGCACCATTACGTTGTAGTCGCTGCGTTTGCTGAACTCGCGGCGGGGCAGCGGGGCATCGGCGGTAGCCTCCCAGTAGTGGCGACCGTCGGCGTGCACCCAGCTGGCAGTGCCTTCGTAGCGGGGGCTGTCGTCAACCTGATACACTTTTTGGGTCCATTGGCCGGCTACTTCCTTGGCGGGTTTTTGGGTATACTGCCAGGTATTGTCCTGATTATAGGTATACAGTTCGGTGTTTTCGTACAGCCAATCCTGCCGCCAGTGCTTAATAATCATGGTGTCGCCTACTACCAGCAGATGTTGCAGCACAATTTTGTTGGGGCTGTCTTCCACCACGGTTACGTACTCGGTGCCGCCGCTGCGGTAGTTCGGGTGAAACTTATAGGCCGTATCGGGCGCAAAGGTTTCGGCAAAATTAAAGCGGATGTCGTAGCAGCCGGCCATACTCTTAATAGCCTGCCGATCCAGTTCCTTCTTGTTTTTACTTTTCTGGGCCGGGCTTAGCAGGGCCGTACCGGCCAGCAGCAGCGTTAGTAAGGTCTTTTTCATACTATGTTGAATGAATGAATAATTGAATGAAAGAATGAATGAGTAATTGAGTGATTAATTTAGGGCGGGTTTAGTAGGCAAAAAGGCGTACTTCAGTTTAGGGTAGTGGTAGGCCAGCAGGTACAGGTTAGCCAGCAGGTACAGCAGGGTTAGCAGTAGTTCGCCGGTTTCGTGCGGCTCCAGAAATAGGTGAAACAGAAAAATATTCAGCGTAAGCGGTACCAGCATTACCGCCCCCAGCAGCGATAGTACCTGGCTCAGCAGCAGCACTCCGCACAAAATTTCGGTAACGCCCAGCATTGGCCAGAAGTAGCCGGTTTGCTTAAGCCCGCCAATAAAACCCTTAATTTTAACTACGTGGGCGGGCAGTTCGGTAGCCGGTGCCGAGGCCGGCGGGGGCTTAGGCACAAACTTCTGGATGCCGCCGTAAATAAACAGTACGCCCAGGGCTACGGTAATTGCGCGGTAGACCCAGCGGCTTAGGTTTTGGTAAGAAGCGTTCATACGTACAAGGAATGAATGAGTGTCCTGAAACAGGTTCAGGATGACGGGTGAATGAGGGAATATGTACTGATATTCAGTACGCGACTCATTATTAAAATCTAATTTAAACCTGACCGGTTAAGTAATGAGAAAGTTAACTGTAGTGCATTGATTATTAGATAATTACCGTAAGAAAATCTAAATACTTTGTACTTAATACTTAGATCCACTTACAAGTCACTTAACTAACTGGTACTCAAATTCCGGCTTACCGCGCTCGCCGTTGGCGGGGGTTAAGCGGGTAAACCGCAGCTTATACACATTGCCTTCCGAGTCTTCAATCAGGTAGAAGCGATCTTGCCGCAGACTAGGTTGGCTGCTGGGGCCGCCGCCCACCCGCCAGCTTTCGCCCAGGGCATCAAGCTCACTCCGAAAGTCAACCTCGGCCAGGTGGCGCTGGTCAAACGCCTCGTACGATACCAATTCGGTAAACACCGTAGCTACCCGGGTACCGTGGCGGTTAATTACTACAAAATCGTTGAAGTTATAGGGGATAAGCTGCCCTCGCGAGGGAAACAACTCGGTATAGGTGCCGTATTGCAAATCCCAATTGGTGCGGGCGGGCTCTACACTTACTTCGGCACCGTTACTAAGGTTAACAAAGCTGAAGTTGGTGGTTGGGTCTTTGCTTACGCTTAGGGTTTGGTAAGAAGTAGCGGCAATATCGGCATACTGCAGCAGGTAGCCGTTTCCCTCGCGCAGCACGCGTACTTTCTGCCAGTTACGGTTGCCCTCGCGCTTCACAATAAAAACCCGGTTTTCGGCTTCGTTGGCGCTTATTTCGCCAAAGGCGGTGGTTTGCAAGTTGCCGTCGGGCGTATCTACCCAGGGCGCTGCCGCAGCGGTAGCACTTTGTCCTACCTGCATTTCCCAGCCAAACCCTACGGTATCGGCGGCGGTAACCGCGTTCAAATCGTACTTGGGTATCGGGCGGGCCATGGTGCTGGCTGGGCTGTTCAGCACTACGTAGTACTCACCAGCTTCGGTATAGAAGCCTAAATCCCAACTGTACTTCTCTACCCGCGTTTGCTGCTGCTTACTTAGGTCAATAAACACCTGGTGGCTAAAGCTGCTGTTATCGCCGGCGTTAAGCGTTAGGGTGCCGCCGGGGGCGGTAAAGTTTTCGCTGAAGGTAAGGCGGGTGGTAGCTCCGCTGCCAATAATGGCCCGGCCGGTAACGCCGGTTAGGGTAAAGTTAATGCTTTGGTCCTGCTGAATATTAAGTCCGCTGCCGCTGTGTACTGTAAATTGTACCGACTCGCTGCCGGGCTGATAGGGTAGTACAATGGTACTGTTTTCCGCGTCGGGCTGGGTGTAAAAGTCGGCGGCTGGGCCGTAGGTTAGGTTACCGGCCTCTAAGGTTATGGTAAGCTCACCCGCGCTTTCGGCTGGGCGGGCAAAGTTTAGGCTAATAGTAGCCAAATTCTGCGCTGAGGATATGCCTACTTCGGAACTAGCAAAATTTAGGTTTACCGGTGCCGGGCTTTCGTCTTCGCCGCAAGCCAGCAGGGCCCCGGCTAGTAAGGGTAACAGGTAGAGAGATTTCATCTTGATTTATTGAGTTAGCGTGTAGTGTATGCTTAGAA
>CAZDEY010000001.1:190886-191288 GCA_964504565.1 uncultured Roseivirgaceae bacterium
GACCCAGGCCTACCATTAGCGGCCCGCCACCGTGCACCCCACCCCCGCCCGAGCCAGCCAGGGTAGTTTCATTGGCAAGGTTTTTAGCCCCCACTTGGGTGGTGAGGCCGCCCGCCCAGCGTTTGCTCAGGGTAGCATCCAGCGTATGGAAGCCGGCTATTTGGCTTAGCTGAGGCGGAGCTTCCGGCGCAGTACCGGCGGTGTAGCGAGGAGTGGGGCCGGTATACTTATAAAACAGGTTGGCGCTCAGCTTCGGCTTAGGCCAGGTATACTGCAGGCTGCTTACCAGCTCGGGCGAGTACAAAAACTTGCGTAAGCCGGCACCCTGGTATTCAGTATATAGCTGCTGGTAAAGCCCAACTACGCCCCCGCCCAGGCTGGCCTGCCACCGCGGGCTACGGT
>CAZDEY010000001.1:191298-191850 GCA_964504565.1 uncultured Roseivirgaceae bacterium
CTGGCTTTGCAGGTTTACGCCCTGCGACTGAAACTCGCTAATGTTGAGGTAGGTGGTAATTATGCGGCCCTCGCGCTGGCGTTCTACAAAGCCTATGCTGTTGGTTTTGTGGTTGTAAAAGCTGCTTAGGCTGAGCGTAAGGGGCAGTTTGGCGTTCTGGTAGGTATAGCCGAACTGCAGGCTGTGGCTGTGCTCCGGTTCCAGCTCGGGGTTGCCGTAAATGGCGTGGTTGCTGTCTACAAATTCGTGGTAGAGTTCGCGCAGGGCGGGGGCTCGGTAGCCCCGGCCGTAACTAAAACGCAGGCTGCTGTGCTCCGCCGGCGAGTAAAGTACGTTAACCGATGGCGTAAGCGGGCCGGGGTAGGCCGAGTTATAGGTAGCCCGCAGGCCCGGCCGCAGTTTTAGTTTAGTATGTATTTTGAATTCGGCCGAGGCAAAGAGGGCGGCATCGGTAAGGCGTTGGGTGCCGGCCAGTAGTTTGCTGCCGCCGCCGCTTTCCTGCGTAGCTTCCAGGCCCAACTGGGTGCTTAGCCACGGCCGCTGCAGCAGGTT
>CAZDEY010000001.1:191887-192145 GCA_964504565.1 uncultured Roseivirgaceae bacterium
AAAGGCCGAACGGTAAACCAACTGCTGGCTCAAGCCCGGCTGAAGCGTATTGGCTCCGCTTTCCGGAAAGTAGCGGTAGTAGGCGGTGCTCCGCTCAAAATCGGTATAAGCGGCGGCCACGGCCAGTTGGGTTTGCTGCCACTGCCAGTCGGCCTGCAGTTGGTGTATTAGCCGGTTGGTGCGGTAGTGTACATCCTGCGCCGAAGCTTCGCGCCCCCCCGAGCCGGCCAGTACCGGGCCTAAATTTTCCAGTAGCTC
>CAZDEY010000001.1:192155-232201 GCA_964504565.1 uncultured Roseivirgaceae bacterium
TTTACTTTGTAGAAGATGCTGTGCCGGCCGGACTCGTGGCGCTGCATCGCCTCGGTTAGGTACTGAGTTTTAGGGAACCAGGCTTTGTTGCGGCCTTCGCCCTGGCCCTGCCAGCCGCCAAAGTAGTTAAGCCGACTGCTCAGCTGGGCGTACCAGGCCGGACTAAGCTGGTAGCCTAGCAGCAGGTTAGGCGAATGGCTGCCCTCTTCAAAGTAGGAAAACTCGCTGCCGGCGGTTTCCTGCTGGTAGCCCGCCTGTAGCTGAAGCTTGCCGGCAATGCCCTTCTTGGTAATAATATTGATAACCCCCGCCAGGGCATCGGCCCCAAAATTTATGGCCATGGGGCCTTCCACTATTTCAATGCGCTCAATAGTGGCTACGTCAATTTGGTTAATATCAATTTCGTTGGCCACGCCGCCCCGCCCTACCAGCGGCACGCCATCCAGCAGTACCTTAACATTTTGGCCCGAGAAGCCCTGCAGGTTTATGTTAGAAGTGCCCATGGCGTTGTCGCGGGCAAAACGCAGGTTAAGCTGGTTAGCCAAGGCTTCTTGCAGGTTTAGGGCACCGCGGGCCTCAATTTCCTGGGCGCTAATGGTAGTTACCTGGTACACCGAGTTCTTGGCCGACTGCGGTTGGTATTGGCCGGTAACCACCACCTCGGGCAGTTCGGCAACCTCTTCAGTAAGCAGTATATGTACAGGCTGGCCCGGCCCGGCTGCCGGCGTAATGGTTTTTTGGCGGCTGGTATAGCCAACCGCCGATAAACGAATAGTTAGCGAAGTAAGCGGCAGTTTAACCAGCGAAAAGTTGCCGAGCGTATCGGTAGTAGTGCCTTGGCCGGTAGAAAGTACTAGCACCGAGGCCCCGGCTATAGGCTGGCCAAGGGTAGTGGTTACCCGGCCCTTTAGGTTGGTATAGCCCTGACCCTGAACGTGTTGCATGATGCTCCCAAGTATTATGATGAGAATTAGGCTTCTCATTATTTTTATTTAGATTAATTCTAATTGATGGTAAATATAGAGCAGGCTTAGCGAAAATCAAGCGCTATTAAGATTAATTCTAAATAAAATTTTTGTGAACTATGGGGAGGGTGGGTACTAAGGAAGTGCTCTGGCAACTATTGTGTAGAAACTAGTATAGCCCCACCGAAAACGATGCCTGAACTACAAAATAAATGCTGACTAGCTAGATAACAGCTAAAACCAACCTTATATCAATTCTATAGCAAAACTGAACCTATACGCCCGGGGCCGGCTCGTGGTACACTACGTGCAGTACGGTTTCGCCTACGGCCTGCAGTGTTTCTTTGGAGATTATATCAATATCATCCTGCAGGGTATGGTGGTAGCTACCGAAGTAAAAGTCATCGGCCGGATCGTACTGGATAATATCTATGGAAGGTACGCCACCCTGGTTCATAAAGTAGTGATCATCGGTAACCTCGCTACTGGCTTTAGCTATAAAGTGGTTACCATGCCCTAACTCCTGACCCCAGGCCCAAACCTTCTTAACCACACTGGGGGCAAACTGGCGCGAAAAACCTTCTTGGTAGAACAGGGCATCTTTAGCCCCAACCATATCGAGCAGAATGCCGTAGTAGGCGGTGTAATTAGGAGTATGCTTACGGGCAGCCCAGTACTGACTGCCCAAGCACCAATACATTTTGCCCCGCATGGCATTGGCTTGTTGTAACTCTTCGTCGTAAAACTCAGGCTCACCCCAATCTTCACCGTCAAATAACACCAAGTCTACCCCAACGTCAGGAAGCTGATTTTGGCTAAGCAGACGGGCTACCTCCAATAGAACAGCTACCCCACTGGCTCCGTCGTTAGCACCGGCTATTGGTCTTTGCCAGTTCAAGCTATCGGTGTCTTTATCGGCAAAGGGGCGGGTATCCCAGTGGGCGGCCAGCATCAGGCGTTTTTTGGCTTCGGGTTTGTAGCTGGCAATTATATTTTTAAGAAAGAGTTCCTGACCGTCGTAGGTTTCGGCGGTAAAATCCTGTTCGATTACCTGGGCTCCGTAGCCCTTTAGGGTTTCTACCAACCAACTGCCGGCCAGGCGGTGTTCTTTAGTATTAGGTACGCGGGGGCCAAAAGCCAATTGCTGCTCAACGAAGCTGTAGGCCGAGTCGCCGGAAAATTGCGGTACACTTATCCCTTCCAGTCGCTGCACCCGGGGCTGAACCACTTTCGGTTTCTCTTCAGCCCGGCGTTCCGGTTTATCGTTGCAGGCAGTTAGGGTGGCAAACAGGCTTAGGGCTAGTAGTAATTTAGAACTGAACGTTTTCATGCAGAGCAAAGTAATTGAAGCTTTCGGCAACTTCCTAACTTAAGTAACCGGCAATTTAGTATTAGCCTCCGAAAGTATTAGCCCTGAACATGAGGAGCTTAATTCATAAAGGTATATTAGTCGACTGTTAAGCGGTTAAGATGTGGGTTTTATTTTTGGCTTTGTACCGTAATGCGTATCTTATTAGAAGTAGTGTAATGAAGAATTATACATACAGTTTTACCATCCCCCAATCAAGAGATTTGGTTCAATCTGGAGCCTAGGACTATCTTTGCCAGCATGGCTTTCGCCAAAATCAGAAATTTATTAGATTAGTGACATAATTAGATTGATGACATAATAGGTATAACAGCAATTGCTGTTATACGGATGTTACCTGCAAGCTAACAGATGATCCAACACGCCTATAAAGTTGAATGAAACGAAATTTGATAAATGAGATAACTGCAATAAAGTCACGTTCCGAGTTTAATTCTCGTCACGATTTTAGCAGTCGACTCGATGATATAGAATATGCGTTTCACGAAAACCTCAATTATAACGGTGACTACAGTAAGGAACTTCTAAAATACATTCCTATTGCAACAGTTGCTTGTTTTGAAGCATTTTTCCGTTCAGTTTATAAAGAACTTATTGACCATGGGAAGCCATTTAGTGACAACGTGGTAAATTTTAATCAATCTCGTAATGTGAAATTTGACTTTGATATAGTCAATGCTATTCAAACAAAGACAGTAACTGTTGGAGAGTTTATTTCTCACATACTTCCATGTAATAATTTTGACGACATAAATAAGAACATTTCTATTCTATGTGATCTTGGCTTTACAAAAGAAATTAAAAAATTTAAACGTGATAGCATTTTCGAACACGTTAACGACAACTCATCACAATTTATAGAAAATGCTGACCAAATAATTGTAGATATCAAAAGAACATTTGAGTTACGCCACATTTTCTGTCATGAGTTCGCGACAAACTTAAGAATTGACGAGCAAGAGATATTGAGGTGTTTCAACAATGCTAAAATCTTTTTGAATCAGACAAATGACTTTATCTGGTATTTAATTTATCCTAATTCTCCGGAAACACAAGCGGACATGAACATTCATGCTTCTGAACAATTTGAGAAAGCAGACAATGAACTTACAGAACTAATCTCAACAATTAAAGAAGCTTCTAAAGAACGTACTTATATGGAGCTAAATCTAGAGCTGTTTGACGATTTAATAAATGAATGGAAAAATTATAGAGACAAGAAGGCCACATTTGACGCATCCGTTGTTGAAGGTGGAACAATGTATCCGACCATCTATGCAACTAGCTTAACATCTACAACAAAGGAAAAAATCGAAAGTTTGAAAAATGAGTACGCAACTGAACTACGAAAATATGCCAGCAGGTAACACCGCATAAAATACATAGCCGCTGAAGGCGGCCTACGTTTTTTATACTAATCGTTAGGCTTCATTAAAGACGGATTTGAATGGGCATCAAAAAGATCATTATTGTTTCGATAGCTCAAATACTACTCTACATAGCCGCGATAAAGATCACAGTATTATTAGCTTTTAAATTTGCTAATACTATGTATATGGGCGGTCGTGAATATTTTTTACTTAAGGTATACATGGATGTTTCATTTATACTTTTTGGCTTGACGGTTTTAGCTGTTAATTTTATAGGATATAGAATTAGAAATTCAGTAATAAAATCCATACTAATTGTACTACTCATAGTAGCTCTATCTAGCTTTCATCTGGATTATTTGGATATTCGGCCACGTAGGACTTTACTTTTTTGGCTTACAGGAAACATAATATTATTGGCATCCTTATTTCCAAATATATACAAACGAAGGCCCAACAATGGGTAACACTTGCGCATACGCTAGTTTTGATTTGTTCATCAACCCTACAGCGCATTGCCCCAACCGTTACCGCCAACAACGAATTAACACTAAATGAGAAGATTTCTCAAAATTGCATTCTTTGTAGTACTCGCAACTGTCCTATTCCTGTTAATACTTCTGTCCATTCAATATACACCTACCTACGTTTACCGACTCATAAGCATGAATGTAGCGGATGTATATGATTATAAGAATTTTAAAAATCACCAGATTAAGGGAGCAAAAAATACCAATACATTCATATCTCAGCCTAAAGAAGAATATGTTGAGTCGCTATTTGGGGAACTGGTAACTAAAACCGGATTCAATAGCTTTGAAGAGTGGGCTATTGAATCTCAAACTACTGCGCTTATTGTCATTAAAAAGGATACTATTATGTATGAGAAATACTTTAACGGCTTTAGTAGAGATTCCTATTTTCATTCTCAATCTATGGCAAAGTCGTTTATATCGTTTTTAGTAGGAGTTGCCATTGATGATGGTCTAATCAAAAGTATAAACGACCCGATAACAGATTATATTCCAGAACTTTATGAGCGAGATGCAAACTTTGGAAAAATAACCATTAAAAATTTGCTTGAAATGCGTTCAGGGCTGGAGTACAATACCAGCCATATACCTTTCACTAACATTCATTCTCCCTGGCACGATGAGGCGGTGGGCTACTACCACCCCAATGTTCGAAAGCTGTTGCTTGAGCATGTAGGGATTTCGTCCGAACCGGGAAAAGATTTTCAGTACTCAAATTACAATACCAGCTATTTAGGCCTGATTCTGGAACGAGCTACTAAGTCAACTGTATCTGAATATCTGGAGAAGAAATTGTGGTCGAAAATAATGGAGTATGATGCGCTTTTTTCTGTAGACAGTGAGGAATCTAATTTTGAATATATGCCAAGTCGGTTAATGGCCCGAGCTGTTGATTATGCACGATTTGGTCAGTTAATGCTGAACGAAGGAAACTGGAAGGGCAATCAGATAGTATCAGAAAGTTGGGTTCTGGAATCTACCAGAGAAAACAAATCAATTCCCAGAGCTATATACCCCCAATGGTTTGGAAGGGGTGAAAAAAGAATTTACTATAATTACCACTGGTGGGGTCACGTAAATAAAGACGGTTCTTTTCATTTTTACGCCAACGGAAATCTTGGTCAGAATATTTACATCATTCCCCATAAAGAAACTGTAATTGTTCATTGTGGCAATTCACTTAAGAATTATAGTGGCGATTTTGATTTATGGAATGTCGCTTTACAATTGAATTAGGAACTTGAATAAAAACTGACTGCATTATGGCAGGTAGAAAATAGTAGTTTTTGTACCTAATAGTGCATACATATTAAATTAGAGGCTATCTTAAACCATAAAGTTAGTTCATTTATATTTGTTACTTTTCTAATACGAGCCCGTTATCAATAATCTTAAATATGAATAGAACATTACAAATATTGATTCTCTTTTTACTTATTATTTCTTGTGATAGAGCCGATATAAATCCGCCAACTTCCGAGAGTGAAAATTCGACATTTATTTCTGCGGTTGACATTTCAAGCTATCCTGAAATATTGAATTCAAACCCTACATTTTATGATTTGGACGGAAATAAAAATGATTTCTTAACTATACTTAAAGACAATGGTGTAAATACTATTAGGTTACGGCTTTGGGTAAATCCGGTTACTGAACATTCGGGTTTTGAGGAAGTAAAACAGTTCTCCCACATTCTAAAAACAAGAGGCTTTAAAACCTGGCTGACGGTTCATTATTCAGATACTTGGGCAGATCCTGGTCAACAAGAAACACCTGCTATATGGCAAGGAGTTGAATTTTCCCAGTTAAAAAACCATGTATACAATTATACCGAAAGCATCATTACCGAATTACAACCAGATTACATTCAGATTGGTAATGAAATAAATCTTGGCTTTCTTCATCCTTACGGACATATTACTAATAACTTTCAGCAATTTAATGAGCTTATGGAAACAGCCATAGCAGCCGTAAGAACAAATACGGATGACACTAAAATTATTGTACATTTTGCGGGAATTGAAGGTGCTGATTGGCTTTTTAATCAAGTAAGTGATTTAGATTTTGATATTATTGGCTTATCGTATTATCCAATCTGGCACGGTAAATCACTAAATATCCTCAAAACAGAAATGCAGAATTTGAGCAGTTCTTACGATAAAGATATTATAATTGCTGAAACAGCCTATCCTTTTACACTTGCGTGGAACGATTGGACCAATAACATCGTAGGATTAGACGAACAGCTCATTCTACCTGATTATCCAGCAACTCCTGAGGGGCAACGTAATTTTATAGCACAAATAAAAACATTGACAAAAGAAGTAGAGAATGGAATAGGGTTTTGCTACTGGGGAGCTGAATTAATAGCTTGGAAAGGTAGTGAATCTACCAATGGTTCTCCCTGGGAAAATCAAGCATTATTTGACTTTGAGAACAAAGCTTTACCTATTCTGAAGGAATTTAAGAGTGAATAAAGACTATCAGCAACTAACTACTTAGCTCCTACTTCTTTACATTTGTACAATGTCGGCAAGTCAGATTCTTCTTGTTACTATTAGTGGGCTAGGGGTTGTTCACGGTTTATTTCTGGCTGTATTTCTCTGGACTACTCCTAAAGGAAACCCGCCGGCCAATCGGTTGCTGGGCATACTACTAACGGTCTTGTCGTTTAGAGTTGGCAAATCGGTTTTTCTGGAGTTTCTGAATAACCTGGATGTTAAGTTTATTTTCATAGGGCTGGGGAGCATGATGGCTATTGGGCCGCTCTTCTACCTCTTCGCCAAGGCTACTGCCGAACCCGCTTTCCGCTGGAAAAATGGCTACTGGCTACACTTTATACCGTGCTTTCTGGCTATGTTGTTTGGGTTTTGGATTAACCAGGCGAGCCTAAAATCCCTGCCGATCCAGTTGTTCTACGGGCTTTACCTTAGTTACTATAGCCACTACCTCATCTACCTGATTATAACTAAAAGTTACATACTAAGGCAGCGTAAAGTTGGCTTGCCTCATAAAGCTGACAAGCTACTTAGCCTGCTTTTTTACGGCTTAATGGTTATATGGGTAGCTTACGTATTCAACCTGTTTGATGAGTCAATTCCTTATATTATTGGCCCGGCGCTGTATTCAGTTGTGGCCTATGTAACTAGCTTTATTATAATAACTAAAGGCTACCTTCCGGAATTAGCGCCAGAAAAATATAAAACTACCCGGGTATCGGAAGAACAGATGGAGCAGTTGTTTTCCCGGGTCAAAACATTGGTTATAGAAGAAAAGCAGTACAAGAATCCTGAACTCACTCTTAAATCCTTAAGCAAAACCCTAAAGGTTAGCCCCCAAGTGCTTTCAATGGTGATTAACCAAATGAGCCGGCAAAACTTTAACGCTTTTATAAATCATTACCGGGTAGATGAGGCCACTCGCTTGCTGCAGAATCCGGAAAGTAACAACTTAACTATTGCCGCCATTGCCGATGAGGTAGGGTTCAATAGTATTTCCAGCTTCAATAGAGCTTTTAAAAAACAAACCGGCAAAACCCCGCAAAACTACCGACAGCACCTGGTATAATGATGTTTTACTTTTGTCAAATGACCATTTAGTAAGCCTTGGAGTCTGGCAGCGCTTTTATTTGCACCAAAACACGTCAAATAAAATGTCAAGATTCAAAAAAATTCTAAAGTGGTCACTAATTAGCGTAGCAGGCTTAGCCCTGTTGCTATTTGCCTTCGGGTACTGGTTCAGCAACCTTATTCCGGAGCCGGATGCTGCCATTAAGCAAACCGTGGCTCAGTCGCTACCTTACCTGAGTGAAAATAAAATAGCCGGGCGGGGCAAAATTTTGGCGGTGGTTACCAGCACCGAAACTATGGGAACCAGCGGCAAGGCTACGGGCTACGAGCTTACCGAACTATCTCGGGCCTACTACGTTTTTCAGGCCAATGGTTTTGAGGTAGATGTGGCAAGCCCCCAAGGTGGGCAACCCCCCGTAGTTATTGACGGCGATGATATGGGAGTGTACGATTATGCTTTCCTGAATGACCCGGTAGCCCAACAGAAAACCAAGAATACCCTGGCAATGGCCGAGGTAGATCCCGCACTGTACAATGCAGTTTATTTTGTGGGTGGCAAAGGGGCTATGTACGACTTTCCCGGTAATGCTCATATACAATCTTTGGTTAGTTCTTTCCATGAGTCGGGCAAGGTTATAGGTGCGGTGTGCCACGGCCCGGCTGCCCTAATACACGTTAAACTGGCTAACGGCAAAAATTTGCTGGAAGGCAAGCCGGTTAGCGGTTTTACCAATAAAGAAGAGCTGTTTCTGATACCGGATGCCGAATC
This sequence comes from uncultured Roseivirgaceae bacterium, assembly GCA_964504565.1. GTDB lineage: Bacteria > Bacteroidota > Bacteroidia > Cytophagales > Cyclobacteriaceae > Cesiribacter. The sequence goes on from CAZDEY010000001.1 coordinate 200,731, forward strand.
TATTTTTCCCTTTCTTCTGGAAGAAAAGTTGATTGAGCAGGGAGCAAAATTTAAAGAAGGTACTATGTACCTGGAGAATGTGGTACACGACCGTAACCTAATTACCGGCCAGAACCCCTGGTCTACCTGGAAGTTAGCCGAAACTATGGTTTCGCAAATGGGGTACCAGCCTAAAAAGCGGGTAATTACTTCGGAAGAAAACGCCATTGAGGTGCTTGGTACTTACAAGCAAAAAATTACTGATTTGGCTGCCCGCAGCTTAGAAATTGACCGGAGGTTACTGGTGATGCACAGCGTAGTTGAAGCTATGCAATTAAAGCTGGCAAGTACCTGCAAACTAATTTGGCTGCTAAAGCACGCAAAAAATAGGGTAAATTAGTAACTATGATCTTGCAGCAATAAAGCGTATAGCATTTCGCATATACCCTTTTTAATTTGAATTTAGGACTAAGAAGTTTATTATGAGCCCGTAATAGTAGCAACTTGTTGTTCTGGGTTTTTACTATTGAAGTATGGAATATCAGTACCGAAGCTTACGTTTTATTGGGTACACGGCCTTTGTTTTGCTCTCATTGGTAATTATTACCGACTACGTTCTGCCCGGAAAAATAATTCGGACCGAAGTTACGGCTTTGCAAAAAGAGCGGCAGCAATACTATAATGCCGGCGGAAATTCTCATTATTCCTACCGACTGGTAACTAACACAAATCAGTTTTTAGTTACCGAAGGCTTTGCTGAAACGGTTCAGGTGAGTGAAGAAGTAGAGTATTCGGTATCACCAATATTTAGAGAAGTTAACTGGTACAGACTACCGAAATCTGACGATAAGTGTTATCATTCATTAAGAATAACCTCGGGCTTGGTGCTTCCTTTACTGGTAGCAATAGCAATTTTTATAGCTTTTACGGTTAAAAAGAATCTCAGTATACTAATTTTCGTGCTTCAGGTCCTCTTGATCGCCGATTTGGTATTTCTGCTGAGATAATTGGTGGGGCTATTAAACAGCTTCTTCTACTTCGCCGTTTTGGGGTAATTCTATATAGATAGTAGTTCCGTTTTCTTTTGTACTGTTAAAGTTTATTGAGCCACCGTGGGCCTCGGTAATCAATTTGGCTATATGAGTACCCAGGCCGCTCCCCTGTTTTTTGCCGTGGGTAGCGTACTTATCAAAAAAGCGGTCTTTAACTTCTTTGGGCACTTCCCCTTGGTTATGAATAGATATACGGCAGGGGTTTTTACTATCCACATCAACGGTTACCGTAGAGCCGGACGGCGCAGCTTCCATGGCATTTTTCAAAACATTGGTTAGCATATGTTCCAGATAGAGCGGATCGCCGTACAGGTTTACATCACGGCGGTTGCTCTTTGCCGGTTCCCCATCAATATTAAACTCTAGCTTCAGATTGGTTTTGTCGGCTAGTAGTTTAAAGGGTTTCAGTAGTGAATTAAAGAATGATAGGCTTTTAATATTTTCCAGCTTAAGAATATTACGCTGGTTTTCCAGGTGGTTAAGCCCTACCATTAAATCGATAAACTGCAGGGTTTTGTAACCGGAGGTCTTAATCATCTTAAGCCACTCCAGTTGCTCTTCTTCCGGCATATCGCGGTGCGAAATCAGGTAATCGCTAATGGAGATGATATTGCCGGCTGGCTGCCGCATCTCGTGAAAGGCCATGTGCAAGCTTTTTTCTTGCTGCTGTATATCGCTTTGCAGGCTACTAATAATGTTCTGCAATTGCTCTTCTACCTGCTTCAGGTCCGATACATTAACTACAAAGGTTACTTTATTTGGCTTATCAGCTACAGTTATCAGGCTGGCATTGGCCATAACGTGTATCTTTTGGCCGTCGGCCCGCTGCACCTCCCAAACATCCAGCAGTTCAAATGCCTGCTCAATAAAGGCATCATGCAGTTTTTGTAACTTCTCTTTATGAGGCTCCGGCACCACCACAGTAAAGTTTTTTCCTAGTAAATCCTCCTGCTTGTATCCATATAAATCTAAATATGGCTTATTAAACATTATAAATTTGCCGGTATGGTCGGTTACACAAATACCAATCGGAAAATCGTCAATAGTGCGCAGAATTAGCCGGCCGTTGTCCTTATTAGTAAGCGAAACTATATTTCGCATATCGGTGCTAATAGAAGGGTATTGCGATGAATAACTCATAGGGTTGCTCAAGCCTAAAACAAGTTTAACTACTCGGCCTGGCTACTAGTATTCAAACTAAATTTACTAAACAGACCTATAGCATTCAACGGCCAAACATTAAATTTGATTAATAAATTCCAAAAATTATTCAACAAGATTTTACTTGCCCGAAAGGGTTTCAGCCAGGGCTTTAGCACGCTTAATTCCTAACTCCTTATCTACCTTACTACGCCAATTTATTTGCTGTTGTTTATCCAAGCCGTGAGCGCATTCCCTATCATACTGTTGCTGGGCTTTTAGCTGAAGCAAACTGTACTGTTTAAAGTACTTCTGAGCTAGGTGTTTGTTTTTAGATGTTAGGCTAAGGCTGTTAAGCTTGTGGGCCAACTGGCGCGAGTACATCTCGGCAATGTCGAAGTGAAGCTGCTCGTGGGCCAGTACGTGTTCATCTATTCGCTCGGGGTGCGCCCAGGAGCGTTGCGGATCGAACAAAGCCTCGGTTTTAAAGGTAATTTTACCACTGGGAAAGGCTACTTCTTCCACCTCTAGCCGTATGCCGGCGTAGGTAGTTGCAGCGTGCAAATCGTCTTGGGCTTCGGGCTTTCCTTTAAAGTCGGCCCAGGTAAGCGGCCGTTGCACCGACCAAGCTAATTGCCCCACCGACTGCGCAATTAGCGGAACTTGTAGTACTACCGTTAGCAGTAGAATTAATGCACTCAAACCCCAAATCCGTATCCTATCCATATCTTTCTTCTATAAATATATAACCCTTTGCAAGCTCCCGCTTGCGTAACCATGTAAGAAAATACTTTAGTTTCCAGAAAGGAAACATTTTTTTTAAAGCACGAGAGAAAGCAAAAAGCTAATTATCCAGTTTCTCACAGGAACAGATAATTAATTATTAATATTGTGATATTAAATTTTTGTATTACCTTTGTAAGGTAGATCATATTACATAATGGATCTCTCCTCTATGAAAAAGCTATTCCTACTCTTCAGCGGGTTACTTCTAAGTGTATCAACCTACGCTCAGCAGGGCAACACTGCACTGACAACCCTACCGGAAAGTCGCTCCTTATGGAACGATGCTAACGGTTGGCAACCCAATTTGCCAGGGAATAACCCAGCGAATAACCAGATCTCGGTAGATAATACTTTGCAGGCCAACGAGTCAGTTTCTATGACTAACTCCAGCCTAACGGTAAAGTCGGGCGATACGTTATTTTTTAACCTGGCCGATCTTAGCCTAACATCCAACCGGGCCGACCGAACCTACTTTATTTCGGTAGAAACGGATGGTTTCCTGCTAATTAACGGCGATTTAACCATGAACCGCCAAAGCGGCAACCTAGTGCTAATGAATAACGGAACAGTAGTGGTTACCGGAACTACCGACCTTAATATATCGGGCTGGACGGGTGTAGCCTACTCGGAAGGGGCGCAAACGCGAAGCTATTTTTACACTCCACCCCGGGTTAACGGCTATACCATCAACAGTGGGCAGAACTACGGGGGCTACTCAATAACCTACGGCGACGAAAATGATTTTATGCGCGACTTTCCGGAATTATATGCTATGATGGGTAGTGGCGGCGCGGTAGTTTTACCGGTAGAATTGCAAAGCTTTAGCGCGGAGGCTCAAACTAGTAGTGTGAACGTTAGTTGGGCAACTGCTTCTGAATTAAATTTCAGCCATTTTATTGTTGAACATAGTACTAACGGGTATACGTTTACTAAACTATCCCAATTAAATGCTCAGGGTAGTGGTTCAAGCTATAGATATTTGCACCAGCAAGCCCAAGCCGGTCTAAATTACTATCGCCTAACTGCCGTAGATATTGACGGCTCTACCGAGGTTCACGGAACTAAATCGGTGTATATGGTAGAGAATGGCCTAGTTAGGGTTATAGGTAATCCGCTAGCCAATAAGCAGCTTAAATTAAATACTACCGGCCTTAGCTCGGAAGCTAAAGTAATTTTGCGCAATAGCCAGGGCAAATTTGTAGCCCAGCTACCAGCCACAGAAAGCACTAACTTAAATCTACCGGCGGGTATGTACCTACTAACCCTAACCGATGGCTTCTATACCGAGCAGCATCGTATAGTTCTTAACTAATATAAGAGGAAGACAATTTTAGTATAGCTGACCTGTTTCTAGGCCGGCTATTTTTTTGCTACTGCCTCTAGCTATGCCGAAGCTTTTATTATAAGAAGTACTGGTGCTCTTCCGCAGTAGTTTTTAAGCCAACTAAATAAAAAAACCAGCCCCGTTCCAGAGCTGGTTTCTTTCTTTATTGAATTTATTGCTGTCAGCGGTTAAGCCGCTTCTTTCCTATTCCAGAAGCGTAGCTTGCCGCAGGTTTTTATAAAGGCTTCCGCACTGTTGCTGGCGGAAAGGTCTACAAAGCCTTCATCCAGCTTTTTGGGCAGTCCGGTTTTATCGAAGAGGGCGCGGGCGGCATCATTATAGGCTACAAATTTGTAGTGCGAGTAGCTGTTGGCTACAAACTCGCGGGCGGGCGGCATTGAAGCTAATTGGTCAATTCCGTCTTTGCCTCCAATAACCGCTATCGCATCGTACATAACTGATGGGCCGCCGTTTACTTTTTCGTCCATATCGTACAGTTTACCATCGGAGCCCTTTACGCCCGCTATTTTAGGGCCTACCAGCTCAACCATAGCCCCCGCCTTTTTAGCGGCCTGCTTTAGTTGTTTTACTAAGTCGGCATCAAAACCTTCGCTTACCAGTATGCCCAGTTTTCGGCCCTTAAAATTACCCGGCGTATTTTTTAGTATACTGAGCGCATCGGAAGGCTTCATATCTTTTTTGACCGGGGCGGCCGGTTCGGCAGCTTTCGGCATATCGGTTATTCCCAAACCCTCCGCTACGGTTTTGGCCAGCTCGTCGTCAATATTCATTAGGTGCGATACCATGCGCTTGCGAATAGCCGGGGTTTCTACCTTACTCAACTCAAACACCAGTGCGTTGGCAATATGCTCTTGTTCGGTATCGGTTTGGCTAATATAGAATTGGCGCGCCTGGCTGTAGTGGTCGGCAAAGCTTTCGGCCCGTACGCGCAGCTTAGGCCCATCAGCCTCCTCGGGCTGAGTGCGGTATCCTTTCTCGACCGATTCGCGCGGGCCCCCATTTTTGGTGCCCCAGCTATTAGGTTCGTAATTGGCCCGGCCCTTAGGGTTGTGCATAGCCATGTGCCCATCTTGCTGAAAATGCGCAAACGGGCACTTTGGGGCGTTAATGGGTATATGCATGAAGTTAGGACTGCCCAAGCGCTTCAACTGAGTATCCAGGTACGAGAAATTACGGCCCTGCAGCAGCGGGTCGTTAGTGAAGCCAATGCCTGGCACTACGTTGTTGGTTTGGAAAGCCACCTGCTCGGTTTCCTGAAAGAAGTTATCCGGCATACGGTCCAGCACCATTCGGCCTACCGGTTTGGCCGGTACCAGTTCTTCCGGAACAATTTTGGTGGCATCCAGTACGTCAAAATCGAATTGCTCGGCAAACTTCTCGTCAAAGGTCTGCAGGCATAACTCCCACTCGGGGTAGTCGCCGGCTTTAATGGTATCCCACAAATCGCGGCGGTGAAAATCGGGGTCGGCCCCGTTAATCTTTACGGCTTCGTCCCATATTACCGACTGCAGGCCCAGTTTTGGTTTCCAGATGAATTTGGTGAAGGTAACTTTACCCTCTTTATTTACCAGCTTAAAGGTATGCACGCCGAAGCCTTCCATAAACCGGAACGAGCGGGGTATTGTACGGTCCGACATAATCCACATCACCATATGCATAGCCTCGGGCATTAGCGACATAAAATCCCAGAAGTTGTCGTGGGCAGTTTGGGCCTGCGGAAATGCGCGGTCGGGTTCCTGCTTGGCAGCGTGTATCAGGTCGGGGAATTTAATAGCATCTTGAATGAAGAACACCGGAATGTTATTGCCTACAATATCCCAGTTGCCTTCTTTGGTATAGAAGCGTACGGCAAAGCCGCGCACGTCGCGGGCTAAATCGGCCGAGCCTTTGTTGCCAGCTACGGTAGAAAAGCGTACGAATACCGGCGTTTTCTCGCCTTTGCGCTGAAAAATGTCGGCTTGGGTAAGTTCGGGTATCGGTTCGTAGGTTTCAAAGTAGCCGTGGGCGCCGTAGCCGCGGGCGTGTACTACCCGTTCGGGTATACGCTCGTGGTCAAAGTGGAACATTTTTTCCCTAAAGTGGAAATCTTCGAGCAGGGTAGCACCGCGCGGGCCCTGTTTCAGGGAGTTCTGGTCGTCGCTAACGGGTATGCCTTGCTGGGTGGTTAGGGTTTCGTAGCCTTGCTCGGCAGTTTGGTGGGTTTCGCCGCCCTGGCCCTGGTATACCTCCTGATCGGTATAGTTTACCTTTTTGCCGGGGTTTGCTTGCTTATTTTTGTTTGCCATATACTTTTAAAAAATTGGGGGTGTTTGCTGTTACCGGCCCGTTAGGGGTTAGGGTGCAATTGGCAGGTAGGGTAATTTCCTGAGCTGCCGAATACTACCCGGCCTTAGTGCCGGTGTAAAAAGAAGCATTTAGCGTATAAATAGTTTACCTAAGCCCCGCTTTTTTCCCAAAGAAAAACGAGAGCCGTTTCGGGCTCTCGTTTTTAAATAATAGTTGAGATGACTATTGATAGTACTCATATTCAAACTGCTCTAGTATATAGCCCTCAGTTTTCAAAAGTAGCCCATTAGTATCGTAGAAATATTTGACGGTATCTTCTAATTCTCCATCATCAAAGCGAGTGTATTCTTTTACTAAACCGTTTTCCATTTTGTAATCATAGGTATAGTTCCATTCACTTTTTGTATCGCCTCTAATTTCCCAACCATAATATTTATTCTTAAAATTTGGAATTAAAAATTCGGTAGTATCTACCCGATAAAGTTTCCCGTCTCGATACCATTCTCGTTCTTGAATCATCCCATTATCTTTAAACTTATCTATATAGTCCAGACTGCCATCTGGATTATATTTGGTAATTCTGCTCAGTTCATGGTTTTCGTAAATCAATTCATATTCCGATACTTCTATGGCAGGTTTATTTTTGATGCTATTCAGTATAAAATTGGGATTTATGCCCATTTTTTTTACTCTTTTTACTTCCTTTTTATCAGGTAGCCCGTTTTTTGTACTATCTACTATGCTTATAAGGTTGCCTATACTATCATACGTATAGTGAGTAGTATTAACCGTTGCACCAAGATTCAGGTTTACCTGATACTTAATCAGTCTACCTTCCCTATCATAGTAAGTTATAACACCCAAACTTTTGTTTGTTCCACTGTACCATTTCCTAAGCTTCACATGGTTTGCTTTGTAAATGCTATCTGCTTGGTAAGTTCCCTTTTCTTGAGCTTTTGCTTGTAAAATGAATAAACTCAGAAAAAGTAGCAGGAAATTCTTCATTGGGTTAGAGGATAATTTTTTATTAAAGATAATAACAAAAACGAGAGCCGTTTCGGGCTCTCGTTTTCCTGTGATACGATAAGCTATTAAGTTTACCGGCCCCCGCCGCCTACCGGTAACCAGGGTTTTGTTCAACCCCGTATTCAACTTCTTGAATAGGAATAGGCAGCAATAGATCTTTTTCGGTTACAGTTTCACCCGAAGAGGTCATAATATCCAGGTACTTTCCAAAGCGCTTTAAAGTACTGTATCTTTCGTTTTCAAAGGCTAACTCTAGTTGATATTCTAATAGTATTTTTTCTAGAACATTTTCTTTAGTTAGATTATTTGCTGGGTAAATTGTAGCATTAGCGCGATCTCGTATTTGGTTTATTTCTGTTATAGCCTCTATTAAGTCTCCACTTTGAGCTAATGCTTCAGCGTACATTAGCTTAACCTTACTATATCTAATAATGCTGTAATTGCTAATATTACTAAACTTAGTAACCTGCCGGCCTTCAAACCAACTTTTCTTACGGATGTCCTCATCATCATACATTTGAATTAGCTTACTATCAGCTAAGTCATAATTGTAATTGTGGAGATCTAACTCTCTAATATTAATATTTGTAAATGCTTCTAATGGAATACCATACAGGATTTCTGAATCTACATTAATAGGTGAATCAGTATAGGTGGAGAGTGAATATTTATTGCTGGAAATTATTACTTGTAAGATATCCCTGGCAGTTGTATAGTCACCTTGTTCCAAGTATATCTCACCCAAGATACTCATGCCAGCCCATTTATTTAATCTTCCAGATATATTTTTATTTTCAGCTAACTGTGGAATAGCAGGATCAAGAAAGCCTCGCAAACTATCTAGTACATCGTCAACTGAATATCTAGTCTTATCAAAGCTTGGATCTGGTGAGGGTGGTAGGTATACAACGGGTCCCCAAGTTTGAATGTACTCTAGATAGGTCAAGGCTATTAGTGCTTTAGATTCAGCTATCAGCGCTTCCTTCTCAGCAATAATTCTTGGTGATTCAGTTAAGGTTCTATAAACACTATTAGCATCTGATAATGTGCGGACATAGTTATTAACCCACAAATCATATATAATGTTGGTACCAGCATTCTGAGTATGATCATCAAATTCTTCAAATCTAAAATTAGTAGATGTTCCCTCGTCAGTTATAGCTGCAGTAATTAACGTTTTATCACTGTTTATTTCGGCATAATGTAAATTGGCAGATACTAGCATTGAATTAGCTAATTCAGCATCCATAGATACAGGTTCCGTAACTGCTCTAGAGAAAGGCTTTTCTAATAAGTAAATAATACCATTGCTAGCTTCAATTCCAGTAATAATTACTTTTGCACCATCCAGAATTAATTCAGATTCAGTAGCATAAATATCTACTTCAGAATTATATAGACTGGTAACCTTTGCTAAGTTTTTAAGCTCTTCTACAGAATATTTGCCTTCTATTATATGACTTCCAGCGGTATAATCCGTTTCGCTTCCGTTGGGCACCGCAAAAACTGTTAATTCGGTTTCAGATCTCAATAGAGGAGTTAGGCCTTCGTCATCTACTTTGCTTAAAAATAATGAAAACCTAGAATCTGCCGCTAGCTTATTATATAAAGAGTTTCCAGCTACAGAGTCATCGTTTTTATTACAAGCAGAAAAGAAAACTAGGAGTCCGAGAAATATTAAAAGTGTTTTTTTCATGATTAAGGATTAGGAATACTGGTAAATATAATAACAAAAAACGAGAGCCAACTCCGGACTCTCGTTTTCTTATAAGATAAGTTTATTAGCTTACCGGCCCCCGCCGCCCAGTATATCTCTTATACCTTTGGTGGCTTTCTTTTTTAGGCTGTCTTCGGCGGCTTTGCGGCGTTTTTCCAGCTCGGCCTGGGCGCGGGCTTCGGCTTCGGCCCGCTGCTTTTCTAACTCTTCCTTCGCCCGGGCTTCGGCCTGCTGGCGTTCGGCTTCCAGCTTAGCCTTAGCATCGTCCAGCTGATTTTCTACCTGCTGCTTTACGGCATCTTTGGCTGCATCGGCTACGGAGGTGGCTACGCCGCCCTCGCCCGCGGTGGTGCCGCCACCCAGTATTTTAATGCTGGGGTCGTTGTAGGTTCCGCCTACGCCCAGATTCAGCTTTATGGTTTCTACATTTGCGCCCGAACCAGCGCCCACTTTACTCAACAAGCTATTTAGGGCTTGGCCGGCCGCTCCCGCCGGTACGTCCAGGTTCATGGTATAATCCAGCGCGCCGTTAAGGCCCTGCCGGCCGCCAATGGTTACCGGCACGTTGCCAATATTAAAATCAAACGGTTCGGTATTTACAAAGCCGTCGGCTACCTTTACTTTCATCAGTAAGTCTTTAAGCTTCAGCATATCGGAACCCAGGTTATCGGTAAGCTTGGTGGTTAGGGCTACTTTTTGCAGAATTTTAGAGTTCTCCAGCGTGGCCTGCAGTACCTCTACCAGACCGCTGCCGGTAAGGCTATTCAGTTGCGGCATCATATCCTGACCCAGTAGGCCGCTCAGTTTAAAGTCGGTGCTGAAGGTACCATCCATTTTTTGCGCAATAGGAGCCAGGGCCTTAATGGTATTAAAGTTGGCGTAAGCGTTGCTAATGCTCAGGTCGCTTATTTTCAGGTTAAAATCGAAAGCCGGTTTTTCGGTATTGCGCGGATCATACGTGCCGCTTAGGCCAAAACCGCCACCCAGCGTATTAAAGGTTAGGTTTTCCATTCTGAGCACTCCATTCTGGGCGGTTATGGTGCCTACCATATTTTCCAGCGTCAGGTTATCGTAAATAACCTCGCCGGCGGTGGCGGCAAAGGTTAAATCCAGGTTTTGAGGTATTTCTACTACCGTCATAGCCCCGCCGGCGGTATCAGCCGGAGCGGTTTCGCCATCCTCGCTCATCCACTGGTTTACGTTAATGCGCTGGCTTACCATTTTTAGGTTGCCGCGCAGCGTTTGATCGTCTTTAAGGGCGTAGCCAATATAGTTGGTAATAGTGCCGGTCAGGCTCATATCGGTATCGCCAATTTTGCCGTTCATTTCCTGCAACTGCATGCTCTGCGGATTAAACTGCATGCGGGCGCTGCTCATCAGGAAGTCAAAGGGCAAATCGACGCTGCTGTAGCTAAAGTTTTCCATGGCCATGGTACCGCTGGTGGGCAGTTGGTCGTACTGCTCATTTTCTACGGCGCTCATTCTGCCTTTCGTTTGAATATCGGCTATAATGCGGCCGGCCAGTTCCATATCTTCAAACTCCACAATCTTCTGAATAGTAGTAAAATCGATAGCGCCCTGCAGGGCTACATCCCAGCGGTAATCGTTCATATCTTCCAGGCGCAGGCGGCCGGTAACCTTGTCCTGATCGATAAGCATGCCGAAGGAGGGTACGTTAACTACCGTATTTTCCAGCTTGCCGGTGGTGTTTACCACGCTGCCGTTAAAGTTGAAATTCTGGATAGGAACCGGATAGGTAGCCGTTTTAATATAGCCGTCGGCTAACTGCATTTGGGCGTTCATTTCCGGAAAGCGGTTCTTCAGCGTATCGTATACACCTTTAGCTTTTAGGTTGAGGCTGAACACGCCTCGCATCGCTATGGTATCCAGTTTCAGGATTTGGTCTAGTTCGGCCAAATTAAGTTTAGCGTCAACATCGGCATTCACCTGCATGGGGTGCAGTCCGCGCAGCTCTACCGAACCTTTCGCCGGATTCTGACCCATATTCAGGCTGAAATCTTTGATATTTACCAGCAGATCCTGCATATCGCCGGTAGGGTCTTCTACCACCATATTTACGTTTACGTTCTCAACGGCCTGGGGCAAATCGGGGTACTTAAAGTAGCCGTCTTTAACGCTAAGGGCCACCCGGTAGCCGGGCAGGGTGCTGTCGGCGGCACTGTAGGCTCCGCGCAGGTAACCCTCAAAACCAACTTCGCCGCGGGCCTCCAGTTCTTCAAAATGCTCGTTGTAAACACCAGGCACCAGGCTCAGCAGGCTTTTAAAGGTATTTTCCGGGGTAGAAAAGCGCAGGTTGAAGCTTATAGGTTCACCGGGCATAATAATATCCCCGTCTACCTTCATGGCAAAGTTATTGAGCTCAATCAGGTTATCTTTAAAGGTGTAGCGAGCTTCGGGCAGGTTCATTTCTAGGGTTACGTCGCCTTCCAAATGCTTATCGCTTACGTACTCAATACCGTCAAAAACCAGGGAGGCGCGCTGAGCCTCGGTAGTGGTACGCAGGTCGAAGATATCCTGCGTAAAGTCGCCGCTACCGCCGTGGGTTACTTCTTCGGCTTCTATACGGATAGGAATGGTGAGGTCTTCGTACACAATACGGCCGTTTTGCACCTGCCAGCGCTTTATGCCCAAATTAAACTCGGCGGCGGTGGTATCGCTTTCTTCGGTGGGCAGGGTTTCGTCGGCAATGGCAATATCGTAGTTGGTAAGGCCTTCTTCGTTTACCAAAATCTGCACCAACGGGTTATCCAACTCAATGGCATTAATTTCCATTTTATCACCAAAAATTACCGAACCCAGGTTCAACACTATAGAAAAGCGATCGGCCGCCACCAGGGTATCGCCGGCGAAGGGGGCACGGTTTACCACGCTAAAATCTTCCAGGCTGGCGGTTACATTCGGGAAGTTCCGGAAAAGGCTCAGGCTAACATTGTCGGAATCGTAGTGCACATCGGCGTTTACGGTCTTGGCTAGTTGCTGGTCAACCTTTTCAAATATGGCATCCTTAAAAAATACGGGTACCAGTAGCAGCAGTAGCAATAAAGCTACTAGTATGCCGCCTATAATCAGTCCTACTTTTTTCATATACAACTTGGTATGAATTCTTAAGCTAAATTACAAATTCTAGTATAAGAACTGTGCCCTCAGCCTAAAGATTGTAGTGCTAAGTAGGATTTGAATAAGAAGTAAACAAAAAACCCCAGCCGGCGGCCGGGGAACTGGTTGCGTATATGGAAAGGCAGGCAACTTAGCCAAAAATTCGTTCTGAGGCTTGGCGGAAGCTGTGCGGCCGGCGGCCTAGTAGCTGCTCTACATGATCAGTAGTTCGGGCGGCGTGCCCCTGACGCACCAAATCGGTAATTTCAATCATATAGTCGGCTACAAATTCGGGGGCGCCGCTGCCTAAAAGCGTTTGCTTATACTCTTGCGGACTGGGGGCGGGGTACACTATTTTTTTGCCTAAAATTTGGCTTAACTCATCGGCAGCCTGGCTGTAACTAAGTGCTTCGGGGCCGGTAAGTTCGTATACCTTACCACTGTGCCCCTCATCCGTAAGCGCTACGGCGGCTACCTCGCCAATATCCTGCACATCTACAAAACTAGCTTTGCCCTGGCCGGCCGGGTTGTAGGTTACCCCACGTTCCATAAGGTTTTCGTATTCGTAGGTTTTAAAGTTCTGCGAGAAAAAGCTAGGCCGAAGTACCGTATAATCGAAGCCTTCCTGCTTTAATTTTTCTTCCATAGCCACATGAAAGGGCAGCGTAGGTAACTTTTCGGCGTTCATAGCACTTAGGTAAACCACCCGTTTAATACCCTTTTTATTCAGATGGTCTAGGAATGGTTCTACTAACTCGCCCAAGTTGGGGTTAACGGGCGGGCCCAGTACAAATACCTTCTGCACGCCCTCGGTAGCTGTACCAAAACTTGTCGGATCTTCCCAATTGAAAGCTACGGTTTTAACTTCGCCCAAAGTGCGTTTAGCCTTTTCGGCATCGCGTACACCCACTACAAAATCGGCTTGTTTTTTCTGCAGAGCTTTTACCACTTCCTGCCCTACGGTACCGGTGGCGCCGGTTACTAAGATTTTAGAATTCATATAGAAAAGTTATTTTTTGTATGCTACCCTAAAGGTGGTAACTTAGGGCGCAAACAGCAAGTAGGTACTAAAAAGTAGGGTACTTACCTAAAAGTAACTTATGGAAGCAGTAGCTAAACAAGCCTATATAACTAAGGAAAGCAGCCAGCAAAAAGATTGCGAACACTGCCCGGTGCAAACTACCCTGCAGGTGGTTGGAGGCAAATGGAAGCCAGTAATTTTATGGCGAATGGAGCAGGGTACCCTACGCTTTGGCGAACTTAAACGGAGCATACCGGGCATTACCCAAAAAATGCTGACCCAACAATTGCGCGAGTTAGAAGTAGACGGAGTGGTTTGGCGAAAGGTGTACCCCGAGGTGCCGCCCCGGGTTGAATACGGTATAACTCCCTACGGTAGTAGTCTCCGTTTTCTACTAAACGCCATGGCCGAGTGGGGCTTTAGGCACCAAAACTTTCTGGCTAATCAAGACCGGAATTCTATTAAAAAAATTAAGAAAAGAAAAGCCACTTTAGCCTAACTTTGCCCTTATGAATTTAACTACGCACTACAAAAGCGACTATCAATACGAATCGGTTAGTCCGGAAGGGGTAAGCCTGAAAATGGACATGTTACCCATAGCGGAAAAGGAGCACTTTTCACCTATGCAAATGCTGCTTTCGGCGGTGGGCGGTTGCGCGGCGGTAGATCTGGTACAGATGGTAAAGAAGCGACGCAAAACCGTAAATGGCTTGCGTATTGAAAGCAGCGGCGAGCGCCGGGAGGAAGAACCGCGCCGCTTCACTAAAATTCACCTGCGTTTCATCTTAAACTCGCCCGATGCCACCGAAGAAGAGCTGATTAAATTGCTAAAACTAGCCGTAGAAAAATACTGCTCGGTTTCCGGCTCGCTAGCGGCCGATATGGAGCTTACCTATGAGGGGGTTGTTGAAAGATAATCGTTTTAATGAAGTTGGTAATGCACTTCTAATTGCCTTTTTACCGGGAGTTTTGGCAGCTATTTTTAGCTATGATATACTGAGAAGTGCCATTCAACTGGTTATGCTTGAGTCCGGGGCTGGCAAATTAGTATTTGTCGGTAAGAACTTCTATATATTTAATAGCCTACCCTATATCCTGTTTTTCGCACTAGTGTTCGCTATATATTACCTTCTATATAAACTCAGGCAGTTTTACACCCTCATTATAAGCATTGCAACTGTACTGGTATCAGTAATAATTCTCAGCTACCTGCAAGCGTGGCGATATATAGTGGAGTGTACGGCTTGCCAAAATGGAATAAGAAAACTGCAATTCTCAGAAGTACCCTACGAAGGCATTATAGCTATTAGCCTAATAATTTCTCTTATACCCAGCGCATATAAATTTATAATTAATAGAAAGTTTAGGCTCAGTTGATAGTAATGAGGTTACTCGGAATAACCTCATTACTGATGAGTTATCAAAAAATTATGTACTAGAAAACTCCTTATGCCTTACAAAATTCATTACCCTATCCAGAAAAAGCTGAAGAGGCGTGTACTATCATGAATTGTCGACTATGGTATTTTTATAGTAATGTGGTTTGCCTACGTTTGCGCCTTTGGTGAAGAGCAGGCTAACGGTTCGTATTCAGTAAGTGGGGGAATGGCCTTACTGCTCGTAGCTTTTTGGTTTATCTATTTTCCGGTTTTAGAAGCTGCTACTGGACAAACCATTGGTAAAAAGGTATTAGGTTTAAAAGTGGTACAGGCTTCCGGCTTACCCATTGGAGCTAGGCGAGCATTGTAAGAGTAGTGTCAAATTACGATTAATAAGTTGCAGTAGGTTAGGAAGATTTTTTTGGGTAGAGATAATGCATTTCTTGAGATTTAGAGAATGATAACGTTTTGAGTTTAGGGTAAGCGTGCTTGGTACTACATGTTCCGCGCCCTTCTTCCGTTACTGATTGCGGCTCGCTTCGGCGGGAGTTGCGGCCATACGGTAATTAGTATACGGCATGGCATAAGACTTTCCAGGTATCGGTTCTCGTATCTGACTAATTACTTAATAGCTAAATATTATAAGCTTAAGCTATTCTTAAAAAATCTGTACAAAATTTAATTTTTCAGCCAACCTATTAAACAACACATTTGTCCAGATTATAAGGGATAGAAAATTAATATACGTAATTTGACCTAAATTGCAGAATATTAATATTTTATATAATGTTCTTATTTTTTCTCTATAACTTTGTTCGAATCTGTAAGGGAAAAGCCATTACAGAAAATTGAACAGCTAAATAATTTTATAACAATGGCAATAGGCACGATTATTGCTCGTTGTATAATTTTGAACTCTGTACTCTTAAGCCTTGAAAATTAAACCAATTATATTCTGTATTCCCTTCCTACTACTTTTTATAGTTGGGGCTTGTAGCAATAATTATAATCCAACTGCTACTAACGATCTACCTCAAAAAGATAGCGAGTCGGCGCAGAATGAGTTTAGTTTTAGGGGAAGCCCAGGCACCAGTTTTTCAGCTAACCTGAACGGAAGCCCACTTAACTTCCAGATTGAAGAAATTAGGGATAACCGCTGCCCGGTAAATGCTAACTGCATTATTGCCGGTGCCGCTCGTGTAATTCTATCAGGCTCGGAGCTGGGAGAATTTGTATTATGCACCGGAGTTGATTGCCGAGATGCCGGCGCTACTTACCGGATAAACCTTGGTGGTACCGAGTATGATTTTGTATTAGAAGAAATTACCCCTTACCCCACCGGCAATAATGCAGCGGAGGAGAAGGAAGCGATATTTAAGATTAGGCGGGTTACGAGTTGACCTGCCGGTAGTTGGTTAAAGTTGGAAAGGAAAGCCCTGCAGTGCAGGGCTTTCCGCTTTTTAGGGTATTCGTAAAACGGGGTAATTAAGATAGGCGTCTTCCTTATTTGGGGAACGGTCGTATACCCAGCGCAGTTGCTGATTGGGGCTTTTAGCCAGGTTTTCGTCCTCGGCTTTAGCTTCCTCCAACTCCTTTTTCAACTCTGGGTTCTCGCGCAGCATTTGGGCAGCAACATCCTCAAATACATAGTCGCTAAAACCTTCTTTTTGCTGTAAAATTGTATCAAAGAAGTTCCAGGCAAAATAGCTGTCGGGGGCGGTAGGTTCCAGCACTTCAACTATAAACCGGCGTGCCGGCTGGTTGGTGGGTATTAGATAATCCCCGGCTCGCACACTGTAGGTGTTTACTACCGGGTTTACTTGTGTACCATAGTGCAGGTAGTGCCCTTCGTAGGGGCGGTTTGCCGTTTGGTACGTTTCTATCTGGTAACGAACTGCCCTTAGTGTGCTATCCTGTTTAATCTTTTCCATAGCAACCCCATTAGCCCGAAGCCGATTCAGCACCGGCCACCAACCTTGCGGAACTACATAATACTGCGGAACGCCTATTACCTCAGAAGCCTTATAGGTGTTATAGAATTTTATTTCTTTCTCAAACGGCTGATCGCGGTGGTACTTTAGGCGGGGCAAACCGCTTACTTCGCTGGTTTCGTACGTGCTGGTATAGCCTTTAAACTCAAAAGGAGTATACTCAGCGGTATCGGCTACCCAAGCAAGGGCAAGCTTATCGGATTGGGCTATGGCCGTTCTCTGTTTAGCCTGGGCTTCCTTAATTTCCTTACCGGTATTACCGGCCAATAGTTCAACTGCGCTATGCAGAAAATCGTAGGTTGCTTGCACCCGCTGCTTATAAGGTTTAAGCATATGGGTTTCGGTAACCAGGCCAATGGTATTGTGCAGCGTTGCGTAGCCACTGCTGTAGCGGGGCCCATCCAGAAAGGCTACCCAACCGCTATCGGGTACGCTACCCCATACGTTTACGTAAGGCGTCATATTTTGGCCCCGCTCTTCCATAGCCTTATACAAGGCCGGCTCCAATTCCTGATTAAGGTATTTGCCTAATGGGCCGCCTAGTTTATTGTGTTGGGTGCTTAGCAACGTCATGATATATTGGTAGTCGGCACCGTTGCTCACGTGGGTTTCAATGTACAGATTGGGCTGAAGTTTTTGGAACAACTCCGCAAACGCCCAGGCATTGCGCGAATCCATCTTCACAAAATCCCGATTTAAATCGTAATTACGGGCGTTGCCCCGGAAACCGTACTCAGCCGGACCGTTTTGGTTAGCCCGGGTGCCGGAGTTACGGTTTAGCGCGCCGCCAACGTTGTATACCGGTATCAGGCCAATGACTACATCTTTAGTTTGCCTCCTGAGTTTTCGGTTATTTACCAACTCGTACAGTAACTGCATGCTGGCATCAATGCCATCGGGTTCGCCGGGGTGTATTCCGTTGTTTATGAAAAGAATGGTTTTGCCTTCCTCCCTAAGTTCTTCCAAATCAAAATTGCCGTCGGCACTATAAAGTACCAAATGCAAAGGCTCGCCGCTATCGGTTAGGCCGGCTTCCAGCATACTTACGTAGTCTGAACTTTTGGCCAGATTCTTCCACCAGTCAATAACCTCGGTATAAGTGGGGGTTTCGGTTCCGTTACTTGATTGGTAGCGGGTTTGAGGCTGGGCAACGGCCAGTACTGAAGCCAATACTAGTACTAATGATAGAAAATAGCGCATAGAAAGATAAATTTAACACCAAGCAACTGCTAATGGCACCTAATTTGCTGGATTTTTAGATAAAGACCACCCTTATGAAAAATTATTTACCCTTCTTATTAGTGCTTTTAGTTTCCGGGTGTATTCGCCACGGCTATTCAACTGCCAATTATAAAAAATTTATTGGGTTTTCAACTCAGGATTTAGTGTACGAGCTTGGTCCGCCTACTAAAAGATACACCGACCCCGATGTTGGCCTGGTATACGAGTACCAAAGTACTACGGTAGATGATGGGGGCTATTTTATGGATAACTATGAACCACCGACCCAAAGCGTTAATTATGTATTTTTTTATATTGAAGGAGGGAAGGTGGTGAGGTACAACCGAAGGAGTTCTACTACTCTTTAGGTTTATTTAGTTTTTCTAATTCCCAGGACTTAAGCGGTGCATCTAATGCTTCGCGGCTTTTGCCAAAATCGTAAGTAAGCTCCTGGCCCTGAAGCGAGTCCGGTAAGGCATTAAAAATAGTACGGATATATAAGTTCGAATTGTGGAGGTAGGAAATCGTCAACTTACATTCATCATTATTTATCCAGGTAGTGGTGCTACCACCGGCCGGTATTTCGGGCAAGCTTTCCGTAATGCACCCGCTAAGTTTAATATTACTAACCGGCCTATCGGTAGAGTTTACAAATGTAACTCTAACTGCATGTTCCAGCCCGTATACCGAAATTAGCGTGCCGGATGCCAGTAGTAAACCAACGGTAAGCACTACGGCGCTAAACACTTTTTCGGTATGGCCCCGCTGCATAAAAATATAGACTAAGGCCACTAGGCAAAAAAATAAAAAGGCACCGGCAACCAAGTAGCCCAGGCTAAATAACTGCGAGCCCCGATAAAAGAAATTCAGTATTACCCCAACCATTGCTACTATACCTAAAAGGGTTAAAACCCTAATTATTAAATGTAAAACCGACGGCTTCATTACTAACGCATTTTCTTTTTTTCTCGCAACAAATCAATAAACTGGGCTAAGCGGCGGTTACGGGTTTGCTCTTGTTTGGCTTCGGCAATCCAGCTTACGTACTCCTTGCGATACGTATAGGCTAAGCTACTAAAAAATTGCTGCTCATTAGGGTTTTTGGCCAACAGCTTGGTTATATAATCTGGAACCAGCAGGGTTTTTAATGATTTTGCCGGCGGCCCCTGGTTTGGGCGGTAACTGCCCTGGCGATTTACCTCAGCTTCCGGTTTAAAGCGAAGCGCACTCCACACCTCATTTATACTGATTGCTGAAACCGGCCCATAACCCTGATTTACCAAATAATCCCAGCCGGCATCGCGGTTGATATCGGTTTTTATTCCGGACGATTTTTTGGGGTAGGCAAACCAGGTAAAGGTTTCGGATTCTCTTTCGGTAATAACCAGAGGTGCCCATTTGTTTAGTTCGGCTACTGAGTGCACAAAGCATAGCATTACCGGATACGTACACCCATTTTGTGGCTTGGTGTGCAGCGGTACCTCATCTGCTTTCAGTATGGTAATTACTGAATCCGGGGCGTTAAGCACCAGCAGGGGTTCGTCCGTTTTAAGTTTTAGTTTAGCAAGAAGCGTATTCACCAGGGCAAGATAAAAAAAACCCGGTAATGGGCTATCCATACCGGGTTTATCCAAACTGGGTTTTACCAAACCGGGTTTATCCAAATTGAATTTTACAAAACTAAAGTAGCACTGTACTTACTGTTTCATTAACCTATGAGTAGAGGCCTTTCCGCCCTCACCTTCCAATTGTAGCAGATATACTCCCTGAGGCAGTTTTTCTACATTAAGGTTCAATTCGTTGGTATTCTCATCTAACTTTACTTGCTGTTGGCTAACTATACGACCTTCTAACGAAAGCACCGTTACGGTATAATTAATGCTGGTAACACCCGCCAACTTTACGGTAGCTATGGTGCTGGCCGGTTGTGGATATATGGTAACTTGTTGTTCCAGTTCATCATCGTTATCCGGGGCGATGTTAAAGAAGTTAGGGTCAAACCTTCCCGCCATTGAAGCAGCACGGCTATTTGTCGGCAGGTCTTCAAATAAGTCCGGGCAGGTTATTATACCGTCTACATCGTAGCCATTGGCACTACCGAAAAAGTCGGCTTCATTACTGGTATCCGTTATGCGCACGTAACGGGCAAAAGGTATCTGACCGGCCTCATTGCCTACTACCGGGCTTATATCAATTTTAACGTTACGGCAGAAGGTTCCCGGTACGGTTACCCAGGTGTTACCGTCCGGGCTTAGCTCCAGCATAATGGTTTCGGGCGTTCCGCTTAGGCTACCGTTGTAGCAGCTACGCCAGCTCCATCCCCAAGTGGTTTCCACTATCATCATATCCGGATCGGTGCTGCCGCCATCGTATAGGTCAGAACCTAGTTTTAGGGTTAAGTGACCGCCAAAACCCAGGCTTACAAAGTTCCACAGGTTGGTTTCCTGCGGGGCACCTAAAGTTTTAGAGGCATCGCTACGCTTTGGTCCTAAATAACCCCGATCTTTGCGGTGGCCCTGCACAAATTCAATTACTTCGGTAGCGTAGCAACTAGCTTCGGTATTTTCATCTACAGTGCCGTCGCAGTCGTTATCCAATCCATCGCCGGCAATTTCTGCAGCATCCGGGTTGCTGGCTGGGTTAGTATCATCACAATCTTCGCTGTTGCTAACGTAACCTGGCGGTTGGCTGCAAGCTTCCATAGTAACGTTTAAATCTCCAAAGCCGTCACCATCAGCATCAGCGTACCAGATACCAGGCTTATTATTTGCATCTCTATCATCACAATCCAAATTATTGCTTACCCACCTTGTGTAATTTACATCGCAGGCTATAGCTCTAACTTGGCCAGCGCCGTATCCATCACCATCATTATCTGCGTACCACTCAGTATTGGTACAATTTGCATCTACGGTTATGTAAAGGGTATCCCGGGCTTCAAAGTTATAGGCATGAAGTACCCATAAATAATAGGTATGAGTGCCTAAGTGGGCTTCGTTAGGAAATTCTACCCCATCTTCTTCGTTAAGGCTGTACATAGTAAAGTTATAAGGATAGGGTTCGGTAAAGGTTGGCAATTCCTGTTCCGGCCTAATTATATCAGCTGTAAAGGCAGCGGTTGAACCGAAGCTATAGCCAGGATTGATCATCATAAGCTGGCCTAAACCTACCGACATAGAATCCGGGCTATAAATTTCCGGCCCGTAATGTACTTCGTAGTAAGAAATAGTATTTAGCTCGGCTCCGCTAATATTCTCTAAGGTTACATTGTATTCCATACCCCCAGATACATACTTCTCAAAATCATAGCTGACTTCAATAGTATAGGGAGTTACTCCGGTATAGGGCAGCGAAGGGCTGGCAATGTCTTGCCAGTTTTGGTAAGTAGTTGAGCCTGATGATACATTAGTGCTCCCGTCGGCCGTAATAGTCACTGTATCGTTGGGCACCGACGAATCTACGGTTATTTTAATAGTATACTCGTTGCCTGCTTCTAAAATACTACCAAACGGAGTAGTTGAACCATTTTGATAAGCCTCTATACTTACGGAAAGCTCGGCCGGGGCTGGGTTTATGTTAGGATTTTGGTCATTAGTATCAGAATTATTGGTTACGTAGCGGGGGTCATCTATATTACATGCTATAGCCACTGCACTACCGGCCCCGTAGCCATCGCCGTCATTATCCAGATACCAATTTTTGTTTTCGCAATTTTCGACTACTTCTATAGCTATGGTATCACGCAACTCAAATGGGTAGAGAGTATACAGAGAAATACTATAAAGGTGAGTTCCAATATGCTCCGAACCGGGTAAGCCATAATCTAAGCCGTTAATTGCAGCTATTCTTTCGTAGGTTTCAAAAGGGTAATTTAACTCTTCGCCAAACGGGGGTAAGCTTTGTGATAAACGCTCAATATCTCGAGCATAAACTTCACCAAAAGAGAGATCAACATACCGGTACTCAGGCTTAAATACCATTTCCTGGGCGGTGGCTACAGTAATTTTACCCTCAGGAATTATAATTTCGGACTCAAAAATAATTTCATTGTAATAATTTATATTGTCCTTGTTACCCGTGGTATTGGTAGCTGTAATTACATAATCAAGAACTCCTTGAGAGTACTGACCTAAATCATAGTCAATTTCTATAGTATACGGTGTTACCCCGGTGAATGGTAAATTTGGTTGAGCCATTTCACTCAAGTTTGGTAAGCTATTGGTTTCCCGAAAATAGTCTGAATTGGTTGCCCAAGTTCTGCTACTTGCTGAAGCTGAAATTGTAACCGTATCATTAGGTACTGAAGATTCTACGGTAATAACTGTTCGGTACTTATTTCCGGCAATAAATCGTCCGCTATGTACTTCGGAGTCTTCAGAGTAGTTTTGGTAAGTTATAATAGGTTTGCCCTGAGCTACTACATTCAGCGTTACAGAATAGCTCATATAGTCCGGATAATTCATTAATTCAATATTAAGCGTATGCATTCCAAGCTGCGCTGCTTCCGGTGTACCTTTTAGTGAAAGAAATTTAATTATACCGTGATCATCATTTACCTTATTAATGGCATAATAAACTTTTCCATTATTATACTTACCTACTTCTGCTTCTTGTACATAGCCATCTTCGTAGTGAGCTTCTAAGGTTAACCAGCTGACTTCTTCGTCGGAACTGAAGGAATTGCCCAGCACCATACCAATATCGGTTACATCAAAATCGATAGCTTCATAAAAGGGTTTTGGTACTGGAATCGTATAGTCAAATTCGTTGCCTGCCACAGCTTCAAAAGTTAGGGTATCATCTTCTAACCCTAAGGTAGTACCGGAATAAATGTGTCCGTAGGAGGTATTGCCGGCGGCATCGGTGGCTTTCAGGGTGAAACGAGGGGTAAACATTGGAAAATTTTCCAGTGGGGCGAAGGATATACTCATGCTTACGGTATCCGCTCCGCTTACAACTTTGGCGGGCGAGGCTGTCAGGTAAGCGTAAGGATCGTACCCTAATTCATTCCACCACTCTAAATCCCCTTCAGACCAAGGTTCTAAAGGTAGTAATTCTAAGGTAACTTGGCCGGAGTTGTCAGTAACCATAAAGGTACCCTCCCCGGTGGTTCCGACTATAATGTCGTTTAGTGTATGGTCTGGAGTATTTAGGTCGTAATAGCCACCAAAAGAATCGTACTCAACGCCAATAAAAACCGGCGGGGTGGTATCTTCTTGGGCGTAGAGCCGGGGAGAGAAGCCTAACAGAACGACTGCGTATAGTAGCCATTTAGTGTGGTTTGTAAAGGTTTTTTTCATAAACGTGCAGTTTTAAAAAATGAGAAAAGTAACCTGCACTAAGTAGGTTAAGGAAGCCTAAAAAATCTACAGTAACACAACCTAGCTAATTTCGAACCAGGTTGTGTTAAAATAGTTTGCTCCAAGTGGAGAAAAAATCTACACTTAACTAAAAATTAATATTTTGTAGAATATACTTCTCTATTAATTAAACCTTTATATACTTAATCTACCTGGCTGCTGCTCCACCGTTCCTGAATAGCCGCCAGCACTTCCTGGTGAACTAACTGATTGGTAGCCAATATTTCGCGGCCGAACAGATAATCATCACCGCCCTTAAAGTCGGTTACCTGCCCGCCGGCTTCCTGCACTATTATAATACCGCCGGCTACATCCCAGGCATTTAGGTTGTACTCATAAAACCCTTCAAAGCGGCCTATGGCAGTGTAGACTAAATCTACAGCGGCGCTGCCCATACGGCGTAACCCGTGGGTGTGTTCCATAAAGTAATTGAGTATGCTTAAGTACTCCGGCATGCGGCCAAAATCGTAGTAGGGGAAGCCGGTTGCCAACAGGCCATCTTTAAGTTTTTTAACCGGCGAAACTTGTATAGGCTTACCATTGCAAAATGCCCCGCCGCCGCGTGTAGCCCAAAAGCACTCATTTTGGTTTATTTCGTACACAATGCCTAGTACCAGCGTATTGCGGTACAGTAAACCTACACTTATAGCAAAGCAGGGCAGGCTGTGCAAAAAATTAGTGGTACCGTCCAGCGGGTCAATAATCCATTTATATTCCTGATCGCCGGCTTCGCCCGTACCCTCTTCGGCTATAAAACCGCTGCCCGGTAATATTTTAGCCAAGCCCTTAACCAGTTTCTGTTCAGCCTCCTTATCTACGTAGCTGACCAAATCGTTCAGGCCTTTGTGTTCAATATTGCTGCGGTCAAAGTTTCGGCCCTCTTCTCTAATAAAAGCTCCTACTTGTTTTACTAAATCTACCGAGGGCTGAAGGATTGATTGGGGGTGAACCATGGATTAATTACGAATTAGGAATTACGAATTGTTGAGGCTGAACAGCTAATAGTTTTAAACTTCCGTTAGGTATAGAATAAACTTGTTAACTCTACTCTTAAAAGTGCGGCAAGGTTAAAAAAAGCCGGTTCATTAACCAACGAGTCCAATGTTACTTACTATTTATTTGCCGAAAAGTTAGGTTTATGCGGGCAGTAGTTACCTTTTTGGTGGGCGGCAGGCGGTGCAGCCAGTGGCTTTGGGTAGTGCCTTTCATAATCAGCAGACTGCCGTTTTCCAGCCAAACATCCACCCGCTCTTTAGTTTGTTTATGCTTGAACGAAAACTTACGCTCGGCCCCCAAACTTACCGAGGCTATAGCCCCGTTCTTAACCAGTTCCTTTTCGGCGTCGCTGTGGTAGGCCATACCCTCCTGCCCGCTATGATACAGGTTAAGCAGGCACGAATTAAACTGTTCACCGCTGAGGCGTTCAATATGGGTTTTAATTTCCAGAAGCTCCGGGGTAAACGAAAGGGCTACCTTAGTAGTGCCCGAATAGCGGTAGGCAAACGGCTCAGCGGCGTACCAGGCTACCTTGCGTTTAGTTTCTATAGATTTACCGAAGATAACTGCCCGATCGGGTTGCCAGTCTATAGTTGTTAATAGTATATCTAAAAAGCTATTAGCTACCTCTTCCGAAAACATCGGCCCGTAGTAATTTACTATGCCGTTGTACGGCAGCAGGTTTGGGCCGGGATTAGGGTTAGCTGGGTTGGGCATAGTACTTCTATGAATGTAATAGCTGTACGGGAAAATTATATGGAATATACACGCCTTGGTCTACATTCTTCGGGTAAGGGGTGGGTAGTTTCTATACTAACCAATCTACCGGCCTTGTCCTATTCAAAACCCAGAAAGAAGAAGAGCCTGCTAACCTAATATGCAATTAACTAACCGGCTGGCTCCCCTATAGCCTCGGCAATTTTAACTACTAATTGTTCTACGGTATCGTTCTCGTAGTTAATATCTAATGGCGGATTAAATTTAACCGAAAGGTTGGTGCCTTTTTGCCTCAGTTTCAGGCCGGTTTTATCGAAGGCCTTGCGGAAGCCGTCTACCCTTACCGGTACCACAATGGGTTTATACTGCTTAATGATATGAGCCGTACCCTTGCGCACCGGGGCGCCCGGCCGGGTAGTGCCCTGCGGAAAGGTAATCAGCCAGCCATCGTTAACCGCTACGCCGATGGATTTAGTATCGTCGGGGTTAATTTCGCGCTTAATCATTTCATTGCCTTTGCGCCAGGTGCGGTCTACGCTTACGGCCCCGGCCAGGGCCAAAATGCGGGGAAGAAAGCCCTTTTCCATGGTTTCGCGGGCGGCTACGTAGTAGAGGTTCAGTTTGGGGTTGCCCAGGTAGTTGTTTTTTTCTATAGAATTAAGCTGACCGTGCTGCGTGGCAAATATGGCGTGGAACATAGCCACCACATCGGTAAAAATTGTTTGGTGGTTAGAAACGAAGAGTACGCCCCGGGGCGGAAGCTCCAGCAACACCTCGCTGCCGGAAATATATAGGCTGTTGGTATCTAGAAAGCGCGCCCGGGTAGCCCGCCCCATCATCTGGAAAATTTTCTTTTTCAGCCAAAGCGACTGACCAAACACATTCTTCTTCGCCATAATTTTTCTTTTGCGGCTGCAAATTAAGAAAACCCTGGTATATGTATGGGAACTGAGCTGAGGGTGGAAGGTTAGGCGGGGATATTTTGCCTATTAGATTCTCAGCATATCTCTTTATTGGTCTATAGACTGCAAAGCAAGAGTGATATAATAGTCTCCCGGACTACCAAGGCTTAAGGCAGTTGGTTTTAATACGTAGGTTCTAACTAAATGCTGGTTGGTTTCTTGCTGAAACCTGATTGTCTGGAGACTATCGTTTATTAGGACTTCGAAGTCAGATAAGAGTCCGAAGAGGTAAAGCCTTCTAAGTTAGGAAAGTTTTCAAAGAGGTAAATCTGTTTTAGCATAAAGATTTATTATTCACTTTATAGCAAATAAATAGTAAATATAAGCCATGCTAAATTGAGCGTAAAAAGAATAGAATTTATTGAGAGCAGCAAATTAATGTTAAAAACTTTCAAGTAAATTAACACAGCAATTGCAATTAAAAATATACCGGTGAAAATTATTGGCTCAGCCATATGCGAACCATAAAAACACAGTGGCACTGTAATTAAAGAGAAGTATATTAATATGAACATATAAACTACAACCTTATTGAAATTTTTCAGGGTACTAATAGTTAACCCACCAAGCATTGCGGTGAATGCTGCAATTATGGTGAAAAATTCCGCCCAACCTTGTGAACTAGGACTTGTATCAAGCATTACACTATACATACTGTAATAACTAACTAAAGCCATAACTAAAGTAAGTAGTACAAGACTGTATAAAATTAAAACTCTATAAGATATTCCGTTTTTCATAGTAGCTGAGTAAGTAAGAGTTAATACAATTCAGTAAGCACGAACTAATAAGCCTTATCGATTTAAACAGTAATTTAAGTGATTGAGAATTATGTCCTTATACTCTATTCGTACAAAAACATCAAGCTAGCCGACCATAGTAAAGGGTATAAAGCATACGCCCTACTGGTATTGTATTTTGTACCGATTTCCGCTTATGCTTTAAAATAAGTATTTAGCGGTTAGATTGGCTTAGTTCGTTATTATAGAATGAAATTATTAATTAATCTATACCTCCATCCCCCCTCAATTATGAATTTCTGCAGTAGCTGATCGGCTTTAATGTTGGCTTTGAACTGGGTATTATATTTGATCCGCTATATGCATAGTTAAGCCCTATACTCTCGACCTCGTTTGTAACGAGGATTCATGCTGCCCTAAACCATTAACTCTACCGCAACCAAGCCTTTGCCGCCAGCATAGTCAACAGCGCTGGAATATACGTACTCGTAGCTATTGGCCACAATGCCTTCTTTTACCGGATTATTATGAATGTAATCTAGTTTTTGTTGGGCAATTTGGGTTTCGTAGGCATATAGTTGAATGGCATGATTATCTGCCTTCCAGAATTTATATTGGCTAATTCGGGCATCTTTCTTACCCTCTCTTTCAAAATACCAAAGCAAAAAGTTTCTTCTACTCTCTGGTATTTCTTTTATAGCCGCTACAATTTGCTTGGCCGTATGCTTCTTAAAGTCTCTGATGATGGCTGATAAATTATAACCCTCTTGGCAGCTTAAAACTAGGTGTATATGACTTGTCATGAGGCACCAGGCATGTACCAGTAGGCCTTTCTCTTTTATGCAGTAGTTTAGGCTATTGACGATAATATCCTTGTATTCTCTTCGTACAAAAACATCGAGCCAGCCTACTACGGTAAAGGTTACAAAGTAATAGCCTTGCTGATCTTGAATTTTGTACCGGTCTCCGCTCATATTTCAATATAAGCTTATGGCGGTTAGGATAGCATAAATCCTCGTTGCAAACGAGGACTAGTTGGGGGGACTATCGTTTATTCAGGCTTCGAAGTCAGAGAAGACTACGAAGAAGTTGGCTTGCGGATCTTGTATTTTATACCGATCTCCGCTCATGTTCCAACATAATATTTTGTTAGTTAGCTTAGCTACAATCCTCGTTGCAAACGAGGGCGAGTAGGGGTACTTGTTTGTTGTTTAGCCTATTTATATAGTTTTTGCTAATATTGTTACAATATGAATATTTCGGAATTTGCTGGTCAGCACCCTGTGTATTATGGACTTATATCAGGTTTTCTAGGCTTTGTGTTAGCTACATTAGGAAACTTATTTTTGACGGATGCTTATGCCTATATCAAAAGAAAATTCGTGAAAGGAAATAAACCTAAAGTTCGCTTTACGTATTCGGTATTTAATAATAGTTCGCATGGATCGAAGCCAAGAGTTTACAATTTCAGACAAGACATAGAAATCAAGAATATTGACTCGGAAACTATATACGATGTTGTTATAGAATCTCTGGATGAACAAGGAATAAAGGTATTATACCAAGTTGACCACCTGACACCCGATCAGGGATATAAGTTCGGATTTAATAAAGAGGTATTATACAAAGACCCCGGAAAGCCTCATTTAGCATATAAATTGCTGCCTTATAACTATACTAAGCCTAATTTGAAATTATATTTTAAAAATAAGAACGGGCATAGATTTGAATCTCTAGCCAACAGAATTGAAAAATAATCACCCATTCCCCAACCCCTTCAACCCCACCCTCAGCTGCCAGAAATAATAGCCTCCCATCGCCACTACCAAAGTGATTCCTATTCTCAAAGGCAAGGAAGTAAAGGCTAGTTGCTGGCCGTAGATTTCTAGTTTTAGCTGCTCTAGTAAGAGTGGGGCTAATAGGATTACTAAGCCACCCAAGGCCAAGAGTAATTTTTGCCAAGTGGGTAGGTGTATGGCTACCGGTTTGGCTACAACTTCACCTTCTAGTTGCTGCATCAGGCTGTCGGTAAAGCCGTCGGTGGTTTTTAGCAGGCTGTCGTCTAGCAGGTTTTTCAGGTCTTTGTCGGGTTTCATAAGAGTTGTAGTTTTTCGTCGCCAAATTGCTGGTGTAGTTGCTGCCGAAAGCTTTTGCGCGCTCGGTGCAGCACTACTTTTACGTTGGCGGTACTCCAGCCGGTAATTTGGGCTATTTCGGGTATGCTTTGCTCGGCCAGGTAAAACAGCCGCAGGGCCAGGGCTTCATTTTCCTTTAGTCTATTCAATACCGCATTTATGGCCTGCTGCCGTTCCTGCTGCCTTAGTGGCCCAGCAGCCGAGCTTCCCCCGGCTTTTTGGTTATGGTGTTCTTCCAGGCTTTCGGCCTGCCGCACTTTGCGCTTCTCCAGTTGGTGGTAGCAGGTATTTAGCACTATTCGGTAGAACCAGGTAGAAAATGCAGCCTCGGCCTTAAAGCTTCCCAGGCTGCGGAAGGCCTTAATGAAGGCTTCCTGCAGAGCATCTTCGGCTTCAGACTGGTTCTTCAGCACTGAGTAGGCCAGCGATAGCCCAACATCCTTATACCGGTCGGCCAGTATGCGGAAGCGCTGGGTATCGCCGGCAACTATTTGCCGGATAAGGGCGGGTTCATCGGCCGGCCTATTTTTCATTAGCCCGGTTACGCACCAGTTGGGCCAGCATAAGGCCACCGCCGGTAAAGGCTACTATGGTACCCCAAACCAGCAAATCCATGGTGCCTTCGCTAATTTGCATTTCGGTAAAGACACTGCTTACCGCCAAGCCTACGCCCAGGCTAAGTACCACGCAGCCCAACTCCAGATAGCTTATGCGGTTGGTGGGGCTGGCGGCCATGCCGCCGTTTTCGGCTATGGCTTTTTTTATAAGATAGTGGTAGCGGGCCAGAATAAAAACTACCAGCACAACCGAGCTAAATACGGCAATGCCCATTACTATATTTTCTATATTAATCATTTTATTAGAAGATTTTTAAAATTCGTCGTTCAGGTAAGGGCCTAACTGTCGGTAAAAGGGTTCAATGGTATCGGAATTTATAAATATAACCAGTCCGTGCCCACTTTCGGGGTAAATTTGGCAGTAAGCCATAAAATCGTGGTTATTGCCGGTGTGCAGGTAGCGCGTGCCGTAGTCGGTAGGGCGCACGGCCAAGCCTAAGCTCCAGCCGGTTTGGCCGGTTTCGCGCAGTTCGTTATCGGGCGCAAATGGGTTCTGTTCACTCAGCATCAGCTGGCGGTACTCGTTGCGCAAACACTTACCCTGCATTAGTTCAATTAGGAAGCGGGCATAGTCGGTAGCCTCGGTATGCAAACTATAACCGGCACCAAAGGCTGGGCCATGTTCCAGCTTATCGGTTACTTTGCCTTTTTGGTGGCCAAAGGCTTTGTGTTGGTCAATATAGTTGTTCCAGGTAAAACTGGTGTGCTTTAGGCCCAACGGCTTAGCCACTACTTCCTGAAACACTGAATCGAGTCCGGCTTCATAGCCTACCCCCAAATGGGTGCCAACAACAGCGGCCAGGTACTGATAAGCCTCACCGGAGTAGCTAAAACCTTGCCCCGGGCTATGACTCATCGTTAAGGCCTCTCCCCGGCTCCAGTTGGGGAAGCCGGTACTGTGCTGTAGCACCAGCCGGGCGGTAATCTGCTTATAGTCTTCGGCCCATTCCGGGGCTACGGCAGGGTGCGGCAGGTATTCATACAGCGGTTTATCCAGATTAAACTTACCCTCCTGCACCAGCTTCAGTACAAAATAGGCAAACAGGGGTTTAGAAAGCGAGGCCGCTTCAAATATGGTTTGGTCGTTTACCTTTTCGCTGGTTTCATAATTGGTAACGCCTAGGCTACGATGGAATACAATTTCCTGATCATTAATAAGAGCTAAGGAAAGGCCGGGTACCTGGGCGGGATCCATAGCTTGGGCGAGAAATTTGTCAAGTGCGGCCGAACGGAGGGTTTTGCCGTTTATCAGCTTAACTTTTTTAGCAGTTTTTACAGGCTCACTAGGGGCGCTGGGCTGGCTGCAAGCTACGGTAGCGGTGCCTAGCATAACTGCAACAGCCAGGGCGGAATTCTTCAGAGTATTAAATAAAGACTTCATTGGGTCAAAAATTTAGTGTTTTACAATGGTTTTGGTGAATTCACAAAGCTTTGACCGCTAGCTAAAATGAAAGGTTACAAGGTTGATAGAATTGTGGGTTGGCTATGGTTAATTGGGAATGCCCCGACACGAAGGCCAAATTTGGGGAAGGGATGGACTATACTGACTTGGTGACCATCCAGAGTTGCTGAGAAGAAAAACTTGAATAAAAAAAGCTCTTAGCGAGATGCTAAGAGCAGGTTAAGGGTAAAGAAAAATGATACAATTAGGCATTAGCCATTTTATAGCTTTTAGATTCCTTCGGCACATTAGGAGAATCTTTCAGCGGGTTTACTTTTTTCCAATCTATTTTCCGGTAAAAATAGATAGCTGCCAGCCAAAACAGGGCAATACCTATTATACCGGTAGGGCCGTAGATAAAGCGGTTGTAGTTCGGGTTTTCTACTACAAACATCAAAAAATTGGCGGCCGTCCAGTTTAGAGAACCATGGGCCAGCGCGGCG
>CAZDEY010000001.1:232211-246333 GCA_964504565.1 uncultured Roseivirgaceae bacterium
CCGCTTTTAAAATAAAAGTACTGAATTACTAAACCAACCGGAATGCACATGAACATCATCATGAATAGACCCGCTACGGAGTAGTTTGGGTAATTATAGCCTAGGAGTATGCCGCCGGCGTGCCAACTGCCCCAGATAATTCCGGAGAGCAGGAAACTCATCTTCGGGCTGGTAACTTTCAACAAGCGCGGGAACAGATAGGCCCGCCAGCCAATTTCTTCCCCCAAAAATATTAGTATATTTAGCACTGGGGCTATAAACAGGTTAACCCCGAATATTATAATCAGGTTGAGCTGCCATACCCCTACGCCCAAGCCTGACTCTTCGGTATCGGCCAAAATGTGCTGGGTGCTCTGGAAGAAGCCCGGCTTTATACCAGCCGATAGCAAAAAGCCGGCAGCCTCTATGGCAAACACGACTAAAATTGCCAGCGGCCAATACTTTATTCCCTTAAAGTTCAGGCCCAGATCGTTGCCTTTAAAAAGGGGCTTCTTCAGCCAAAACTTATGCAGACAAAGGGCTACCAAAGCCGGTATATACATTGATATGGTTACTACCGAAAAACTTTTCAAGCCGCCCGCAGCGTAGGCAATAGCGGCCAGGCAAAAGGTTAGGCCCAGCGTTATGCCCGTATAAACGAGGATTTCTTTTAGGGTTGCGTTCATATCAGTTAGGGTTAAGTTGTATAGAGGTAGCCTTCAGGCTATAATTGGCTAAGCCGCTTCCGCTTAGGGTATAGGTAGTTGTGGTGGGCTTTTGGTTTACTTTTACCGGTTTCTGGGCAGTGGCAACCAACTGCTTAATAGTTTGGGCAGAAATTCCTTCCACTTTAATTTTCTCCGCCTTTAGCACTTGTAAATTGGCCAGCGCGCCACTAACAGCAAGTTTTTCGGCTTGTTTTATTATTACCGATACCGTCTCAGGAATTTTAATATAGTTGCTCAGGCTTTCACTATAGGTACTGATGCCTACGGTGTTAAAGGTAAACTCGCGCGGCATTTTAATATACAGCGTATCGTTTTCCCGGCGGCTCTTAATAGCAAAAGGCGGCCGTTCATCGGGCTGGCGCCAGCCCCAGGTATCACCTTGTTGCTTGGCCGCTGCGCTAATTTGCAAACTTGAGCCGCTATAGGCTTCCAGTACACTGCTGCCATCCAGGCTTTCAATTACCACGGTTTTAACTCCGGTAAGCGCCAGCTCTTTGCTGCATTGCAGTTGCTGGGCATTAGCTGTGAGTATAGTTGCTAAGGTTGCCATAAGAATAATTAGAAATTTAATTGGTTGGATATATAGTAATGCTTTATACATAGTATTGCTATGTTTTAGGGTAAAAATTTAGTTGCGAGTAAGTCGTAATAAAAGAGTAATTAGCAGGTAAAATACGGCAGCAGTAGCAAGAGCCATTGGTAAAAACCACCAGCCTAGCACCTCCGTAAGTCCATCAGAATGGCTTACAAAGCCAAAAGCAAAAGGTTCGTTGGCCTGGCAAAACAGACCGGTTTTTCCCGGAGCTATAATTTTCAGCACTATTAAAACTACAAAAGCCGATAAAAACAGGTATAGCAGGGCAAATAGCGGGAAAATGAACCCCCGCTTCAGGTTAAATTTAATAGCCTGATAAACCGCTTTGGGGCTAAAGGTTCGGGTAGCCTCATCCAGTTTCTTTTGGCCGATAAGGGGCTTAAGGTACATTTCAGGCTCCCCCAGCTTTTCCAACACATTCAGTAACTCATTAGCTTGTCGGTCGGCAGAAATTCCGGCGGTGCTTTCGTAGATATGGCTGTTAATTTCCATCAAGGCATCTTCCCGATCGGTTGGGCTAAGTACGGCCAGTTGCCTTTCGGCCCGCTGTAAATAGCTGCTATATAAACGCTGCGCTACCGGATCGTTAAATTGTATTTTCTTCATCGTAGCATCAGTTTTTGTATAGAATTATTCATATTTACCCAATAAAGGCGCATTTCCTGTAGGGTAGCTTGGCCTTTCTTGGTCAGGGTGTAGTATTTCCGGGGAATGCCCGAGGCTTGTTCTACCCACTTAGCTTCTACCAGTTCTTCGGTTTTCAATCGATTAAGCAAAGGATAAAGCGTACCTTCCGCAATATCAATTTCGGTATGCTGTTTTATTTCCTGAATCAGTTCCACACCGTAGTACTCATGGCCCTTAAGCACACTCAGCACTATAAAGGAGAGCACCCCCTTCTTTACCTGAGCCGACCATTTAAGTACAAACGATGAATCCATACTTCAAAGGTATACATAATACATAGTAATGCAATGTATAGCCTGAAAAATTTTGGAATCAGTAGGTGGATTTGCTCATATGGTACTTACCGCTAAGCAATTGGTAAGTGTATACAGGCTTAAAAAAATATGATTGACGTTAGCGCCCCATATGCACCACTGAAGAACAGCTTACCTAAAATCTTTCAACCAGATTATAAGAGAACAAAACAACGGTTTTTTTCCTGGCAGATGATTGTACTACTACTCAGTTTAGCTAGGCTGTTTGTATTTTTATGAATAAGCTGAATTATGCAAAAGCAGTCCAACCATGTTAGTATCATGAAATACAAAGCCGTGTTTATCGGCCTGAGTTTAGGGGTGGTTTACGGTTTAATGGCCCGCTTAATCATGGAAACTCAGCAATTCCAGACTATGTCGGTAGCGTTTCTGTTTGCGGTGCCGGCCGTTATGGGTGCTATAACGGTTTACTGTGGCACCTCAGCCCAGCGGGCCTCCCGCCCATTCCGGGTTTTTATGCCGTGGCTTGCCATTTTAGGCTTTTTATTGCTGGCGGCAGTAACTATGTTAGAGGCAGTTTTATGCATTGTAATGCTGCTGCCGGCATATTTACTGTCGGCTAGCGCGGGTGGTTGGCTAATGGGTTTTTATTTGGATAGTAAAAACCCTGACCGCCGGGGCCGGCTGGGTATAAGTGTTATATTGGTTGTTCCCTATTTATTCTCGCCTATTGAGTCTGAAATTAACAGCCCTACGGCTACCAATACCGTAATTACCGAAATATTTTTAGAGGCAGATAAGGAAACCGTCTGGAATAATATCAAAAGCGTTAGCGCAATTAGGGAGGATGAACTTCAGTGGAGTTTTGCCCACTTTATAGGTATTCCTAAGCCGGTAGAATCAGTGTTGAATAGAGAAGCGGTAGGCGGCACCCGCTATATAAGCTGGGAAAAGGGCATTCGCTTCCGCGAAATTATTACCGATTGGAGAGAACTGGAATCGTTTAGCTATAACATTTTAGTAGACCACATACCCGCCGAAGCTATTGACCAGCACGTAGAGGTTGGCGGCCGCTACTTTAAGGTATTATACGGCGGCTATCAGCTTACTGCTATTGACCGTGAAACTACTAAACTAACCCTAAGCTGCACCTACAGCCTAACTACCAATTTTAATTTCTACTCCCAATGGTGGGCCAATTACATCATAGACGATTTTCAGAAAGTAATTTTGGGGGTGATAAAGGGGCGGTGCGAAAAGAAAATATAGCTGATATTTAATATTTAGTTCTACCTAGGTTTTAAGCATTAGCCAGTTTAAAGTGAGGTTTCTAATTTTCTGTAGGGGCTTCCCCATTTTTATTGCAAGAACTAACTATAATGGCCAGACTAATAATAATGCTTAGCCGATAGTTCATAGGTAGAATAACTTATATGAAATCCGTTTATTAACCAATAACCGTTATCAGTGTAAGTTATACTGTACTTTACCCGGCCATAAAGTCCAGATTCAGGTCAATAATTTGGTTGTCTTCTATATTGAAGGAATACTGCCAACTGCTTTCCGGGCACCAATCCATATCTGGTTCGTAGAACTCTTCGTAAATATGTAGTACGTAGCGTTGCCTTTCCGCATCGTACGCGATCCGGATTTTATCGTAGCAATTGCAGTTGCAATTTTCTTCAAAAAGAATTTCTTTTTCTACTTCCTTGCCGGCCTTTAAATCCGCTAACCCTATTCCTTGTACTGCCAGAGCTAAATGCTCCCGGCTATAACTAACTGGGCTTTCGCCGGCCAGTTTTTCATACAGATCAGCTACTAAAACATGGTTGAATGTGTCTGGATCACTATTGAGGGAAGCTTCTGGCTTATTAGCAGATGAAGTTTCGGACTCATTCTGGTTCTGGCTGCAGGAAAAAGTTACGGTAGTCAATACAAAAATTGCGCTGATTGTTCTAAGCATAAGGAATAAGGGTAATTCGAAAAGTTAATGTACTAAATATTAAGTAAGATAGGCACTCGTCCGATCGATCTGGTTGCGCACGCAGGTCAAAATATTTAAGTGCGCACCAAAAACAGCTTTCTGGCAAGGTAGTTGTGTAAACATGTATACTCTACTGATCCTGTTTCTATCACTTTTTTTACCATGGCAACCTCTCAAACCGCATCTAACCCTAAAACCTTATACAACTTTACAGAACAGGGCCAGGGCAGTTGGCAGGTAGAGGATGATGTAGTAATGGGCGGCCGCTCGCAGAGTCACTTAGAAATGACCGAAGAAGGTTGGGCCCACTTTCACGGCGAGGTATCGCTGGAAAACAACGGCGGGTTTTGCTCTATTCATTGGGTAAGTAAGGACAAGGCCATACAAATAGACAATAACCATTCCGCCTTTGTGCTTAAGATAAAAGGCGATGGCAAATCTTACAGTTTTCGGGTAAAAAACCCCAACGGCCGCCACTTATACGGCTACGAATTTTCAACGCAGGCGGGCGAGTGGCAAACCATTCAGGTGCCTTTTAACAAAATGGAGGCCAGCTTCCACGGCGAGCCGGTAAACGTGCCCAACTATGCCGGTGAAAATGTGCTGGAAATGCAATTACTGATTGGTAACGGTAAAGAAGAAAGCTTTGAGCTATTTGTTGAAAGTATAGGGGTTGGGTAAGCCTAGAACCTCTATTTATTAAGTTGCAAACGCAACCCAGCCCTCACTTAACATTATAAAACTACTAGATTAAAACTTCTCATAATTTAAATCCAGTTGAAGGCCTAATAATTTTTTACTGTCAGCTTCATCTGACAATCTCAAAACAATATTACTTTCAACAATTGATTGATATTCTTCTTCGAGCATTTCTTGCTTAAGATTATCTAAACGATCTTGGTTGAGTGAAATTATATATTGATATTCCTTCTCCTCATTAGCTATTCGTAAGAGAGTAGCTAATTGTCGAGTATCCATACCATCGGTAATTCTACTGTCATGAAATAAAAACTTAACTTTATGGTTTAGCTGATTTTTAAGTAAAGTCCAATCAAAACAAAATATCTTAACTTCATTTACCGCATCACCAGCATCATCTTGAATCTTAGCACTTATATCATATCTAGTTTTATTTTCGCCCTCATTATTTTTAACTACGATAGCTGACGGCTTGTCAGAATAAAATCTATGAGCAAGATTACTGAATACTGAAAGATTATCATTTCGGATTTCTCGAGTATTTTCTAAGTATTCTCTACTATTCTTAGATTCATTTACCATCTCCTGTTGCGTATCTTCAATTTGATTTCTATACTCCTCAATTAATTTTTGGTAATTACGAATCTTTTCTAATTGTTTGTTATATTCTCCAAGTTGCTTGTTTAGTTGACTAAATTCGTCTAAGGCACCGTGTGTATTTAAGTATTCAAGCTTTTGATCCTCAGCTTTTCCTAATTTTGTAATCTCTCTATTTAATTCAGCTATTTCTAATTCAAAAATTGATTTATCTTCTAATAATTTATTCTGCCTATTATCAAGTAATTTTTTATTGAATTCTTCGACTTCCTCTAAGTGCTTCTTAATAGATTCTCCAAGTTGGATTTTTGCATTATTAAAGAACTTTAGCAATCTATCACGAGAAATATCTGGTTCTACTTGTAAACTGCGATTAATATTACTGACAATATTTTTTAGCTTAGTTCTCTTATTTCTATGTTCCTTTAATTCCCTAGATATTTTATCTGCATCATTTTTGATTTGATCGTAATCTTCAGCGATTTTAAACTGGCGAAGGCTACGATTTAGTGATTTTATTTTTATTTCTAAATCTGCAACTTTTAAATCAAATTCATCTGAATTTTCTGACCCAAAGAAAGACTTTAAAACATTATCATTTTCAATATTTTTCTTTCTCTCTCTTATCTTATCCAGTTTATCCTTCAAATCTCCTTTATCAAGAACTCTTTGAGTGTCTAAACCTAATAATAAAGCATTATTTCTAAGTTGAGAAAGTGGGTTTTTATTCTCCTCATCAATAAATCTATCATAATCAATATAACTGCCCTTGCTACCTCTTAAAAACCTTGAAATTAATGATCTGAACGTTAAAAATTTGCTAGAAGTAGGGATTTCAAACAATAGCTTAGCCATTCTGTTTTTGTAATCACTAAGTTTAATTTCTTCGCCTTGAAATATAATATTTTTTTGATCAGAAACTGCTCTAGTAACTGAATAAGGCTTATTTTTTATTTTAAAGCTTAATGTAAATTTCCAATCCGCTAACTTATTTTCAAAGTCCCTTGTAGTGCTTGCACCCAAGCAAAAGTGTATTAAATACAAAGCAAGGGATTTACCAACGCTATTATATGTTTTTCTATTATCTTCAGCAATTCTTATTGCCGCAACAATTGAGATTCCATTATTATTAAAAGCAATAGATCGAAATGAGCTCTTGTTCGCAGATAGCTTAGTTAGCCTCATAGAATATAAATTTTATCATCCTTATTTAATTCAATTGCTTCTATGCTGTACAAAAGATTTATCGATAAGATAAAGTTGTCAAAATCATGATACGCTGGAAATCTTTTTTTAGAAACTTTATTGTACTTATTCCATAATTCATCCACTGTTAAGGGCTTTATTAATAATGATAACAACAATCCACTTAAGCCTAATAAAGACTGGCTAAATTTTATATGTTTCGAAGGTATAATCATTAGGCTACTTCATAAATATCGCAGTATTCG
Source organism: uncultured Roseivirgaceae bacterium (assembly GCA_964504565.1). GTDB lineage: Bacteria > Bacteroidota > Bacteroidia > Cytophagales > Cyclobacteriaceae > Cesiribacter. The sequence goes on from CAZDEY010000001.1 coordinate 239,186, forward strand.
AAATAATGAGCCATTAATACATCTACTGCATTCAAATAACTTATCTTTTTATTTGGAGACGCTTCATCTCTTATATAGAAAAAAATTTGATCAGACATTTGAGGTAGTCCCTCGAATTTGACTTTAGCCTCATTGTAAAGACCCTCAAATTTATTCCTTAGCTCATCTTTTGCAAAATTGCTGTTTAAATCGAAAAAATCGTTAACAACATAAGTTTGCTGTCTACCAAATCTAAGTATATTGGCTACAGCTTCCGAAATTTTATTAAAGGATATCTTAGCCTCAAAATTAGGATCTGGAGGTATAAGCTCCTTTGAATATGGCAAATCAAAATTTAATATATAGCTTACAACTTCAGTAAGTATTTTATAATCTACATCGTCTGATATATTAAAGGGATTTGGTATATAGCCTATTATATTGATTATTGAATTAGAATCTAGTTTTATGAATATATCTTCAATGTTATATGCTCGGTATAATTCAATATTAAGCAATGAGTTATCCTGTTGTAATTGATGAATAGCTGTATAAAGTGAAGGATACACACCTTTATATTTATCATTGACAACATAATAAAACTCCTTGATTTTTTGACCACTTGTATTCCAGTAAGACTTTAAGCCATTAAAGTCTTCATTTAATTTTTTAACTGCTGTTCCCTCATTGGACGGTAAGCAATTTGGCCCATATACCTGATAGTATTTTCCCAACTTTGGATTAAACCCATCATTTTTCCTATCTCCATATTTACCTTGAGGTCTGACTGGACAAAAGTCTATGCATTCTGCCTGCAACACATCAACGACTAAATTCTCAAAAGCTTGAGCATCAGAAGTTAAAATTTTATTTTTAAACAATATTCGAGCTATATAGAGTTCGTCTTTATTCATCCTTTGACAGTATGGATATTTTATCTAAGTAGCGATTATAAAAAAGAATTTTTTAAATAACAATAATTTTACTTAAACCACCCACTTCCTCACAAACGCTGCAATCAACAGAAAGCCGGCTATCCAGAGGGCCGTGCGGGCCAAGTAGTCGCCGTAGCGGGTATAAAATGTTTCCTCCGTATTAGCCTGTATACTGCCGCGAATTACGGCCGGCTCCCAGTATTCGGTACGCTGCAACACATCGCCGCGCTGGTTTATGAAGCCGCTGATGCCGGTGTTGGCGCAGCGGGCTATGCTGCGGCGGTTTTCTATAGCGCGCAGGCGGGCGTAGGCAAAGTGTTGTTTATGGCCGGCGGTATTGCCCCACCAGGCATCGTTGGTAATAATGAAGATGAAGTCAGCCCCGTTGCGCACAAACTCCGCCATATAATCGCCGTAAATGCTTTCGTAGCAGATAGAAGGGGCAACGCCGGCTTCTTCTCTATCTTCAAACACGGTGCGTTCGGCCTGGTAGCCAAAGCCACCACTGGTACCACCTAAATCAAATAAGGTTTCACTAATAAAGCCTAATACCTGCGGATAGGGCATAATTTCTACGCCCGGAACCAGCTTGCTTTTGTGGTAGGTAGTATCAAAGCCATCATCACCCAAAAACCAGGCAGTATTAAATACATCATAATGGCCAATATCTTCGCGGTAGCGGGCGGTAGGGGTTTCTTTTACTTGGTACCGCTGGTAGGAGGTTAGGCCGGATAGCAAGGACAGCTCCGGGTAGCCCTGCTTAAATTCCTTTATAGTTCTTAGAACGGGGTTACGCGCAAAGTAGCCCTCTTCGTTAGAGCCGTCAATAGCAGTTTCGGGCCAGAGTAGGTAATCCGTATTGTCGGTTAGTTGCTGCTTGCTCATATCAACAAAGCGCGCCACCTGCTGATCGTAGGGTATAAAGTTTTCGGTACCGACAAATTTCTCGGTAAAGGGATCAATATTGGGTTGGAGAACAACAATCTCATGTGCCTCGCCTTTTTCCTGGTAGGTTGAGTATAAAATTAACCCTACGCCTATTGGCAAAAGAATATACAGCCCGCTAATAATTAACGGACGAATATGAAACCGCCAGCCGCCGGCAAAAAAAGCAAAATAGATAAGCAAATTGCCTAATAGTACCCACAGCGAACCGCCAAATACCCCGGTCCACTCGTACCACTGCACCCAAACCGGATACTGCGCAAAGGCATTGCCCAAGGTTAGCCAGGGCCAGCTTAAATCCCAACTCAGGTGAATATACTCAAAGCTCATCCAGTACAGCACCAGGCTAAAGTAACCCAGTAGTTGGCCCTTTTGGTCGGTGCCCAAACGCTGGCGGGTAAAGCGGTACAGGGCCAGCGGAATCATCATAAGGCCGGCATTGGCCAGGTTGGCCACTATGCCCCCAATAAGCGTAGAATTACTTACCCACCAGGTGGTTGTTAAATTCCAACCCAAAAGCGTAACGTACCAGTACCAGTTTAGCACCCGGCGCGGGCGCTTATAACGCTCGGCAGTGGCGTGCTCTTCCATAACAAGTAGCGGCACGAATACGGTAAACAGTAGGGGTGTAAGGGGCATCATGGGCCAAGCCAGCCAGAAGCAAAGTATGCTTACTGCCGCCAGGCCGGGCATAAACCAGCGGCTATTTTTTGCCTGCCACCACCAGGACGATCTCTCCTTTAGGCGGGTGCTCGTTGTAGTGCTCATAAAGTTCTTTTAGGGTGCCGCGGCGGTTTTCTTCGTACAATTTAGTCAGTTCGCGGCTAACGCAGGCCGGCCGGTCATCGCCTAGAAACTCAGCCAATTGGCCTAAAGTTTTTACCAAGCGGTGCGGTGATTCGTACAGAATGAACGTGCGTTCTTCCTCAGCTAGTATTTTTAGCCGGGTTTGGCGGCCTTTTTTATGAGGAAGAAAGCCTTCAAAAACAAACTTATCGGCCGGAAGGGCAGAGTTTACCAGCGCCGGCACAAAGGCAGTAGCCCCGGGCAGGCATTCCACCTTTATACCGGCCGCTACCGCCGCGCGAACCAGCATAAAACCGGGGTCTGATATAGCAGGGGTGCCAGCATCGGTTATCAGGCCGATTACTGTGCCATCTTCCATTTTCTGCACAAATCTATCGGTAGCGGCGTGTTCGTTATGGGCATGAAAACTTTGTAGCGGCTTTTTAATATCGTAGTGCTTCAGCAGTTTGCCCGAGGTGCGGGTATCTTCAGCCAAAATCAGGTCTACCTCACTGAGAATACGCAGGGCGCGCTGGGTAATATCTTCCAGGTTGCCAATGGGCGTAGGAATAAGGTAGAGGTTGGTTGGTTCCGGCATTAGGCAAAGATAGCCATTTTGGTGCCTCGTACCTAGTGGCTGGTGGCTGGTTTTAGTGTCGTGAAGTTGTGAATGTGAATGATAGATCAATTTATATCACAGCTGAGGCAGCCTTAAATGCTGGCATTCCCCTCTTGAGAGGGGGAAGGGGGTGTGTGGTAAGGCGAATTATTGCGCAGGTCGGTACTTAAAAGCACCTACTTCTATTATCTTTTCAGAAGAATTAAAATTCATACATAAACGTATAAGCAATACCTCCTCTGTTAGATTTTCAACCAGATAATAGGCTAGGTTTTGGGTGTTTCTGATGTAGAGTTTATCTTCTGACTCTTCCAGATACAATACATTTTGGGCCTTGCCTTTTTTATTAAAAGTTATGTTCTGAAGATCTAAGGTATCAGATTCCATCTGCCAATAACCGCCTATTTTTGGATTGGCTTCTTCCAGTACCCAGACTTGTTGAATTCTGGCTTCTATTTCTTCGTCTGAAAGATTGGTGGGGTTAATAGGCAAAGTAGTAAGAATGAAAATGACTAGCAATTGCATAAGCTTAAATATCAAAAGTCATGAAATAAGCTTGATGCTGCGCAGGATCATACCACAAATACCAATAAATATTTCCTTCAACTTTAAAGTAAGGTTTTATTTCTTCAATATGCTTGGTATTCCACCAGGCATAAGGCAAATTAAATCCACCGCCAAATGTCATATTTGTAGTATCTGGCACAAGTTGTAAGCTATCGATTATCCTCTGATGGGTTTGGTGTTTGCAAGTAAAGGCTAGATAGTAACTGGCATCTACAACAACTTCATCTGCGTAAGCGTAAAGGCTATCCACATCCTTAGTGGGTTTAAATCCAAAAAATTCGGTAAACCTTTTTCTATTATATTTTGTGTCAGGTGTGGTATAGTCAAAAGTAGGGAAGTATATGTCTACTTTATCATTTATTTTAGCCTTAACTTGATTGACAATTTCATTTTTCTTTTGACGTATTCTATCGCAGCTAGCAATTTATAAGGTAGAGACTAATACAATAAGGCCAATGAGTAGACGCATACTAATTAGAGATTGTCAATTATAGACATTAACAATTCTAATATCTAACCTCTAGCTTCTAAAACTAACTCTCGCACAAACCTACCAGATTGTAGGTTTCCAGCACGCGGCCTCTAACCTCTAGTAGGGCTTGGCCGGTGTTTTTATACGCTTCGTCGGGTTGGTTGGCCAGGCGGTTACCTGGCTGGTAGCGCACTTCTACACTAAGGCTGTCGTTGCCGAAGCGGCGGTGGGTAGTGCTGTAGCCCTTCTCTAGCGGCAGGGTTAATTGCCGGCCGTTTACGCTAACCACTGCCGACGACTGGGCATCGTGAACTATAAGCACCTGCTCTTTGGCCAGTGCGGCCGAATCTAGCGCAAAGGTGCATGTGTTACCCACCAGCGGCATTTTTTGGGCTGAGAAAGCAACTAAATGAGGAGCTATTTTTTTCTCGGGTTCCACGTAGGTTTCGGCCTTATCGCGGCGCTTACGCTTGGGCGAGGGATCTTGCATGCAGCCGGTAAAAAATGCTGCCAGTACAATCAAACAAAAAAATCGGTTCATACACCTTAAAGTAGTTTATCAATAGCCGCGGCCAGCTTTCGGTCTTTTTCGGTTACCGTATTGCCGGCATCGTGCGTCGTTAGTTCTACGGAAACGGTATTGTAAACGTTGCTCCAGTTAGGGTGGTGGTTCATTTTTTCGGCCAGTATGGCTACCCGGCTCATAAAGCCCCAGGCTTCCACAAAATCGGCAAACTTAAACTCGCGGGTTAATCGGTTATTTTCTTCTTTCCAGTTATTGCTAGACATGAGATTTGAGATGTTAGATATGAGACGTAGGACTTAGGACGTAAGATATTAGAATCAAGAGCCAAGAGCCAAGATACTATTTTTGTCTCCCGTCTCCAATCTCATATCTCCCATCTTCCCTAAAACAAGATAAGCAAAGAATACCAAACCTTATGGTTTGCTTCTTTGCCTATGCTTATCCCTATGTCAAATCTTTAGAATCAAGAGCCAAGATATACTTTCGTCTCCAATCTTATATCCCCCATCTCAACATTCTACCGGTTTAGGGCCCAGCGTACGCCTACGTACACCTCGCGGCCGTGTATGGGGCTATAGGCGTAGGCGGTATCAAAGTTTTCGCTGAAGCCGGGTGAGGAATTGGGGTCGTTAAAGCCTACCAACGGCGACCACGACTGCCGGTAGTTGAACAGGTTTTGGATGCCACCGTACAGGCTGAAGTTTTTACTGAAATCTTTCTGCACCTGCAAGTCGCCCAGGGTAAACGGCTGCGAGCGAGTAGGCCGGGCGGTGGCTACCGGTTCGCCAGTTTCGGGGTTCAAGTCAAACACCTCGGGCAACTCCATAGGGCCGGTTACGCGTAGGGTTAGGGCAAAAGTAAGGTTACTCTTTTTTAGGCGGTAATTAGCCGTGCCTATGCCCGTCCAGAGCGGGGCAAACTCAATACGGCGGGTTTGGTCTATCCCGTTCTCGTCGGGCTCGGTTTCGGTAACGCGCTGCCAGTTAGCGCCAATATTAAACCCTAACGGAAAGCGAAACTCGTGCTGTATATTAAACCCAATACCCTGGCTGGTAGCGTAGCCATCGGAGTTGGCGTAAATAATTTTGTTATCGTCGGTATCGTAATCGGGTATAATTTTATTGGTAAAATGGGTATAGAAGGCATCAATATCGATAGTGCCCTGCCCGCCGCCCAGGCTGTAAAAATGGTTCAGGTTAAGCGAGCCATTATAACTTTCTTCGGGCTGAAGTTCTTCGGTAACCTCTACGGTGCGCTGCCCGGTTACAAAGGCGTGGTCTTCGGTAAACAAATTCACTATACGGAAACCGGTACCAAAATTAGCCCGCAAACTGGTGAAATCGGTAATACTATATTTAGTGTTGAAACGCGGGGCAAATATTAGCCCGTGGGCCTGGTAGTGGTCTAGGCGGGCGCCGGCCAGTACGGTTACCTTGGGGCTTATTTCCCACTCGTTCTGCGCAAACAGGCCGGGTATGTACTGCCGGTCGCCGCCGGTGGGGGTGGCAATCGTATTGTCATCGTAGTACTGGTAGCGGTTGGTTAGCCCTAACAGTAGGGTATGCTTAGCCAGCGGTTTAGTCCAGATTAGGTTAGAAAACAAGATTTGCTGCTGAGCCACGTAATGGTCGGCGCCGTAGTAGCTATCTTGGTCGTGGTGGCTTAGCGAGTAGTCCAGCCGAAAATCTTCGCTGCCGGCAAATTCGTAGGTGCCAAAAAATTCGGCCCGGTGGGTATAGATACTCTCGCCGTAAATTTCCTCGCTGCCGCGTAGCTCCCGGTAGTTGCGGTTGGCCAAATACTGCTCTAAACCATTGCGGCGGTCTTCGTAGAAGTACTTACCGGCCAGGGTAAACTTCTTGCCGTTGTCGCGGTCCATACTCCACTTGGTAAAGAGCGAGTAGCGGTCCAGGTTAATCATATCGCCAAAGCCGTCGTTATTGAAATCATCAAAATCGCCAATATAGGCCCAGTTTAGGCCCACAAAGCCATTAAATTTACCTACCCGCGGGGCGGCCGCTACGTTACCAAAACTTTCCAGGTGGCTGGTACCCATTACATCTACCATAAGGGCGGGCTGCTCGGCCGGGTCTTTGGTAATTATATTGATAACCCCGGCCACCGCCTCGCTACCGTACAGGGTGGAGCTGGGGCCCTTAATCACCTCAAAGCGATCAATAATAAGGTTGGGTATGCCGTTTAAGCCGTATACCGAAGCCAGGTTGCCGTAGATGGGGGTGCCATCCATTAGCACAGCGGTGTAGGGGCCCGGCAGGCCGTTAATGCTGATGCTGTTAGTGAAGCATACCCCGCAGGCTA
>CAZDEY010000001.1:246343-252828 GCA_964504565.1 uncultured Roseivirgaceae bacterium
CCACCTCCTGCACGCCGTTAACCAGCGTAACGCTTTCTACTATACTACTGGCCGCAGCGGGCAAAAAGGTTTCCAAATATTTACTGGTTAGCACCTCTACCTTTACCGGCGATTCGCTTACGTACTTAGGCGTTTGCGTGCCGGTCACTACTACCTCATTCAGGTTTAGGTTGCTTTCTTCCAGCCTTACATTAAGCGTTAGAGTTTGGCCCGGCTGGCCGTTTACTTGGGTAGTGTGGGGTTTATGGCCGGCAAACCGAATTTCCAGAGTAAGCGGTTCATTAGCCGGAAGTTCTAATTCGTAGTAGCCGGTGGTGTTGGCTACGGTGCCGCTGGATTCATTTTTGAGGCTAACCGTAGCGCCGGGTAAGGTGCCGCCCGGACTACTTATAGTGCCGTTTATGGTAAATTTTTGCTGCGCCGAAAGCGAAAATGAACTAACCGTGATTAGAAAAAGTAAAATGTACTTCATATAAGGCTTAAAAAATCTAACACCCAAATCTAAATGCAGATACTATATGATACTAATAATTTAGTTAGATGTTTAAAAATATTTATTTAGATAAGGCTAAATTCTTTAGCCTTGTGATTTCTGAGCTATTGTAATTATAGTATCTGTGAGCATGGTAAGTATTATACTACTCTAATAAACCAGAAAGTAGCATATTTGAGGAAGGGGTTATACCTTCAATTTTATGTTGAACCAGCTACCAGCTCAGTGGAAACTATTTGTAAGTAAAGAAAAGGAACTTGGTTACTACCGGCTGGTTTGTCTCTTGGCTATACTTCTTTTTAGTGGTAGTTACCTATACGCCACGTATTCGGCTAATTGCCAAACCCCGGACTCCCGTATCTACTTATCGGTGGCAGGGTATATACACCAGTATGGAACATTTCCGCCCGACTCGATTATTGCCTATTACCATTGGGGACCACTGTTCCCGCTTATTCTTTCCCTAATCAATCCGGATAATGAAATTAGCATTAGGCTGCTACAATACTTTGCTTTAGCCGGAAGCTTTTTGTGTTGGTTTATAATAGGTTATCGTTTTCTTCAGCCTAAAATTAGGTTAATCTACCCTTTACTAATCTGCCTGACGCCCTCGATATTAGCCAGCGGGGTGTTTATTTGGTCCGAGGCGGTTTTTTATCTGTTCTTTTCGCTGTACTGCTTAGGTTTAGTGTGTCTTCTAAATAAAGCAAAGGGTGGGCGACAATGGCTATGGCTGGCCGCTTTAGCAGGATTCTTCATGTGCTTGCAACGCAATGCCGGAGTCTTCTTCCTGCCCGGAAGCGTTGGGTTCTTAGGGTACTTAGCCTACAAAGACCGAACCAACTGGAAAGCAGTAGCCTTGCTGTTATTGGTATCGATAGGCGGTTTTTTAGTATGGAATTATTATGCTTTGGTTTCGGCTAACCGCGCTGCCGTAGCCTTCGAACTTTTTCCGGTAATTACCCCGTGGCAAAACCTGGCTAGGCTGGGCAGCGAGTTAACTATTCAATTAATGCCTCTGCCTAAACATATGGTTATCGGCTTAGGCTTTATACTGGTTCTGGCAGGAATATTAATCTACGGCAGTCGCTACTTAAATAACAGCTTAAAGCTTCTGCTGAGCTTGGTTATTGGCTATTGGGCAGTATGGGTGGCCATTCCCGCATCAGACTCCGATATTGACCGTTTTTTAAGCCCCACGATTTTACCTTTCTGGCTACTTTTATTAACCATACTTCAGGGTATTGCCGATCGGTACGCTGTAAGCAAAAAGTTAATTGCCGCCCTGCTGTCGTTATGGCTGCTGTACCCGCTGGCTCGTACGGTTAATAACGCTATTTTGTGGCACAACTGTAACTTATAAGCCGGAGAGTATGCTAAGATGCAAAATCAGATAAGGCTATTTACCATTTTACGGATTTGTAACAAGCTTTGAATTACTGCATCTTTCTACCTAAATAACTATTTACTTTTTATATGATAGTTCGGTTTTTAGTTTGGGCGGCATGCCTGTTTACCTTACCTAACTGTAGCCTGGCTCAGTACCCTTTACCGGCCGGGCTTCCGGAAAACCATAGGCTTTCTTCGGCCAAACTAGATACGCTGAGCCGTTGGCTGGAAACCTCCGGCTCTTCGGCCCTACTAATTTTGGTTGATGGAAAGCTGGTGTACGAATGGGGCGCTACCCAACCCAAGCACACCGTACACTCCATCCGTAAGGCGCTGATAAACTCACTGTATGGCATTTATGTAGGCAACGGCACAATTGATACCACCCAAACGCTGGCTACCTTAGGTATAGATGATAAATTCAGGTTAAGTGATGCCGAAAAGCAAGCTACCGTGGCCGATATCCTAAAGAGCCGGTCGGGGGTGTACCACCCCGCAGCGGCCGTATCGGAAGGCATGCTTAGGGATATGCCAGATCGTAACAGTAAAGCCCCGGGCGAGCACTTCTACTACAATAATTGGGACTTTAATGTTGCGGGTTATATTCTGGAGAAGAAAACCGGCAAAAGTATTTACGAATTATTTTACCAGCACATTGGCCAACCGTTAGGTATGGACTTTGGCACAAATATTCAAACGCTAAACGGTGATGAAGAAGGTTTCTTCCCGGATGACGACACCGACGGCTTCTATCAATATGAACGCTCTAAATCTAATTATCCGGCGTATCATTTTAGGCTTTCGGCGCGCGATATGGCACTATACGGGCAGCTTTACTTGCAAAACGGCAATTGGAATGGCCAACAACTAATTCCTGAAAGCTGGATAGAGGCTTCTACTACAGCTTATTCTATAACTAATCCAACCTACGGTATTGGTTACGGCATGCTCTGGAATGTGCTAATGCCCACCGAAAACCGAACGGCAAAATCTTTTTATCATACCGGTGCCGGCGTACACATGCTGGGCGTGTACCCGGCCAGCCGGCTAGTGCTGGTTCATAGGGTTAATACCGAACAAGAGTATAATTTTACCGAAGCCCAGTTTTACCGTATGATTTCTTTGGTTTGGCGTGCTTATACTGACTAAGCAGGTTGGGCTTTACAGCTCTTTTTTATCTGCTACATCGGTAATAAATAACTATAAACTAAGGTAGCAAACTAATAAATTCTTAGCCGGCACCGGAGAATTAGTTAATTGGTTACTTTGTAATTTTAAGGTAAACTTTATTACTTTAAAGGCTTAGCTGCTTTAGCACCAGGCTCCGATACTGTTATATGTCTAAGAGATTTCCGTATACTATTGCTAATTGGCAGCCTGGCCGAGCTTCTGTTCTGGTCTTTGTTAGTGGTATACTATTAGTAGCGGGGGGGCTTTCTCCCCTAAATTTACAAGCTCAGCCTCAATATAATTCGTATAAAAATCGTCTGAGCACGTTTTTTTTAAACCACCCGGAATATGGTAAGCCGGTAAGCCACTACGATTCCCTAAGCCAGCACTCACCCTATTTGGTAGATCAATTTTTTGGGCTGCTGGGCGGTGCCTACCTTATGTACCGGACTGATGCCGCCAGTGCTACCACCCGCCTGGTGCAGGCTAAAACCCTATTACACAATAAACCCGAGCTTAAAGCTTACCAAGGGTATTTGTATACTATTGAAGGCTTACTTTCGGCTCAGGTTGAAAATTTTGAGGCTGCCGATAATTTATACCGACAAGCGCTGGATCATGCCAAAACAAAGAACCTAACGGAAATGCGCTGGCTCATCCAGAATTGGTACGCAGCCAGCTTACTGCGAGCCGAAAACTATGCCGGCGGATACAATTTGCTTAATTCAACACTAAACGAAGTTAATAACACTAACCCCAAGCAAACCTTACTTCTTGAGGAAATTAAACTGGAATTACTATCAAACCAAGGTTCGGTACTAACTGCCTTATCCTTTAAATACCCCCGATAGCCTTAAACCGGCCCAGGAGGCTCTAAAGAAAGTTATTCTACAGGCTAAGAAGGCTAATAACCCTGCGGTATACTACAACGCTATGGGTAACCTTTCTTACGTTCACCTGCGGCAGGGTAATTACCCAGAGGTGCTGCCCCTAGCCCAAGCCGACTTGAAATATTCATTAAAACAGGGCCGGTTAAGTAGTGTGGTGGGCCTGCACATTATATTAGGCAAAGCTCACTTGGCATTAAACCAAAATGATAGCGTAGCCTACCACCTGAGCCAGGCCAACCACTATATACAGTACGTTCGGCAGGCTTCAATCTTAGCCGATTATACCAACCTAGCCCAGCAGTATTATTATCAAAACGGCGATATTGAGGGCGGTTTTGCGGCTTTACAAAATCAGTTTGATGCTTTGAATGAGTTGGTACGGCACCGGCAGGAGCAAACCCTTAACCTGTTACAGGCCGAAAGCGAACTTAAGCTAGCTAACCAGCGCCTCAGCGGCCTGGAGGTTCAGAACAGCCAAAACCGGAAAATAAACTGGTTGCTGGGCGGAGTATTGGTTATGCTTTCCCTGCTGGTGTATAGCTACTTTAGGCGGCACGTAGTGCAAAAACGCTATAATCAACAGTTAGCTCAGCTTAACCAGAACCTGGAGGCAGAGGTAGTAAACCGTACCCGGGAAATTACGTATCAGAACGAAAGAATCAAGCAAATTGCGTTTCAGAACTCGCATATCCTCAGAGCCCCGGTAGCCCGCTTATTAGGCCTTTCTAACCTGCTTACCTACCAATTAACGGTCGATGAACTCCGCCTTATTATTGACTACATTAAGGAATCATCGCAGGAGGCCGATAAGGTAATTTACGAAATGAACCGCCTGCTCGAAGAAGCAGAAGAGGCCTCGTACCGGCAAAATTGAGTTGTACTGTGATTGGCTAACTAGAGTGTACCTATAACCACCGCTTACCAGGTTGAAGTAATTACGTAGTAGCTTAGCAGCTGGCTCAAACCAAAAAAACCCGGACAGTAATAACCGCCGGGTTTTCCCTTCTTCTCAACATTGCTTAATAAGCAAATTCTTCTTGCCGTTGCTTAGCTTTTAGGCGGGTTATCTCGGCATCGCGTTCTTCCAACATTTGCTGGTAGCGGCGGCTGTTTCGTTCCATTTCTTCGTGGGTAGCACTGATTTCTTCCATATTCTGGCGCATTTCTTCTTCCTGCGCCTGCATATGTTCGGTTTGCTGCTGCAGGTCTTCTACTAACTGCTTGGTGTGCTTGCTAACCTGCGCACTTTGTATAGAAGAAGCAATTAGCTCGGCCGCCCGGCGTACAAAGCCTATACGGTCCGGATCAATTATTTGTAGCGAGGCCAGTTCCATAACACCCACTACTGTATCGTTATTCATAATAGGCACTATTAGCAGGCAATTAGCTGTAGCCTCGCCCAAGCCGCTGGTTATGTAGGTATAGCCCTGCGGCAGGTCGGTCAGGTAGCTAATATCCTTTTCCAAATAAGCCTGACCAACCAGACCTTCACCAATTTCTATACGGCGCTGCTGGTACTTTTTGCGGTTATAGGCAAAACAGGCGGCTAGTTGTAAGTATTTTTCATCTTCTTCACCTTCTACTAAAAACAAACCACCTTGGTTCATGCCCAAATAAGTTACCATTTCCTTCACCACCAGGTCGGCCAGTTTTTGGGTATCGTGCTGGTGAGTACGCAGTATGTCGTTCAGGGTAGCCAGGCCACGGTTGGTAAAGCGCTCCTGCTCCTCGCGGGCGGCGGCTTCCTGCAGGCTTTTCTGCATTTCCAATAGGGCGCGGCTAAGTTGGTCATCTTCCGTATGGTTTTGGTACTGTGCTTTAAGGTTACCGCGGCTAATTTCGGTAGCGAAAGCAATGCCGTGTTCCATATGGCCAATTTGCTCTTCCAGATTTTCGGTAATACTATTTTGCTTACTAGTGCGCTGGGCAAAATCGTAAGCCCAAAAGGCGCATATGCCTACAATTACTACGGCCAAAGCAGCATGAAATATAAAGGTCTGCAGATCCATATACTGCAGTTGGGTAAAGTAAACATCGCTGAGGCCGGAGTACTGCAGGTAGGCAAACAGCGCGTGGTGTACCACTACTAATAGGGCCAGCGGTATAAACACCTTCCAATCCTGGTAGGCAATAAGCAGCGTAGCGCCAATAAAGGCGAAAAAGTGCATTTCGAACAGGCCGTGCATCTGGTAAATAAACTGCGCCATATACACCGCCAGGGCCGCGCTGGCCACGTACTGATGCACCCGCAGGGTGGGCAGCAACCAGCGGCTAACGTATACGCTGGCCAGGGCCAAACCGCCTATGCTAATGGCCACCAGCCAGGTATTGTAAAAGAAAGCTACGAACAAGCCGAAGCCAAAGTACAGCCACAGGGCCCGCATAATAATCTTATCAGCTTTACTTCGGATAGTAGCAAAATGATCTGCGTGTAGAGTTGAGGTCATGAAGGGATGGTATTTTTAGGTAATTATTTATTGAAATGGGTTGAAGCCTAAGCCGCGTTCGTCGAGGCTGCAGCCGTAGGATTGGGTGGCCAGCAC
>CAZDEY010000001.1:252853-299368 GCA_964504565.1 uncultured Roseivirgaceae bacterium
GCCTTGGCGGGTAAACCGGCCAGCAAATCTTCAATGGCTAGCTGGGCGTAATTGCTTTGCGCTTGGGTGCAGTAGCGAGCTTTATTATAGTTTCCACGGTAGTATAGCTTACTATCAGGGGTTAGTAGGGCGGCTTGGGGCGTGGCGTATACGCCGCAGGCTTGGGCAATTGCTTCGTTGCTATCGGCTACCACAGTAAGTTTATCCGGAAAGTAGGTTCGGGCTTCTTCTACCAGATCGTCGGCTGGTACTACGGCTATAAAATTTACCTGTTGGCCATATGCAGCTACCAGGCTTTTAAAGTGTTGGGTATTAAATCTGGAACAGGGGCATAGCGGATTGAAGAAATGAATCAGCGTAGGTTTGCTGTTGCTTAGTGAGGGCAGTAAACCGCTTACATTTACTTCTTCCATAGGCAAAATTTGCTGATAACCAGCCGGTACGGGGGCGGGTAAACTATACCGTATCTCTTGATGCCAGAAAATAAAAGCAATGGCTGAACTAGAGAACAGCAGAAATAAAGAGAGAATGAGTAGTCGTAGATTCATAGCGTGTTGAGGCTAATTACGACCTAAACCCTCAGGGAGTTTTTTGGCTAAATGTAAGTAATTCGGAAAATAGGTATAATTCTATCTTAGTATAATTATATTATTTTGTAAACTCATTCTTATTTCTCTCAGAATTTACTTGTTTAAATACCTAATAAAGTGTTTAAACATTGAATTTTGCCTTCTGTTTAGTAGCAGATGTGCTTTCAGCAAAGATAATGGTGTACATCTAGGCTTTTTTTTCGGCAGTAATGTAAGAAAAGCCACATTTTAATTGATTTGTATAAAAGAAATCCTGAAACCAAACCCGTATACCCCCGGATTGGATTATCCTAAAGCCAGCTCTGTAGTGTACTTAGCTCATTATGCTTTGGTACAACCTACTCTGGCAACATAACCGGGTTTAGAGAAGAGCCTAACAGATGAGGTTACTAAAAATTCTTAATGCTTTACGGCTGGGCTGCTACTAATTCTTTAACCCGGCTTAAGGTTTTAAAACCTACTTCTTTCAGATAATCGCGAGCAAAGGGAGCACCGCAATCATTACTTTCAGCATAATGAACTAACCCATCCGTATTGAACCAGCTTCTGATTTCAACTTCTTCGAACCATTTAGGATGATGAAATTCGGTATCGTTGTTTATGACCATTTGGGCTGAATCGTAGTAGAATGGTCGGTTATAGTTAGTTTGTTTTTCGTAGGCAAAAATAAGCCGGTTGTTTTGCAAATAATACTCTTCGGTTACTTTACCCATCTCGCCGAATGTATACACTACAATCTTTTTTAGACTATCGTTTCTGAAGTAGTAATTAGCCTGACCGCCTTCAGTACTTTCTTCAAGCTCTACCTTTTTAATTTTATAGCCATTGTAAGAATTAATTAGCTGAACCTGCTACCGAATTGGAGCAAGCTGTTCAAGCATTTTCTGCTGAAGGGACTGAGAAAATATACCCTGACTTATAAGCAACACACCAAATAGGGCAATAAGCTGTTTTATACCTAAATACATACCTTTGTGGTTTGATGTCCCGAATTACTCAGTACTTAGCCAATTCGGTAATTTACTAATTAACTATGACCCATACCTATAAAG
Source organism: uncultured Roseivirgaceae bacterium (assembly GCA_964504565.1). Classification (GTDB taxonomy): domain Bacteria; phylum Bacteroidota; class Bacteroidia; order Cytophagales; family Cyclobacteriaceae; genus Cesiribacter. The sequence goes on from CAZDEY010000001.1 coordinate 254,496, forward strand.
TAACCGGCATGACCTGCGGCGGCTGCGAGGCATCCGTTAAAAAAAAGCTGGAAGCCCTGCCCGAAGTGAGCGAAGCCACCGCCTCGCACCTAAACCAAACAGCTACTATTACTACCAGCCGACCCCTAACCACAGTTCAATTGCAGCAGGCCCTGGGCGGCCCGCAAAGTAAATATATAGTGAGCGAGAATGGTTCAACCAAAACTAACGGCCTGTACACTAGTTCTACTGCTGCAACCTCAACAGATGAACCCGATACTCGGAGCTGGCTGGAAACCTACCGGCCCATATTGCTGGTGTTTGTGTATATAAGCGGTATAACGCTGCTTATTCAAACCCTGCAACCGGGCTTCGATATGTTTGAGTGGATGCGCCACTTTATGGCCGGTTTCTTCTTAGTCTTTTCCTTTTTTAAACTGCTAAACCTGCGCGACTTTGCCGCCAGCTACGCTATGTACGATGTGGTTGCTAAAAAGGTACCCGCCTGGGGGTATATTTACGCTTTTCTGGAACTGGCCTTGGGCATTGCCTTTCTGCTAGATTATAATTTGCTGGTCACCAATATAGTAACCTTGGTGGTAATGTCGGTAAGTATAATTGGTGTGCTGCAGAGTGTACTAAACCAGCGCAAAATACGCTGTGCCTGCTTGGGGGCGGTTTTTAACCTGCCCATGAGCACAGTTACCATTATTGAAGACGGCTTAATGATTGCCATGAGCGGCTGGATGGTATGGCAGCTAGCTTAGTATTTAGCCACAAACCTGGTAGTTTCGGGCAACTTTATACTTAACACCGTATGCCCCTGAGCCAATATCCCCATTTTTCGTCTTCGGCCAGGCTGCACTACCTGGACTATCTAAGGGGCCTGGCGGCAGTAGGGGTAATGCTGTATCATTTCTTTTTATGGGGTATTAAAAGCTTTACCGCTAATGAATTTTTAGGAAGGATTGGAATATACGGTGTTTCGATCTTCTATATTCTGAGTGGAATTGCTTTATACTATGCTTATGCTGATAAGATTTTCCTGCATTGGAACGGCTTGAGGGGTTTTTTCTTGAAAAGAGTATTTAGGATTTACCCCCTGCTATGGCTGGTTACAACCATTACTATCTTTAAGAACAGTATTTCTGTTTCTATCTGGCCCGTATTTATGAATTACAGCGGATTGTTCGGTCTGCTAAACTGGAGCGGGCACTACTCGCCGGTAGCCTGGTCAATTGGCAATGAATTGGTGTACTACCTGCTGTTTCCGCTACTGCTCGTATTCATTCGGAAACGTATTTTTTGGATAGGCTTAGTTGGCGTGCTTTGTCTATTCATTTACTTTACCTACTTCAAGCTTTCTGCCAATGAAACTATAGCTGACCAATGGGTAACCTACACTAATCCACTCAATAACTTACTATATTTTGTGGCAGGAGTTGGCTTGGCTTCTATAAAGAAAATTAGCTTGCCCGTGCCAATGCTTTCCGGAATACTAGTAGTGTCGGTGGGCTTATTAGTTATGCTACCTCTTCCCCCAGAATTCAGTAATTTAATTTTCGGAACAAGCCGGCTGCTTTTAAGCACCTCCTGTATAGTACTATGCTTTGTGCTGTATTCTCTGGAAGGGAAGCCGGCCGAAATTATTCATAAACCCCTAAGCTTACTGGGCAAAATTAGCTACTCGGTTTATTTACTACACCCCCTTACTTGGGGGGTAAGCGGTTGGGCGGTTCATTTAGTGTTAAATGGGTTTGGTATTGAAACCGTAAATTTTTGGCACCTGCCCACAGCTTTTGCCCTCACGCTAATATTAAGTGTTTTTAGTTACTATTACTTGGAAAAATCATGTATCAGGTTGGGCAATAAACTGGCTACTTTGTATACCGAACAGCAATAAAAAGGAGCCGAAATAAATTTCGGCTCCTTTTTACAATCTTCTTAATAAGAAACTATTTTCCTTTCGGAGTTCCAGCAGCTTTCTCTTTAGCCTCGCGGGCGGCTTGTTCTTTTTTAAATTCTTCTAAATTCCACTTAAAGCCAAAGTATTCGGTATAACTAGCCAGGGGCGGAAGCCCAACCTCGGCCCGGCGGGCGTCTACATTGTCGGGGTCTTCCAGCGGGGCAACGTAGTACTGGTTGGTTTCCATATCGGTATGAATTTGGCTACCGTATAGTTGCTTTCGGCCCTGAGCCAGTGCCACCCGGTCTTCCAGCATAGCTAAACTGGAACCCTCGGCCTTACCGTCTTTTACGGCCTGGCGCATCATGGGCAGATATTTTTCCTGCACCTCAGTATCGGCGTGCTGAATTACTAGAAACAAGGTCAGGTTGCCTTTGCCGCCAATTACATCGGCACCCAGCCAGCCCCGCTCGTCCAAAATTTTGGTTACGGCTACTGTGTTTAGCGAATCGTAGCGGCTCTGGATTTTCCACAGGGCTCTTACCTCTTTCGAGTCGTTGCCTTTTTCTTCTGCGGCAGTCATAATCTCCCGGCGGTGCAATTGATCGGTGGCGTATACGCTATCCAGCATGGCTACCAGTTCGTGATCAAAATCTTTTTCGTACTCTTTCTTGTTAGCAGAAACTATAGCCAGCAATTCATCCCAACGCTTGAGCTTGTGCAAAATGTCCAAATCACTATCCGTTGAAATATGATCTAGGTTGTGGTAGGCAATTTTGGGGTTTTCGGCCAAGTAAAACAGGTGGTAAAAGGCCGAATCTACCTGCTCGGATAGGGCATAGCTGCAGGCGGCATTGTACCTATCTTCTAATGTAGCCTTGCCGCCGTTGGCCGCAAATGCTTGTTGGTACGCCTGGGCCGATTCTTTAAATTCTCCTTTTTCGTACAATGAATAAGCCTTCTTAGTAGAAGTATAGTAGGTATCGGTAGTTTGGGCGTAGGTGGCTATAACACACCAAAATGCCAGAGCATAGGTTAGGGTTACTCTCTTCATAATTGCTTAAAAATTAATTGGTTGGGTTAAATATAACAAATCAAACCTATTCAACTAAACAATTTGTTAAAATATTCAGTGTACTGATTTAAAGCAGCCTAAAATCTAGGGTTGGCATTTATATAAACAGACGCTGACCCTGAGCTTCCTCAGGGTCAGCGTGACCAGTCATTAATTTCCCTCGCCCTGGCCACCGCCGCCGTCTTTGGCGTCGGTATTGTTTATTTTAGAGCGGCGGGTGCTCTGCCTAAATTTCATATCGCCAAAGCTGTAGCGGAACGTGAGCCGGACGTCTTGCTGCTCAAATTGGTACACACTGCGTTGGTATAGGGTAGGGGTATCGGTAGTATTCTCGAAGCGTTGCCAGCGGCCGAATGGGTTGCCGGCGTTTAGGCCGATAGAGCCTTTTTCGCCAAAAATTTCCTTCTGGAAACCAAAGTTATACCAAGCGTACGACGGCTCCTGACCCTGCAGGTTAGGCCGGCGGCTGCGATAGAAGGTAAAGGCATCAATTTTCCAGCCGCCTTTCAGGGTGAAGTTGAAGCCTATGTTTCCGCCAAACTGAAACCCGCTGTTTTTTAGGTTACGTACCGGGCTTTCTATAGTAGCGTAATTCCCATCGGTGCTCAGGAATACCGAAGCCCACTTAGCCAGTTTTACGTTGGTAAATGCGGTATACCCCCAAGCGTTGCGCGAGCCGGCGTTTATAAAACTACTAACGTAAAGCGTGTCATTTTCAAAGCCTTCGTAATTGGTGCGCACATCGGTAAAACCTTCAATAACATCGGTGGTGCGGCTATGGAAAACCGAGAAGTTTACCGGATTTTGCTTAACTAGGGTATTGAAGCTTAGTTCGTACTGATCGGTAATTTCGGGTTCTAGGGTAGGCTCGCCCTGCGATACGGATTGTGGCGAATTTTGGCGGACAAATGGGTTTAAAAACCACAGGCTGGGCCGCTGAATACGCCGGGTAAAACTGCCTTTTAGAGCTGTCATGGGCGTAAAATTATAGCTTAGTATACCGCTGGGTAACCAGGTTTGGTACTCATTGCCGGGGTCGGGCTGGTCATCGGCAAAATCGAAACCGATGGTAGTATGCTCGTAACGCAAACCACTTACCAAACTCCACTTATCGTTAAACTTAGTTTTTAGGGAAGTATAGCCAGCCCAAACATCCTGGTTATAATCAAACTCATTAGTTTGGTTAGGGTCTATTTCGCCGTCAATTCTTACCTCGTAGTCGCTGGCCAGCCTTCTGATAACCGCCTTACCTCCTACTTCCAGCTTGCCCCAGCTACCTATCGGCTCTACGGCGTCAAGCTGGTAGGTATACTCCATATTGCGGCTTTGGTTGGCGTTAAGGCTTACAAACTCCTGAATGGGTATATCGCTGGTTTGGGTAAAGTTAATATCCTGGTCGGCGGTAGTGCCCGATACCTGAATCGCCGCCGAGTACTCCCGCTCGCTGCCCTCAAACGTTCTTCTAAAGTCGGTGGACCAGTCGAAAGAAGTATTGCTGGAAGTGGTATAGCCAATACGGTCGGTATCAATTATTTGATTGGGGTTAGAAAGTAGGTAGCTGTCGCCAAAGGTTCTAGAATCGTTTTCGTTGCCAAAGCCCCGTAAGCTTATGCTGGTGTTTAGGCTATTGTAAGCGTTAAAATCGTAGAACGCCCCAACCCGGCCGGATAGAAAGTCGAACCGGCTTTTACCGAAACTTTCCTGCTCCCGCACCTGAATTGTGCCATCGGGCAGCGGGGCCCGGCTTTCCAAATAATTTTCGCTATCGCGGTAAAAGCCTTTATTGCCAAATATGTTGCCGTTCAGGCCAAAGCGTCCGGCCCCCAGGTTCAGGTTTAGACCACCACCGGCCCCGCGTATACCGGCGCGGGTGTTTACAGTTCCTTTAAAGCCTTCTATTTCGGTTTTTTTGGTGATGATGTTTACAATACCGCCGCTGCCCTCGCCTTCGTATTTGGCACCCGGCACGGTAATTACTTCTACTTTCTTAATTTCATCGGCGGGTATGCTTTTTAGGGCTTCGCCTACATTATTGCTGAAGAGTGTAGAAGGTTTGCCATTAATTAACAAACGAACGCTGCTATTGCCACGCAGACTTACGTTGCCGTCCATATCAACGGTTAGCATGGGGGTTTTACGTAGCACGTCGGTAGCATCACCACCGGCTAAACTGGCGTCGTTTTCGGCATTAAATACTAATTTATCTACGTGGTTTTCTATGGTTTCGGCCTGGCCGGTTACCGTTACGCCCTCCATCACCTCATCGGCAGTTTGCAGGGTTATGGTACCCAAATCGGCATCGGGTTTGGCCCCGGTGGTTTCCACCTCAAAGCTTTGCTTTTCGTACCCCAGAAAACTGGCATCTAGTCGGTAAGTACCCACTGAGGCATCTTTTAGCCGGAAGCTGCCGTCCTCGGCGGTTAGGGCACCGTCAATTTGCTTCCAAGGCTCAAAGGTAACCGAATCGGGTAACTTGGGCGGGCGGGTTTGTTTCCGGAACAGCGTAACCGTAGCGTAGGGTATAGGCTCGCCGCTATCGGCATCGGTTATTATACCGGAAATTTTACCTTTAACGCTGGGGCCACCCCCCATACCCGGAAACTGAGCCAACACGCTTCCACTTAAAAATACAATCAGGCAGGTTAAAAGTACTCGCATAACGGCTAATCTTTATGGTATACCGCAATATGGAAATATACTATACGCCTTACACTATACTTAGTGTTAATTAACCTTAAAGTGGTGATAGGTGGTAACCGAAGCTACTGAGTGGTTTGGGCTACTGTTTAGTGTGGTTTCCGGCGGGCTGGCTAAGGCTGGTACGTACTTTACCGGCTTTTGATGGCTTTTTGCTCAGCGTAATAATAAACTGAGTACCATCTTCGTGGCTATTGCATTCAACTATACCTTTGTGAGCATCGGCTACTGCTTTAACCATAGCTAAATTCATGCCCCAGTTTCCCAAATCGCTGTGTTTGGCTTGCTGAGCCGTTATATATCCTTTAAAAAACTCGTTTATTTCGCTTACTTTTTCCTCTGAAAGCTGCCACTCCTTAGTTACTAATTTATACTCTATTTCATCATGTTTATCAGTAAGGCCAAGTTCTATTTGACCCCTTCCTTGGCTGTACTTAACCCCATTAGTAACCAGGTTTTCCATCATCCGGCGTATAGCGGTTTCATCCATAATACCCTCTACCTTTCCGCTGGGGCAGTTTATGGTAATTGGCTGGCTGTACATATGTTCCGAATCTTCATGAACCGATTTTAGCGGTATACAGTAATCGCTGTTTTCAAAGTATACCATTAAGCCGGCACCGGCCTGGGCGGTAACCAGTTCGGTTAGTTCGTTGATCATAGCCAGCGATTTTTCCAGGCTAATTTTAATCATGCCTACCAGTTTTTCGCCTTTGGCATCTGGTAGCGTATTTTCTAACAGGCTGGCCGCTAATTGGGCGTTGGCTATAGGGTTGCGTAAATCGTGTACAAAGGTGGCAATAAGTTTTTCGTGCAGTTCGTCTATAGAGGTAGAAAACGAAAGGACTGCCTTCTGCATAGCGTGTTCAAACGTAAACGATACCGTACTTAGCACATCGGGCGAGTTTAGCTCATGATCTACCAGTAGTTTAGCCGTAATTTCGTGCAGTATTATATACTCGTGCAGAATTTGCTCTACCGAGTAGGCCTGGGTGCTGGCCCGGTGCCGCCCGTGCTCGCTACTGCTGTTGCCCACATCTTGGTAGTGCGGGCTGGCCTTTAACGATTCGCTGGACCAGTCCGGCTCGTCTTCTAAAATTAGGGCTATGTAATCGAGCAGGCTCGGCAGGTGATCCCTAAGGGCTAAGCTGTTGGTAATACCGGCGGCCAATACTTTTTTTCCGGCCTGCTGCATCCACTCCTGCATTACCTTATCGCGGTGTTCTTTTATAAGGCCGGCGGCGGCCGACATGCTGGTGTTCTTTTCCCCCATAATTTTGCTGATAACCCTTAGGTACTGGTTGAAATAGGCTCGGCTGCTTTATGTTTAGGTTTTTAAGTAAGAAAGTTAAGGTAATATTCAACGGTTTGCAAAATCGCGGGCTACTTGCAAGGGCCGCATAATGGTGTTTTTCTTAACCTGATGGTCTTGCATGCGGTTTAGTATGTCTTCCAGGGTTTCAATGGCTTTCACTAAATAGTCGCCGGTATTAAGCATTACGCATTCGGCCCGCACCGACATGGCCGCATCGGTAATTTCGGCGCGGGTAGCAATACCTTTTTTGGTTAGGTTGCGCAAAACCTGAGTAGCCCAAATACAGGGCATATGCGCCGCCTCGCACAACCAGAGCAACTCTTCTTGCACTTCGGCAATGCGTTCAAAGCCAATTTCAACGGCTAAATCGCCCCGGGCCACCATTATACCGGCCCGCCGGCTTTTCATAAGCTGAAAAAGTAAATCGGGAAAGCAATCGAAAGCCTGGCGGGTTTCTATTTTAAGCACTACACCCAAATCTTCCAGGCCCCGTTCCTTCAGTTTATCCTGAAGTAGGGCTATATCTTCTACCGTGCGCACAAAGGAGTAGCCTACAATATCGGCGCGGTCGGCTACAAAATCCAGGGCTTCCTCATCGGCCTTGGTAAGGGCGGGTAGGTTTAGCTCGGTTTCCGGCAGGTTAATGCCCTTATCTATCTTAAGTTTCTTCTTCTCTTTTTCGGTATAGGTTAGCTCTACCTGCAGGTGGTGGTTGTGTACTTCCAGTATTTTGCCACCCAGCTTACCATCGTTAAACCAGATAGGTTGGCCGGCTTGTACATCATCCAGAACCTGGGGCAGGCTTATGGAATACCCTTTTTCTTTGTGGCCTTTTATATGCTTTAGCTTGCGGCCTATTACCAGTTTATTGCCTACCGAAAAGCGGTGGTATTTTTTCCCTTCCGGAATTTCTTCGGTTCTTATTTTAGGCCCGGCCAAATCTACGTAAATGCTGCATTTATAGCCCACTTCCAGCTCGGCCCGGCGTACGTGGTCGGCCATTTGCTGCCATTGTTGGGGCGTATGGTGCGAGCAGTTTATACGGGCGCAATCCATACCGGCCGCAAGCAGGCTTTTTACAAATTGGTAATCAGTAGCCGCTTTTTCGGGCAGGGTTACCATAATGCGGTTATCCTGATGGGCGGTACGGGTTCCAAACAGGCGGTCGGCCTGTTTCTGTAGCAACTCCTTACTGGTGTAGAAGTCAATTTTTGTATCCTCGGCGCGTAGCACACAGCTTTCCTGTTGCAATAGTTTTAGTAGGTAAAGCACCCGGCTCAGGTTAGCCAGCGTATACGATTCGGAATAGCGTAGCGAAGAAATGCTGAGGGCCGAAAGCTGATCGTGCAGGGTGCGCAGATCGAAGGTGCGCATAGCCAGGTAATGCAGTAAATTGCGGCCGCTGGTTTGCCAGTTTGGGTGCAGGCCTTCCAGAAGTTCGGAATGTTTTTCTTCCTGGGCCTTAACCTGGTGGTAAATTACCTCCAGTTGTTCGCTAAGTTTCTGTAGGGTATTTTGGCTATAGGCTTCGGGCATAGGGATAGTACACGATTGAAAGCGGAATTGGTTGATTGAAGGCTACTGCATATACAGGTTTGTGAGTAGTATACACAATGGGCATTGCAGCCAAAAGGTGGAGGAAAGCCGGGATTTATACAATGGTTTCTAGCAACTTATTTACCATATAGGCCTGGGTACTTTAATAAATTTTTAATTTTGAATTTCTTTCTGAACCCATGCAAAACATTAAGGTAGCGGTAGATGCGGTAGTTTTTGGCTACGATAAAGTAAGCGGGCTTAATCTTTTGCTGATAAAGCGAAAGGTGGAACCCTATAAAAATGCCTGGGCCTTACCCGGTGGCCTGGTTCAGGATAGCGAATCGCTGGATGAGGCCGTAGCGCGGGAACTTAAAGAGGAAGCCGGGCTGCAAACCCGCTATCTGGAGCAACTCTATACCTTTGGCCAACCCAACCGCGACCCCCGAAATCGGGTAGTGAGTGTGGCCTACTTTGGCGTAGTACGCCAGAGCAGTTTTAAACTTCATGCCAGTACCGATGCCGCCGACGCAGCCTGGTTTTCCCTGAATAATTTGCCCCAATTGGCTTTCGACCATACCGAAATTATTAAAACTGCCCGCCAGCGTTTAAAAGCCAAACTCACCTATCAGCCCATAGGCTTCGATTTGCTGGATGAGAAATTCCTGTTCTCCGATCTGGAGCATTTGTACACCAGCGTACTGGAACGGCCTCTAGACCGACGCAATTTCAAGAAGAAAATTATGCAGTTTGGTTTTCTGGAACAATTGGAAGAAAAGCGTAAACCAGAAGGAGCCGGCCGGCCGGGCAATTTATATAAGTTCAGAACCGATATATACAACCAACTGACAGACAGCGGCTTTATCTTCGATATTTAGTAAGTATTGAATTTTGTGTAAAATAAACGCAAAATAAATTTGTGATATATTCGGGTTAATCTATATTTGTGTAAATAAAACGCAAATATCTATGGCTACTCCCGTAGGAATAATAATTGCCCGATTTCAAACTCCATATTTACACCAGGGACACCACAGCCTGATTAAGGAAGTAAGCGAGCGCCATCAGCGAATTGTAATTGTATTGGGTACCCAACCGGTGCGAGGTTCAGTCAGAAACCCCTACGACTACCCAACCCGTCAGCGCATGATTCAGCAGGCTTATCCGCATATTACCGTATTGCCCCTAGCCGATAACCCCAGCGATAAACGTTGGTCCGACAATTTGGATAGCCTGCTGGCCAATGCATTTCCGGGCGAAGGCTTTAGACTATACGGTAGCCGCGACAGTTTTATTCCCTACTATAGCGGCCGCTACCCAACCGAAACTTTGGCCGAAGCCGGTACCATTTGCGCCACCGACATCCGCGAACGTTATCAGGATTTGATTGGCGACAGCGAAGACTTCCGGAAGGGAATACTCTACGCGCATAGCCGCCTGTACCCCACCGTTTACCCTACAGTTGATATTGCCTTGCTAAATAATAATAAATTACTGCTGGTTCGGAAACCGGAGGAAACCAGTTGGCGCTTGCCCGGCGGCTTTACTGACCCCACCGATGAAAGCTACGAAGCCGCAGCCCTACGCGAGTTGTGCGAAGAATGCGGTGACATAGAACTTAATAGAATAAAGTATCTGGCTTCCTTTAGGGTTGAAGACTGGCGCTACCGAAGGGAAAACAGCCAAATTATTACCCTGTTATTTACTGCAGAGTACAAGTCCGGAGAAATTAAAGCCGGCGACGATATAGCCGAAGCCCAGTGGTTTGCGCTGAATGAAGCCGAAGAAATGCTAAGAAATCACCAGATTAACTCAGCCCACCAACCACTTCTGCAGAAGGTGTTGGAAAGCAGAGTTGTACTTGAAACTACATCAAATCTTATTTAAATTTTAATTGACCTCATCCTAGCCTTCTCCTAGTTGGCGGACGGCTAGTCGAGAAGGAACCGATTATAATAAACCTCTTAAATCAAACACAGCTAGAAATTCCTTCTCCTTAAGGAGAAGGCTAGGATGAGGTGATAAAAACTTAACGATTCTATATTAACACTTAACTACTCACTGCCATGAAACGTCAAAACCTAATTCTGCTGGCCGATGCTTATAAATACAGCCACCACAAACTTTACTACCCCGGCACCACCAATTTATACAGCTACCTGGAAAGCCGCGGCGGTAAATTTGACCAAACTGTATTCTTTGGCCTGCAATACATTCTGAAGGAATATCTGGAAGGCACCGTAATAACTACCGAGGATATTGACGAGGCCGAAAAATTCTTAACCCAAGTATTTGGCCGGACCGATGTGTTCGATCGCAGCCGCTTCGATTATATAGTAGAACGGCACGGAGGCCGCATACCGGTGCGCATAAAAGCTGTAGCCGAAGGCAGCAAAGTACCGGTACACAACGTACTGATGACGCTGGAAAATACCGACCCTAAATGCTTCTGGCTAACTAATTTTCTGGAAACTCTCTTAATGCAGGTTTGGTACCCGGCTACCGTAGCAACCCTAAGCCACGAAGTACGCCAGGTGGTAGAAAAGGCATTTGGCGAAACCGCCGATGAGGAAAGCAAAGGTGCCATACCTTTTGTACTGAACGACTTCGGCTTCCGGGGCGTAAGCAGCGTAGAAAGTGCCGGCATTGGCGCCGCTGCTCACTTACTAAATTTTAACGGAAGTGATACCCTGGCCGGTAGCCGCCTTATTCAGCAGTATTACAACAGTACCGAAGTTTACGGCAAAAGTGTACCCGCTACCGAACACAGCATATGCACGCTTTTGGGCGAAGAAGGCGAGCTGGATATTTTCCGCCATGTACTCAACACCTTTCCGGAAGGTATAGTGGCGTAAGCGATAGCTACAACATACTCCGCGCCTGCGAAAGTTACTGGGGCGAGGCCCTGAAGCAGCAGGTACTAAACCGCAAAGGTACGTTGGTAATTCGCCCCGATAGCGGCGACCCGGTTACTATCCTTCTGGCAGTTTTCGATATTCTTTTCCAGCAATTTGGCTATACCACTAATAGCAAAGGCTATAAGGTACTACCTCCGCAGGTTAGGGTTATTCAGGGCGATGGCGTGAACTACGACAGCATTTGCGAAATTTACGAGGCGCTTAAAAAGGCTAACATCAGTGCCGAAAACCTGGTATTGGGTATGGGCGGCGCGCTACTTCAAAAGGTAGATAGGGATACCCAAAAATTTGCCCTGAAGTGTAGCTGGGCGCGGGTAAAAGGCCGCGAGGTTGATGTTCAGAAAAGCCCGATGGAACTCAACAAGCAGGGCGTACTTCAGGCCAGCTTTAAAAAGAGTAAACGCGGCCGTCTGAAGTTGGTAGAAATGGACGGGCAATACCGCACCGTAGCCGAAAACGACTATACTGCCTACCCCGATCAGTTAGTTACTGTTTTTCAGGATGGTGAATTGCTAAGGGATTATAGCTTTGAGGAGATCAAATGTAAGCTTCAGACTAAGGTAGTTGAGGCTGTTTAGGTAAAGAAGTAAACAAAGCCCCCCGCTAAAAAACTGGTGGGGGGCTACTTTATTTACTTTACGCATCATCTCATGTTTTTAGCAAATGCTGCCCTGAATGCTTGCAATACCTTGTTTTCATTGCCCATAGGACGGTATTTAATTGCCAAACCCGACAGCAGTAAGCTCCAGCCTAACCAGTACAGGCTATACCCTACATACTTACTTACATCCTGAACACCGGTGTTCCTTTCGGTTTCGGTTATCTCTCCTGCCGAATTAAAAATCAGAAGGGGATTCTCTATACCAAACAAAGCAGGGTGCTGGCTGCTTAAAAAGACCAACAGGGCCACCGCGTAGCCCAGGTACTGCTGGTTTATCAGGATGTGGCAGCTTAGGCAAACCATTGCCATCAAGGCAAAATCCCGAAACTGGTATAGGTAGATTGCCTGCAGGTAGTTAGCTAATTCTAATGAACCGTCGGAGTTTAGCTGAAGCACTATGCCTACCAGAAACAGGCCGGTTTGCAGAATCAGTACCAAGCCTAGCAGGCTTAGCAGACTGCTTAAAAATTGTTGTCCGCTGGTAAGGGGTAGGGTATCGTAAATTTCCTGGGCGTTGGCATTGCGCTGCTGCCAAACCAGTTTACCGCTCAGCATAATAAGCAGCATTACGCCCATACCGTATACTATCGGGCCTTTAATGTAGACCAGCATATTGCCGGTAGAAACTTCGTAGCCTTCTGCCACAATTATTTCGGTAAGTACAGCGGCCAGAAAAACTAGTATACCCAGTATAGCTATACCAAAAAGGCCGAATAAAGCTCGCTTCAACTCAAACCCGGCAAGTTTAAAAACCTGAATTGCTTTGCCTTTTAGCGAAAGGTTCTGATTAATTAGCGGTATAGGGCTTAGGTTCCAGTCTTCGGCGGTTAAAACGGAAACGGCATTGTGTACCTGATTTTTCTTAATTCTGATAGAAAACCGGCTAAGCTTTAAGACCGCACTTAATAAACCAAAGCCGGCAGCTAACCAGACCAGGCGGTTTAGCCAAAAAATCGGGGGAATATCAACCTGCGCGCCGGCTAACATTTCCGGCCTAAGGCTATCTTTCTGAAACTGAAGAAAGGCCAGGCCGGAATGATCTACCAGTTGCGCCCACTCCCAACGTTGGTAGTGCATACCCAGCCACTGCATCATTACTATATCCCAAGCCAGAAGAAAAAAGGCAAACCCAAAGGCCAGCATAGGCTGCCGGCTTAGTAAAATAAGGCCGTAGAGAAGCAATGCGGTAATAATAAGGTTGGGTAAGGCAAAAAGTAGAAGAGCCTTTGCCAAACTAACTACCACTGAACCGGTAAATATGGCAAACGGCAAATTGGCAAATAAGGCTGCGCCAGCCAGGCCGGCAAATAGCACTATTATCATCCAGCCAAAGGCAAATAAGACCGTAGCCAGTAGCCGGCCGCCTACGTACTGCCAATGGGTTAGCGGTGAAGTTCGGTAAAGGCTTTCGGCCTGCAACTGGTAATCGCGACCGGCGGCGCTGCCCAATACTACTGCCAATAAAAACAGCCAGAACTGGCTACTAAAAATAGCCAGGGCGGTAGTGTTAAGCGGGGCTATCAGGGGCATATCGTCCGCCAGGGCCACCGACTTTTTAAGAATTAGGTTTAGGGAAAATGCCGCTACGCCCAGCATAACCAACCATACTACCGGCCTTTTTACCTGATAGCCCAACTCAAACAGGAATATTTCGCGCCACTTCATACCAGCACCTCCACTCGTTTAGCTGTATAAGCAAAGCCGTTTAGGGTGCAGAAGTAGGCATCTTCCAGGGTTGGGGGCACCGGTTCAAAGCCGGGCGGTGGTTCTTCAGCATAAATATGAATAAGCGTTTGCCCGCTTAGTAATTTGGTAGAAACAATCCGGTATATCTTTTCCAGGGCTGGTAGGGTAAAGCGGTCTACCACCTTGCGCCATATTTTACCTTGCAAATGGGCTACGGCCTGTAATGGGCTGGTTTCTACTAGTATAGTTCCCTGGTTAATAACTGCCATACGAGTGCACAGCTCGGCTACATCTTCTACTATATGGGTAGAAAGCAGTACCACACTTTCCTCGCCCAATTCACTTAGCAGATTTAGGAAACGTACGCGCTCGGCGGGGTCCAGGCCAGCGGTGGGCTCATCTACAATTAACAACTTGGGGCGACCCAGCAGGGCTACGGCTACGCCAAAGCGTTGCTTCATGCCGCCGGAAAAGCCGCCAACTTTGTGCTTGCGCTTTTCCCAGAGGTTAGTTTTATGCAGCAGGTCTTCGGTAATTTCTTTTCGCTCGCCCTTGCTGGCTATGCCCTTAAGTACCGCAAAGTGGTTCAGGAGCTTTTCGGCGCTTACCTTGGGCAATAGGCCAAATTGTTGGGGCAGATAGCCTAAGGTCTTCCGTAGCTCGGCGGGCTGCTCTAGTATATTAATTCCATTGAGGTAAATTTCTCCGGAATCGGGTTTTTGCAGGGTAGCCAGCGTACGCATAAGGCTGGATTTACCGGCACCGTTGGGACCCAATAGCCCAAACATACCGTTGGGTATAGTCAGGCTGATGTTGTTGAGGGCCCGGGTGCCGTTGGGGTAGGTTTTGCTGATGTTTTTAAGGGTGAGCATAGCACTAAGTTTGTTTTCAGCAAGGTTAAGGTACTGACCGGCACTATGAAAAAAGATGTGACGGATGGGGTGGAGAATGTGGTAAGACTCTTATAAATGCATATCACATCGTTAAAGCCCAAGGTTTAAACCTTGGGCTACTGGGGCTACATCCTACAAATTACAATCCATCCCATAATACCCCCGACCCATCACACTTATTTTAGGGGCTGGGCGAAAAGCTTTAGCATTGTGGCATAATCATTTCGCTATGAAAACGCCTTTGTTCACCCTTACCAAATCCGAGAAGTTTGAGTTGCTACTGGCTACCATTGTACTTGTTATCGGTATGTTAGATGCTTCGCCTATTGTAATAAATGAAGATGGGGTTCAGATGGAAGATAGGCCGGCCTACTATTTTCAATTGTTTAGACTCGTTACGCTGTACGGTTTATTTCTGCTGAATAACTTTAAAACTATTCCTTCGCTTTTAAAAAGTAAGCAAGTGGGGCTAAACCTGGGTTTGCTGGCTGCTAGTATTGGTTCTGTATTCTTACTATATAAAGATGCGAATGCTCTAACCGCTGTTTTTATAATTTTTGGCCTCTACCAACTTATAAAGTACGCTACTATTTTTCTCCATAAATCCGATGTAAAACTTCGGAATCAGTACTCAGTGGTAGCGCCTTATATAGTACTTATCGCTTCGCTGTATGTAGTAATTATCTCATTGTTGTTACTTGGTGAAGCTGAGGCTCCACTTATAGTATTTGCCATACTAGCCGGCTTGTTCAGTATTGGCTTTTATCAGTACTCCTTTCAGTATTTGCTGCCTAAAGCTTATAATAAAAAGAAGCCCTTACTATATTATATTGGCCAAAGCCTACTGCTTCTGCTAATTAGCATAATTCCGGTAGGTCTGTTAGCAGCTTTATTCCTGTACGACGCAGAAATCAGTGTTCCTATAGTTCTATTCAACGGTCTGTTTCAGCTTTTAATAACTGTTCCTTTTAGTTGGGAGGTGTATAAACGCGAGGTCCGGTCTAAACAGGCTTTTACCAATCTTAAAAAGGAAGCAGATCAGTCGGCGGCTAATGTGCAGATGCTGCGCTCGCAAATTAATCCGCACTTTCTGTTCAATATTCTGAATACGCTATACGGCACCGCCATTCAGGAGAAGGCCGAACGTACCGCCGAGGGCGTACAAATGCTGGGCGATATGATGCGCTTTATGCTGCACGAAAACCTGAAAGAGAAAATACTCCTGACCCGCGAGTTAGAATACATCCGAAATTAT
The DNA here is from genome assembly GCA_964504565.1 of uncultured Roseivirgaceae bacterium. Classification (GTDB taxonomy): domain Bacteria; phylum Bacteroidota; class Bacteroidia; order Cytophagales; family Cyclobacteriaceae; genus Cesiribacter. Next base: position 270,417 of record CAZDEY010000001.1, read on the forward strand.
ATCTACCTGCAAAGTCTGCGGATAAACCAAAGCCCAACCGTAGCCATTAAAACCGAAATTGAGGATTACCAAGGCGAGGCTACTATTGCGCCCATGCTGCTAATTCCGTTTATAGAAAATGCCTTTAAGCACGGCATTAGCCTGCGCGAGGCTTCCTTTATAATTGTTATCTTGAAAGCCAGTAGCGAAGAAGTAGTTTTAGAGGTAAGCAACAGTACGCACACTAAACTTACCAGCGATACCGAAGCCGATAAAAGCGGTATAGGGCTGGAAAATGTAAAACAACGTCTGGCACTAAGCTATCCCGAAAGCCATAAGCTGGATATTCAGGAGGCCTTAGGCAAGCATAAAGTGAAACTGGAAATTGACTTAAAATAATGGATAGAATAGAAGCAGTAATTCAGCCTAGCCTTTATGAGCATGTGATTGACCTTTTACAATTTAAAATAAATGATAAATGGCTCGATAGATGGTTGGATGAAGTATATCCTGATAATCTGTATGCAGGGTTAATTCCTGCATTGCACTTGATGTATTCCTACAAGGACTCGGAAGTTGTATGGTCAAGAATTATTCCTGAGCAAAATAAAACCACCATTTGTCCAGTGCTTATGTGTCCGGACGATTGCGACTTCTCTTGCACAATAATTGTAGCTGAAATTAAACGATTGGACTATTTGGTTGAGTGGAATAGACTTGGAATTAATATGACTAGGGATGCAGATTCTAACGCAGTAGGTAATTTGGTAGAATGGCTACCCGAGTTTCCTTCGTTAATTTTTAGTTATGACGAATACTCTAAAACCATTGAAATTTTTAGAGAGGTATACGAAGAAGATAAACGGAAGGACTTAGAGAACTTAAAGCGAAGCTTATGAAAGCCATAGCGATAGACGACGAACCCATTGCTTTGGAGGTAATTAAGGCGCACGCTACTAAAGTGCCGTTTCTGGAGTTGGTGGCTACCTTTACCAATGCCTTTGAGGCCCTAAGCTTTCTGCAGCGCGAGCCGGTCGATTTACTGTTTCTGGATATTAAAATGCCGGATATTTCGGGCCTGGAGTTTTACCAGAGCCTCTCGCGTAAACCCCTGCTTATTTTCACTACCGCCTATACCGACTACGCCACCGACAGCTACGAACTGGATGCCGTGGACTACCTTCTAAAACCCTTTTCATTACCGCGCTTTATAAAAGCCTGCAACAAAGCCCAGGAACTCCACAATTTCCGCAACGCTGAAAATGGCGCGGCTGAACCGGAGCATATCTTCGTTAAGACTGGCTACGAACAAGTTAAAATTTCTTTTGAGGATATTCTGTACCTGGAAGCCACCGGCAACTACGTAAGCTACGTACTAGCCGATAAGAAAATTCTTTCGCGCTCTACCTTTAGCGAGGCCACGCAACAATTACCCAGCGGCCGGTTTATCCGCGTGCACCGCAGTTTTGTAGTAGCTAAGGATAAAATTGATAAAGCCGAGCGGCACCAAGTTACTATCCAAGGTAAAGAAGTGCCGGTTAGCGAGGGCTATCGTAAAGATTTGGTTGAGGAACTCGGCGGGTAAATTTCTTTTGGATAGAAACTACTGGATGATGGGCCTTAGCGAGATGCTAAGATCAGAAGAAGAAATGATCTTAGGGTGGAGCTAAAATTATCTTTTTCAAACCACTAACCTGCGCCTACTGAAATTTTCCGCCACCTCTTACTTACCCCTATCCGGCAAAAGTTGAAACAGCAAGCCTACCACCGGGCCTATAGCCAAAATACAAAAAACCCAAGCCGTAGGGCTTTGCGCAAAAACTGAACCCAGTAATTGTATACTCACAATGGTAATGGCGTAGCCTATACTATTCACTATAGTAAGGGCAGAACCTTTGATCTGGGAATCCACACGGCTGGCTACCATTGTGGAAAACATAGGGGAATCGGCCACTACGGTAAAACCCCACAGTAGCAAGAATGCTACCAGCAAAAGCCCGGAGTTAGCCAAGAAGATTAGCGGCAGCATTAAGCAGCATAGCGCAGAAATAGAAAGATGTACTACGGCTACCTTCTTGGTTCCAAATCGGGAAGAAGTTAGACCAGCTACAACGCATCCAATAGTGCCTATTGCTATGGTTAGAAATGATACTAGAGAAGTATTTAGATTGAAGCCGGCAGCTTTTTCAGCGTAAAGAACAAGTATTGCCGGAATAAACGCCCAAAAAGCATACAGCTCCCACATATGGCCGAAATAGCCAATAGCCGCCCGCCGAAACTTCTTATTACCAAATGCTTTAAATATTAACTTGGGGTTAAACTTGGCAGAAGGCTTACGAAATGGTCCTTCAGGTACAAATAATTGCATAGCTAAACCGCCCGCTAGTGCCAATCCTGAGGTACTCACAATTACTACCTTCCAGTTTAGTGTAGCACTACTGTAGGCTAGCAGATGCGGAAAAGCCGTACCCAGCACCAATGCTCCAACCAAAAACCCCAGCGATTTGCCCAATCCTTTGGTATAATAATCGGCGGCAATCTTCATACCTACCGGATAAATGCCGGCCAGGAAAAAACCGGTCAAGAACCTGAATAACCCCAGGCTAACTAAGGTATTAAAATCTAAAACTGCCGCTAAGTTAGCTAAAGCGGCAAGCAAGGCACTATTAAAAAACACCCGGGAAGGTTTATACCGATCGGCAATACCCAGTATAGCGTACACTAATGTACCTAGTATGAATCCCGCCTGCACCGCTGAGGTAAGGTATATAAGGCTTTGAGAAGGCAGGCTAAACCGATTTATCAGTTCCGGCATTACCGCATTGCCTGCAAACCATAGTGAAGTGCAAGCAAATTGGGCCAACACTATTACCGGTAATATTTGGCGAGGTACCAGAGGTTCTGCTAATCGATTCACCGGTTAAAGATACGGTTTTAGCCTTGTAAGTAGTTTTATTTAGTATGAGCCTACTTATACAAAGCAAAAAGCCCTTCATTTAATTTCTGAAGGGCTCTTTGCTTATATCTCGTGGGGTGGCGGGGGCGGGGGTGTGCGTTCAGTTTCGGTCGGCCGCACCTCTGCCGGCCGCACCTCTGCCGGTCGCGCCGCTTCCCGGTTTATGGGTTGGGTGTGGCTAGGGTCATCCTTTACTTCGGAAATATTATTTACCGGGTGGTTGGCTGCAGTACCTTCATTAACGGCTCCACCCGGGGCTCCACCCGGGGCTCCACCCGGGGCTCCAATAAACTCGCCGGCTTCGTTAAACATGCTATCGGCGTAGGCTTTGGCCTGGGGTATGTCTTCTCGCGCTACAAACAGCTCGGCGGCGTGTTCGGAGTCGGCGGTCATCCAGCCGGCATTAAGGTTTTCCTGCATGTGGTTACGTACCAGCGAGCCTATGCCCATCTGATCTAGGTAATCGTGTATGGCATCGGCTTCTACTGCCGAACCTCTAAATATTGAGGCAAAATCTTTATCTTCCATCTGCTGTTGTTTTACGTTCTGAATAAAAATTGAAAGAGGTATTGTATTTAACTGAATTTTGCCGCTTAGGTTATTCGCTTTCAGGCATATAAAAAAGCACCGCCAACCAGCAGTGCCTCTATATTTCCAGAACTACGGAGCAAACCCTACACCGCGGCTGCTACCGAATTGCCCTGGCTTCGGTAAATACCACTGATTAGGGCGTGGTTCTTTTCAAAAATTTTCTTGCGTTTTAGCTTTAGGGTAGGGGTTAGTTCGTCGCCTTCTATGCTCCACGGCTGGGCCAGCAAACGTATTTCCTTTATTTGTTCCCAGCTACCAAAGCCTTCGTTGAGGCGTTTAACCTCCCGTTCTACTTTATCCTGAACTTCGGGCATAGCAATCATATCGGCAAGGCTGCCCGTTGCGCAGGCGTAGTTTTTATAGGCGCACCACTCTTTAAGATTATCGTAGCTGGGTACTATTAGGGCTGCCGGAAATTTTTCGCCTTCGCCTACCACCATAATTTGTTCAATCATGGTGCTTTCTTTCATTTTATTTTCAATAGGCTGCGGGGCTATATATTTACCGCCGCTGGTTTTAAACATTTCCTTTTTACGGTCGGTAATTTTCAGGAATTTCCCTTCAATCATTTCCCCTACATCGCCGGTATGAAACCAGCCTTCGCTATCTATCGCTTCATTGGTCAACTCCGGTTTATTATAGTAACCCTTCATTACGTTAGGGCCTTTTACCAGAATCTCGCCATCATCGGCAATTTTTACGGTAACGCCTTCCAGCACTTCGCCTACGGTGCCTACCCTCACCCGCTTAGGATCGCACTTATTAAAGCTTATACCGGGCGAGGTTTCTGTTAGGCCGTAGGCTTCGCAAACCGGAATTTGAGCTGCCCAGAAAACCCGCGCCAAGCGAGGTTGCAGAGCCGCCGCGCCGGATACAATCATGCGAATATCACCGCCCAAAGCTTCGCGCCACTTACTAAAGATTAGCTTGTTGGCTAGTTTGAGCTGCAGGCGGTACCACAAGCTACCGGGTTTATTGGGTATATGGCGATTGCCCAAATCTAACGCCCAGAAGAATAATTTGCGCTTAACCCCGCTAAGCTCCATACCTTTGGTCACTATTTTATCGTAAACTTTTTCTAGCAAACGAGGCACAGTGGCAAACACCTGCGGCTGCACCTCCTTCAAGTTATCGCCGATGGTGTCCATGCTTTCGGCATAGTAAATTCCCAAGCCCATATTCATATAGGCGTAGGTAGCGGTTCTCTCAAATATATGGCACAGTGGCAAAAAGCTTAGTACCCGGCAACTCGGTTCCACATTGGGGAATAGGTTAGCTACTGCCTGAGCATTACTGAGTATATTGTTGTGGGTAAGCATAACCCCTTTAGGCCGGCCGGTAGTGCCCGAGGTATAAATTAAAGTCAGCAAATCATCCGGATCTACTGCGGCTTTATAAGGCTCTAGTTGAGTTATATCTTCGCCCTTAGCCGGCTCCAATAAACTTTTCCAGTGCGGGGCATTAGCCAGTTTGTCAAAGGTATAGATGTTGTCGGTGAGTTCCGGTATATCGGCCGAGGCGTTTTTTACTTTGGTATATAGCTCATTATCGGCGGCAAAAGCCATTATAGCCCCGGAATCTTTTAGTATGTAAGCATAATCTTCTTCCGAAATTGTGGGATACATGGGTACGCTTACTGCACCTAGTTGTTGCGCGGCATAGTCCACAAATATCCATTCCGGGCGGTTGGGCGATACTATGGCTATTTTATCGCCTTTTTTTACTCCCTTCTTTAGAAGCCCAAGGCTTAACTGGTTTACAATATCAATAACTTCTCCGGTGTTATAGCGGAGCCAGCGGCCGTCCACCTTAGCGGCCAACGAGTCGGGTTGAGGAAACTTATTTTGTTGTTGGTAAAGAAGATCAAAAAGACGGGTAGCAGCCATAGGTTAGAAATTTCTTAATTTCTACTGAAAGTACTATTTTATTTGGAATTATGAAATATTACAGTAGCAACCTTTGCTAAATTTGTTAGCTATTAAACACTATTTCGTTCAGCGTAAGGCATATCAGGCAACTGGATTCTTACTATTGTTCCTACGTCTACCTCACTATTCAGGCTAATTTCTCCGCCCAGTTTTTCCACCGCATTTTTTACTATATACAAACCTAAGCCAATACCCTGAGCCTGCTCGTTAGCTCTGAAAAACATATCAAAAACCTTTTCCTGAAAACTTTCCGGTATACCCCGGCCATTGTCTTTAATTTCCAGAACAAAATCGGTGGTGTAGCTGCAGCGTATATCCACAATTGTTTTGCGGCCGGGCTCGCGGTACCGGATTGCGTTTTCCACTAAGTTAAATACTATTGAAAACAGTAATTGAAAGTCGGTATTTATGGTATGACTATCTAGTTGGCGGTTTAGGGTTACGTCTTTCCAGTCGGTAAGCAGGTGCAGCTTGCGGCATACCTGGTCAATTAGGTCATCTAGGTTTACCCGTTTAATTTCCAGCTTGCCTTGTTTTAAGCGGGTTATATCCAGCAGTTCTTCTAAGGTGTTTTCCAGGGTTAAAGAGGTAGCCTTTAGCAGATCGAGGTAGTAGCAGGCCTGGGCATCCTTTACTTCCTTTTGGGCCAGATATATAAGTCCTTTAATGGAGGCTACTGGCCCTTTAAGGTTGTGCGAGGCCCGGTACATAAAGGTTTCCAGTTCGTGGCTTAAATCGCGCAGGCGGCGTTCTTGTTTGCGGCTATCGGTCAAATCGATAAACATAGCCAGCATACAATCTTCTTTTTCTACTTCTATAGCCGTGGCCGAAATTACCAGGTGCCGTTCGCGCCCGCGGCCGTCTTTCATTACTATGGGCAGGCGGGCTACCTGATGGCCTTGTTGTATTTGGACTTTAATTTTATCGCGTACGCCTTCATCTGCCCAAGCTCCCAAATCGGTGGCTTTCTTGCCAATTAATTTATCTTTAGAATAGCCCGAAGCCGCTATAAAAGCATCATTGGCGTTAACCAGCAGGCTATCTTCTACCCTAGAGATTGTGGCCGGAATAGGGCAGGAGTTAAAGGCTTTGCTGAATTTCTCTTCTGATCGTTTAAGCTTTTCGCGACCTTCGCACTCTTCGGTAACATCTACCAGCACCCCAATTTTTTCTACCGCTACGCCATCTTCCCAGTGCAGTTTTATAGAATCGCGTACCCAGCGGATTTTTCCGTTACCATCGGTTATGCGGTATTCCATGGTATGCTCCCGATTTTCTTCCGTAGCTTCTTGGCAGGCTTTTAGTACCCAACCGGCATCATCTTTATGAATAATTTTCTTCCAAAAGTCATCCTTTACCCAATCTTCCAAAGGGTAGTGGAAAAGCTTTTCGGCTTGCGGGCTTACGTAGCTAAAGTCGAGGCTATCTATATCAGCCCGCCAAATTACGGCACCTATTGTTTCTACCAACAAGCGGTATTGGTCGCTGGTCAGGTTCAGGAAATCTAGCTGACGGTGGGTCTCATCCGCATTTTTGGGTACGGGTTGGCTGGCCGTTGAAGGCTGAAAATCTTCACTACCAGGCTGGTCAGGACTCCTCATAATTTTGTAACTCTAGGCTTCAGGCATACTATACCCGAGTAGGCGGCTTTAGTAAAAGTTGACCCTTAATATCAGGTTCTTTCAAAATAGGACTTATTCAGCAAAAAAGCTCTATTTACTGGCTATATTATTACAAAATTATAAACTTTACCGGTTAACATTTTACTGAGCTACCGCGTCGCCCCGCAATTGCCGGAACCTTTTGCGAGCCTCAGCCGCAAATACGCTACCGGAATATTTCTTTAGAAACTCAGCGTAGGCAGCCATTGCTTCCTGGGTTTTGTTCAGTTTTTCCTGCAGAAGCCTGGCTTGCATAAAGGCCGCATCGTCCGCCAGTAAATCTTGAGCCCATTCTTTGGTAATTCGCTCTAAGCGTTCCATAGCCGCCTGGGCATCATCCAGGGTCAAGTAGTTTTTAGCTTGTAGCATATACACCTCATCGGTAAGGCTATGGCTGGGCCATTTTTTAAGAAAATTTTGTAGAGCCTGGGCTGCTTCTTGGTGCTTATTTTGGTAGAGTAGTAGTTCCACATCGGAGTAATCTCTCAGCGGGCCCGCGGTACTATCTAAATAGCTGTTATTTTTAATTAGCAGACTTAGGGCCATGGCGTCGTTGGCAATCTCGCGGGTGGTTGCTTCTTTTAGCACATCTAAGTGCCCCTGAGCCAACTCAAATTCTCCTTTGAAGTAGGAGAGCCGGCCGTTGCGTAACTTGGCCTCATAGCCCATCGGATCGTCTTTAAAATCCTTGTCTACCTGAGCGTATAACAGAGCGGCTTCCCAAGGCTCACCAATCAGCAAATAAATATCGCCCAAGCTTAGTTTACTTTTAGCCTTTAGGGTAGGGGGTATGCGTGGGTTTTCCAGCAACTTAGTAAGAATTTCTACAGCCTTGGGTTTTTCATCCAGATAGAAGGCGTACAACATTGCCATACTGTTTTGAGCCTCCAGGGCGGTGGGTAAATCGCGGGTTTGGGCCGAAAGCTCCTGGTAATCCTGAAGCAGCGTTCTAATTTCAGCCGTATCAACCGGATAAGTAATCTTAACCAGTTCTTCGCGAGCGTTAATTAGGTAATTGCGTAGGCGGTAGTAGTCGGGGCGGTTGCTGAAATTTTGGGTTACGTACTCAAATATCTCTACGGCATTTTCGTAGGCCTTGTTCTCCTGCGCTATATGGCCAATTTCCAGTAATTGATCTGGGCCGCTATCCCGGCGTTTTTGTAGGGCCCGCGCTTGCACAAATGCTCCGTAGAAATTCTTCTGCTGCAAGTGTAGCCATATCAGTAGTTCCGGGTAGTTTTCGTTGTTGGGTTCCTCCTGCAGGCGTTGGTACAACCGATTTTCCAGCGCTTCCATTTCTTCGGGGCTGCGCAACTGGTTTTGCAGCATGTTTTTAGCGTGCTGAGCGCGCTGTGGATAAGTATTGATGTATTGGAAGTACTCATCGTACATCTTATCTTCCTGCCCCAGAATATTATACAGGGCGGCTAGTTGTAAAGAATAATCCTGACCAGATTCGCCCTGCTGGCTCCGGGCCAGGGTGTATACCGCTACTGCCCGTTCGTACAGCCGCCGGCCGGATAGCATTTGTGCAACCATGTGGGTTTTGAACGGATTGGCAATACCCGCCTGAATTACATCATCGTACAGCTTTTCCGATTTTTTTGTATCGCCGCTCAGCTCGTAAACCTGAGCCAGATCCAGTTGGTAGCGTTCTCGGTTCTCGCGGTACTTAATTACCTTTTCCAGATATTTTTCGGCAGTTCTGAAATCCTGCTGATTTATTAACAGCTCCAGATACGTGTTGTGGATAGATGCCCAGTTTTCTTCGCGCTTGGCTATTTCATCAAACAGGGGGCGGGCTTTTTCCAGATCGCCTTGTTCGTAATATTGCTCAGCCAGCTCAATTTTATCTGCTTCCTGCGCCTGGCATAAAACAACCCCCAACAAGCATAAGCCCAACAAGAAAATTTTTTTCGAAACCGACCAATCCTTCATAATCCACATGCTTATAAGTATATATAAAACTTATAATTAAAATTTTTTATTGTTGCTATTATAGTGTGAATTGGTGCATAACCTGTATAGTTTTAACCCTACTATTCTTTCTGCGTGTGGATAAGTAAATGTAAGGTTGAAGTAAGGTATCATAACTTTCTAGTCTATAGGTTATTACCGTTATCCACTTAAAGTTCCACATCAGGCTAAATTTCCTGTTGAAACTTTTTTAGGCTGTTAATCCGGTTGGTATAAGTTGCGGGAAATTAGCCTTTTATCCCACCGGGCTTCTACTCTTGCTCTAATTCCACAGCTGGGCTACTGGTTTCGTCAGCAGTTTCCACAGTATTAACCGGCTTATTCACATTTAAAATGGGTTGCTCCACCACCCAGTTTTCTTTTAAAGTTATAGCTTCCGGAACTATAACTACTTTCTCTGCCGGGCTTAAAGTTGCTAAGTTGCCGGCATCCCAGCGCCCGTTTTTGTTCTCATCAAATATAACCCTAAGCTGATAGGTACCGGCAGGCAGCCAATTGAATTCATAATCTGCTGGGCTTCCGGTTAGTTCCCTGATAATTTTTTTATCGCTGGTATTTACTAACTGCAGAATAAAAGCACTATCGGTTGGTTGTATTTTGCCTTTGAGGGTTCCGTAGGCTTCCGCTTTTTGCAACGTATACTTCAGTTGCTGTTCCTTTAAGCTATCTCCTTCAACACTAATAAATGTTCCCTTGGGACTGTATAGAATCACCTCCTGCTTCGTACTTTCAGCCTGACCACCTACTAAGGCCCGAGCTCCCTGTTGGGCTGCTTTGGTTTGGGTGGTATCAGCCGGTGGCTTCGGTGGGCTTAACTTCTGAATAATTGTGAGCTTATCCTTAAACGTATTCCACTGCCAGTTGCCAATGGCTGTATCTAAACGGGCCACATTTACACTATCATACCTAAATACCAGGCTATCCGTATTCCAGCTGCTAACTGGTTTAGAAAAGTTTAGCGTGAGTTCTGCCAATAGTGGCAAAGTTTTGCCGTTCTCCGGCTCTACCGAAACCTCAAATGCGGCAGGCTTCCTTTCGCTTTCCCTAAATTGTATAGAAATGGTATCTTGTACAGTTTGGCCTATAGAATCAGTTGCCAGCACTATTGTAGTCAAACTATCCTGAGGTAAATTTCTGGGGTAGAAGCGTACCTTTTTGTTTTCTTCAGTTAAGCTGTACTGGGGTAGGTATAGGCTATCGTTTGTATTAAAGCTTATTTCGTATAGACCTTTATTGTAGGTTAGCTCAAAATAGGTACCCGCGGGTCGGGCAGCATTAAGCCGAAGCGGTTCGCTATTGGCCCGGTATATAGCAATATCGATATTACTAAGGTTACTGCTATCGGCTAGCACTAGGGTATCGCTTACGTAGCCGTAAGCTTCGGATTTGGTTTGCAGGGTAAGGTTATTATTCTTGTCTGCGTACGCATACAGTAAATATCTGCCGGGTTTTAAGTTTCGAAGCTCGTAAGTGCCGGCGTCGCTGGCTTGAGTGTAATACAGGGGTTTATCCTCTTCTACATTTAGGGTATCCTTAGCACTATATAGCGCCAAGGTTGCCTGCTTTGCTGCCTGGCCGGTAAATAAATTAGTTACGGTTCCTTCTATTTTAAGCGAGTCAATATAGTTGCCGGTACTAAAGGCTAGGTATAGCATTTCTACAGCATTTCCTTCGTTTAAATCGCCTAAGCCATCTCTAAAATTAAAGGTGTACGTAGTACTGTCGGCAAAGCTTTCTTCAAACTCCAGCACTACGGTGTTTTTATTTATCTTAGTCTTGTACCGAATGTCCGTTCGGGGACTTATTAGCAGTTGTTGCTGTAAGTTGTTCTGCTTAATATCTTCATTAAATTCCAGCGCTATAGTGCGGCCTTTGTAATTAGTAGCGTTCAGGCTAGGTATGGCTTTAACTAAAGTAGGCGGAATAGTATCTCGGGGGCCGCCATCGGGTGAGCCTACGCTGGCACACCGGCTTAAGCTAGTTAGTATTACCAAGCTTAGTAGTATAAGAGTTACGAGGCTACGCATTTTGCTTTTTTAAAACGTAGATTAAACTTGAGTATTGCCCGCTGCTGGCTGCCTTAAGGTTACTGCTTAGTCCTTTTATAACTGCCTTAGGGTAACGCAGTATGGATCCGCCCTTATATTGTTCGCTTAGCAGGCTTACGTAGTAGGAATCGAACTTCATCGGTAATATATCCTGAACGGTTAGGCTATACTTTGATGCTAGTTCAGCTACTGATTCCGGCGAGAAGTGGTACAAATGGCGGGGTACATCCCAGGCAGCCCAATATTCTTTATAGTATTGAGCATCATTGCTTTTCCAATTTGGTAGGGCTACTATTAACCGGCCGTTATCTTCCAGCATATCAGTAATCTTGAGCATACTTTCATTTAGCTTATGAATATGTTCTAATACGTGCCACATAGTTATTGTCTTGTACTGTTCGAAATTCATAGCTAACAGGTTATTCTCTATTTTAATATTAAGTCGTTGTTCAGCTAGCTTTCTTGCCCCGTCATCTACTTCTACACCGGCAATATGCCAGCCCGCAGCTTCCATACTATCCAGAAAGTACCCGGTTCCGCAGCCTATATCTAATATCTTTCCTTTATTCGGAATAGCTTTATTTAGTAGATCTACCTTTTGGCTCATGGTAATTCTTCTAACCTGCTTGTAGACCCGGTTTATTAGCGAGTTTCCTTCATCTTTGTGAGATATGTAAAGTTCAGTAGCATAGTACGGAGCAATTTGGTGTTCGGCTGGTCGTGGGCTAGTAAACATTAGGGTGCAGTTTTCACAACTTTGAATACTAAATTCCTCACCAGACACGCTAAAATCTTTAATAGTGTATGCTAAATGAAATTGCCCGCTGTTACAGAGCGGGCAAGTTTTAAGAATTTCGGCCATTTTATACGCTATTTGCCTAAATATACGGTTAATACTGAAATATCGGCGGGCGATACCCCGCTTATACGACTGGCCTGGCCAATAGTTACCGGACGCTGTTTTCCAAGCTTTTGCTTAGATTCGGCCGAAAGCGCAGTAATCTTGCTATAATCAAAATTTTGTGGGATTCTGTGGTTTTCCAGATTCTCCATCTTTTCAGCCAGCAAACGCTCTTTCTCTATATAGTTTTCGTACTTAATCTGTACTTCGGCTTGTTCTATTACTTCCTTAGCGTATTGGTTTATGTAGTCTTTTAGACCAGAATCAAGCTCTGCTAAGTTATACATTCCTATTTGCGGCCTACGTAGCAGATTTATAGCTGGAGCTTTTTCCTTTAGGCCGGCAGTATTCATACTACCTTCTAATTGCTGATTAACCTCGCTAGGTTCTAGTTTTTTATGCTGAAGATCATTTATTAAGCGTTTAACCTCCGCCCGTTTAGCTTCCATCTTCGCTAATCTTTCCTCACCGGCTAAACCTATATCATAACCCTTTTGAGTTAGTCGTAAGTCTGCATTATCCTGACGTAGCAATATCCTATATTCAGCTCGTGAGGTAAACATCCGATATGGTTCGTCAGTACCTTTATTTACTAGATCATCAATAAGTACCCCAATGTAAGCTTCCGAACGCTTCAGGATAAACTCTTCTTTTTGGTGAACCTTATTATGAGCATTAATACCGGCCATCATCCCTTGGCAGGCAGCTTCTTCATAACCGGTTGTACCATTAATTTGCCCGGCGAAGTATAGGTTTTCAATTAACTGAGTTTCCAACGTCAGTTTTAACTGGGTAGGTGGAAAGTAGTCATACTCAATAGCATAACCAGGCCGGAACATTTTAGCGTTTTCAAACCCTACAATTTGTCGTAAGGCTTTCAACTGAATATCTTCCGGAAGTGAGGTAGAAAAGCCATTCACGTACACTTCTACCGTGTTCCAGCCTTCGGGTTCCACAAATATCTGGTGGCGATCTCGTTCCGCAAAACGATTAATTTTATCTTCTATTGACGGACAATAGCGTGGTCCCAAGCCCTGAATTCGTCCGTTGAACATAGGAGATTTATCGAATCCTTCCTTTAGCGTTTCATGGACATTAGTATTAGTATAGGTTATATAACAACTCCGTTGCTGGTCACTAGTTAAGGTAGTATTGGTTAAATAAGAAAAGGTACCACCTTCTTCGTCCCCTTGCTGTTCCTCCATCAGGCTATAATTTAGGCTTCGGCCATCTACCCGCGGGGGGGTTCCAGTTTTCATCCTTCCGCTTTCGAAACCTAATTCTAATAGTTGCTCAGTTAAGCCCGTGGCTGATTTTTCCCCGGTTCGGCCTCCGCCAAAGTTTTTCTCTCCTATATGTATTAAACCATTCAGGAAAGTGCCGTTAGTTAGAATCACGGATTTTGCTGGTATTTCCAGACCTAACCCAGTTTTAACTCCAACCACTTTATTATTCTTAACTATAATCTCCCGCACCATTTCTTGCCACATATCAAGGTTTGGTGTTTGCTCTAGTGCTAATCTCCATTCCTCGGCAAATTTCATTCTATCACTTTGAGCCCTAGGGCTCCACATAGCCGGCCCTTTACTTTTATTCAGCATACGAAATTGGATCATTGACTTATCGGTAATGATACCACTCATCCCTCCTAGTGCATCAATTTCTCTAACTATCTGGCCCTTCGCCACCCCGCCCATTGCCGGGTTACACGACATTTGGGCTATGGTGTGCATATTCATAGTCACCAAAAGTACCTTAGACCCCATCTGGGCTGCTGCATTAGCTGCCTCACAGCCGGCATGTCCGGCTCCAACTACCACCAAATCGTATTCAGGAAACATATATACTTAATTTGTTCCACGTGGAACAGCTATTATAAATTAGACTGACCGTTCCACGTGGAACGTTAATTCATATACAAAGATAAATAATGATCTTCTTTGTCTCGCATCAGTTTAGCTTCTTGATCCTCTTTATCGCCATAACCGCAAAGATGAAGTACACCGTGAACTAGTACTCTCTTAAGCTCCAGGGAAAATTCTGAGTTTAGTTTATTGGCATTGTCCTTGACTCTTTCCAGACTAACGAAAATATCTGCTTCAATTAAATCCGAATCTGGCTCACTATTATCAAACGTAATAATGTCAGTATAGTAATCGTGCTGAAGGTATTGTCGGTTTATTTGAAGCATGTATTCATCGGAACAAAAAATGTAATTAATTGATTCGATTGTAAAACCTTCACTCCTAGTGACTAAAAAAAGCCAATACTTAATGGCATTGGCTTCGTTATCAGAAATAGGATTTTCTACGTCTTCAGTAAAAAACTGAACGGTATCCATATATAATCAATTTGTATAAAAAGATAGCTCTACTATACGGCCTTCTTCCTGAAAATTAACCTCATCGGCAAGGTGCTTCATAAGAAAAATTCCTCTACCACCGGGCTTTTCAATGTTCTCCGGAGCGGTCGGATCTGGTAAATTGTTGTAATCAAATCCTGAACCTTCGTCTTCAATAGTAAAATTGATATTGCTTTCGTTCATTATAAGCTTAAGACGAACATTCTTATTAGGATCCATCTTATTGCCGTGACGAATAGCATTATTAACCGATTCGGTAACGGCAATCATAATATTGCCGTACAATCCATCGTCTAGCTGAAACTCTTCCTTAGCATTATCGATGAAGCTCTCTATCATCCTAATGTTTTCTACCAAAGAAGGTATCTCAATTTTTATAGTATTAATCATGACTGATTTTAGCGCTCTAACCGTTTAAAGTAGCTGTTCGTTTCTTCCTTATAAAATTGGTTCATAGAAGGAGAAACAGTACGTAGCAATTCTACCTCTTTTTCTCTTTCCTTCAAATAATCCTCAAGAGCTTTTGGTATTTGCTTATCGTAATCCCGGGCAGTTTCACCTTTTCGCTCGTTATCTTGGTCTCTTTCCTGCACAGCTTTTTCAGCCTCCAGTAAACGAGTTTGAATCTGTTGCTGCCGTTCAAATAACTTCCGACTAAGATTTTTGTTCACCAAATCGCGTTCGGTTTCTTCCATCAATTCCTTTAGTCCCTCGCCGCCGGGCAAATTACCATCTTTCCCGAATTTTTCCTCCAATTTTTTTAAAGCTTCTCGAATGCGTTCTTGTTCAGCAGCCATTTTCATTAAACCTTCACTCATTTGCTTTCCGCTTTGGCCACCTTGCTTTAATTCACGTATTTGTTGGTTTAATTGTTGCTGAAGTTGGCCTAAAGTTGGTTGTTTACCTTGGTTCTGCCCTTTTTGGGGCATACCCATAGCATCGGCCATTTGCTGTTGCATTTGCTGCAACACATCATCTAGCATTAGGGCCAGGTTATTCATACTGGTCATAGCAAATTGTTGCTGGGCTGACGCTTCATTCTTTTTACGTTCTCTTATACCATCCACACTGCCGTCCATATACCGGTTCATATCGCTTACTTCCCGGGTTATAAAGCTTTGTAGTTGAAATACCCGTTCGGCAAGGGCCTGCAGACTATCTTCAATAACTTTGGCATCATCTTTAAGCTTAAGCTGTTCCTGCCCTAATTGTACAAAGCGCGGGTCGCTTTGATTAACCTTCCGGAACTCCTTCATGGTCTGTTCCTGGCTAAACGAAAGGGTAATTAAATTATCTACAATCTGGCGGAGGTTATCCAAATCTTCCTGAGCCTGCTGCATCTGCATAGAGCTTTGCGCCTGTTGCATTTTTTGCTTCATCTGTTGCATTTGCTCGGCCGCGTTTTGCTGGGGTTTACTAGCCTTCTTAGGCTTCCCTTCCTGAAGTTGTTCCAGGCTTTCCTGCTGGTTTTCCTGAATGCTTTGCTCCTCCCGATCAGTATCCTCTATTTGGTTCGGATTTTTGAGCTCGTCATTAAGTTCTTCAAGTTGCTCCATATACTTTTGAAGGGCTTGAAAATCCTCATTTACCTGCTTCTGCTCTTCTTCCAGCTTTTGGCTATCTGCATCCTTCATGGTGCTTTCGATCGCTAAATCTTGCTGTTTCTGCTGCAGTTCATCTAATTTATTTACCTGCTCATCTAGCTTCTGCTCAAATTGCATACGCTTAAATAGCTCAACCGCCCGTTCTAGTTCTTTTTCCAGATTCTTCTCTTTATAATCCAGGTTTTCCAGCACATCCTGCATCTGTTCGCTGCCGCGGTTTTCTTCCAGCAGCTTTTGTAGTTCATCGTACAGCCGCTTAGTTTCTTCATCTAACAGAACATCCATAAGCTCCTGTAGTTGCTGGGCTTTCTCGGCTATTTTTTCGTCCTGCTCGGTAAACCGCTCGCGCTGCTGTTGCAATGCCTTCTGCTGCTCCATTAGCTTCTGAATAGATTCCTCCAGCTTTTGCCGTTCTTCCAATAACTGCTCTACTGCTTTCTGATCTTGAAAATTTAGTTGGTTCTTGCCGCGGAGCCTATCCTGCAGGCTCTTTAGCTTTTCGCGTAGCTCCTTAGTTTCAGTAATATTTTCGGTTATTTCTGATTTAGTTTGCTGTTCTCCTTTATCTAATCTTTCAGTAATCTTCTTATTATCAGGTAGTTGAACAGTGTACACGCTAGTGCGTGAAGCCTTAGCACCGTTAACCCCGTCGTTATCCCAAATCTGTAAGAAGTATTCCAGCTTATCATTCTTGCTAAGGTTCAGGTCTTCCAGATTCCAGCGGTAATAATACGTTTGACTCAGCGCGTTAGGGCTTAGTGGTAAGCGTTCCTGTTTATAGCTGCTTTCTCCTTGTTTTTTGTAGAATAACGCTAAGCGAGTTAGCCCGTAATCATCCGCTACGTTACCGCCCAGCACCACAAAATTGTACAGTACCGTATCGGCAAACTGGTTTAGGCTGATTTTAGGATGAAGGTCCGGAATAACTTCTATGCCGTACGCTATTTGCTCTTTATTAGCGCTAAATTCATTCTTGAGCTGCAGCTCGTACTCTTCGGATTGCATTAGCGTACGCTGGAGATTAGCCTGCTGTGATCGGCCGGTTTCCAGAGAAGTAGATAGACTATCGGTACTAAATTTGATACTAATCTGATCGGCCGCTTGAGTGAAGAATTGCCAATCGGCCTGGGTGCCCTGCGGGGCTACAAAGCTGCCGGTGTTTTCCAAGGTTTCCGCCGGGCGGTTCAGGTAATCGGGGTAAACCAGCCGTATGCGAAACCCGGTTATATCGGGCCGATCCACTAAGCTCAAGGTATACTCCGGGCTCTTATAGCCCGCCGCTTCAAACTGGAAATTTTTGGCTTCCTGCAGGTTGGTAAAGGTAAACTGAAACAAATCAGCCTGCTGCTGCATTTTGTACCTTCTGCCCTCTTGAATTACGTAAGCGGTTTGCGGTACAGGCTCACCATCAAACTTAAGTTGTAGCGTAAAATCTTCGTTACGGAAAGCCTGTAGCTCATCGTTCTGTAAATTGAAAGAAAAGGGGGCCGCGGGTACAAATTCCTGCTGATACCGGACTATACGTTCGGTAGTACTGGTAAATAAATCTGGTATGAACCAGGCTAGTGCTAAAGCCAAACCAATTAGGGGCAGAAAGTATCGGAAGTAGCGCGTGTTTTCCCGGTAGTCAATAGCGGTGGTAAAGGGTACGGAACTGATTTGGGAAGTGCGTTGCGTCAGGCTGGCCATAGCCAAAGAGTCTTTCTCGGCCAGGCTGCGCATCTGCAAAAAGTTAAGCAATTTATCTTGTACCTCCGGAAAGTGCCGACCTATACGCCGGGCCGCTTCCTCATCGCTAAAGGGTTTGGTTATAGCCAGTAGGTAGCTTAACGGCTTTAGTACCCACTTCCAAAGTATGCCTAGTGCCAAGGCTATAAAACTAAAGAATAATACCGCCCTTACAGCTTTGCCAAAGTGCGCCCAGTATTCAACAAAGGTGATGAGTAAAAATGCCGCCAGCAGTATACTCAAAGCCCAAATAAGGCCTCGCAGTAGTAGGTTAGCGTAATGCTTCCGCTTATACTGATGAATTTTATGTACAATATCCTGGCTACTTCCCTGCATATTTAGTCTCTACTATTTAGTTCTCGCATTCCCCGCTTATACATTAAAGCCTTCCTCATTAATTATATCGATAAGAAGCTTTTCATCAATGGTATCGAAGTCAGATTTATCGTAAATATCACATAGAATAATTTGGCCGTTAGACTGAACAATAAAATAAATTACTCTACCACCGCCGCGTTTACCCTTACCTTTGGCTGCTATCATAATTCTAGCTTTTCGTAAACCAAATTTCAACGCTATACCTAATTCCGGATTGTGAATTAATTCTTGAGAAAATTGTTCTTAAATCTTTTTTTAACGATTTGTACCTTTTCTTCAATTGCTTGGCATGCCGTTCAAAGTTTTTGCTGACTACAATGCTATAGCTCATCTAAAAACTGATTGAGCGGCCGGGCTTTGGTTTCTCCGTTTTTTATGCGTCCCAGTTCAGTAAACATTTCCTTAACCCGCTTTCTGAGCTTGCCTTCGGCCATTCTTCCTTGTAACTCCTTTTCTATTTCCTTCCAATAATTTAAAGGTATCAGCACATCGGTTGATTCACCCTGCTCGTTAGTTATATATTTAATCGGAATGCTTCCCATACCTTATAGTTATTTAAGCCTTAGAAAATATAACGGTAATTCAGTTAAAAAAGTGGGCTACTCAGATTTTAATGTTAAAGCTTAGCCTTCAAAGACTTCAATTGAAACTACCTGACCATTATCTAAATTAAGTAACAAGCGAGCCGTATCAATACCCCTACCTGCATAACCTAGATAGTATTGTATGAAATTTTTGCCTTCCTTACTAGGCTTACCTAGCATTGTCAGAATTTCGGCTCGATTCAGACTTTTTAGCTGATAATTTGTAAGCAGATCGTCCAACATTTCCCTTCTTAAAGAAGGTTCCGCTTCACTTTCCTGCCAGTTTTTCCACTCTTTACTATTAAAAGGTCTTTTAGTTTGGCAGCTAATAAGAAATAAAAAGATGAATAGATAAGTAACAGTTTTCTGCATAAGCTAAAGTTCTAATCCGCCCGTAGGGTTCGGGCTTGTTGGAAGTATACTTCGCTTAAATCGCGGTACTGCATGGGGTTATTGGGGAAGTTTTTAACGTAGCTCTGCAGTAGGCGGTAGCTTTCATCGTACCACAATACAATTATTGGGGCATCCTGCATAAGTACCTGCTCGGCGCGTAAGAAAATATCACCCGCTTCCTTCAGGTTTCGGGCTTGCAGGGCTTGGTCGTACAGGCGATTAAAGGTTGGGTTGTTGTAGCGCACTATATTGGGATACACCTCCGTACGATCGCGCCAGTCTTGGGTGCCGTTATAGAAGATCCACAGGAAATTCTCCGGGCTGGGGTAATCGGCGTACCAGGCCGAGCGCATAAGGTCAAACCGGCCCTGGTAAGCACGTTCCAGCAATTGGGCTAAGGGGTAAGTATTAATCTCAACCTGAATATTAAGGTAGTCGCTTAGCTGTTTCTGAATTTCCACGGCTACCAGGGTATTGCGTTCGCCTTCGGTATTCAGCATCAACTCAATTTTGGGCAAGCCTTTACCATCGGGGTAGCCGGCCTGCGCCAGATAATAGCGCGCCGAGTCTACATTTAGCTGATAGCCCCTAACCTGAGCGGTATTGTAGTCGGGAAAAACCGGGGGGGTAATGCCATGCAAGCCCGGAGCGTAACCTTCGCCATTTAGTACGAAGTTCAGGATCTTCTCGCGATCAACGGCGTAGTTTATTGCCTTCCGTAAGTCTTTATTATTGAACAGCTTACGGTTTTCGGTATTGAAAGCCAGAAACTGGGTAACCATTTCCGGCTCGCGCTGCAATTCGTAGCGGGTAAACTCCCCATTGCCGGACTGATTATCTTCCAGAATTTCGATAATATATTCGGTGGGCAGGCGGTAAATCATATCCAGATTACCCTTTTTAAATTCCAGCAGTTCGGAATTTTTATTATTGATAAACTGAATAGTGATAGCCTCTAGAAAGGGAAGCTGGTTGCCGTAGCTGTCTTTACGCCAGTAGTTAGGGTTTTTCACCAGGCTAATGCTGATATTTTCCTCCACTGCCGAAAACTTAAACGGACCGGTGCCTACCGGGTGAATTCGCATTTCGTTACCGTAGTAGTTTACGGCTTCCTTAGGATAAATAAAGCAGGCCGGCCGGGCCAGGTTCATCAGGAAGAGCGAATTAGGGCGAGTAAGCGTTAGGCGAATAGTTTTGTTGCTAACCACCTCAATACCTTCAACCTTAAAGGCTGGGGTATTGCCGCCGGCGCTGGCCTGATAATATTTAGTAGCTCCCTTTAGCAGGCCGCTGAACAGACTGTAGTTCTGGTTTTGGGCACTTTGGGTACAAAGCTGGGTAAAGCAGTAGGCAACATCCTGAGCGGTTAGCTGGCGCCCCTTACCGGAGGTAAAGGCCGGATCGTCGTGAAAGAAAATACTATCGCGCAGGTGAATGGTATATATAGTGCCGCTTTCGTCCAGCTCGTAGCGTTCGGCCAGGCTGTTGGTTACCGTTAGGCTTTCATCATCGAACTTAAATAGCCCTTCGTATACCTGGGCGGCGGTGCGGTAGCTGTATACATCGGTTATAGCCGGAGGAAACAGGTTTTTTACGTATTCGGCCTCATTCAAGCGGAAATAGCCGCCATAGTAACGGTTTCCGGCCGCTTCTTTTAAACCGGAATCGGTTTCGTTGATAGTTTCCTGTGTGCCAGTGCAGGCCGAAATAATGATAAACGGTAGGGCTAAAAACCAAAAAATAGAGCCAGTTTTTCTCATAGTGCAGTAAAATACAGCATTCTGCTATAAAATGCACTTTAGAGGCGAAATGTTGGGGAAGACTTACGTTTTACCTCATCCTAGCCTACGTGGCCCCACCTACGCGGCCCGACCTACGTGGCCCGACCTACGTGGCCCGACCTACGCGGCTCGACCTACGCGGCTCGACCTACGCGGCTCGACCTACTACTACTGAGAGAAAATATTTTAGGTAATAAAGCAACGTACTACCTTCTTTGCCCCAATAGGCTACTCTACCTATTTATTAGATAGCTTCTGGATTGCGGAATCTAGTCTTTCCTCATTTATTTTTGAAGAAAGCTCATGAGCCGTAGCATCAAATTCACAACTAATCACTACCTCCACAGGGCAATGATCGCTATGGACGGCATCGGGGTGAATTTTGGCACTTTGTAGGCGGTCGCGGAGGGCTTCGGTAACCATATGGTAGTCGATACGCCAACCTTTGTTCTTGCCCCGCGCCCCGGCTCGGTAGCTCCACCAGCTATAGTGGTGGGCATCCTGGTTAAAGTGGCGGAAGCTATCCACAAAGCCACTGTTTACAAATTTATCGAACCACTCGCGTTCTTCTGGTAAAAAGCCGCTGCTGTTTTTATTGCGTACCGGATCGTGAATATCAATTGCTTTATGGCAAATATTATAATCGCCGCAAATGAGCAAGTTGGGGTGTTCCTGCTTTAGATCGTTTACGTAGGCCTGAAAATCGGCCAGCCACTGCATCTTAAAATCCTGCCGAACATCGCCGCTGCTTCCGCTGGGCATATATACGCTTAGTATACTTAGATCCGGAAAGTCGGCACGTAGTACCCGCCCTTCCCTATCGTATTGTTCTAGGCCGCAGCCATGTTCCACGTGAAGCGGTTGCTGTTTGCTTAGGATAGCCACCCCGCTGTAGCCGGGTTTTTGAGCCGGGTTCCAGTAACAGTGGTATCCCAATTTCTCAAATTCCGAGACATCGAATTGCTCGGGGCGGGCTTTAATTTCCTGCAAGCAAACTACATTGGGTTGAACATCATTTAACCATTCCAATAAGCCTTTTTTGAGTGCGGCGCGTAGGCCGTTAATGTTATACGATATGATTTTCACTAACTGTAGATCCTGATTGTAAAACTTCAAAGATAATGAACAAAGCAAAACCATAAAGGAAGAAGCTCGTTTTCACCTTATCAAGAATCAAGAATCAAGAATCAAGAATCAAGAATCAAGAATCAAGAATCAAGCACTAGGCACTAACCCACCAACTATATCTATGGCTCAAATTTTTCCCAATACAAAATTTAATACGCTAGATAGCGGCCTAAAAAGCTTAGATAACCTAATGGGTAACGGCCGGGCTATTGTAATTTTTTACCGGGGTTTTCACTGCCGTATATGCTTTCGGTACGTGCGGCGGTGGGCGGCATTTCAGAAATCATTCGAGCGCTTAGGCTTTACAGTAGTAGCAGTAAGTGCCGACTCGCGCGAAAAAGCCGAACAAACCCAAAGCGAATGGTTCACCGATAAACTAACCATAGCCCACTCGTTCCCGGTAGAGGAAGCGGTAAGCTTAGGGCTGCACCACTCGCAAGGTTCCGGTATCGATCAGCCCGCTAATTTTTTTGAGCCGGCCCTTTTTGTACTGGATACCGATCGCCGGATTATGATTTCTTCCGTACAAAACTCGGCCTTTGCCCGGCCCGATGTAGAACAACTGCTGGAAGATTTGCGCAGCCTGGTGGGCATGCAATAGTTAACTTAAAGTTAATAAAAGTCATTTTTTAAGCTGAGCATTGTCATGTATTTTTCAAGGGCTACACTATACTTTAGTGCTAAACCTTTTTTACCATGCTCAAGATACTTGTTCCCACCGATTTTTCTTTACAAGCCCGTTACGCTACTGAGTTTGCCTGCCAGTTAGCCCAGCTTACCGAGGTACAAATAACCCTGCTGCACGTGCTGGAAATACCCGAAACTATGGCGCCAGATCCTTCGGGCCTAAGCGTTCCGGTTATTTTTGATGAAGAATCTATGGAACGTTTGCGCCGGCGGGGCGAAAGTAAGCTGCAAAAGTTCGCTGAGGAATATGCCAAGTGCTCGGTTAAGCAGAAGCTGGTAGTAGGCAACCCCTACCGCAGCATAACTCACGAAATTGCTGCCGAAAACATGAACCTGATTGTAATGGGTACTAAGGGAGCCTCGGGCTTAAAAGAATTTTTTATAGGCTCTAACGCCCAAAAAATAGTGCGGCGAGCCCCCTGCCCGGTAATTACCCTGGCCGAACGTACCGATGCTTCGGCCATAAAATCTATTGTGTACGCTACTGAACTAAGCGAGGCTTCTAAATATTTACTACGGAAATTGCGTAAAATTCAGGAGGTGTTCGGAGCCGAACTTCATCTGGTACGAATTAATACCCAGGATAATTTTGAGAACGATGATGTGTGTCTGGATTTCTTAAATAACCTGGCCCAGCACTATGCATTAAAGAATTATACAGTGAGCACCTACAACCACGAGCAGGAAGTAAGTGGTATTGTAGCATTTGCCAAAAGCAAGCAAGCCGATTTGCTAGCCATAGGAACCCACGGGCGTACGGGGCTTAAGCAATTGCTGGCTGGTAGCCTGGCCGAAGATTTAGTGAACCATACCAAACTGCCGGTATGGAGCTGCCACCTGGAGCCACAATACAACTAATTTTTTCGTTCTTTAAAGGCAGTAAGTAGTCCTTCGGTAATCCAGTTGGCCAGAGCCTGTCGGTTGTCGGCTAATACAAAGCGGCGCTGGTCGCGTTCGTTCTTAATATTGCCAAGCTCAATAAACACGGCGGGCGGGTAGCTATACTTAACTACATATAGGCTACTACGAGCACTTACATCGCCAAAGTAGTCGCGGTTGGGTTGGTACTGGTGGTATTTATTGGTGAACGTTTCATGAATTTCTTCGGCCAGGTGCTTGCCGTCGGGGCTATTTTCGTGGTGGTAAAAAAACACATCAATATTCTGGCCCCGGCTGCGGCTATCTACATGAATGCTCAGCAGCCGCTGGTACGCACCCTTATGCTTTATATACAATTTATTAACTTCTTCAATCCGGTGCCGTAGGCGATACTTTTGGCTATAGGGTATCTCGCGCCCGCCGTAGTGTATCTCATCGGTATCCATGGGCAGAATATTCTCATCGCGTATACCGTCGTTAGGGTCTTGCACAATTATGTAAACCCTAGCCCCATGTTCCAGCAGGCGGCGGGCCAGGCGTACGGTTACATCGTAGGCATACTCGTCTTCACTTAACTCGTAAGGGCCGTATTTGCCAATGGCACCGGGGTCGGGCCCGCCGTGGCCGGCTATAAGGTAGTAAACAGTACCCTTTAAATCCTGATTAATGATTGGCACCTTAGCGTAGGCTTCACCCAACAGAGGTTCGTAGGCTTCGGTTGGGTTTTCTGAATTGAGCTGGGGCGATTTAGGCAATATTACGGCAGTAGTAGTATTTACCGAATCTACCTTAACCCTTTTAGGAAGTATATAAAGCTTGCCAGCGTAGAGGCTACTATCGGGGCCTAAATTGTTTTTATTTAGTTGAATAAACTGCCTGAAATACTGGGCTGGTTCTAAACCGTTCCGGCGCAGTAAGGTGTATACCCCATCGCCGGGCTGAGCTAGCACCGAATCGGCTGCTTGCTGGGCGTACGTATCTTTCCAACCCAGATTGAATAATAAAAATAAAATAAGAACCTTCTTCAGCATACACCACAAAGCTAGCCTTGCGAGAATACTAAAAATTTTGCGGATGCACTAATAGATGATGTAACATTAATTGCTAAAATAATGGGCATGTGGCTAGTAAAGGTTTTAGCTTTGCCCTTTAATTAGCAATAGCCTACATGTTACGACTGGTTTATACTTCCGCGATTTTTATTTTAGCAATTCTACTGCAGACAGAAGCACTGGCCTGGGGACAGAATGGACATAGGGTGGTAGGCCAGGTTGCCCAAAACCATATCAAGAAAAAGGTTAGCAGGAAATTATATAAACTGCTGGGAGGGGAAAGCCTGGCAGAGGCTTCGGTATGGATGGACGATATACGCTCGGATAGTACCTACGACCATACCCACGATTGGCACTGGGTAACTATACCGGACAGTTTGAAATACGAAGAAACCGACAAAAACCCCAAGGGCGATATTCTGGAGGCAATAAATCGTATAAGTGCCGCCCTTAAACAAGGGGGATTACCGCTGCAAACTGAGCGTGAATATATTAAGTACCTGGTGCATCTGGTTGGTGACATTCACCAGCCGTTACACGTAGGCAGCGGGCACGATAGAGGCGGCAATGCCCATAAAGTTGAATGGTTCAGGAAAAACTCTAACCTGCACCGGGTGTGGGATACCGAAATGATTGAAAGCTCTAACCTGAGTTTTAGTGAAATAACCGGTTTCTTATCTAAGCCTAGTAGAGAAGAAATTAGCCTCTGGCAGAAGCAGAGCCCCGAAGAATGGGCCATGGAATCGAAAGCTTTGCGCCCGCAGGTATATAACTTGCCGGAAGATAACCAGATTGGTTACGAATATATGTACCATAATTGGGATACGGTAGAACACCGACTACTGCAAGCCGGGGTACGTTTAGCCGGCTTGCTTAACGAAATTTACGGGTAAACTAGGCTAGGCAACTACCGAGGAGCCGGAACGAGTACTGGTTTCTTCAAAGGTTCCGCTGGAAGAATGTCGACGTCTTCGGCGGCGCCGTGCGCGCGCTTTTGAACGCACGTGGTATTTATAGCCTACATAGGTTCCGCCAAAAATTAACCAGTAAGCAAAACAGCTAATAAAGAGAATCTTAAATTTCCAGCTATAGCGAACGCTGGTAGCGTTGCTTTCCGAATTGTTTACCCAGTACTGAGTTAAATACGTGCTTGGGTAACCAATATTAACTTTTTGAACATTCTCAACGGGGAATTCGGAGCGCGAACTGTTAATAAAGCTCAAGAAAGAAACTGATAGAAATACCAGAGCGGATAATAAAGTACCGGCAATTACAGATTTTACCATAGATTCTGTGGTAACATTGCCGTAATATACGAAAGTTTTCCTAATATGGATTTAAGAAAGAATTAATTGTCCTGAGTAGTTCAACTGCTGGATAATCTGATATAGCCCATAGATAACTTTAAGATAAAGCAATTTTTAGGAAGGTAATTCCCTATTCAGGTGAGGTTTATAGTTAGGCTTAGTTGGCTGATAATCCTGGTTATTCAATAATGAACTGGAAAAAATGTAATCAGCGGAGGCTTCGTTACAGGCTACCGGTATGTTCCAAACGGCTGAAATCCGTAAAAGGGCTTTAATATCCGGATCGTGGGGCTGGGCTTCCAGCGGATCCCAAAAAAACACCAGGTAATTTACTTTACTTTCGGCAATCATAGCCCCAATTTGTAGGTCGCCGCCCAGAGGACCGCTGGCTAAATAGTTTACCGTTAAGCCGGTGTGCTTGTTAATTTGCTTGCCGGTAGTGCCCGTGGCCACCAGCCGGTATTTTTTTAGTATTTCCAGATGCTTCCTGCACCATTTAACTAAATCGTCCTTTTTATTATCGTGCGCTACTAAGGCAATAGTCGGCTGCTTATCCATAAAGAAAGAACTTTGGTTGAGGGGAAAAGTTAAAGGCAGCCTGGTAAAAGCTGCCTTTAAATTATAGTATCACAGGGAATGCTTACCTCTATTTGAAAGGAAATGAGTTTTCATCTAGAATAGTCCGGCCATAGTTGGCTTTTCTCTGTTGAGAAGAACCTAATTGTTTTCCGGTTATCGTTCTACTTTCAGTTTGGGCCAAGCGAGCACTACCAGTAATTAGCTGAATTGTAAACCCTAAAAGATTTTCGCGGGTATCGCCTAACTTATACATTGGAAATTGGTAATCGTTTACCAAATAATCAGGCTTAAACCCATTGCCATAGTCAGAGTTTCCATTGCTGTTAAAAATTTTAAAGACAATAGGTAGCAATCCGTACGTATTACCAGGTTGGTTGGTATCTTCAATTGGAACTGAACCAACGTTTTTACCTACCGTAGTATCGCCAACCAGCACAACATTCATATAAGGTTTAAGTCCGTTAATTACCAGTTCGCTAGCTGAGGCAGAACCACTACCGGTTAAAATGTAAGCAGTATTTCCGTTTAGCTGGCTACCAATATTGCTTGACTTTTCAACAAAGTTAGCCATGGTATACTCATCTCCGTCGGAAAGGCCGGCAAAATAATCCATGTACAAATCATTCCACTGTTGAGTAAAAAACAAATCGCTAGAGCTAACTCCTGCGCCAATTAAACTAGCCAGGTTAACTGAAGAGCTAACCGAGCCGCCGCCATTATAGCGTAAATCTAAAATTAGGTTGTTTACTCCATCAGCTTTAAAACCGGCAATAATATTATTCATTTGCTGATCGTAAGCGGTCGAATTGCCCACTCCCGGAGAAAAGAAGTTATAAACGTAATAGCCTATCTTCTGGCCGTCTACGGTATAAACACTATCCAGGTAATTAGGATCTTCGCTTACAACTTGGGTACTTAATGTAATAGTCGGCTGAGGTTCAACCTGTTCAGTACTTAGATTATAACGACCGTAGTCAACCGTATGCTGAGTAGAAGTAGCATTAATTACAGAACGATAATTATCTACAGTAATTTGAGTGCCGTTAACTTTAGAAATAACATCGCCGCGTTGTAAGCCGGCCTTACTAGCCGGGGTATTCGGTATAATGTACTCCACTATAAAAATTACATCATTACTTCCTTCGTCCGCCAAAAAGATAGCATACTCGTAGCCGGCGCTGGTATTTACGCCACTGAGGCTATTAATTAAACCTTGGTAGTCGGGGGTAATGTAAGAGAACCTATCTTCGTCCGAAAGTAAGCTGTAGAAAAAATCAGTAGGGTCTAAACTATTATCAGGATTAGCCGGCAGTTCATCCTCCCAGTAATATACTTCTTGCATTACGTCCTCAATCCAGCCATTAATGTAAGCTTTAGATTTTGGGTCAATAGTGTCTTCTTTCTCGCAAGCGCTCAGGCTAACTAGTAACATACCGGCTCCTGCCAGGCTCAGCAATATATTCTTTCTTATCATATAAAAATAAAAAGCGTTTCCGGGTATAGAAACGCGTTAAATCTACAAATAATTCTGTAATGCCTAAATTGTTACTACTACTTTACCACCAATGTGACCTTCTTCACTAAGCCGGTGGGCTTCGTCAATATCATCCAGGGCAAAGCTTTTTTCAATTATGGGCTTCAGCTTACCTTCTTCTACCAGGGTTTTTAGTTCGCTTAAGTCGGTAGCATTGGCATCCGTCCAGATAGTGGCAAAGTGTTTATCGCCTTTGCTAAAGGCCGATTTAATCTTATGAAGGATTATGCCTACCGAGGGCAGGGTAGAAATATAGTGGCCGTTAGCATGTAGCGAATCTTCGGCCTGGCGGGTATCCAGGCTGCCGTGGGCATCAAAAATCAGATCGTAGGTAGGTTGGCCCGTCAGAACAGTTTCGGTTTGGTAGTCAATATGGTGGTCGGCGCCTAAGTCCTTTACCATTTGCGTGTGCTTACCGCTAGATACGCCGGTTACCTCGGCACCGTAGGCTTTGGCTATTTGAACGGCGAAGTGCCCTACCCCGCCGCTGGCCCCGTTCACCAATATCTTCTGGCCGGCGGCAATTTGGGCTTTCTTCAATCCTTGCAAAGCGGTTAGTGCGGCCAGCGGAATTGAGGCGGCTTCTACATCGGAAATAGAGTGGGGTTTGGTAACCAATTGGTTTGCATTTACGGCCAGGTATTCGGCGTAAGCCCCACCCTTCACGGCGTTAATCATGCCGTAAACAGTTTCGCCTATTTTAATATGGTCTACATTTTTACCTACGGCTTCTACAACTCCGCAAAAATCGGAACCCAGGGTTTTAGGGAAGTTCCAGCCGGTTACTATTTGCAAACTGCCCTGGCGTATTTTCCAGTCTACCGGGTTTACCGATGATGCTTTTACTTTCACCAAAACTTCATCGTCTTTTGGTTCGGGCTTGGGCACGTCTTGTACGCGAAGGTTAAATGGTTT
>CAZDEY010000001.1:299378-308932 GCA_964504565.1 uncultured Roseivirgaceae bacterium
GGAAGTTTGTGGCCGCCACGCGGATGTTAGATGATAGACGTTAGATATTATCTAAGCCTTACTAAATAAAGCAGCTATATAAAAAGTTGTTCACTAAATATTAAGGCATCTAGCTAGACGCCAAGGCCAGGGCAGCTAGTATCTATCAGCAAACTGCATATTATTAACACATCAGCACATCAGTTAACCAACTCACTAACGCACTAACCCACCAATTCACTCCTTCAGTTTTACCAACTTCCTCCGGCACCGCCGCCACCAAAGCTGCCGCCACCAAAACCGCCGAAGTCGCCGCCGCCGCCAAAGCCGCCTCCACCGCCACCGCCGAATATTCCGCCGCCGCCCCGGAAGTCGTCCCAACCGCGACCGCGGCCTCCGCCCATCTGGTTCATAAGCATTAATGTGGCCAACCAGCCTAAGCCTCCGCGTTTGTTTTTAAGTTGCTTGTTTTTGTACTTACTCGCCCGTATAGCCGGCAAAATAAATAAGAAGAAAAGTACCAACAAAATAACCCAACCGCCGCCAATGCCCTGCCCGTCGGTTTGGGTAGTACGGCGCTGGCTGGGTGCTTTACTATACTCCCCGGCCGCAGCCTGGGCAATAGCAATTACTCCGGCGTTAATGCCAGCAGCATAGTTATTCTGCCTAAAGTTGGGTAGAATTTCGTTTTCAACAATTAGCTTGGCGGTAGCATCGGGCAGGGCACCTTCCACGCCGTAGCCGCTGGCAATAAACACTTCTCGGTCTTTTACAGCTACCAGCAGTACTACGCCGTTGTCTTTCTCCTTAGTACCTACCCCCCAATATTCACCTATCGAATAGGCGTACCTGTCAATAGCGTAGGGCTCTACCGAGTTAAGCGTAACTACCACGGCGGCAGTAGAGGTGGTATCCCAAAAGGAGTATAGTTTTTCTTCCAGGGCTGCTTCGTCAGCGGCGGAAAGTACATTTGCCAGATCGTATACAGGGCGGTCGGGCCCGGCGGGTTTTTTAATTATATCTCCTTCAGCTAGTAACTGGGCGTGCGCTAACCCCGATGTGAGCACTAAAAGTAGCGTTGTCAGCCAGTTTTTTATCATATTTATACTGAAGTGCGTATTCCTCCTCATTCTATACTATACTAATCTATTTGCCGAACGAAATATCATCGGATAGCTCGTTGCGATCGTTAGCCCGGTAAGGAAAGTGCGTTCTAAGCTGTTCGCCAGCCCGGCGAATACCTTCGGCAAGCCCTAGGGCCAGATTTCCCTTTTTAAATTCGCCGGTCATATAATCGCGGATATCTTCCCAAAAATGCTCCGGTACCTTACTGTTTATACCGGCATCGCCCAATATGGCAAACTTATGGTCTTTGAGAGCCAGGTAAAACAGCACGCCGTTGCGGAGTTTAGTTTCGTGCATATGCAGGGTAGCGAAAACCTGGGTGGCCCGGTCCATATGCTCGCCCCGGCAATGGTTTTCTATATGCACCCTAATTTCGCCCGAAGTGGCCGTTTCAGCTTCCTGAACGGCGGCCACTACCTGCTCTTTTTCCTGGTCGGTTAGCGAATCGTGCGCCATACTAAAATTCTACGGTTGGCGGCACATCGCTACCCTCGCGGGCTTCAAAGTAACCTTTCTTATCAAAATCGAACCAGCCAGCTATAAAATTTCGGGGGAACTGGGCAATATAAGTATTGTAATCGCGCGCGGTTTCGTTAAACCTGCCCCGCTCCACCGCAATGCGATTTTCGGTACCTTCTAACTGGGCCTGCAATTGCTGGAAATTCTGGTTGGCTTTAAGTTCGGGGTAGCGCTCTACAGTAACTAAAAGGCGGCTTAGGGCCCCGCTTAATTGCTCCTGAGCTTGTTGATACTTCTGAATATTTTCGGGTGTAAGGTCATCGCCGCTTAGCTGAATGCTGCTGGCTTTAGAACGGGCTTCAATTACGCCGGTTAGGGTTTCCTGCTCAAAATCGGCGGCCCCCTTAACGGTATTTACCAGGTTAGGTATTAAATCGGCCCGACGCTGATATTGGTTTTCTACGTTACTCCAGGCAGCATCCACAGCTTCGCGCTTACTTACCATAGTATTATACCCACAAGAACTTAGGGTAATGGAGGCGGCTAAAAGTAGAAAGAGGTTTAAAAAAGCTCTCATAAGTAGGGAAGAAAAATTGTTTTGGCTGTTAAAGGTAAGAGGTTCATCCTCTCAATACAAAAGAGAACCCTTTATGTTAAAAATAGTTTTGCCCCTCTGCCTACTGCTATGCCTGCCGGCTTGCGACCCCGACCGCCGTAAACGAGCTAAGGAAGAAGACCTAAAATTTTCTACTACCGATGATGCTGAGCTATTTTTTAAAAACGTACGCCGCAACTCCTACGACCACCAGGATATACCCGCTGCCAAACTAGATATTTACCGCCTTAGCGAGCGCAACCAGGCCCAAGACCACCCGGTGCTGAACCTGGCAATTGCCCATAACTGGCGGCACGACGAAGCCTACCTGCTGCTAGAACCTAACGAAGCAATTGGCACCGCCCCGCCGCTGCACATATATTGGCAGGCCAAAAAAGATTCGACCCAGGCCGGCGACTATATATGGGAAGAACGGGATAAGCTATCGCAGCTGGAGTTTGCCGCCAAAATAAATAATGCCCTAGAACACGGCCAGAAGTTATTTATTGTAGCTAACAACGGAAAAAAGCTTCCTCTTCTAAAAAAACCCCAAGAACGCGAAGCGTTTAAACGAACTATGTTTGACTACTATAAACTAACCGGAACTTTTAAATAATCTTTAGCGCATAAAAGAGGCCTTACTAACTCAGTAAGGCCTCTTTTTTTGGTTGAAAAGAAAATTAATCGTCTAGCCGGTTGCGGCGGCGTTTTTCGTAAAAGCGGTCTTCATCAAAATGATCGTGGCTATAGAATCTATCTTTAGAAGAAATATCTCTACGCTCCGGCATTTCGCGGCCTTCGCCGTAATTAGGCTGCTTTTCGGCATTGCCTAAATTAGAACCGCGGGCGGTTTCATTACTTAAACTATTGCTGCTATTTAGGTTAGATGTGCTATGCCACTCGCCGTCGGTTGGAGCTGGCCGGCCGGGGGTACGCTCATCGTAAGGGTTTTCGGTAGCATTAACCCGAGGTTCTATATCCGGATTATTCAAACTATTATCATCAGGGGTTTGGTATCGGGGGTTACTTGGGCCTTGCGGTATTGGCTCTTGCCCCAAGCTAGAAGTTCGCGGCGTTATTCCGCTGTTACGAATCCGGCGGTTGGTATCGGCACCGGTAGTAAGGTTGCTTTCGCCAATAGGTTTAGCGCCGGCAACATCGCGATTAGTATACTCTGAAGTCCGCGAACTGCTACTCAATGTATCGCTATCAGCCCGGGTGCTATCCGTCATATGGGCATTTTCAATATCGTAGCGGGCATTAGTATTATGCACCTCAGGGTTATGCCCTCCGGTTAAATTAGAGCGGTGTACCGGACCCCGGTCAGTTCCGGAAGATACAGGAGTACCGCCGCGTTCAAAGAAGTTGCGGATTGAATATTCGTATTCGCGGCTTATACCATCGCGGCGATATACCGGGTAGTTTAGAACAGTAGTGGTTTTTATACCACTTACCGTTATATGGTTGTCAGATTCTTGCAGGCGGGCGGCTCCAATAGGTAATAATAGGTAGTGATCAATGGTATCGGCGGCGTAGTCATCGTATAGATCTACAATTAAATAGCGAACCTTCATGGCGTTGGTATCAACCACCATATCGTCTACTTTGCCAATTTCCATGTTATCGGTAGTGTATACGTGCCAGCCTCTAACATCCGAATCGCCTTCGGCTACTTTAAAATCGTCCAGATCGCGAAAGTTTACCAAATGCTTGTGGCGATCGTGCATTTTATGCTTATAAATATCGTCCGATAGTTCGGCCTCGCGGCTATATTGTGATTTTGTATGATCTTTCATTTCTAAAAATTTGCTTGATTTAAAAAACTTGCTGTGGTTTTAACCTAACTATAAAGTGTTAAGGTTGTAGTATCATTAGGTGAAGCCGGGTGGTAACCAACTTCTACTTCTTCAACTTCAGGTTCATCGTATACCTCCTCATCCGAGAAAGCTTCTACCAAAACCCATATAAGCCCCAAAATAATTAGTAGCCCTACTATCCAGGGCCAAATTGGGGCTGCTTTACGGGGTTCTACTCTAATTTCAGCCATAGAAGTTACTGATTTATTATGTTTGAAAAATTACCAGATAGCTTAAAAAATTTGCCCTAACTCGCTAGAACCTACGCAACTACCTAGCTTAGTTCTGCTTAGTTAAGTATATGATTAAACGCGCCGTTTACAGAATAGTTTTAAGCCCTAATTGCCCCAGGCCGAAATAATCAGTTTGCGGCGGCCCCCATTATTACGGTGCTCGCCCAGGTAAATACCCTGCCAGGTTCCAAGGTTTAGTTTGCCGTTGGTAATGGGTATAAGTACCTGATTACCCAGCAAGGCACTTTTAAGGTGGGCGGGCATATCGTCCGGACCTTCTTGGGTATGGGTGTAGTACGGGGCATTTTCCGGGGCTAGTTGGTTAAAGTAGCTACTGAAATCGTGCCGTACGCTGGGGTCGGCATTCTCGTTGATGCTGAGCGAGGCCGAGGTGTGCTGAATAAAAACCTGAAGCATACCGCTATGTATTTGAGTAAGGAAGGTAGCGGCTTCTTCTACCTCGCGGGTAATTATATGGTAGCCTCGGCTAAAGGCCGGCAACTGAAGTTGAATCTGATAGAACTGCATAGCAATAAAGCTTTACTCTGTAATTACGTACCTTAGCGAACTGTTTGAGCTAAAAAACCTTTATGCTACCCGCCGAACTGAATAAAGAATTAGGCAATATAGACTTGTACCTGCTGGATGCTATACTAAAAGGCTATATAGCGAGGGACGGCCGGGTGCTGGATGCCGGCTGCGGCGAAGGGCGCAACCTACACTGGCTGCTAAAAAACGGCTATAGTTGTTTTGGGGTAGATGCCAACCCGCTGGCTATTGAGTTGCTAAAGCAGGTAGCCCGGCAATTGCAGCCTGGTATAGCATTAGAGCAGTTTCAGGATGGCCTGGTAGAACAGTTGCTGTTTCCGGCCGGGGCATTTAAAACGGTAATTTGCAGTGCGGTGCTCCATTTTGCCCAAACCGATGAGCAGTTTCGCCGGCAGTGGGCCGAGCTATGCCGGGTGCTGGCTACTGGTGGGTTCTTGTTTATTAGAACGGCTACGGATTGGGGTATGCAAAACAGAGAACTTGAGCTGGATGAGCATACCGAACAGCACCTATTGCCCGATGGAAGCTTCAGGTTTCTGCTAAGCCAGGAGCTTTTAGCCGAGTTAATGCAAAAGCATAGCCTTAGTTTTAAGGAAAGCCCTAAAACCGTACTTTTGCCCAACCAGCGCAGCATGGGTGTGCTAATGCTGGTTAAAGAATAAGCAAAAACCAATGATCGAAACCCAGGAACCGGAAGAAGAAAGTGTATACTACGCGCCCCATTTGCAGCGCTTACTGGCCTTTATAATCGATATAATTTTGGCTAGTGTGTTAGCCTCGGTAATTTTGCAGCTTACCGGCGGTGCCCCCCGGGCCAATGCCGATATGAGCCAGGCTGAAATGCTGCAAGCAGTTCAGGAGTTTCAGGAAACACCCTACGTGTGGGTGGTTATTGGGGTGCTTATAACTTATTATGCACTGTTTCAGATAAGTAGTTGGCAGGCTACCCCCGGCAAAAAATTGTTTGGTTTATACGTTACCAACCTGGAAGGCGAACGCTTAAACCTAACCCAAAGCATTTGGCGCGCCGCCGTTGAGGTTGGCAATTTTATAATATTAGGAGGCTTGCCGGCTATACTGGCCCTGTTTCACCCCCACGGCCAAACCGCCCACGATGTTATTGCCAGGACGTATGTGTTGAAGCGGTAGGCACCGCTGTTGAACCGTTATCTATATAGTTGAAAGTTATTATTGTTGTACAGTACGTAATCGAACCGGCCATGAAAGACCTCCTGCTTTCCACAATTTGGTGTATCCGAAATAAAACCGAAGGTGCCGGAAATTATCATGGCATCATCGCGATTGGTAACCGGCTTTACTGACTTGAAGTAAAGCTGACCTACCCCCATATTGTATAAACAGTCTTCCCAATAAATACTAATGCCTCCAAAATTCAGTTGCCCGTCAAGCGTAATAGTTTGTCCTTGCAAAGAGAGCAAATCGGAAAACGTATTAATTTTATCTTCCTGAAAAGAAAAGTATACGGTTACCCCCGGAATGTTGCCTTCAGCGCCTGGCTTGCTTATGTGGCCCGCTAACGTAAAAACGGCACTATCACTACCATATATAGTCAAATCAGCATTTCTGGAATTTTTAGGATAACCAAAACCACTCTGAACTGATTTCCACTTTTGATTATTGATTAGTGCCCCGGCAACATCATTACCATCTTCGGTATACATGGGCAATCTTGGATCAATTGGGTCAACCACAAAATTGCCCCCGCAGGAGGTGAATAGCACCAACCAACAGGTAAATTTCACTATATGCTTAATCATTCTTCCAAATTTTAATGCGAAGGCCGGCCTGAAGTGTGCGGGTGTAGATATCCTGAAAACTACCTTGAAAATTTCCGTATTTATCTATCTTCTGATAGTGCAGGAGTGGGGTTAATCCGTACACGTATTGGGTATATACCGAAACGCGCTTAGTGCTAAATGTCTGCAAACCGGCCACCAGGGCTACTTCGTGGCCGGAATATATATTGTATCTTTCATATATATCAGAATCGTCTGAGCCATCTGTTTCGGGGTCTATTCCGCAAATTTCAGCTCCAAACTGAAGAGTTAACCGGGAGAACACCCGGTGTTTAACAAGCAATTGCAAGCCACTGCTCATATAGCGAAAGCGATAGGTTTGGTCGAATACCTGATTGTAACCACGCCGGTTAAAAAGAATGGTAGGTTGCACCGACCAGTTAGGAAAACGGCTTGAGTCGGTAATAACGGTACTATAGCCTAAGTGATACGAGGCTGTATTCTGCTGGTTAGGAATAACTTCGTTCTCGGGGTGAGAATATCCGCCACCAACTACAACGCCAAAGTCGGAAAATTTAATTTGGCCTTGGGCAACTTGCAGGCTGAGCGCACTAAAGGCTGCGAGAAGTAGAAGGTGTAATTTCAACTGTGTTACTTGTTAAACAACAAGTTTAGTGCAAACCGGTGAGATTTGCAATTAGGGTGTTTTATAATATTATCGTTCCTTCTCTAACCGAAATGTCTGAGCCTTCGGCCATAAGTACTGAATGGGGTTGGCTGGCATTTATACCAATAAAGTTTTTTCCGTACAGCAAGCCCATATCAGCCTCTATAGAGTAATTATTAATTTTATACACATCCCAACGGGGGTGCTGCACTTCGTAAGTCTGGGTTTTGCCAGTTCTACGGTTAGTAAATCCCCAATAATGTTCCGTTATAAATTCCTCCAGGCTACCTTCTTTCAGAATTTCCGGCTTAGGTTCGGCTTGCACACTCAGGTGCATCCAGTGTTGCACGTGCCAGCGGTAAGTTACCTCCAAACTGTCTTCATCTTCTTGCCAATTGTACTGAATTGGTACTGCACTGTAGGGTTCGCCGTACAACAGCCTTGCCACCCAGGCAATAGCACGTCTAGGTACCAGTTCCTTTACAAATACCACACCCCGCCGCCAGCCTTCTGCAGTTTTCTGCTTTACGTAGAAGCGCAGATTAATCTCCGGGAAGCGGGTGTGAAGCGGAATAGCCAAGCCCTTTACCCGAACCTCATCAAACAGAAAGCCTACTAAACTCACTAAACAATCACCCTCGTAAATATCCAGTTCTACTCCCTGAGGAAGGTAGGGTTTTAGCATTTCCGGATTAATATTGTAATTAGCCATAATCAGCTTTCGCCACTGGGCAGTCAGGAAGGTTGGTTTAGGTTTTGCCATTATTAAAAGGTTGAATGGTTAGTCTGTTAATTGCATTATGAAACCAGTGCTTTTAGCTCAGGGTTTAAACCGCGCGGCGGCCGTCCTGAGCTATTTAGCCTTGGGCTTCCCGTCTAATATGGTTGAGTACCCGCAGGTGTATGCGGTGCAGAATATAATCGGACCAGAGCTGCCAATAAAAGGCCGGAGCTATATGGTGCCGGTACCAAGTTGTACCCCGAAGGATAGTATTGCCTTCGGAATTAATAATCAGTTCGAACTGGCCTCGTTCGGAGCGGAAGTAGCCGTCCAGATGGGTAATCTCTAAGTTCTGGTAAAAACTCCACTCGGCCATCGGAGGGGGCTGATCCAGCACATCAAAGGCTAACTTGTACGGCTCGTTCCATTGGGTAATAGGCTCTACAAAATCGCCGGTGGTGAATTTACAATAGCGTACCGCGCCAACTCCTTGGCCTTCTATTTCAGCATGAGTTGGGTAGGCAATACCATTTACAAATAGCCAATCGGCTGGTTCATCAATATGGCTGAAGGCAATCATGGTGTCCCAAACTTTTTGCGGGCTAGCCTTAATTTCAACTTCGGTAGTTACCGGAATTAGCGGCGGAGGTTGGTTAGCGTTATCTTCCAGATATCCTATAGCCAAAACCGCTACCAGGGGGCTGGCCAGTACCTGCAAATTTGTTTGTATACCGGAGGCTGTAGTTAGAAATCCCTTGGCGATAATTCCGCCGATAAACGCCAGCGGCCAGAGGATAGGAAAGCCCATCAACAGACAAATGATCCCTTCCATAGCCAGAATAAATAGCAAAGTAACAAATACCAGCGTAGCGTTTAGGCTAAGTTTAAAAACCGACCATCTTTCCAGCTTATTATGAACTGAGTATAAGTAAACTGTAGCAAAGCCTAATAAAAAGGGTACGCCCAAAAAGAGACCCCAACCGTAGTCGCCCATCAGTTCAACAAAAAGAAAGGTTAAAAATACTGAAACTGAAGAAGAGCCTACCACCGCAAACAGTATGCTTCCCCATTTTGACTTAGGTACTACAGTTCGCCATCCTTCGGTACTTCTATTTTTAGTTAAATCAGATTTAGAGGGTACTGCCGAAAGCAACAGAAACATAATTAAATTAAAAAAAGGTATAAAGAATAAGAAGAGCCAGTAGTTGGAAAGCCCGGCATCGCGCAGCCTGGCTAGGGTTAGCTTAGTGCCGAAGTAAATAAAAGGTATAGCGGTTACTACTAAGGCAATATAGAAGTTAACACCACCTTCAAGCTCAGTTAAATTGAAATCTGTAATCGCTTTATTCTGAACGAAGTAGAAGAGCGGATGAAAGTCCCGGCCAAAATGATAGGCTAAATACCTATCCAGGTTATACTTTACAGCGAATAAGATAACTCCGGCCAAGAAATAGGTTGAACGATTAAGCTTCGGTCCAGGCTGGAAGATTTTAGAAATAAAGCTCATAATGCTGCTGGTTCAGGGTTCAAGGGGTTAGTTAATTTATTAGAATCATTCAAATCTTCCAAAGCTACTTCCACCCGTTCAAACTGAAACTTAAAACCAGCTTCTG
>CAZDEY010000001.1:308942-449006 GCA_964504565.1 uncultured Roseivirgaceae bacterium
ACGCAGCGGCTTTTGAGTATGAGTTCGGTTTCGGTTTTTATAAGGCGGGCGCCTAGCTCCAGTATTGGTTGGGGTAAAGAAAGGCGAATGGGCAAGTGAGCTACGGTGGTGCGCAAAGCCTGCATAAACTCTCGGTTAGTAACCGGCTGGGGGCTGGTGATATTTACCGGGCCGCTTATCGGTTCATTATCAATTATGAAATCCAGCGCCCGTAGGTAATCAAGTTCGTGCAGCCAGCTGATAAACTGAGTGCCCGGCCCCAATCGGTTTACACCTAGCTGGGCTAACTTTTTTAGGGGAACCAGCGCTCCTTCTCTACGGCTTAACACAATGCCCAAACGTAAGGCCACCTTCCTAACGGTCGGAATACAAGTTTGGTAAAATTCCCTTTCCCAGCGTTGGCATACCTCCACCGAAAACCCCCGGCCTACTTGCCCATCAGCCTCAGTTTGGGGGGCGTAAGCATGAATATAATAAGTAGCCGAAGAGGCGTTGAGCCAAAGCTTAGGAGGCTGCCGGCACTGGCTCACTGCTTGGTTTAGTACTCTGGTGCTTAGCAAGCGCGACTGCATTATCTGCCGCTTATTCTGTTCGGTGTAGCGGCAATCTACCGTTCGTCCGCTAAGGTTTAGTAGTACATCGGCCCCCTCAAGTGCGGCTGCCCAATTGCCTAAGTTTTTGCCATCCCAAACCAGGTAGGTTAGGTTTCTATTTTCTGTAGTTTGAGGCTTCCGGCTCAGCACCTTAACCTGCCAGCCTTTCTTCAGAAAATGGTCGGTAGCCAGCTTGCCCAGCAAACCGGTACCTCCGGCTATGATGATGGTTTTCATAATATGGTTAGTGAAAGACAATTGTCAATTGCATAATGAGAATGAGAAGACCTGACCATAGAACTTTGACCAAAACTTTCCGAAGTGCTAAGCTCAGGCTGTTGCGAAACAGTGAACCCCAGACCTTAAGTGCGAATAGGTAAAATCCGGTCAAGAGAAAGGAATAGTAACCAGTAATTACGACTATATGAGCAAAGGTACTATGACTATAATATGAGATTCCTGCCAGCCTTGCTATCATTGAAATACTAATCAAGGCTATATTTATTCTGGCTAACCAAACAGCTAACCGTATAGCAGTTATCACACCTAAGCCCCAACAGCATTGAAACTTTGCTCTTCGAGCGCGCGGCGGCGTAGTTTAAAGAGCACCCAAATGTTCACTAAGTGCCAAGCGCCCAGAATCAGGATGATGAAGCCAATTTTCTGGCTTAACTCCTCGGCCATATCGGTAGCGTTTAAAATCCCTCGCATAATCTTCATAGTATAAACCGCGTAGCCTAAATTAACCAGGTAAAAACCAACCTGAAGTAGCTTATTTACACTTCCGGCCAGGGCATCATTGCCTTTAAAAATATCGTACAGAAATACCTGACCGTTGGTGCCTAAGGTTCGGGCTACCCAAATGGTAACCGCTACGGTTATAGTTAAATAAAGCAGATAGGTAAGTAGGTGATAGTTCATAGTAGTAGAATTTTAGTTGTTATTATATTTTCAATAAAAAGTGAAAGTTATTAATCAAATTTTTTTAGCGCTTACGTCCCAGCTTCATAATGGCTTTCATAAACCAGTTTTCGCTGCTGCTTATAAATAGGTTCAGCATAGATTCGGACTGCAGGGCAAAATCGTAAATATCGCTGATTAGCTTTCTGAAATCTTTGGTTTCGGCATCCTTGCCCTCTACCGCCTGTACTTCCTGCAGTGCCCGCAGCATTGGCTCCAGCTCCCGCTTCTTACGCTGTAGGGCTACTTGTTTGGCCATATATAAGGTATCGCGGCGGGCTATAAACAGCTCCTTACGCTCGCCAACCCGCAATTCTTTCTCGGCCAGGCCCCACTCCAAAAGGGTACGAAGGTTCATATTGGCATTGCCCCGGCTAATTTGCAAGGCTTCCATAACCTGCTCGGTGGTACGGGCTTCGTTTTCAACCAGAAGATAGGCGTGAATTTGCGCCAGAGTACGGCTAACACCCCAGCTACTTCCCAGGGCACCCCAGGCTTGTATAAATTTTGCTTTGGCCTCTTCCAGCTTCATCATGGTGCTAAGGTAGTAGAGGTTTTTATATTTTCAAAAATTATTGAAAATATATTTTAATTCGCTGCGCCGTTCATCTTATCTAGGAAAAATCCATAGATAGGAAACAAAAGGCTGGTGTACCAAAAAGGTGCAGCCGCTCCCATAACCAGTTGACCATCTCCGCTAAAGTTCAGCCAGAGCTTCCAGTATATATAAAAGCCTAAGGGATGAATTATCAGGCTCAATATGAATGACATAACCCAGAATAGTTCATGCGCGTCGCTCCGGTTACGCTTAACAATTCTTATGGATAGTAGCAGCCAAACAATAGTGGCTACTATATGAATGCCGATTATGAAGTTATAAAGATCTGCACCCTGACTGAAGGCAAATACATCAACCAATGTAGATTCAAGGTACGCACTGGGAATAAGGTACAAGGCAGGAACTATAAACGTTGCGGCAGCTAACCATCCAACTACCAGAAACATTATTCCA
The DNA here is from genome assembly GCA_964504565.1 of uncultured Roseivirgaceae bacterium. Taxonomy (GTDB): domain Bacteria; phylum Bacteroidota; class Bacteroidia; order Cytophagales; family Cyclobacteriaceae; genus Cesiribacter. The sequence goes on from CAZDEY010000001.1 coordinate 311,508, forward strand.
ATAATTAGTCCTTTACGTTTAGGGTCAAGCTGAATTGGTTTTCCCATAAAATAATTTTTGAAAAGTTGCCGTATATTGGCTGGACACCATACATTAACCAATTGTGACATCAACTGCCTGGAACCGCCTGCGCTATACCCTCTATACCCCCGTTTACGATTTAGTAGCTAAGCATTTTGCTACATATCGGCAGCGCTCAATTCAGTTACTAGATATTCAGGAAGGGCAAAAAGTGCTGCTTATTGGGGCAGGTACCGGCTTAGATTTACCCTATATAAACTCACAAGCCAATATTACCGCTACTGATATTACCCCAAGCATGATAAGCTCCCTACAGGAACGGGCCGCCAAGCTGGAACTAGCGATTGATGCTAAGGTGATGGACGGCCAAAAGCTGAAATTTGCTGATGAAACGTTTGATGCAGTTATCCTCCACTTGATTCTGGCGGTAATTCCCGATCCGGTGGCTTGTATACGAGAAGCCGAGCGGGTAACCAAGCCAGGAGGCAAATTAGTGGTTTTTGACAAGTTTCTACCCGATAACCAACAGCCCAATATGTCGCGTCGGGTTCTGAATTTTTTTATCAACCTGCTGGCTACCAACATTAACCGGAAAATGGGCGTTTTGCTAGCCAATACGCATCTAGAGGTTCGGCACCAAGAACCCGCCGCCCTAAATGGTACGTTTCAAATTTATGTTTTGGAGAGGGAAAAATTAGAGTTGAGGTAGGTACTCGTTGAGTTTTGTTTCACAGCCCTTTGTAGGTTTATTAAGGCTGTACAGCATAATTATTATGCCAGTAATAGCTAGAGGAATGCTCAGTATCTGCCCCATATTAATAAGTAATCCTTCTTCAAACGAAACCTGATTCTCTTTGAGAAATTCTATGAGGAAGCGCTGAATGAATATCAGCGATACTCCCAAGCCAAAAATAAACCCCCGATTCCCTGAGTACCTGCCAGATTTCCATACAAAAAACAGTAGTGTACTAAGGGTAAAATAAAACAGAGCCTCGTATAGCTGTGCCGGATGCCTGGGAACCTGGTCGACATTAGTGAAAATAAACGCCCAGGGAACATTTGTTGGAATACCAATTATTTCGGAGTTCATTAGGTTGCCCAGCCTTACTACTCCCCCGGTAGCAGCGGCGGCAATCGTCAATCTATCTAATAGCCGTAGGTAATTGCACGCGTATTTTCTATGGTATACGTAAAGGGCTAACAGGGCCCCAAAGATTCCTCCGTGACTGGCTAAACCGGCTAAACCAGTAAATTCAAATTCAGGGTTAAACCTAAACGGAAGTATTTCAATTGGATTTTGCCAGTAGTAATGCGGATCATAGAATATAATATGACCCAGGCGGGCTCCTAAAATGGTACCAACAATAATGTAGGTTGCCAGCGTATCTAGCTGATCCACAGAATTACCTTCAGTTCTATAGATCTTCCTCATGATATACAACCCAAGAATAATACCCAGAACCCAGCTTATACCGTACCACCTCAGGTAGTCAAATTCGGGTATAATTTGCGGTCTTACATCCCAAATAATATATAAATTCATCCGCCCTGACAGAAAAGAGTGATAAGAAGAAAGAAAATAGAATTTAGAACTATTCGAGATCTATAGGAAGTCGGCGATACTTCCTTATCAAGTATTGAAAGTATAGTACTATAGTCGGTAGGCTGCATGGTATTGCTAAGCTTGTATTGCTTCCAGGCTGGTTTTAGTTTGTCTAAATGCATGAAGTTTTATTGAATTTTAGAGCCAGTGAAGATTTAATTCTATTAAATCGGGTAGAAATATTGGTAATGGATAGGCCCAGCATTTCGGCAATCTCTTTGTTTCGGTAGCCTTCTAAGTAAAGTACTACTATAGCCTTATCAATATCTTTTAAAGATTTTAGAATTGCCGTTAGAAGCTCAACGTCATCGTCGGCTCCGGTACTGGCAATAGAAAAATGATTACCATCCAGCGGTTCGGTGCTTACCGATTTTTGTTCACTACTGAGTTTATTTAGGATGGTATTAAGACTTACCCGGTATATCCAGGTAGTTAACTTTGAGTTTCCCCGGAAGGAATCACATGATTTCCAGAGTTGCAGAACAATATCCTGGAAAGCATCCTTCTGATTATCGGTATTGCTAAAGTAGAGTTTGCAAAGGCTGTGAATAATACCTTTATTTTGTTCTAACAGCAGAATGAAGTTTTGCTTGTCCATTTCCATTATTAAGCTACTGCTTTATTCTATTAGTAGCAAAATATCCGAAATGGTCACAGTGCGATAAAAAAATTTGCACACTATATGATAAACCACCAAGCAATAAACTCACCTACTCAGTAATTTGCAACTTCACCACCTTAACCGCTTCCGGCAAAATCAACTTTACCCATTTTGCATACTGTCTGCCGGAAGGGTGCAGGCCATCGGAGGCTACCAGATTAGGTTCTTCTAATCCTCTACGGCTAATGGGGGTTATGTTTACGTAGGCTATGCCGGCGGCTTCGGTAATCTCCTTATTAGCTGCATTAAATTCGTCAAGCTCAGCACTAATTTCAGGCTGATTGCGCTCACCAAAAGGTGTATATCCATAGTCCGGAATGGAAACCACGATTACCCGCTCTTTATCTGCCTGCGCATACCCAACTGCCCGGTTAAGTAACGTAGTAAACTCCTCTTTATACTGACTGAGCGGTTTGCCCTGATACTGATTATTAACTCCAATTAACAGGGTTACTAGGTCGTAATTATTGGAAGGTTGTTCTGCCTCTAGGGCATTTAGCAAATCAGAAGTCGTCCAGCCGGTGCGGGCTATAATTTTTGGTTCAGCAATATTATATCCCTCGCTGCGTAGTACCACGGCTAGTTGCACCGGAAACCTATCGCTAACCGTTATGCTCTGTCCAATGGTATAACTATCACCCAAGGCCAGGTAAGTAAAGTTGTTAGAGGTGGTGTCAGTATCGCCAGGTATATCTTTATCATTTTGCCGGGTAGGTTTCACGTCATCTTGCTTACACTGACCGGCTAGTAACATCACACCAATCAAAAGCAGACTTAAATAATTAATTTTCATACGTTATGTACGTAGTAAACTAAACCTAAGACTTGAGGCTAAATAATTTGGCTATGCAGACCTTACTAATTAGCCACTTTCTGTTATTACTTCTCTGCGTTGTATAAAATAGGATCTTAGATTTCTTATTTCACTAAGGCGTTCTTTTTAGTAGAAGTTAATTAGAGGTTAATATTTAAAGTCCCGATTAACCGCAATTTAGAGCTAATTTCTGCCCTTTCATCCTATTTCGTGCCCGTTCGCACCCTTACTAACTTCCCTACTGCCAGCCGGGCTGCTTGCTGCACACCTGTTGAAACCTGCCGACTTGAACTTCCGTTTGCTTTTATATAAATTGCTAAAAATATTAGTAAAATGAATATCTCCTCCAGCCAAACTCTACGCCCCCTCTCCATACAAGATTTGGCCGATCTGTACGGTAAAAGTGCCAAAGTCATCCGGCGCTGGCTCAGCCCTATTCAGGATGATTTAGGCCCCCGGAATGGCCATTACTACACGCCGCGGCAGGTACAAAGAATTTACGATCATTTAGGGCCGCCACCCCTTAACCAATAGCCTTTCTTCAACCAAGACCAATTGTATACTTTTCATATGAGCAATCCCGAACTTTTACTGGCCGTTAATGGCTTTTTGCTGGCGGCCGTTTCTGCCCTATGCGCTATACTGGGTTTTTTCCTGAAGAATATCTTTAGCGATTTTAAGCAGGCCCTGGAGCGGGTTAGTCAGCTCCAGGGCGAGTTACAGACTACCCGTAAGCTGCTAGAACTGCAAACTACCGCTCACCAACGCCAACTCAGCACGCTGGAAGAACGACTAAGGCTGCTGGAGAGGAGGTTGCGGGTGGGGGTTTAGGTTTTTTAGAAGTTAGAAGCTAGAGGTTAGATGTTAGACTTATTGAGCGGCTTAATTTTGTAGTTTCCGGCTGTATTATCGATGTAAAGTAAATGGTTTTTGAAAAGTGGAATGCCTACTCGCCGTTGACTGGTATGCTTTATTTTGACTTCAACATTAGTAAATTCAAATTCGCCGAGCTTAATGGTAGGAATGGTAGCTACGTACTGCTTTTGCATTTGCCAACCGCCAAGGGTATACCCTTCTTTATCAATTTTGTTAAACAGGTAGGTTGCTAGTAGTTGCTTAGCCAGTTTAGAGTTTTCCGGAATGGTTACTTCACCGGAGGAGCCCAGGTCAACGATGGTTTTATAACTTTTTCCGCCAATGTGAAGCTGGGTATACGGAGAGCCATCCTTCCACCTAATTTCAATAGATTGGAAGCTATCATCAGCCAAATTGGTACTGGAAATCTGTAGTTTCTGATTAGTATAGTCAATTAGCCAGTTTGCCTTTTCAATAATAGGCTGGCCGATAAGTCCGCCGAATTCAGGAATAGAATCTTTGAGGCTTTGTAAAGGAGAATTTGCCGCGTGGGTATTAATAAATTTTATACCGCCTAGCTCGAACAAATCGACCATTTCGTGCCCCATTTTTACTTTACGCTTACTGGCGCCGGTAATAGTTGCTGACTTACCGGTAACTGAATCTTGCTGCAAAAGGGTAAGCTGGGCACCGGTATCGAACAGGAAGTTCCGGCTGATACCGTTCACCTTCATGGGGATAACCATCAACGAGCGGTAGGTATTAAACTGTAGCTCGTGATAAAACTGATCAGGCTGCACCGAGCCCTCGTGCTGAAGCTTAGTTACCGACGTACAATTTGCGGTTATTACCAAGCATAAAGATAAAAGGGCGAATCGGGAGAAAGGCATACTATTGGTTTAGAGGTTTAGTTATTAGATGCCTGGTGTAGTGGATTGGTTGTATGAGTGATGTAACATTAAACTATTAAGTGTTTTAATACTATATACGATTAGTATTACATTTACATCTTATTCAAAAATTTAACTAATTGTATAGTATGAAATCTAATTCTAGGTATCTGCTTCTTGCAGGACTAATGGCAGGAACAATCTTTGGCTGTACCGACGACTCGTGCGAATTCCCTGACCCCATTGAAGAAAATTCTCCACCAGTTTTGACCACTCAAACTTTCACTGTTGAAGAAAACTCCCCGGCTGAAACATTGATTGGACAAGTAGTTGCGACCGACCCTGACGAGGATACTCTAACTTATTCTATCCTCAATCAATCTCCTGAAACAATGTTCAGGATTGATGAGAATACCGGCAACCTATATGTTGAGGGTGATGTAGACCTAGATTTTGAGCGCGTAACTCAGTATTTAGTAACTGTTAGTGTTTCGGATGGAGAATATACCTCTTCTGGAAATATGACGGTCAGTATAAACAATGTTTCAGAAGAATTTACCATTACGCTCCAACCAGGAGCTGAAGATGGAATTGATGCTGCGTTATACAGTTTTAGCCCTAATAATAATTACGGAACACACCCGCAGGTAATCGCTTCAGCGTGGACCAACGGCGGATCTATCCAATACCTTAGGAGCTTGATAAAATTTGACTTGTCTGCTATTCCTAGCGATGCCAAAATAGTAGATGCGAAGTTGTCATTATACCATCATGTTGCAAATAATAATCCTGGCCATTCTCGAATGAGCGGTAGCAATGAGAGTACCATTTACAAAATAGCCGAAGATTGGAGCGAAGATTTAGTTACCTGGAACAATCAACCAAGCGTTAATGAGAATATTAACATAACCGTGAACGCTAGTGATTATGCAACTCAAGACTATCTGGATTTGAATGTATTAGATTTGATAGCAGACGCAAACGGCAACCAACTAGTTAATTATGGTTTCATGTTAAAGTTAAATACTGAAGCCTATTATAGAAGTCTCGTTTTTGCTTCAAGTGATATTAGTGATAGCTCAAAACACCCTAAACTAGAAATTACTTTTATCCAATAAACCTTAGAGGCTATAACCAAAATATAAATAGGGCCTGCTAAACCCTTTTTATATTTTGGTTATAGTTATTTTGAGATTCCTAATATAAACTCCCTAACCCCCACTTGCCCAGCCAAGGATAGGCTTTCGCGCTGCGCTTCGTTCAGCGCTTGTACTTTCGGGCCAATGCCGGCCGAGGATACCGAGATGGTGCGTTTACAGTCAGCGGGGGGTAAGATGCGGGCGGTTAAGGTTTTCCAGCACGTAGGTGTAAAATGCTTGTAGGTAATCGGGCAGGCCGTCAATTGGCTGCTCGGCCAATCCAGGCCGGGCCAATCCTATTTGTTGTTTGTCGGCTTCTATTTGCGGTTCGCTGTCAATTCGCACGCCTAGCGTATGGGGGTTGGCAATACGGTAGGCCCGGCCGCCTTCCAGGTATACGCTATCAAATAAATCGATAGGAAAGTTAGCGGTGAGGCCGCCGTCTACGGCAACATTGTAATAGCCGGTGGCGGGTTGTTCTTGTAGTACGTTGCCCAGGCTATCCAGAAAAACCGCCTCGAAGTAGAGCGGCACCGACATGCTCACCCGCACGGCATCGCGCACCTTCATAGTTGGGTAAGTATCGGCCGAAAAGATCAGGAGTTTCTGGTGGTTAAGGCTGGTGCCCGTAACGGTAAGTTCTTTAAATCCCGCACTTTTAAGTTCCGCAAAGGTAATATCGGCATTACCGGTTTTAGCCGCCAGCAAACCGCCCAGCCAGGTATCTACCTTATCGCCCATATACCAACCGTAGTGGTTCTTCATGCGGTACATGCCCCCAAACAAGATATACTTTCCGGAGTTAAACTCCTCAAAGGGCGTCTTAAACACTATATCGGTAAGTTCCTCGGCCGTATAGCCCACCGCCAGCAGCATAGCGGTAATAGCTCCCGCAGATGTTCCCCCAACCTTTTCCAGGCTATCCAGCATACGCCGTTCTTCCAGCTCGGCAATAGCCCCGCCGTACGCCAACCCCCGAATCCCCGCGCCTTCGAATACTAGATTTTTGATGGGTTGGGCAGAGGCGGTGGATGAAACAAGCGCAATTAGTATAATGATGATTGAGCGTGAGAGCATAGTTTTTTGATTCAAGAGTCAAGAATCAAGAGCCAAGACTTTTATAAACCTTAATTACAAATTTAACTTTAAACGCCTCCTTCAATAATCTATTACATCATAGAATTACTAAATCCAACATCGCTAGATGATATATCTTGACTCTTGATTCTTGGCTCCTGATTCCTCAATCCCCCATCTTTTTCCTAAGTTTGCCCAACATTCGGCCCCGGCCGTTACTTTTAATAAGAAACCAAGACCAAAACCTAATTTTTACATGGGAAAAGTACTAATCATTGGCGCCGGAGGCGTGGGTACCGTAGTAGTAAAAAAATGTGCTCAGTTGCCCGAAGTTTTTAGCGAAATTATGCTGGCCAGCCGCACGCTGAGCAAAGTAGAAAAAATAGCCGCCGATACCGAAAAGCGCTTCGGCCGGAAAATACAAACCGCCCAGGTAGACGCCGACAATGTAGAAGAACTGGTAAAGCTGATTAAAAGCTTCGGCCCTAAGCTGGTGATTAACGTAGCGCTGCCCTACCAGGATTTACCCATTATGGATGCCTGCCTGGAAACCGGTGTACACTATATGGACACCGCCAACTACGAGCCTAAAGATGAGGCCAAATTTGAATACAGCTGGCAGTGGGCCTACCAGGATCGCTTTAAGCAGAAGGGACTAATGGCCCTGTTAGGTTGCGGTTTCGACCCCGGCGCCACCCAGGCCTTTACCGCCCACGCCGCCAAGCACCACTTCGACGAAATTCACTACCTGGACATTGTAGACTGCAACGCCGGCGACCACGGCAAAGCCTTTGCTACCAACTTTAACCCCGAAATTAACATTCGTGAAATTACCCAGAAAGGTAAATACTGGGAGAACGGCCAGTGGGTAGAGGTTGATCCGCTTAGCATTCATAAGCCTATCGACTACCCCAACATTGGCGAGCGCGAAAGCTACTTGCTGTTTCACGAAGAGCTGGAATCGCTGGTGAAGAACTTCCCGACTATTAAGCGCGCCCGCTTCTGGATGACCTTCGGCCAGCAGTACATTACCCACCTGAACGTGCTGCAAAACGTGGGCATGACCAGTATTAAGCCGGTTAAGTTTCAGGGTCAGGATATTATTCCACTGGAATTTTTGAAAGCCGTACTGCCCGCCCCTGAAGACCTGGGCGAAAACTATACCGGAGAAACCTCCATCGGTTGCCAAATTAAGGGCGTTAAAGATGGTAAAGAAAAAACCTACTTCATCTGGAACAACTGTAGCCACCAGGCCGCCTACGAAGAAACCGGCGCGCAGGGCGTAAGCTACACCACCGGCGTACCCGCCATGATTGGCGCCGCCCTCATGATGCAGGGCATCTGGATGCAGCCCGGCGTATACAACGTAGAGCAGCTAGACCCCGACCCCTTTATGAAAATGATGAACCAGCACGGCCTACCCTGGCACGAGAAGGAGGGAGTGGAGCTGCCGCATGAATATCCAGCGTAGCTGGATGCCGCATAGCGGCTTATAGAATCAGGAGTCAAGAATCAGGAATCAAGACTGGATGCATAACTATAAGAATCTTCAGGTATGGGAGTTAGCCATGACCTTGGCTGAACAAGTTTATGTGCTAACTCCTAATTTCCCTTCTGACGAGAAGTTTGGTCTAGTTTCACAGATGAGGCGCTTTTCTGTTTCTATAGCCAGTAATATTGCTGAAGGAAGTGGACGAGGTACCGATAAGGATTTTTCCAGATTTCTGAATATAGCTTTAGGTTCAGCATTTGAATTGGAAACCCAACTAATGCTTTCTGCAAGGCTTAAACTACACAGCTCGGAAATTGAGCTAAGTAGCGTAAAGCAAGTCCAAAAAATGATTCATAACTTAATTAAAAGGTTCGAGAAATGGTCTTGATTCTTGACTCCTGATTCTTGATTCCAAATTATGACTACACAAGAAAAATTCCCCATTAACAAACAGCCGTCAGTAGACTTCAACCAAGTCCCCTCCCCCTGCTTCGTACTGGAAGAGCGGTTGTTGCGGTATAATTTGCGGGTGCTGCGGCACGTAATGGACGAGGCCGGTTGCGAGATTATTGTGGCGCTGAAGGGCTTTGCCATGTTCAGTACCTTCGATATTGTGCGGGAGTATTTGCCGGGGGCTACGGCTTCCAGCCTGAACGAGGCGCGGCTGTGCTACCACGAAATGGGCGTGAAGGCCCACCTGTGCGCCCCGGCCTACCGCGAGGAAGATTGGGAGGAGTACACCCAGCTGTGCAGCCACATTACCTTTAACTCGCCTAACCAGTGGAAGCAATTTGGTGAACGGGCTATACAGGCCGGTATTAGCTGCGGCTTGCGCCTGAATCCGCAGTACGCCGAGGTGGAGGTTGATTTGTATAATCCGTGCATACCAGGTTCGCGCCTGGGAAGTACGGCCAAGCTTATTCAAGACGCCTTTGGTGATACCCTGCCGGAAGGAATTGAAGGTCTGCACATTCATACGCTCTGCGAAAACAATGCCGATGCCGCCGAGCGCACCTTTAAAGCTGTAGAAGAACGCTTTGGCCACCTGCTGCACCAGGCCAAGTGGATAAACCTGGGCGGTGGCCACCACATTACCCGCGCCGACTACCAGATTGAGCGTATTATCCGGTACATTCGCGAAACCTACGATGTGAAGGTAATACTGGAACCGGGCGAGGCCGTAGGCTGGCAAACCGGCTACCTGCGCGCCAAAGTACTCGATACCTTCGATAGCCAGGGCATTAACGTAATTGTAATGGACGCCAGCGTAAGCGCTCATATGCCCGACTGCATTGAAATGCCCTACAAACCTAAAATACTGGGTGCTACCGATGCCGAACCCATTGGCCGCACCGCCGAGTTGGCGCCCTGGCGCGTGGGTGGTGGCACCTGCCTGGCCGGCGACTTCGTGGGCGACTATCAGTTTGAAAAGGAACCTCAAATCGGCGATACCCTGGTGTTTAACGATATGATACACTACACCATGGTAAAAACCACCACCTTTAACGGCGTAAATCTGCCCAGCATCGGCATATGGCGGGAAAGCGGCGAGTTTGAGCTGGTGCGGGAGTACGGCTACGAAAGCTATAAAGATCGGTTGAGTTAGTGGGTTGGTTTGCTAGTGGGTTAGTGAGTTAATGTCATAATTTGTTAATATGATAATGTGGTGATTTACTACCCGTCATGCTGAACTTGTTTCAGCATCTGTTAATCCTTTGCAGTAAGAGTAGTTACAAGGAAATGCATAAGTGTTTAATTTAGGTTACGTAGAGAAATTTAGCTTGATTGTTGCTAATTGTTATTTACATTCAACCAAATTTCCTAGCTATGAATAACAAGCTACTTTTCATTTCGCTGTTTGTTCTATTTTTCACTTCATACTCCCTGGCTCAGGTTCAAGTCGGCTTCCATCATGTGCCGAGTTCGGTTTTTGGCGATGCCTACGGAGTAAATTCTTTTATCAACCTTGGCTACCAAATTGGTGGTCGTTTTACACCCGAACTTAGGGTGGCTACCAATTTGGATCTAGAAGATTTTGCCAGTGGAGAGTTAGCTCTGCTTTATACCTTGAAGAAGAAGGAAGATATGGAGGTGTATACTGGCTTCGCTCCCGGTTACAACGGACTCTTGGGCGAAAGCACCTACGCTATTCCAATAGGTATGAATTTCTATCCTTTTGAAACTAAGCAGTTTGGCTTCCACCTAGAAGTAGCCCCGCAGTTAATTGGCGAAGCTGCCACCATTTTACGCGGTAGCTGGGGCATTCGGTATAGGTTTGGCGGGGAGTGATTGGATAAAGTATAGTCAAAAACCTAAACATGAAATTTCTACCAGGCTCAGCTAGCGTACGTATTTGGTGCGCTCTTCTATTTAGTGCTGTACTACAACTTGCAAGTAAGCCCGAGGCCCAAGCCCAAGCTGATAGTTTAAACGCCTCGGCAGTACGCTTTGGTTTAGGGGCGGGCCTGCACGACGGTGCCCGGGAATCGGGCTTGGGGCTGGTATACCAATTAGGTTGGCAAAAAAGCTACGGCGCTAAGGATAAATTTAGCCTAAACCCTAACGTAGTACACGGTAGTTTTAGTGCCAACGATATTGACGACGCCCGCGACCAATTTTACCAACTTAGCAGCCTAGGCTTACAGCTTCACTACGATCTAATTCGGGTTAATGCTGTTTCGGTAGTAGTAAGTGGCGGCGCATTTGTAGCGTATACCCGCGGCTTACTGGGCACCGGTGGCGACCCCAGGGCTGCCAGATCCGAATACTTCAGAAAAGTCTACGTTGGCGGCTTGGGCTCGGCCGGCATCCGCATAAATCCGCCCCGTAGCCGTATAGCTTACGAATTAAGACCGATAACAATTTCCTCCGGCACTAACGGATTCTTACTGTTTTACCCTATGCTTAATTTGGAATTTAAGCTAGGTAAATTGAAATAGCTATTCTAGTATTAAATGAAATATTGGCTAGATCAAAATCAGTTAATTGTAATTACCGATTCTAATATTTTATTTGGAACCTATACTCCAACCGTGCTAAAACATTTTATAGCCAAATTAGAAGAAGGTATAGTTCCTAATGACCTAGTAGGTATTCCAATTCGCTATATAAGACAAATAGAATCTTCGCCAGCCAATACAAAACTTTTTTTTACGCTTAGGAAGGACAATCTGGAAGAAATAAAGTTTTCGGATAAGTCTATTCGTAATGATGCTTTTCGCTTTATCAGTAATAACTTCCAAATATTTCAACCTTCTAAGGCTAACAATAAAAGGCTGGTTAAAAACTACCTGAGAGCAATTGCTGGATTAAGCTTTTTGTTTATAGCAGTTTATACTATTGATCCGGGTCAGATTACCGCTAATTGGAAAAACGGAATCGTAGTAGGATTAGCTATCTTCATTGATAAGTACTTAAATAACGAAACATTCTTTGCCATAGTGGCGGCAACCTTTATATGGCGCACATATATTTTTGTTCACGGCCTTAATGAAACGAAAAAGACAAAGGTACTTAAGCGAATAAGCTTTTAATACCAACCTTAATAAGGCCTACCGCCGGTTCTGATGATAGCTTTTTGCTCATAATCATTCAGGGAATCCAAAGTTAACTTTACCACCTCATTCCAATTGGCCTGTAATTCCGGATTCTGGTACACTTCGCTATCGTATTTATCTTGAAATAGAGCCATTTGGTCGGTAACCTTATTTAGAAGTTCGGTATGCGTTTGTTCCAGTTCTTTGTAGCTAGATATGTTGTCGTCTATTTCTTTTATGAGCTTTCTGGCAAAAATTTCGGCTATATCGAAATGCAGTTGTTCGTGTTCCAACAAATTAATACTATCAGCTAAAGGTTTGAAGTACGACTTCTTCCTTTCGAACATAGCATAGGTTTTAACCCCAAACGTGCGATTAGTTATAGGCAGAACTTCTATACCGATATAAGAATAGGTAGCAGCATCAAACGGGCGGTTTTCTATTTCACCTTTAAAATCGTTTATAGTTAATCTTGCATCGGGTTCCCACACTATAGTACGCAAATAGTCTTTAGGGTTATTAAGCAAATAAACGTCGGCCTTTATTCGGTGGCAAGTGCTAAAGAAATCTGGCGGCTGATGTTCGGTAATAATAACTGCGTTGCCTCCTAAGCCTGCAGATTTTTGTTTAAGTACGCGTATAACTTCTAAATATGTGCAATTGGTAGTAAATCCTGAGTCTTTAATTTCTAGCTGACCAATTAGTAAGGAAGTATCTACCGGCTCAAGTATATCATCCAGTACAATGACTTCGTCCAGGGGTACAGGTGTGATATCCTTTTTAGGAGTATAGTAGGTAGTATTGATAGCAGGGCTACAACTTGCTATACAAAGTAGCATAAATACAATTGGTAGGCGGTTCATATATAATTTATCTAATCAAAAAGAGACTTTGGCTTTTCTGACTTCACTCTCAGGTGTAAACCAGTAAATTCCGTTATTTTATTAGCTATAATTTTTAGCTCGCTGTTCTTATTAAATGGTACTACGCTAAGTTCGTATCGCCACTTATCATAGTAGTTCACACTCAAAGTTGTCTCAGGTTCTTAATTGTCCATTCAGTTAATAGTGTCGTTAAAATAGTTCTTACATGAAGTTGTTAGAACTATTAATAATATACAAAAGAAAACTATTTTATTAATTTCTCTCATTATCCTGATTGTTCAGTAGGCTAATCTGTCTTAGCGCATTACCTACAACAACTAAATATCACTGCCTAAAACGAAGCTAATATTGTAACCAGTAAAATTAATCCTCCAAAGGTATATAGGCTTATTCTGTTGAGTTGCCTGGCTTTTCGGTGATAGCCTTTTTCTTTAAGGTTTAAATTGACCACTAATAAAAATAACCCTGGAAATAATATAGCTGGAACCCACCAGTACCATTCTAGTGGTTCATTAGCTTTCTGATCCGCCAGAAAATTACGATTGTCTATAGCTTCGGTATTCCTGGCTAGGTCTTCGTGGGTAAGGTTACGAGCTGCTAGTTCATCTTCGGCAGCCTCCAAAGCCGCCCGCTGGTAATCTTCCGGGTTATGCGATACAATTTCTACTAATTCTTCGTCGGATTTGGCCTGCATTAAGTTTTGGAAAGGGTTCATAAGCAGTACTTCATTTAAAGTGAATTTTAACTACTTCCTTGATAGGGGGATATATTGTATTATGAGTATTGTGTATCACGTACCATCCATACCTCCTTGTCTTAGCTTTATAAATATCTCCTTTTCTATGGGTAATTACAGCTTTTGAGAAATCATCAACCATACGAGAATAAGCGAACCATCCTAATTCACCTGTACTGTTTCCGTCTTGCGTATATTTTGCAGCTAACTCTTCAAACGCTACGCCTCTATTATACTTATGTATTATACTATCAGCCAGAAGCTTTCCAGTAATAGTACTATCATTCAAATAAATATATTTGGCTCTGAGCATAGGTTCATTATGTTCAGTAATAATATAATAAGCTGAAAATGATCTTTCTGATTTTTGAGGAGAAGTAACAGTACCATTGGGTAAATTGTACAAATCAGGATCTGACTTAGGAGTTACAACTATTTGTTCAAACTTGAATTCATGGAATTGGCTTTCCTTACTTCTTACCTGAAACCACAAAGGGTTATTGGTAGTTATCCATGCTCTTAATTCTTCAAATTGATTCTGTTGATCAGAACTAATTTTATTAGATCGACAGCTAAATGTTGCCAATAAGAGCGATAATAGAAGTAATAATCTCATAATTACTAAGCCAACAAGCTATCAATATCCTCTTTGCTGAGGGTTTTTACGAAGCTTTCTTCGGTGGTTATCAGGTTGTCGGCCAGGCTTAGTTTGCGTTGCTGCAGGGCTAGTATTTTTTCTTCAACCGTATCTTTAGTAATGAACTTATAGGTAAATACCCGGTTCTCCTGCCCTATACGGTGGGCGCGGTCAATAGCTTGCTGCTCAATGGCCGGGTTCCACCACGGGTCGAGCAGGAATACATAATCGGCTTTGGTAAGGTTTAGGCCTACGCCGCCGGCCTTCAGGCTTATCAGGAATACGCGCAGGCTGGGGTCGTTTTGGAAGTTCTCTACCTGCCCCTGCCTGTCCTTGGTGGCTCCGTCCAGGTACGCATAGCGAATTTTCTTACTATCCAGATAGCGGCGTACCAAACCCAGGTGCTTTACGTACTGGCTAAATACCAGCACCTTATGCCCATCGCCAATGGCGGTTTGCAGCATATCGGTTATTTCGTCCATTTTACCGCTGCTATCGGTATAGCCTTCATCTACCATAGCCGGGTGGTTGGCAATTTGGCGAAGCTTGGTTAAGCCTTGTAAAAGTACAAAGTGGCTCTTCTTAACGCCGTGCAAATCAATCTGATCCAGAATATGACTGCGGTAGTAGTTTTTGGCGGCATCGTAGGCTTCCTGCTGCTCGTCGGTCATATTGCAGTAGCGGATGCTCTCTACTTTATCAGGAAGCTCGGTAGCTACCTGGGTTTTCTGGCGGCGCAGAATAAACGGTTTTATAATAGCGTAGAGCTTGCGCAGCTTATCCTCGTCCTGTTTCTTTTCAATCGGATTTAAAAACTCGTTGCGGAAGAAGCTTTGGTTACCCAACAGACCCGGGTT
This sequence comes from uncultured Roseivirgaceae bacterium, assembly GCA_964504565.1. Taxonomy (GTDB): domain Bacteria; phylum Bacteroidota; class Bacteroidia; order Cytophagales; family Cyclobacteriaceae; genus Cesiribacter. The sequence continues at coordinate 326,710 of CAZDEY010000001.1, forward strand.
CACAAAGTGCATCTGCGACCATAAATCCATAGTGCTGTTCTCCAGCGGTGTACCGGTAAGTATCAGGCGATGGCGACTTTTAAGGTCGCGCACGGCTTTGGCAATATTGCTGCTGGGGTTCTTTATAGCCTGGCTTTCATCCAGAATTACGTAGCTGAAGTAATATTTCTGAAGCTCTATTATATCCAGCCGAACAATGCCGTAGCTGGTCAGTACCAGATCGTAGTTCTTAAAGCGGCTAACATCTTTATTGCGGTTAGTGCCGGTGTATACGTGTACGCGCAGGTTGGGCGTAAACTTGCGGGCTTCCATTTCCCAGTTATAAAGTAGGGAGGTGGGCATTACCAACAAATTAGTACCGCCCTGGCCGCTTTCTTTCTGCGCCTGCAGCATAGCCAGCGTCTGCACGGTTTTACCCAGGCCCATATCATCGGCCAGGCAGCCACCCAGTTTGTAGCTGGCCAGAAAGCGTAGCCAGTTATAACCGGCCTTCTGGTACGGCCTAAGCGTACCCTGAAATTTTTCTGGAGCGGGGTGGTCTTCTATTTCTTCAAAATCGCGCAGCTTTTCCAGCTTGCGGTTCATGGTAACTTCGGCCAGGTTGCCACTTTGCAGATCCTGCACCAGCGCTAGGTGGTGCTTCTTTAGTTTGCCCTGCCCATCGTCACCATCCTCACTAAAGGCAAAGAGTTCGTTATAATCGCTAAACCAGCTTTCGGGTATCACGGCCACCTCGCCATTGGGCAGTTTTATTTCGCGCTGCTTGCGCAGAATATACTTTCTGATTTCAGTAAAGGGTATAGTATGCGAACCAAAGCGCACTACGGCGTATACATCAAACCAGTCGATGTTTTCCTTTACTTCAATACTAATGGAGCTTTCGCCCAGAAAGTATTTTTTGCTGCCCTCGCCGGCCTGTTGGGTTATGGTAAAGCCCAGTTCTTCCAGTTGTTGGCGGAAGGAGGTTAACCAGCTAAAGGCTTCCGGCTTGCTTAGGGTTGCCCGGGCGTGGCGTACTTCCAGGCCCCGTTCGCGCAGCAGGCGAACAATGCGTTTCTCCTCCTCGGGCCGGCGGCGTACCTTATGGAAAATATAATCGTCATTCTGCTGCTCTACCCGCACCGAGCTATCGGTTTGGGTATCGGCCTTAAACATATAGTCGCCGTAGCGGAACTGTAGATTGAAAAGAATACGCCCGCCATTGCCGTTAGCTGATCTGTTACCATTACCATTGGCATCGCCGTTGTACAAGCCTAAGTCGGAGCCGTTTCCGTCGGCAATTTCGGCAAAGCTTAGTACGGGGCCGGGCTGGTAGTTTTCTTCTTTAATAGTGAAGCCGTAGGCCCGCACGTTAAACTGCGATACCAGCGGGGCCACAAACTTGCGGTAGTACATATCTTCTACCTTTTTGGGCACCTCTATAAACTGCTTGCGCAAGAAAGGCACCAGCTTATTGCCGTCAATAGGTTGTTCAAAAGAGTAGAGGCAGTTTTCCAGCACCATATGGGCCGGTTCTTTACAGATAAGAAAGGCCCCTTTCTTCTGGAACTGCAGCTTCTCGCCCTTATACTTTATAGTGGGGTAGTAGTGGGTATTATCGGCGTTGCGGTGGAAGTGGAACAGAATGGTAGCCTTTTCTTCCGCTACCTGAATGCGGCGCCAGGCCGGCTCGCCGTCGTTACCCATTTCAAACAACCACTTGCCCTGCATACGGCTCAAAATTTCGCAGCGGCGTTGCTCAAGGTAGCGGTGTATTTCTTCCTGCACGGCTTCGTTGCCTTTATCCTTATCATAGATTTTTAGGAAGAAGTCGGCGGGGTTTATTTTTTTCTTATGGAATTTTTTAATGACAACATCCTGCTGCATGCTATCCATTAATTTTATAAGCTCGTAGTCGGTGGCATCTAGGCCGCTGGCAAACTCCTGGGCATTTTGGTGGCTTATATTTTGGTGCAGAAAGCTTAGGTTACCGGCATCGTCGAGCTGCACCACAAACGATTCGAACAAATAGCCCAAATACTCGTGCGCGTAGAGCGAATAAATTAACTGAAACGGTTTGGTTGTACTGACCTTCATGCCCCGAATAAAAATGCAGACCCGAAAGTTAAGGTAATGCCGTTAAAAAAAAGCCATTTAGCCTATCAATTTAACGGTTTTCCTGTTTTCTGCAAAAAAATTTAGGGAAGATTTATATATGTTGTATTACGGGGGTGCGCATAGCCAGGCGGGCCGGTTGTAACGAAGCAATCAGTGTTATTACCGTAATGCTAGCTGCGGTTATTAGTAAATCGGTGTATACCAGCTTTACCGGGTAGGAAGTTTGCACCGCGGTAGCCATGCCCATACCTACAAAACCAAAGCAGTCCTGCGCCAGTACCAGGCTCACGCCCAAAAATGCCCCCAGTATGGCACCGGTAAAGGCTATTATTACGCCTTCGTACAAAAATATATTGCGTACGGTGTTAGGCGTGGCCCCCATAGAGTAAAGTACGGCAATATCTTTGCGCTTATCCAGCGCCAGCATGGTTAGCGAGAAGAAGATGTTTATGGAGGCTACCGCAATAATGAAGGTTAAGGCCAGGGTTACAAACAGCTTTTCAATTTTGATGGCTTTTAGCAGGCTGCTGTGCTGTTCATCGGAGTTTTGCACTACAAAGCCTTCCGGAAGGCGTTCTCGTAAGGCTTTTTGTACGTCTTTAATTTTACTGCCGGTCACGGTTTTTAGCTCCAGTGCGCTGCGTTTATTTCCGTAATCGAACAGGCGCACGGCAAAGTCCAGGGGTACAAATACGTAGTTATCATCGTACTGCTTTTCTATATTAAAGACCGCCCCCGGCTTAATATTTTGCTGAGTGTAGTACTTGCTGGGATCCAGCATGCCGGGCCTTACGTTGCGGGGGTAGTATATACGCAGTACGTAAAAGTCGTTATCAACCGATACGCCCAGGGCGTTGCGTACGCCGGCACCCATAATGGCTAGGGGGGTTTCGTCGCGGTAGAGCTGGGCATCGCCCTGCACCAGGCCGTTTTTAAGCCGGCCCTGCGCCAGAAAATTATCGCTAACTCCCTTAATCTTCACTACTTTTTCTGAGTCTTGGTAGCGGATAAGGGCGTTGTCTTCTACTACTTCGGTTATAAGCTCTACGCCCTCGGTATTCCGGATAGTTTCTATTAGTTCCGGCGTAAGCTCGAAGCTGCGGCCTAGTTCGGGGGCTATGCGTAGTTCGGCATCAAAGGAGCTGTAGAGCGAGCGCAGCAGATCTTCCAGCCCGTTAAATACGGAAAGCACCACAATTAGCGCCGTAGTGCCCAGTGCCACCACCGCCATACTTATTATAGATATAATATTGATGAAGGTTTTCTTCTTCTTAGAGCGAAAGTACCGCCGGGCTATTTGGAAAGGAAGATTCAAGTGGAATTACGAATTACGAATTAGAAATTACGAATAGGGGCTGGTTAGTGAGCTTTGGCAATTGGGGGTTCAACGAATACCATTTCGAAGATAATGTAGTGAGGCAGGTTAAATTCTTTACCCCAGTTATATACATCTTCACCGCTTTCCGTTATGCCGCAGTAGCTTAACCCATCTTTATCTATTGGCAGTAAATATACGTAAGCCGGAAATTTTTCATTGAGTTTAATATCAACTAAATGGCCGGTAGCTTCCAGCTGATACTGGTCCGAGGCAGTGGTTTGGTAAGTTCTTACGCTGCCGAAATTATCGGTATTAAACCAGATTTTGAGAACATCCTTTTCAATTTGCCGGGCCATAACCCGCATCCTAAAAGTATCGGTCTCCAGCCGGCCAACTTTTTCTTCGTACTTCAGGGTGCTAAATACGGTATCGGTAGGATTAGGTACTCCGTTCCATACTTCGGTAACCAGTATGCAAAAATGCTTGCCCGTTAAGCCAGGTCCGCTAAAGGTTGAGTTATAGAGGTAAGTATTATCAAAGCGAAGCAGCAGATCCATTTCTGCCATATCGCTGCCGGAACGGGAGGCCATAACCACATCCTTAGCAGGCAATTGGGCTGCTGCCCTATACGAGGTGCTAATTAGCAGAACAAGAAATAGGTACCGAAGCATAGCAAAAAGTTTAGAAGTGAAGCGATTAAGGTACTATAATTCCGCTATTTATTGTTTTTTATACCCAGCTTTGCAGTAAATATGTATTGGTTATTTATGGTCGCTTAATCTTTTTCCAGGTCTTATAACTCGCTACATCTTTCCTGACCAATCTTCTCCAAGAATTTCCATATTTAGCTTGAAGATAGTCAAATATAACCTTGTTGTACGCCTCAACTACTTCAGGGCTTGGTCCCACGCAACCATGTTCGTAATAATATACCTCAAACTGCTGTTCAAAGACTTTATCTTTCTCATAGAATTGTGGTGAGAAACCACTAACGAGATTTAAGAATGGTATACCTTTTTCAATATCAAGTTGAGCTAGCCTCCTTGCTTCTTCTATATCGTTACCTAATCTAATTGCCCCACTAGTATTGTATTCGGAATTAGTAATGATTCTACTATTCTGCCCTATACAATTCAATGAAGCTAACAGAAGCAGCAACGAACCTAAACTTTTTAGTAAGGCGGTTATCGTCTCAAATCTCATGTCTCAAATCTACCATCTAACCTCTAACCTCTAAAACTCCTCATCTTCCTCCTCCTCTTCGTTCTTGCTTTCTTCCTCCGGAATATCCAGGCTGCTGATTAGGCGGTCCATGTGGCTGGCGTAGTCGGCGCTGTCGTTCAGTATGAAGATTAGTTCCGGGATGCGGCGTACGGCTTTGCCTATTCTTCGGCCTAAAATTCCGCGTACCTCGCTTTTATGGTCGTTTATTTTATCCAGAATTTCTTCTTTATTAGGGGCCAGCATAAAAGCCAGCGAAGCCTTGGCCACGCTCAGGTCGGGGCTAACCTCTACGCGGGTAACCGTAACCATATCGCCCTTAAGCAGGTGGGGCAAATCGCGCTGGAAAATGGTGCTGAGCTCTTCCTGCAGCATGCGGCTGTATTTTTGTTGTCGTTTACTTTCGCTCATAAATGCAAATATGGCGTATTATTGCCGTTTCTCTAAAATTAAACTACTTTCGTTTTTGTCGGTTCTCCTTTGAAAATTACCAACTGCATCAGCCCTATTTGTGTTAGCGTTTTTTAAATTAAACGATCCGTACCGCCTGGTAGGCATATTTCTGCTGCTGCTCTTGTTGCGGCTTCCGGCTTTTTTAGGCTGGCTACCCGGTTTACAGCCCGAGTTGGGCTGGCAGCTATTGGGCGAAAATTTAAGCTTGGGCGACAGCCTCTACGATGGGGTTTGGGACAATTCGGCCCCGCTTACGGCCGGGGTATACTGGTTGTTGGATGAGCTATTTGGCCGAAGTACCCTGGCGGCTTCTATTCTGGCTATGCTATTACTGCTGGTGCAGGCCGGGCTTTTTAATTCAATACTACTTAATAACCGCGCGTACGATCAGCAGACTTACCTGCCGGCGCTGCTTTATATAGTGTTTGCTCACTTTTTCTTTGATGCTTACCTGCTTTCGCCGCCCCTGCTGTGTATGCTGTTTTTGCTGCTGGCCCTAAGCCGGGCGGTGCAGGCCCTAACCAACCGCCCGCCCGACGATGCTATTTTCTTTATGGGTTTCTGGATTGGTATTGCTTCATTATTCTATTTGCCGTCGCTTATTTTTCTGCCGGCTTTCCTGTTTTCGCTAATCATATTTACCGGTACGCAACCTAAGCAGTATTTGCTGCTATTGGTAGGGGCAGCACTGCCATTAGCATCGGCGGCGCTGTACTTTTACTGGCAGGGTAGGCTGCAGTCGTTCTACTTTAACTATGTGCTTTCGCTTAGTTTTTTTGGTGAAGATAATTACCTGGGCCCCTGGGAAATTGTAATTGTGGCTATCATTCCTACGGTTTATACCCTGCTGGGTATTTTTCAGTATGCCGGCCACCGCTACACTATCTTCCAGACCCGCTTGCAGCTAATTATGTTCTACTTTATGCTGGCGGCTATAGTAGCCATTATACTTTCGGCGGAGAAATCGGCTTACCACTTATTTTTACTAGTACCGGTTTGGGCTTACTATACCGTACATTTTCTGCTAGGCTTAAAAAACAGTTTTTTGGCCGAAATTAGCTTTTGGCTACTGCCTATTTTGCTGATTGCCTTCAACGTATTGGTGCTAACCCCCCAAGTGCCAGAGCTAAACCAGTACCTTTCGGTAGACCGTCTTACGCTAAACCAACGGTCGGAAGCCGGTTTAACGGCTGATAAGAAGGTGCTGATACTGGGCCGCGATTTGAGCCTGTACCGCAATGCCCAACTGGCTACTCCGTATCTGGAGTGGGAACTGGCCGAGCGGCAGCTAACCTCCCTGAACTACTACGATAACCTGACTGCTGCCTATACTTTCTTTAACGAAGACCCGCCCGAAGTACTGGTAGATGATGCCGGCATAGTGCCGGCCCTGTTTGAGCGGATGCCCACCATTGCCAGCCGCTACACCCAACCCGAAAGCCAGCCGGGCGTTTATTTATTGAAGTAGCTTTTTATTGCCACAAACCCTTTTAGGCAAGGAGAGAGGGAATACAATAAGTATTAAACTTATATATTTCTAAAATTGACCTAACGGACTAGCATGCAGAAAATGTATAATGACCCACTATTGAGCCCCAAAATTTTATTGAGATATTATTATTGGCCCGGGAAAAGTAATTTATTATTAAGAACAATTTTAATTTTTGGTGCAAGAGTGCTTAAAGTCTGATAGGTATTATCTGGTGCATTTAAAACTAAAACAGGAACCAAGTATTTTCTGAAATTTTGTTGGTACCGCAAGTTTTTTATCAAAGGTGAATATAGCATCAAAGCCCTCATCAACCATCAGCTTTAGTAGTTCACCATTTTTCTTTCCATTCCAACCTTTATCACTAACGGTAAAGATTTCATGTTCAGGAAAATCTAATTTAAGCCGCTTAGGTAAATTTTCATCAAGCAGCAGTTTCATAAATCTTTTCTATATTTTTAGAAGACATAATCTTTTCGGCAATCTCTAATACACCAACTGCCTGATTTCTATTTACGGTAGGGAAATCTTCTAAAAATTCGTCAAGCCTAACACCTTTTTCTAAATGCAAAAATAAGGACTCGATTGGAACTCGGGTTCCTTTGAAAACCGGCTGTCCGCCTAAAACATCCTGATCAATACTTATGTAGTCTTTTATATTTGGCATAGCTAAATATACAATTTTTACCAGAATTTGGTTGCTTATTTGGCTTGGTGGGGTAGCTTGTAAGTAAGCATTACTGGTAGTAAGTATAAGCAGATCTGGCGAAAGAATGAGATAGAGGTCGGGTACGGTTTCAAACGCTCTTAGAGCTTCATCGAGTAAAAATATCCACTCATGGATCAATTAGGTATAAAAAATTAGGCGATAAACTACTTACTCATTTTCAATATAGTTGAGTATGAGGTTTATTCCATAGTGAAAAGGAGAAGAAAAAGCTTAACGGTTAATATAAAGTAATCTTTTAATATTGCTTCTCGTATAGAGATTTCCCTATTTTCTTTGGTATACTCTGCATATATGTATTAACCCACTGAGTTTGCTTTATTAGGACGGATTTGAGGTATTCCGATTGAAGTAGCATATTACTACCATTTCGTAACTCAATTAGCAATTGGTAATCTTTAAAATCGTCTGGCTGATCAATTAGCAAACTTTTTATTTGCTCGTAAGGAATATAAACAGGGTCCTTCAACTGGATTTCATAAAACTCAGTTTTTAAATACAGGCCTTTATCATCGGCATATATATTTTTTTGAGCACCTAATAGTACTGATGTTAAGCCGTAACCAATTAGGCATAGCGCAAATTCAAGCCATCTGTTTTCCTTTAACAAATCAATGAGGTGAGGCAGAAGCCATACCATTATTACTGTCGGAATAACCCCTAATGATCCGTTAGTCCAATTGAGTAAAAAATCTTTGGAAGAAACTTTTTCCACTAGCAAGCAATCTTATCTACCCTACGCTGGTGGCGGCCGCCTTCAAATTGGGTAGCAATAAATTTCTCGGTCATATCCTGCGCCAATTGGTAGTTTACAAAACGGGCGGGCAGGCAAAGAACGTTAGCGTTATTGTGCTGGCGGGCTAGTTCGGCTAGCTCGGTATTCCAGCACAGGGCCGCGCGGATGCCCTGGTGCTTATTGGCTGCCATGCATACGCCGTTGCCGCTGCCGCAAATTAGTATACCTAACTCGTTCTCCTGCTTAACCACCGATTCGGCCAAGGGGTGAGCGTGGTCGGGGTAGTCCACCGAGGCATCACTTCCGGGGCCGAAGTCCTGCACGGTGTGGCCCTGCTCTTCCAAAAAGCTAGTTAGTTGTTGTTTGTACTCAAATCCGGCGTGGTCGCCCCCGATGGCAATTTTCATGGCAGTAATTAGTTAAGCCGGAAATTACTAAAAATTGGTTTATTGGTATAGTTTTAGGGTGTTATATTGCCGGCCTACCCGCACTGCTATCTTGAAATTTCGAAAGTTTTTACACCCTAAACCAAAAATCACCTTGATCCAGTGGATAGCTACCATTGCTCTTTGGTTGCTGTATTCGGTTACTCTGTACGGGTTTTTCTATTTGGTTAGGGAGTTGTTCAGAACGTTTAGTATTGGAATTCACTATGGCAATCCGCTTCTAATACTCAACCAGCAGGAGCTATTCGTTTATAACCTGTTTTTTGCGGCTATGGCTGCAGCTATTGGTTATACATTTGCTGTAAAGTTTTTGCTGGAAGTCACTCAATATCAGCAAAATTTGCCAGTAAAACGGCCGTTTAGACACGCTATCACTACACTTGCTTTTATTGCCTGGGTTTTTCTGATGTGGTTTGCCCGCGTAGGTAGTTCCTTTGGTATCTTCCATAGCCAATTATCACTTCAGTACGAAATAGATTTACTGACCGAGTTTCCGATATTTTTACTATTACTTCCTATAGTTTTGCTTCTGGCAAGCTGGCCGGTCATTAGAAAAGTTTTTGGTTTTCATAACCCTAATTTGGCGCTGCTAAGCCTGCTGGGTACTTTCTCAATATTTAGTTTAGCGCTGAGTAGTATTAATTTTATTAATGTCGACAAAGTTAATGAGGTGCTTACCCCTCCCTTTCAAGCCTATCAGCTAGAACTGCCCGTGAGCCATCAATCTCAGGTAAAAATAGGTGAGAATGTATTCATATCGAGAATCTGGATAACGGAGGATACAGTACTGAATAATGACCCTAAGATATTCGTAAATGATATTAGTATCGACTCTGGAGAGTTGCCAAGATTTCTCTACTCTGAGAAAATATCGCTTCCGGAGTTTTATCATCCAATGCACATACCAACACTTTTAATCGATAGAGATATACCTTATCCGTACGTCAAAAAAATAAAAAGTAAAATAAAGGATTTCGGAATCCGACAGGTTTTACTAACCACAACTCAGGAAATCGATATTTCCAAGGTGAAGTACTTGGCAGATCAGGGCCTCTACCAGCAACTTGCTGAGCCAGATTCTACTCTGGAAGATAATAATATCATTAATATAGTTATAAAGCCCGATTTAGTTGCGCTAAATAGTAAAGCTGTGCAACTGCCCGAACTAGCCAGCGAGCTATACAGCATTATCAAGGCTACAGCGCCCCATTATATTATCAGCATTGAAATAGATAAATTGATTACTCACCAACGTTACATCGAAGTAATGGACTACCTCTATATTCCAATTATTTCACTTAGGAACGAACTTTCGTTAGAGCTTTACCGCGAACCCTATGGTTATTGGGGTAGCCGAAATTGGCCGGATACCCTGTTTGCTGCATATCCGGATAATATTGTGGAGGAAATAAACTAAAATTAAGCCAATAACAACTTTACTATGCTCCCCATAAACCTGCTGCAGAAATTTGACCTGATTAATGATTATTGGCATCCGCGTATAGTGGGTGAGCTGAACGGACAACTGGTTAAGCTGGCTAAACTTAAAGGCCAGTTTGTATGGCACGCTCATGCCGAGGAAGATGAACTTTTCTATATAGTGAAGGGCACCCTAAAGATTGAATTTCGGGATAAAACCGTTAGCCTGCAGGCGGGCGAAATGCTGGTAGTACCGAAAGGAGTAGAGCATAATCCGGTAGCTGAGGAAGAAGTATGGGTAATGCTGTTTGAGCCGGCCGCCACCAAACATACCGGCGAGGTTCAGCACCAGCTTACGCGCACTAAGCAGGAGTGGATTTAGTAGGCAGGTTTGACTAGCAAAAGATTAATAATATGGCATTTGATCTTTATTTAGGTCGAAGGAAAGTTTCTATAGATACTTTGGAAGAAGAAATATTTCATATCGTTAATAACGATGCAAGGTTTCCTAGACTAAACTGGCTTTGGGAAGAGTTTTATAATAGCCCAAGCATTACACCGAAGCAGGCTAATGATATAGTACATGAATTGATTCTACTTAGGTCTATCCATACAAGTTATAGTGTCAAAAAAGTAATTGATAAATTACTACCATATTTTTCATTAGCTTTTAAAGATGACATTACGATTACAACTCTTAGTGATTAATATGTATCCAATTGATAATAGAAGATAAATTTCGTTGTATCTAAAAATCTCTTAACCATGAAACTTCAAAAAATTTACCTGCAGTCTCTTTCTATAATAGCATTCCTTTTCAGTACCGCCTGTACCTCCAGCTATCAAAGCGCCCAATTGCCCCCTATGGTAAATCCGCCCACATTAAAGTATAAGGAGGCTGAAAGCGTAAGTGAAGCTACGGGTCAGCGCTACCAAAATTCAGCTTCTCGCAAGGTTATCAGCTCAGCCGCCATAACCCTGGCCATAGAAGAGCCCGATTCGGCCAACAAGCAAATAGTAGTGCTCACCCAAAGTTTTCAGGGTTATGTAAGCTACCAAAGCACGGAGTATTCTACCATACGGGTGCCCAGCAATCAGTTAGAGCCAATGCTCAACGCCTTAAGCCAGCTTGGCAAAGTGCAAAGCCAGAGCCTATCCGGCCATGATGTAACCGACCAGTACACCGATTACCAAATTAGGCTGGAGAACGCCCTTAAATCGCGCGAACGCTACCTGGAGTTATTGAGTAAGGCCGAGGATGTAAAAACCGCCGTTCAGGTAGAACGGGAACTTGAAAGGCTAAACGAAACTATTGATCAACTAAAAGGAAAAATTAGCCAAATTGACCATTTATCGGATTTTGCTACTATCAACATATTTGTACAAGAACGCAAAAAACCGGGTTTACTGGGTTACGTTGGGCTGGGGCTATACCATTCGGTCAAGTGGTTGTTTGTAAGAAACTAGCACGCTATGCTAAAGATTGCGGCTCACCTCCTTCTTATTTTCTTTCTTACCATACTAACCCAAATTGGAGGACTGCTCTACGCCGGGCTTTGGGGTATAACTAAATGGTATAAACTACGCCGATTGGCCGCAGCTTTTACTTGTGTATTAGTGTATCTGCTGGCTACCTTCCTGGTAGTTCCGTACCTGGCACCTAAGCTTGGTCGGGTGCCGCTGCCGCTAAACGGAAATCTTGCGCCGCTAACCTACCTGACTGTATTTCTAAACCGCCACTACGTAAAGCCAGACCTTCGAGATCAGTTGCAAAAGGCAGCGGATGCGGTAAATAAAAGATACCCAGAAACTACAACTTACTACCTGGATGCGAACTTTCCGTTTGTGAACGGTTTTCCGCTACTGCCCCACTGGAGCCATAACGACGGGAAAAAGGTTGATTTGGCGTTTTTCTACAAGGATGAAAATAATAAAGCGGTTAGTGGCTCACCCTCGCCCCTGGGTTACGGGGTGTACGATTCTCCTACCAGCGAAGAAATAAATTATCCGGATATATGCACAAAAAAAGGGTTCTTCCAGTACGGGGCATTGGCCTGGTTGGTGCCGGCTTGGTCAACTAAAAATTGGCAAACTGATAAGGAGCGAACCGCTTTTTTAATTAAGCTCCTTACCGAAGATAGGCGAACCTCTAAACTGTTTATTGAACCGCATTTAAAACAACGCTGGGGTTTAGAGCAGAACGAGAAGATCCGCTTTCACGGCTGCCACGCCGTACGTCACGACGATCATATCCATACTCAGATTAGGTAAAACGATCCGATAAGAATTTCTAATTCATAATTTCTAATTTTTAATTCCTAATTTACAGCATGACTCCTTTTCACCTGGCTTTTCCCATACGCGATATTGAAGAAACCCGCCAATTTTACGGCGAGCTGTTAGGCTGCGAAATTGGCCGCAGTACTGATAAGTGGATAGATTTTAACTTCTTTGGCCACCAGCTTAGCGCCCACGTGCGACCCGAAGAGCTAAGGCAAGCCAATACTAATGAGGTAGACGGCAAAAACGTGCCCGTTCGGCACTTTGGGGCTATACTAGAGTGGAGCCAGTGGCACCAACTAGCCGATAAGCTAAAGGAGCACGGAACAGAGTTTGTAATTGAACCCTACATTCGGTTTAAGGGCGAAGTAGGCGAGCAAGCCACTATGTTTTTCTTAGACCCGGCCGGCAACGCGCTGGAGTTTAAAAGCTTCCAAAACCAAGATCAGATTTTCGCTAAGTAAGGTAGCTAAGAACATAATACCACCCGCTCAAGGTTAAAAAACTCAGCAGTATACCCTGCGTTAGGTGCTGGTAGGCTAGTTTGGAATTTAGTCCGTAACTGTGGGCTACCAGCGCGGCGGTTACCATTGGGCCCATAGCGGCTTCCATTACGCTGCCTTCAGCTAACAGGCTATCTTCTTCTAAAATTACAACATATGCTATTAGGAATACTAGAGGCGAGAGTAGCAGCTTAAACGTCAAGCCCCAAATCAGCGGTGCAGAAAACTCTTTAAAGGCTACGCTGCTAAGCTGGCTGCCTACGGCTAATAAGGCCACCGGCACTACTAAACTTCCTAAAAAATTCAGCAGTTCCAGCAGATTACCGCTAAGGGGGGTATGCAGTAGGTTAAGCAGAAACGCTACCGTAAAGGCTACAAAGGGCGGAAAGCTCAGCATCTTCTTAGCCAGAGAACCGGCACTTATCCGCTGTCCCGAATATATAGCCGCCAGCAATATACCGGCGGTACTAAGGCAGGCAAACGAACCCGGCTGATCGGCCAGCAGGGCTATTTCTACGCCGGCCTCGCCCCAAATTGCGTTCATAACCGGAATGCCTATAAAAGAAGTATTACCCAGCCCGGCACACAAAATTATGCAACCGGTAGTAGTGCGGCTCCAACCCAATTTTTTCCCTAAGAAAGAAAATAGCCCGGCGGCCATAGCAAACTGTACCCACGGCATAGCTATTGGCAGTAGGTAGGCTTGTTGAAATTCTATTGCCGGAATAACCGCCAGTACCAAAGCCGGCAGGGCAAGGTAAATTACAAATTTAGTGAGGTAAGCGGTTATTTGGGCAGAGTACCGGCCGGTTCCTTTTTGTATAAGCCAGCCTAGTACTAAGTAGACCGGTACCAACCAGATACTATTCATGCTCCAGCGGTAAAACCCAGTGGTACGAACCCAGGTGCCGTTCTTCCTTAGCTAAATTAACTTCCGGATCAACAAATTGCTGGTACGGCCGCCCGTTGAACGATACAGTACATTGGCCGTAAACTTCTATATTAGGGTAGCCTTTTTCTATGTATACATCGCGAATGTGGTGAGCCAGGGCTAATATCATATCGGGTTTGCCTACTGCCCGGCGCTGTTGGCGGGTGGTAAGCAAAGCGTTTAGGTTTATGCGTTCATTAAGCCCGCTTTCTTTATCCTTCACCCTAAACGATAAACTGCCCCGCTTATCGCGCAGCATCATGTGCCAACTGAAATTGTGGCCGTCTTCGGTATAGCTGGTATTGCCGGCGTAGGTGTACTGGCGTAAGGGAACTACCACCTGAAACAGTACGTAAATGCCCAGCAGGGCTAAAGTTAATTTTCTAAGGGTTGAATTCGGCATACGGCTTAATTCAGAGGCATTAATAGCCGGCAACTTTCTGCGCAAAAGGGGTACAAACCTAAATACCTTAGGGTCGAAGAACAGGGCCGTCATGGCTATGCTAAGCCAGGGGAAGGTGCCAATACCAAATATGCTTACGTTGGTTACATGAAATAAACACGCCACGGCAAAAGCGTAGGGGCGGGTGCGTCGCCACAGCAGGGCGGGCACCACCAGTAAATCCAGCGCGGCCCCGCTCCAGCTCATAAATTGGGGCAGCCAGGTTTGCGCCAGCAGTGGGCCTATAATATAGTAATGCTCGCGGGCGGGCAGCCATATATTCATGGGCGTACCGGCCAGCCAGTCGGGGTTAAGCTTAGCCAGCCCGGCAAAAAAATACACCACCCCTATCTGAAACCGAAGAATGTACAGCGCCCAGGCCGGGGCGGTACTTTGCTGCGGTACTGCACCTCGCTTAACATCCAGCGACCAAGCCCGGTTAGCCGGTATAAATACCATAAGCAGGGCCAACAAGCAGTACAAATATGTATGGTTTATATATACCGACTGCTCCATTAAAAAAGCGGTGGTGGTTCCTACAAATAAAATAAAGGCACTAAGGCGATAGTAAAGCCCCAATGTTACCAGCATGGCCAAGGCAATATTTAGGGCAAAGTGCAGGTGCATCCAGAAGGGCGGCCAGGGTTTAAGCCAGGGCACCAGGGCATACGAATAGTTAAAAACTCCGGAAAAATAGTCGTTGTTATAACTGGTAAACACCTCGCCCAGCAGCTCTATAGTTATAAGGCCGCCAACTACGGTTCTAAAAAATATAAGGGGGGCTATATCAACGCGCCGAAACAGCTGGTTTATCATTGCGCTTATCTTTGCTTCTGCGTTTTTCAAAGTTAAGCACATCTAGCAACATATCAATTATTTGGGGGGCAAGGCACCCTTTTATTCCGGCATATTGGGCTTTGTAAATCTGGCCGCTGTTGCCATCGTATACAATATGGCCCCGACGAGCGCGGCGCGGCAGGCTGTAAATAAAAATTTCCAACTGGTTTTGGCCTTGTCCATCCTGAAAAGCACTCTGGATTTGCCAGGATAAGCTATGTTCGGCAGCTAGTTTATTTAGGATGTTGATGATGGTAAACTTCTCGCACATAGCACTTTATTTTATGTATACTATAGACAGGCCGTTAAGGTTCCGAATATTTTGATTCCTATAAATTAAATAATTTTTTCGGGACTACCAATAGTATTCTTCATACATTTTATTGTGAGAATAATATATTTATATGTTGTTTATTTGGTAAGCAACATTTATATTTAAGATCTGTAAAAACCTATATTCATTTAATTGCGGAGCTATGGAGGTTGTAAGCACGGTTAATCAATCTAAGGTTATTTTCTTTCCGGAAGAAAGGGCAATTCTAATGCGCTTTGAAGGCGATATGTCCGATGAGGAGTATAAAGGGTTTTGGACTCAGGCTATAGATTATGCCGAAGCCAACCTAATAAACCGGGTAATTATCGATCAGCAAAATATTGGCAATGTAAGCTTTAATGCCCGGGGGTGGGTAGTAATTCATGGCTTTCCGCGCGTTAAAAAAGCTTTGCCTAGCTCATTGGCGGCTGCCATATTAAGCAGCAAAAAGGTTGTTCAGAAAACCGGTATGCAGTATTTGCTTAAAGCGTTTAGAACAATGACCGGTTTAAAGGTAGAGCTTCAACCCTCCGAAGAAGAGGCTCTGGCTTACCTGATAACGGCCAATAAGTTAGAAGAAGTACCGGCTTAATTAAGGTACCTTACCCTCATTTTTTTGTAGCATGAAGCCTTTACTACTGGTGTTGATTTTAGTAGGAGCAAGTTTTTCTCTGTCGGCTCAGCCTATTACATCAGTAAAGAAATTTGGTGGCTACCAATACAGCCAAAACGGGCAAGAGCTCAGCATGAAGCAATTGGTAAGTGCGGTAGAGGCTCACCCGGAAGCGTACGAGCTTATGCGGTCGGCCAAAACCAATTATACCTGGTCGCAGGTGCTGGGCAGCGTAGGGGGCGGGTTACTGGGGTGGCCACTGGGTACGGCCATAGCCGGCGGCGAGCCTAACTGGGCCTTGGCAGGAATTGGGGCCGGTTTAATAGTTATTGGTATTCCTTTTTCTTCGGCTGCTAACAAAAAGAGTCAACAGGCTGTACAGCTTTACAATAGCGATCCTACCCTGCATTCATACCACCTAAAACCTCAGTGGAATTTAAGTATTGGAGCCAATGGTTTAGGCGTTGCTTTACACTTCTAGCTAATTAAGCTTTTAACTACTCAGGTTTTGGTGGGGGCGGGGGCGAATCGGTAGCCGAACGTTTTTCAACCCGTACGCCGCCGGGGGTGGCATACCTATCCGTATTCTTGTTGCTGCTTACTTCATTTAAACCCTCAATAGCTAAGCCGTGAGCCTGGGCTCGTACCCGCCATTTATTGCGAGCGTATTCCTGCATATCGTGTTCGCCGTCAAACTCATCCACTATTTCTACGCCCAGCAGGGTTTCCAACACATCTTCCATAGTTACTACCCCGGCCATGCCGCCGTAATCGTCAACCGCCAGGGCAATTTGCTCTCGGCTGGCCATCATCTTATCAAATAACTGCGGAATGGTAATATCGTAAGGCACCAGTAAAATATCGCGCATAATATCCTTAACAGAAAGCTCGTGCCGGTCTCGGGCTAGTTCTTCCAGCACATCGTGCTTATGAATGTAGCCAACTACATTATCGCGATTGGTGCTGTAAATGGGTATTCGGCTGAAGCGCAAAAAATCTTTGTTTTCGTAAATGTTTTGCACGCTAAGGTTTTCCTGGGCGGCCACCACTACGGTGCGGGGCGTCATAATATCGCGCACCTGTATATTCTGAAAAGCAATCATGTTTTTAATAACCCTCAGTTCGCTTTCCTCAAATACCCCTTCCTTATGCCCAATATCGGCCATAGCCGAGAGCTCCTCGCGGCTTACAGCCATACCCGATTTGTTGGGTGCAATCAGCCTAGTAATTAGTTTACTCAGCCATACAAAAGGGTATAATACCCAAATTAGGGCAGTCAGCATTTTGGCAGTAAAGCCCGCTAGTTGCCGGTAGTATACTGCCCCCAGCGTTTTAGGTATAATTTCGGAAAATACCAGAATAATTAGGGTAAGCACCCCGGAGATTACCCCTACACTAACGTTGGCAAATACTACCGCGGCCTGCGCCCCCACGCCGGCCGCTCCTACGGTATGCGCAATGGTGTTAAGGGTTAGTATAGCCGCCAATGGCCGGTCAATATCATCTTTAAGCTGCGATAAGGTAAGGCTAACCTTAGGCCGGGTTTCCGATATAGATTCTACAAAGCTGGGGGTTATGCTCAGAATTACCGCTTCTAGTATAGAACACAGAAACGAAAATAATATAGCCAGCAGTAGGTAAAAAATAAGTAACGCCATAGGGTAGTACAGTATATAGCTTTAACCAACAGAGCGGCTAAAGGTTAGGTAGACTTATTTTAATGCAAAATTGATTGCTGCTAACAACTTTGTTATACGCTCTGGCTTTTTCGTATTTTCCCTTCATCTTTACCTAAAATTTAAATTTAGGCTATGAAAAAGATATTGATGTTGGCAGCTATTGTATTTATACTAGGTGCCGGGGCCAGCCAGGCTCAAGAGTATAAAACGGCTGCCGGTTTAAGAATATCGCCTTTTTACGGTTTTACTGTCAAGCACTTTCTGAACAGTACTGATGCTGTAGAGGGTATTTTGCACAGCCGCTGGGGTGCATTTAAAGTAACCGGTTTGTGGGAACGCCAAACCCCAGCTTTTGGTGAACAGGGTTTGTACTTTTTCTACGGCGGTGGCGCGCACATTGGCGGCATAAGCGGCGATAGGTACTACCGGGGTTGGGATGTAGACCGTCGGCGGGGTACGTTTCTGTTTGGCTTAGATGGCATTCTGGGTTTGGAATATACTATACAGGATCCATCAGTACCGATAAACTTTGGCCTGGACTGGAAACCTACGCTAAACTTTGCTCCCTACACTACCTTCTGGGGCGATGAGTTTGCCCTTTCAGTGCGCTACGCATTCCAATAGTAAGTTGGTAGTGTGCTAATGTGGGAATATGGTAATGCGCTAATTTTTAGGACTTGGAATTCAACACTCGATTAGCCTGCACCTAGTTGCTACTTTATTTCTTGCCTTATTTATTTGGTTAGTAGTTCGCAGAAAAATCTTAAAAATTAAAAGCCCCGACCTACGTTGAGTAGGCCGGGGCTTTTATATATTCTGATAATTGGCAAATCAGCTAATTACCACATTATCAAATCAATTAAATTACTCCTTCCAGCACATCTTTAAGCGGAACGCGGCTGCCGTCTTTGTAGCTTACAATCCATGCATCTTTTACGCCCATTTCGCGCAGGTACTTCTTAAACTTATCGGCCTCCCAGTAGTCGGTAAATACGCCCAGGGTGTAGCGCTCCAGGCTGTTATCCACCTCACCATCAAAGCTGCCGTTGTTGTTAAAGTACTTGGCCAATTCTTTATTACGAAAAGCGCCAATTTGTACTTTAAATACCACGCCCTTGGCTACGCGGGTAGCTTGGCCACCGGTAGCGTCAATTTCGCCGGCTTCGGGGCTCATGGTCTGGGCAGCTTCCATTTCGGCCACCTTATTTTGCAGGTCTTTGTTTTCGGCTTCCAGGCGGGCTACCTCTGAGTTTTTATCACTAAGGCGAGCTTGCAGGCTACTCATTTGCGAGTT
Organism: uncultured Roseivirgaceae bacterium; assembly: GCA_964504565.1. Classification (GTDB taxonomy): domain Bacteria; phylum Bacteroidota; class Bacteroidia; order Cytophagales; family Cyclobacteriaceae; genus Cesiribacter. The sequence continues at coordinate 345,508 of CAZDEY010000001.1, forward strand.
TACGCTGCTAATTTGGGTTTCCAGACCTTCTTTTTCTTCAACCAGTTGCTTAAAGTCTTCTACTTCCATACTCTTCATTTGCTTCTTCCACTGCTTATACTCTTTCTTGGAAAGCTCTTGGGCCGAAGCGTTAGGGGCTACTATAAGGCAGGCAAATGCGCCGACCAACAGAATTAATTTCTTCATTTTATTCAATGCTTAGGGTTTACTCTTCCGAAATATAGCTGCAAAGTACAAAACCACTCGCTTTTTATAAAGGCTTGAGCCTAAACCTATTGCCCAAATGTAAGCTTTTAGGGTATATTACTGAATTTAGTGCTTAGTGCATGGTGGTTAGTGCTTGGTAATTAGTGTATTAAGTATAAGTACTTAAAGTTAAAATTTATATTTTAAAGTAAGAAGGCTAAAAGCGGATGCCTTTAGCCTTCTAATTTCTAAATTAATAGGCAGAGCTGAGTTACCTATGCTAGCTCATTAATTGCTATACTGAATAACTTCTCTTTAAACCCAGTACACTTGTCCTGAACCTGTCTGCCGAGAAGCCAATTAATTTTAGGAAGGTACTAAGCACTAAGCACCAACAAACCAAGCACCAAACAACTACTTCATACTGCCGGTCATATCCTCCGGGCGTACCCACTCGTCGAACTGCTCGTTGGTTAGCAGCTCCAGATCAAGGGCGGCTTGGCGCAGGGTAGTACCTTCTTTATGGGCCTTCTTGGCAATTTTAGCAGCGTTGTCGTAACCAATATGGGTATTTAGGGCGGTAACCAGCATTAGGCTGTTGTCCAAATGCATTTTTATACGCTCCCTATTCGGCTCAATACCTACAGCACAGTGGTCGTTGAAGCTTTCGCAGGCATCGCCTAGTAAGCGGGCCGCTACCAGCATATTGTAGATCATCATGGGCTTGAACACATTCAGCTCAAAATGACCCGTCATGCCGCCTACGCTGGCGGCCACATCGTTGCCTATAACCTGGGCGCAAACCATAGTTAGGGCTTCGCTCTGGGTGGGGTTTACCTTGCCCGGCATAATAGAGGAGCCCGGCTCGTTCTCCGGAATAAGTATCTCGCCAATACCGCTGCGGGGGCCGCTGCTCAGCATCCGTATATCATTACCGATTTTCATTAGGCTTACGGCCAGTTGCTTTAACGCACCCATACTTTCTACTATGGCGTCGTGGGCGGCCAGGCTTTCAAACTTATTTTCGGCAGTTTTGAACGGCAGGCCGGTAAGCTCGGCAATTTTTTCGGCTACCTTTTCGGCGTAGCCTTCCGGGGTATTAAGGCCGGTACCTACGGCGGTGCCTCCTAAGGCTAATTCGCTAAGGTGCTCAAAGGTATTTTTCAGGGCTTTCAGGCCGTGGTCGAGCTGGCTTACGTAGCCGCTGAACTCCTGACCCAGGGTTAGCGGGGTAGCATCCATGAAGTGGGTGCGGCCAATTTTAACCACATCCATAAACGCCTCGCTCTTTTCTTTTAGCGTATTGCGCAACTTTTCTACCTTAGGAATGGTAACTTCCACCAGCATTTTGTAGCCGGCAATGTGCATAGCCGTCGGGAAGGTATCGTTGCTGCTCTGGCTCTTATTTACATCGTCGTTGGGGTGGATGCTCTTCTTCTCATCGGTAAGCTGGCCGCCGCCCTTTACGTGGGCGCGATTGGCTACCACCTCGTTCACGTTCATATTGCTTTGGGTACCCGAGCCGGTCTGCCAAATTTTAAGCGGAAACTGGTCGTCCAGCTCGCCGGCCAAAATTTCGTCGCATACGGCGGCAATTTTATCGGCTTTTTCCTGCGACATTGCGCCCAGAGTAGCATTGGTTAAAGCGGCGGCTTTTTTAAGGTAGGCAAAGGCGTAAATTATCTCCAGGGGCATCTTCATGGTATCGCCGCCAATGGCAAAGTTGTGCAGCGAACGCTCGGTTTGGGCGCCCCAGTATTTATCGGCGGGCACCTCAATAGGGCCCATGGTATCTTTTTCGGTACGGGTTTTTCCGGTTGCAGACATAAAAGTTGTTTGTTTAGCTCGGTGGCGAATTTAGTTAATAGGCAGGGACACCACAAAACCGAATAGATAAAAGGCTAGGGCGGGGGAATGTTTTTACATTAGGATAATTGACTGCTTAAAATAAAAACTTTATATTTAACAATAATTAATTCCTTATGGTCAAGGTAAAATACCTATTAGTTCTATCAATTCTGCTGCTTGGTTGCTCGAGAGAAGATGATTTAACCAGCATGAATTGTGTGGGGGAATGTATAACCCTGACAGGTATGCTTATAACAGGTGATAATGATGATCCAATTCCTAATACAGTTATAGAAGTGTATTGGGATGATTATGAATTTCTAGGAGGAACTTATAGGAAAAAGGCAGTATTTTCAACTAATGAAAATGGATATTTTCAAGTGAATTTTAGTTCTCAACCTGAAGAATTAAAAAGTGGATTTTATGAGGCAAAGATTTTAGCAAGTGATCAGTTCTTAAATTGTAGTAAAAATGGTCCGTCGTTTTCATTCTCAACTGAAAAAGCAGATACCGCTATAAATATAAACTATTATCTTCCTAGGAAAGCTAACCTTCGTTTTATACCAGTAGGATTTGAAGATATACCTGGTGGAGATCGAATTAGCCTTAATACTTATTATTTTACAGGGGTAGATAGGGAGCTCAGGTGTGGCAATCATGTAACCTACCAAGCTGGAGGAGAAATATCTACCAAGGTTCTTGAGACTGCTGCTGATCAGCCAGTTGTACTTGAAGTAACACATTATATAAACAACGAGTACTTCTATTCAACTGATACCGTTGAATTATTTGCTGACCAAATATTAGATTACGAAGTAGTTTACAATTAATAGGTTATCATTTTAACTACAATCAGCCGAGCCTCTCTTCCGGGCTTTTGCAGGCAGCAGCCAAAACTAGAAACAACGCAATAGAGAACCTCATTGGCTCAAGTGTATGTAGTAAATCTTAAAGCCTCTGTTTAGTATGCCAATTACCTCCACTGCAGTACCCCCCTTGGTTCATCTTGGTCAAGCTTCAGGCTTTGCAGATCGTCGTGGGCGCTAACGTTTATTAGGTTGGTTTGGTCGTTAAAGCGGTTAAAAAATAGGGTGTGTTCCATTTCAAACTGGCGCAGCTTACGGAGTTTGGGGACCTCAAAGTACGCCCAGATGGCATCGTCTTCCACTTCGTAGCCTAAGTACAAGGGTTGCTCGGGCCGGCCGTTTAGTTTAATGCGCATGTGTTGCTGAAGAAAATCACCCACCAGTTCTTGTAATAAAGCCGGGTCGGCTGGGTTATACAAATCTACCCGACCTTTACCGTAGCGTTCGTTCATGGCATCTTCCAGATCGTCCATAAACACGCGCTGGCTAATTTCCAGGCTGCCGTTTTTAGGGTTAAGCTCAATATCGGTTACGGTTAAGTGAAGCGGGTGAAAGGCCAGCGCACTCAACCAGCTTATACATACAATCAACAATTTCATAGGCTAAAGATAACGCAAAAACCCTACCACTCATTCCAATCTTACCCAGGAGCCTGTAAAATCCGGCAAAAAGCTGTAATTTGCGCGCTGTTTTGCAGAGAGTGAGCATGAAAACATTCGGTACGTACTTCGAATTTGGGATTGAGCATATACTACAGTGGGCCGGCCTGGATCATATACTTTTTATTTTGGCCTTGTGCGCCTTATACACCCTACGCGATTGGCGACGGGTACTAATATTAGTTACAGCTTTTACGGTGGGCCACTCCCTTACGTTAGCACTGGCCGTAACCGGCCTAGTTAAGGTTAATAGCGCGTATATAGAGTTTTTAATTCCGGTAACTATACTAATTACTGCCCTTAGTAACATTTTCAGAACCAATAGTAATGGCACCAGCCGGGTGCAGTTGAATTACGCCTACGCAGCCTTTTTTGGTTTGATACATGGCTTAGGGTTTGCTAATTTTTTAGGCAGCTTGGTAGGCCGGGGTACTAAATTATTCTGGCCTCTGTTAGCCTTTAATATTGGGTTGGAAGTAGGACAAATAATAATTGTACTAATTTTTTTACTTATAGCTGGCTTACTAGTAGCCTTTGGTAACGTAAGCAAGCGCGAATGGACACTGGGCGTTAGCTCATTTATTGCCGGTATGGCTATGCTATTGGTTATACAGAGCAAATTCTGGTAAACAGGAAGACCCATAAGGTTTTAAAAACCTTGTAGGTTTCTTATATAGAAAAAGCCCTTGGCGTTTGGCCAGGGGCTTTTCAATTGGCTTTTAGCTAAATGCTAATTAGCTGCGGGTTTTTTCCTTAGTGGTAGGCTTCACCTTATCTACCTCTACTTCGGTACGGTGTACCTTATCGCGTACAGTTTCGGTATGCTGCTCGGCTTTTTTACCTATGTGTACTTCCTCTACTACGCGGGCCTCTTTTTTCACCATTGGTTTTTCAGCCTTTTCTTTTAGCGTTACGCTACCTTCCTCAAAATTATTAAGGTCGGCTTTGCTGGCCGGGCGGTCAACTGGTTTACGGTCTACTACTACGTGCTCTTCGCGCAGGCGAAGTTTCTTTTCTACTGGTTTCTCTAGTATACGGCTATGCACATTTACGGCACCGGTAGTAACTTCTTTTTTGCCTACTTCCATTTTTTCCTCAATAACCGGAATGGTTTCGCCGCTGGCAGTAGTTTTGCTAGTTGTGGCTTTGGCTGCGGTGGCAGTAGGTTTAGCGGTGCGGCGGGCCTTGGTTTCATCGGCTACGTTTAGGGCACCGTGCTTATCTAAAATGGCGGCGGCGCGCTTGGCCTCTTCCATAGTTTCGGTATGTACGGTAACTACAGTACCCCGGCGGGCCGTTTCGTAGTAGTCGGCCGATTCAGTATTGCGCCCCATTAGGTTAGTGAAAAAAGTTTCAATTACATTATGGTCTTTTTCCTCTACATCGGGGCCATGCTTAGATAGGTCCAGATTATCGCGGTTGTAGCCGGTTTTATCCAAATCTTCGTAGGCCATTTTGGCTTTAGCTTTATCAGAAAATATTCCTATAACTGTTTGTTTAGTATCCATTGTTTAAAAGTGGTTTAGGTTATACAAAAAATAAGATTTTAAGTATTGGTTTAGGGTTTATGGTTTTTGCTTAATACTACATCTTCAGTGCGGAGGTTTAGGGTGCTTTGATCAACTTTATGAAGTATTTCTTTATGAATATATACTTCTTCTACCAGCAACGTCCGTTTTACTACTACTTCTTTTAAAACTGGTATAATTGTATAATCACCCTCTTGGCGAAGGGCCGGGGGGTTATCATCTACAAATTGGTTTACGGGCTGCCTTTTAATAGTTAGTTTTTCTTCGGTATAGGGTATGTTTAAGGCAACTTCTTCTTCATTTACACTTTTTTCAACTGTTACAGTAGCTTGTACTTCTTCTTTCTTTTCTATCTGTAATTGCTCCTCAATTACCGGCACCACTTCAGCCTGCTTGTCTACAGCTTTATTATTTCCTGAAGTTATATTGCTAGTTTTCATATTGAATTGAGTGAAGTAAAAATTTATAGAAATTTATAGAATTGTAAGTGTAATTTTTGTCTATAATTATACCAACGGATGACATTTTTAAATGTTTTGTGAAATTTACCATTGATCAAAAAGTATAGCCTAACCGTTAATGTATTACATAAATTGAATTTTAAATATTCAATTCTAATAATAATTATTAAAATATTTTATATGGACGTCAGAATTAAACTTTATAAATAATACGCCGTTACTAACAGTATACTTTTTTTAACTAAACACTATTATTATGTCTGAAATTAGAGTAGAAGAGAAAAAACATGGGTCAATTTGGCCGTGGATAATTGGTATATTAGCCCTGCTGGCTGTAGTATGGGCCGTAGTAGAAATTGCTGACGACGATGACGATGATGCAGTTGTTGCCGAAGCTTATACCGATGATACGTATACCGACGATACCTATACTGAACCGGAACGCGAAACCGTAACCAATACCAATTATAGTGATGTTAATGCGTTTGTGACCTTTGCTAACGATGAAGGGAATATGGGCCTTGACCATAATTATACCAGTGAAGGCTTAATGAAACTAAACGCTGCCTTGGAAGCTATGGCTGCTGAAGCCTCAACCAACAATGTTGATGTTTCCGGAAAACTAAATATGATGCGCCAAGCGGCTAACAGTATCGAGAAGGATCCAATGGCTACTACCCACGCTAATAGCATTCGCGACGCGTTTATGGCCTCCGCCAACCTTATGGAAGCTATACAACAAAGCGATTTTCCTAACTTGGGTAAACAGGTACAAGAAGTAAAACAAGCTGCAATGGAGGTGAAGCCCGATGAGCTAACCCTGAACCAGAAAGAGGCAGTAAAATCGTATTTTGATAAAGCTGCGATGGCTCTAGACCAAATGGCTAACTAATTTCAAGCCAACAATTATTTTATAAAGGCAACCTTAAGGGTTGCCTTTTTTGGTTTTATATAAGCTAGTTATTTGATGTCGCGCCCTTGTTTATATGTTCAATATATAGTTCTACCAAATCGTCGTAGGTGTTCCAGCGGCGAAGTTTGCGGGCTTCCTGCATAATTTTTTGTGCCCGGCTGCTAAAATCGGCCTTATGATCTTCTTTAGTAATTAGTACCAAGGCTTCTTTATAACGACTCACCAGGGTTTGGCTAAACCCCCGGCTTATATAGCCCCGGTCGTTGGCGAAGCGCACCATAGTTTCAGTTTGGTAAAGTAGTAGGTCGGCCACATCGTAAGTAAAGGGGCTAAGTTGCCTAAACTGATTTATCAAATCGCGCATTTTAGCAGCTTTGGGCCGTTTGGGCTGCCGCCCACTGGTAGGAAAGTAGTGCCGCTCAATTTTCTGCTTATAGCTAATAACTAAGCCCGCATGATCTTGCGAAAGTTCAAATTGGTAATACTCTTTAACTAACGGTAATTGCCTATACAATTTCTCCAGTTCTTGACGCAATTCGTCCTCCTCCAATTCTTTCAGGTACTTTCTAAACTCGCGCAGGCCGGGTTTTTTCATTGTTGGTAGTTGGTACTTAGTATATAGTATTGGGTATATAGTATATAGATTTCTTATTCTTATATTTTAATACTCAAATCTCAAATCTCACGTCTCACGTCTCCAATCTATGGTCTATTGTCCATAATCTTCACCAATCTCTCCAGGAATTTAATTTGGGCGGCGTTTATGTATTCTGTTGCTTCCTCTATACTGAACCATCGGGCTTTATCTACCTCTGCAAAACTCTGCATTTTTCCGCTGTTGGGCGGCCACTCTAGCATAAACATATTGCAATTTAGTCCGTCTTCTTCAACCCAATTACCTTTGAATGCCCAGGCGTGTACAATTTTCCCGCCCTTTTGCTTTACGCTTTTTAAAGGTAAAAGCGGCTCGGAAACGGGTATACCGGTTTCTTCTTGAAACTCCCGTTGGGCGGCCCGTAATAAGTCTTCCCCGGTTTCAGGTAAGCCTTTGGGTATAGTCCACCAACCCTTATCTTTCTTTTTAAAGAACGGCCCGCCGGGGTGTACCAAAAATACCTGTAGGCTGGGCTGGGTTCGGTACATAAGCAGGCCGGCGCTTGTTTTCATATTCTTCTTACTGTGTAACTTCGCTAAATTCTTACCCAATAAATAAAAATATGGCGGTATTGGTTATAAACGGCAGCGCCCGACGCAACTCCGACACCCAAAAATTGGTGGAAACCTTGTTAGGTAATGTAGAATATAATCTCTTGAGCCTGCTGGACTATACTGTGTTGCCCTACGATTATACCCATAATTACCCTGACACTGATGATTTTCAAGCAATAATTGATGAGGTGCTTACCCATGATACCCTTGTTTTAGCTACCCCGGTATACTGGTATGCTATGAGTGGCCGCATGAAAACTTTTCTGGACAGATTTACCGATCTGCTGAAGATTGAAAAAGAAAAGGGCCGAAAGTTGCGGGGCAAACGGCTGTTTTTGGTAGCGGTAAGCAATAGCCCGGAGCTGCCCCCGGGCTTTGAGGTTCCGTTTAGGCTTAGTGCCGAGTATTTGGGTATGAATTATGGCGCTACCTATTTTAGCCCGGCCTACCAACTGAATTTGCCATTAGCCAGTACCCAAAGTTTTCTGCAAGTTCTAAACTCCTAAGCTAATCATCAGCCTTAGTTAATTTTGGCTATTCTGAAACTTCTGGGGGAAGAATACTTTAAAGCAGGTACCTTTTCCTTCGGAACTATCTACCGTAATACGCCCACCGCGGTTTTCAATAATCCGTTTAATCATATAGAGGCCAATGCCGGTGCCTTCTACGTGGCTGTGCAGGCGCTTAAACATAGTAAACAGCTTAGCCTGATCGAGTTTATTAAGTCCCAGACCGTTATCTTCTATGCTTAGTACTAACTCATCGTTAGCTTGGTAAGTACATACTTTAACCAGAAGCGGCCGCTCGGCCGAACGGTACTTTATAGCGTTGGAGAGCAGGTTATAAATAACGCTTCTTAGGTTATTACGGGCAAACGTAACCTGGCTTACCTGCAAGTCTTGCTCAAAGGTACCTCCGGCTTCGGTCAGCAGTTCCTCTAAATCTTGCCGAACATCTTCTAGCACCTCGCTAAATTGTAAATCCTCAATTTTAGAATCTAAATCCTTCTGAACCTTAGTTATATCGGTAAGGCCGTTAATGGTTTTTTTGAAGCGGGCCACGGAAATACCAATCATTTCCATAACGCTGCGCTCCTTTTCGTCCATGCGGTTATCCAGCTTTTTCTCCAGTATATTGGTTAGGCCTTCAATACTGGCAATAGGCGATTTTAGATCGTGCGAGGCGGTATATATAAAGCTATCCAGATCGGCGTTAATACGTTGCAGTTCGTCGTTTTTGCTCCTCAGCAGGTCTTCGGCCTCTTTTTGCTCGGTTATATCTACGCAGGAGCCTACAAAACCGGCAAAGGTACCATCGGCCTGATAGCGGGGCACGCCCTCAATAAGGCACCAGCGCACACACCCGGTAGCATCTAGCATCCTAAACTCGGCACTGTGCGATTGGCGGGCGGTAAAGTCTTTAGTAAAGTTCTTTAGTACTTTCTCGCGGTCATCGTCCAGAATACTATCCATCCAGCCGCTACCTAGTTGTTGCTTTTGGGGGCGGCCGGTCCATTCTACCCAAGTTTTATTTACGAAGTTATTTTGGCCGTGTTCGTCGGTCATCCACAGGGCTACCGGCGAGGCATTGGCAATAGTCCGGAACAGGGTTTCGCTTTCTTTAAGGGCCAATTCAGCATTTTTGCGTTCGCTAATATCTTCGTGCTGAATTACTGCATTGGTAACTTTGCCTTTAGCGTTTTTTATAGGGAAGATAGTAACCTTTAAATAGACTGGTTTACTACCCGGCACCGAAATATGCTCAACGTCGCTTAGGTTGTAAGATGCTTCAAAGGTAGTAGGAATACCCTGGCTAAATACCCGTTCAATATCCTTATAGTAAGGTTGGTTTTGAATAACGTTGTCCTCAAGAATATTGTATTTCTTAATACCAACATCCGGATCGCTTACCCCAAACAAGTTTAAGCAGGCTTCGTTTACCTGAATTTGGGTACCTTGGCTATCGGCAATCCAGGTTGAAACCGGGGTCTGTTCTATAATGCTGGAAAGGAAGTTTTCGCGCTCTTCTAGTGCCCGGTTAAGTTCTACGGCATTCTCCAGGCTTTGGCGTATTTCTTCTTCACTGGCGGTTAGCTCATCGGTGCGCAGTTGTACGCGACGTTCCAGCTCCAGGTTGGTATTCTCTAGGTGAAGGCGGGCTTGCTCCAGCTTACGGTTAGCCTCCTGCAGAATACGCTTGGCTTCTTTTTCCGTAGTAATATCGTGCATGGCCACTACAGCCCCCAGTAGCTCGCCTTCCTTGTTTTTTATTTGCTTACCACTGGCTAACAGGGTGCGGGTTAAGCCGTTTTTAGGGGCAATTACCATTTCCTGGTTTTCTACAACTTCCCCCCTAAAGGCCCTAAAAAGCGGAATATTATCGGTAGCCAGCGGGGTTTTGCCGTCGGCATCATACAAATTATACTTATCGGCCCATTGGCTGGGCGGGGTTTTTTCCTGCGGCAGGCCATGAAACTCCTGGGTGGCGGCATTAAAGAATATTAGTTCGCCCTTTTCGTTACAGGCCACTATACCGTCGGCAATATTTTCTAGTACAGCCTCCAGGAAGTTACGTTCCCGTTCCAGCGTTTCTTCGGCTGCTTCCCGGCGTTTAACTTGTTCGCGCAGGTCTTCATTGGTTACCAGCAGTTCTTCGTGGCTTTCGCGCAGTTCTTCATTGGTAACCTGTAGTTCCTCCTGATATTCCTGTAACCTCATATTCAGGCGCACCATTTCTTCGTGCTGAATTTTACTGAACATTTGGTAGGCGCGTAGCTCCAGGTGGCTAAACAGCTGTTCACCTTCGGTAACCAATTCAATTAACAATTGCGGATCTTGGGTGTAAGCGGCAGCGTATTTCAGCAGAACTCGCTTGCGAGCACTATATACCAGGGTTATATCGGCTCCTTTTATTTCATTCCTTCTAAAACCATCCAGGCGGTCGTTTTGCCAGTTTTTTAGGGCAATTTCCTCGTCTTGCAGGGTGGTGCCGTTGGCTAAGTGTTCCAGAAATTTTTGGGTACCATCCAGAAATATTCTATGAATATCCTCTTCACTAATGTGCTTAAGCTGATTAAGCAGGGGTAATTTTAATTGCCGGGCTTCGGCTAAATTTAATTCGGCAGCTTCCGGCAACTTATGCTTAATTATATAAGCCGCCAGTGCGCTGAGTTTAGAATATTGTATGCCGGGTAACTGAGTGCCGGCTGCTTCCTTTTCCGCAGTTTCCATAATGCAAGAGGCTTCCTTACCAAAGCTGAAAAAATTAATTGGCCGACAGCGAGCAAAGTTTACCCTACCGGCCACCTTTTTATATATAAACAGCTAGCTGACAAGATACTACTTTTAGCCGGTTGGCACTGCATATTAAACTAACATTTATATTAGATATGGGTATTAAGTAAGCTTTAACTTGTTTTTGTTGAAGATTTTGGGCCTAGTCCGGCTGGGTAAGTAGGTTTAAACTATTTACTGTTTTGTTGTTTGCTATAGAATATGAATAAGGCTAATACAACCAAATGCAACTACCCAAACTACCGCTAACCCAATGGGAGCTAACCAAGCACACCCTGCACCTGATGCTACAAATTGTTGGCAAATTGCAGCTTCAGTATACCCCCAAGCAAAACCACTGGTGGCATATTACGCTATATATAAGTCCGGTAGGCATCAGTTCGCAGCCAATATGTTACGGCGATAACCAGCAACTGGAAATAGTTTTCAATTTAAAAATGCACCGCGCTGAACTGTATACCTCGGATAAGCTTTACCAGGAAATTCCGCTGGCCGATACCAGCGTGGCCGAATTTTATCAGCAGCTTATGAGTGCGCTGCGTAAGTTAGGCCTGAAGCCTACCTTATTGGCCAAGCCCTACGATATACCCGGCATAACGGCCCCATTTGCCGAGCTGACCGACTACCGCACCTACCAGCCGGAGTACGTAGAGAAATTTCACGAGGTGCTGCTGTTTACCGATAGGGTGTTTAAGAAGTTTAAAGGTAGAAGTTACGCCAAAACCTGCCCGGTACAACTTTACTGGCACCACTTGGACCTAACCCTGACCCGCTTTAGTGGCCAAGTGGCCCCAAAAATGCCGGCCGAAACCAGCCAGGTTGAACAGGAAGCCTACAGCCACGAGGTTATCAGCTTCGGTTTTTGGGCAGGCGACGATAAAGTGCGCGAGGCCGCTTACTATAACTATACCTATCCGCTACCGGAAGGGATAGATAAGCAGTCTCTAAAACCAAAAGAAGCAAGTTGGGTAGAGAGCAACGGTAGCCCCATGGCCTACCTATCGTACGATGCGGTAAGAACAGCTACCAATCCGGAAGAAGCCCTACTAAGCTTTCTGGAAAGCAGCTACCAAGCCGGCGCTAAATTGGCTGGCTGGCCGGTAGAGGAAATGCGAAATGAGTGGGCTGGATGAGGTTGTGAAGTAGATCCTGAAACAAGATCAGGATGACGGTGGTGAGTGGTAAATTATTAGTTATTGTTGTTTTACCATATGAATTTCTATAAAATCGGAAGGATTAGTCTCGCTACGCCCAAAGATATGTAACGCAGAGTCATCAAGTTTGCTTATTCTAAACCTGAGTTCAGTCATTTCGGGATATATAAACTCGTCATTCCTAATTATAATCATGTTGTTATCGGGAAGGTACTCCCAAGAGTCCTCTCCGCGCGGTCCTTTGCCATCGTTATAGTCAATTAGTAAGCTTCCGTCAGGCTTAAAGTAGTAGGTTTTAAGATTTTCTTTTTCTTTTAAGTCATCTATATCAAATTTGGTAAGGCCTTTAGATTCAAAATTACTTGTTTTCACCTTCCATACCCCTACAATATCTTCCTGGCTAATACTATTACAGCTTGCAGCAAATAATACTAGTGAGAAGAACAAACTTAAATTTTTCATAGCAACATATTTAAATTAGAACAGCAAGGTTGTTTCTACGGTAAGTATCTTTATCAACTTTTATATTAAATTGGGTGGGTTTGGGCTCTTATTCAGATTGTGGTGAGTGGTTTAAACAGGCACTGCTTAGCCAGAAAATTTAACTTTATCGAGCCAGCCTAAACCTGATAGGATAAATCAGACTTGATGTTACCGGCTCGCCATTAAGCTGGGCGGGTTCCCAATTTAGTATTTTAATTACCCGATGGGCTTCTTCCTCCAGACCGTAGCCTAATTTTTTTCCGGGAAGAGCCTTAATTTCTTCTACCTCTCCCCGCTCATTAATAGTAACTATGCTGTATACCGCGCCTTGCACATTAAACTGCTGAGCCTCTCGTGGGTATCTAAGGTTGTTAACCAGGGTTTGCATGGCTTCTTCTATACCGCCTTTTGGCTGCGCCTGAACATCTAATTTTGGCTGATTGCTTACGTAGGGCTCTATCGGACTGTACAGGTTTTCTGGTACCTCAACTGTTACGCTTTTAAACTCATCTGGTGCAACTTTTACGCCTACTGAATAAGGTAACCATACGGCCACTTGTTGCCCGTTTACGGTAGCCGGCTCCCAAAGCAGAAGCGAAACTAAGGAGGCTACTTGAGCATTTACCTTCTTACCCAGATTATCTGCGGAGTAGGGAACTACTGAGGTTACCCTTCCTCGGCTGTCAATAAGTATTTTATATTCAACCTGACCGGGGCGGGCCTTTTTTTCCTGACTATATAAAATCTTAATATTTTCGCTCAGAAATGCCTCGTGATTATGAGCGGTACTTTGCATCGGAGGCTGGTCTACTTCATTTATAGAATATGCCTTACCCTGGCCGTAGGTCACCGAGGCTGATAGAAGGCTGAGTAGTACCCAACTTAAACTAATTAGTTGGGCTTGTCTTACTAATAGATTCACTGTTTATTCTTTTTGTAACCCTTTCAAAATACTTTTTGTGCCTTTTTCTGGGTGGCTTTAACCCAAACCAAATTGATTGTACTTTTCGGACTCGTACTGCCCGACCCCGGTGAGTGGCGGGTTGCCATTGGGTAAGTTTTATCACCCGTATAGCTTCTTCCTCTAGGCCGTAACCGATCGTAGTGCCGGGTAGAGGCTCTGCCGAACTAACCCGGCCGGCAGTATCTGCTACAAATCGAATAAAAACGTAGCTCTCAATTCTTTTATTCAGTGCTTCTTTAGGATAACGTAACTGTCTTTTCTGCCATTTCTGATAGTCTACAGAATCAATACTACACCTTATATCCTGAAAGGTGCCTGTAGTTGGTTTGGCAGCCGATACGTTTACCGAGTCTGACGAAGCTGAGGTTTGCGCATTAATTTGAAAGCATGCCCAAAATGTAAGGCTAAGGGTAACCAAGTGTTTCATTATTATCGGATGGGCAGGCTAAGACACTCACCAATTTTTATCAACAAAAGTAACCCTTTATAAGCTAAACACTGAACTAATTACGCTGTATACCTTACAACTCCACAATTATTCCTAAAGTCGGTATGGTGGTGCCTTCTACGTTATCCAGAAAAACGGCTTGGTAGCGGTTAGGGTCGTTGGGGTTGGGTATGGGTCGGTTCTGATCATCGCGCACCACATCTAGGTTGGGTTGCAGGGGCACGCCGAACCCGTATACGTTCTGCACATCAAAGTATACGTTCAGGCTCCATTTGTTGAAGAAGTAGCGCTTATCCAGCCGCAAGTCCAGTTGGTGAAATTCTTTCAGACGTTTGGTATTTAGCTGGGTATAGTCAGGTATGCCGGCGCCGGTGCGGTCATAGTTTTCGGTCAGCAGGCTAGCCTCCAGATCGAAGGGGGTAAAGGGCGGGCCGCCGCTTAGCAGAAAACGGGCGCCCAGTTCCCAATTCTTCCTAAACCGCTTACCGCCGGTTAGGCTTACTACGTGCCTAAAATCCCAGGCCGAGGGTTTAAAGGTGCCGCTGGCATCGGTAAACTCGCTGCGCACCAGCGTATAAGCCAGCGTTCCGTAGAAGGTATCGGCTAGTTTTTGCTGCGCCAGAAACTCCAGCCCGTAGGCCCGGCCCCGCCCGCTGGGGGTAGCGGCGCTGTTGCCTACCACACCGAAGTCGGCGCCCAGGTTGGCCAGGCTCACGCCAAAATCCAGCAGAAAGGGGTAGTTGTCGTACCACTTATAGAAGCCCTCCAGCGTAAGCCGCAGAAACTTGCCGGGGTTATGCTCCAGGCCCAGCACGGCGTGGTCGGCCCGCAGATAGCGAATACCATTTTGGCGGTTTACCAGTTCGCCGGCGTTGTTGCGGAAGCCCAAAGTTATATAGCTGGGCAATTGGTAGTAGCGGCCAACGTTGGCGTTCAGGCTCCAGCGCGGCCTAAAGTTATAGGCCGCCGAAATCCGGGGCGAAAATTGCTCCCAGGGCTTATTAGTTTCCGGCGAGTAGCTGCTGGCATCCATACGCGCCCCGGCACTAAGCACCACCGGCCCAAGGGTTTGGCTGGCTTGGGCAAAGAGGCTGGTGTTGTGCAGGTCTAGTTCCGAGTTGTAAATCTGATCGAGCGGCCGGCCCTGGGCTACAGTCCGGAAGAAGTTCTCTACCGAATACTGGGTGTACTCGTAGCCGGCGCCGTAGGTTAGGCTGAGGCCGTTTTTATAGAGCCGGTAGTCCTCCAGCCGTAGCTTGCTTTCAATTTCCTGGCTTTGGTAGTTGAGTAACTCATTGCCCGGCTGTTCAATATTATTTTGGAACTTATAGGCCCGGTTATCCAGCATATTGCGGCTCAGCACTACGGTATAGTAGCCGTTATCGCGAAAGTGCTCCCACTTGCCGCCAATGGTGTAGTTCCACTGTTCGTTTACGGGTATGTTGTTTAGGATATAGCGCTGCTCGGGCGTATCGTTGGCATCCAGGTTCAACTCAAAATTATCTATAGCACCCAGGCTTACCAGCGTAAAGCGGTTTTTACGGTTCAGTTGCCACTGGGCCTTCACCTGGTAGTCGTTGTAAATAGGCAAGAAGGGCAGCTCAAGTGCCTTAAATAAAAATTGCAGGTAGCTACGCCGTACCGAGGCAATTATGCTGGCGCTATCGCCAATGGGCCCCTCGGCCAGAGCAGCCAAGTCGGTAGCGCCCAGGGTAAAATTGTACACCCACTCATCGGTACGGCCGGGGCGCTGCTCAAAGGCAAAGATAGAGGAAAGGGCCCCGCCCCGGTTAGCCGGAAAGGCCCCGGCGTAAAAATTTACCTCCCGAATAAAATCTACATTGATGAGGCCCACCGGCCCGCCGCTGCCGCCCTGGGTCTGAAAGTGATTGATTACGGGCACCTCGATACCATCTAGGAAATACACGTTTTCGCTGGGTGCGCCGCCGCGAATAATAATATCGTTGCGGAAGCTGGGTACGGTAGCCGCGCCGGGCAGCGAACGGATGGCTTTGCTGATATCGCGGTTGCCGCCGGGGTTACGGCGTATTTCGTCGGGGCCAATACTGCGGAGTGAAACCGGGCTTTCTTCGGTTTTGCTAAAGGGCGAGGCTACCACCTCCACAGCCTCCAGGCTTTCCTCCTCGGGTCGCAGGGCAAAGTTAACCTCGGCGGGGCGGGCGTTGGTGACGGCAATTTCGTACTCGGTAGCGGATTGGTAGCCCAGCAGGCGGGCCTCCACGGTATAGCGGCCCGGTTCCAGATTCTCTAGTGTATACCGACCGTTATCGTCGGTAGTGGTGCCGGTGGTAGTGCCACTTAGCAGTACGGTAGCAAAGGGTATAGGCTCGTTGGTAGCCGCATCGGTAACCCGCCCGCGAATTACGCCCTGTTGGGCCAGAAGGGGTTGTACGGTTAGAACCAAGCAGGTAATGGCTACTGTAAAAACTAAGCTAAGCTGCTTCATAGGGGCAAAGGTACAATGCTGCTTGCAGAATATAGCAGGCTTAGGGGTAAATTAGTGTTTAGCCATTGAATTTAGCTACCAAAAATTGATAAGCTTCCTCTTCTTAATGATTAAAATTATTTTAGATAGACAGAAATTTATGCAAAATTTTTTAAGCATTCCATAGCAATAAAGTTCACCGACATACTTCAGGAAATAATATTGGCATCTTGTACTTATATCATTTAAAGTAAACTTTTTAAATTAATACATATAATTCCGACTCATGCATATTATTCTTATATGTATAGAATAGTTAAATAATTAATTAACCACTTTAATTTATACTTAAATTGACGATTAGTATATAAGTTAGCGTATCGCGACTTTCCTCAACCTAGCTAGGGCCTTTGTTAAATTTAAAACAAAACTTTAAAATGAAAATTTTTAAAAATCTTTTTACGTTACTTATCTTGGCTGTATTAGCCGTTGCTTGTTCGGATGAAAAAGCCGAAATTACCCCGGCCGAACCTGAATTTATATCCATTGCTATACCGGAAACTTATCGTACTAATCTAGAAAATCAACGCTCAAATGAGTTAGATGTAGCGGAAGTAGGCATTAAGGTTACTAAAGAAGACGGGGAGGTGGTAATAGGCAAAATGCGCTTTACTATGCCCGCTACCGACGACGAAACTTTAGTTAACTTCGAAATGACCGAAAACCTACTAAACGGTACCGGTTTCACCGAATCATTCTGGGTTGATCAGGCTAAAATTCAAACTGGACAGCAAAGGATTGCTTCAAGCTGTATTGCTAGCTGTCAAAAAGAATTTACTAAAGATGGTAAGAAAGTTCCCGGTAGAGGAGCCTGTAAGGCTGAATGCTGGGCTAAAACAGCAATTGCTGCTGCGGCCGTTGTAGTTGCAATTGTAGCTTTATAAACGGCTTACTAAATATGTATCTCTTTCTATGCTAAGAATAGAAAGAGATACATATTCAAAAGTTTAAATATGAAAATTTTATTAGTTATACTCCTTTTATTAAGCACCCAAGCCCTAGCCCAAACCCAGGAAATCCGGGGCCGGGTGGTTGATGAAGTTACCGGACGCGGTTTGGCCCACGTACATGTACAGGCACTAAGCCACAGTAAGGTAGGTAGTATCAGTAATGAAAAGGGCAACTTCGTATTAAAACTACCCGCCGCCGAAACCCAAATTCTGGTATCGCACGTGGGTTACCAAACCCAGGTAGTACCAATTAGTGCCGGTAGCCCTATGCACATTAGCCTGAGCCCGGAAGATGAGGTACTGGCTGAGGTGGTGGTAAACGCCCTAAGCGCCCGCGAGGTAGTACAGCGCGCCATTGCCCGGCTGGAGGAAAACCACGCGGTGGAGCCGGTTCACTACCAGTTCTTCTCGCGAATCATCACCTTTACACCGGAAGATAGTACTATAGATCTACTGGAGGAACACGTTGGCTATATTCACCAAAAGAAGAACCACAACAGTGCCTTTGCCCTGCAGAAGAGTCGCTTAGGCTACTTCTCTAAAGCTGGAAAGAAAGAATACGATAGTTACCGCCTTATCGGTATGACCGAGATGTACACCGACAACCTACTAAAGTACACTGGCAATTACCTACACCCCCGCAAGAGCAAGCGCTATACCTACACCTACAATGATGATGCTACCATAGGACTTCACGATTGCTTCGTAGTTCACTATACTAATCCCGAGGATAAGTACGATAGAGAAGGCACCCTGTACATTGATAAGAAATCTTACGGGATTGTGATAGACAAAGACAAAACCAAAGAAATTACCTTTAAACAGATTGACGGCAAGTGGTACCTCAGTAGTACCGTCTATAACCGGTTTACCATTAATGACAAAGGACTGAACGCCACCAGAATATATAACGTAGTGCCACCCCCTACAGAGAATGAGACGCAGTACGTTGATAAAGGCTTGCTGGCTCCGCACTTCGCCAAGAAGTATACCCAGGATTTTAACGATGAGTACTGGGAGGATGTAAACTTTGTATCGCTACCGGAGTGGGTAATTACCCGTATTCAGCAGCAGAAGGAAAATTTGTAGGCTAAGCCCCCAACCAAGCCTTAAATTCATTAACCCGCTCGCGGCTTACCAGGGCGGGTTTTTTGGCGGCGTGCTTTAGGGTAAGCTTTAGGCGGCTGCCGCTGTAGGCTACTATTTGCTCCACAGCCTCGTAGCGGAGCATCAGTTGGCGGTTTACCCTAAAGAATTCCTGTGGATTCAGCAACTCTTCCAGTTGGTTTAGGCTGTAGTCTACCAGGTAGCGCTTGCCCTCGGCGGTAGTGGCAAAGGTAGCGCGCTCTTCGTTCCAGAAGTACAGAATTTCGCCGGTGGGCAGGGCGTGCAGTTGTTCGCCTACTTTTATTAGGAAGCGTTGCTTGTACTGCTGGCTAAGCTGTAGGTGGGTCCGCTCTATAGCCTGAGCGGCTAAATGCCCATTGCCGGCCAGGCTCTGCTGCTCGTATTTGCTGAGGGCGGCCTTTAGTTCCTCTTCGTCAATAGGCTTTAGCAGGTAATCAATGCTGTTTAGCTTGAAGGCGCGGATGGCGTAGGCATCGTAGGCGGTGGTAAAAATTACCGGACTGTTAAAGGGGCAGCGCTCCCATATCTCGAAGCTTAGTCCGTCGCCCAATTGTATATCGCACAAAGCCAAATCGGGTGGGCTGTGCTGCTGTAGCCATTTACAGCTTTCAGCCACGCTTTGGGTATGGTATATGCTGGCCTGGGGCAACAACTTGCCTACCAGACGGCGCAGACGGTCGGCGGCCAGGGGTTCATCTTCAACCAGCAGCAGGCGCATAGGCAGTGGGGGTTAGTAGCGGCAGGCTTACCCGATAGTGGGTTCCGCTTTCTTCTAAAATAATAGGCCGATCGGTAAGGTAGGTATAGCGTTTTTGCAGGTGCGCCAGCCCGGTACCGGTGCCCGCTTCTTTGGTGGTTTTGGGCTGAAAGGAGTTTTCTACCGTTAAGGTATCCGCCGCTTGCCGAATGCTGAGGTGCAGGGGCTGCTCAGCGGTTAGGGAGTTGTGCTTCAGGGCGTTTTCTACCAAAATTTGCAGGGCCATAGGCGGAAGTTGCAAGTCGGTATCCTGCAGTTGCCAGTGTACCTGCAGCGCATTGCCGTGGCGTATCTGGTGCAAAAACAAGTAACTTTCAATAAAGCGAACTTCCTCGGCCAAGGGTACCAATTCGGCATCCTTATTTTCCAGCACGTAGCGGTATACTTTGCTAAGCTGGTTAATAAATTTTTCGGCCAAAGCGGCATCCTGATGCACCAGTTCGGTAAGTACGTTCAGGCTGTTGAACAGAAAGTGCGGGTTTACCTGGTTGCGCAGGGCTTCGTACTGACTGGCTACGTGGGCTCGCTCCAGCCGTGCCCGGTCCAGATCGGCCTGCCGCCAGTTTAGCAGAAACTCGCGCGCGTGCAAGCTAACGGTAATCAGGGCGGTAATTACTATGGTTATCCAGAACGAATTCCAGTAAGACTGCGGCGACATTTCGCCACCAAGTAGGGCTTCTAAACTTTCCAGAATAAGAATTGTAAAGAGGCTGGTATACAGTACGGTAACCACTACCCCAATAGCAAAGCGCTGAAGCGGGCGGGCCGTCCAGCTAAAGTGGCGGCTTAGCAGGTTGGTAAGGTAGCCGTTGCCCAGCCACATACCGGCGGTAATAACAAACGTATAGGCAAAGGTGCGCCAGAGGTTATCCCAATCTTCCAGCCGCTTTATATTGAACAGCAGGGTAAGGCCCAGGCTCAGCACCATTATGCCCAGCAGGTGTTTTTTATAGGTAAGTCGGTTAGCAGCTTGTAACGACATAAGGCAAGATACAATTTTATATCTCATCCCTAACCCCTCTCCCGATTTAGGAGAAGGGTGTTTTAGGGTTAAGTTTTTAGTTAGTTGGAAGTACCACAACTAGCACTGGCTTCGATGGCCATCCGGCTACCCCAGCTAGGCTCCAATCCAGGTTGGTTGCTAGCAGCCTGGGCGTATAAGTCGGCGGCTTTGGCCAGCAGGCTGCAGGCTTCGTCGGTAGGGCTGTTCATGAAGCGGGCCATACCCAGTTTCATTTGGCCCAGCAGTAAATACGCGCGGGGGTTGGTACTGTCGGCAGCAATGGCCTGCTGCAGTACAGCCAGGGTGCGGCCGCTGTACTGCGGACCCCGGCTCATAGGGTTGGCCGCTACGTACATCATATGGTGGTAGCCCTTCAGCGCCAGCAGTTCGCTATGGTTGGGGTGCTGCGCTAACTGGTTATCTACCTGCTGCAGTATGGTTTCCATTAACTTATCCTGCTCGGGGCCGGCGGGCAGTTCAATAGCCTGCTGCAGCCTAATAAAAGCGGCGTAGTAGGCCGGTAGCCAGGCATCGGGTTTGGCGGCAGCAATTCTATCGAAACTGTTGAGGGCCGCATGGGTGCTTTCCGGCGTTTTCTGCTGCCACTGCTGCAGTGCCTGCCCCATAGCCTGCTGGTAGGCTGCTTCGGAAGATGGGGTTTGAGCAACTACCGAGCTCAATACGGCCCAGCTTACAAGGATAGTGGTGAATAGGGTTTTCATAGTTTTTAATTTAGTTGTTTGTTGGTGGTTGTTAGTTGTTGGTGCTTGGTTCCTAGTGCTTAGTGGCTGGTGGCTAGATGTTAGTGTATGTGTTTTAGTAGTGCAGTCGAGATGAGGTTTCCCCTCTTGAGAGGGGGTAGGGGGTGTGTTAGCCTAGTTGATTCAAGATTAGGCTTACCTTGATTTGTAGCAGGCCAACACACTCCCGGCTATCGCCGACCCCTAGCTAGCCGCCCGCCTCAAGAGGGGAATCCCAGCTTGAACCGCTACATCCTCAAATCTTATGTCTTACGTCATATGTCCTAAGTCTTGGTTCCTGGCTCTTGGCTCCGCACGGCGGCCGCTTGACTCCAAAATCTATTGTCCATTGTCTCATGTCTCAAATCTCCTATCTCCCATCTATCACAGGCTTTCCAACTGGTTATCTCCTTTATTATGGCTTAGGGTGAAGAAGAGGCCTAGGAAAAAGAAGCGCTGGCCGTTGTTTCCTATAGCCTGGCGATCGTATCGGCCCTGCGGGTTTCGTTCTTCGGAAAATCTATACGTGAAGGCCTGGCCGCCGCCCAGCACGTTAGTGGCCGCGGTGTACAGTATCAGGTTTTCTTTCCAGAGGTAGGCCCAGTTTAAACTTAGATTCTGCTGCACCGGGGCGGTTTCATTCATGAAACCGGGGGAGTTAGGGTCTTCGTAGGGGCGGCCGCTGGCCAGGCTAAACGAGCCACCAACTTGGCTTCTTAGCTTCTTAATAAAATGCTTGTAAACCATACTAAGACTATGCTGAAGCAGAAAATTAGGGCGGGCAGCTTGCGGATAGTTAGCGTAGTGGCGGCGGCTGTCGGTAAAGGTGTAGGCCAGCCAGTAGTCGCCGCCCTTAATGCTTTGGCGGTCGCGCCAGAAAACCTCCATACCGCTGGCCCAACCGTTTCCGTTCCGGCTAAGTCCCTCGGCCGAAAGTAAAGGCAAATGGGTGTACTGTTTATAGTAAGTCTCGGCCCGCAGCAGCCTACCTTTAGGCTCGTACTGGTAGCTAAGCACCGCCTGCCGGCTTCGGGCTTCAACCAAATTAGGGTTTAGGCGTAACCACTCAACGGCTGGTTCCTGGCTATACTCCCCGGCCGCCAGCGATAGACTTTGCCCCGGGCTTAGCTGGTAGGCTACGGCCAGCCGGGGCATTAGCCGGATGGTTTGGGTACGGCTGCTGTGCTGAGCCCGCAGCCCTAGGCGGGCGGCTACTTTTTTACCCACCTGCCAGTCTAGCTGGCTCCAGGCGGCGGGCCGGTACCACTGCCGGTTAAAGTGGCGGGCGGGGCTATCGGTTTCCGTATAGGTTTCGGTTAGGCGCTGCTGTTCGGCTTCCAGACCACTGCTCAGGCTCAGGCTGCGGCTCAGATCGGCTTCCAGCTGGGTTTTTAGGTGAAGAAGGCGGCTACTTGTCAGCAAGTTTAGCTGGTTAGGTTGCAGGTGGGTATCATCGGTCGATACGGAGAAGGCCGTGGTGAGCGCCCCCCAGTTCCGTAGGCCCTGCTGCCAGCGCAGTTGCCCAAGGTAGTTTTGGTTGTTTAGTTTAATGGTGCTCTGGCCACCGGCCTGGGTAATATTGGGTTGGGAAAGGTGCAGGGCGCGCTGCCGCCCATCGGCAAAGAGGCTTAGGCTGCCGTTGTTCAGGGGCTGCTGCCAATTAAGAGCCCCGCCCAGTTCCTGCGGCGCATTATGAAACTGAAACTGTTGCGGAACCAGCGCCATGTAGGGGCCCAGGTTCAGGTAGTCGGCTTGTAGTACCAGGCCACCGCTGCCTACCGACTGCTGATGGCTGGCAGATGCGCCCACCGTCATCAGGCTCAGGTCGGTGCGGGTGGGGGCATCGGTCAGGTTTTTGGTTTCCATGCTTAGTACGGCCGAGAGCGCCTCGCCCCACTCGGCCCCGTAGGCCCCGCTGCTAAAGCTAAAGCCCCGAAACAGCGCCGGCGAAAAGCGGCCGCGGGCCGGTACGTTGGCTACGGTGGCGCCGTAGGGGCTGCCTATCGGTTGGCCGTTAACGTACAGGCGCAGCTCATCGCCGCCGCCGCCCCGTACAAACAGACGGCCGTCTTCGCCTACGGTAGCCACGCCGGGCAGGGTTTGTATGGCGCCCACCACATCGCCTAGGGCCGAGGCGGTGGTGTACACATCCTGCGCGCTCAGGCTGGCGGCCCGGCTCTCGTCGGATGCCTCGAAGTTACCGGCGGTAATGGTTACGGTGCCCAGTTCAGCCGCTTCTTCTTCTAAAATTATATGTAGGCTTGGCAGACTGGCACCCGCAGCTAGGTTTAGGGTTTGGTGGTAAGGTTTGAAGCCCAGGTAGCGCACCGCCAGTGTGTAGTTTTCGGCCTGCGGAGCTTCAAAACTAAACTGCCCGGCGGCATCGGTAGTGGCGCCGCTAAAGGTACCTTCCAGAAAAACATTAGCACCGGGCAGGGGCTCGTTTTGCTCGTTTACTACCCGCCCGTTCAGGCTAAGCTGAGCGTAGGCTCCGGTTAGGTTTCCTAAAAAAAGAATAAGTAACGTAAAGTGGCGCATAGCAGGGGCGGTTAGCTGCTGCTAATTTGCCTACTACCGGGCGTGTATGAAATTAAAAGTGGTTGAGCTGGGATATTGGTTGGCTGAGTTGAAGTATTAGGTGGTTGAGTTGAAAAGATGGAATCAAGAATCAGGAGTCAGGAATCAGGAACCAAGATGTCATCCTGAACTTGTTTCAGGACAGGAGCCAAGACTTAGGAGATATGACGTAAGACATTGGAATACTACACCCGCCTCAAGAGGGGATTTCCAAACCTCAACCGTTTACCAGCCTTCGGTCTACTCCTTCCAGAAGGGTAATTGGTAATGAATGTACTGAACTGAGTCGGCTTCTTCCCGCCGAGAGTGCTCATCTACTTTGTAGAGGTGCAGGGTATGGCGGCCCCGAGGCAGGTAGCTTACATCTAGTACTTGTAACAGGCCTTTTTCTTCCATATTAGAATGGGTATACCAGAGGGGTTGGTGCGGGCGGTATACCGAATCATTAACCTGAAGTTTAAACAACCCGCTTACTCGTTCAAGATACAACTGTTCGTTTTGGTTAGAGAGGTTTATAGCCGTAAGCTCGGAGTTTAAACCACTGTAACGTTTCAGGCTATCTGCCAAGGTATGTTCAATAAGCTCGTTGTCGTTAGGGTCGTACAGCAGAAATACCTCCAGAAAACCGTTGCTTACGTAGCGAGTGGGCAAACTGGCTATCTTAATCGGGGTATCAGGCTTTCGTTCGTCGTCGTAAAAATTGGTATGCAGGTAAGCAGTCGGGGTAGCTTTGTGATAATGAAAAACTGGAAAGTAGGGATGGCCATCCAGAAAAAAAGTGGACAGCACCGTAATTAAGATTAGGTAGGGAATAGCCAACAGTACTAGCCTTTTGCTAAAGCGGTTGCTCAGCATATTGTAGAGCAGCGGGCGGTATACCGGAGCCAGGGTAAGGGCACTATAGAAGCGGTAAATTGGTAAGTACAGGCGCGAGAACCACCGCCATTTAATTCGTTTTAACCCGCCCAGGGTAAGAAAATCGAACAGATAAAGCAATTGGGTTGGAATAATTAGCACTAAAACAATAAGCGCACTTATTCCGCCGACTATCTCAGAGCCGGAAAACGGATTTTCCTTATTGAAATAAAAGCTTACCAGTAATACCATCAGGGTAAAAGCCAGCGATAGTATGGTAGCAATTACCACAAAAGCTAATAGAAAACTAAACGCAAATATGCTGCTGCAGGCTCCCTCCAGCCGGGCTACGTAGCTATCGTAACTACCGGTTTTGCGCAGTAAGTATTTGTGAAAACGCTCGGAGTAGCCCAGCCGGCTATACGAAATCTTATTAGATAAAGAACGTAGACCTACGGTAGCAATCCACAGCCCCCGCAGTATAATATGGATGATAAGGTTTATGAGCAGAATGTATACCGAGGCCAGTATGGCAAAGCCCATAATACCCAGTATCATTATAACATTATCGCCACTGATGGCATTAACGCTAAGGTAGCCGGAAAATACATCAGCCTGCTCTACCGCCTTTAGTAACAGTACAATTGAAAAGCCGGAAATAAGCAACTCCATCTGCCAGCTTTCCCACTGCAGCTTATCGAGCCAGGTTTTAAAGTTTTTGGTTGAGGTGGTTGCTTTCAAGGGTATAAGGGTTTAAAACTCTTCAAGCTAAAAATTTTTAATCAACTTTGCCTACAGTTAACAAGTTGTTCTTTAAACCTACCATTTTACCGCCCAATGTTTACCCGCGAGGAAGCCAAAGCCTGGAATGAGAAATTTTATACCCTATTCGGTACGTATATGCGCCGCCATACCCCTCAGGCCGAAGATGCCAAGCAGTGGTTAAACTACCGTACGCACGTAAAGGGTATATTTTTTAGGGTAGAAGCTACCAATAAATCAGCCGTAGCCAGTATTGATATCCAGCATAAGGATACCGACATCCGCGAGTTGTTTTACCAGCAGTTTCAGGAGTACGGCAAAGCATTGGAAATGAATAGTGGTGAGTTAATTTGGGATGCTAATTACTACCTGGATGACGGTAGGCAAATTGCCCGGGTATACCAGGTGCTGGAAGGGGTTAGCTTATACCAAGAAGAGGACTGGCATACTATTTTTCCGTTTTTTGAGAAGTATTTATTGGCCTTCGATGCCTTCTGGGCCGACTTTAGGGAAGGCTTTATTGAATTGGCCGAATAACTGATTTTTTTACCTTGTCGCAATCGGTTACGGAAACTAGTTTTAACCTTTTCGGATACCACTTGTTCTTCCCCCATGACCATTGAGAAGATATTAAGCGAACTTCAGGATAAAAACAGTCACGAAACCGAGTTTTTACAAGCCGCCGAAGAGGTACTCAGCTCCCTACAGCCCGTTCTTAAAAAGCATAAAAATTTTCAGGATTTAGCTATTCTGCAGCGTATACTGGAACCCGAGCGGGTAATTCAGTTTAGGGTAACCTGGCAGACCGATGAGGAAGAAGTGCGGGTGAATAAAGGCTATCGGGTTCAGCTAAGCTCGGCCTTGGGGCCATATAAGGGTGGTTTGCGCTTTCACCCTACGGTAAACTTAAGTGTGCTTAAATTTCTGGCCTTTGAACAAACCTTTAAAAATGCCCTAACCGGCCTAAGCCTGGGTGCCGGTAAAGGCGGGGCCGACTTTAACCCCAAAGGCCGCAGTGATAGGGAGGTTATGCGCTTCTGCCAGGCGTTTATGCTGGAACTTCAGCGACATATTGGCCCCCGGCTAGATGTGCCCGCCGGCGATATTGGCGTAGGCACCCGCGAAATTGGCTACTTACTGGGTACCTATAAAAAAATGCAGAACAGTTCGGCCGGGGGTGTACTCACCGGCAAAGGTGTAGAGTGGGGCGGCAGCCCGCTGCGTACCGAGGCTACCGGCTACGGATTAATTTACTTTACCCAGTGCATGATGGCCCAGCAAAACGATTCGCTCGAGGGTAAGGAGTGTATAATTAGCGGTTCGGGTAATGTGGCCCAGTACGCGCTGGAAAAATTAATCCAACTAGGCGCTAAGCCTATAACCGCCAGCGATTCCAGCGGCTTTATTGTAGATAAAGACGGTATAGACGAAGACAAATTGGCCTTTATAAAAGAACTGAAAAACGAAAAGCGGGGCCGTATAAAAGAGTACGCCGAAAAATACGGTTGCGACTACACCGAAACTGATCAGGATAGTACCAACCAGCTATGGTCCGTTAAAGCCGATTGTGCCTTTCCGTGCGCTACCCAAAACGAGATTGATGAAAAAGAGGCCGAAAACCTGGTAGAAGCCGGAGTGAAGGTAGTGGCCGAAGGGGCCAATATGCCGCTTACCAATAAGGCAGTGCAGGTTATGCACAAGAACAAGATTATGTACGCGCCGGGTAAGGCTACCAATGCTGGCGGCGTGGCGGTTAGCGGTATTGAAATGATGCAAAACTTCCGGGGCGAAAGCTTTACCCGCGAAGAAGTAGATAAGCGCCTGCAGGGTATTATGCAAAGTATTCATGATAAGTGCCTGAAAGCTGCCCATGAGTACGGTTTTAAAGAAGACTACCAAGCCGGGGCTAATATTGCCGGTTTTATACGGGTGGCCGATGCTATGGCTGCGCAGGGTATTTTGTAGTTAGAGCAATTCAATTTAATACGAAACAATAAATACACTTAGCAGGCCTATATAAATTGTATTACTTTACCGTTAGCAGGAATCTCAGTACACAGCGGGTTTAGTTTTACACGTTCGTATGAACAAAAATTTATGGATGGCAATTGGGCGCTGGGGCGTTGCCGGTATGGCCAGCCCCCAGCAGCGCCGGGCAGTTCTGTTAGCGAATCGTCTGGCGTTGTTCCTTTTTGTTTTTAGTTTTTCGGCCGGTATAGCTATCTTTTTCAGTAGTGGTATTCTCCAGCTTAGTATTATCGTATCGGTTATTTCATTAGTATATCTAGCAGTACCATTTATTAATAGGGCCGGCTACCAAACCTTGGGGCGGCTGCTAATCTGCTTTTACCTTCCGCTATCTTCCTTAGGGCTAAGTATTTACGGTAAGTTAGTTTCTCCGCCGGTTAACGAAACCGCCTACTTTACTATTCGCATGGTGCTGCTGGTAGGGGTTATATTACCGCTGGTTATATTTAGCTTTCGCGAAAGAAGGTTCCTGGTTTCCGGGGTACTACTCAATTTTACTTGCTTGCTTTTCTACGATCCAATCCATACCTGGTTTGGGGTTGGCTACCGGCAAATGGGTTTAGATGTTACCAGCTACGGCTTTATGCATTATATAATGCTGGTGCTTTTTTTACTGCTGGTAACAGCGTTTTACTATTATAAAATTACCCTAGAACACGCCGAGCGGAAAATATGGAAGAATAACAATGCGCTGCGAAAGCTTCACCAGGAACAGGAAACGCAACACCGGGAACTGGCCGCCAAATCTTCCGAATTAAGTTTAAGCCAAACCAAGCTAGAGGAAGCCTACAAAATTATAGCCGCTCAAAACGATTTGCTCAGCAGCGAAAACACCCAACTCCAGCAACACCTTCAGGAGAAGAATGCTATTCTGGAAAATAATAATATAGAACTGCACAAGAGCCTAGACGAGCTAAAGCAATTCAGCTATACTATTTCGCACAACTTGCGCGGGCCGGTAGCCACACTGCTGGGCCTAAGCAAGCTTTTTAACCAGGCAGACGCATCGGCGGAAAACAGGCAGCTTATGGAGCATATTACTACCTCGGCGCTGGCACTGGATACCGTAATCCGCGACCTTTCGGATACGCTGGATATACAAAGAGGCGGGGCAAATAAAGAACCGGTGGATTTAAGCTCCTTGCTCAATAGTGTGCTTATTGCGTTAGAAGATGCCCGGAATGAATGCAACGGCACCGTACAAATTGACCTGGAAGTGAAGAAGGTACAAGCGGTAAAATCGTATATGCATAGCATTTTGTATAACCTGCTCAGCAATGCGTTCAAGTACTGCGATCCCAGCCGTCCGCTGGTTATTAACTTCCGAACGGTGTTCCACCCGCACGAGGTACTATTGGAAATTGAGGATAACGGTATAGGCATTGACTTGAAACGGCACGGAGGAAACCTGTTTAAAATGTACCGACGCTTTTCTAACAGTCGCAAGGGGCGGGGCTTGGGTTTGTATTTAGTTAAAATGCAAACGGAAAGTATGGGCGGCCGAATTTTTGCCGAAAGCCAACTCAACGTTGGCACCACCTTCAAACTTTATTTACCGCAAGAACACAGTTAGGAGCGGCTTTAGTAGGCAAAGAGGCTATATTTGCCCAATGCTAAGGCTTTACACCCGCTCATTTTTAATTCTGTGCGGTAGTTACTTCTTCTTTTTCGCCAGCTTCAACCTAATTATACCCGAGTTGCCTGCTTATTTAAGTAGCCTGGGCGGGGCACCTTATATAGGGCTCAACATCGGAATATTTGCCTTGGTGGCAGGTTTATCGCGGCCGTTTAGTGGCCGCCTGGCCGATACCGTTGGGCGCAAACCGGTAATTTTCTTTGGTATAGCCATTTGCGGGATAGTTGGCCTGTTATATCCGCTGGTAGGTTCGGTTTTTCTGTTCCTCAGCTTACGCTTTTTTCACGGACTAAGTACCGGCTTTACGCCCACCGGTGCCTCGGCCTACGTGGCCGATGTGGTGCCCGATGAGCGGCGGGGCGAGGCTATGGGAATTATTGGGCTTTGCGGTAGTTTGGGTATGGCGGCCGGCCCTTATATAGGCTCGCTAATTGCCGAGGGCTACTCAATAAAGTACGTTTTCTGGCTTTCTTCCGTAATGGCAATTCTATCGGGTTTGGTGCTGTTGCCAATGCCGGAGAGCCTGGCCGAACCCAGGCCATTAAGGTTAAACTTGCTAAAAATTAAGCTGCGCGATGTATATGAACCCCGGGTGTTTGCCCCGGCTTTAGTAGTTATGCTAACGGTAGTAAGCTTTGGTATAGTACTAACCCTGGTGCCGGATTTTAGCGAGAAGCTTGGCTTGAATAAAGGTTTGTACTTTCTCTATTTTACCCTGGCCTCCATAGCCGTACGGTTTTTTGCCGGTAAAATAAGCGATAAGCTGGGCCGGGCACCCATGCTTAAGATTGGAGCCTTGCTGCTTGCCGGGGCCATGTTACTTAGCGGGTTTGCTACCCAAGGATTTCAGTTTTTAGTTGGGGCGGTATTATTTGGCTTTGCCGCCGGCATAAACTCTCCTACTGCTATGGCCTGGACGGTAGATTTGAGCCTGCCAGAAAAACGAGGCCGGGCTTTGGCCACTATGTTTATAGCCCTGGAAATTGGTATAGTTTTAGGGTCAACCTTAAGCGGCTGGGTATACGCTACCAACCCTAATTGGCTCGGTTATATTTTCTCTGCGGGTGCGGTGCTGGCCATAGTAGTTTTCCTGTATTTGTGGAGGTTGCAGGTACACCATAAAGTTCAGCAGCCGGCATAAAAAAACCCGCCGGTAAGCGGGTTTCTTGTTTCTGTTTTAGTTTCTGCTAACGCAAGCTTGGTATCAAATAGATTAGGGAGGTACTAATCATTTGGTTGCGGGCATCTTTCGCATCGTTTGAGAATGGGAATGCATTAGAAAAGTCATCCTGATCGGTATCATATAGTTTACTGAAGGCATGGCTGTAGCGTAAATCGATTAAGAAGGTACCTAATTCGGTATTTAGCGCAACACCGCCGCCTATGGCACCACCTAATTCAAAACGATTAAAACCGGCATCCTCTACTTCAAAAGCGTCGTCATCGTCTCCGTCTAGTTCCCTTTTGCCACTAATTAAATAGCTAAATGTTGGGCCCGCATTAATGTAACCACCAAGTACATCGCCAAAATGTACTCTAAATAAAAGGGGAACTTCAATATAGTTTAAGTTTACTTTATAATCTTCGTTAAATAATCCGGCTGAAGTACCTTCTAAAAGTAAACCTTTTTGTACATAGTTAAACTCCGGGGCTACTGCAAAATTTTCTCCGGCATGAAAACTGGTAGCCAATCCTAACACTAAACCAGGCTTCCAAGGATCATCCAATTCGTCTCCGTTAATGGTATTAGAATTAGTAGTTGTGGCAATATTGAAACCAGCCCGTAAACCAACCTGAGTTTGGGCTATAGCACCGCAGATGCCTAATAAGGTAAATGCCAGGGTAAAAAATGTCTTCTTCATAATTAAAAGTTGCTTTGATGATAAAAGTACAAAACTGCTTAACTAACGTAGGCCACAAAAATTGGTTTACCCTGCCGCATAATGCTTAGGTTAAGAAATATGCCGATACTAGTAACAAGGTGTTAGTAATTAGGGTATTATATACAGACTATTACCTAACTGAAATTAGTATGAACACCAACCGATCTATTGAAAAGCTGGTAAACGGCCGGCAATTAAGTATGAAAGATGATATTGTAACCCCACCCCAGAAAATTACGGCGGAGTTGCAGCGTATGCAAAATACGAATAACCAACCCGGCGGCAGCCGCCACGAAGACGAAGATTGCCAAAAGGCTAGTTTAGGCGGGCAAATTTTAACCCCGCAGCGCAAAATGAATATGGCTTGGCAAGAAATTCAGGGTAAAAAGAACCAAGGAGCGGTTTAACTGCCTACAGAACTATTGGTTAAACCTGCACGTATACTAGGCAAATTTTTTAACTATGGATATTAAACAAATATTTGGTACCATTTTGACTATAGTTGGAGCTATTATACTTATAGTAGCTGTAATGGGCCTAATTGGTTCCGGTGCCAATTTTTTAGGGGTTGCCCTTGGTATGTGGCAAGCTGTAGTGGTGGCCATTCTTGGTTTAATTTTCTTTTTAACCGGTATTAGCCTGGTTAAAAGAACCAAAAGTGCTGACCCAAACAGTTAAAATATTATATTTTAGACGCTTAACCCGGCAAAAGCCGGGTTTTTTTGTGCCTATACCTTACATGACTCTTTTATTAATGTTAACTAATTGTTAACTTAGTATTACTTGTAGGTTATGTAGGGAATTTTGCTATGGCACAGTTAAGAATTTTGTGGACGGTTATTCTAGTAAGTACGTTAAGTGTAAAATCTGTTTACGCCGAACCCTTGCCGAAATCTCCTACCCTTAATTCGCCCCTGAGCTGGATACTTACCTATTCTTCAATTGAGAGCAACGGCCTTACCCAAGCAGCTATACTTTCTACTCTTTCGCCGGAAGCGGCCGCCAAGCTAAATCATACCATAGCGTATTGGCAAAGCTACCGCAAGCAGGCCCGCTCCGAGCGGAAATTTATAAGCCGCCTGTTTAAGCGTTTGCACAAGCAGGAGTTGCGCCAGTTTACTGAGTTTACCGGCCTAGATGCACTTTTAAAGTACGGTGAATACAACTGCCTTAGTGCTACTACGCTTTACGGCATAATTTTATCCGAAACCGGTTTTAAGGTGCGTTATCTAGAAACTTCTAACCATATATGTTTATTAGTTACTCTTTCGGATGGATCGCATATTATGCTGGAATCAACCAGCCCATCCCAGGGTATAATTACTGATAAGGATGCGGTTAATAGTCGCATTCAAGAATTGTACGCGCAATCGCAGCGGGCGGCGGTGCAGGCTAAGCCCGGCATTTTTCAGGTAATTGGGTTTAGGCAGCTTTTGGGTCTTTCTTACTTTAACCAGGCCGCCTGGCAGGCCAACCACGGCAATAAACACAAAGCCGAAGAGCTAGCCGTTATTGGCGAGCAATGGTACCCCGCCTACCGTTTCCGCCAAATGCGCTCAGTATTAGCGGCTCGTTAGTTCTTTTGTTCCAGTATTGTTTGGTGTAGATTTGGTTGCGCGTAAGCTAGAAAATCAAGCCCAGAATGAAATACGGATACACGATTATTTATGTTGAAAACGTAAAAGAAACCCTAGATTTCTACGAACAAGTCTTTGGGTTTCAACAGAAATTTATAACCCCTGAAAATGATTACGGAGAGTTGGTTTCGGGAGAAACAACCATTGCTTTTGCTTCGGTTGAATTAGGAAATTCTAACTTTAAAAATGGATTTACTACTATAAATAGAGCCAAAAAACCATTTGGGGTTGAATTGGTCTTTGTTACTGAA
This sequence comes from uncultured Roseivirgaceae bacterium, assembly GCA_964504565.1. Lineage (GTDB taxonomy): Bacteria > Bacteroidota > Bacteroidia > Cytophagales > Cyclobacteriaceae > Cesiribacter. The sequence goes on from CAZDEY010000001.1 coordinate 378,234, forward strand.
AATATAGAATCGGATTTTAAAAAAGCTCTTGAGATGGGAGCGATTGAATTTGAACCTTTAACTCAAAAGCCTTGGGGACAAATAGTAGGTTTCGTTAGAGACAATAACGGATTTCTAATTGAAATTTGTACTCCAATAACATACGGCGGGTGAAGGGCTGCCAATAAAGAAAAGTTTTAGTTAGAATTGTTGGGCATTTAATTCAGGATAACGACTTTGACTGGCTACGGAAAAGGTTATAGAAATTTAACGTACAACATTATATAGATCACGTTTATATATCGTCCGTTTCTGTATATTCGTTTACTGTACCCGCTCCTGATCTGTATCGTAGGATTCTCCAATAAACCAGTATACAGGCTTTTTAGAACGGTTGCGGCCAACAATCTAAATCTTACAGAAAGTATGAGAAAGGTTATTACCTTACTATCATTCGCTGCATTGGTTTATCTGAACAGCTTGCCATTACAGGCTCAGTCAGAGTGCGCTAAAAGGTCGCTATTTTCACCTATGCCTAACCATGAAGAATCAAGCTGCGAGCTAAAAGATTTTGATAGCCATACTTTCTATAAATCAAAAGCGGGCGGCGCGTACGAAACCCTGCCTAAAGAAGGTAACAAAATGGTAGTAAGGTATAATTGGCTGGGAGATTGGGAGAAAAGGCCTTCCGTGACTCAAATTTATAAAAACTACCAGGCTGCTGTAGAAAAACAGGGAGGGCAGTTGCTTTACTCATCCGGTAGCTACTATCATTTTCAGCTAAACCAAGCCGGAGATCAGTACTTTATAGAGGTTCTTTCCGATGGCAGCGGTATGTATACGGTTACTACCCTAAAGGTAAATACCATGAAACAAGATGTTGTGTTCACGGCCAAAGAAATAGACCAAAGCATTTCTAGAGATGGGCAACTTACATTCTACGGAATTTATTTTGATGTGAACAAGGCTGTACTAAAACCAGAATCAACCGGTTCAATAAGAGAAATAGCCACCTTTTTAAAATCACATAATAACAAGCAAGTATACTTGGTTGGCCATACCGATAACAGCGGCACCTACGACCATAATTTAAAATTATCGAAAGACCGGGCCCAGGCGGTAGTTAATGAATTGATTAACCAATATGGTGTAGCTTCAACTCAGGTATCAGCTCAAGGTGTGGGAGATCTTTGCCCGGTAGCTAATAACCAGACAGAGGAGGGAAAAGCTAAAAACCGGCGTGTTGTAATGGTTCTGAAAAAATAAATTGTACCAGAAACTATCTTATAAAAACCATGTAAGATAATCGAATAGAGTCTTGTAGTACGGTTCTGACCTGCGCGGCCCGACCTGCGCGGCCCGACCTGCGCGGCCCGACCTACGCGGTTCGACCTACAGCGACAAATCCATATTTGAGTGATGATGGAGTCGGCCTGCCGTTGCACTGTGCACAATTTATTTCATCGCTAATCTATCCTATTAAGAAAGCAGAAAAGAGCTTGAGCTTTTGTTAAGCTGCCGGATAGTTAACGAGTATGCTTTACAAAGTTGCGCCAGATAAATTCAGCTGATCTATACTTTAGCTAAACGACAGCTCTTACCTTAATGCTGTATTTTTTTAAAATCTTACGGTCTTAGTAGCCAAAAGAAAAGCCCCGAAGCTTAACTCCGGGGCTTTTATCAAGAAATCAAAACAACTTTATGGCTAATCTTGGCCGGTGGTATCTTCACTGCTACTACCAGCATCCAGAATTTCAAATTGTACGCGGCGGTTTTTCTGACGTCCTTCGTCGGTTTCGTTAGTGGCTACCGGCTCAGTTTCGCCCATACCTACAATCTGTAAACGATCCGATGCTATACCGTTCACGGTAAGGAAACGGCCTACGGCATTAGCTCGGCGTTGCGATAAACCTTGGTTGTAGGCATCGCTACCTACATTATCGGTGTGGCCTTCTATTCTGATGCGCATGGTGGCGTTATCATTCAGTAATTCCAGCAGGCGGTTAAGCTCCGGGTAACTTTCCGGACGTAGCGTAGCCTTATCAAAATCGAAGAAGATATTGTTTAGGGTAATATCTACTCCGGCTTCAATTGGTACTAAGTATAAGTCTTGCGTAATTTCTTTGTATTCCTGTTCCTCGCTAAGGTTTATGTTAGCACTAATTGCCACAAATCCGTCGCGCTCGGCAAGGTAGCCGTAGCGTTCGCCGTAAGGAAGAATAATTTGGTAGTCGCCGCTGCTTTCGCTACGGGCTATACCAACCTCTACGCCATCGGAAAGACGCTCGTAAAATATGCGGGTGCCGCCCAAAGGCTCGTTAGTTTTGGCATTGTATACCTTACCCTTAACTACAACCACTGGAGAAGGCTTGTAGAATACCGGCAGCTCTAGCTGGTAAATGTCAACGTCCGCGTCGTTAGCACCGCGAGAGTAGTAGGCCGCGTCGCCGGTAAGCGGTATGTTAAAGAATAGGTCGTCACCTTCAGAGTTAATATTCGGACCCAGGTTTTCCGGTTCGCTCCAGTTTGTCCAGGTATCATCTAGGCGGCGGGTTACGTATATATCGCTGGCGCCGTAGCCGCTAAATCCGTTTGATGAGAAATACAAGGTACGGTCGTCAGCCGCCAGAAATGGGCTGCTTTCAGTGCCGGCAGTATTCAGAATTTTACCTAAGTTTTTAGGCTCTGTCCAGTTGCCGTTATCCTTCAGAAAGCTCACATATAGGTCACGGTCACCGTAGGTATCCTCGCGCTGTACCGACATTAACAAGGTTTTGCGGCTTTGGGCCATATAAAAGTTAGCGTTATCGCTAAAATTGTACTCGTTATCAATTTCCAGGTTTACCGGTTCGGTCCAGGTATCGCCGTCTTTATAACTCATAGATACGCCGGCACTCATTTTTCCGCGTTTCTCGTAGCGATTGCCTAGCAGAAGCAGCATAGTATTACCATCCGGGGTAATTGAGCTTATAAAGTTAGGGCCTTCATTATTAAGCGGTGCGCCTATATTCTTAGATTCGGTCCACTCTCCGGTTTCCAAGTTACGCTCGCTAAACCAAATATCTTCCTTATCGTTTACGCCGCCAATATTTTGTGGGTGGTTTCTACGGCTAAAGAAAAGTGTATTACCATCCGGCGAAAGCAAAGGCCTAAGTTCTTTGTACTGGCTGTTAACCTGTGCCCCTAATTTCTGAATATTAATGTCGGGGTTAACATCGGCCGCTACTTTCACATCAACTGTAATGGGGGTACGCGAGCGCGAAATACCAATGGCATCAATAGAATGGTAGCCCGGTAGAGCTTTGCCGTCAATTACTAACTTAATGGCAACCACATCGTATTCGGTTCGGTCAACGAAAATGTTGAGCATACGAGCGTTTTCACCAGTAGAAGCCGGGGTAAAAGTTTCTATTAGATACTCATTGTCTTGCGCATCGTAGGCAAATACCTGGCTGATAGCCGAAGGGTTATACGATTCGGCAATGGCGATTTGGCGAATACGCATAGGCTCATCAAAACCCACTTTAATAAACTCCTCACGGTTTGGCCTGTCGGGGGTCCAGGCGGCGGGGTTTTCGCCACCGGCGGGTAAAACGTTAGGTGCCCCCAAGGCTTGGTTAGCAGAGAACTGGGTATCGGAAATCTCGCTTGAAACATCTAAGACCTTACTAGCCCACTGAACGTTTTGACCATAAGCAAGAGAGGTGGCCAGTAAAAAAACAGTTGCTAATAGTAACCTGAGGCGGTAAAAATCTACTTTCATAAGCATATAGGTAGGGCCCTTATATTAGGATTCGTTAAAACTCTAAAAAATTTTTCTATACAACAAGGCTGATTTGAATAAGTTGTAAAAGAAACGGCAATATATAGGCTATACGTTAAGTTTTGCTAAGGGTTTAAATAAAAAAATCCTGCCTATGAGGCAGGATTTACATTTTTTCAAGACAACTATTGATTAGAATAACGTATAACCGTTCTATTCATTCAGTATTCTAATTTCTACCCGGCGGTTAAGCTGAGCGGCATCGGCAGTTTCGGCCCGGGAAATTGGCATGGAGCCCCCAAATGCTTTAGTAGATACCCGTTCCTTAGCAATTCCTTTGTTTATTAAATAATCCCTTATAACCTCTACGCGCCGGCCAGAAAGCTTTTTGTTTGCCCGAGCCGGTCCTCTAAAGTCAGTATGGCCTTCCAGTTGAATCTCCAGGCGGGGGTTTTTTACCAGCATATCAACCAACTTATCCAGCGATTGGTACGAACCGGGAAGCAAAATAGACTGGCTTTGCTCAAATAAAATGTTATCGAAATCCAAGATTTTACCAATGCGCACCGGCGTCATTATAAAATCTTTAAGAATTTGCTGGTCGCGGTTAAAATCAACAATATCTATTTCTTGGCGAAGGGGCAAATATCCCTGGGCTTCGGCTTCAAAAATATACTTGTTTTCGTTGAGGACCGGCATTTCGTACTGGCCGTTAGTACTCATTGAAACGCCTACATCGTCGCCGTTGGGCATTTTGGTAAACCTAATCTTAGCAACTACCGGGGTGCTGTCTTCAGCACTAATAACCCGGCCGGTTATGGTTACTACCGAGTCCGGGCTGGCGTACTGGGCGGCGGCCAGCTCGGCAAGCGAACAAAAACCCAGTAGGGAAAATACAACTATTAATATCCTGCTCAACTTCATGTATTTGCTTTTTACGAGTGCTAAGGCAAAGAAGTTCTTGCGCAAAGAACTCCCAATATTGCATTGCAACTACTTAATTCCTGGCCTTAGCTCAAAAGTAATAAACCAGGCGTTCTGTTATCTGTAATATTTTTGCTTATATTTAAGTAATATTACAGTCTGTGTACCAATTACTTCGGCAATTGCAATCTCAGAAAATGAACGTTGATCAGAATACAAAGCGTATTAACAAATTCCGCGGCGAAAATACCGAGGTTTTTGTGCGTGCCGAACGCCCTCAAAGTTCAGTAGCCGCTTGTCAGTTTTCCAGCAAAGGTGAACTAATAAGTGCTAACCCGGCATTTTATCAGCTAACTGGCATTTCCGAGCTTAAGCCGGATGATAGCTTTATCAAAAGCTACGTACACCCGCTAGACTACCCTACCCTTAATCGCAAGTTTTTACTGGCCGCTTCTACTGGCAAAACCTACGAGGCCCACGTTCGTATGCTGCGCAATGCTCGCAACGAATACCAGACTTTGCACCTTAAAATGCACGGCAGCGGCAAGGTAGTGGACGTGGAAGCGGCCCCCGATGCGCCCGCTACGGAAAATGTATTTCAACATATTGATCAATTAGGGGTTCCGGCCATTCTGTACGATAACAAGTTTAACCTGCTGAAGATAAACAGCGACCTTAGCCGCTTACTAAATTTCAGTGATAAGGAGATTAACGAAGTAAACCCCCTGACTTTACTAGAGCCGGAAAGCCTGCCCCACTTTAGCCGGGCAATGCGCCAGGTAATTAGGGGCGAGCGCAACAATTTTAGCCTGGAACTGGGCCTGCAAGATAGCCGGGGAGAAACCTGCTGGGTTCAGTTTACGGCTACTAAACTGCGGGGAAGCCAGGGCTACATTCTGGCAGTAATTCAGGATGTTTCGGCCTTGAAAAGACAGCAGCTAACTGCCCAGCGCGAGTCGCAGGATATGCGGAGTTTGATAGATAAGGTTGGGCAAGACCTTAGAGACCCTATACGTTCGTTGCTGGCGCTGCACCACATTATTGAGCTGGAGTTTAGCGATAATACCCAGGTAATGGAGTATTTTAATCACTATCACAACTCGCTAAGCCAGCTTAGTAAAGTAGTGGAAGATTTGCTTACGCTTAATGAGCTTACCCGCAAATCTAAACCGGCCGCCCCGGTCAATTTTAAAGTAGTGGTTCAAAAGTGCCTGCAAAACCTTTCGGTTTTGGAGGGTTTTTATAAAATTGATTTTGATATTCAGGTTGAAATAAAAGAACCGATACTTATTGAAGAACGCCTGGTGACTGCGGCAATCCATAATTTGCTAGAGAATGCTATACTATACTCTTCTACCCACGATACCCCTAAAATTAGGGTTGGTATTTGGCGCCGAACCGACCAGCTTACTATAGAAATTGCCGATAATGGGAGCGGCATACCTGAAAACCTGCAGGACCAGATATTTAATATGTTTGTGCGGGGCACCTCGCAAAGCCCCGGGGCCGGCTTAGGGTTGTTCATTGTGAAGAGCGCAATTGATAAGCTAAACGGCACGATCCGCCTGCGTAGCAAAGCCCGCCAGGGTACGTGGTTTAAAATCCATATTCCGCTGCCAGCCTAGCATTTTAGCCTACTTGCTGGTAAATGCTACAAAATGGGGCTAATTTGCTGCCCTGTTACCTACTTTCTAACAAAGAAAATTTTTTATGAAAGGTATTATTTTGGCCGGTGGTTCCGGTACGCGCCTACACCCCCTTACCCGCGCCGTTAGCAAGCAGCTAATGCCGGTATACGATAAACCAATGATTTACTATCCGCTATCAACCCTTATGGTAGCCGGTATAAAGGACATTCTGATAATTTCTACCCCGCAGGATTTACCTAACTTTGAACGCCTGCTGGGCGACGGCAGCGAGCTGGGTTGTAACTTCCACTACGCCGAACAGCCCCGCCCTGAAGGGCTGGCCCAGGCATTTACTATTGGTGCCGATTTTATAGGCAATGATAAGGTGGCCTTAGTGCTGGGCGATAATATTTTCTACGGAAGCGGTATGGCTAAGCTACTGCAGCAAAGTACCGACCCGGATGGCGGGGTGGTGTTTGCCTACCATGTGCACGACCCGGAACGCTACGGGGTAGTAGAATTTGACCGCCAGCAAAAAGCCCTTTCAATAGAAGAGAAGCCCCAAAAACCCAAAAGCAATTTTGCGGTGCCCGGCCTGTATTTCTACGATAATTCGGTGGTGGAAATGGCCCGCGATTTAAAACCCAGCCCCCGGGGCGAACTGGAGATTACCGACATAAATAAGCAATATTTAGAAAAGGGTAAATTGAAGGTAGGCATACTAAGCCGCGGCACCGCCTGGCTGGATACCGGAACTTTTCCTTCGCTAATGCAGGCCGGCCAGTTTGTACAAACTATAGAAGAACGCCAAGGCTTGAAGGTAGGCTGTATTGAAGAAATTGCCTACCGGATGGGCTATATTAATGCTCAGCAGTTAGAAGAATTGGCTCAACCACTGCTAAAAAGCGGCTATGGCCAATACTTAGTTAATATGCTAAACTACGAAAAAGGCTTGCCTGAATAAAGCTAAGCCGGAAAAGGTAAAACCAAATACGCAAAATAGCGTTCAATAAGGCTGAAACCTATTTTTTTGCCATACCATGAACGCTAGAAACTACTTATTTTATACCTTATTGGCCGGCAGCACCGTGCTGGGTGCTTCCTGCTCTAACACCCGGGAAACCCTAACGGAAGACTCTACCGTAACCGGCTACGAGAGTGAGGCGGTGCCCGGAGCTTACAATGCTACCTCGGCTGAATTGCTCAACCAAAAAGCTGAGCTGAGGAACAGCCTCAACGACCAGCTCGATAAGGTAGACGAACAAATAGAAGCCCTGGAAGACGAAGCCAAGAGCCTCTCGGCCAGTGCGCAGGATAGTTACCAGAAAACCATTGATGATCTGGACGTACAACGCGAGCGTATAGTAGACCAGTACCGACAGCTTGATGCCGCCTCTAGCACCAGTTGGGATAACGTAAAGGATGAAATTGGGGAAGTTATGCAGGATGTTGACCAGAAGATGACTACCTTAGTGGCCGAATTAAAAAACTAATTACGCACCTGCTATGAGACTTGCCGGAATTGTAATGCTAGTAATGGGCTTAGTAGCCTTGGTATTTGCCGTACTCGGCGCAATTGATGTTGCCGGAAAAAATGAGCACCTGATGTTTATGGAAAGCAGCTGGTTCCCGATCATGTTTATTTTCTGGGGTGGTGCCGGTTTATCTATCTTACTTACATTTCCGGCCGGTGAAAGAGACGAGCCCCACCGCACTAAAACTCGTACCTACTAAGTATGAAGCGAAAGCTACTATATTATACAGGGTTGCTCGTGTGGGCGGCCCTATTTTTGTTTTTAACCGAAAGCTGTAGCCCCGGTAGCGATAATGCCGAAACCAAAGGCGAGAACGGTAACCCCCTAAGTACTATTACCAGCCCGGCAACCGAAAAAGAATTTGTGCTAAGTGCCTACAGCTATAATCTTATGCTAATTCACTATAGTGAGCTGGCTCAGAAGAAGGAGTTGCGGGGCAGCGTAGCCAGCTTTATAAGCCTGTCGGTGCCGCTGCATAAAAAACAGAATAGAGAACTAACCGCAGTAGCGGCCAGCAAAAATTGGGAGCTACCTAAAACGGTAGGCGAAGATGTAAAAGCCTATAGCCAGGAACTAGATAAGCTGGAAGCATTAGCGTTTGAGCAGGCCTATCTAAAGGTAATCTCTGATATCCAGAAAAAGTCCGTACCCTTATACGAGGCCGCCAGCGACTACTCCGATACTATATTGGCTGGCTGGGCCGCTAATGCCTTGCCTAAGCTGGAGGCCCACACCGAAACTGTAGACCAGTTGCTGGCGGAGGCCAGACGTTAGGAACTAGCTCAAAACTCCAACTTCTCTAGCCACGCTAAGCCGTTAGCCAATTTGGTATTATTGAACTCCAGGTGGATTACCCGGCGGGGTTTTGAGGTTTCGTTTTTGGCCGAAGCGTGAACCGTTAAGGGCTTCATTAAGTGAACGCCTCCTTTATTAACCTTTACTATTTTGCTATCAAACTTATCTCGCAAGGCAGTGATCTCCTCTTTAGTATGAATGGCCGTATGGCTACGCGGTACAATTTTTAAAGCACCGTTATGTTCATCGGTATCATCCAGGTGAATTCTGATAGTAAACCCACTTTCCAACACCGATAAAGGCGGAACTACGGAAGAAATTCCTTCTTTATGCGTCCAGCCGCTATAGCCTTCGGTTTCGGTTTTCTCCTTTATATTAATAGGCAAATCCTGATGATAGGTAACGTACCAATTGGCTTCCGGGGGTTTATCAAAGTAGATTGCTTTAGTCAGGAAGTAACCTTGGCCAAACCCTTGTTCTACCAGCGTAATCAGGTTCTGGTTGAGGAGAACCGAGCGAAGCCGGGGCAGTTCGTTGAGTAAATTGCGAATTGCGTAGCGAGGCTTTTCTTCTGTTTCAGCTTTTAGTTCCAGGTACCGGCCAATTGTAGAGAGTATTTTGCCTACTTCTTTTTGGGTATAGATATTCTCTAGCACCGCCGAGCCTTGCCGCTTCAGCTTTTTAAGGCTGCTGCCCAGTTCACTTAGCTTAATTTCCTTATCGTACAGTTGGTAGGCATTCCTGAATTTCTCCTGAATGCGGCGCTTAAGGCGTTCCGGCTTCAATACCTTCATACATTCGCCGTAGCCTAAAATTTCGCGTTCCAGCTCAAAATTGTGCTTAACCAGCAGCCTGATTACTATACCATTCCTGCCCTTCTCCACTAATTCTTGAGTATGATGTAAGGGCTTGGTTAGAACGTAAGGGGCGTTGGCTTCATCTACAAACAGTTCTACTTCTTCCACCGGATCGCCGGAGTTTACTGTTACCCCTACTACTTCTGAGAAGTAACGACCCAGGTCAATATTCTTATTTTCAATAAAGACCAGCGAAGCGTTTTCCAGTTTTACAATCCGGTCTAAGGCCAGGGTAAGTACCGGTTGACTAGCCTTTTTCACCCCTAAAACAAACCAGCGGTTGCGGTATTCCTTTAGCAAATAAGGGTGAAAAATAAGTGTGCTGGCCTGCCGGGCTTTAAACGACTGGTAGGTAATTTCTAAAGCGCGCTTATGCAGAATAGCCTGGTATAGCGTATCAATATGTTCCAGACCCTTAAGGTTTTCATTCTTTTCCAGGTCTATAATGGGAGATTGTTTAGTTTTAGCGGTATGAATGCGATCCTCCAGTCGCTGTACCATACCGTTGAGCTCATTAAAATGGGTAAAGCCCTTAAACTGTCGCAGAATATCGGCCACTTCGGTCAGCTTGTTTAAATCCTGATCGGTAAGCGGAATATTGGTGATGGAGTAGTCCGGATCTTCGTACAGATAATACTTTTTATCCATCACAATTATAGGCGCATTGTAGCCCAGCTTATCGCTTCGCATCATCTGAATATCCATCTGCACCGTACGCCGGCTTACGCCCTTATCAATGCCTTCGTATTCATAAAGGGCCTCGGAACAGGCCTCAATCAAGTCTTCCAGCGTCCACTGCCGGAAGCGGTTCCGCAGGCAATTGTCTAGCGTACGGTAGCGTATAAGTGCGTTTCGGTTTACTGGCATGAATCCCTCACCCCGGCCCTCTCCCTAAGGGAGAGGGAGTTATTTTGATGTTAATTTTATGATTTGGTTTAGAACCTCTTCGGTTTTATTGAAAACCTTTTGATTGGTGAAGCGGATTACGGTTATTCCTAGCTCGTTTAGCTCGTAGGTTCTGCCTATATCGTAGTCTTTCTGCTCTTCCAAATCGTGTACTTCGCCGTCAAGTTCTATAGCTAGTTTAGCTTCGTGGCAGTAGAAATCGGCTATGAAGTTGTTTAATGGATGCTGGCGCCTGAACTTTAGGCCATTCAACTTTCGGTTGCGCAAATATTCCCATAGCAAACTTTCAGCTTCGGTACTTTGTCGGCGGTTTTGGCGGGCATAGTCGAAAAGCTTGCCGCCGGCACCTAAATGCATACTTCCAAACTTGTTTTCTTCAGCCATTATATAAAATTAACAAACTTTTTCAGAAGTGCGCAAAAAGAATGCGCAGGTGGGTTGTTGGTTTGTAGTGTTGATACCTCATCCCCGGCCCTTCTCCTATTAGGAGAAGGGAGCCAAGCTCCTCTCCTTTAAGGAGAGGTTGGGTGAGGTGAAAAACTAATTAAGTAATTAAATCTCCTTCTCCTGATTGGCGGACGGCTAGTCGAGAAGGGTTAGGGATGAGGTCATAAACCACCAAACCATGAAACTAACCGGAAACGACTTACTACAACTGGGCTACCCGCAGGGAAAAGCCATTGGTGAAGCATTAGCACTGCAGCAAACGGCCTTTAAAGGCAAAGAGCGCGAGCATACGGTGGCGCTGTTCAAGCGGGTGCTGGAGCAGCCGGCCGACTATACCGAACATCCGGTGCTGGCTCCGGTAGCCAAAGCCCTGATAACGCCGCCTTTACCCGAACCAATTGAACTGAAACCGGCCAACCAGGCCTATGCGGTATACGGGGCCGAAGGTATTGAAGCCGGGGCCCGGGCGCAGATGGATACCGCCATGCGCCTGCCCGTAGCCGTGGCCGGTGCCTTAATGCCCGATGCTCACCAAGGCTACGGCCTGCCTATTGGCGGGGTACTGGCGGCCGAAAATGCAGTAATTCCCTACGGAGTGGGCGTAGATATTGGCTGCCGTATGTGCATGACCATTTACGATTTGCCCACTAGCTTTCTGGAAGAAAAGCGCGACGGACTAAAAAACCTTCTGAACGCCAACACCCGCTTTGGTAAGGCTACCTTCCGAAACCCACGCGAGCATGCCGTGCTAGATAGAAGTGAGTTTGCCGATATTGCCGTACTGCGCGACCTAAAAGACCGCGCCTGGAAGCAGTTGGGTAGCAGCGGCGGCGGCAACCACTTTGTAGAGTGGGGTATAGTTACGCTGGGCGATGGCCCCAATGAATGGAACCTGCCGCCGGGCGAGTACCTGAGCTTACTATCGCATAGCGGCTCGCGGGGAATGGGTGCCTATATTGCCGGTACCTATACTAAATTGGCTATGGAAAACTGCCCGCTGCCTAAGGAAGCGCGCCACCTGGCCTGGCTCGATTTAAATACCGAAGCCGGGCAGGAGTACTGGCTGGCCATGAACCTGGCGGGCGATTATGCCTCGGCCTGCCACCACCAGATACACGAGCGAATGGCCGAAGTCCTGGCTATGCAGCCGCTGGCCCGTATTGAGAACCACCACAACTTTGCCTGGAAGGAGACCGATGCCAGCGGGCGCGAGCTGATTGTGCACCGAAAAGGCGCTACCCCGGCCGGCAAGGGCGTGCTGGGCATTATACCCGGCAGCATGACGGCCCCCGGCTTTATTGTGCGCGGTAAGGGCGAGGCCGCCTCGGTTAACTCCGCCTCGCACGGTGCGGGCCGTACCATGTCACGGACTATGGCTAAGAATACGCTACAGCCCGAAGCCGTGCAGCAGCAGTTGCTGGAAGCCGGCGTGGAGGTAATTGGCTCCGGCCTCGATGAAGCCCCCGGCGCCTACAAAGACATCCACGGGGTAATGCAGGCTCAGCAGGCGCTGGTAGAGGTAGTAGGCCAGTTCCAGCCCAAAATTGTAAGAATGTGCGGCGACGAGAAGTTTATGGAGGTGGATTAGAGGTTATGGTATCTTAGACCATAGTCTCTAGTTTATCAATATTTTTAGAAACTGCGTCGAGAATTGTTTTTAGTGAGCTTGTTAACTCAGAGTCTGTCACTACTTTGTAGACTTTTGCTGTTTCATTTACAAATTTCTTAAGATATCCCAAGAGTCCTGTTTTCTTGACTTCTAGTTTATTTTTTGCCTCCGAAGCTTCGTTGAGAAGACGTTTGAGATTCTCTAATTCTTTAATTGCTTCTTGACTCTCAGAATCTTCTTTATCAGCAAGATCTAAAATTAAATTTTTCACCTCTCCGAGAGCGTCAGATGCACTTTCTTGAAATTGGGTTATTGAGATTTGATTGAGGTTTTGGGTTGAGTTGCTATTGTTAATATTGATAGTTTGTGGAGATGTACTATTACCAATTTTCAAAAGATTATTACTTCGAGCTTGCTCAAGGGCGATATCTTGCTGTTTATTTAATGATGTCGATAAAGTCTGAACTTGTGCTTGAAGTGATTTCACTAAGGGATGACTTTCTAATGATAATAAGTCAAAGCCAGCATGCTTAGCTTCAAGCTTGGCAATATTAATTTTAGCTTCTAAGCTTCTTCTCTCTTCTTTTAAATCCGCTATAAGCAAATCAAATTCAATTTGTGAAAGTTCCCTTCCTTCAAATTCGATACTTATATTATCCTTATCTTGTTCTAAAAGATCAATGTATTGTACGAGCTGGTCACTGATTTCTTGTAAACTTATTGTAGGTGTAGAATGAAACCTAAATATTAAACCAGATCTTTCCTTTAACACTTCAAACTCAATATCTTCTCCAAATACCTTTTTAAAATAACTAGTAAAATTGTCGAAGTATCTTTGAAATGCCGTCTGTAAAGGTCGTGGAACCTCCCAATGCAAATCCATTTGGCTAATACCTCTTCTCTTATTCAAAAGGTCAAATAACTCACCAATGCCTTTTTCTTTTATTTCTGGAGCATTCAAAAATGGATTATTCTCTAAAATAAGGCTATTTAATCCTAATAGATCTGCAAACTCATCTGGCAAATCTAATAGAAGATTATTTTCGATACTTAAATGAGTGAGTTTTGAAAGATTGCCAATTTCTGGTGGTAGAAGTGTTAATTTATTTTTACTTCTATCATCTTTTATTATGAAATTATAATTGCCTAAATGCAGATATCTTAGCTCTAATAAATTGCCAATTGTTCTAGGCAGATTAAGTAAACTATTGTTATCGAGAGATAGTCGTCTAAGATTTTTTAATTTGCCTATATCATCCGGTAAATATTCTATCTTATTAACTGATAGATCTAGATCTAATAAACTTTCTAATTCGCACATAGAATTTGGTAACTTAGTAAGTTCATTATTTGCTAAATATAACTGATCTAAATTATTTAGTAGATTGATGGATGTCGGAATCTCCTTAATTTTATTACTATTCAAGTGGAGTTTTTCCAAATTCTTGTTTGATGCAAAATCAATATTCAAAGCATCAATACTATTATCAGATATATCTAAAAAGTATAATCTATCAGATTGAATATTAACTAGAGAACTAGGATCTAAATTAAGGCAATTATCAGTTAAATCTAATTTCTGCAAACAAGATAAATTGAGAAAGCCTTCAGGAACTGTCCTTATTTTGTTATTACCTAAGTCTAAATAAATTAGTTGTTTTGTATTAAATAATATTGTTGGTATAAATTCCGTTTCACAGCCATTTATATCTAATTCTAATAGATTATTTAATAAAGGGGAATTGTCAGTTGTAAAGGTTATGCCAGGATTATTATATGCATATAATGCTATTAGATTGTCATTTGAAGTTAATTCAGAAGGTATGATTGTCAGAATATTACTACCAACATTTATGGTTGTTAAATTACTTATAGATTTTACTTCGGGAGGAATTTCTTTTATATTATTATTATTTATATTTAGAGCAATTAAATTTTCTAACTCGCATATTTCTTTGGGAAAATCATCTAAACTACAGTAGTCAATAAATAGAATTTTTAGATTTTTAAGTGATTTTAAAAATCTAAAATCTTTAATTTTATTTTTTGACAAATCTAAAACTTCCAGTTTCTTGCATGTATTTATAATGTCAGGCAAGTATTCCAAATTGTTGTCAGTTAACTCCAAGTAGCGAGTCTCTTGATTAATGTAGGCAATAGTGCTCACATTTATTTTTACATTGGATTTATTTAACTCGTAGTCTTCGAAAAAATCTATAATATTATCTTTTATATTGATAGATGATTTATTTATAAGTTCTAAATAATGTTCTTTATTATTCTCGAGCCTTGTCATGTAGATTGCTAAATGTTATATAACAAATTTAGTTAAAATAACTCAATTGTTCCCCCTACGCAAAAAGACTGCGCAGATGGCCTCTTCCTTTGTCGTGTACTCTAAAGGAAAAGGTTATGCGATTCAACTTTTTAACTAAGCGTAAGCAACAAACAGTAAACCATGAGAATGCTCTGGCTTGGAAAATGGGGCCGGCTGCCGAGTTGTACGCAACGGTGGTTACCTCATCGCTCAGCGATACCTTTTACGAAGCTACCGACGAGCGCCTGAGCCGCCTGCGCACCCTTATTGCCCTGAACGAGCCGCAATTTGTAGCACGCCTGGCCGTATACGCCCGTACGCAAATGCACCTGCGCAGCATACCTTTAGTATTGGTAGTGGAGCTGGCTAAAATACACCGCGGCGATAACCTGGTTAGCCAGACTATTGCCGCCGTTGTTCAACGCGCCGACGAAATCACCGAATTGCTGGCCTATTATCAGCAAAGTAATGGCCGTAAGGGTACTAAGCAGCTAAATCAGCTATCTAAACAGGTACAAAAAGGTTTGGCCTTAGCCTTTACCAAGTTCGATGAGTACCAATTTGCCAAGTACAACCGGCCTGCAGCGGTTAAGCTTCGGGATGCACTATTTTTGGTTCACCCCAAAAGCCAGAGCGAAAGCCAGCAGGCCTTATACGATAAAATAGCTACTAACGCCCTGGCTACGCCCTACACCTGGGAAACCGAACTTTCGGCCCTGGGTCAGCAGGAGTTTACCAGTGATTTGCACCGAAAAGCCGTATTTGCCCAGGCTTGGGAACAACTGATTGAAAGCCGTCGCCTGGGGTATATGGCTACTATGCGTAACTTGCGCAATATGGTGGAGGCGGGCGTATCGGCCCGCCATATAGAAATGGTTTGTGCGTACCTGAGCAATGCTACGGCGGTAGCCAATAGCCGCCAGTTGCCCTTCCGTTTTCTGTCGGCTTATCGAGAGTTGCTGGGTGTGCAGTCTATATACACCAGTCACCTTTTGCAGGCGCTGGAAGGGGCCGTGCAGCATAGTGCCGCTAACTTGCCGGGCTTCACCGATAGCCGGGTGGTGGTAGCCTGCGATGTTTCGGCCTCTATGCAACAACCGGTTTCGGCGCGTAGCAAAGTGCTGTTGTACGATGTTGGCCTTATGTTGGGCATGCTGTTGCAAAGCCGGTGTCGCTACGTACTTAGCGGTATGTTCGGCGATCGCTGGAAGGTGGTAAACCTGCCGCGCAAAAGTGTACTAGGTAATGTGCAGGAGTTCTACCGTCGCGAGGGCGAAGTAGGCTACAGTACTAACGGCTACCTGGTAATCCGCGATTTGCTAAAGCGTAAAGTTGTGGCCGATAAAGTCATGGTTTTCACCGATTGCCAATTGTGGAACAGTACCTATACGCTGGGCGGACATATAGCCGAAGAGTGGCGTAAGTACAAAAAATTTGCGCCCGGTGCCAAACTATACCTTTTCGATCTGGCCGGTTACGGGCAAAGCCCGATTAACCTCCAGCAAAACGATGTCTTTTTGGTGGCCGGCTGGTCCGATAAAGTCTTCGATATGCTGGATGCCCTGGAAAAGGGAGGTAGCGCCATTGCTACCATCAATGCAATAGAACTATAAAAACATATCCAAAAGGTGTCGTAGAAAAGTGATACCGCGCCACGGTGGCTTCGTGGTAATCCTTAGGGAAAACGGGCGGCCGCCGCGCGGTTCGAATCCCGTACGCTGGAAACAGTGTTGAACACTTTTCGCCAGTTGCCCTTTTGGATTTTTGTTATACCCCTCACCTAAATCCTCTCCCTTAGGGAGAGGACTTTAAAAAATACTATAACTCAGGAGGTGCCGTAGAGAAGTGATACTTCGTGGTAATCTTAATATAGAGAGCAGGTTCGAGCCCTGCCCGCCCTTTAGGGCGGTAAGCACTTTTCGCTTGTTGCCCTCTTGAGTTTATTAAACTATTCCTGGTTCAGTTGAACAAGGGAAAAAAATAAGAAGGTGCCGTAGGTATGGGTTACTTCGTCTCTTGAAACCGGTGGCTGACTACCACTAAACCCATACTGCTTGTCGCCCTTCTTTATCATTAAAAGCAACCCCTTCTCTCAATCAGTAGAGAAGGGCTGCACCAAGAAATCAATTTTATAAGTTCCCCTCCTTTAGGAGGGGTTAGGGGAGGTAATGAACTACCAAGCAAAATGTCCGGTTTGCCGTACGCAAAAGCACCGTACGGAAATGCAAGCAGCCCTAAAAGCCCTGCGCTTGGCCGAGGCTTCTTTGCACATTCATTTTAGATTGAAAGACACTGAACTGTATGGCGCGTTTGTAGATAATGACTTCGAATGGGCCTGCGATGCCTGTCTGCAAAACGGCCTGGCTATTGAAGCTACCGCTGAAGCCCAGGTATACAAGTGGTACGCCCACCTGGCCTACGGCAATACCGAATTAAACTGCCATGCCTGCGGTAACGATTTTGTTTTCAGCAAAATAGAAAAGCAACTGTGGTACGAAAAGCTTAAATTAATTAATACCTCAGCGCCGAAAAACTGCCTGGCCTGCCGAAAGAAGCTAAGGCAGCATAAACAGGAAAACACCCTCCTTTCGCAATTACTAAGTAAAGACAAAGCTCAGCTTACGCGCGAGGAACTGGAAACTATCATCAGCATTTACGAAGGATGGCAAAAAGTAGAACGGGCAACTTATTTTCGGGCTTTGCTTAGGAAAACGAAAGCATAATACCGGCCAAGGTCGGTATTATGCTTTTGCCCTATTTGCTTGGAGCAAACAATAGGAAACCCGCGTCGATTTATATATTTTGACCCCGCATACAGCTACCGCATGGCCCTAAACGAACAGGATGTAATTGCCCTTGCCCCGGATGCAGCCTCGGTGGCGGCGGGTAAAAAATTGGCTACTACCGGCAAATGGCTCAGCCTTAACGTGCATAATAGCGCACTATGGGGCGAGTGCCAGGGTAGCGGCAAAAACCCGTATTATACCCTAATTGACCGCCAGAACCTGGCTTTTAAATGTAGCTGCCCCAGTAGAAAGTTTCCGTGCAAACACGGCTTAGGCCTGCTGTTGCTCTTTGCCCGGGAAAGCTCAGCCTTTACCCCAACAGGCGAGCTAAGAACCGACGTAAGCGATTGGTTAAACCAGCGCCAGAACCGTGCGGCTAAGCAGGAAGAAAAGCAAAAAGCCCCGGCCGATCCAGAAAAACAGCAAAAGCGTATGCAATTGCGCGAGAGGAAGGTTGCCGGCGGCGTGGAGGAACTACGCCTCTGGATTAAGGATCTGGTACGGCAGGGCATTGATGGTATTCCGCAAAACATTGGCCGGTTTAGCCAGGCTATTACCGCCCGTATGATAGATGCGCAGGCGCCTGGCCTGGCTAGCGAATTGCGTCGCCTGCAACACCTCCGGTACTTTGGTAATAACTGGCAGCAGCCCTTTCTGCAAATTCTGGCTAACCTATATTTACTTACTGAAGCCTACCAACTAGCCGATAAGCTGCCGGAGGATGTACAACAGGAGGTACGAACGCGCATAGGCTGGCCAATATCAAAAGAAGAAGTACTAAAACAGCCTGAGGTAGAAGATACCTGGCTGGTAGTTTCCCGCCAAACCGAGCAGGACGATCGGCTGACAGTAGAAAGAAACTGGCTGTGGGGAAAAAACACAAATCGGGCAGCGCTCATCCTAAATTTCTACGGACCCGGACAGGTGCCAGAGCAAATTTTGCAGGAGAATACGGCCTTTAAGTCCGGACTGAGCTTTTACCCCGGCAAAGCTAATTATAGAGCCCTACCGCATAGTGCCGGTGAGTTGACCCCGGAATTTGTACCGGAAAATGGCCTTACCATTTCAGAAGTACAAGACCATTATACCCGACACTTAACCGAATTTCCGCTGGTTACTGAACTGCCTTGCGTACTGGGTTCAGTGCGTATTTTACCGTCTGAGGGGGCATTTACCCTGGCAGATGCAGACCACCACAGCCTTGCTGTTTTAAATGAGGAATCATTTGGCTGGGAAGTACTTTCCGTAACCGGCGGCGACAAGTTTACCGCATTCGGCATTAAGCAGGCCCAAGGAATACAGCTCTTGGCTTATTGGTTTAACAAAGAATTTTATACCCCGGACTATGGCACAGGCGCATATTAACCGAACGGCCATATTGGGTACTGCCAAAGCTCCGCTTCAATTAAGCGAGGGGCCGCTAGCCAGCGTACAGGCCCGGCTACAAAAGCAGGAAGCAGATACCGAAGATCAGTTTTTGAAGCTGGCCGCCGCCCATTTTCTCTTGCAAGCCGGAGCAGCCAAATTAACTAGCGTTGAGCACCCTCAACTGCCTAAGCTGCCGGAAGAGGATAAGCAAGCCATTTCCATAGCCGCCGCAGCTCGTCTAAACCAGTTCTTAAAAGAAGATGGCGAAGGCCTTATGCTGAAATGGGCTCTGGAACAACTACGAGAGCAAAACCGTATTCTGTATCCTCAGCAACTGCCCCGCTTTCTCCACGCGGCTACTTCCAAAAACTGGTTACAGCCTTATTTGCCGGTATACGGAAAACGCGCCCTGTGGCTGGCCCGGCAAAACAAGGAGTGGGAGATGCTTTTTTTAGAAAACCGGGAGGAAGATAACCTTTGGGAAACCGGTACATTAACCGAACGGCTGGCCTGGTTGAATGGGGTTCGCACCCAAAACCCGACTCAAGCCAGAGAATTACTTCAGGATACGCTAAGCCAGGAGAATGCCCAGACCCGCAAAGAATTTATAGCTGTATTACAAACCAGGCTAAGCAATAATGATCTGGAGTTCTTAGAAGGGCTCACTACTGATAAAAGCCAGGCGGTAAAATCTCAAGTATATCACCTGTTAAGTCAGTTGGAAGGCTCAAGTGTGCGAAGGGCTTACACTCAATATGCGCAAAAGGCGGTATCAATTAAAGAAGAACGCTCCGGCCTGCTACTCCGAAAAAAGCCTACCCTTCACCTCAATAAATCTTTGGCTTATCCTCCGGAACTGGCTCAGTACGGAATTGAAGAGGTAAGTAGCCAGAAGGGTATACCCGATCAGGCTTGGTGGTTGGCGCAGGTGCTGGCTCGTTTGCCCGTTAATTCCTGGCCAACGGTTTTCAGTGAAACTACCGACAAGCTTATAGCAGCTTTACTGGCTATGCCGGAAGCAGAACTTTACGCTAAGGCGATGGCCGATAATGCTGTAGCCTATAAATCGGCTGAACTGGCCGATGCTCTGCCGGCAGAGTATCTCGTAGACCGCCCGGATATAATTCCAATGCTCTCAGAACCTAATCGCTATAAGGTTGTCGAAACGATTATTAATAAGTACCGAAGCCCCAGCAAAGACCCTTTGCCGATAATAGTGAAAGCACTGGCTACGACAGAAGAAAGCCTATTGCCCAATTCAATTATAAAAGCCATAATCAATAGCCTTCATGAAACACCAGCTTACCTCCAGTACCGCGATTTCCGTTTACTAGCCCTTAAAATTTCAGCTTCAATGCAAGATTGGCTGGAAAACAAACTGAAAAGCATACCCGATATTTACGAACAGCGACAAACCCGCAATGCAATCAGCGAAATGATTGCTACCCTTGAACAACGAGAACAATTTAACCGCTTATTATACTAACTATGGCCGAAACCCTACGCCAACACGCCGAACACCAATTTGCCGAAGAGCTTGATGCCCTTAAACAAGTAGATGCCCGCCCCCGCCCGCATAATTGGGCACTTTCGCCGCAGGCTGTAGTTACCTATCTAATGGGCGGCCAGCTTACAAGCGGCGTTAAAATATCGCCGAAGTATATTGGCGACCGCCGGCTAATGGAAGTGGCCGTAGCTACCCTTACCACCGACCGTGCCCTATTGCTTTATGGTCTGCCGGGTACGGCCAAGTCTTGGGTATCGGAACATTTGGCCGCCGCCATATCCGGCGATTCTACGCTTTTGGTGCAGGGTACGGCTGGTACCGGCGAGGAAGCTATACGCTACGGCTGGAATTACGCCCGCCTGTTGGCTGAAGGCCCCAGCCCCGCCGCACTGGTAGAAACCCCGCTGATGCGGGCTATGCAAACCGGTAAAATTGGCAGGGTAGAAGAATTAACCCGGATTGCAGCCGATGTGCAGGATACGCTCATCACCATTCTTTCGGAAAAAACCATGCCGGTACCGGAACTTAATACCGAAATACAAGCCGTAAAAGGCTTCAACCTCATTGCCACAGCCAATAACCGCGATAAAGGGGTAAACGAACTTTCCAGTGCCCTGAAGCGCCGCTTCAATACGGTAATTTTGCCAGTGCCGGCAACTATGGAGGAAGAAGTAGAAATTGTTCAGCAGCGGGTGGCCAGCTTTAGCAAGGCCATGGAACTGCCTATTGAAAAACCTATTCAGGAAGAAATAACCCGCATTGTTACCATATTCCGCGAGCTGCGGGCCGGTCAAAGTAAAGATGGTAAAGTAAAGTTGAAGTCGCCTTCGGGCACGTTAAGCACGGCCGAAGCCATATCGGTAGTAAATAGCGGCTTGGCCCTGGCCAGCCATTTTGGCGATGGAAAACTAAGCGCGCAAGACCTGGCGACCGGTATTATTGGTGCGGTGGTAAAGGATCCGGTTCAGGATAGAATTGTGTGGCAGGAGTACCTGGAAGCTGTACTGAAGCAGCGTGATGGCTGGAAAGATATGTACCGGGCCTGTCGTGACGGAATATAGGGGACAGGTATGTCGGTAGAACTATTTGGTATACGCCACCACGGCCCCGGCTCCGCTCGAAACCTGCTAGCTGCCTTGCAGGAGTACCAGCCGGATGTTCTTCTTATTGAAGGACCGCCGGAAGGAGAAGCTTTGCTGGAGTGGGTTTCGCACCAGGATATGAGGCCTCCGGTTGCTCTATTGGGCTATCGCCCCGACGAACCGCAGCAGGCTGCTTTTTATCCGTTTGCTGAATTTTCCCCGGAATGGCAGGCTATTCGCTACGGCCAGGCTCAGGGCACACCAATTCGTTTTATGGATTTGCCTTTGGCGCACAGTTTTGCCCTGGAAGAAGAGCTGACCACTGCGGAAAATGATCTGGAAGAAAGCATATACCATAACCCGATTAAGCACTTAGCGGATACCGCCGGCTTTGCGGATGCCGAGGTTTGGTGGGAGCAGCATTTTGAGCTGCGAAAAACCACCCAGGAATCCTTTAATGCCATTGCTTTAGCTATGGAAGCCCTGCGCGAAAACCTTCCGCTTAACCCCAGCCGGCGCGAACAACTACGCGAAGCCTATATGCGCAAGGTGCTACGTAAGGCCGAAAAGGATGGGTTCGAAAAAATTGCGGTAGTATGTGGTGCCTTTCACGTTCCGGCCTTAGCCCATCAGCCCAAAGTAAAGGATGATAACGCCCTACTTAAAGGCCTGGCCAAAGTAAAAATAGAAACCACCTGGATACCCTGGACGAACAGTCGCCTGACCTACGCCAGCGGTTACGGAGCGGGGGTTAACTCCCCGGGCTGGTACTACCATCAGTGGAACTATCCACAGGATGACGGCAGTCGCTGGATGGTGCACGTAGCGCGGGTTTTTCGCGGGGCCGGAAAAGATATTTCTTCGGCTCACGTAATAGAAAGTAGCCGGTTGGCTACTGCCCTAAGTGCACTGCGCGGCCACCACCGCAGTGGTTTGCAAGAGGTAAACGAAGCTGTGCTGGCCACCATGTGTATGGGCGATAATGTTCTTCTGAACCTGATCTGGAAAGAACTGATCGTTGGCAATACTACGGGCAGCACCCCTTCCGATGCGCCGCAGGTTCCCCTTCAGCGCGATCTGGAACAGCAGCAAAAAAGCCTTCGCCTAAAAGTACAAGATGCCCCCAAAGCCCTTCAGCTCGATTTGCGCGAAGAGCGGGATTTACAAAAAAGTATTCTGCTACATCGCCTTAACCTGCTGGAAGTAAACTGGGGCCAACCAGAATATACCTCCGGTAAAGGCACCTTTAAGGAACACTGGCAGCTCCGCTGGCAGCCCGAACTCACCATTCAGTTGCTGGAAAAAGCACCCTGGGGAAATACGGTAGCCGAAGCGGCCGCGGCCTGGTTAGGGCATCAGGCCAATGAAAGCCAGAACTTGGGCCAGCTTTCGGAATTGTTGCAAAAAGCACTGCCGGCCGATCTCCCGCAGGGTATAAATTACCTGTTGAGCAAGCTAGACCAATTGGCATCGGGCAGTTCGGATGTGCGGGAATTGATGCAGGCTTTTACGCCACTAGTGCAGGTTAGACGCTACGGCAACGTACGCAATACCGATACCGAAACTGTGGCTCGCATTCTGGAGGTACTTCTGGCCCGAATTGTGGCCGGTTTGCCGGCCGCCGTTACCGGTATAGATACCGATACGGCCACTGTATTATCCTCGGCCATTGATGAGGTAAATAGTGCACTTTTGCTTCTGGAAAATGAAGGGGATACGGCTTTCTGGCATAAGGCTCTAAACAGTATTTACCAGTCGAGAAGTAGCCACCCTTTAGTAGCTGGTAGGTGCGGCAAATTGCTTTATCAAGCCCGGTCCATTACTTCCGAGGAAGCCTCGCTAGGCTTCAGCAAAGCCCTTTCGGCCGGGGCAACTACCGAATACAGCACTGGTTGGATTGAAGGGTTTTTAAGCAGCAGTGCCAATACCCTTCTTCTGGACGATGAAATTTGGGGAATTTTGGATACTTGGTTGGGGGAATTGAGCTCCGAACACTTTCAGGAAGTGGTGCCAATTCTGCGGCGTACGTTTTCGGCTTATGCCAATCCGGAGAAGGTGCAACTGGCACAAAAAGCCAAAGGTGGAAAATTAGCAGATGGCGGGTTAAACAACCAGCCGTTGGATTTAGACGGGGAGAAAGTAGAACTGTTGCTGAATGGGTTTTACCAGTTTATAGGGATTAATGAGTAAAGAGAGCGAAAAACTAAAACGGTGGCGACTGATTTTGGGTGAGCAAACCCAGGACGTGTTTGAGTTGGAGCTTAACCCGCACGAGTTGGGTATAGACCGCACGCTACAGGCATTGTACAATACCGACCGTCGCGGAGGTTTAGGGGCTTCCTCGCCCAACGTAGCGCGCTGGTTAGGCGATATTCGGGAGTACTTTCCGAGCAGTGTGGTAAAAGTTATGCAGCAGGATGCCCTGGAACGGCTAAACCTTACCGCTATGCTTACCCAGCCCGAAATGCTGGAAGCCGTAGTACCGGATGTTCACTTGGTAGCCAGTCTTATGACGCTCGGTCGGGCCATACCGGAGAAAACCAAAGATACGGCGCGCCAAGTAGTGCGGCAGGTGGTAGAAGAACTCCTCAAAAAGTTAGCCGCCCCTACCCAGCAGGCTATTCAGGGTAGCCTTAGCCGAGCAGTACGCAACCGCCGCCCCCGCTACAACGAAATTGATTGGAATACCACCATCCGCAAAAACCTGAAGCACTACCAGCCGGAGTATAAGACAATTATTCCCGAAACCCGTATTGGCTTTGGCCGTAAGCGGCAGGCGCTTAAAGATATAATTCTGTGTATTGACCAAAGCGGTTCTATGGGAACCTCGGTGGTGTATTCCGGCATCTTTGGGGCGGTAATGGCCTCCGTACCGGCCGTAAAAACCCGTATGGTGGTGTTCGATACCGCTGTAACCGACCTTACCGAAGATTTACAGGATCCGGTAGAATTATTGTTTGGCGTACAATTGGGCGGGGGCACCGATATTTATAAAGCACTTACGTACTGCCAGCAGCAAGTTAGCCGCCCTGCCGATACGGTAATGGTGTTAATTACCGACTTGTACGAAGGCGGCAATGTGGCTAAAATGAAGGAAAAAGCCCTGGAATTGGTTAGCTCTGGGGTGCAGCTAGTTACCCTCTTAGCCCTAAGCGACGATGGCGCCCCCTACTACGACCACCGCAATGCCGAATACTTTGCCTCCCTGGGCATACCCGTTTTTGCCTGCACGCCCGACCTCTTCCCCGACCTTATGGCCAAAGCCCTAAGCAAGCAAAACATAACCCAATGGGCCGCCGAGAATGGGATGAAGGTCAACACTGCCAACTAATACGTATTTGTAAAACTGGCTTTATCCTAATGTAATCTTCCATATCACTATAATATTTCAGGCTACTGCGGATTATCCTAAACCGAACTGTTTAAGGATGTATTAAGCAGTACATTGTGTCTAACAATATAGCATAATAATAGTCTGTTCAAGAAAGATTTTATCTAAACTCTACCTTCAGCTTACTAATTATTTCAGCGTAAACTTCCTCAAAATTCATGCTCGGATTGGCCAAATACTTGTCTAGCTCAGCGTATACTATTGCTGATGCCTCCGGTTGGTCGACCAGGTCAGCCTGACCAGCTTCCTCGTTGTAATAGAATGCTACTGCTTTGGCAGCCAGGCCCCGAACTATAATTTCATCAATATCGGTATAACTTTTCTGGTGCTTTTCCTGCGCTACTAATTGTTTAAGCTCTTTATCGTAGTATTTATCCAGTAAAGAGCTTGTATACAGGTGGGCAGTTTCGTGGAAGAGTATCCGCCGGTAGGTGCTATTCCATTGAAGTGAAATCGATTCTTCCGGGTTAGTATAGGCATTATTGCAGAAGTAGCCAATTACCAGGTGCCGGCGTCTATCAGTCATAAAAGTGACCGCTTTATTAGTAATATTATTCAGCGGGTCAAAATATACCTTGAGGGTAGGTATAGTATCAGTGCGAAAGAATTTGGCTAACTTTTGGGGAATTTGTTCTTGACTAACCGCTATCTGAAATTCTTCAATATCGGGGTGGGTTTTTGGTAATCCGGCAACTTCCTTAAACTGCTGTAGCAGAGTTGATACCGTATCCAAATGGGTGCCATACCATCGCACTGAATTAGCCAGACGAATAGAGTCGTATACTTGCGGGTTTGGTTGCCAGGTGGTTTCATCTAGTGCCAATGCAACTACCGGCAATGAAGCGTCCCACACATCGCCATTGGCTATAAGCCGAACCAAAGGCTCTTGGTTGAATTGGGCATAATAGTTGAGAATTGGCAAAGAATAGGTGTTACGACAGGCGTGATAGTCTTGACTTATGCTATCTTCTACCGCTAATAAATAGGCAATGCGCATTAGCTGAAGCCGGTTATCTACGCTTACACTAATCTGGCTATAGCTATTATAGGACTGGAGTATACAGAATATTAATAGAAGGTGACGCATTATACTTAGTTAGGAGAGTAAACACGTCAATTTACCATAATATAATTGGCTAGATAGTGTTTTGGGAAATAGTAATTACTAAGGAAGTAACAATAAACAAGTTGCTGCCTAAAGGCTGTTATATCTGATCATAAACATTTTACAGCTATAGAACCGATAGCTTCTAACTATCATCCTCCACCCAACTCGTCAAATACGGCGTCGCGTTGCGGGCGCTTAGGCTTGCGGGGGTTACTGTTGTCTTCGGTATTATCCTGAGGACTGTCTTCTACCGGTACGGCCTCCGGGCTTTCGTCGCGAACTACCTCGGCTTCCGGGGTTATTTCGGTTACTTTAAACTCGGTGCGGCGGTTGGTTTGGTGTTCTTCCTCGGTTTCGGCATTTTCAATAATGGGGCGGGTTTCACCGTAGCCTCGGGCGGCTATTCGATTGGCGGCCACGCCCTGGCTAATTATATACTGAACGGCACTCTCGGCCCGCCGCTGGCTCAAGTCAATATTGTAGGTTAAATCACCCCGATTGTCCGTGTGGGAGCTAAGTTCAATTACCAGTTGCGGGTTGTCTTCCAGAATAGTTACCAGCTTGTTTAGCTCTAAGGCAGCATCCGGCCGTATATTGGCTTTGTCAAAATCGTAATAAATATTATCCAGTACAATGGCTTTGTCTAGCACAATTGGGTCTAGTAAGAGGCTGGTGGTAAAGGTAGTATCGGTACGAAATTGGGTCAGGTTTTTCCTGTCCAGATACTTACCTTCCATATCAAACGGGCGGCGGGTGGTAAAGTAATTAGGCTTATCGCCAATCAGGGTAAACAGGGGCACGCCTTCTTCCAAATCAAAGCGGAAGTTTCCTAAATCGTCCGATACGGTGGTTTCCAGTTCGCGGTCCCCGTCTAGTAAGCGTACTTCGGTCTTTGGCAGCACCACGGTATCGCCGGCTTCACCTAAGGTATAAGTTTTGCCCACCAAGCGGTAGTTCACAATTTTCAGGTCGGGCGAGGAGTTTATAAAAGCGTACACGTCATCGTCGCCAACACCACCCTCACGATTGCTGCTGAAGTATCCCTTATCTACCGTAAAGTAGCTGAGACCAAAATCATCGGCTGGGCTGTTCATGGGTTCGCCCAGGTTATCAATGGTTATTTTACCATTGCGACGAGTAGCTATAAACAAATCCAGGCCCCCCAAACCGGGGTGCCCGTCCGAGCTAAAGTACAGCCGGTTATCTTCCGATACAAAAGGGAACATGTCGTTACCGGCCGTATTAATTTCGGAGCCCAAATTCTGCACGCGGCCAAAATTTCCGCGCGCATCTACCCGGGCCGAGTATAAATCTACCCCGCCTATACCGCCGGGGCGGTTGCTGGCAAAGTACAGGGTTTTGCCGTTACGGCTAAAGCTGGGCGTGCTGTCCCAGGAACGCGGATCGCTGATGCGCATCATTTGGGGTTCGCTCCAGGTGCCATTCCTGAAATAACTTACGTATAAATTTACTTCCTGACCACCTTTTTTACCCTTGGCATTTCCACGTGCAAACACCATTATATTACCGTCCGGGCTAAAGGCTATCGTTCCTTCGGCGCGGTCGTTGGTATTAAACATTTCGGGCAACTTCTGAATGCTGGCGGCTACAACATCCATACTCTGGCCAATTTGGGCTTTGTATAAATTAGTGAAGCTTTGGCCAGTGGCTTTGTAAGTTTTATCATCGCCGCGGCTGGTGGTAAAGTACACTTCATTGTCGCGGGTTACGGCTCCGTAGTCGGCTTGGGGGGTATTTAATTCGGTAAGAAGTTTAACTTTAAAATAGGGTTCTATCTTTTCTATTTCGCCAATTTGGGCTAGGTTCTGAAGTTCAGTCCGGGCCCGCTGAATGTACTCCTTATTTAATGCATCGCCGGCCAAATACTCATCGAATTGCCGGCGGGCTTCGGCGTATTTACCGTTGGTCTTTAGGGCGTATCCGTAGTAGAATAGGGCTTCTTCGCGCTTTATGCCGGCTTGTATAGCTTGGGCGTAGTAGGGTTCGGCCTCTTCAATACGGTTAGAAAGCCGGTACGATTCAGCTACATAAAAATCAGCCAGGGGGTTATCCTTAACTTTTTTAAAATTTTCTATAGCAACCTGATACTCGCCGGCATCAAAGCTTTTCATGCCCTTTTTATAGGTGCTACAGGAGGCAAATATCAGCACCAGGCCGATCAGATATAAAAACAAGTTACGCTTCATAGAAAAGGCAGAGCAATTATGCATCTGGCATATTGAGGCTAAAGTAGAAAGTTACTAATTTTCTAAGAGAATAACGCAAAATATAGGCTGCAGGTATTGCCTAATAATAAAAATGCCTTTCTGCATACCGCAGAAAGGCTTAATTTTCAGGTTCCGGCCTTACTATACCTTGGCTTTGCTAAAGTATTCGTCGCGGGTGGCTAGTAATTTTTGTATGGATATTGGCGTTTGTATATACTCCGATACGGATTTATAATCGCGGGCTCGCTCAATATCATTTTTATATACTGATGAGGTTAGCAGCACTAATACAATTTCTTTCTGAAACGTATCGCTGAAGCCTTCGTAAGCCTCCAGAAAGTCCCAACCGTCCATAAACGGCATATTAATATCCAGAAATATCAGGTCCGGAAGCTTTCCGGTATTCTCCTTATTTTCTTCCAGATATTCCAACGCCTCTTCGGCATCGTTAAATATTTGCACCTCGTTGGCAATGCCGGATTTCTGAATGAGTTCATAGCATAAATTGCTATGTATCTCATCATCATCAACCAGCATTATCCGATTTAATTTTCTACTATTCATCTGAGTAGCCTTCAGCACTGAGTTCTTGGCCTGAGCATCCATCCCTACTTCCATAATGTAATACCTCTTTTTCAAGAGTATACCAAAGATAGATTATTTTTTTAAGCTTTAGAAATCAATATTAACACTTTTGACTAAACTTTACTTGGCAAAGAATTTAGCCTTGCTAAAAAAAGCAGTAATTTGGGTTATTGTTTAATCTTTTAATACGAAAAGTTAATCGTTATAAGAAAGTAGTTTATCTAAGGTATTGGTACTTACGGCATGGTAGTTTGGGCGGGCTTGTCGGTAGATATCCAGTGCCATTTTTTTACCTTCCGGAGTTTCCGCCATTTGCTTGTATAGCGGCACCAAAAACTTCCTTCTTCCTACCTTAGTTAAAAAGGCTTTTAGCTGCGGATAAGCCGCGGTGTACTGGTGGGTTATAACGTGCGCAAACCAAGCCGCCTGAATTTCGCTATTGCCACTCTGGCTGAAACCAAAGGCGTTATCTAAAGCTTGCATTTGCTCGGTGGTAAGGTTGCTAGGCAGGTGCCGTACAAAATGCAGCCACTCGTGCGACGACCAATTTTCGGTAGTTAATTGGCCGGCCGGAGTACCATTTTTCCAGGAAGCTAAGGCAGTGTTAACCTGCTCAAACCGGTTGCTGGTAGCCATTATAAGTTGTTCCGGTAACCCTTGCCCGTATATCCACTCGTTTAGGTATACGTTCTGGGCGGAAAGCCCGTTGGGTTCTAACAAATTGGTGGTTAAATATTCAACAAAACCATCGGTAGTCATTGATTGAAATGCGTGGTTTTGAAAGTAGTTCCGCAGAAATTCGTCCCAGGCTTTGCGCCCTACTTTGCTTTCTAAGTACCGCAAGAAACTATATCCTTTTTCGTAGGCAATATCGGTTACCCCATCGTCGGGGTTGCGGTTGCTTAGGTCTAATTTTAATTGGGTATCGGCGGCCATTCCGGCATCTTGTAGCTCAGTTACCGTACCTTCCAAATCTTGCTGACCTAGTAAGGCCAGCATATCGGCGTAGTCTTTGCCGGCTACTTCTTCCATTATGCGGCGTTCAAAGTATACGGTAAAGCCTTCGTTTAGCCAGAAATCGTTCCAGGTAGCGTTGGTAACCAAATTACCGCTCCAGCTATGGGCAAGCTCGTGGGCAACTAAAGAAGTAAGCGAACGATCGCCGGCTATAATCGTTGGGGTAACAAAGGTTAAGCGGGGGTTTTCCATTCCGCCAAACGGAAACGATGGTGGCAGCAGTAATAGGTCGTAGCGCTCCCAACGGTAATCGCCGTACAGTTTTTCTGCAGCCTGTAGCATATCGTCCAGTTCGGCAAATTCGTAGGCGGCGGCTTTAAGTTCGCTAGGCTCGGCATATACACCGGTTTGCTCACCCAAGGCTTCAAACTGCAAATTGCCTACGGCCAGGGCCAATAGGTAAGCCGGAATTGGCTGCTGCATCCGAAAGTTATACATGCCTTCAGCATTCTTTTCCTGCGGGTTTTCGGCACTCATAAGAGCCAAAAGTTCATGGGGTACTTTTACCCGGGCATCGTAAGTAAAGCGTATACCGGGCGAATCCTGGATGGGCACCCAGCTACGGGCCAGTATTGCCTGCGATTGGGTAAATAAAAACGGATGGTTTTTACCGGCGGTTTGTTCCGGATTTAGCCATTGCAAGGCTTCGGCTTGCGGGCTGGTTTGATAGTATATATTAACCTGCTTAGTATCCGGTGTAACTTCTATAGCCAAAGCCTGACCCAGGTTGGCATCTTTTTCCCCAAGTTTAAATTGGGTTTCAGTTTCGGTACCGCTGCCTAAGGTTACCTTATCGATAGCTAACTCTTTAGTATCCAGCATTAGGTGTTTAGCATCTCGGCTGGTTTCAATGGTGAGGCGGGCTACGGCAGTAATAACTTTTTGCTCAAAATTCAGCTCGGCATTCCAGTTCAGGTGCTTTACCAGGGCTTCCTGCGGGCGGGCGTACGTATGTACATCGTTAGTTTTAGCCATGGCAGAAGAACCCGGCTCCGAAGCCGATTGTTCGGTAGACTGAGTGCAGGCCGCCAGGGTAAAAATAAGGAGTGCTGTGGGAGCTAGTTTAATCATTCTGATAAAAATTTCTTGCCTAAATATAGGGAATAATTGAGGAGCCGGCGTGCCGGATAAATTTCTACACTTTAACAAACTACTTATAAATGCGTTGAAGTGAATTAAAGTTTAACCCGGCACTATTGCCAACTTTATATGGGGCTACTAGATAAACTTAAACAGTCAATGAAATTCAGGACTGAGGAGCGTAAAGATGCGCCGCCCTCGGTTCTTTCTATTCTGGATAAAATTCAGGTGTACAAGCGCCCAACCTGGATGCCGGTGGTGCAACAACCGGCTGATGATGAGCTGGAAGAGGCTTTGGTTAGTAAAATTGGCGGACAAGCCTACTTGCCACCGGGCGAAAGCTATCCGCTATGCCCTAATTGCAACGAGCCAATGACCCTTTTTCTGCAATTGAACCCTGGTTTATTGCCTCCAAACTGCGATTTGGATCTGGAAAACAATAAATTAATCCAGCTTTTTTACTGCACAAATACCCACCCTAATTGCGAGCTGGAGTGTAAGGGCTGGCAGCCTTTTTCTAAGAACCATACAATTCTTCAGCCGCTAATCCCCAGCAACGATCCTACTTTGCCCGCCAATGTGCCGCCCCGCAGCTTTAAGGCCGGCCAGGTGGTTGAGTGGATAGAGCAGGAAGATTACCCCGACTGGCACGAGATGCAACTGGGCGAGGCCGGCCTAACCGAGGCCGAGATTGAAACCCTGGAAGAAAGCGAAGTAGGGGTGCCTAAAGCCGCCGATAAATTGGGTGGCTGGCCCTACTGGGTGCAAAGCGTAGAGTACCCTAAGTGCCCCGAGTGCGGGCTGCAGATGCAAATGATTTTTCAACTAGATTCTAAACACCACCTGCCCTACGAGTTTGGCGATGCGGGCATTGGGTACCTGCACCAGTGCCGCCTGCACAAAAACCAACTGGCCTTTGGTTGGGCTAGCTATTAAACAAAAAGTTGCACAAAACTGCTGTTTCTTACATAGAACGTTAGCTACATTTAAACATTTACTCCGCATACTCGTACTCTTAACGATATTATACCAATGAGGCTGCAAGGCTTTACCATAAGCCAAAAGTTTATTGCGGAAGTTGTTAAGTAGAGAAGCGACTAATCATGTTGTGTACGGAAAAGCTAGATATATTACTACAAAATTTACCGGATGCCGTCTTCATAGGCGATGAAAGCGGTATAGTTCGGGTAAATGAGGCAGCCTTAGAGTTGCTGGGTTTAGAAGCCGAGGAGTTTGAAGGCATGGCACTAGCCCAGTTTAGCGAAAGGCTTAATTTTAGGTTTAGCCAAACCGGCAAACCGGTAGAAAAAGGCTCTGGCCCACTATCTAGAGCCCTAAAAGGTGAAAAAAGCATTGTTGAGCTTATAATAACTCACCCTGCCACCGGTAAACAAGTAGACTTGCGCTGCGCCGCCTCGCCGGTATTTGAGGATGGTACTGTGGTTTCCGGAATTTTAGTAATGACTGACATTACTAACCAACTGCAGTTTGAACACCGCCTGCAGCAAATGCTGACCAGCCAGATGCGCAATAACCAAGAGCAGGAAGCAGTACTGGAAAGTATACCCGATGCCCTGTTTATTGGAAATAAAGAAGGCATAACCAAGTGTAACCAGGCTGCTCTAGATCTGCTAGGCTGCGATTCTATTGATGAAATAAATAATAAGTTCGACGACCTCAGCAACCTGCTTAATACCCGTAATATAGAAGACGGCAAACGAATTAAGCCCGAAGATACCGCCTTTATGCAGGCTTTGGCTGGCAGCCGGGTAGTATCGGAGGTGGTAGTTAATAACCTTAAAACCGGAAAGGATGTATTTTTGCGCTCGGCTGCTTCGCCTATTTGGCATAATGGCCAGCTAATAGGGGCTACAGCGGTGTTTACCGATATTACCGATAAAATCTTGAACGAGCGGAAGCTGCAGCGTACCCTACAGGAAATCAAATCCATCAATAACGAGCTGGACGCATTTACCTACGCAGTTTCGCACGACTTGAAAAGCCCCCTGGGCCGTATACAGGGCCTAGCTACTATATTGTTAAAGAGTACCGAAAGCCAAATTAGCGATAAGGATAAGTACTTGCTAAACCTTATAGTGCAAAGTAGCGAAAAGCTTAGTGAACTGGTAAACCAGATGCTTAATTTAGGCAGAATAGGCCAGATGGAACTCGATTATAGTTCTATTAACCTAACCCGTATGTGCCGGCAAATTCTGGAAGGCTTAGACTATGACGAAAAAGCCGTAAAAGTTACATTAATGGAGAACATGATGATTTGGGGCGACAGGGCCTTATTAATGTCCGTTTTCCAGAATTTATTGAGCAATGCCATTAAGTATAGTTCCAAATCTAAAAACCCGGAGGTTAAGGTAGGTTCGCACGAGGTTGACGGCCACATTGTATACTACGTTCGCGATAACGGCATTGGTTTTAGTATGGAAGAGGCGGCCAAGCTTTTTGTACCCTTTAAACGCTTAAACAGCGGAACTAACTTTGAAGGTACCGGTGTAGGCCTCTCAACCGTTAAAAAAATTGTAGAACGCCACGAGGGTAGAATTTGGGCCGAATCGGAATTAGGTAAAGGCGCTACCTTCTTCTTTACCCTGCCCAGCCGCAAGGGTATGGCCATGCCGGAAGATCGCCGCCCATTTATATTGCACCGCGAAATGCGCAACGTAATCGCGGCCAAACTTTCAGCCTAAACCAAAAGCGGCTATCTTGCCTGTATGGCAGAAGCATACGTTTTACAGAATAACCCCGCCCACATTCCGGTACCCGGAAATAAAACTATTATTGAACACTTTGGCGGCGCCACTACCGGCGACCGCCATTTTAGTTTAGCCCATATGGTAGCCCCGCCCGGTTGGGCTGAGCCACACCAAACCCCCGAGTTTGACGAAATTACCCTAATGATACGGGGCAAAAAACTGGTAGAAATTAACGGCGAAAGAATTGAACTGGAAGCCGGGCAGAGCATTCTCATTAAGAAAGGAAACCGGGTTAGATACAGCAACCCGTTTAGCGAAAATGCCGAGTACGTAAGCCTTTGTATGCCAGCCTTTTCCCCAGATACGGTTAAGCGGGAACAAGAATGAGAAAGGTATTTCTTAGCCTGATTTTAGGACTAGTTTTCAGCTATGGTTACGCTCAGTCAATACCACGCTTCTTTTACAAGTATTATCAGGGAACCATTGGCAACTCCACTATCAGCCTGCACCTTCAGCATCAGGATGGAGAACTGAGCGGCTACTATTATTACGATAAAGCCGGCCGGCCCCTTAGCCTAAGCGGATCGATGATGGAGGGGGAAATTGAGCTGGAAGAATACGCCCTGCCGATTTTAGATGAAAGTACTACCACCGGAAAAATACGGGGCGAGTGGGGCTACGGCAACCAAATTAGCGGTACGTGGTATAGCCCGGACAGCAGCCGCCAACTTCCGCTAATACTACACGAAAAAAAGCCGCCGGTTCCCTTTGAGCCAATAGTCCGAGAGTTTATGTTTAGGAAAATTACCGTAGGCAATGCGGGGCAGGAAGATGTAAAAGCCTGGGAATTTCCGGTGAGTTACTGGTTGCTGGAGCCTACCTACAGCAGCTATATTCAGGAATCGGTGCAGGATAGCATACGAAAGTTTACCCTGGGCTGTAGCCAAGCTCTTAGTACGGAAGTTTGTCTAAACCAGCGGGCAATACAGTTATTCACCGAAGCTACGGCCGAAAGTGAGTTGCCAAGCATGAATTTTGAAAGTGAACAAAGGCAGCAGGTTTTATTCCAGAATCAGCAACTATTGGTAATTAAAAATTTTAGCTATAGCTACTGGGGTGGGGCGCACGGAATGTACAGCTATTTATATAGTAATATAGATTTAAATAGTGGTAAGCAGTTACGCCTTTCCGATATATTTAGTCCGGAGTCTATAGAGAAACTGGCCGAATATATAAGTGCTCAGGCCAGAATACCCACGGATTTAAGCGAAGTAAAAAGCGGTTTACAACAGTTTTACCTTAGCCCGGGCGGGCTTGGCTTAGTATTTAATGTATACAGCATAGCTTCCTACGCCGACGGTGTACAGGAATTTTATTTCACCTGGGAAGAACTAGAAAAGAATGTAGGCTCAGTAGCCACTGCCCGCAGTTATGTTAATTAATTAGGTTTAAAGCGGTAGTGCCCGGTTATAGTGTAGCTAAACAGACAATCTTCCAGCACCTGACCGGCCCCAATATTATGCACAATTAGTGGTCGCTGTCCGTCGGCCGAAATTTCATCGGAGACTAACCCAATATGGGTAATGCCGCCGCCCAGGTTCCAGCTTACTACATCGCCGGGCTGGTAATCACCGGCCTTCCGGCTAATGGGTAGGGCGGCACTTTGACGCTTAAAGTAAGTTTGAAGATTGGGCACCCGGCGGTGGTCTATATTTTTGTCGGTAGTTTTTAAGCCCCAAATAGCAGGGTAGGCCGAGAAGTTAGCCCGCATATCCTCGTGAACCAACTTCTGAAGGTCTACACCCATTTTTCGGTACGCCCGAATTATAACATCGGTACAAACCCCCTTGCCGGCCGGCACGTCGCCATTTGGGTACTCTATAGAAAAATAGGAAGGATCGTATACCACTTGCTGCCGGGTTAGCGCATTGGCCGACCAAGCCAAGCTATCAAAAAAAGTTTGCGCCTCGGCCGAAAGAATAAAATTCAGCCCCAAAGCTAAAAGCAGCAGCTTTCTCATAAGAAACAAGTAAGTTCTACCCAATAACGAAATTTGATTGGAGGTATTACTTTACCACATTGTCCTATCAATATATCACCACCTCGCCTCATTAACATATCACCTTATCATTATATCATCACATTACCCTCCCACTAATCAACCAACTATACCATTCATATAAATGGGGTTGAAATTCGCATTTTTTGGTAGTTCATTGTAGATTGTATTTTTGTGTGAAATCCAATCTACCTAAGCGGTCTTTTAATATAATATGAAAATTAAATTCTATAGTATGATGTGTTTGCTGGCAGCTGGCTCCTTAGGCGCTACTGCCCAGCAAGAACAGAAAGAGGAAAACGTGTACCAGCGCAAATTTGAGCAACTAGATGCCGAATTGCGTTCACCCAACGTATACCGTACAGCTAGCGGGGCACCCGGCCATATGTACTGGCAGCAGCAAGCCGACTACGACATTGACGTACGGCTGGATGAGGCCAACAACCGCATTCACGGCAAAGAAACCATAACCTATACCAACAACTCGCCTGACCAACTGCCTTACCTTTGGGTTCAGCTAGACCAGAATATGCGGGCTATGG
This sequence comes from uncultured Roseivirgaceae bacterium, assembly GCA_964504565.1. Classification (GTDB taxonomy): domain Bacteria; phylum Bacteroidota; class Bacteroidia; order Cytophagales; family Cyclobacteriaceae; genus Cesiribacter. The sequence continues at coordinate 414,455 of CAZDEY010000001.1, forward strand.
ATAGTGATACTTATAGCACTGCTACCAACTCAATTGAAGATAAAATGACCTTGGGCAGTTTGCGCCAGGTAATCGGCTACGATTTTGACGGAGGCCATAAAATAGAGGCGGTTACCGATATGAACGGCCAGCCGTTATCTTATACTATAAACCGCACCATGATGCGTATTGACCTGCCTAAGCCGCTAATGCCCGGCGAAAAGGTCAGTATGAAAATCAATTGGAATTATAATATTAATGACCGTAACCTGATGGGCGGCCGGGGCGGTTACGAGTATTTTGAAGAGGATGGCAATACGCTCTATACCATAACCCAGTGGTTTCCGCGCATGGCCGTATACTCCGACTACCAAGGCTGGCAGCATAAACAATTTTTAGGCCGCGGCGAATTTGCTCTGCCATTTGGCGACTACAAGGTGCGCATTACCGTACCCAGTGACCATATAGTGGCTGCTACCGGTGAACTTCAGAATATGAATGAGGTACTTACTGATGAGCAGCGCAATCTGTTTGAAAAGAGCAAAACTGCCACATCACCGGTTATTATTGTTTCGCAGAAAGAGGCCGAGAAGAAAGAAAAGCGTAAAGCTACCGATACCAAAACCTGGGTATACCAGGCCGATAGCGTACGCGATTTTGCCTTCGGCAGCAGCCGTAAATTTATATGGGATGCCATGGGCGTAAATATTGGCGGCAAAACCGTTATGGCCATGAGCTACTACCCTAAAGAGGCCAATCCGTTGTACGAAAAGTATAGCACCGAAGTGGTAGCCCACACTCTAAAAGTATACAGTAAACATACTATCGACTACCCATATCCGGTGGCTATTTCGGTAGAAGCCAGCAATGGTATGGAGTACCCTATGATCTGCTTTAACTACGGCCGCCCGGAAAAGGACGGAACCTACAGCGACCGTACCAAATACGGCATGATCGGCGTAATTATTCATGAAGTTGGCCATAACTTCTTCCCGATGATTGTAAACTCCGACGAGCGCCAGTGGACCTGGATGGACGAAGGCCTGAATACTTTTGTGCAGTTTTTGGCCGAGCAGGAGTGGGACTACGATTACCCCAGCCGCCGCGGACCGGCCTACAATATGGTGCCCTATATGAAAAGCGCTAAGGATACCCAGCGCCCTATTATGACTAATTCGGAGCAGATTTTGCAATTTGGTAACAACGCCTACGGCAAGCCGGCCACTGCTCTAAACGTGCTGCGCGAAACGGTAATGGGCCGCGAGCTGTTCGATTTTGCCTTTAAAACCTACGCCCAGCGCTGGGCCTTTAAGCACCCTACGCCCGAAGACTTCTTCCGCACTATGGAAGATGCCAGCGGCACCGATCTGGACTGGTTCTGGAAAGGCTGGTTCTACACTACCGACCATACCGATATTGCCCTGGCCAACGTACGTTACTTCCAGATGGATACCGGCGACCCGCGCGTGCAGAAAGCCATAGCTGCCGAACTGGCTCAGCGCGATGCTAACCATATAAGCCAGGCCCGCAACCGCGAAATGCAATTGCCTACGGTTATGAACGAGAAGCCCCAACTGCGCGACTTCTATAACAGCTACGATCCTAATGCCCTTTCTAAAGACGATAAGAAGCGTTACGAAGAGTACCGTAACTCGCTTAGTGCTGAAGAGCGGGCCCTATTGGATGCTAACTGGAACTTCTACGAGCTTACCTTCCGTAATTTAGGCGGCTTAGTAATGCCGGTAATAATTCAGTGGAATTTTGAAGATGGTACCAGTGAAGTGCAGTACATAGCCGCCGAAATCTGGCGCCAGAACGAGAACGTAGCCACTAAGGTTTTCGCCAAAAAGAAAAAGGTAAAGAGTATTGTGGTAGACCCCTACCGCGAAACCGCCGATACCAACGAGGATAATAACTACTGGCCGGAAAGCGCCCAGCCCAGCCGCTTTGAGCTATTTAAGCGCGAGCAGCGCCCAAGAGGTAGCAGCAGCGGCGGCAACCCTATGCAACGCAGCCGTAATAGCCGCTAGCCGCAGCTTTAGTTACTATACACAAAAAGCCTCCGTCAAAGCTATTGGCGGGGGCTTTTAGGTGAAATTAAAGCGTATGCAAAAATATAAGCCTGAGGTCTACCGGACAGTGAGAAATATTAACATAGTAGTAGTAGTTTTTACCTCATTGCTACTAGTGGACGCTAAATTACCGTATGTAATTACCAACATTCAGGTAGAAAAGGTAGAGCAGTTGCGAGGCTCTCGCAGATCTGGAAAGTATATGAGAGGCACTGAAAAGTTTAGAGCTTCCTACGTTACCACCCCGGCAGAAAATATTATTATACCCAATTATTATTTAAATAAGCTGGAAGTAGGATCAGAGGTAATCTTAATAGAATCTAGCCTTTTAGGCAGAAATCAAATAGTTGAGTTTCCAAGTTTAAATCTTAGGTTTGAAAAGCTCGATGCATTTTATAGTGCTTTGCTGCCGTATCTGGTAGCGTTAGGTGGTCTGGCTTTATTGGGTTTGCTCTTTCACGCTACTAACTTTGGGTTTACCATACAGTGCACGGCCATGATGCTATTTGCTTTCTTTATATTGTTTTTTCTGGCCAATCTGCATAATTCTGATCGGATAGCTCCTTTGTAATGATTATCATTCTTCAATTTGTAATATTAAAGCTCTGCCGCAGGATTTTAAGATCTTAGAAGTTTATCACTAAAATTTCTTCAATAATAGTGCGGAAACGGCAAATAATTTAAGCTGGTTAATGGGTGTTTACCTGGTTGAGAGATCTATCACCTTGTTTAGGGTGTGTAGAGCAATTTAATTATACTAATTCTATAGAAACAAAAAATCCACCCTCGGCAAAGAAGATGGACTATGAACCAGTAATAGTACCGGGCTTACTTAAAGAATTTCTTGATTGTTTCTACGGCCCGGTTGCTTTCATTGCCGGCTAAAACTCGCTGAAATTCCTGCTGGTCTTCGGTAGAGATCTGAGTTCGGTACTCAATACTATCGAAGTCTACTTTTTTAGCCCCCATTTGCCAGCTCGGAAAGACCCGGTTTTTAATTGGTGTACTATTTATAAGTACAATATTCTTATGCCGGTCGTCGCCTTTAATCTTATCATAAAGGCCGAAAATTTCCGAATAATCGCCTTCCAAATACTGAACAAATTGCTTGTCTGAGTACAGAAGAACGCCGGTAATATCCAGTTCTTTATTGTTTATGCGGCAGGCAGCTAAAATTTTATCTATTTCGGCTTCAGTACAGTTAGGCTTGCGCGCGCTGATGTAAACAAGTTGAGAAAGCATAATCAGATGATTTTGTAGTTTTAATTATTGAACGATCTGACTACAATACGCAAGGTCTATCTTAGCTGTTTCCCGCCGCCAAATTGCTAGCTGTAAGGTGTAACGCAACTTTTTATCCTTTACCTGCTAGCTGTTTAGCGGTACCTAAAGTTTACCTGCTGAAGGTAAAACATAAGTTTGCAGATTTTATAAATAAACAGTGCTAACCGGTAGTCTAACCAGTTGATCGATAGTCACTACCGTTAGAAGTTATATGTAAGAACCAAAAATTGTAAAAAAAAAATTACCGGATGTACTTATTTTGGGTTATAACATGTATAAACCAGCTTTCCGTGGGTAAAAAATCCTTTACTCTTCAATTAAACTAACCAACTTACCTTCCAGCTTAGGCGATACCCAAGCGGTAAATTCCCCCTGCTCGTTACTATATATTAAGTAAGCTGAGAGTTGCGGCTCTTTTTCTAAAATTTGCCGGGCACTATCCAAGCCTAACACCATAAAAGCAGTGGCGTAGGCATCGGCAGTCATACAGTCGGGGGCCAACACAGTGGCGCTCAACAGGCTATGCCGGACCGGTTGGCCGGTAAACGGGCTAATGGTGTGGGAATATAATTTGCCGTTGCGCTCGTAGTAATTGCGGTAGTTGCCGGAAGTGGCTACGGCACCATCGGTAAATTCCAGCACGGCCTGGGCCTGCTGCTGAATTTCCGGGTCTTCACTGGGCTTGTTTATACCGGTTCGCCACGGCCGGCCGGTGGGGTGTTGCCCGTAGGCCCGCACTTCACCACCAATGTTTACGTAGACCTCGTCAATACCCTTCTGGTGTAAGTAATCCGCCACCACGTCTACCCCGTAGCCTTTGGCAATAGCACTGAAATCCAGCTTCATGCCGGGCAGCATTTTGCATACGGCCAGGCTATCAAAGTAAATGGAATCAAAATTAACCAACCGGCGCAGGCTGTCTAGCAGGCTACTGTTGGGGGCACTAACTTCACCATCGGGGCCAAAGCCCCAAGCGTTTACCAGCGGACCTACGGTTGGGTCAAATGCATGGTACGTAGCTTCGTAAATCTGGCGACTGCGTTCTAATACCGGATAAAAAAACGGGCTGCGGTACTTCAGCAAGGTTTCCTGATTAAACTCGCTTATTTCCGAAGTAGGAATATAAGTAGAAAGCGACTGGTTGAAGGCTTGTAATAACGAATCGACTTGGGGCTGGAGGTTGCGCTGTTGGGTATCGCCGTAGGTAACCTCGTAGTACGTACCCATAGTGCTGCCTTTAAACGATATTATTGAGCTTTGCGCCGCTTTTTGGTTGCGCCATAGCCATACGCCTACTACAGCTACCAGCAGTATAAGGGAGTAAATCAGGTTTTTACGACGGCTTTCGTTCATAAGGTAGCTAAGCTAATAGTTAAAAAGAGTACACAGCGCAGCAATTTACAAAAACAAATGGGCTACACTTATTCTTATTTCTTATAGGCTGTCTAAATATTTACTTTCAGAAATTTATATAGGGTATTTTTCCTAGTCTATGCACTTTTTGAAATGTGTACCCCGAGGTACGGGTAAAGAAAAAGATGCATAAAAGACTGGAGGATAAAATTTACACAGCCTCTCAAGAAAACAAACAGCAACTAAGGTGAGCCAGATACAGCATAAACTTGAACAAAAGCTTTTTACCCAAGATTTGCCCGGCGGGCAGGGCGAATTGGAGTACCAGATTACCGACAAGAAAGAATTAGCCATACTGCATACCGAGGTGCCGCCGGAAGCCGAGGGGAAAGGCCACGCCGGTGAGCTGGTAAAAGCTGCCGTTAAGTACGCCAAAGAGGAAGGAATGAAAGTGCTGCCGTTATGTCCCTACGCCAAAACTTATCTTTCGCGCCACAAGAAGGAGTACGGTGATGTGGTGGTTGAGGGGTGAGAATTTAATTAAAATTCTATCTTGAGGTTTGACTGTTGCTCTAATTCTGTATTTAAAAACTGTCTTACTTCGTCATAATTGCACCCGTTAATAGTGTTTTCGTCAGGTAAATTATGACAGATCACTACATATCTTTCGCTCTGGTAAACGGAAAGTAATATGGGAAAAGTAGAGCGTAACATTGTATATTGAAGAGAATGTTTGATAATATAATCAGCATACGACCTTGGGTAGAAATCTAAGATTACTGCTTTACAATACCTATTCGTATTACTTGCTAATCTAACTTCGAATTCAGGGTCAGGCATAGAGGTAGAAACAGACAGTGTATCAATATTCATATCATACTCTTCAATATCATAAGTCCAATCATTTAAGTTAGAAAGCTTGCTCTCCAAAGTATTGCGTTCATTTTGACACCCAACCACTAAGATTAGAGCAATGAAATAGAGCCATTTAATAAGTAAGGAATTCACAATTCTCTTTGATAAGATGAGTACTATAAATCTACCCATTTCCACCTAAACCTTTATCCTTAGCGTAAGCTTTCTTATATTTTAGGGAATTTTGTAATCCGTATATGAAGCATTTATTTTTTACTGCTGCATCGCTAGGTTTGCTAGCGGCTTGTTCGTCAGGCTCCACCACGCAGGAAACCCCCGAAACGGCTGAAGCCTCGGTACCCACTTACCCGGTTACTAATAAACTAGATACCGTAGATACCTACTTTGGCCAGGAGGTTGCCGACCCCTACCGCTGGCTGGAAGACGACCGCTCGGCCGAAACCGAAGCCTGGGTTAAAGCCCAAAATAAAGTTACCGAGCAGTACCTAGACCAAATTCCGTACCGCGAGGAAATAAAAAACCGCCTGACTAAGCTCTGGAACTACCCAAAGTTTAGTGCACCAACTAAAGAAGGAAATGCTTGGTACCAATTTCGCAACGATGGGCTGCAGAACCAATCGGTAGTATACCAAATGGACAGCCCGGAGGCCGAAGGCACGGTGTTTATGGATCCCAATAGCTGGAGTCAGGATGGTACCGTATCGCTAGGCGGGTTGGAGTTTAATAAGGACGGCACCCTGGCCGCCTATATGGTAGCCGAAAGCGGCTCGGACTGGCAAAAGATTAAAGTTAAGAACGTAGCTACCGGTCAGGATACCCAAGACGAGATAAACTGGGTGAAATTCAGCGGTATAAACTGGGCCGGCAATGGCTTCTACTACAGTGCTTATGATAAGCCTAGCGAAGCTAATGCCCTAAAAGGTAAAAACGAATACCATAAAGTATACTATCACCAATTGGGTACTCCGCAAAGCCAGGATAAGCTGGTGTGGGAAGATAAGCAGCACGCCCAGCGTAACTTTTACGCCCAAACCACCGACGACGAAAAATACCTGATTGTTGGCGGCACCGAAGGTACCAGCGGCAATAGCGTTATGGTTAAGGACCTCAGCAAGCCCAACAGCAATTTTATAACAGTAGTTGAAGATTTTAAGAAAGACCACTCGGTAGTTGATAATGAACAGAATGGGTTGCTAATGCTTACCACGTTAAATGCCCCCAACAAACGATTGGTATGGGTAGATCTAAGCAAGCCATCGGCCGAAAATTGGAAAGATATTATCCCGGAATCGGACCGTTTGCTGGAAAGTGTAAGCCCGGCCGGCGGTAAACTGTTTGTGCGCTATATGGAAGACGCCAGCAACCGCATGTATCAGTACGACCGCAGCGGTAAACTGGAACGCACCATTGAACTGCCCGATATTGGTACGGTACGCGGCTTTAGCGGAGAAGAAGATGACACCGAGCTTTTCTATACTTTTACCGGCTTTACTACCCCCGGCACCATTTACAAGTACGATATAGCCAGCGGCGCCAGCACCCTGTTTAAGGAAACCGAAATGAACTTCGATACGCAGGAGTACGAAACCAAGCAGGTTTTTTACACCAGTAAAGATGGTACCAAAGTGCCTATGTTTATTGTGCATCGCAAGGGCCTACAGCTAGATGGTACCAATCCGACCTGGCTCTATAGCTATGGCGGTTTTGATATTAGTATGCAGCCCGGCTTTAGCGTAGCGCGCTTGGCTTGGCTAGAGCAGGGCGGGGTATACGCCCAGCCCAGCATCCGCGGCGGCGGCGAGTACGGCCAGGCCTGGCACGAGGGTGGCATGCTGCAGAATAAGCAAAATGTGTTTGATGATTTTATAGCGGCGGCCGAATACCTGACTCAGGAAGGCTACACCAGCAAAGAAAAACTAGCTATTAGCGGCCGCTCTAACGGTGGGTTATTGGTTGGGGCCGTAATGACCCAACGCCCTGACCTAATGCAGGTAGCCCTGCCAGGAGTAGGCGTACTAGATATGCTCCGCTACCATAAATTTACCATTGGCTGGGCCTGGGCCGTAGAGTACGGCAGTAGCGAAGATAGCCCGGAAATGTTTAATTACCTCTACGGGTACTCGCCCTTGCACAACGTAAAAGAAGGTACTATGTACCCGGCCACCATGGTAACCACCGCCGACCACGACGATAGGGTAGTACCAGCCCACAGTTTCAAATTTATTAGCGAATTGCAGGCCAAAGGTGCGCCGGGCAACCCGTACTTAATTCGTATAGAAACTAAAGCCGGGCACGGAGCCGGTAAGCCAACATCTAAGCAAATAGAAGAGTGGGCCGATTTGTACGCCTTTACTTGGTTTAATATGAACGAAGAGCCGGATTTTGTGGATTTTAGATAGACTTGCCGACAATACTTAGTAAAATATAGAACCCTGAAGTTACTTCGGGGTTTTTTTATCGCCTCGCTTTTCTATAAGCCTTGTTCCAGCCTTTAGCGGTTAAGTACATAGTAGCTCCAATAGCTTTAGCTAACTTGCTGTAGCCTCTATCAGCCTTATAAACATAGCCGGTTCCAACCCGCTGAGCTCTAGCTTCGGTATTTTGGAAGCCCTGTTCCTGCATAAATTGGCTGTACCGGATTTGGGTTGCGTACTGGCTGCTGCTCACAAAGTACATTGCTACCGGAACCGGAACGCCGCTAACGTTCAGTATAATTGGCAGCCCAATACCTAAAATTGATAGGGCCAAGGCCGAATTCCGCTGTTGTTTGGTGGGGAACCGGTAGCCATCAATTATTATTTCCATATCGGCTTCGGCTACGCTAGGGGCTAATACAAATTTTCGGCTCCACTTATTTTTTCGGTTTACTTTGTGGAAGCCACTCTGAACTTCTAGAAGAATATTATCAGAAAATTGCGGTGGCAGGCTATCATTAGTGGTTATAGCTACATAAATAGTGTCCGGTAGCTGCAAGAAGTCTTGGGCACATAAATTGATAGTACTTAAAGTCAGCAGCAGGCCTATAAGAAAAGCTTTCATTTTAAATAGGGTTAAGGATTCTCAAATATAAACAATTAGCAGTAAAAGCTCCGGTAAATGTTGTTTGGTCAATTTGCTTTTATAATCTTGCCCACTATGAGTTCTAATTTAGACAATGTAGTTATCCGCCCCGGCACCCGCCAAGATTTGCCCGCAGTGCTGGCACTTATTAAAGAGCTGGCTGAATACGAACGCGCCCCGCACGAGGTGGACAATACTGTGGAACGTATGGAAGCCGACGGCTTTGGCCCGGAGAAAGTGTTTGATTTTATAGTAGCTGAGGCCAGCCGTGCAGAAGCTGACGGAGATATAGTAGGCATAGCCCTGTATTTTTGGAGCTACAGTACCTGGAAGGGTAAATGTATGTATTTGGAAGATTTTGTGGTAAGCGAAAAATACCGCCGCACCGGCTTAGGCAAACAGCTTTTTGAAGAACTGATAAGAATAGCCCAAGCTAAAGATGCCCGCCGCCTAAGTTGGCAGGTACTGGAATGGAACGAGCCGGCTATTAACTTCTACAAAAAAATAGGCGCCGAGCTAGACCCCGAGTGGCTAAACGGAAGGCTTACGTACGAACAGTTAAAGAATTTTAAGGTTTGAGCAACGTAATTTTAACTGTCAATTCTCACTAACGACTCATTAACGAGGTTACTCTAAGTAACCTCGTTAATATTCCACCAACCCGGATACGCTTTAGTATTTCCTAATACGTTGCCGGTGCCGGAAGAAATATCGGAGCAGTTGGTTGGATTAAGCGATTTGAGCCAAAAGTACCATCCGGAATATAAAGACCGAAGCGAATTCAGTGATATAGAAATTGCTTTCCTGGAGTTTAAAAAAGACAGCGTGCCCTTACTAAGCTTGGATAACGGCACTTATCAGATTGAGAAAAACCCGCAGGGATATACGTTTAAATCTTACAGTTTAACCGATAGCCTTTGGTATATAGTTTATACTGAGTGTATGAACTAGTTTGTTAGATCAACGCATTAACGAGTTTACTCTAAGTAAGCTCGTTAATATAAACTTTGAGCTAATCATTCTACCTTAATATTTTATTCAGGGAACGCCCTTTAGCCAACTCATCTACCAACTTATCTAAGTAACGAACTTGCCGGGTAAGGGGGTTTTCTATTTCCTGAATTTTATACCCACAAATTGAGCCATTAATTAATCGGGCATTCGGGTTTAGGCTAGCTTCAGCAAAAAAATCTTTAAACGTTACCTTACTTTCAATTTTATCTAGCTGCTGCTGTTCAGTATATCCGGTAAGCCACTCTACTACCTTATACAGTTCTTCTTTAGTTCTGCCCTTCTTTTCAACCTTAGCCAAATAGTGCGGGTATGCCGAGGCAAAAGTCATATTAGCAATACGCTCATCCTGCGCGGCGGAAGCTTTCATACTAAATCCAAATTATAAACTAATTACTTCCAACATCACCACCTCACCAACCCACCAATTCACCACCTCACCAACTCGCTAATTCACCAACTCACTACCTCACTACCTAACCTCCTCTAGCAACGTACGAAACGCCAGGGCCTTCTCGCCGAACTTTTGCTTAGAGGCAGCCTGCAGGCGGGGCGCGTGTTCCTGCTGGTAGCTATGGATGTCGGAGTGGTCCAGGGCAAAGTACTGAATGGCGTAGGTGCGGCCGCCCTCCACCTCGTGCATTAACCGAAATACTTTATGGTCAACAAACTTTTTAGTAGCCATTACATCGGGTATGTGTATTTCGCGCATCCATTCCAGCCACTCTTTTTCTATAGTTGGATCCAGGCTTACGGTTACATTGTATAATATCATATCGGCAATTCTTCTTTGTATATAGCAAATATATTAAAACTTTTGCCCTAATTTTCGGGCCATGCCCTCTCCTGTAATTCCCCGGCAGTACCATAAACCAGTTGGCTGGCTAATTTTAGCTATGTATACTGCCGGTGCTGTTGGGTTAAGCCTAGTGGCTACCCGTAGCTTATTTATAGCCTTAACCCCCTTTCACTTGCTGGCAACTACCCTGTTAGTATTGCTGGCTCATAATGCCCCTAATTTAAATTTTTGGCTGGTGTGCCTGCTAGTAGCGGGTTTAGGTTTTGGGGTAGAATGGCTGGGGGTACACACCGGGGTAATTTTTGGCAACTATACCTACGGCAGTGGTTTGGGCTGGCGGTGGCAGGGCATACCCTACATGATTGGCGTTAACTGGCTACTGTTGGTGTACTGCATTAGCACGGTAACTGCAAGGTTTAAACTAAAAGCTATTAGCCAGGCGCTGCTTGGTAGCGGGGTGTTAGTGTTGCTGGATGTACTTATTGAGCCGGTAGCCCCGGAACTACGTTTCTGGCAGTTTGAGGGCGGGCAACCCCAGCTCCATAATTTTATAGGCTGGTACGTGGTAGGCGTACTTCTAATAGCTTTGTTTAACTATTTTGTAAGAAACGTTGCAAATTCCTTATCAATAATAATTGTAGCGGCCCAGTTTGCGTTCTTTGCTCTTCTTAACTTAAAGCAATTATTAAATAGCTAGTAAACACATTTGCTATCTGCACGTTAATTTTAGGTATGGCAGGATTTTATGAAGCCAATAGCATGTTGAAAGTAATTGGAGTTACTGTAGGAAGTTTTCTATTTATGGAGGCCGCATCGTGGTTTATTCATAAATATATTATGCACGGCCCGCTCTGGAATATTCATAAAACCCACCACGTTAAGGGAAAGCAATTTCTTGAACTTAACGATCTCTTCTCGGCTAGTTTTGGAGCAGTGGCAGTTTTATCGCTTCTTTACGGCCTCCACACTGGTAATGCGTATTACACAGGAATAGGAGCAGGTATTTCGTTGTACGGGATAGTATACTTTATTCTGCACGATGTGCTTATTCACCGCAGGCTGGCAGTAAAATCAAAAATAAATAACCCTTACCTGCGAGGTTTGGCTAACGCTCACCGCGATCATCATAAAACCCCAAACCGCGATGGTGCAGTTGCTTTTGGACTGCTATGGGTGCCACTGCGCTATTTTAGAACCAGGAAGAGTTAATAGCCATGAGTACCTATTCAATAAAAGACTTAGAAAAACTTTCGGGCATTAAGGCCCACACCCTTAGAATTTGGGAGCAGCGATATAACTTTATTTCACCCCAGCGCACCGATACCAACATTAGGGTTTATACCGATGAAGATTTAAAATTAATCCTGAACATATCGCTACTGCGTAAGCACGGGTATAAAATTTCTAACCTTGCCGCCCTTAGCCGTCAGGATATAATTAATAAGGTAGTTGAAATTACCAACCAGGAGCAAATTAAGTTCAACGAGCAAATACACTCGCTAAGTGTAGCTATGATTGACCTGGACGAAGAACGCTTCGAAAAAACCATGTCGACCAGCATTCTTCAGCATGGTTTTGAAACTACCATGCTACAGGTTGTTTTTCCCTTTCTGAAGAAGATTGGTATACTGTGGCAAACCGGTTCCATAGTGCCGGCTCAGGAGCATTTTATTAGCAACTTAATCAGGCAGAAGCTGATAGTGGCAATTGATGGCTGCTACGTAAATGCTGCCCGGGCGCATAACAAATTTATGCTGTTTCTGCCGGAAGGCGAGCTGCACGAACTAACCCTCCTGTTTAGTGCCTTTGTAATTAAATGCCGCAATAATCAGGTTATATACCTAGGCCAGAATGTGCCCCTGCCCGATGCCAAAAGCACCTACGAAGTATACCAACCCGACTACGTGCTAACGGTACTTACTACCCGCCTAACGGCCAACAAGACCCAAAAATTTCTGGATGAGTTAAGCGAAGCCTTTCCTAAAAGCAAACTGCTGATTGGGGGCTCGCATCTGGCGGCTGGCAGTTACACTATACCGGACAATGCCGAGGTTGTCAGTAAGCTAGAAATGCTGGGAGAAATTTTCAAGGGACAGCCTAGCTTATCGGTTCTGTAGCAGGCTTTTTTTGTACTTATCTTATACTTTAGGCGTAACCCTATATAAGAGGCTTCGTAAGCAATTACAGGCAATGCATTTTTTACGGGTTGCAGTCAGGTGTGTAAATAGTAAAATAATACTATTCGGCCCCTCTCACTATCGCCGTGTCATTGCAGTTCTTAAAATTTATTTTTTGTCAAATAAAGTTAAACAAATACTTGCATAGTAAGATTTAAACCCTCAATTTGACTAAGAACTTTTTCCCTTCACTTAAACATTTTTTGCATGACAGCACTAGAGTTCAGTTATTCCCTCAACAAAATGTCTAAATCTTTAAAGCCGTTTGCGCTAAAGCTTACCAAAGACATGGAGGAGGCCAATGACCTATTGCAGGAAACCATCCTGAAGGCTTTTACCAATCGGGATAAGTTTGCTGACGGCACTAACCTGAAAGCCTGGTTATATACAATTATGAAGAATACCTTCATTACCAATTACCAGCGCATGGTACGTAGAAATACGTTCATCGATACAACCGATAACCTGCACTACATTAATTCTTCGGAGAATTCTACCGAGAACCTGGCGTATACCAGCTTTGCTCTTAAAGATATAAACAAAGCCATAATAGATCTGGATGATGCCTATAAAACCCCGTTTATGATGCACTTCCGGGGCTTTAAGTATCACGAGATTGCCGACCATTTACAAATTCCGATAGGAACTGTTAAAAACCGTATTCATATTGCGCGTAAAGAACTAAAAAGCCGTTTACGTAACTACGCAGTAAAATAAAATATGTCCCACATAGTGGTAATAGGCTCGGGTTTTGCCGGCCTTTCCGCGGCAACTGCTATGGCAGCAGCCGGCCATAAAGTAACTGTACTTGAAAAAAACGAAACCCCCGGCGGAAGAGCCCGTAGCTTTTCTGCCGAGGGTTTTACCTTTGATATGGGCCCTAGTTGGTACTGGATGCCCGATGTGTTTGAGGAATATTTTGAGCTTTACGGCCATAAACCCGAAGATTTTTACGACCTAATTCGGCTGGATCCCAGCTACCGGGTAGTGTTTAGCCCTAACCAGCTGGTTGATATGCCCGCCAGTATGCCGCACTTAGTGGCTTTATTCGAGCAAATAGAAGCCGGTGCCGGCGAGGCTTTGCAGGAGTTTTTAGCCCAGGCAGCGTATAAGTATGAGGTTGGCATGCACAACTTAGTATACCAACCGGGCCGGAGCCTGCGCGAGTACATGAGCCTGCCCCTGCTCAAAGATGTACTACGGCTAGATGTGTTCAAATCGCTTAGTAGCCACGCCCGCAAATTTTTTACCCACCCTAAGCTGCTAAAGTTAGTAGAGTTTCCAGTTCTATTTTTAGGGGCTACCCCGCAAGATACCCCGGCTTTGTATAGCCTTATGAACTATGCCGATATGAGCCTGGGAACCTGGTACCCTATGGGGGGTATGCACAAAATTGTGGAGGCTATGGTTTCAGTAGCTAAAGAGAAAGGGGTTAAGTTTATATACAATGCCGAAGTGGTGAAACTAGAAGTTTCGGGCGGCGAGGTAAGAAATATTAAAACCAAGCAGGGTAGCTATACTGCCGATGTGGTAATTGCGGGTGCCGACTACCACCATGTAGAACAAAAACTGCTGGATAAACACCTGCGCAACTATTCCGAAGGCTACTGGAAAAACCGCACCATGGCCCCTTCTTCCCTTCTTTTTTATTTGGGGGTAAACAGAGAATTACCCAACCTGCTACACCATAACCTGTTTTTTGATAGGGATTTTGAGCTGCACGCAAAAGAAATTTATAAGAAACCCCAGTGGCCCAACGACCCACTGTTTTACGCCTGCGTACCCTCTAAAACCGATAGCAGCGTAGCGCCGGAAGGTATGGAAAACCTATTTTTGCTAATCCCCGTAGCCCCCAATCTGGAAGATACCGAGGAGGTGCGAGAAAAGTACTTTACCCAGCTAATGGATAGGCTGCAGCAACATACCGGAATTGATATACGGCAGCATATAGTTTATAAGAAAAGCTACGCTCACGCCAACTTTATGGCCGACTACCACGCATTTAAAGGTAATGCCTACGGTTTAGCCAATACGCTAGCGCAAACTGCTTATTTAAAGCCCGGTTTAAAGAGTAAAAAGGTTAAAAATCTGTATTTTACCGGACAACTAACCGTGCCTGGCCCCGGTGTGCCGCCTTCGTTAATTTCCGGCCGGGTGGTGGCCGGCGAGGTATTAAAAGAATTAGCCCACTAAGCCCACTATGGACTTATACAGCCAAACCGCGTTTGAATGTAGCAAACTTATTACCGAACGCTACAGTACATCGTTTACCCTGGGTATTAAAACGCTGGATAAGCGGTTTCATATGCCGGTTTATGCGGTATATGGTTACGTGCGCTATGCCGATGAAATTGTTGATACCTTTCACGACAAAGATAAAGAAGGATTATTAAACCGATTTGTAGACGACACTTGGCGGGCTATTGAAGAAGGAGTTAGCACCAACCCGGTTTTGCACGCTTTTCAGCAGGTAGTAAATAGCTATGGTATTGGGCGGGAGCTTATTGAGGCGTTTCTGCATAGCATGGCAATGGATTTGGATAAGGCCGAATACAACCAAAACCAGTACGAAGAATACATTTACGGCTCGGCTGAAGTAGTTGGGCTAATGTGCCTGCGTATTTTTTGCGAAGGCAATTGCCAGGAGTTTGATCGCCTGAAAGAACCGGCCCGCAGCCTGGGGGCAGCCTTTCAGAAAGTTAACTTCCTGCGCGATGTTAAAAGCGATTACGAAGAGCGGGGCCGCGTATACTTTCCCGGGGTAGATTTTAACGCCTTTACCGCGGAGGATAAGCAACAGATAGAAGCCGATATAGCTAAAGACTTTGCCGATGCATTAGTAGGTATAGAGCAGTTGCCTAAAGGTGCCCGCCGGGGTGTTTATTTGGCTTATTTATATTATTTAAAGCTCTTCCGGAAAATACAAAAATGCCCCGCCAGCCAAATTTTAAAGGAGCGCATTCGCATACCCGACCCTAAAAAGCTGGCTCTATTAGCCAAAACCATGCTACGCTACCGATTTGCGAATTAATGTGATAATGGGTTGATATGGTGATGTGTTGATATGCTAATTTACCAATGGGAGAATAAAATTGGCCGGTAGAAGATAGCCTTACATAAAACGTAAATACCATCACTAAGAAATTAAACGTACCGCCGCTGATTACCTAAAAAATAGCCGTTGCAAATTTTCATATTGACCAATCATCACATTAGCAAATCACCACATCACCAATTTCACTAATTGACCACCGAAACTCACCCTTTTCCGCCTTTTATTCCGGCTGAACCTCATTTTCTGGTTCTGGGAAGCTTTCCCTGCTTTAATGGGGTTGATTACGGCAATTGGTTTTACAGCGGTAGCGGCCGTAATGATTTTTGGCCCTTGCTTTCTAAAGTTTTTGGTATGCCGGCCAATACCCGGTCAGAAAAAGAGCAACTATGTACTCAACAGGCTATTTGCATAACCGATATAGCGCAGGAAATTAGCCGCACCAAGGGCAACTGCTCCGATGCTAACCTTAAAATCTATCAAATAAATACTGAAGGTATACAGGCATGTTTGGCTGCTCAGCCCGGCAAGATTTTATTTACTAGCAAGTTTGTAGAGAAGCTATTTCAGAAGCACTTTCCGCAGGTATCATTACCTACTTATACACTTTTATCGCCCTCGCCCGCTATAGATAGGTATTTGGGTGGCCGGGAAAAATATCAAAAACTCATGGCCGCCGGCAAAATAAGGGGACCCTTTGATTATAAGTTGCTACAGTACCGCCAGGCCTTTACCCATTAAGATTACCAGCTTATTAAATTTTCCGGAGAAGAACGGATTGTAAATTCTATTTCGTATTTTAAAAGACTACAAGTTCGTTTCCGTAGGCAGTAGCCAGCTTTGTATAATTTTTTCCGATTTTTCTTTTTTATAGAAGAATTAATGGTCTAACGCCGAAACTTTTTGTTCATAATTTACATATAATTGTTAAACGAATTACATGCTCAATCTTCAGGTAGATATTGACCCTAACAGCGGCTTTTGCTTTGGCGTGGTGTACGCTATAGAAATGGCAGAAGATATGCTGGCTGAGCAGGGGTATCTGTACTGCCTGGGCGATATTGTGCACAACGATGAAGAAGTTAAGCGGCTGGAAGCTAAAGGGCTGCGGATAATTGACCATAACCAGCTCCGGAACCTGCGGGATGAAACCGTGCTTATCCGGGCCCACGGCGAGCCGCCCGCTACTTACGAACTGGCCCTTAAAAATA
Organism: uncultured Roseivirgaceae bacterium; assembly: GCA_964504565.1. Lineage (GTDB taxonomy): Bacteria > Bacteroidota > Bacteroidia > Cytophagales > Cyclobacteriaceae > Cesiribacter. The sequence continues at coordinate 431,329 of CAZDEY010000001.1, forward strand.
ACTTAACCCTGGTAGATGCCAGTTGCCCGGTAGTGCTCAAACTTCAGAACAGGATTAAAAACTCGTTTGACAAAGGCGAACCCATATATATTTACGGCAAGCACGGCCACGCCGAGGTTATAGGCTTGCTGGGCCAAACCAATAATGAAGCTACAGTTTTTATGCAGGAAGATGAATTGGATATGAGCCAACTTCCTAAAGAATTGACCCTGTATAGCCAAACTACCAAAAGCACCGATAATTTTTACCGGATAAAGCAGCGTATGCAAGAGGCAGGTATAAAAGTAAATGCCAACGATACCATATGCCGCCAGGTAAGCAACCGCGATAAGGAACTACGCGATTTTGCCGGGCATTATAATAATATTGTATTTGTAAGCGGAACCAAATCCTCAAACGGTAGGGTTCTGTACAACGTATGCCGCGAGCGAAACCCCAATACGCATTTCGTAAGCCACCCCGATGAGCTACAAGCCGCCTGGTTTCGGCCGGGAGAATCGGTAGGTATTTGCGGGGCCACCTCTACGCCCATGTGGCTTATGCAGCAGGTTCAGGAGCGTATTTCTATGCTTTAAGCAGCATTTATCTCTACTTGCCGGCTGTAATTATGTATTTTTACCTAAATGGCAATAGCTAAGGCACAAAACACCATATCCCATCCAAGCAGCCACCTCCGTAACGGCCAATCACTAGGCAATAAAGGGTTAGTCGTAGCCTTACTAATTATTGCTGCCTGGTCGGCTACCTTATGGTACTTCTTAACCCAATACACGATAAACTGGCTATCGCCGCTTACTTGGCTGGGCTTTTTGCTGCAGACCCACTTATACACCGGCCTGTTTATTACTGCTCACGATGCTATGCACGGCGTAGTGCATAAGAATAAGCGCATCAATAATGCAGTTGGATGGCTAACGGCCTTGCTTTTTGCCTATAACTGGTACCCCAGGCTATTTCCTAAACACCACGAACACCACCGCTTTGTAGCCACCGATCATGACCCGGACTACCACCATAGTCAGCGGTTTTGGCGCTGGTACCTTAGCTTTTTGCGCCAGTATATAACCGTATGGCAGTTTCTGGCTATGGCTGTAACCTATAATGTATTAAAAATATGGTTCCCGGCCGAAAATGTTATTCTGTACTGGATGGTACCTTCTATTTTAGCCACCTTTCAGTTATTCTTTTTCGGCACGTATAGGCCCCACCGCGGCGAGCATGCGGAGGATAATCGCCACAAAAGTACCAGCCTGCAAAAAAACCACCTGTGGGCTTTTCTGAGTTGCTACTTCTTTGGTTACCACTGGGAACACCACCAATACCCCAACACGCCCTGGTGGCAGCTATGGCGAAAGAAGGCTTAGTCCTGCTATTTTTCTGTAGCTTTGGGTATGAAAACCCTGCTCGATCTATCCGGCTGGAACCGCGCTGAACACTTCCGGTTTTTTAAAGATTTTTCCGAACCCTACTTTGGCCTGACTGCTCCGGTTGACTGCACCAGCCTGTATAAGTTGGCCAAAGCTACCAATACTTCGTTCTTTTTACGCTACTTGTACGCCTCGTGCCGGGCAGCCAATCAGGTTGAAAATTTCCGCTACCGAATTGAAGAGGGTAACGTGGTGGTATACGACAAAATACACGCCAGCAGCACCATTGGCCGGCCCGATGGTACCTTCGGCTTTTCGTTTATAGAAGACTATACTGCTTGGGAAGATTTTTACCGCGAAGCCGCCAAAGAAGTGGAGCGGGTAAAGCAAACCCCCGGCCTCTGCTTTAATGAGAACGCCAAGCGCCAAGATACCTGCCACTATTCGGCTATACCCTGGAGCAAATTTAGCAGCCTTACCCACGCCCGCCACTTTGATTACCCCGACAGCGCGCCTAAAATTTCCTTTGGCAAAGTTTATAAAGAAGGCTCTAAGCTGCTGATGCCAATTGCAGTGTATGTAAACCACGCCCTTATGGATGCATACCACGTAAATTTGTATCTGGAGGCCCTGCAGGAAGGGTTTGATAATAATCCTACAGAGTAGTTTTAATATTAGTATTAGCAATTAGCATTTTTTCGTAAATTTCCTACTGAGTTATTTCTGCTTAATTCAACTTTCAACCAACTCAACTAAAGCTAGCTTTTTCAATGAAGTATTCCCTGCTACTGTTTTCAGCCCTGCTACTTTGGGCGTGCGACACTACTACCGAAACCAATGAACAGACTGCGGCTGATACCACTGCCCAGGCTTCTTCCGGAGAAAAGAAATTTATAGCGGCCAATTCCGATAAAGGAGCCATTGCCTGGGCCGATGCCGTAATGAAAGCCCAAGGCGGCCAGGCTGCCTGGGATAGCGCCCGCTATTTCCACTGGACGTTCTTTGGCCGCCGTAACTTGCTATGGGACAAAAAAACCGGCCGCGTTCGTATTGAAAACATTGAGGACAGCACCGTATACCTAATCAACATAAAAACCGATACCGGCCGGGTGTGGACTAACGGTAGCGAAATGCAAAACGCCGCCCGCCTGCCCGAATTGGTACAACAGGGCAAAAGCATCTGGAACAACGACAGCTATTGGATTTTTATGCCCTTTAAGCTAAAAGACCCGGGTGTTACCTTATACTACGCCGGCATGATGGCCGACGAAACAGATAGCACCAAACGAGCCGCTGTAGTAGAAATGCACTTTGATGAAGTAGGCGATACCCCGCAGAATAAGTACCGCATCTATATTAACCCCAGCGATAGCCTGGTGCACGCCTGGGCCTATTATAACGAGCGCTCCGATGAACAACCTGCCCTAATTACCCCCTGGCAAGATTACCAGGAATATAATGGCCTAAAGCTTTCCGGCGACCGTGGGGATGGACGTTTAATAACCAATATCTGGGTAAAAAACGAAGTAGCCGATACCTACTTTACTAAATTTTGGCCTACTAAAACCGAGCAGCAAAATACTAACCCCTAATGCCTGAACTGGTCTGGCTTATACTGGCAGTTATTACCGGCGGTACGTTGGGTGCCGCCCTGGTTTATATAGTGCAACAACAGCGCTACAGCCACCAAAAGCAGACCTCGGCCGTGCTGGAAGACCAAGCCAACAGCCTGCGCCAGCAGCAAGACCGTCTTCAGCGTGAGTACGAGCGACTACAATATAGCGAGGCAGATTTAAAACAAGCGGTAGTTCAGGCCCAAACCGAGAACCGTTTTCTGCAGGAGAAACTAAGCAGCCAGAAGGAGGAAGCACGAGCTCAGCAAACTCAGCTTAAGGAGCAGTTTCAGAACCTGGCCAATGAGGTATTGGCCCGCCAGCGCGAACAACTGGCCCACGACAACCGCGAACGCCTGGGTCTACTGCTAGATCCGCTTAAGGAACGGATTCAGGGTTTTGAGAAAAAGGTTGAAGAAACCCATCAGGCCCAAAGCGTACAGCACGGGGTGCTTAAGGCTGAACTGGAACGCCTGGCTACGCTAAACCAAAGCATGAGCGATGAGGCTCGCCAGCTTACCCAAGCCCTTAAAGGCGATAATAAAGCCCAGGGCAATTGGGGCGAGTTGGTACTGGAACGGATACTGGAAGCCAGTGGCCTGCGCCGCGGCCAGGAGTACTGGCTGCAGGGCGAGGGTATGCAACTGCGGAGCGAAGAGGGCAAACACCAGAAGCCCGACGTTATTATTAGCCTGCCCGAAGGCCGCCACCTGATTATTGACTCCAAGGTTTCGCTAAAAGCCTATGATGCCTATTTGGGTTGTGAAGATGAAGAGAAGAACCAGCACTTACGAAATCATATTGTTAGCCTACGGCGGCATATTCAGGGCTTGGCCGAGCGGCACTACGCCCAGTTGCAAAAATTAAACAGCCCCGATTTTGTATTGCTTTTTTTGCCTATTGAAGCCTCGTTGAGCCTGGCGCTGCAAGCCGAAGGCCAGGAATTATTTAGCTACGCCTGGGAACGCAAGGTAGTTTTGGTAAGTCCTACTACACTGCTGGCTACCTTACGCACCACCGCCGCCGTGTGGAAGTACGAAAAGCAGAACCGCAATGCCCTGCAGATAGCCGAAGAAAGCGGCAAGCTCTACGATAAATTCTACGGCTTTGTGCAGGAGCTGGAAAAGGTAGGAAAGTATATGCAGCAGGGCCAGCAGGCTTACGATGAGGCCATAAAAAAACTCAGTACCGGCAAAGGCAATCTTCTGCATAAAGCCGAAAAGCTAAAGCAAATGGGTATTTCCGCTAAAAAAGATATGGAAAACTTACAATTGCCCAATCAGGGTGGGGTAGAGTAGGTGGTTATTGAGCTTTCGTGCTTAAATTAGGTTCTAGAAAATTATACACCGAATTGCCTAGAACTAATCCCATAACCGAAAAGCAGAAGATTAAACGCTTTTTGAGAGTAATTCCTATTTACTATCTGGCAGTATTTATGCTCTACCTTCTCCTACTTTTACTAAGTACTTTGCCTTGGTTTGGTCCTCAACTTAGCCAACGCATTATCGATATCATTACCGGGCCAATTATAATACTGGCTTGCCTGCTACCCATTTTGCCGGTTATACTTCTGGCACTAACCCAATTTGAGCGGCTGTTAGATTATATACTGAGGTTTAAAAAATAATTACAGTTCATCAAGTCAAACACTTTTTCATTTTTTTATTGATCTGATATACAACTGATTAAGATCATTCTTTGAAAATTTTTCTCCCAAACCTGTAAGAAAACCGGACTAGCTAAGACTAAAGAGTAAACGCAAAACACTTAATCTCTTTAGTTATGAAAAGTCTATTCACCACCGCCCTTTTATTCTTATTGACCCTTAGCCTACAGGCCCAAACCCGTACCGAGCAGCACGAAGCATTTCGGGTTGAGGTTAGCGGGCAGGGCAGCCCCCTTTACCTTATACCCGGTGCTACCTGCAGCGGCGATGTCTGGAAGGAAACTGTAGCTCGCTACGCTAAATCTTTTGAGTGCCACGTATTTACCCTGGCCGGTTACGCGGGCCAAGCCCCACTGCCCGAAGGTGATACTTATTTAGCCCGCCATAAAGAAGGTTTGGTAAACTATATGGCCAAGCACGGTAAAGGTACTTTAATGGGCCACAGCATTGGCGGCTACTTAGCCATGTGGATTGCCAGCGAGCAGCCGAAACTACTAAACAAAGTAGTAATAGTTGATGCCCTGCCTTATTTACGCGGTAGCATGGACCCGGACACGCCGGAATTTGACCCTAAACCTGCGGCTGAAAACCAATTTAACACGCTTAAAAATGTATCGGATTCTGCTTTTAGCCAAATGCAGAAACCAATGGTGCAGGGTATGATCAAAGACTCAACCCGCTGGACTACTGTTACCAATTGGGGTACCCAGAGCGATCGCCGCACTCTAGCCTACACTACTATGGAATTGATGGCCCAGGACCTGCGCGACGAAATTGCCGGAATTACGGTGCCGGTACTCATTATGGGCCAGTTTGACGAACCCAATCCTATGTACCCGGATTTTACTCAGCAGGCGGTAGAGAAAAACCTGCAAGCTCAGTATGCCCTGATTCCGGATGCCAAAATTATTGTAGCCCAGAAGAGTCGCCACTTTATTATGTACGATGTGCCGGAGTGGTTCTATCAGCAGGTAGATAGCTTTATTGCCCAGGCTAATTAATTCAATATTCTAATTTGGCCGTCCGCAAACTTCTCTTTTGGTTCACCCTAAATCAGAAGTATTGGGCGGCCTTTATTAAAGCCCTGATTTCTACTATAATGAACTTAAGAAAATCTTCCCCGCTAGCTGTAGTTTTTGCCGGTCTTAGCTGGATTATATACGCTTTTGTAGAATATTGCGCGGATGCTAATCTTCACCCTTTTACAAATGCTTTTTGGACTAATGGTACCGTTCAGCATAAAATTGGTGAGTTAGCTATTTTAGTACCTTATTTAGTGGTTTTGTTAAAAGGCAAAGGTACTCTGGATAAGCTACCGCTTACGCCCCGGGTTTTTAGCATCCTTATTGCTTTTTGTGTGGGCGGCGGACTTTTAAATGGATATGCCTGGTACCATACCCTTAGGTTTACTGCCGAATGGCAAGTTTGGTGCGTAATTTTGCTAGTTTGGGGTCTTGCTTCAATATACCTTTTACCGCTATACTGGCGAAAAATGACCTGCGCAATATAAGTAAGCAATGCCCTATCAGCAGCAATTTAAAGAGTTAGTTGAAACCCACGGCGACAAAATTTATCGCTTGGTTTCGGCCTACCTTACTGACAAGGATGAACTGCCCGACTTGTACCAGGAAGTACTGGTAAACGTATGGCAAAGCCTGCCCCGATTTGAGGGAAACTCCCAGCTTAGCACGTGGGTGTACCGCATAGCTGTTAATACGGCCATTACTTTCAATAAAAAGGAACTCAGCCGGCGGCAAAAACTGGCTAACCCACTTGCTGAAAACCACCTGGCATTACCCGAGGCAGCTAACCATAGCAAAGAACCCCAATTGCAGCTTCTGGAGCGTTGTATTGCCCAGTTGCCGGAAGATGAACGACTGGTAATTGGCTTGTTGCTTGACGACCAATCGTATAAAAATATTAGTGAAATTATAGGTATCAGCCTCAGCAATGTTGGGGTTAAAATAAATCGGGCTAAAGCCAAGCTTTCGCGCTTAATGGAAGAACAAGCATGGACTTTGAACAACTAAAAAAAGGCTGGCAACAACAAACCGCCCCAGCAATAGAAATTTCGGCCGAAATGAAAGGGGCGCTGATGGAGCGGATAGCTAAGGTGCGCAAAACGTATATGCGTCAGAACCTGCTGGTAACGCTAATGCTGCTGCCGGTTATTCCGGTTATCGTGTATATCTGGTACCTCTATGAGGCAGATTTTGGCTGGCGGTTCGATGTGAGCATACTACTGATTAACCTATTAATTGTACTTACGCTGGCTATACACTGGTATAAAACTACGGCTTGGTACCGCTATGATTTTACTGAAAGCACCTTAAAATTTTTGCAGCATTTAGTAGCCCGACTTAAGTTTATTAAATGGCTAAGTTATACCGGTAGTCTTATATATGTTGTTTCAATCTGGCTAATTTTTGTACTTTATATTTGGGAAGTTGGTCAGGACATGGAGCCTCTCCAGCGTAACCTAATTCTAATTGCTGTAAGCCTATGGGTTGGAATTTCTTACTTCTGGGGAGTTTGGCGGCAGCGGAAAAAAGATGCAGTAGGTACTAACCCATTATTAGAAGAATTAGAAGCGCTTTTAAAAAAATTAGAGTATTAATTAGGCTATAAAAATTAATATTTAATGTTCCGGCACTATTCGTTTGTACATCTGTAGTAGTACTTATAGTTGGCTACAACATTTTAAGGAAGGCCGGGTTTCATAGCTTTATAACCCTAAAATTTTTACCTCTATGAAACGTAGCGCAACTGCCCACTGGCAAGGCGGATTGAAAGACGGAAAAGGCGATATGAGTACCGTAAGTGGTGCTTTGCAAGATAAACCCTTCTCATTTAAAACCCGCTTTGAAAACGAAAACGGCGATGCCGGCACTAACCCCGAAGAACTGATTGCGGCTGCCCACGCCGGTTGTTTCAGTATGGCACTTTGCGCCCGCCTGGAAGCCGAAGGCCACAAAGCCGAAAAGGTAACCACCGAATGCAACATAGCTATGGGTAAGGACGATACCGGCCCCTACGTTAAAAGCAGTCACCTGAAACTAAAAGCTAAGGTGCCGGGTATGGATAAAGCTACCTTTGATAAGCTGGCTAAAGATGCTAAAGAAAATTGCCCAATATCGCGTCTACTGAATTGTGAGATTAGCCTGGATGCCGAAATGGAGTAACAGTAGGAGACCTATAAGGTTTTAGAAACCTATAGGTCTAAATTGCATATAACATAGAACTCCGGAGGCTACCCTTCGGAGTTTTTTTGTAAATTCCTAAAAACAAGCCTCTGAATTAGACTTGGTTTTGTAAAGTTTATATGGCAAAATATTTTTTAGGTAAATTTTTTGACTTCAATTGACTTGTTTTCGTATTCTTACTTTAAATTAAGATAAAATTTAAAGATACATTCCTAAGGGTTGTAATTTGAAGCCAGGCTAAAGGTAAATTATGCATACAGGCAAGCATGAATTGGAATGCTTAAATAGTCACGAATACGGAATGCTCGGCTATATTACCCTATAGAAATAAACTTATTTTTTAATCTGTAGTACGCCATAAGAAAAAAACCGCTCCTGTTTAGGGGCGGTTTTTTTATGGATTTCTATATCCTTACAAATTCAGAATTTCAATTAATAATTTTCTGTATTTCTTTAAAAGGTTTGGGAGAAATAGTTCGGTCCGAAAAGTTTATTCCTCTATTACTAGCTACAATGTGACAGTTATAATATTCTTTTAACTTGGGTACTTTTTCAAACCATTTGCCAACAGCACGAGGCATAAGAATAATCTTCTTTTCTTCTATAGCTTTCTCAACTAGGTAATACGAATATTCTGACGAAGCTAGCTTTTTTCCTTCGGTCAATGCCTTTTCAAATTTCTGAGTATGGTATCCATATAATTCAACCCCAAACATAGAATTAGCAATATTCTTTCTTCTTTGCTTATTTCCGTTGATTAGTTTGCAGAAAGCATTGACCCACCATTTTGCGCCGGTATGCTTACTAAAAATAGGGTCTAAAAAATAGAACGGATATTTCAGGTTTTCTACATTATGGCATAGGTTGCTTAAAATATTGTTTTCCAGACCATTTTTTTTAATTAATTTAACATTACAGTCTTCCTCCCTAATATTTCTACCTGGGTTAGCAAGAAGAATATAGATTTTAGCGTTCGGGTCTCCGATAAAAGGCTCTGGATAATCTATGAGCGATACTGTTCTATCATCATTGCCGCTTTTGCTTTGATATTGCTTATTAAAGCTTTCAATAACATCTTTATCAATGTCTAAAATTTTGTTGGAAGAAGATATTTGCGTCCAGGGATTGATCATTATCTCTTTTAGGTAAGCTTAATTTATAATTAAAAAGATAGTTACTAATTGTCGTTCAAAACCGAATCAATCTGCTCTACAACCCTATCAACAATTTCGTTAGGGATTGGCACCGATAAGTTATAGTGCGCTATACGCCAGCCTTTGGAAGTAAGCCTTAGTACGCCACTGCCCCGGCAGGGGCCCAGGTTCGGGGTGTCCAATTTCTCATCGAACCAGGCGGTTTTTCCATTATCTGAGAAATAAACTACCCGGTTTTCGGGGGTAAAGCTCCAGGCCCGGCCTCTTGCAAAAAATGGTTTGGCCCAGGGTTTAAATTCGGCTACCGTCCACCGTTCAGTGGCATCGGTACCCATAAAAATAGAGCTGTCGTTTTCAAAATAGCCGAAGTAACGCTCAAAGTCGGCATCTGCAGCGGCGCGGTGCCAATCGTCCAGTACGCTATCAACGCTGGCTATGTTTTCTGAGGTACTGCTGGTGTTAATATTACTACCATCTGGTTTCTTCTGTTCACAGGCTATAAATGCTAAACTAAGGGTAATAAAAAGTAAAATTCTGAGCATAAGAAACAGTAGTTTAAGAGCCGAATTTAGTGTTTATTTCTAGCATACCGTAGCCAAAGGCTGCGCAGGCTTAGGAATAGAAAACCTAAACCACCTAAAACTAGAAATATCCGGTAAAAGCTAAAATAAGGAATTAATACAATACCTGTAATATAAATAAGCAGACTAAGTAGCCAAATACCGTCCAGGTGCGGGTACGTACATAGCGGCGGGGCAGGGGGTAAGCGTGCCGGGTCATCGGCTATCAAAAATTTTAAGCGGGGGTAATCGTAGACCAACAAGCCTAAATTCATAAGTAGCATAATTCCTACAATAAACGGGGTACCACTCCAGTTTTGCGATATGGTAATCATCAAGATGTTTAGCAGCATAGGCACCAGCATAATTGTACCTAAGGTAGCAAACCGACGGGTTAGCAATAGTAGGCCAATCACTACTTGGGAGATGGCAATAAAGCGAGCATATATACCCAGGTTAAATTCCTCCAGCCTTTCAATAAGCCAAACCGGGCCAATCCAACCTATAAACGGCATTAGCTTGCTCATGCCTGCCGTAAAAAAAGTCATGCCCAGAAACCATCGGGTTAAGGGCACAGCCAGGCTCCATAGTTTCCTCATACTACAACATACTTGAGTTGTTGCAGCTTAGCTATGGTTAATACATTAGTGGTAAGTATTGCAGGATTAAAGGAATTATCTGCCTTGTCGCTGAATTGTACCCTGCCGATGGGGTTCAATTGCATCGGGCCGGCGAAGCATAAACTGAGCTACCCGCTCGCAACTGGCTCTAAAGTAGCTCATGCTCAGATCATATAGCTCATTTAGGCCTTCTACCTCCATTTGTATTGAGCCGTGGGCCATAATTTCGCTAAATACCGCCTCCGAAGCCGATTCGGCCAGGCAGGAATCTACCAGGTTCTGGGTTAACTGCTTATTAGTTGGTAAACAATCGCAGGCGTTCTCCGCTAATCGCTCATAATTGAGCTGGCTAACGGCCGGCACTGTGGCTAGAAGACTAAAAAATAATAAAAAGATTGTACGGAGCCGGAAAAACATTTGCGCAAATATAGTACAAAATATTGAAGGAAAAATTAAATATGTCAGGGAGTAATTCTATTTACGAGAAGCCTGAAGAATTAGTTTAGGCTATTAATTTTTAATAATCCTTAACAAATGTATATAGCTAAAGTTAAGGAATGCTTTAACCAACTAACTATTTGTTGATAAATAAGTTAGCCCTCTTTTACCATATTAGAAGTTATTTCTGGTGAGGCTACTTGCAGTTTATTTCGCTTTACTTATTTTATTTCCGCTGAATCTGCTGGCTCAGGTTACTAGTTACCCGTACCAGCAATCATTTGAAGAAACCTTTACCACCGGCGAATCAGTTGAATTTCTGCCCAATTGGTTCGGCAACGAGGTACAAACCGGCAACCGTATATACCAAAGCAGTAACCAAGCGCATAATGGTAATTTTTCGCTGGCCGCCCAGCCAACCAGTACCTTTAGCCCGGAAATTAGCCTGCATTTAAACACCTCTAGCCTGGCAGGAGCACAAGTTTCTTTTTGGTTGGCTTCTGAGAGTACCGGTGGTACCCGGGGCGGTCAGGTAAGCCTTCAGCTTTCTGCCGATGGGGGAAGTACATTCAGCTACAGCCAAGTTATTGCTAATTTGCCTAACAGCAATACCAGTTTTTCTCGCTACGCTATCACTATTCCGGCTGAATATTTAAGAATAGAAAATGCAGTAGTATGCTGGAAGATAGAACGTACTGACGGCAGCGGAACGGCAGCCACAATTCTACTAGATGATGTGCTGATTGAACCAGCGGAACCGCCGCCCCCAGTGCCGGTTTTGCCCTACCGATCGGTAGTAATTAACGAAATATTCGCTGACCCTAACCCCAAGGGTAGTTTGGTGCCAATTCCGCAAGTGCTACCTACAGAAAGCGGGGCCGAGTGGATAGAATTGCATAATACAAGCGATAACAATATTAACCTAAGCGGCTGGCAGCTTAACCAGAGAGCCCTGCCTAATGTAGAAATAGCGGCTAATAACTATCTTATAGTAGTGCCGGAAGCCTACGCTACTGCTTATCAAGCTTACGGCTCAGTGGCCGCCATGCCTTCCTGGAATAGCCTTACCAACAGCGGTGAAAGCATAAACCTGACTGATGAGAATAATCGGATTATAGATAGTCTAAGCTATACGTTAGCTTGGTACCAAAACGAAGACAAAGCCGATGGCGGTTGGTCACTGGAGCAAATTGATCCGGAGTATAACTGCTCGGTAGCAGCTAACTGGCGAGCTTCGGTAGCTGATATTGGGGCCAGCCCCGGTAGTCAAAACTCAGTATATGATACTTTATCAGATACTATAACTGCTCGGTTGCAGGAGGCGGTATGGTTGAACGATAGCTCAATTCGCCTCAGGTTTAATAAGGCTGTCATGCCGGAATCGGCTCAGTTTTCCCTAGAGCCTAAGCTGGAAAGTAGCGGCTATGCCACTCGTGCCGAAACTGTAATCCTGTACTTTTCAAAAGCTCTAAGCTCGGGTGTTAACTATCAGCTTACCTACAAAGTGGAATTTTGCAGCGGTGAGATTCTGGAAAGTATCAGTTCGGTAATTGAGCCTATGGAAGCGCAGAACGGCAGTATAGTACTAAATGAAATTATGTACGACCCCGGGCCGGATGGGGTGGAGTGGATTGAGCTTTTCAATACTACCGATAGCTACCTTGATGTTAGCCGCTGGAATTTAGCGTTGCTGGAGAACGGCCTACGGGCAAATTTTCGACTGGCTAATGAACTTCTGCTTATACCGCCTAATGAGTATCTGGTTATTACTACCAAACCCGAATTAATATTGCAACAATTTTCCGGGGCTAGGCCACAGCAAATACATGAGAACAGTCAGATGTTTAGTTTAAGAAACAGCGGAGATACTGTAGCTTTGGTTAACCCGGCAGGAAAAATTACCGACCGTGTAGGGTACAGTGATGATTTGCACCATTCCCTGGTTCGAATTAGTCAGGCCGTTAGCCTTGAGCGGATTAATCCGTACGCTTATTCCGAGCAATCTAACTGGGTATCGTCGGCCGGGCATAGCTCTATTACCTCAGCTTACGGAACGCCTACCTATAGCAACAGCCAGTTTAGTACTCAGCCCAATGTAGGCAGTTCATTAAGTATATCCCCTGAGGTATTACACCCTATACCCGATGGTGTAAATGATTTTATAATTATACGGTATACCCTGGATGAGCCAAGCTCTATCGGCAAAGTGTTTATACTGAACGCGCAGGGCAGAGTTATCAATACCCTTAGGGAGCAATCGATGTTAGGTGCGGAGGGAAGCTTGCAGTGGGATGGGTTGAGCAATAGCGGACAGGTAGTACCAACGGGTTATTATATAGTTGTAATGGAGGCTATCGGCAGTTCAGGAAAAAGTAATATCAGTCGTAAGGTATTTTCAGTAACCCACTAAAAGGTGATGTAATGTTTGTGCTAGCTGACTAAAATTGGTCTAAAAAATTGTGAAATATTCAGACTTTGTGTGTATATTAGGAATGTAAACGGAGTTAATTAGTACTGCTATGAACTGTTTAATTGATGCTTCGCTAAAAACCAGTTTAGAACGCGGAAAACCTTTGGAGGTTATAAAGCGCTACATTTGGTTGCGTTACCGAATTAATGTTGACTTGGAAAGTTTAAGCCGTAGGCTTAAAAGCTTGTCTCCAAAGCTCCATTTTTAGCGTTCCTGTTGAAATTTCGGGGTACCGGATATTAGTAGAGATAACACCTAAATTTTTAGCCCAGTAGCTTGCTGCCGGGCATTTTTGTTTTCAGGAATTATAGTCTTCAGCATCCTCATCTATTTGTTCCCTAACGCTGCTCCAGGAAGTATAGATTTTTGTAATAGGCCAGGTAGCTTCAGAATGTGCCTTACGGCTCCAGGTTAAGTGTACAATAGCAAAGCTGTTCTCAACCTGAAAGAGTACATCATCTTTATCTAATCGCCTCGCCAACGTAATAACCGGTTTCTTATACAATATATGAGCTTTACCAACTTCAATAGCTAACTGGTATCCTAGGTCTTGCTCCGTCCAATACCAAGGTTCTGGCAATTCCGCTAAGCAACTTTTCTCACTATCCATATAGTAGTTATTGGCAATTTATATGATTGATTGAATTAGTTTATTCAAATAGGGTAATCACCCGCCTTTCGTAACTTCTTATTTAAGATATAAAATCACTATATACAAGCAGTAGGTTATTCCTAACCACAATCCATAGTATTTAAGTACCCTTATCCTATTCTGAATAGGTAGCCACCATAGGGCTACATGGGGCTTCCACAGTCCAAGTAACAGCAGAACAGTTAGTATATAGGTAAGTATCTTAAGCAGAGCAAGAACTATTTCCATACCTATAAAAAATGCTGCCCCCGATTAAGGGGCAGCATCTGTTAGTTGAATTAATTAAAATTGAATTTTATTTAAGCTTGCGCTTAACTTCTTCCGTAGTGAAGCCTTCAATTATATCGCCGATCTTAATGTCGTTGAAGTTTTTGATAGAGATACCACATTCGTAGTTCTGCTTCACTTCGCTTACATCATCTTTAAAGCGTTTAAGCGCATCAATGTCGCCGGTATACATTACTATACCATCGCGAATCAGGCGAACCTTGTTTTTACGAACCAGGAAGCCATCAGTAACCATACAACCGGCCACCGTACCAATTTTGCTAATCTTAAATACTTCGCGTACCTGAGCATTACCGGTAATAACTTCTTCTTCCTCCGGAGCAAGCATACCTTCCATGGCATCCTTCACGTCGTTAATCGCATCGTAGATGATAGAATACATCCGGATCTCGATCTCCTCCTGCTCGGCCAGCCTGCGGGCACCACCGCTTGGGCGTACCTGGAAGCCAATAACAATGGCATCGGAAGCGGTAGCTAACAGAATATCCGATTCGGAAATCTGGCCTACGGCTTTATGAATGATATTAACCTGAATTTCTTCGGTCGAAAGCTTCAATAACGAGTCACTAAGTGCTTCTACTGAACCATCCACGTCACCTTTAACAATTACGTTAAGCTCCTTAAAGCTACCAATTGCTAGTCGTCGGCCAATTTCATCCAGCGTAATGTGCTTCTTGGTACGCATGCTCTGCTCGCGCTGAAGCTGCTCGCGCTTGGTGGCAATATCGCGGGCTTCGCGGTCGGTTTCCATTACGTTGAACTTATCGCCAGCCTGCGGAGCACCACCTAAGCCCAGCATTTGCACCGGAGTGGCCGGTCCGGCCTCCTTCATCTGCTGACCGCGGTGGTCGAACATGGCTTTAACCTTACCGTAGTGCGAGCCGGCCAATACAATATCACCAATTTTAAGCGTACCGGTTTGTACCAGTAATGTAGTAACGTAACCCCGGCCTTTGTCTAGCGAGGCTTCTACTACCGTTCCGGTTGCGTTGCGATCCGGGTTAGCTTTAAGCTCCAGAAGTTCAGCTTCCAGCAATACTTTTTCCAGTAGATCATCAACCCCCTGTCCGGTTTTGGCCGAAATTTCCTGGCTTTGGTACTTACCACCCCAATCTTCCACCAAAATATTCATCTGAGAAAGTTCTTCCCGGATCTTATCAGGGTTAGCCTGCGGACGGTCAATTTTGTTTAGGGCAATTATAATCGGTACCCCGGCAACCTGCGCGTGGTTAATTGCCTCTTTAGTCTGAGGCATAACGGCATCATCGGCCGCTACCACAATAATTACCACGTCGGTAACTTTGGCACCGCGGGCCCGCATAGCGGTAAAGGCTTCGTGGCCCGGTGTATCTAAGAAACAGATACGCTTACCGCTATCGGTTTCTACACTGTAGGCACCAATATGCTGGGTAATACCACCAGCCTCGCCCGAGGCTACTTTGGTATGGCGTATATAGTCCAGAAGTGAAGTTTTACCGTGGTCAACGTGACCCATAATAGTCACAATTGGGGCGCGGTCTTTTAAGTCTTCCTCTTCATCTACAATTTCTTCAACCTCCGTCTCTTCCTCGGCATCGGCAAAGCTTACGTTATAGCCAAACTCATCGGCAATTACCGTAATAGCTTCGGCATCGAGGCGCTGGTTAATCGATACGAACATACCCAGGCTCATACAAGCCGAGATAATATCGTTAACCGTTACGTTCATAAGCGAGGCCAAATCGTTAGCCGATACGAATTCGGTAACTTTAAGGGTTTTGGCTTCTTCTGCCGCTTTTGCCCGGCGTTCTTCTTCCGCCTCGGCTATACCAGCCCGTTTTTCTCTACGGTACTTAGAACGACCACGGCCACCGCCTGGTCCGCCACTGCTTAGGCGGGCAAGGGTTTCCTTAATCTGCTCCTGAATTTGCTTATCGGTAAGCTCTTCTTTAGGCTGGCGCTTAACGTTACCGCCACGCTGGTTTTGGTTACCCCGGGCACCGCCACGGTTTTGGTTACCACCAGGACCACGGTTTTGCTGGCCTGGGCCACCTTGTCCCGGTCCGCCCTGGCCGCCGGGTTTATTTATACGCTTACGCTTCTTCTTAGCATCTTTGTTGTCCGATGAAGCCACCGGTTTACCTTTACCACCCCGGGTGCGCTCTTTAGGCAATTCAATTTTACCAAGCACGGTAAGGCCTTTAAGGGCTCCGGCTTTAGCCTGAATAACTTTTTCTTCTTCCGGAGTAGCGGGTTTTTCAGCTTCTTTGGCAGGGGCTTCTTCGGCTTTAGGTGCTGGTGCCGGGGCTGCTTTAGCTTCCGGAGCTTTAGGTGCCTCGGTTTTAGGCTCTTCTGTTTTAGCTTCAGGTTTAGGAGGGTTAGCCGCTTTTGGAGTTTCTTCCTTCTTAGGTTCTTCTTTTTTAGGCTCGGCAGCTTTTGGTTTTTCGGCTACCGGTTCGGCAGCGGGCTTTTCCTCTTTCTTAGGTTCGGCTTTAGGAGCTTCTTCCTGTTTAGGTTCAGCAGCTTTAGGCTTTTCTTCGGCAGGTTTTTGGGCTTCAGCAGCGGGCTTTTCCGGGGCGGCGGGGGCAGGTGCCGGCTCCGATTTCTTCTTGCCTTTGCTATCCAGGTCAATTTTACCTACAACTTTTAGGCCTTCCAGTTTAGGTCGGCTGCCGGCTGAGTTGTCCTCTTCTTTTTTAACCGGTTTTGCTTCCGGTTCGGCGGTTTTTTCGCCTTTCGGAACGTAATTTCCCTTTATCAGTACTTTATCGTCTTCTTCCGAAGTTTGTACCTCATCGGGGTGGTCAGCATCTACCACCAGGGTTTGGCTGGTTTTTCTGCCGATAGAAATGTGGTGCGCTTCTTCTTTGTCCATAGCCGAAGCGGCAAACTCGCGGGAAAGCAAGTTAAATTGTACCCCATCTACCTTAGCATTGGGGTTGTTTTCGATTTCGTGCCCGTGTTTGGCCAGAAACTCAATAATGGTGTCTTTACCAATATTAAGTTTACGGGCTACCTGGCTAAGCCTCATCATTTTGTCTGCCATATAAATAGTTCCTGCCCTCTAAATTATGTACGGTTATAGCCTGCGGTTATAAAATTAGTTTATTCAAATTCCTGACGTAAAATCAGGCGTACATTTTCAATTGTTTCTTCCTCTAAATCAGTACGGCGAACCAGCTCTTCGGTGCTAAGGGCCAACACACTTTTAGCGGTATCTAAACCTACGCGCTTAAATTCCTCAATTACCCATTCTTCAATAGCGTCGCCAAATTCTTCAATGGCCACGTCTTCTTCGTCAAAGCTTTCGGCATCGCGGAATACATCAATTTCCATACCTACCAGGCGGCTGGCCAGCTTAATATTTTGCCCGCCCCGGCCAATAGCTAACGAAACCTGATCGGGTTTAAGGAAGATACTTACCCGACCGTTTTCTTCGTCAATTTTCATGCTGCTTAGTTTTGCCGGGCTTAGCGCGCGGGAGATAAACAGCTCCTGGTTTTCCGTCCAGTTAATCACGTCAATGTTTTCGTTCTGTAATTCGCGTACTATGCTGTGAATACGCGAACCCTTCATGCCCACGCAAGCCCCTACCGGATCAATACGGTCGTCGTAGCTTTCTACAGCTACTTTGGCGCGTTCGCCCGGCTCACGTACTACGTTACGAA
>CAZDEY010000001.1:449016-470770 GCA_964504565.1 uncultured Roseivirgaceae bacterium
GTCGTCGTAAATCTCCGGTACTTCAGCCTCGAACAGGCGCTCTAAGAATACCGGTGATGTACGGCTAAGAATAATCTTAGGAGTACCGTTTACCATTTCTACCCGGTGAATAACGGCTTTTAGCGTATCGCCTTTACGGTAGCGGTCTTTAGGAATTTGCTCGCCTTTTGGCAGGCTAAGCTCGTTGCCTTCGTTATCTAGCAATAGGGTCTCGCGGCCCAGTACCTGGTATATTTCGGCGGTAATCATATCGCCTACAAAACCACTGTATTTTTCGAATAAAAGTTCCTTTTCCAGGTCTTTTACTTTCTGAATAAGGGTTTGACGCGCAGTTAGTACTGCCCGGCGGCCAAAATCCTCCAGCTTAATCTCTTCCGCAACTTCTTCGCCTATTTCAAAGTCCGGCTCAATCTGGCGGGCTTCGGTCAGACTTATTTTATCGTGGTCCCAGATGTCTTCGGAGTTATCGTCCACAATTTCGCGGAAGCGCCAGATCTCCAAGTCACCTTTATCGGCATTAATAATAATGTCGAAGTTGTCGTCAGTATCGTACTTTTTGCGAATCATGGTCCGGAACACATCCTCCAGGATGCGGATCATGGTAGGCCGGTCTATATTTTTCTTTCCGGCGAATTCGGCAAAATTTTCTATTAACGTTCCGCTGCTCATGTTTAGAAAGTCACTAGTACATGTACTGTTTTAATATCCTGAAAAGGGATGAATACTTCTTCGTGCTCAACCTTTTTCTTTACTTTTTTCTCTTCTTTCACTACCAAGCCATCTTCCTTAATTTCGGCTAGTGGCCCACGTAGCTCCTTGCCGGCGGTAGTATTAACCCGCAGGCGGCGGCCAATGTGTTTAGGGTACTGGCGGGCTATGGTTAGCGGATGTTCAATACCCGGCGAACTTACCTCCAGCCTCCAGGCACCGGCAAAAACCTCGTCCTGTTCTTCTACCCGGGCCGAAACTTCCCGGCTCAATTCGGCACATTGGTCAATGTTTATGCCTTCATCACCGTCAATAAGTACCATTACCTTGGGCTTGGCCTCGGTGCCGGTTACAATAACATCCACCAAAAATAGCTCGGGGCGATTGGTAAGCCAGTTATTGGCTATATCGGTGATAAGTTGCTTTACGTTGATGCTCATAAACAAACTAAGCGCAAAAATAAAAGAGGGGACTCCGTATGGCCCCCTCGCTTGAGAAACGCTTATATTGCGGCAAAATTAGTATATTTTTTATTGATAAACAATGCACAGCGTAAAGCTAATGTAAAAGCTTTGTAAAATTTATTGAAATTGGTATCGTTTTACCTTATTTGAATGAGCTTAGGACTATATGTCCGAAGTTTTAGCCTGCTTTTGTACCTTTGCCCCGCTATGATTCCACCGTTACGCATCCAGAATACGCTAACCCGCACTAAAGAAGAGTTTAAGCCACTTAACCCGCCCCACGTGGGCATGTACGTTTGCGGCCCTACCGTATATTCCGATGTGCATATTGGTAACGTGCGCACCTTTACCAGCTTCGATGTTATTTATCGTTACCTTACCTATTTGGGTTATAAGGTGCGCTACGTACGCAATATAACCGATGTGGGCCACCTGACCGGCGATGAGGATGAAGGTGAAGATAAAATTGGCAAGAAGGCTCGGCTGGAGAAATTGGAGCCTATGGAGGTAGTGCAGCGCTATACCAACGGCTTTCATAAGGCTATGGAGCAGTTTAACCTGCTACCGCCCTCAATAGAACCTACCGCCACCGGGCATATTATTGAGCAGATTGAGCTGACCAAAACCCTTTTGGAGAAAGGAATGGCCTACGAAGCCGATGGTTCGGTATATTTTGATGTACAGGCGTATCAGCAACAGGGTGGCGAATACGGCAAACTGAGCGGACGCAATATTGAGGAGCTTATAGCCAATACCCGCAGCCTGGATGGTCAGCAGGAAAAGCGCAACCCGCAGGATTTTGCCCTGTGGAAGCGAGCCCAACCCGAACACCTGATGCGCTGGCCTTCGCCCTGGGGCATGGGTTTTCCGGGCTGGCACCTAGAGTGTACCGTAATGAGTACCAAATATCTGGGCGAGCAGTTTGATATACACGGCGGCGGCATGGACCTGAAATTTCCGCACCACGAGTGCGAGATTGCCCAGAGCGTAGGGGGCTACGAAAAAGACCCCGCCAAATATTGGCTGCATACGAATATGGTGACCCTGAACGGGCAAAAAATGAGCAAGAGCCTGGGCAATAGTATTCTTCCGCAGGAGTTTGCTACCGGAAATCACGAGTTGCTCGATCAGGCCTATAGCCCAATGGTGCTGCGCTTCTTTATGCTACAAACCCACTACAGCAGCACGCTGGATATTAGCCTGGAAGCTTTGCAGGCGGCCAAAAAGGGATATCTAAAGCTGATGAACGGTCTTCGCGTACTGCAGCAGGTAGAATTTAGCAAGGCTGAAGGAGTTGAAAAAGACGATAAGCAGCTTCAGCAAACCGAGAACCTGTGCGATAACTGCCAGCGTGCCATGAACGATGATTTTAATACCGCCAAGGCTATTGGTCATTTGTTCAATATGGTGAAGAAAATTAACCAGATGCAGATTGGCCAGTTGCACCCGGCCCAGTTAGGCCAGGAGGGCTTTACCAGATTTAAGGACACCTTTATAACCTTTGTACAAGATATTTTAGGCTTGAAGGAAGAAGCCGACTTGAACGCTCCTAACCTGCTGAAAGGTTTGCTGAGCTTATATAAAGAAGCCAAGGAAGAAAAAGATTACGAGACCGTAGATGCCATCCGCGCCCGATTGAAAGATAGTAACTTGGTGGTTAAAGATATGAAAACCGGAATTGACTGGGCTTATGAAGAATAGTATATATACATTATTAGTTTTAGGCCTGCTGGCTGTAGGCTGCAAACCCGCCCAGCCGGTAGCGGGCAGTAGCCAGGTGCTGTCGGTAAATGGCAATGAAACCAGCTTAGCCGGCACGCAAGAAATGCTCTATACCCTGTCGGCCGATAGTATGGAGGGCCGCCAGCCGGGCAGCATGGGTATGGATAAGACCGCCCGCTTTCTGGAAATCTCAATGGTAAGGGCGGGTGTTAAGCCCTACTTCAGCCAATCGTACCGCGATACGTTTTACGTTAGGGCCACAGAAACCTATAATTTAGTAGGCAGTATTGGTGAGGTAGATACAAGCAAACCTATTGTACTTTTAGGCGCCCACTACGATCATATTGGCAAAAAAACGGATGGAGCCGATACAGTATACAACGGCGCTAACGATAATGCCAGCGGCGTAACGGCTGTGCTACAGATAGCCGCTCGCCTGGCTAAAGACGATTTACCCTATAACGTACTGGTTGCCCTGTTTTCTGGAGAAGAAAGCGGTTTACTGGGTTCTAAGCACCTGGCTGAACGTCTGAAAAATGAAGGCGTAGAGCTGGCTTATATGCTGAACTTCGAGATGATTGGCGTGCCTATGGCCGGCCAGCCGGATAAGGTGTATATAACTGGTTACGAAGAGTCTGATTTGGCGAAGTTAATGAATGATGCTTTAGGTAAGGATTTTGTAGTGTATTTACCGGCTGAAAAACAGTATCAGCTATTTAAGCGCTCCGACAATTACCCGTTCTATCAGGCAATGGATATACCCGCTCATACCATATGTACCTTCGATTTCCAGAACTACAACTATTACCACCAATTAGAAGACGAAGCCGAAAAGCTGGATGTAGCCCATATGGAAAGGATAATAGAAAGTTGCTATCAGGCAATTAATAAGATAATGCAGGAGAGGTTGGAGCCGGAGTTAAGGGTGGTATTGGATATGGAGGAATAAGTTTATTAAAACAACTGTAAGATTTTCATTAACGAGCTTACACTAAGTAAGCTCGTTAATTGTTTATTGGCTTATCAATTAGTAGGATTAGTCCTCTTCAATCACCACCAATACCCAATCTTTAATAAACTCCAAAGCTTGCCGCGAGAAGGTTTGTTCTATTTGGGCGTATTCGGCCGGTAGGCCGGTTTTACTTTCCTGAAATAAGTGGTTTAGGCCCTCCAGCTCTTTAATAGTTACGTTATTATTTCCGGCTTCCTGTAAAATTGTTTCGATTGCCTTCAGGTTTTGCTCCGCCGGTACTTGTAAATCGTTGGCACCGTTGAGGGCTAATACCGGGCAGGTGGTTTGGCTTAAGGCCGGTTGCGGGTCGTAGCGAATCAGATCGGTTAACCACGGCAGGCCGAGTTGCCGGGCTATCATATCGAGTTGGGCTTCGGGTACCTGGCCGCCCCAAATACCGGTGAAATAGTTCTTTAGCCGGCTTTGCAGGCTATCCACAGGCTCGGCGGATTGGATAATAATATCGTAGGCGCCCCTCATGGCGGCTTGGCCTTGCGCCACTCCCAACTCGGGCACGCCCATTTTACGCTCTATCAGTTCTTTTTGCAGAAGCATTAACTCGTTGCCCGGTACGCCCGGTGCTGCCAGTAGTACGGTAAACGCTATATTATGATCAGGATTGCCTGCCAGGATGGGTGCAATAATTCCCCCTAAGCTGTGCCCTATTAACCCAACCTTAGCGGGGTCAATCTCTTTTCGGTTTTGCAAGTAGTGCAGGGCACTTTCGGTATCGCGCACAAAATCTTCCAGGCCGGAGTCGTTATAGTTTCCCTCGGACTGGCCGGTTCCCCGGTCATCTACCCGCAGTACGGCAATGCCATGTTTAGTCAAGTAGTCGGCCAGGACTAGAAAGGGTTTGTGGCCCATTAGCTCAGAATTTCTGTCTTGGGGGCCACTGCCGTTTATAAGCACAACTGCCGGAAACGATATGCCGGTTTTGGGGTAGGTGAAGGTACCCGCCAATTGTAGGCTATCGGCTGTATTTTCAAAAACCACTTCTTCCGCATGGTAACTAAATGGGGCTGTAGGCTCCTGCGGCCGGTTTTGAGCCTTGCTAAGTGCTATAGAGCAAATACCTACCACCACCAGGGTTAAGGCAACCTTTTTCATGCTTGTGTTAATTAAAACAATCGTCAAGAGAATCTCTGATATAAGTACTAACAATTACTCATCAATTCCCCACCTATCTAGGGGCACACCGTTCTGGATGGCTTGGCCAATTTTTTTTACTATACGGTCAACCTCGCCGGCTTCGTGTTGGGAGAGCATAAACAATTCGCGCAATTCTTCGCTGTTTTGGGTTAGTTTGGCCACGTGAATAAGGCCTAACAGGCGAGCAACCGGGGCGCGTAATTTATGCGCGTTCAGGAAAGCGTATTCTTCAAGCTGACGGTTTTTACTTTCCAGTTCTTCGGTACGCGCCCGTACGATAGCTTCCAGGTTTTCGTTTATCCGCTGAATTTCTTCGTTAGCTTCTTTTAGCTGCTGGGCCTGCTGGCTTATGTCTTCCCGATTTTTTACTATTTCCAGGTTCTGATCGCGCAACTGGCGGTAGGCTTGCCTGATTTTTTTGTCTTTCAATACATATACTAATACTATACCGGCCAACAGTAAAGCAGCTAAGGTAATCCAGGCCAGCAGTAACTGGTTCCGTTCGGCGTATTGCTGCTGTATTCTAAGCTTCTCTGACTGAAGAGAATCGGCTCTTTTCAGGCCTTCGTTTTCTTTCAATTGACTTAGGTAAGCCAGGCGATTAATCTCGGATTCCTTATCAATGTTAAAAATACTATCGGCCAGGCTCTTATACCTTTTATGATAGCTGTACGCCAGCTTATAATTACCCTTAGCCGCATATACTTCGTGTAAGGCTTGGTATACTTCCGGGCCTACCTTGTTCTCGCCGGTTACTTTGTAAAGGGTTAGGGCTCGTTGCCCAAACTGTTCGGCCAAGTCTAGTTGTTCCAACGCCACATAGGCCAGTGCTAAGGAAACAGCAGTTCGGGTTTCTCCGGATTTATTATCCACCTGCTTATAGTAATTATTGGCCTCTAGTAGTATGGGCAAAGCTTGTTTTACATTACCCTGAGCTACTAACTGGCTGCCTAAATTGCTTTTGGCAATAGCTACACCATCCTGATTATCTAGGCTGGAATATAACTTTATAGAATTAGTTAGGTAGTCGCGGGCTTTTTCCGGCTCGCCTAAATTATCGTACAGCGTACCGATATTATTAAGGGTTAAGGCCTCCTGAACCCTATTGTTTTGCTTGCGGTAGGCTTCTAGCAAGTCTAAGCCAATAGCCAGGGCTTCATCCCAGTTTCCTTGTTTTTCATATATAACCCCAATATTATTCAGAATTTTTAGGCGGGTATCTTCATCATTATAAAGCTCGGCAGTTTCTAAGGCCTCTAGGTAAGTACGCATAGCCTCCGGGTAGTTTGCCTGCCTTATTAATATTATTCCGATGTTGTTGGCTACAAATAACTCCTTGGCGGTATCCTGCAAAATGCGAAACTGACGGCGAGATCGCGCCAAATGGAGAAGGGCACTATCGTAGCTGCCCAAGCTCAGAAAATTAGAGCCAATATTGTTCTCCGACATGGCTACTTGAAGGGTATCGTTAAGTTGGCGAAAAATCTTTAAAGCTTTTTGCTCCTGCTCGGCGGCACCTTTGTAATCGCCTTTAAAGTAGTAACCGGCCCCTACTGTGCGTTCGGCGCTGGCAAGTAGTGTCAAATTCTTAGTTGACTCGGCAATTTTTACCGCCCGGCGGCCAATAGCAATTGCCGAATCCGGAACTTGGTTTCGGTAGGCTTTGGCCAGGGCTAGCAGGGTAGTAACCCGGGCGGAATCCGAAATATTATGGGTTAAAACCTGCCGTAGGCTATCAGTTGAGGTTTGAGCATTGCTATTCAGGCATAGCAGAACTGCACTAAAAAGGAGGGTAAATAATGTATACCTGAGTTTCACCAAATTTATCAGTAGAGAACTATAGCGTTCTAATATACTGAAATTACTGTAAGCTTAGGAAAGGCAGGTACTTTTTTCTACCCAAACAGTCCGCCTTGCTGGGTTGGCGGAATTACTCCCAGGTGCTGATACGCCTGCTCGGTAGCTTGCCGGCCGCGGCTGGTTCGTTTAATATAACCTTCCTGAATAAGAAAGGGTTCGTATACTTCCTCAATGGTTTCGGCTTCTTCACCTACGGCGGTAGCAATTGTAGTTAAGCCTACCGGCCCGCCCTTGAACTTCTCAATTATAGTCTGCAGAATGCGGTTGTCCATATCGTCCAGGCCGTGTTCGTCTACATCAAGCGCGTTAAGGGCAATTTGCGCTATTTCGCGGGTTATGGTGCCGTTGCCTTTAATCTGGGCAAAATCACGGGTGCGGCGCAATAAATTATTGGCAATACGCGGAGTGCCCCGGCTGCGGCGGGCAATTTCATAGGCGGCATCATCTTCAACCGGAGTATTTAATATGTCGCAGCTCCGCTGAACTATAGTAGTTAGGAGCTTGGCATCATAATACTCCAGGCGGGAGCTTATGCTGAAACGTGCCCTAAGCGGTGAGGTTAGCATACCGGCCCGGGTAGTAGCTCCAATTAAGGTAAACGGGCTAAGGCTGATCTGCACGGTGCGGGCATTAGGGCCGCTATCCAGCATAATATCAATCTTGAAATCTTCCATAGCCGAGTACAGATATTCCTCTACCACCGGGTTCAGGCGATGAATCTCGTCGATGAACAGCACATCGCCGGGATCGAGGTTGGTGAGCAGGCCGGCCAGATCGCCGGGCTTATCCAGCACCGGGCCGCTGGTGCTTTTAATATTGGCACCCAGTTCGTTGGCAATTATATGCGAAAGGGTGGTTTTACCCAGCCCCGGAGGGCCGTGCAGCAGTACGTGGTCCAGCGGTTCATCACGCTTTTTAGCGGCCTGTACAAAAATCTGTAGGTTTTCCAGCACCTTAACCTGCCCGGTAAAATCCTCAAATGAAAGCGGCCGTAGTGCCTTTTCAATATCGCGTTCGCCCTGGCTCAGGTTTTCGTCCTCTCCGGTCAAATAGTTCTCTCGCATCATGGGCTAAATTCCTATTTTTTTAGCAATTTGACAACAGAAGCTGCGTAATACAGCCCTATATTGCTAACATTTTTAGGAAATAAAAAGGTCGTGAATAGCTGGAAAAGATTGGTAGTAATTGGGTTCTATATAGGCCTGGTTCTATTTTTATTGGATGGCCTGACCCCGGTAGATATAAAATTAGCTATCCTGAAAAAAGTGGTGTACTACGCACTGCCCATGTTGGCGGTACTAACGCTTATCTTCTCAATTAAGAACTTCTATCAAGCAGTACTGAGAATAACTACGATCTTGCTTACTCTGGTAGTAATAGGCTTAATGGTAGTAAGTGGGCCGTTCAGTTATTTGAATTCGGGGGGAGTTTACCATACCCAAACTGTTCTCTATCAGCACCAGAAAATTCCCTTTCGGTATATAGAATTTCAGATGCAGGATGTTGGCGCGTTTGGTTACAATCGCCGCACAGTAGAGGTTCAGTACCTGGCGCCGGTATTTATGCATGTTAGGCCAGTTGATACAAGCCAACTGGATAAGAATAAGTGGAAATTGGTTGATGAGGAGGTTGATGAGCTGAGGTTAAAAGGTGGTTGATCTTTCGTAAGCCGGCTCATACTGGCGCGGAACTAAGAGGCTGTGTAAAAACTATTTTGCCTGTGTAGCATAATCAGAAAACTATCTTCTCACGTTTCAGAAGCTCAAAAGATAAGACCAGAATGTGCTTATTTGAGCCTTTGACTCCACTTCAACCCAGCCTCCCAAAAGCGCGCCGAAGAGAATTGCTATTTACGACCAATGAATTAGCAGATTCCCCTAGAATTTGTTCCGTTACCTACACAAATTCGGGGAATGACAGCGATAGTAAAACCGTCATTCCCCGAATTTACGCTACCTAGCGGAGTGAATTCTAGGGGAATCTGTTTATTGAATACTACTATGGCGTTTAGCTCACTTGCAAAGCGCTAAATGTAGGAATGCTTCCCTTTGGACGCAACCGGCAGTAAGGTACATAAGGAAGATGCTAAGTACGATTGTGATGATATAGCACTACCATAGGGCGGAACTTAGTTCCGTGACTATAACGACCGGTTTTTCACTCAACCATGGCACGGAAGAAGAACTTCCGCACCATTTTCAGTAAACACATCCTTACAACACCAACAACCCGCTTTCTCTTAGCTCTCCAGCCTGCTGGCTGTACCAGAAGTGCTCCCAAGGTCCTAAACCCCTATGCTCAAAGTCTTCCTTTAGCTGCTGATACGTCCATACGTTGGGGCCGGCGGGTTCTAGTTGGGGGAGTAGCGCCAGTAGCCAGTCGCCCCAGTCGTGGCGGAGGCTGAATTCGAGTTCGTGCTTTTTATTGGCAGAGCGGAACTTGGCTACTTTTACTTCTTTGCCCTTCCTTTTTTTGGTGCCGTAGCTTACTTGCGGCCTATTGCCCAGCCAGATAATTTTAGAAGTTGGCTTCAGCGGGTTAGCTTCTTCGCTGGCCAGTTGCTGCTGAATAAGTGTAGGGGGTACAGTAGTGCGCGGCACCTTAAAATCGAACCACTGCTGTAGCGGCAGCTCAAAACCAAGGCCGTGCATATAGTTGAACAGCGATTTCTTCAGGCCTTCGCTAAACAGCTCGTGCTCGGCACCCTGCGGGTCGTGGTGGTAGAGATCGTTATTGGCGAAAGTGCCGACGGTTTCGTTTACCCGTTTGGCACCGAACAGGGCCGGGTTTATGCCTACGGGGCTGTGGGCCGTCATGGCAAACTGGTGCCAGAAGCCCGACTGTACGATGCCCTGCTCAAACAACTGCCGCACCACCTCCAGCGAGTCAATGGTTTCCTGGGCGGTTTGGGTAGGGAAGCCGTACATGAGGTAGGCGTGCACCATAATGCCGGCGGTGGTCAGGTTTTCGGTAACCTTGGCTACCTGGGCAATAGTAACGCCCTTTTTTATCAGCGACAACAGCCGATCGCTGGCTACTTCCAGCCCGCCGCTAATGGCAATGCAGCCCGATTCTTTTAGAAGGCGGCATAAGTCAGCGGTAAAGCTCCGTTCGAAGCGGATGTTCGTCCACCAGACTACGGTGAGCTCACGGCGCAGAATTTCCAGCGCCAGTTCGCGCAAGAGGGCCGGCGGGGCGGCTTCGTCTACAAAGTGGAAACCGTTCTGGCCGGTTTGGGCAATCAGCTCCTCAATGCGATTGCAGAGCAGGCCGGCGGTTACCGGCTCGTAGCGCTTAATATAGTCCAGCGATACATCGCAGAAGGTACACTTGCCCCAGTAGCAGCCGTGCGCCAAGGTAAGCTTATTCCAGCGGCCGTCGCTCCAGAGGCGGTGCATGGGGTTTACAATCTCGATAACTGAAAGATAGCGGTGCAGCGGAAAATCGGAGTAGTCGGGCGTGCCTACCTCGCGCTGGGGATAATCTTTCTGGCGGCTACCGTTGTAGTACACCACCCGTCCCCCAGTGCGGGCAAAGGTGCGCTTTAGCTGCGCCAATTCGCGTTCGCCGTTCAGGTGCTGAATCAGATTTTCAATGGGCGCCTCGCCATCGTCCAGGCATATAAAATCCAGGTAATCGAATACGCGGGCATCGGAGAGGGAACGCAGCTCGGTATTGGCAAAGCCGCCGCCCATCACAATTTTAATGTACGGATGGTGCCGCTTAAGCCACTGCCCGCACTTAAAGGCGCTGTACAAATTACCCGGAAAAGGCACCGAAAGGGCGACTAGCGTAGGTTGCTCGCGCGCTACGTGCTGCTGCAATAGGTTCAGCGTAAGTTCGTCGATATAGGTATTGGGTTTTTGTAGTTCGGCCTGCAGGGCATCAAAGGTATTGGCCGATCGGCCCAGGCGTTCGGCATAGCGGCTAAAGCCAAAGTGCGGGTCTACGGCCTCCACAATCAGGTCCGAGAGGTCTTCCAGGTAGAGCGTAGCCAGGTGGCGGGCTTTATCGCGGCTGCCCATGGTACCGAAGGCCCACTCCAGGTCGTCGAGCTGGGCAAAACGGCCGGCCTCGGGCAGGTAAGTACCCTCGCAGATAATATGGGCCAGCGTAGGGTTGCCATCCTGCAGGTAGCCCATTACCGGATCAATGGTTTTCAGGTACTCCTTTTTGAGCGCCAGAATCCGCTGGCTGTTCTCGGAAAGGGTTAAACCTTTGGCCTCAATGGTGGCAAACAGTTGGCGCAGGCCGGGGGCCGAAAAAAGGTCCAGGATTACCTCAATACCCAGATCGCACTGATAGGAGGATACCCCTTTGGTATTCAGGAAACCCTTGAGGTA
Source organism: uncultured Roseivirgaceae bacterium (assembly GCA_964504565.1). GTDB lineage: Bacteria > Bacteroidota > Bacteroidia > Cytophagales > Cyclobacteriaceae > Cesiribacter. Next base: position 460,278 of record CAZDEY010000001.1, read on the forward strand.
AGCCGTAGCCGGGTAGGGCGTATTGAGCTGGGTAAAGGGCGGCGTTATCAGGAGTAATTTTTGCGGCAAGGTACTGAGGTTTCTGGCTGAAGCAACAACGCCCAAAATTACACCGAAAGTTCAGGGAAAGCTAGTTGGTAGGTGTATAGATAAATTGCTGCGCTAAAGCTCTAATTGAGTGTATCGCTTATCCATAACTTCTTTATAGGCAATTTTCATTGGTTCCGACAGAAACGATTGATCAATTAAATCAAAGGCCGTTTCTTTATTCTTTACCATCCGGTTGAAGGCTCCTTTAATTTGTTTAGGGTTTAGCCCCAATTCAGTCCCCAATCCTTCAAAATGTGCTCGCTTTAGCTTCTTTCTTTTTCCGGCCAGGCTTAAGGCTAGCTCCTCGGTATCTTCCGGCAGCACAATGGCTACATTCAGAAGGTCGTAAGCCGGGGCCAGCACCCAACCTGAAGTACCCTCAATCATAGAGAAATTCTTCAGGTGCATATCATTATTCCCGCTTAAAAAAGAGAATAGTGCCAGATCAAAGTAGAAGGTTTTATCCAGTAGGGTATTGCTGGAATATTTGCCCAGCGCTTTCCCCACTTTCTCCATCGATCCCTTATACTTATCAAAGGCTTCGGTAATCTGAAACATATCCAGCATGTGCAGCTTTTCGCCCCCTTCCAGCCGGTCAATGCGTTTGGTAATATAGCTAAGCTCGCCAGAGGCTAAACGAATTAAGCTGGAGGGTACCACCCGAATGCCTAAGGCTTCGGCTATGCGCATAGTCAGGTGTTCATTTTCCGGCATTTGAGGAAACCGATCGGATGGGGGCTTGAAGATAAAATTTCCACCCAGCGCACCAACTACGGTTAAGCGCGTTGCCGTATTGGTTTGGGTTTTCTTCACTAATGACATGGATAGTTTGGGCTGAACGCCGGGCACGGCAATGCTGCGTTCTACAACGTTTCTGGCCAGCTCATCCATCTGGTGGAGTGAGTATTCAATTTTGGGCGGAACCGGCGTGCCAAAAAAATCTAACGCGCACTTCTCATGAAAGTCAAGTTCATGCGCTATTGGCTGGTAGCAATACAAACATTTATGTTCCATGCTCTTCAGTTATAGGAATTACACTAACGGCACCTATACAATTGCGGCAACAGGCCAGTAGTAAGCCCATACGGTCGTTCTTATTGATTCGCCAGTTTTCGGCGGCAATATCCAGCAACCAGCCTTCCGGAATTAGGCCCTCAAAAAACGGGAACAGCCGCTTTTCGGTATAGGGTTTTTCCCTAACCGGCATACTAAACGTTATAAAGTTACCTGGGTGCTCGAGTACGTACTGGGCATCGTACTGAAAAACATACTCACCCTCATGGGTTTCGGTAAGTATGCCCGCCAAGTGGTGTTTATAAAATACCTTAGCTTGTCTCATGGAGTTCTTGGCTATTTACCGGGGCCAGCTCGTGGCCAAACATGCGCAGTACCAAATTTACCTTATCCAGGTTCAGGTTGGTTTTGCCCTGTTCTATTTTGCGCACTACGGTAAGGGCAACCCCGGCCCGCTCGGCAAATTCTTCCTGGGTCAGGTTAACCGCTTTTCTTCTCTCCTTTACAAGTTTTGCCAACTGGCTCATTATATGCTTTTAGATGTAATTAAGCTTAAAGATATATAATTATATGTAATTGAATATAAGTTCGGGTAAGAATTATATATTATATGTTTTGGCGTATAATTTGTGAAGGTGCTAGCTATTGGATCGTCTAAATAAAAAGAAGCATCTAATTGCCCAATCAGCCACCTTGAATTAGCTCTTTTATGTACAAAATTGGTTGGTGAGGACACCAACCATGGGACGAGACTGCTATAATTTATTGGGTTTCTTATGGCAACTCGATAGTCTGGAGACTGTCATGTATTGTAACTTCGGAGTCAGCAAGACTCCGAAGTGAGAGGATTATAAACGGAGCCGTTTTACTCTATTTCAACCTTGTCTATTTCCTGCATTAGGCGGTGGGTTTCGGTAAGGGCTACTATTATTTTTTGGTAATGAAGTATATCATCGAATTCCAACTCGCGGCCTTTGCGATCTTTTAGCCACTTTTGGGCAGTTTCTTCTACAATCTCTTTATTGAGTATTGAGATTAGGTGTTCTGTCTTCGATTTTTTTGTAAATAGCTGGCTATTTTTTAGGTGGTAGAGGTAGAAGGGTTACTACTGTTTCCAATGTTCCCAACGGTAATTGCGCCGAGTTGATGGGTGGAGCCATAAATAAAGTTAGCTACCACGGTCTCAGGTGAGATATTTAGTTGTCATTTAATGATTAATCGGTTAAATTCTCTGTAGCTGGTTTCAAAATAAGCTTCTTCAAAGTCATAGTCCTTATAGCTGGCGACTGGCAAATAAAATCTTATATTGCCTTCATCGGAAATCATTACCGGGAATCTGTAGGTAGTAGTGCGGTAGGTATTATTTGAAAATAGGACAGTTTGAATTTCATCAAGTAACTCAGATTCGTTATATCTCTTATATTTTGAACCAGAAGCCACAACCTTAGTTGTTTTTAAAACTACCTCACTGTTAATATTAATGAGTTTTTTATACTCATTTTCAGTAAAGATATATCCGAACATACTCTTAAAAGTAATGTATTCTAATTGAAGTGTGGGATATTTATAACCCCCATTCATTTTTCTAATGAGTAACACATAATAGGTTTCACCTTCAAAATCTAACGATTTAGTTTGAATATCTATGAAGTTTTGGTTCTCTCGAGACTTCAGCCAAGAACCTCCTAACAATATATTTTTTGCCTTATAATCCTTGTTATCAGAGATGAGATTTCGATAATCTATCCATTCTCCAAGGGTAGAATTATATGCCCATCCAGTTGCTTTTTTTAGTTTATCTGACTCACTTGAAAACGAGAGCTCAGCTCTATCTACTCTAGCTTGGCTAAAGGCAAGCCCATTAAGGGTTATAAGAATAATCGTTATGAATAATAATCTGATAGTATTCATATTTGGGGGTATTTATAACGCTTGATGATATTATTACTGTATAATTCTAAGGTCATGGAACTCTCAGGGTTTGGCAAGTAGGTAGAAACTTTGGGAACCTACCAGCTCTGTATAAATAGCTGAACAATATAAAAAGAAATGCCATACTTCTCGAGCGCGTTTGCAACGCGTTCGTAATCAACTGCTATTTAATATCAACTTCAGGCAGAACTGACCAAGATTTAAAATCCTTTTTTTACGGTATCAATTATACATAGGCACTCGTGGAGCGCCACCCGGTTACAAATTAGCACCAGTAAATAGGGTCTTCAGAGTTAGTTATAACTTATTTTGAGCCAATTGAAGTTATTAATCGAATCATAATTTTCTTATAATTGAGCCAATTATAAATTCTAATTGGCTCATGGGGTATAACTGGCAACTGGCTAACTGGCCGGGTTTTGTATATGAAGTGGAGCCTTTGCTCGACAGCATCTTACGTTTTGAACGAGAGGTTGGGGTGGTTTCCGGCTTGTTAGAAGGGAGCTCGGCTGAGATATCGCTGCAATCTACGCTGGAGTTAATGGTGGCGGAGGCGGTTAAGACCTCGGCCATTGAGGGCGAGTACTTCAGTAGGCAGGATGTGATGTCATCCATAAAAAACCACCTGGGCTATGCCGGCCCTAAACTACCCGTTTCCGACCCCCGGGCCGGGGGCATTGGGGAGCTTATGGTAGCGGTGCGGCAGCATTACGCCACCCCGCTTACCGCCGAGGAGTTGTTTGCCTGGCATACCCTGATATTCCCCGGCAGTCCGGGTATTGCAGTAGGCAACTGGCGCACCCATGCCGAGCCTATGCAGGTGGTATCGGGCGCTTACGGTAAAGAGAAAGTGCATTTTGAAGCGCCGCCCTCGGAGCGGGTACCCGACGAGATGCGGCAGTTTATCCGGTGGTTTAATGATACTGCACCCGGGGGAAGCCAGTCTATAAAACACGCCCCGGTGCGCGCGGCCCTAGCCCACTTGTATTTTGAAAGCATTCACCCGTTTGAGGATGGCAATGGGCGTATAGGCCGGGCCGTGGCGGAAAAAGCCCTATCGCAGTCCATAGGCCGGCCGGTGGTGCTTAGCCTTTCCAGTGTGTTGGAGGCCAACAAAAATGAGTACTACGCGCAATTGCAAAAGGCGCAACGTACATTAACGGTAGACCAATGGTTAAATTATTTTGCAGGTGTAGTGCTGGAGGCGCAGGTACTGGCCGGGCAGGTGGTGCGGTTCACCCTAAAAAAAGCCCGCTTTCTGGATAAAGCTAAACCAAAACTGAACGAGCGCCAGCGTAAAGTAATTGAACGTATGCTTCAGGCTACGCTGGGCAACTTTGAAGGAGGCATGAACGCCCGAAAGTACGTGTCGCTAACGCAAGCATCTAAAGCCACCGCCACCCGCGATCTGCAGGAACTGGTAGAGTTAGGAATTCTGGTATCGGTTGGCAAAGGCAGAAGCTACCGCTACGATATAAATATTGAGTTTGAGTAGGGTTGGTTAGCTGGTTAATAGATACTATCCTGTTTGTAGTCTTACTGACTACAAACGTGCTAATGAAAAACCAGTCCCCGGGCTGGCTAGCTATTACAAAGAGCTTAAGGCATGCTTCTTTGTAGAGTGTAGGTAGTCTACAGACTACCTTTTATTTAGATTTGAAGTCGCCCTGCCGGAAGACTTCAAATAGGTTGAATAGGTTGAGGCCGCACAAGCTGCTTCTTCATTCCTATAAATTAAAGCCTTTCTTTCAATTTACCCCAGCCTTCCCTATCTTATTCCTCCATATAATTACCAACTCGCCAAAGCCATCCTGAACCTGTTTCAGGATCTATAACCACTTCTACATGCGCAAATTACTGCTATTTATTCTGCTGGCGGCCGGTTCATTAGCCGCCTTCACCTTTTACTCCCCTAACACTATTGACCCGGCGGCTATCGCCGGTGCCGAAACGGTTATAGGCCTGGAATTTACGCCCGCCCAGCGCGATAGTATGCTGGATAACCTCAACGAACAGCGTAAAGGCTATGAGTTGGTCCGGAAGCATACCATCCCCAACAGCCTGGCCCCGGCCCTTACCTTTGATCCAAGAATAGGAGTTGAAGGAAAGGTAAATTTTCCGGAAAAGGACGGGGCGCGAGCTAATTTTAAACTTCCGGCTTTGGTAAAAGTGCCCAAAAATAGGCAGGAGTTGGCCTTTTATACAATTTCGCAACTGGCGTACCTGCTTAAGAATAAGAAAATCACTTCGGAAGAACTGACCCGCCTGTCGCTGGAACGGCTTAAAAAGTATAATCCTCAATTGCAGTGCGTAATTACGCTTACCGAGGAGCGCGCCATGGAAAGTGCCCGCCGCGCCGATAAGGAAATTAAAACCGGAAAGTGGCGTGGTTTGCTGCATGGCATCCCTTACGGTGCTAAAGATTTGCTGGCGGTAGAGGGCTATCCAACTACCTGGGGTGCTATGGCCTACAAAGATCAGGAGCTGAAGGAAACTGCCACCGTTATTAAAAAGCTGGATGAAGCCGGAGCGATACTGGTCGCCAAACTTAGCCTGGGCGCGCTGGCTTGGGGCGATGTCTGGTTTAACGGCACCACCAAAAACCCCTGGAACCTGGAGCAGGGCAGTAGCGGTTCATCGGCCGGACCGGCCTCGGCAGTTGCAGCGGGTCTGGTACCCTTTGCTATTGGCAGCGAAACCTGGGGCAGTATTGTATCGCCCAGCACGCGCACAGGTATTACGGGTCTGCGCCCCACCTTTGGCACGGTGAGTCGCAGCGGGGCTATGGCTCTTAGCTGGACCATGGACAAACTCGGCCCCATGGCCCGCTGTGCCGAAGATTGCGCCATTGTGTACGATGCCATCCGCGGCTACGATGCCACCGACCCCTACAGCATAGCTAGCAGATATACGCCTAATGATAAACCGCTGAAAGAATTGAAGATCGGCTACCTGCAAGCCGATTTTGAAGCTGACGACTACTGGGCACGGAGTCGCGATAGTGTGGTGCTGGCTAAATTTCGGGCGCTGGGTGCCAAGCTGGAGCCGGTTTACCTGCCTACCGACAATGAACTGCCTATTGAAGGCCTGCCTGCCATCCTAAGTGCCGAAGCGGCGGCCGCTTTTGATGACCTGACCCGCAGCCAGCGCGATACGCTGCTGGTTCGGCAGATTAAAAATGCCTGGCCTAATGTGTTTCGCTCGGCGCGTTTTATACCGGCGGTGGAATATTTGCAGGCTAATCGTGTACGGCTGGAACTGATGAAAGAGGTAAACCGGCGCTTTAAAGACTATGACGTTATCATCGCCCCAACCTTCAGCGGCAACCAACTGCTCATTACCAACCTAACCGGCCACCCTTGCCTGGTTATGCCCAGCGGCCTGAACCAAAACGGTAATCCCGCCAACGTCAGCATCTGCCTGCTGGGCAATCTGTTCGATGAAGGCAAGTTGGTAAACGTAGCCCGGCAGTATCAGCAAGCTACCGATTGGGAGGAGCGGAAGCCTGGGAATTTTTTGGAATAGTCATGAGTCATGAGTCTTTAGTCTTTAGACTAGTTTTGTTGCTGTCAGAAGCTTATAGTATTACACCAACCACAACAACTTCACTTGAATTAAGGATTTAAATATGGAAGAAATTGTTGCTTGGAATATTGAGGTGTACGATAAGGAAACCTTCATCAGATTTTTAAAATTGTTGCAGGCTGATTTTGTCAGACATGGCCATAATGAGCAGAGGTGGGAAAATAATCGACTGGATTTATTTTTAGAGGCTATGTCGGTTTACAGTCGAGATATAGAGGGGTATTATAGAAACGTTGAGCCAGGTCAGGATGCTCATGATCCTAGCTGGAAATTGTTTGCTGATATTATGCGGGGATCCGCTGTGTATGAATGAAAAATGTGAATAATATCTTCCACATACTAAACGGCGATGCCCTAAAAACTCGCTTTCCGATGAGTTTGGAAGGAGAGGTGTTAGTAATGCGGGAGGCTTTGGTTGATGGGGATGTCCGCGGAGAGAGTTTAGAGGAATTTTATAGGAACCGGGCGGCTTTTTTGAGTTCGGCTTATGCGGGGGTTAGTGTGGAGGACTATTATAGGAAATCGGTTAGTGAGTTTGGGAAGGTTAGGAATATTCCGGCCGGGGCGGAAATTAATCTTTGGTTTGAAGATGATCTGTTTTGCCAGGTGAATTTGTGGTTTGTAGTGCATCTGCTGGCGGAAAAAGACCGAACCGGTTTGGTTTATCTGGTTCGTCCGCTGCCGCATTCGCCCTATAGCTTTGGGCATTTAACAGATGCTGAACTTTTGGAATCTTATCAAAGCCGGGAGTTGATTTCTGATCCTGGAAAATTGGGGAGTTTATGGGATTTTTACCAGAAAGATTATAGTGAAGAGTTGCTAAAAGCTTCCGAAGACTTAGAAGCTCAATATCCGTACTTAAAAGCTGCAGTTCTAGCGCATCTGGCGCGTTTTCCAGAGGGTGGAAGTTCAGGGCGGCCAAGTCGGGTGCTTACTCAGATTATAAAGGAATTAGGTACCGACGATTTTGCTGCGGTCTTCAAGGAATTTAATAGAAGAGAACTTATCTACGGCTTCGGTGATTGGCAAGTGAAGAGGTTGTTTGACGGGTTGGCGAATTCGGAATAAACAGAAAAGCTTTGAAATGCTCAGTAACTAGGTTACTCTAAGTAACCTAGTTACTAATTATGCTTAGATCAGAATTCAACTAATCTTTTAGTTATTGATACAAAAATTAGGTTAATTAGCTAGTGTATGACTTCATCCATGAAAAGATTAGCTGTTTTTTATTTATTGATTCTAGGTACACTTAATGCATTTGGGCAAAACAACCGTATAGAAGACCCTACATCACCAACAGATAGTGCTCAAGCGTTGATGGGCCGCTACCAGTACACAAAAGCTATTCAGTTGTTGAAAAATACGGCACCGGATTCATCAACCGTAGTTCAGCAAAATTATCTATTAGGCCAATGTTATATCCAAACTGGGAACTTGTTGGGAGCAGTTGATGCGCTACAAGTGGCAGTTGAATCCGATAATAACCACCAGCCTGCCCGGGCTTTGCTGGGTCAGGTATATACGCAGCGCCAAAATTATGCCGAGGCGGCCAATACCTATGCCTACCTACTCGCGCTAGATTCAACCAATGCCTACTACGCCCGCCAAATGGCTTTCGTGCATAAAGAAACTGATAATATTGGTGAAGCTATGGCCTACTACGAATTAGCTTTAAGCCTTTCGCCAAATGATGCCGACAGTCGGGCCGAGTTGGCTAATTTGTGGCTAAAGGCGAATGAAGCCGGCAACGCCCGGGCACTAGCCTTGGCCGGCCTTAAGCTGGATAGTACTAACATTCGCCTATTACGGACGCTGGCTCGTTCGGCCTATCAGCTAAAGCGCTACGATCAAACTGTACACACGATTGAAAAGCTGTTTGCCCTGGGCGATAGCAGCACGTACTACCGACAGGTTATGGGTATCTCGAAATTCTACCAAAAAGACTACCCGGCAGCTATTACGCATCTGGAAAAAGTACAGGCTGCCGGGGCCGAAAGTGAGGCACTATTTTACTACCTAGGATTGAGCTACCGCAATAACGGCCAAGTAGCCTTGGGTTTACATTTTCTGCAGAAAGCAACCCAGGCCGGTGTAAGCGATAATCTTTCTCACTACTATACCCAACTGGCCGCTACCTACGAGGAAGAAGGGAATTATGCCGAAGCTATTAAAGCCTACAAAGCTGCCTACCAGGGCAGTAAAAACGAGCTGTTACTTTACCATTTAGCCCGAACCTACGAGAAATACTACCAGGATAAGCAGGTGGCCATCCGCTACTACCAAAAGTTTCTGGCCGAAACCGATACGGCTAATAAAAATTACCAGGACTACGCCCGTTATAGGGTAAGCGAACTAAAAGAAGCCGTATTTATGGCTGATAGTCTATAGGTTTAAATACTAAGTAATTGGGCCTAGGTATTTAGACTTTATTTCTATAATGCATTAGTGATATATGCGCTGTAGTAATTTCCTAGTTGTTTCTAATTAAAGATAAGGGCTTCATTTTTGGAGGCAAATCTTTGCTTCACTACCCAACTTATATACCAAACTGTGCTGCTCAGTACTATCATTTCGCCGCCCTCTTCAAGTAAGGTAAATAGGCCGCGCATAAGGGTTCTCCGCTCAAAAAACTCGTGTACAAAATCTACTCCGGCGGCAAAAAAGGCTAACGCCAGCATTAGCAACAGTATATCCTGACTAATTATTAGATTAGGTTCATCCTCGCTGCCCCGCCAGTGGCATAAAAGTATTGGAGTTACCAACACCAATCCGCCAACGCCCAGTACCAAAAGCTCGCCGTAGCTTTTACTAAAGTAAACAGGAAGCAATTCCAGGCTATTTATTTTAGTGGTCAACCAATTGCCGCCCGCCTCGTGCAATTCAAAAAAGTCATCTATCAGCAAAAGGCTAAATATGAGCGCCCAGCTAAAAAGTACCCGGCTATGCCGGCTATAGGCCAGGCAAAATAACCCTATAATAAGCCCGGAAAACTTGAAAAACTGGAACCACTCGCCGTAACTCAGGTTTTCGCCTACCAGCAACTGTTTGTCGGGCAAAAAGCCGAGCGAACAAAGAGGGTAGGCTATCAATAGCGCAAGATCAATAGCTAGCAGCAGATACAAGTATAGGTTGCGGTTCTGTTGTAAGGCTCCGTAAGCGTAGGACTCAGAAATAAACACAAGTAGATAATTAGTAACAGAGTATACCAACCTAATCTTATTATTACCAGAATGTTAACCAATTATGTACTTTTTAGCCAGAAAATATAGGGTCGGTTAAATATTTATGTTGAAATATGATTGAACGAATATCGGCCAGTACTGCCGAGCCGGTAGCCAACCCACCGGCACCGCGGCCGCTAAGCGTATGGGGGCCGCTATAGGCCAAATTTACCTGCACGGCGTTTAGCTCGTACTCAATACCGTAAAGCGGATCTTCAGCGCTTACCCATTCGGGTTCTATCCGGGCATTAAAGCCACCGTCGCTATTTTTTTCTAGCTGGGCAACCAGGCGCAAGCGGTTGTTTGCCTCCGGTGCGGTTAGGTTAGCCGGCAGCTGGTTAATTCCTCTTCTTACTACCTGGCTAGGGTGAATTATATGCCCGAATGCCTGCCAACTTAATAAGCATAGCTTATAAGTAGGATCCCAGGCTTCCACATCGCTGCTAGGGTCGGCCTCGGCAAACCCTAAACGCTGGGCTTCGGCCAGGGCGTGCTGGTAGCTCCAGTTTTGGCGGCGCATTTGGGTTAAAATGTAGTTAGAAGTACCATTCAGTATTCCGCGAATGCTCCGTACCGGCTCGTGCGAAAGCGATTCGCGCAGGCTGCTAATAATGGGGATGGCCCCACCCACGGCGGCCTCAAAGCGGAAGG
>CAZDEY010000001.1:470780-472044 GCA_964504565.1 uncultured Roseivirgaceae bacterium
GTACGGGTTTCGGCTTGCAGGCTTACCAGTTCCTGAAGGTGCAGGGCCAGCATTTTCTTAGAGGCCGAAACTACCGGAATCCACCGCTGTAGGGCTTCTTTTACAATGGCAAAGGCGGGTTCGGTTTCGCTAATTGCCTCTACAATAATATCAATTTCCGGGTTGTCCAGTATATCGCGCGGATTGGCAGTAAACAGCCCGGCCGGGGCGGGGCGGGTTTTTCCGGCATCGCGGATACAGATGCGGGTATAAGCCCTGGCCTACCGTACCAAAACCAAATAGTCCAATTCGTATTATTTTCATTTCTGTTATAGTTAATCTGGGTTAGCCTAACGCTATAATTTGGGCCGGGCTGGGGGTTAAAGTACTGCTATTGTATTTCCCAAATACCTCCGGAAAGTACTGCCTTAGGCCATTGCCGATAGCTTCGGTTTCTACTAAAAATCCGTCGTGTCCGTAGTCAGAATCTATTTTTAGCAGTTGCGCCTCTTTAATATGCTCAGCCAGAAATTCCTGCTCCACCGGCGGAAATAGTATATCGGAGGTAATGCTGACTACCGCCGTTTTAGCCTTTACCTGCCGCAGAGCTTCTACCATACCTGCCCTACCGCGGCCAACATTATGGCTATCCATAGCCTGGGTAAGGCGGTAGTAGCTATAAGCGTTAAAACGTTCGGCCAATTTATGGCCTTGGTACTGCTGGTAGCCCGCCGCCCGGTAGTGGCTCAGTTGACTGTCATTAGCCTCCAGTTGACGATGGTGGTAAATTTGCCAGGTGCGGTAGCTTAGCATAGCAATACTGCGGGCCACGCGCAAACCCTCTAGCCCGGCTTTGGGGTTATTTAGCCGCCAGGTACTATCCGCCGCAATGGCCATCCGCTGGCTTTCGTTAAAGGCTATGCCCCAAGCCGAATGCCGGGCGTTAGTAGCCAGTAACACCAGGTTTTTAACTGTACTTGGTTTAGAAATTGCCCATTCCAACGCCTGCTGCCCGCCCAGCGAACCTCCAATCAACAATTGAATAGACGTAATACCTAAATGCTGAGCCAGCAACTGAAAAGCCGCCACTACATCGCGGTTAGTAAATTGCGGAAATCGGTGGAAGTACGGAGTGCGGCTACGCGGGTGTGGCGTTAGCGGTCCGGTAGAGCCGTAGCAACTGCCCAGCATATTAGCACACACTATAAAATGCTTGTCCGGGTCAATTAGCTTACCCGGGCCTACCAGGCCTGGCCACCAATTTTGCGGTTGGGCATCGCCGGTG
>CAZDEY010000001.1:472054-491712 GCA_964504565.1 uncultured Roseivirgaceae bacterium
GGTGAGGGCGTGGCAAATCCACACCACATTATTCTGTGCCGGGTCCGGTTTTCCTAGGGTGGTATAAGCTAGGTTGAAGCCGGGCAGGCTGCTGCCATTCTCCAATTCAAATTGTTCGGTATAGGTGTAGGTTTGAAGCATTTTTTTTTCTGTTTTCAATTTCACCTTGCCCTAGACTGCCCGTCTGGGGTGCCAGGGAATTAGTTAGGCACTCAGCTACGCGCCCCGGGCTACGTGCCCCGGGCTACGCGCCCCGGTAAGGACGCGAGCGCCGGGGAACTGTATATTTTAAACCAACTCGGGTTCCGGGGCAGTAACCGCCGCTAAGGCCTGGATAAAGTCGGCTTTAATATCATCAATATGTTCAATACCTACCGATACCCGCAGCAAGTTCGGGTCTACGCCGGCGCTGGCTTGCTCGTGTTCGCTTAGCTGCTGGTGTGTGGTAGAAGCCGGATGAATAATTAAGGTTTTGGCATCGCCCACATTAGCCAGGTGGCTAATCAACTTTAAACTATCCACAAATTTGGCGGCCCGCTCGCGGTCGCCTTTTAACTTAAAAGTAAACACGCCACCGAAGCCTCGCTTAAAGTATTTAGTAGCTAAATCGTAATAGGGGCTGCTGGCCAGGCCGGGGTAATTTACACTCTCCACTTCCTCGTGGTTTTGCAGCCACTGGGCAATTTGCAAAGCGTTGCTTACCGTACGGTCAACGCGCAGGCTCAGGGTTTCCAAGCCTTGCAGTAACAAAAAGGAGTTAAACGGACTTAGGGCCGGCCCAAAGTCGCGCAGGCCTTCTACGCGCGCCCGTATGGCAAAGGCAATATTGGGTAAGTCTAATGGGTTGTTCTTTCCGAAAACTTCCCAGAAGTTTAAGCCGTGGTAGCCCTCGGCTGGTTCGCTAAACTGCGGAAATTTGCCGTTGCCCCAATTGTAATTTCCTCCGTCTACAATAACCCCGCCTACGGAAGTACCGTGGCCGCCAATCCACTTGGTAGCCGAAGCAGTAACCACATTGGCTCCGTGTTCCAGCGGACGGAAAAGGTAACCGCCGGCGCCAAAGGTATTATCCACTACTAGCGGAATATCGTACTGACGGGCTAATTTGGCTATTTCTTCAAAATCCGGCACATTAAAGCCGGGGTTGCCGATAGTTTCCAGGTAGATAGCCTTGGTATTTTCATTTACTACCTTAGCGAAGGCTTCGGGCGTGTCGTTTTCAGCAAAAATAGCTTTAATACCCAGGCGCTTAAAAGCTACTTTAAACTGGTTATAAGTGCCACCGTACAAGAAAGGCGTACTCACAAACTCATCGCCGGCTTGCAAAAAGTTGTTTAGTGCTAAAAACTGGGCTGCCTGCCCCGAGCCGGTAGCCACGGCCGCTACGCCGCCTTCCAGCGCGGCAATGCGCTTTTCAAACACATCGGTGGTGGGGTTCATAATTCGGGTATAAATATTCCCGAATTCCTGCAGGGCAAATAGTTTGGCCCCGTGCTCCGAGTTTTTAAAGGCGTAGCTGGTGGTTTGGTAAATAGGTACGGCCCGGCTACCAGTAGTAGGGTCAATTTCCTGACCGGCATGTAACTGTAAAGTTTCGAAACGAGGGGTTTGATTTTGTGCAGACATTTTTTAGATGTTAGTTATGAGACGTTAGATTTTATACTTGAGATTTTAGACAATGGATTATGGACAATAGACTATGGACTAAATGTCTAAGTCTTCAGTGCATCAATTAGAAATAAGCCTTTAGGACTTTATTTAGATTGAAAAGGGTATAGCGGAACTTAGGCTCAGTAGGTGAGCAGGCGAGCTATAGGTTGTGCAGTACGTTAGAAAAGGAGGTAACTAGCAACAACACGTAGCGCAGCAACAACAGCAACAGCGGGTTGCCATACGAGCCTGCAGGGTGGTTGTTGGAGAAAAATCAGCAGTAGAGAAATTAAACCAGCGCATACCTTAACGGATTTATAGTCATTCGGCAGCTTATACTCCGAATCAGGATTTAGCACCGTTCCCCAACTCAGAGAGGGTTGCTAGCGCATCGTAGAGCCTGTCTCTCCGCGCTTCTTTATAAATCAGTCAGTGCCGGCTTGGTAGCAGGTGCTACCGCAGTCAGAAATGACTTGATGGTACAAACTTAGAGGTCGTAAATTTACCGACCAAATTTTTGTGCTATTATTTTTTTGTAACACCTTAGGGGGGGTATTTCGTATAAGCTCACTATAACCAGACCGTTAGTTATGAATTTCTTTAGCCTTTTCACACTTGCTTTAACTGCCTTTATAACCCTAAGTGCTAACCAATGCGGCAGTGGCGATACCGGTGGGGCGGGGGCCACCATGCCCGATGCCCTGTGGGGGGTATGGGTTCATTCGCACGAAGAAGATTACGCTGGTAATCTGGTATTTAGAAATCCTGACTTTGACTTTCCCCCCAGTCGCGGCCGCGAGAAGTACGATATAAAATCGGACGGGGAATTGATGTACTACGGTTTAGCAGCTAACGATGCGCACGGCGAATCGGTACGCGGAACCTGGCGGGCAATTGATGCCCGTACGCTGGAAATATTCTTTCCTGACGAAAGTATTAAATCTTTTGGTTTTGAGCTGGTAGAAATTACCCCCAGTCGACTGGTAGTAAAGAAGTTGACTGATTAACTTACTTAGGTACGTAAGCCTTTTAACTAAATATCAGAATTGAATATAATTACAATTACCAATACAGCATAACTTCCGCCACAAGCACCATGTAGCATCATATCTTCAATGCCTTCTACCGCAAAGTTCATTAATATTCAGATTTACCAAGTGCTTGTACCTGGGTTAGGTTCTACCGGTTTTTAGAAGGTTTTTGCCGGCACTTCCTGTTACTTTTGTCTACAGTTTACAGCAGAAGGATTACAGGGTAGAATTATGAGAGAAGTATTGCTGTGTTTAGCGGGTATAGTTTCGGTTAACCTAGCTCTAGCGCAAGCTCCCATTCAGTTGAACACTACGCCCCCCGGCGGAAATCAGCAAACCAAGGTTTATAGCGTACCGCTTGAAAGCAAAACAGAAAAAGGCAACACTTTAGTTAAAGCTCAATCCCGAGCCAAAGGGGTAACCACTCAGTTGTTGCCCCATAATTCAGAATCGCCCGATGGGTATATACGATGCCTTTCGGTAGAGCACGAACTGGAACGACAGCAAAATGCCGCACCGCACCAAAGCTTCAATGAATTTGAAATTCAGCTCCAGCAAAAAATTCAGGAAGTTAAAGCCGCAAAGTACGGCAAACACGCAAATGCCCGATCATACGGAGCCTCCGAGGTTCTGCAAATACCGGTAATTGTTCACGTAGTTCATAATGGCGAAACAGCAGGAAACGGGTCAAACATAAGCGCAGCTCAGATACAGTCGCAAATAGATGTACTAAACGAAGATTTCAGGAAGAAACTTGGTAGCCGGGGCTACAACACCCACCCCGACGGTGCCGATACGAAAATTGAATTTGTAATGGCCAAAGTTGACCCCAACGGTAATTTACTGGCCGAAGAGGGAATACACCGTTACGATGGGGGCGTAGCTACCTGGAATTACCGGGCCGACATTGAAAATACGCTTAAACCAGCTACAATTTGGGACCCTACCCGCTACCTTAATATGTGGACCGTGGCGTTTGGCACTGTGCCTACTACCTTAGGCGGAACCGGCGGTTTGCTTGGTTACGCGCAGTTTCCGGAAACTGGTGGTGGGGCTGGTATAACTATGGGTACTGGTGGGTGTGCACCGGCAACTGGTGCTGCCAGTACCGATGGCGTAGTAATGTTGTACAATGTATTTGGTTCTTTAGATGCTGACGACGGTTCTTTTACTATAAGCAGTACTTATGACCTGGGCAGAACTACCACGCACGAGGTAGGGCACTGGCTGGGTTTACGCCATATTTGGGGCGATGGCGACTGTAGCACCGACGACTACTGCGGCGATACGCCTCAATCGGATGCGGCCAATACTTCTTGCAACGAGCATTTTAGCTGCGGTAGCCGCGATATGGTAGAAAACTATATGGACTACACTAATGACGAGTGTATGAACATATTCACCAATGACCAAACCTTACGAATGCGTACGGTACTAACCCTAGCCGATCGCCGCCGCGAACTTTTGAGCAGTACTGTTCATTTAAACCCTAGCAGCCTGGATGCTACGATCACTAAAATTTATAATCCGGCTAACGAGGTTTGCAGCAACACCTTTAGCCCGCAGATTGAAATCAGAAATTTGGGTACTTCTACCTTAACCAGTGCCACTATTACGTATTCGGTAGATGGGGGAAGCACAGCAACCTATAACTGGACCGGCTCTCTGGCAATTGCGGAGTCGGAAATTGTTAACCTTACCTCAGTTAGTGCTAGTGGTAGCGGTAGCCACACCTTTACGGCCACAATTAGTAATCCCAACGGCGGCTCAGATGAAAATTCGTTAAACAACGCGCTTACTGAAAATTTCTATACTGCCGGTAGCGGACAGGCTTTGCCTTTTTACGAAGATTTTGAAAATGTAAGCCAATTTCCGTACGAACGCTGGAGCATTGATAACCCGGATGAATGTATAAGCTGGTCACACGCTTCTAACTTGGTGAATAGCGAAGGGAACCGGAGTTCGGCTGCAGTGATGGGCTATTTTTACTACCCATCGGGCGTAACTACCCTGGATTATCTTAACCTGCCGGCTTTAGATTTAACTGCAACTAATAACATATCGCTGGAGTTTGATGTAGCCTACGCCCGCTCCCGAGCCGAGGCCCAAACCGGTTTGTACGTAGAAATATCTACCGATTGCGGCGCAACGTATACTACCGTTTACGGAAAAACCGGCAGTACGCTGGCTACCACCTCCGATCAGTCAGATATATTTGTGCCCAGTAATGCCAGCGAGTGGCGGGCCGAATCAATTGATTTAAGTGCTTATGCTAATCAAACAGTTTTAATTCGGTTAGTTGGAAGATACTTCTACGGCAATAATATTTACGTTGATAATCTGGTAATTAAAGAAGAGAAGCCGGAGATAAGCTTGGCAAGTACCGGGGCGGCAGTAACCGAAAGCAGCAGCAGTAGCGGAGATTGCCGCGGCTATACCGATTATTCTTATACTCTAACTATTGATAGCGCCCCGGCTACCGATGTTGAAGTGAACGTTACAACTACCAAAAGCACCGCCACCGAATCAGTAGACTATGACATTGTGGGAGGACCTATAACCTTTGCTGCCGGTTCTACTGCCAATCAAACTCTTACCGTAAGGGTGTACGATGACGCCGCAATTGAGGAGCGGGAAGAATTTATTCTTGGACTTTCAATAGCCAATGGTGCGGGAGAGGTTAGCCTGAACCCGGTCAAATCTAGCCTGGAATTTATACTATTCGATGATGACCAGGAAGCCCAAGGTAGTGTAACGCAAACAGATCTGTTTACTGAAACCTTTACCGGCGGACTAGACAATGCCGGTTGGGGTACCAGAACCTTTGGTGGCACTCGCGGTAATAATAATTGGACAATTAACGGTTCTTACGCGTTGATATCCGACGGCAGCGGTGCTCTTTCCTACAGTGGGACCAGTGCTTCACATCACGCTCTATTCTCTCCGGCCATTAATATATCCGGTACAAGCGAAGTAATTATTGAGTATGATGTGATAGGTAATGGCGAAATTTCAGGTAGTACGTTACGTGATTACGGGGTTTTATATTATTCCTTCAACGGGGCTAATTTCAACCCATTGCATACACTACAGGGCTATACAAGCTGGACGACATTGACCGAGAGCATATCAATTAATTCTAATACTACTATTTACTTGGCTTGGCTATGGGAAAACAACGGAACAGTAGCCAATAACCCGCCACTGGCTATAGATAATATAGTAGTTTACAGGCCCGAAAGCGCTGGTGACATACCAGAATCTTCGGTAACTTCTAGCAGTGTATACTTTGGTCCGTACGAAACAGTAAACGTTTACAGCCCGGATGGTGAGTTGGTAGCCACCCTGGAAAATACCAGCCAGTGGAACTATGGTTGCACCACCGTAGAGATTGACCGAAGCGGCACCAGTGCTACCGAATTCTGGAACGAGGGAGCCGCCCAAGCTCTCACTGATAAAACTATTACCATAACCCCTACCAACAACAGCTTAGTAGGCTCCTATAATATTACGCTATACTACACCGAAGCTGAGCTAGCCGGCTGGGAAACCGAAACCGGGAATAGTAGAAATAATATTCAGATGGCCAAAGTTAGCGGGGCTACCGTTAGCGATGTGGCCCCAGGCAGTATGCCGAACGGAGCCTCCGGCAACGTTTCTAATGGAACACTCAGCAGATTTGGTGCATACTATAAACTAACAGCAAGATTTGCTACCGGCTTCTCCAGCTTTGGGGCCGGTATACCGGGCGATCCGCCGGTAACTACACTCCCGGTTGAACTATTCAGCTTTACGGCATCAGCTCCAGATTCAAACATTAAATTAGATTGGCAGTCAGCAACCGAAGAAAACGTATCGCACTATGAAGTTGAGCATAGCATCAATGGTCGTGATTTTGAGTATTTGACCTCAAAAGCAGCGGCAGGCAATAGCTCGACCCTTACCCGGTACGGCTATATGCATAAAAACCAGCCCTACGGCCTACACTACTACCGCCTGAAAATGGTTGATAATGATGGCAGCTACGAGTACAGCGAAACCATCAACGTACAACAAACCTTAACTAATTATGCAGCGGCGGCTATTTTCCCCAACCCGGCAGAAAAGGGCGTGCCCACCAAGCTTACGCTGGAAGCTGACCGAAACGAAAGTTTAACTATCAGAATCATGAATATTCACGGTACGGAAGTTCTTGCGCATACTGAAGAAGTAGCTAAGGGAGCTAATACGCTGCACCTGCGTACGCACCGCCTGGCGGCCGGTATGTATATAGTTGAGTTTACCAACAGCCAAAACCAGCGCCTGCAGCAAAAACTATTAATTAAATAATATTACATCTTGTTATTTCCTGCCAATTAAACCGGGGTAAAGCAGGCTGGAGGGGATGATTTGGTGAAAAATTATACTTTGATTACCCTGTTCGCTAGAACGCCACTTTGCCATTGCAGGTGGTGTTTTTATTTAGAATAGGCCAATTTGTCCGTTGCGGCGGAATGCCTGCAGATTGTAGGAAGGCATGCTCCGGCCAGCTAAAAATTTCTGTTTAGCTAGTTTAGCCATTTGGTGAATACTGTCAGCAATTGGGCCCTGCCCGCGCATGCGCCGCCCCCACTCCGAGTCGTTTAGTGTGCCTCCGTGCAGTTCTCTAATCTGGCTAAGCACCTTATCAGCTCTATCCGGAAATGCCTGTCGGAGCCAGGTTTCGAATATTGGGCCTACCTGGCCATTAAGCCTAACTACAGTATGACCGGCCGCTACGGCTCCGTGTTCCGCTGCCTGTTTAATTAGCTCAAACACCTCGTGGTGGTTAAGGCTGGGTATTAGCGGGGCAGTCATAACCCCAACGGGAATGCCAACCTCAGTTAATTCTTTAACGGTTTGAAGGCGGCGCTTGGCAGTAGTTGTACGAGGTTCAAGCTTTCTTCTAAGGTCTTCGTTGAGGGTAGTAAGGCTAATATATACGTGTACCAAACCTTCCTTCGCCAGCTTTTTCAAAATATCCAGATCTCGTAATATCAAACTGTTTTTGGTAATGATGCCAACCGGGTTTCCGTAGCGAAGACATACTTCCAGAATCTGTCGGGTAAGCTGGTACTTGCGTTCGGCCGGTTGGTAGCAGTCGGTATTGCCGCTAAGTGAAATAGCACTGGGCTTCCAGCCGGAAGAGTTAAAGGTTTTTTCCAGCACCTTAGCGGCGTTCTTCTTTACAATTATCTTGCTCTCGAAGTCCAGCCCGGCGCTGAACCCCCAGTATTCGTGTACGTTGCGGGCGTAGCAGTACACGCAGCCGTGTTCGCAGCCCTGGTAGGGGTTTACCGAGTGGGCAAACCCTAAATCGGGGCTGGTAACTTTATTGACTATTTGTTTAGGATGCTCAACGTAGAATTGGGTAGGGTGCGAGGGAGTAGGCAATTCATCGATCCCTTCCCAGTGCGCCAAAGTAGGCTGCTGAGCACTAAACCGGCTAACAGGATTGGTCTGAGCACCCCGGCCGTTTATAATCTCTTTATCGTATTCTTTAGTGTTCATACTAAAAATATTACCAATTCTGAATTTAGCTAAAAATAGTAGTATTTCAGGAATTTAGCTACGGCCTTAGTAGTTTATAGGGTATGCAATTTGGAAGAGTAACTGACCTGGCTGAAGTAAACTTTGAGCTGCCCCCGGCGCACCCGGCTACTGCTAACGTACTAGGTGGTACACCGGCCGCTTCACCTAATATATTTATAGGCTGTTCTGTCTGGAGTGATAGGAAATATAAAGGCCGGGTTTATCCACTTAAAACTCCGCAAAAGGAATTTTTAAATGCCTACGGCGAAGCTTTTTCTACAGTAGAACTAAACAGCACTCACTATAGCATACCCCACAGTGAACAAATAATAAAATGGCGCGATGCCGTACCGCCGGGTTTCCACTTTATGCCTAAGGTGCCGCAGTACATCAGCCACCGCCGCGACCCCCTGCAGCAAGCCGCTGCCTTAGATATATTTATTATAAGAATGGCGGAGTTAGAAGATAGGTTAGGGCCGATACTGTTGCAAATTCCGCATCATTTCGGCGCAGAGCATATTTCGGTACTGGAACAGTTTTTTCAGGTGTGGCCGGTCGATATGCGGTTAGTACTGGAAGTGCGTCACGAAGATTTGCTGAAGTCCGGCCCGGCGCAAGATGAGCTCTTTGGGCTGATGGAAAAGTATAACATTGGCTCGGCCATATCGGATGTAGCCGGGCGGCGTGATGCCCTGCATATGCGCTTAAGCACGCCGGATTTGTTGCTCAGGTTTAACGGGCACAACCTGCACCCAACCGATTTTGCCCGAATGGATGCCTGGGCCGAGCAACTAGTAAACTGGCTACATAGTGGATTGCAAAGTGCCCACGTTTATATGCACCAGCCCGAACAAGAACTAAACGCCGACGCCGCCATCTACCTAATTAAAAAACTGAATAGTATGACTGGCCTGAAATTGAAAGAGCCAATATGGTACGTGCAACCGGAGCTCTTTGGGTAAAGACTTTGTAATTAAGAATCGTAGCGAGACGCTATACTTAAAATATAGCCTTGGTGTTGATGGCAGTTTAAAATCCATCATATACCTATAGACAGTGGTGTGCAAATACCTTTATATTAATTAGAGGGATTGAGCAAGAGTTAAATTGATTTAAAAGGGAGTTGCAATAGAAGTAACCGGAGGCTAATAAAGATTCCCCTAGAACTACGCTATGCTGAGTAAATTCGAATGACGGCACTATTAAAAACCGTCATTCCCTGCCTTCCGGCAGGCAGGCCCAAATTTGTGTAGGTAACGAAACAAATTATAGGGGAATCTGCTAATTCAATTGGTTAAAAACGCTTAATCTTGCGCAATATTGGAGCGCATACCATTTAGTATCTGATCTATTAGTACTAAGGCATCATATCAATTCTTTCCCCTTCCAGCGTATACGCCTCACCCATCATAAAAGCAGTAGCGCAGGCGTGTACGGGCAAAATTCCTACTAAATCGCCTACCCTAAATTTATTCAAATTATTGGGAGGTAGCTCAATTATACCGTGCTCCTGCGAAACCTTGACAACCTTGGCACCAGCTAGCGGACTGCCCCAGCTTAGTTGCCCACCGGCGCTTTGGGCTATGGGTACCGCTTGGCCATAGTACTGCCGGCCGTGGCCATCAATAAGGCTGTCTTTGCCTAATTGAATCCACCCGGCGTGTACTACCATGCGTTCTTTTTTAGCCTGAATTTCAACTACCGGAGCAGCCAGGCATATAGCAATATCATCGGCCTGGCAAGAACCTAAATTATACTGCACTAAATCGTAGTACACAAAATTGCCGGGGCGCAGGCTATGCAGGCCGTCGAACTTAGTGGCCAGGCTGCTGCCCGGGGTATCGCCTACCGAAAGTTTTAAATCAGGATAACTCCCTACAAAGGTTTCTTTAAGGGCTACCATGCGCTGGCGGGCGGTTTCAAACAGGCTTTTTACCTGCACCTGGCCACTGGCGTCGTAAGTTTCGCCCGGGTGAGTATAGAAGCCCATAAAGTTTAGAGTAGAATAAGCTTTAGCTCGTTTCAGAATTTCTACCAGAACCCCCAAATCCTGATAATTAACCCCGGAACGGCCGTAACCTGCATCAATTTCTATATAGAAATCAAGCGCGCTGGTAAGCTGGCTGCCCAAAGTATCTACTGCCTCGGGGCTGGTAACAAATACAGTTAGCCGAATTTTCTGAGCTAAGGAATTTAGCTGCTGTACGGCTCTAACGTTTACCGGAAAGGCTACGGTTATGTCATTCCAGCCGGCTAGGGCAAAATATTCGGCCATGGCCAGGGAGCTTACGGTAATAGCGGTAACGCCTAGCTCGCGAAACCACTCACCAACCTGAGCCGACTGGTGGGTTTTGAAATGCGGAATTAATTCAAGCTTATGCTGCTGTGCTTTCTGCAGCATTCGTTGAATATTAGCCTTGCACTTTGCTTGGTTTAACAGAAGGGTAGGAGCCTGGATAGCCTGCATAAAAGTTAACTGAACTGCTTTTTATAGATCGGTTTTCGGTACAAAAACTGACCCAATATACCCGGATAAATCAACTTATCCAGCAAAGAACTTCCGGTTCGGTATACGGCATGGTCGGTAATTTTGGTGCCGCCCCCGGGCAGGGCCGTAAGCAAATGCCGGTGCCGCCAATAAATAAGGGGTTTAGGCAATTCCATACCTTCATCTATAAAAAACCAGGTAGAATCGCTACTGCCGTGATCTGTAATTTTACTTACCCACTTTTGCCGGGCTACGCCAAAGTCCAGTTCCATACTTACAATGTCGCCGGTTTCGCAACCATCGAACCGTTTTAGGTTTAACTTGGGGAAGGGCGGGGCCAGGGCTTCAAATAATTGTTGGTTAAATCCCCTGGCTACCTGGGCAATATCCTGTTTTACTTTAGTGTCTAGAATTAGTCGCATACGTTACAGCTTAACCCGCCAATTGGCCGCAATGTTGATTAAAATTTTGGGTGGCAGCACTTTGGCGGTATTTTGTCGCCCCGGCTTTCAGTAGTTTAGAGTATACTTGAGAAAAGAAAATTTAGCATGAACGCCGAACAAATAAAAAACACCCGTACCCGATTAAAGCTTTCGCAAGAAGACCTAGCCGAGCGAATTGGTGTGAGTGTACGCACCTTGCAGCGTATAGAAAAAGGAGAAAGTGAACCACGTTATGACGTGCGAAATAAATTGGCTGAAGTATTGTGCCTAGAGCCTATTGAAAGCGAGGTAGAACGGCAGCCGGTAGACAATCTTCAGATTCTGCACTGGATAAACTTTTCGACCCTAGCTTATTTGGTTATTCCTTTGGCTAACTTACTACTACCCCTTATGCTTTACCATACTAAGGGCAGACAATTTGACAAAGATAGTCGGACAATAGCCAGGCGTGTACTTTGGGTTCAGCTTGCGTGGTCGGTGCTTGCCTACGGCTTCCTAATAACCTCGGTGCTGTCAAAAATTCTGCATTACTCCACTTTTGCTTATAGCCTTACTATAGCTATGGTACTGTATTGGCCGCTTAATTGGCTAATCATACTGTATTGGTTTTATAGAATACGAAGGGTAGGCCCTAAACTGGTTTTAGCGTAAAATTTATACCAAAGCAACTCACCGCGGCCAGGAGGCCCAGAATTACTTATCGCTCGCCCGGAGGCGAGCGATGGAGCTACACCTCAGCGCGCAAATAAGCTTGCCGTTCAGTTTCCGGCAGTTTTTCAATAGCGTAGCGCAGCATGGTGCGGGGCATAGTAGGGTAGTGTTCACGCAGAAATTCGTGCAGGGCTTCTTCGTTTCGTTTACCGGCTTCGCGCAGCATCCAGCCCGTAGCTTTATGTATAAGGTCATGCTGGTGGGTTTTTAAAGTTTCAGCCAGTGCAAAGGTATCGGCGTACTGATTTTTTCTTATAAAAGCTAAGGTGGCTACTATGGCAATTCGCTGCTGCCAGAGCTGACCCGAATGGGCTAAGGTGTGAAGATATTCTCGATTGCGGTTAAGCAACCAGTGGCCTAGCAGGTGGTGGGCGGTGCTATCCACCAAATCCCAGTTATTTACCCAGTTGAAGTTCCGGATATAGAAGTCTATATAGGCTTGCTGCTCTTCTTCGGTGCTAGATTTCTGATAACGCATGACCAGCATTAGCAAGCCGCATAGTCGCTCCTCGTGCCACTCACTGCGGATTAACAGTTCGGTTTCGGTTAGCTCTAGCATAAAAGTAAACTCTTTTACTACCTTTCTAACATCGGGTACGGCTACGCCCAGAAACTTATCGCCCTCGGCATATTGCCCCTTACCCGCCCTAAAGAAGCGCGGTGCTAAGGCCGCCCGTTTAGGGTTTACGTACTGACGGAGTTCTTTCTTTACTTGGGCTAACACGGAAGCTTTAGGGTTACGGGTTTCGGCTAAAATAATAATTTAAGGCTATATTTCGGCTTCGGGAAGGTACAAGCTGGTTTCCGGCCGGCTAATTAGAGCTTCTGGCTAAGCATTCATGTTATTTAACTCTCTGGAATTTGCTGTTTTTCTGCCTTTGGTATACCTACTCTTCTGGCTACTGCCAAATAAAAAAGTAGGTATGCGAAACGGGCTGTTGCTAGCCGCCAGTTACTTTTTTTACGGTTGGTGGAGTTGGAAATTTCTGTTGTTAATACTGTTGAGTACCCTGGTAGATTTTAGTTGCGCGCTGGCTATAAAAGCTTTCCCCCAGCGCAAAAGGCTGTATTTGGGTCTGAGCCTGGCTACTAACCTGGGTATTCTAACTTTTTTTAAGTACTATAATTTTTTTATCGAAAGCTTTCACCAAGGTTTTAAGCTGCTGGGTAGCTCGGCAAGCATTGAAACCCTGCAAATAATCTTACCGGTGGGTATAAGCTTCTACACTTTCCAGACCATGAGCTATACTATTGATGTGTACCGCAAGAAACTGGAGCCTACCCAAAACCTGCTGGCCTTTTCGGTATTTGTGGCTTTTTTTCCGCAATTGGTGGCCGGTCCTATTGAGCGGGCTACGCATTTGTTACCTCAGTTTCTACAAGTACGCCGGTTTAACTACATCCGTACCCTCGATGGTCTGCGGCAAATTTTGTGGGGCCTATTTAAGAAAATAGTAATCGCCGATACTTGCGGTAGGCTTATCGACCCTATTTACGCTAATTACTACGAGGTTTCCGGAAGTACGCTGGTGGTAGCTGCCCTCTTATTTTCTGTTCAGATCTACGCCGATTTTTCCGGCTACTCTGATATTGCTATTGGCACTGCTCGTCTATTCAGTATAAATTTGCGCCCTAATTTTGCCTACCCGCTGTTTGCTAAAAGTATTCCTAATTTCTGGAGCCGCTGGCATATTTCGTTGCTAAGCTGGTTTCGCGACTATATTTATATACCCTTGGGCGGTAACCGAAAAGGCCGGCTTCGTACCTACTTTAATATAATGGTAGTGTTTCTGGTAAGCGGACTATGGCACGGGGCTGCCTCTACCTTTATTCTCTACGGTTTTATTCATGGGCTGCTCTACGTAGCCTTTATTGTCGGCCGTAAGTATACCGGAGCTAATTTTTTATTTAGAATGAAGTCGGAATGGCTGGCTATTTCGGTAGTATTTTTGGTAGTAAGTTTAACCCGAATACTATTTAGGGCCGCTAGTTTAGAGCAGGCCAGGGGCATTTGGTCAGCTATTTTATCGGATTCCCTGTTTACTGTTCCCCTGCTTAATATAGGAACAGTTGTCCTAATTCTACTGGTATTGTTTTTAGGTATAGAATGGCTGGGCCGTAAGTACGAGCATCCGCTGCAAGGCATTACTAAATTTCCGGTCTTTGGGCGCTGGCTGGTGTACTACGCCTTTATTGGGCTTATTCTGTACTTTGCCGGTGAACCCCGGGCGTATATTTACTTTCAATTTTAGTAAACGTTGAAGCACTTAGTTATAAGGTTCATTTTGTTTTCGATGCCGGTACTGATTGTAGCAGGTATTGCAGAACATTTACTCAGAAGGCCGCTGAATAACTACCGGATTAAACATGATTTTATAGAGGCTGAAGGCAATAAGATTGAAGGACTTATACTGGGAAATTCCAGTACCTTATACGGAGTTAACCCCGCTTATTTTAAAAAGCATAACGTTTATAACCTGGCGCACGTATCACAAACGACCAATCTGGACTTAGCCTTATTCAATCACTATCTGGAAAATCTGAGCCAACTAAAGTTTGTAATTATAAGCCTTAGCTATACCAGTTTGCGGGAGCAACTACAGTACAGTAACGAAGCCTGGCGAATTAAAAACTACCTTCTCTACCATAAATTACCCTTAGAGGCTCCGTGGCGATACCGTTTTGAACTGACCAGTGCCTCGGTAAAGGAAAATTTGTACTGGTTAAACCAGCATTACGGCCGCCAAACACCCTTGTTCCGTGTAGACGAACAGGGCTGGGGAACCAGCTTTTCCAATATTGTAGAACCCCAAAAGTTCCATGATGCTGCCACCGCCACCGCCCGGTGGCATACCCTAGCGGAAACTACTTTAGTAGAGGAAAATAAAGCCGCCTACCACCGTCTAATTCAAGCCAGTCAGGCCCGAAATATTAAGGTAATTGCGCTTACTACGCCTACTCGCCCAGAATATTCAGAAAAGCTTGATAGGAACCAGCTTGAAGAAGCCGTTGTATTTGGGCAGGAATTAGAACAGGAGTATGATAATTGTAAGTATTTAAACCTGCTTAAAGATACTTCTTACACTCCATATGACTTCTACGACCCTAACCATTTGAACCCTAATGGAGCGGCCAAGCTATCATCTAAATTAAGTATAGTAATTAATAGTTTGATCCCTCAATCTAAACAAAATAGCTACCCCGAAAGGTAGCTATTTCCATAAAATTGAGCATATACAGCCTGGAGGCTTATGCATTAACTAACACTTAGCTGCGCGCCCCGGCAAGGCAGCAGGCGCCAGATAATCATGCAAGTAATTAACGCTCGTTGTATTGCTGGCCGTAGTATTCCTGATAGGCGCCGCTGGTTACGTGGTCTAGCCATTCTTCGTTGGCCATATACCAGTCTACGGTTTTTTCAATGCCTTCTTCAAATTGCAGGCTGGGCTCCCAACCCAGTTCATTCATTATTTTGTGAGCATCTATGGCGTAGCGCATATCGTGGCCGGCCCGGTCTTTTACAAAGGTGATCAGCTTTTCGCTGGTGCCTTCTTCCCGGCCCAGTTTCCTATCCATAACCTGGCAAAGCAGGCGCACAATATCAATGTTCTTCCACTCGTTAAAACCGCCAATATTGTAGGTTTCGCTAGTTCTACCTTTATGGAATACGGTATCAATAGCGCGGGCATGATCCACCACGTATAGCCAATCGCGCACGTTTTCGCCCTTGCCGTAAATTGGTAGGGGCTTATTATTCTTGATATTATGGATACAAAGGGGAATTAGCTTCTCCGGGAAGTGGTTGGGGCCGTAGTTGTTACTACAGTTACTTATTACCGTCTGCATACCGTAGGTATTGGCGTAGGCGCGCACAAAGTGGTCGCTGCTGGCTTTAGAGGCCGAGTAGGGGCTCATTGGGTCGTAGGGTGTAGTTTCTACAAAGAAACCACCATCGTCCAGGCTGCCGTACACCTCGTCGGTGCTTACGTGGTAGAAGCGGTGCTTATCGTACTCATCTTTCCAAGCCTTGCGCGCGGCATTAAGCAAGTTTACCGTACCTACCACGTTGGTCATAATAAAGGCCATTGGGTCGGCTATAGAGCGGTCAACGTGCGACTCAGCCGCTAGGTGAACTACATCGGTAATGTTGTACTCGCTAAATACCTTTTCTACCGCCTCAGCATCCACTATGTCGGTTTTGGTAAAGCTGTAGTTAGGCTCGCTTTCAATATCCTTCAGGTTTTCCAGGTTGCCGGCGTAGGTTAGGGCGTCCAGGTTAACGATATTGTAATCAGGATACTTAGTAACAAAAAGGCGAACAACGTGCGAGCCGATAAAGCCTGCGCCGCCGGTTATTAGTATGGTTTTTTCAGCCATTATTTACTTATCATTTGTTGCCAGCGCCACGCATCTTCTAGCGATTGGCGCAGGTCACGTTTACTTTTCCAATTGAGAGTTTTTTCGGCCTTGGTAGCATCGGCCCAAACCTGCTCCACATCACCAGGGCGGCGAGCACCCAGTTTGTAGTTTAGGGGCCGGCCGCTCACGTCTTCAAAGGTCTTTACAACTTCTAATACGGTATTGCCCTGGCCAGTACCTACGTTTACGGTATCGTAGAAGCTGGTTTCCTGTTGCTTATCCAGATACTCAAACGCGCGGATGTGCGCTTCAGCCAAATCCATTACGTGAATGTAATCGCGTACGCAGGTGCCGTCGGCAGTATCGTAGTCTTCACCAAACACCGTAAGCTGCTCGCGAATGCCGGCCGCGGTCTGGGTAACAAACGGAATTAAATTATTGGGTACACCCAGCGGCAATTCACCAATAACGCCACTCTCGTGCGCGCCTACCGGGTTAAAATAGCGCAGTGAAACTACCCGGTACGGAGCCTGGCTGGCTACGGCATCCTTCAGAATATCTTCGCAAATCTGCTTAGTGCGGCCGTAGGGTGAGTTGGCCGGTACAACCGGGCTATCTTCGGTAACCGGAAGCTGCTCCGGCTGGCCGTATACGGTACAACTAGAAGAAAATACTAGGTTCGGCACCTTATATTCCTTCATGTAATCCAACAGTACCAGCAGGCTATCTACATTATTGTGATAGTACTTAAGCGGCTTGGCTACCGATTCGCCCACGGCTTTGTAGGCGGCAAAATGAATAACACCCTGCAGACCTTTTTCGCGCTCAAAAACCTGCTGCATGGCCTGCCGGTTAGTGCAGTCCACCGGGTGCAGAATTGGTTTATAGCCAATCAATTTTTTAATTCCCTCTAAAACATTAGCATTAGAATTAGAAAAATTATCGACCAAAACCGGTTCGTAGCCGGCTTCGTGCAGGGCTACTACCGTATGGGAACCGATATATCCGGTGCCGCCGGTAACTAAAATTCGGGGTTTCATGGCAGCTAAAAAAATTAGTTAGGCTGTAGTATTTTCTCCTTAAAGTATTCTAAAGTAGGCTTAAGGCCCTCGGCCCGGCTGTACTTAGGCTCCCAACCCAGCAATTCTTTAGCCTTGCTTATGTCCGGGCGGCGCTGTTTGGGGTCATCCTGCGGCAGGGGCTTATAGATTACTTTCTGGTCGGTGCCGGTCAGGCGAATAATTTCTTCGGCAAACTCGCCAATGGTAATTTCGGCCGGGTTGCCAATATTTACCGGCTGGGCGTGGTCGCTCATTAATAAACGGTATATGCCTTCTACCAGATCATCTACGTAGCAGAATGAGCGGGTTTGGCTGCCATCGCCAAATACGGTAAGATCTTCACCCCTTAGCGCCTGGCTTACGAAAGCCGGTAGTACGCGGCCATCGTCCAGCCGCATGCGGGGGCCGTAGGTATTAAATATCCGCACTATGCGGGTTTCCAGTCCGTGAAAGGTATGGTAGGCCATCGTCATAGCCTCCTGAAAGCGTTTGGCCTCATCGTACACGCCGCGGGGGCCTACCGGGTTTACGTTGCCCCAGTAATCTTCCTGCTGCGGGTGTACCAGCGGATCGCCGTACACCTCGCTGGTGGAGGCAATAAGCATGCGCGCGCCTTTAGCTTTGGCTAAGCCCAATAGGTTATGTGTACCTAACGAACCTACCTTAAGCGTCTGAATAGGCATTTTTAGGTAGTCGATAGGGCTGGCCGGCGAGGCAAAATGAAGGATATACTTGAGCTCGCCCGGCACGTGTACAAACTTGCTTACGTCGTGGTGGTAGAACTCAAAATCTTCGCGCGGCATTAGGTGCGCAATATTGTCCATGTCGCCCGTAATCAGGTTGTCCATGGCAATTACGTGGTAGCCTTCTTTCAGAAACCTATCACAAAGATGAGAGCCGAGAAACCCGGCTCCACCTGTAATTAAAACTCGTTCTTTAGCCATTACGCATTAATGGTTTTAGGCATTTCTACCGCCCGGCGGCCTACGCTAATGTAGGTAAATCCGCGCTCTTCCATATCGGCTGGTTCGTAGAGGTTACGTCCGTCGAATATAGCTTTGTTATTCAGGGTAGTTTCAATTTCTTCCCAGTCCGGCGTACGGAAAACCGGCCACTCGGTCATAATCATTAGGGCATCGGCATTTTTAAGCGCATCGCTGCTGGTTTCGCAGAAGTCGATTTTATCGCCCAGCAGCTCTTTCACGTTGTCCATAGCCTCCGGATCGTAGGCTTGTACCTTGGCCCCGGCTGCTAACAACTCGTCAATATTATACAAGGCCGGCGCTTCGCGAATATCGTCGGTATAGGGTTTGAAGGCTAAACCCCAAACGGCAATAGTTTTACCGTTTAATTCGCCGCCAAAATATTCTTTAACCTTAGGTACCAGGCGGGTTTTCTGGGCTTGGTTAACATCCATTACTGATTTCAGTATTTTGAAATCGTAGTCAACCTGACGGCTGCTTTTCTCCAAAGCCTGCACATCTTTAGGAAAACAGCTACCCCCGTACCCGATACCGGCAAACAAGAAGCGTTTGCCAATACGGCTATCGGTACCAATACCTTTGCGAACGGCGTCTACATCGGCGCCCAGCAGTTCGCACAGGTTGGCAATTTCGTTCATAAAGGTAATTTTGGTAGCTAAGAATGAATTAGCCGCGTACTTGGTAAGCTCGGCACTCTTCTCATCCATAAAGATGATTGGGTTACCCTGGCGTACTAACGGGGCGTATAATTGCTCCATTTTCTTCTTAGCTTTTTCCGAAGAAGTGCCGATTACTACGCGATCGGGCTTCATAAAGTCTTCCACCGCCACGCCTTCGCGCAGGAACTCCGGATTAGAAATTACATCAAACTCTACCTGAGCGTTCTCCGCTATCTTTTCCCGAACCTTGTCGGCAGTGCCTACGGGTACCGTGCTTTTATCAATAATAATAGTGTATTTCTCAAGAAGAGGGCCTAAGTCTTCGGCTACTTTAAGAATGTACTTAAGGTCGGCTGAGCCGTCTTCGCCCGGAGGGGTAGGAAGGGCCAGGAAAATAACTTCTGCTCCTTTTATTCCCTCTTTCAGGTCAGTAGTAAACTCCAGACGTTTCTGCTTAATATTTCGTTCAAAAAGTACATCTAAACCCGGTTCGTAAATGGTTATTTTACCGCTTCTTAGTTTGTTAACCTTGCGCTCGTCAATATCTACGCAGATTACATGGTTACCCGTTTCGGCAAAACAAGTACCGGTTACCAGGCCTACATAGCCGGTGCCTACCACAGCAATTTTCATAAGTAGTTACTTAAATATAATATAGTGTAAAAAATTAGCTTACGTACAAAGCTACCGGAATGGCTGCAATTTTTAAAAAATGATACTAAA
>CAZDEY010000001.1:491722-495426 GCA_964504565.1 uncultured Roseivirgaceae bacterium
AGGTTAAAATTTCATTTTAAATTTACGAACGAATGTTAGTTTGTTAACCGAAAGGTTTTTAGTAACTTCGCCCTATGACAACAGACGAAATGGTGCAAGAAACTGATGCTCAGCAGAGTATGAGCTTTGGGCAATCGGAAAATCAGCGCATGATTGCTGATATGGTACGTGACTTCGCAAAAAAAGAAATAGAACCCCACCGCCGCGAGTGGGATGATAACCAACACTTTCCGATAGAGTTGTTCCACAAAATGGGAGAACTAGGTCTGATGGGCATTTTAGTTCCGCAGGAATACGGCGGTTCCGGCTTCGGGTATTTTGAGTACGTGACGGCTATTATCGAGATGTCGAAGTTTGACGGGGCCATCGGGCTTAGCATGGCCGCCCATAACTCGCTTTGTACCAATCATATTTTAATGTTTGGTAACGAAGAGCAGAAGCAGAAGTACCTGCCTAAGTTGGCCACCGGCGAGTGGATTGGTGCCTGGGGTCTAACCGAACCCAATACCGGCTCCGATGCTGGCAATATGCGCACCGTAGCTAAAGATATGGGCGACCACTACGTAATAAACGGCGCCAAAAACTTTATTACTCACGGCAAAAGCGGTAATGTAGCCGTAGTAATTGTGCGCACCGGCGAGGTGGGCGATAGCCACGGCATGACGGCCTTTGTAATTGAAAAGGGTACGCCGGGCTTTAGCGCCGGCCGTAAGGAAGATAAGCTAGGCATGCGCGCCAGCGAAACCACTGAGCTTATTTTTACGGACTGTAAAGTGCCGAAAGAAAACATTTTGGGCGAAGTTGGCGAAGGTTTTATCCAGTCGATGAAGATTTTGGACGGCGGCCGTATTTCAATTGCGGCCCTTAGCCTGGGTATTGCCAAAGGTGCCCACGAGGCGGCCATACAGTATAGCAAAGAGCGCCATCAGTTCAACAAACCCATTAGCGCGTTTCAGGGTATCAGCTTTAAACTAGCCGAAATGGCTACCAAAATTGAAGCGGCCGAATTGCTAACCATGCAAGCGGCATACCTTAAAAATGTTGGCAAGCCTATGACTAAGGAATCGGCTATGGCTAAGTATATGGCCAGTGAGGTAGCGGTTGACGTTAGTAACGAGGCGGTACAAATATTTGGCGGCTACGGTTATACCAAAGACTATCCGGTGGAGAAGCACTACCGCGATAGCAAGCTGTGTACTATCGGCGAGGGCACCAGCGAAATCCAAAAGTTGGTTATTAGTCGTAGTTTATTAAAGTAAGGTTGATAAGTAAAATTGTGTGAAGAGGACTGAAAGCCTGCCAGTTATGGCAGGTTTTTTTTATATTTAAGTTTGTCTTGATAATAGAAATAGTTACATTGAGTCGTTGATTGTTTCTAATTTTTTAACGTTTGCCCTATGAGACCGACCATTACCTTACACCGAACCTTACTTCCGGCCCTAGCATTGGCCATAATGAGTACCAACTGCCAGCCCGACCCCGCCACGGAAAATGCCTCGGGAGAATTAACTGATACAAAAAGCGAGGGGGAATGGAAAGAGGATATTGAAGTTCAGTATATACTTTCTATTAAGACCCTGGAAAACTACTGCGAGGACTGCGGAGCCCCCGGCTGCGAGGCGAATTGTGAGTATGAACTCACTAGTCTGCCAGTTGCCCAAATGGCTATGCTTTTGCCCCGGCCTATGCCATGTGAACCACCCCCTCCAGGAGCCTACTTTCCAAGTTATAGATTAGCTGTAAATCCTGATCACCTGAATAAAATTCCTGAAGAACTTTACGAGTTAAGTGGTACCGTAACTGAAGTTAACACTGAAAAAATAGGAGAGGAACGGTTGAGTATGATAGCCGATTTAAAGATTGTAGGAATAGGCAATTTTGCCTGGTGTTTACCACCCCCGCCGCCCCCACCCATTTTCTCTGATTTGAGAACGAATTTTTTGCTAGAGATTCCGGGTAAAATCGAAAAGAATATGTTGGGTTTGCTGTATAAAGACGATCATTTAGTAGCTAAAACCTACCTTGAATTTGGACAGTACAATTTAGAAAATAATACTACCACACTTCCTTTCCATTCTCTAAAGAATACTCAAGCCGAAGATATAACTGGTAATTATACGTATATAATTAGGTTTAGCCACGGACAGAGAGAATCTAAAATCGCAACCGAATTAAGATTTGAAAATGTAATGCAATGAGAATATACAAACCGGGACTTATTTGTAGCATAATGCTCATGATAGGCTTTTCGGGTTATAGTCAGGTAAACCGGTCAGCACCTTCTATAAAAAAAATGGAAGGTGTTTTTTTCATAGTAGATAAAGCATATAGTAGTCAAGAAAGCGACTTTCAAAAAAAGAAGAATAGTGCAGATTCTTTATGGATTTCTGAAATCACCGATCCTTTATGGAGCCTTTTAATTAAGAACCAACTTGAAGAATATCAGCACTTCCTTATGGAAATTGATTCAGCCTTTCAGCGCTATA
The DNA here is from genome assembly GCA_964504565.1 of uncultured Roseivirgaceae bacterium. Lineage (GTDB taxonomy): Bacteria > Bacteroidota > Bacteroidia > Cytophagales > Cyclobacteriaceae > Cesiribacter. The sequence goes on from CAZDEY010000001.1 coordinate 494,209, forward strand.
CCAAAGCTTCCTGGTATAAACAGTATATGAGCGATATTCAATATGCGAAAGGATATTTACATATGTCCCTAGGATCTATGAATAAAGCGGTTGAGTATTTTGGAAAAAGCCTGCAAAGCAATAATTCTTTCAATAATCACCTAATTACATTAATATCGATTTCTGAAGCTTACGAGCAGCAGGGTGATGCGGCCAAGGCAATTGATTATCAACTTGAAATACGTAACCTGTTGCTAGAGGCCGATTCTTCTTTAAAGGTTTATACTTATAATAGTCCATACTTGTATTATTACTTAGTTAACAACAGTAAGCTGGCTCACTTGTATACTATAACTGGTAGTTTAGAAAAAGCTAAAAGGACTACTGAAGATATAAGAAAAGCATACACCTTCCTTTGGAGAATGCCTTACTTTTCCCATAATGTGTCATATAAGCTTTCTCGGTCCGAAGCAAATAAGCGAGCTATGCAATTGTATAATGAGCTGAATAAGTATGACAGTTCAGCTTATTATTTTCATCAAGCCTTAAGGTTTTCATCCCAGCCTACTATGGAAAAAGTCAATCTCTTTCTCAACTGGGGCAACATTAACCTAGAAAGAAGTTATACCGATACCGCCCTCACTTATTTTAATAAAGCCCTTTCTCTAAACACGCAACTATTCGGAAAAGACCATTATCGCAACGCGCAAATAAAAAATAGCTTGGGCAATGCCTATCTAGAAAAAAGTAAATTTAGTGAGGCGGAACGTTCTTTTAGCTCCGCACTAAATATTTTGGGCTTTAAGCCGGAAAGCAATGCCGAACTGCAAAACCCCGGCATTGCCTTAGAATCGTTAGTTGGATTGCTTCAAACTACAGCTAAAGCCAGCCCCCAGTGGGGTTCTAATACTAACGAAAGAGAGCAGTACTTTACCTACCTGCGCCAGGCCGATCAGTTACAGGATAGGCTTCAGCTAGCACTGACGGGCGAGGAAAGTAAGGAAGCTTTAGCCGCTCGAACCCGAAAATTCTACGAATTGGCTTTAGCCGGGGCATTGAGTTCGTATAGGGCTACTACGGATGAGTTGTACCTGCGCCAGGCCTTTTATTATTTGGAAAAAAGCAAAGCGGCTGGCCTGCGCGAGGCGGTAAAAACTGCCCAGGCTAAACATTTTGCCGGCCTGCCGCAGTCGGTCGTGGCCGAAGAAGAGCGATTAGAAGGACTAATATATTATTACA
>CAZDEY010000001.1:495478-540074 GCA_964504565.1 uncultured Roseivirgaceae bacterium
CCCCGCTACTACGAATTTCGGTACGATTTGAGCGTTCAACCCTTGGCCGAAGTTCAGGATAATGTATTAAACGCGGAAACTGCCCTGCTGGAATACTTTATTGGGGAAGATAAACTCTACGTTTTTGTGGTCACTCCGGATAAGGCCGCTTTATTAGCCTTGGATAAAGCTAGCCTAGGTAACGATATAGACCGGTATTTGCAGACGCTTAAGAATCCGAAAAAACTAGAGCAAGTTACCAGTTACGGCTATCAGCTATACCAAACCATACTGCAACCTGCCTTGGCTCAACTTCCCTCAACCGCAAAAAAATTAATCATTATTCCCGATGGCGAACTGGGCTATATACCCTTTGATGCGCTGCCGATTAATTTAGCCAAAAACGGTGCGCCAACCTACCTATTTGAACAGTATGCCACCCGCCGCGAGTATTCGGCAACGCTGATTCTGGAAAAAGCCAAAGCCCGGGAAGTGGCCGAAGAGCCGCCGCTGGCCTACGCTGGTTTTGCCCCTGCCTATACTAAAAGTATGGAATTGCCCCACAACCAAGCCGAGGTAGGGTTTTTACAGAAGCTTTTCGGGGGCATCCCTTATTTAGGTAGCGAAGCAAGTGAGAAAAACTTCCGGGTGAACGCGCCAAACAGCCGCATAATTCACTACGCCGGGCACGCTCAGGCTAGCCAAAATGCCGAACTGAGCGGTTTTCAGTTCCCTAAACCGGCCCAGCCCGATTCGGTTAACGACGGCTACCTATACTTGAGCGAACTGTACAACCTGCCCCTTAAAGCCGATTTAGCTATACTAAGTGCCTGCGAAACCGGGGCGGGCAAGCTTACCCAAGGCGAGGGTATAATCAGTTTGGCCCGGGCATTTCATTACGCCGGCTGCCCCACCGTTACTATGACCTTATGGAAGGTGAATGATAGGGCTACGGCTACAATAGTTGAGCTTTTTAGTGAAAACCTGAGCCGGGGCATGGCTAAAGATGAGGCACTGCAACTAGCCCGACTAGACTTTCTAAAGAAAGAACCGGCCCTAAGCCACCCCTACTACTGGGCCGGAATTGTGTTGGTAGGCGACGATAGCCCCATTGCCAACACTAATTGGTTTAGGTGGTACTATTGGGTAATTGCCCTTATCGTTGGGTTGGCTTTAGTGTATGCCTTAACCAGAATTGGAAGAAGGGCTATGGTATAAATAGTAACTAGGTTACTTAAAGTAACCTAGTTACTGATAGCTGCTGTAGTTAACTTTATTGTACTAGTAATTTGCTTAATATTGTTAAATGAAAACAGTACTCTTAACCCTACTATTTAGCACCTTGTTCTTGGCTGCCCAAGCTCAAACGCAGCCCAAAGATGAGCCGGTAAGTTCTGAACCAAAAATTGAGGTCAATTATTCGCAAACCGACCCGCAGCCGGAGCGAGGAGTCAGGATAAGTTGTGGTAGCCCCATGAACCAAAACACTGACCCTTTGTACGTAGTAGATGGCAAGCCGATGGAAAAATCATTCGTACTGAGTTCTCTTGATCCTGAGACTATTGAAAGTATATCGATCTTGAAAAATATAGAATCAATAGCCGTTTATGGTGAAAGAGGAGCCAATGGCGTAATGGTTATTACCACCAAAGACGCTAAAACCGAGGAGAACTAGTTTAGCTCGGTTAGTAATTCTTGGGCTGGTTGCTGGTACATATTCGGGGAGGAAGAAAGCTCATTTAAGTATGGTATGGCCTGTTGGGTATTTTCCAGCTTTAAATATACCAGGGCAGTATACCACTTAAAAGCAGCCTGATACGTCCCCTCCTGATTGGCCCATTCAGTTAAAATTGGCAAAGCCTCGGCGGGCTGATTTAACGCTAAGTAGCTTTGGGCTGTATAGAAAGCTACCGAGGCCGGCATATGCAGTTCCGGAGAGCTCGTTTCCAACATACTTATAGCCTCCTCGTACCGGCCTTGCTCATACAACTGAAAGCCGCTTAGTTCGGAAGCCTCGCCCCGGGTTAGCGGGTCTTCGGTGTTAGGGTAAGGTTGGTAGTAGCTGGCATATAACTCCTGATTATCCGGTTCGGAAAACAGCAAAAACCATACGCTTATAGCCACTAGAGCAAAGGCAGCGGCTAGGCCGGCTATCCAGCCAAATTTTTGCGGCCAAAGACTGCCGGGTCTCCGGATGCTGGCGTTGTCAGGTATCTCAGCCTGGCTTGCAGACCCGGAACTTATTTCACTTTCCAAATTGGCCAGTTGGTTTTTTAAGCGGGTAGCCTCACTATAGGTAAACGCCTCCTGCACCTGTAACTGAAAATCTAATTCTTCTTTTAGGGCAGGCTCGTGCTGCAGCCGGGTTTCCAGCCGAGCTTTATCTGCTTCCGTCAGGCTATTTTGCAGATAGGCCTCTATCAAGTCTAAGTCTTTTTTGCTCAGGCTCATAGTAATTCGTTTTTAAGCGATTCCGCACCAGCTTTTAGCTCTTTAAGGCAGCGGGCCTTTTGGCTCTTGGCTACCTTGTCGTTTTTATACCCTAAACGCTCGGCAATACTTTCCATACTAAAATTATGAAAGTAGAACAGGCTCAGTAACTCCTTACAAGGCTCACCAAGCTGGGCAATTAGGGTAACCAGCAGCTGTTTGCGCTCGCGGTTCTCAAAAATATCCGTTTCAACCCCGCTTAAGTTTACTGCCTGAAAATCGTCGGTAACCACTTCCATTTTGTGGCTACGGTACTGCTTCAGAATCAGGTTGCGGCCAATAGCGAACAAGTACGTTTTTAAACTGCTGTGTAATTGCGCCAGTTTGCCCCGCCGGGCATTGTAGTATAAGCTAACCACGGCTTCCTGAAAAACATCCAGGGTGGCATTGGTTTCTAAGCCGTACTGCCGGTTTGCCCAGCTTAAAAACTCACTACGGTACAGGCGATAAACCCAATTTACCGCCTGTTCATTACCGGCTTCCAGCCAGTTTACTAATTCGCTATCGGTGGGTTGTTGCTTCTTAATACCAATGAATTGTTACAGGTAAACCTGAGCCTAAAAAAAATTTTAAATACTAAGATAAGAAAATTGTACAAGGGCAGCGGGCTTAAGACGCTACATAGCAATAAATTAAAAAGTTTGAAAAATTTTCAGTTTTTGGTTTACCACTTCTAGAAGCCGGGTACTAAGGGGCAATTAACACGCAAAACCCATTAGTACTATGAAAAACATTACCAAAACTTTTACGCTCTGCCTAGCCATAATGGCCGGACTAGCCTTTACGAACGCTGCCCAGGCGCAAGACAAAACAGCCGGCCTAGGCCTGGTATACGGTACCGGTATAGAGTCGGCCGGTATTCAGCTAAATGGCCAGTACTTTTTAACCGAAAACTGGGCCATTACTCCATCGTTTGTATTCTTCTTTCCAAAAGAAGCCTTCCGAGACTACAAAATGAAATGGTACGATGTGAACCTAAACGCCAGCTACTACTTCGATCTGGAAAATGAAACCATACGCCCTTACGCCACTGCCGGCATTAACATTGCCCTGGTAAGTGTACCTACATACGATTTTGATTTCTGGACCGGAAGTTCCGGCGATGTTAAAAATGAAACCTATTCAGAAGTTGGTTTGGGCCTGGGCGGCGGGGCCGACTTTATGGTGACCGAAAGCCTTATTCCCTTCGGCGAGCTTCGTTACTCGCTGAGTGGCTACGATCAGTTAAGTATTGTAGGCGGCGTACGCTTTAAATTCTAGTAGTCATGAATAAGCTAAAATTCTTACTGTATTTTCTGTGCCTGATAACCATAATGTGGGGCTGCGGCGAGGAAGAGGAAGTAGCCCCCGATCCGGTATTTGCGGTAGTAAAAGGGCCATACGGTTTTAATCTGGACTTAGTAAGCGGCACCGGCGAAAAGAAAACCATGAGCGGCGATTGGGCCGACCTGATGGGTGTAAGCCGCCGTTTGAATAATTGTGTTTCCCGAATAATTCGGCTCTACGACGAGGAATCTAAAACCTCAGTACGCATATTCTTTACCCTGCCCGACGGATTTAGTATAGAAGATAAAAGATATCTGGTAGATTTTATTCCGCTACAAGAAACGGCCTACCTCAGCGAACCGGTAACCGAATTTACTATGGACGGCGGCTTGGAAACCGAATGGTCGACCCGTGGGGAAATTGAGGCCAAAGTCAGCAACCCTAATTACGCCTTAATAGGCGAAATTATAGATGTAGAAGTAGTAGATGAAAATAACATCCGCTGGAGTGTAAACGGCCATTTCTGGCTAAAAGAACTTAAAAACAAACAAAACCAATAGAATGAAAGCACTTAGATATTATACCTATACTTTATTACTTATAGGTACCCTGGTTTCCTGCGAACAAAACGATGACCCAGCGCCAGCTCAAGCTCCTAGCAACTTTGCTTATACCAATGCTACGGCTGAAGCTAAATTCTATGAAGATGGCAACTCTACTGCCCCAAACGTAAACTGGAATGGCAATGAAGGTACTTTTAGCCTGGCAACCTCAGTAACTGGTATAAGTATAGACGCTGCAACCGGCGTACTTAGCTGGACTAAAGCCCTGCCTCTGGGCGAACATCAGGTGCAGGTGCTAGCTAAGAACAGTCAGGGTCAGGTAAGCACTGCCTATACCCTAACCAACCTACCTGCCGCCCAATTTGAAGGAGATTATAACTTTGATCCGAATGCTGAATCGCCGGGTACGGACAATTACTATGTATTTAGCCTGAAGCAGGATGGTACCATGACTGGCAGTTTAGATGAAGATGAACTAGCGGGTACTTGGCAATTAAATGCTGATGGTTCTATCAGCGGAACTTATACCTATACCGGATTCGGAGATAGTTATGATTTTACGGCTAATGTTCAGCATTCGGAAACTGCCGAACCGCTGATGGTGGGAAAATGGAAGAGGGCTGGCCAGTCATATTATGACGGATCGATGAAGCTTCGATACAAATCATCTAACTAAATCTTACTTAATATGAAAACTCTTAATAAACTTCTTTTAGCCTTTTCTGTACTAGCTATACTTACCGCCTGCGGCGAAGATGATGAGCCCGCCAAGCCAAGCGCTGCCGGAGAGGTATCCTTTACCGTATCCGGAGCGGTTACCGGCCAAAAAACCGGTACTGCAGCCCTTCTTTCGTCCGCAGGGGCCGGAAGAGATAATATATTCTTTAGTCTTCACGATGGAGTTTCCGGTACGCAAACGTATAGCCTTGCAATTTTTGAATCTGGCGGAAATATGCCTACCGTAGGCACCTATACCATAGGCAGTACAACTAGCGACTACTGGATGATATATACCGATACGCAAACCAATACTGAATTCGGCTCATTTAACGAGGATATCGGCAGTATAACCATTACCGAAGTAACCGATGCGCTTGTAAAAGGAACTTTCAGTTTTGACGCGCCCGAATTTTCGGATACCGGACAGCATACCGGTAGGTCGATAGTAGTTAATGATGGCACGTTTACGGCCTCCGTACAAACTTCAAATTAAGGCTACCCTATTCTCCTCTTCTTTAGATATAGAACTGGGTTAGCAAGCCACAAATTTCTGTAGCCCTAGCCAGATTGAAGTACCTGATAAATTTAGCCTGTCTGGTTAGGGTCTTTTTTACCTTAGAACACGTAATACCATGAAAACTATACTTACTATACTATGTATACTTACCGTTAGCTTAGCGCAAGCTCAGGTTGTAGACCGTAAAACCCAAGAAACCAAGCAAAAAGCCGGGCAGAAAGCCGAAGGCCGGGTTGACCAAAAAATTGAAGCCGGTTTAGATAAAGGCCTGGATGCCTTTGAAGGCTTATTCAAAAAGAAGAAAAAATCTGGGAATAACGAAGCGAGTACTAATGCCCGACCTGAAGAGCAAGCCCGGCAAAATGCTATGCTAAGTCTGTTTGGCGGCAATACCTCCGTTGACCTGCCGGATAGCTACTTATTTACCAATACAATGGAGGTTATGCTCACCCATACCAACAAAAGGGGCAAGCAGGAGCAAATGCCTATGTCGTTTCACTTTAAACCGGAAAGCTCGCAAACGGGCATTAGCATAGAGTATCAGGATGACAAGAACCCGAGTGAGGCTTTCACTGTTTTTGACTTGGAGAAGCAGGCAATGGTGGTTTTAACTAACTCCGGCCAGCAAAAAATTGCTATGGCCATACCTATTGACCAAGAGGCACTAAGCAGTTACCAAAACCAACCTGAACCGGAGCCGGAACACGATATGAATTTTACCAAAACCGGCCGCAGCAAAATTATTTTGGGCTATAGCTGCCAAGAGTATACGTTTGAAGGAGAAGGTAGCTCAGGCACTAGCTGGGTAACCGATGAATTGCCGGAGTACCGGCAAAATTTTATGAATATGGCGGCCCAGGCGCAAAAGAACCGGAAACAAAATTTGCCCAATAATTACCCCGCCGGCACTATGCTGGAAATGCAAGTGGTTGACAATAAGGGAGAAAAAACCCACTGGTTAGTTACGGCAGTTAAAAGCAACGATACCCGTACCATAAACATAGACGAATATCAGGTAATGACTATGCAAGGCGGCAGTCGGGGCGATTAAATTACGAATTACAAATTACGAATTAATTCCTACAGTGGCGTAAGATTGACTACTTACTTAGGTGTTTCCGTCGTTCTGGGTTTAATAAATTGGTTGTACTGCTTAATTTAAATAAGTAAGAAAATTCACAGGAAGGAATATCCGTATTCCTTTGGGTGTTGCGTGAGAGCCTTGCAGTAGTAAGGCTCTTCGCTTGTAAAAAGTTAAAATAATAACAAATATTACATATAGGTCTCAGCTGTCGGTATCTTCATTATGTTTGTCAGGTTATAAATAAACCCTTACCGTTTTAATTCAGACAAAACATGAAAAAACTATTCTATTTTGCTTTGGCGGGTTCACTATTCTTTACTAGCTGTAGTAAAGACGATGAACCGGCACCAAAAACCGAGGCTACTGCTAAAACTGAACTGCTAGTTAGCCAAGTTCCTAAAGTTGCTCCACCGGCTCAAATGCAGAATTCAACAAGTGAATATGCTCAGGCAGCATACGGGGTAGCCAGCGGAATGAGTCAGGTTCCTCAAGGGCTTTTAAGTTTTACCCCGCCAGCTGGAACAGAAGTATCGGATCAGCCTCTACCTTTTGGTAACGCGCGTATGGCTGAAGGAAGTTATTTAACGTACTTCTGGACACAAGACGGCTTTGATTTTGCCTACCAGTTATTTGAGGGCGAATTGCTTAATATTCTGGATTTGTACTATAAGCCTGCCGGATCTGATGATGAATACGTCCAATACCTTCATGCTGAAGTAGAGAAAGACGGAAAAAACGGCTTTTACGAAGCTTATGCAAATTATAGTGATAATGGAGAGATAAATACACTTTTTACCTTTACCTTCACTTGGAAAACTAATAGTGATAATAGTATAAATTATCTATATGACATGGATGGTTTGGCTGCTTACGATTTGTTAGTTAACCCTGATGGCTCAGGAACACTAAAAGTGGTTCAGTTTGGTGATTTATTTTATGAATCAGCCTGGGACGCTAGCGGAAACGGTTGGTGGAAGACTTATGATTATGAAGGAGATGTTGATGATGAAGGAAACTTCTAATCATCTATAAAAGTTAATTGATAATCTAAAGCCTGCTTTTGCGGGCTTTTTTAGTTTAAAATGTAATTTTCGGTATGTCCAGATCTTTTTTATGGGTAGCCTGCCTACTTTCCGCAATTGCCCTAGGGTATAGTTGTAATTCCGACTCAGAAGAGCCGGACCCGGTTTTGCTTTCCGCGCATAACCAGTTGCTAGAAGCAGTACCGGAAATATCCGTGTCTAGTACCCTTATGCAAAATGCCGACTCGGTGCCGCAGGTTATTGCCGAGCGCGTACGCTTTGCTCAGGAAATACTTTATGTGCTAGATCCTGAATTTGTGCCGCCGGCCAACGCCCTGCGAACCACCACCCCGGTAGAAATTGAGTACGCCGCGGGGCAGCGCCGGGCAAGCTCGGAACCTGCCGATTTTTTAGTATTCTACTGGGAAGTTGATGGAAATCGCCTGGCTCGCCAACTTTCGTCTAAGCCTAATACCGGGGAGTATTTTCTAGAATTGCTGAAGAGAACGCCTACTAGCCAGGAGGCTTATTTGCCGCAAGTTACCGGTAACTTCACCAAAAACTTTACCCAGGCCCAATTATACACTCACTCAAGCTATGCGCTGGGCGATGGTATTGTGTACAAACCAGTTGTGGGCGAACTAAGCTGGGCACCCGTACCTAACGAAGTTGAAGCTACGGATTATACCCTGGCCCAGGGGGAAACCACGAACAATTCCCGTATTTTAAGTGCCCTGCGGGTATTTAGCGATGGCTCCGGCAGCCTAAATCAATCGCAGGGCGGCCGCACCTTAGAAACTATCTGGAGTGCTTCCGGCGGGGGTAGTTACACTATTTTTAATGAGTCGGGCCAGATTGTAAAAACTGGTAGTTATTAGTTTACTGAGCCTGGTCTTTGCGCAGGGCAGTCCAGAAATTACGTAGGGCCTGCTCCCAATTGGGCGAGGCATCCCAGGTGCTGCCCATATACACCTCGTTGTTGGCAATTTGTCTTATATAGAATTTATACACCGGCTGCTGGTCTTCTCCGGTATACTGAAGTTGCGGTTGGCTATCTTCATTAGGCAAATATTCCAGCAGCTCGCGTACACTGTTGGGGCTGGCGTGTAGGTAAAGAAGCACAAACTGAAAGCCTTGCTTCAGCCGGAGGTTATCTTCTTCGGTGCCGGGTTCGGTAATGCCCCACTCATAAGGGTAGGCCTGCATAACCGATTGCAGTGCGGCGGTACTATCGTTTCCGCTTAAGGTAAAGGTATAGGCCGGCACCGCCAGGCGGTCTAATTTTAAATCTAATGGGTAGGAGAAGAAGCGGCGCTTAAACCCAATATCGGTTTTGCTAAAAAACTCCGGTACCTCGCCAATCAGGAAATTCTGGTTGAACAAGCCGGCTGCGGCTACAGCTTTGCTTAGTTCGTTAGCTGCCTCTTTGGGGCTGGGCGCTGTAGTTTGCCAAACCGATCCCGTGGGACTTAGCAGTTCTTCCTCGCCTAACTGGGCTACGGTTAGGGTAGTGCCGGCTTGTTTGTCAATAACTACCACATTAGCCACATCGCGGCTGCGTATATCTTCCAGAAAAGAGCGGGTAGCATCGGGGCCGCTCAGCAGGGTTTGGAGTTCGTAGTAGGCAATTACATCAATGCTGGCGTTGCGCAAAATAGGGTGAACCTCATCGGCAATAGCCTGCCAGGCCGGTTCGGTACTGGCTGCCGCCGGGGCGTCAATTATAGCTATGGTGCGACTCCGCAAAAAATCGCGCTGAAACTCATCGGTAATAGTTAGCCCGGCAGTAAGCGTTTGGGCGGTTTGAGCCTGCAGCCTTATTAATGAGAGAGTATATATAAGTATCGAGAAAACGTATTTCATGAAATACCAAATGACTTAGCAAGTTAGGCTTTTACAAATAACTAGGTAAAGATTGAAAACCGTATAGTTAACAGGCTAAATTATAAAAATTCTGCCCGAACATGAGTAACGAGGTTACTCTAAGTAACCTCGTTACTATTCTAAGCTATACTTCAAACCTAACTATAAAAACTTTAAAATAAGCCGGGCGGCGGTTTTGGCCAGCGGAGAAAAGGGCGGGGAAAACAAACCAGTTAGGCTGTAGCCCTCGCGTTGCTTTAGTACGCCCTTGGCGTTACTAAACGCTTTAAAGCCCCAGTGACCGTGGGCTTTGCCTATGCCGCTAAAGTTAACGCCGCCAAAGGGCAGGCTCGGGTTTAGGTAGTGCAGGGAGCAATCGTTTATACACACCCCGCCGGAACTGGTATGAGCGAGAATCTCCTTGCGTTGCTCGGTGCTGCTGCTAAATAGGTATAGAGCCAGTGGTTTGGGTTTGCTATTTATATAGTCGTAAACCTCTTGGTTGGTGCGGTAGGTTTTTATAGGCAGAATAGGCCCGAATATTTCTTCCTGTAACAAGGAGCAATTTTCCGGTACATTGGTAATTACGGTAGGTTCTATATAATTGGTAGCTCCATCGGTGCTGCCGCCGTAGCGTACTTGGGCATCTTGCTCTACCGCCTCGCTAAGGGCTTTTTGTAAGCGGCTAAAGTGCTTGTCGTTTATAACGCGGGCGTATTCGTCGGTAGCTTTACGCTCTTCGGCAGTAGCTCCGTACATGTTGTCCAATACCGTCTTCATTTCGCCGATAAACTCTTCGGCTACGCTTTCGTGCACCAGCAGATAGTCGGGTGCTATGCAGGTTTGGCCGGCATTTACCCATTTGCCCAGGGCTATGCGTTGGGCGGCGGTGGTTAGCTTAGTATCCGGGCATACTATTGCCGGCGATTTTCCGCCCAGTTCCAGCGTAACCGAAGTTAAATTTTCGGCAGCGGCTTCCATCACTATTTTCCCTACCTGGGGGCTGCCGGTAAAAAATATATGGTCGAACGGCTGGCTTAGTAACTCTTGAGAAACCTCCTTGCCGCCCTGGTACAGCATAACTTCATCCGGCGTAAAAACTTCTTCTACCAGGCGCTGAAGCAAATTGGCTGTATTAGGCGTTAACTCCGAGGGTTTAAGCACCGCAGTGCAGCCCGCTGCCAGGCAACTTACCAAAGGCACTAATTGGAGGTTGAAGGGGTAATTCCAGGGGGCTATTATCAAGGCCGTACCTTTAGGTTCCCACTGAACCCAACTGCTAGTTCCTAACAGTGTAAGTGGGGTGCTTACTTTTTCTTTCTTCATCCAGCCTTTCAGGTGGCGGCGGGCGTAGCGTATTTCGCTCAGTACCGGAAAAATTTCGGTCATATCCGTTTCCATTTCCGGTTTCTTAAAATCATCCTGAAGGGCCAGCCGTATACTGTCTTTATTCTCCTGAATCCAATCTTCCAGCCGGGTCAAGCGGTTAATCCGTTCCTTAGCCGAGCTCCGGCGCCAGGCCAGTTTAGTGGGTAATTGGTGTTCCAGTATGTTTTCTATTGCGGTAGCCGTAGGGAGTTGGGCCAGGTTCTGAACTTCCATAAATTAATTCTTCTGATGGTGTTGCCTAAGCAAATATAACGTATGCTCAAACAGCTTGTTTGCCGGGTGGCCGGGTAGGTTCCAACGTTGGTGGCCCGGAACTATCCAGCGGGCGTGGCCGTAGTGTCGGCTCAGAAACTGAATAGTGCGCGGCCACTGCTGCAAATCGGCATCTTCGGTATAGCCCATACCGGTGGCCTGTTCGCTCTTAACCAGGCAGCCGCCGTAGAGTACCTGTTGCCGGGGCAGCCACACCACCAGGTTATCAACCGTATGGCCCGGGCCGGGGTACACAACCTCTAGTTTATCACTTCCAAGCTGAAAAACTGTATCCTTTTTAAAGGTAATAGCGGCAAGCGTATCGCCGTGCTGTTTAGCCAACTGCCGGGTTATTTCCGAAACGTAGAGCGGAATATTATGGGCTTGTAGTACTTTAGCGCCTCCGGTGCGATCATCGTGCCAGTGAGTGGCCACAACGCCGCATATAGGTTTGTGTAGGGCAGAATCAGTCCAATAAATTAGCTGTTCCATCTGCAGGCTATCCCAGGCGGTATCTACCAGAAATACGCTGCTATCGGCTTCAACAATAAGTCCGTTGGAGGGGAAGGGTTTTCCGCTTAGTTTTTTGTAGGAAGTATGCACCCAAACGCCGGAGGTCAGGGGGGTCACCTTAATACTATAATTATCTTGCGCCCAAAGCGATAAGGGCAGGAAGAGAATTGTACTTAGAAATGCTATTATAAACTTCATAGGTTTTCAAAAATATCTAGCACTTAAAATAAACCTAATAAGAATTACGAATTACGAATTACACCTTAATTATTTAGCGCACCAGCGTATTAAATCACCGCATTGCCACATTATCATATCACCAAATCGCTAAATCACTACATCACCAATTCACCAATTTTTTTCCTACCCAAATAATACTTTAAAGTAGAAAGAGGGCTTCTTTAGCTGCTCGCGTACGTCCAGATCGGTGAGCATACAGCTTATGGTTTCGCGCAGGGTTTTATTGGTAGTAGCTTTGTTTACTACCATGCTGAATAGCCAAGGGTAGTTCAATAGGTCCTGCATGGTTTTGCTTAATTTCAGTTCTTTGCCCAGTCGTTGGTATATAGCTTTATCGTAGCCTTTTAGAAATTTGGCCTCGTAGGTATTGGTTTCTAACGCCTTCAGTATCCACTGCGAAGCGGTTTCGCCGCTAGCTAGGGCATTGCCGATTCCCTCGCCGGTAAAGGGATCAATTAGTGAGGCCGCATCGCCTACCAATAGTAAACGGTCAGTGCTTAATTTTTTCTGTTTAGAACCTAGCGGCAGGCCAAATCCCTTAATTTCGTCCAGCCGGTTGGCTTGGGCAAAGCGTTCCCTCAGTGCGGGGGTAGTATTAATGCATTCTACTAGGGCTTTTTTTAGGTTTACCCGCTTTTTAGCAATAACATCGCTGCGCATACCGGCCCCTACGTTAGCCCGGCCGTCGGGCAGCGGAAAAATCCAGAAGTAGCCGGGAAGAAAATCTTTTAGAAAATGGAGTTCAATATGGCCGTCGGGGTGTAAATCCTTAATCCCTTCGTAATAGGCCCTTACTCCGGCTACGTGGTGGCGCTTATCCAATTTATGGCCGGCCAATGCCTGGGCTTCTCTAGAATGAGCCCCGTTGGCGGCAACTACTATTTCAGCTTGGATGGTATCGCCGGTTTGGGTAGTAAGCCTACGGCCGTTTTCTTCCAGTTGGTTATATGAAACGGCGCTTTCCTCCAGCACGGTTACCAAAGGCTGCTTGCGGCACTCTTCCAACAAATAGTTATCGAACCAGAGGCGGGGAGCTACGTAACCGGGCGGGCGCGCACTGGGGTGGTACTTATCTTTAAAGGGAACATCCAGTATTTGCTGGTTAGGGGCTATAAAGCGGGCCCCCCAACTGGGCAGACTGGCCGGGGCTTGGGTTAGTTCGTTAATAAGCTCCGGCGAAATCCGGTTCAGGATGTTGACCGTCCAGCCACTGAGGCCGTCGCCGCAAATTTTATCGCGCGGAAACTTGGCCTTATCTACCAACAACGACTCTATACCGGCTTTAGCCAGAAACAGGGCAGTGGAGCATCCGGCCGGGCCGGCGCCTATTATACAAACTGGGGTTTGGTAATGCACTGGGTAAAGATGGTAAAATTTGCCGAGCCTATTCTATATAGGTAAGTGGCTAATATAATTAAGAATTAAAAATGTAGAATTGAGGCCGGGCTGGCGTACTAGTTGAGAATTTAATTAGCGGCTTGCTTATTCAGTAGTGAGCTAAAGTTTGTCTTTTTACTTGATAGAGTTCATTTTACCCGGCTGATTCAAAATTGTTAGAAAAACTTTGCTCCCGGCTGTAACCGTTCATCACATTGGTGCATCTAAGGTATGAAGGTTAGGGTACCACCTTCATCAAACAATCTAAATACATTCCGGAACGCTTATCAACTCAAGCTTCCGCTTATAACATAGTACTTGGTAATGCAAGGTAGTATGCTTTACCTTAGTGCTATTAAACCTTTTACCTATGAAACGCCACCTATCACTATTTTTACTCTTAATCCTGGCCGGCACGGGTGCCTGGGCGCAAGGAAAAATCTCCGGAAAACTAACTGATACTGAGGGAGCCGGCCTGCCTTACGCCACAGTTGCCCTGTTAAACACGGCAGACTCCAGCCTGGCTAAAGGAGCCATAACTAACGAAGAAGGTGCTTACGAACTGGTTGGAATAAAGGCTGGTAACTATATACTGCAAGCCCGTATGATGGGCTACGCCGGCTACCTAAGTTCGCCCATGGCTATAGAAGAGAATCAAGCCAAACAAATTCCAACCATAACCTTGGCTAGTGCCGAGGAACAACTGGAAGCAGTTGAAGTGCGTGGCCAATTGCCCCAAATTGTGCAGGAAGCCGACCGTATGGTGGTAAATGTAGAAAACAGTTCGCTTTCAGCCGGGGGCAATGCCCTGGAAGTGTTAGAAAAATCGCCGGGCATACTGGTTGACCAGGACGGTAACATTAGCATGAACGGCAAGCAGGGCGTTATCATAATGATTGACGGCAAGCGTACCTTTTTAAGTGCTACGGAGGTGAGTAATATGCTGCGTAATATGAGCAGTGAGGCGGTTTCTAAGATAGAACTGATAACCAACCCCGGCGCTAAGTACGATGCCGAGGGTAATGCCGGAATTATCAATATTCAGACTAAGAAGAAACTGGCTGGCGGTACTAATGGTACGCTTACGGCCGGGGCGGGCTACGGCCGATATGAAAAGGCCAACGGCGGGCTTTCGCTTAACCATCGTAACGGTAGATTAAACCTGTTCGGCAATTATAATTACAACTATAATAATACGTATCGCGAAACCTTTATCGACCGCAAGGCCCCATATAACGGACAAATAGTTTACTTCGATCAGGACAACCTGCGCCCGCAAAGTTTTAACAACAACTCGTTTAAGGCAGGAGCTGACTACTTCCTGAGTGATAAAACTACTTTAGGAGTTGCTGTAAACGGCTTTACCAGCGTACGCCGGGCTACCGCCGATAACTTTACTAATATTGATAATTTAGAACGGGAGCAGGTAGGATATATTTATACCGGCCTTAGAGGCAAAGCCACCAGCAGCAACCTCACCTATAACCTAAACTGGCAGCAAAAATTACGCAAAGAGGGTGAGGAAATCCTGTTCAATGCCGATTATACCCGCTACCGCAGTCAGGATAACGATATATTTAACATTGACCAGGAAGATGATGTAATCAATCAGTACGCTTCTTATTATGTAAGAAACCGCCCGGAGTCAGATATTGATATTTACGTTAGCTCGCTGGACTATACCTTGCCGCTGGCCAATAATAACCGCCTGGAGTTGGGGGCAAAAAGCAGTTATGTAACCAGCAACAACCAGTTATTGCTGGAGGAAAGCCCGGCCGGTGAGCTATGGAAAATAAATGAACAACTCAGCAGTAATTTCTTGTATAGAGAAAACCTAAATGCGCTATATGCTAACTGGAGCGGTAAAGTTGGCAAACTACAGGTTACCGCCGGCCTGCGCGCCGAACATACCTGGTATAACGGAGATGCGGATACCACCCAAATTAGCGATAATTACGTATCGCTCTTCCCCAGTATATTCGTTCAGCATCAGATAAGCGAAAAGCAGCATTTGGGAGCTTCCTACAGCCGCCGGGTTGACCGCCCCAGTTATCAGGATTTAAACCCCTTCTTTTATTTTCTCGATCTGTTTACTTACGGAAAAGGCAACCCCCTTTTACAGCCCAGCTTTACCAACCAGATGCAGTTTACCCACGGCTACAATAATTGGCTAAACACCAGCTTAACGCTAAGCCACACCAAAAACCCTATGACCGATATTATTGATCAGGATGATGAAAACGGGGCAACTTACCAAACCAATACCAACTTAGGCGATTTGTACGCCTGGAACCTGAACGTTAATGCTTCACTACAGCCGCTTAAGTGGTGGAGTATGCAAAACAACTTTAGTTTATATCAGAATATTTTTGATGCTAGGTTCCGCGGCCAAGAATTAGATACCGATGTTCTGGCCTGGAATTATAACCTCCAAAATAGCTTTGTGCTGCCCGCCAACTTTAAAGCGGAACTAGGGGCTTTTTACCGGTCACCATCTCAATTTAATACAATAGATATAAAGAGTATGTACGCGGTATTTGCCGGAGTAAGCAAAAGCTTTATGGACGATAGGGCTAGCCTTAAGCTTAACATAAACGATATATTTAATACCATGCGTTTCCGCGGCAGTATTCAGTTTGATAATATAGATGCCGATGTAATTAATCAGTGGGAAAGCCGCCAGGCTCGTCTAACCTTTACCTACCGCTTCGGCAGTAATGATATGAAGGCGGTACAACGCCGCCGCGGTGCATCCTCGGACGAGCAAAGCCGAATAAAAAGCGGCAGTTAACCGATACAGATAGTTGGTTAGATTGGTTGAGAAAAACAGGCTCTCGGTATAGAGGCCTGTTTTTTAGTTTAGGTGAAAACCGGCCTTAGAGTAGCGTAAACCTATCGGCATCTAGTTGCGCGGGAAATTTCAGGCGATACTGCACCAATTCTTTGCCGGAAAGAGTAAGGGTTTTTATAACTTCGGTTTGGTGCTGCTGCCATAGCGTGTCTCCTTTAAAACCAAATACCCCGGAGCCGCCAGTATACGCTATACCGTTTCCATCTTCGCCTACGCGGTTTAGCCCGGCGGTATAGCAAAGGTTTTCCACGGCTCGGGCGGGCAATAATACATCCCAAGCTTGTTGGCGGGCGGCGGGCCAGTTGGCTACGTACAGCAGCAAGTCGTAGGCTAGTTCATTGCTAGTAGAATTGTAGGCCAGGTTTCGGCTCCAGACCGGAAATCGCAAATCGTAGCAGATAAGCGGGCAAATTTTCCAGCCGCGCCACTCGCAAATAATTCTTTCCGTGCCGGCACTGTAGTGCTCGTGTTCATTGGCCATGCGGAACAGATGGCGCTTATCGTACTGTTGGTAGCTTCCGCTGGGTTCTACCCAAAGCAAGCGATTGAAATACTGCCCTCCTTCTTGCACAATATAACTTCCGGTAATTACGGCCTGGGTTTGCTTGGCTAACTGCTGCATCCACTTTAGGGTGGTAGTGCGAGCCACCTCGGCCTGGGCTTCGGCCAGCATAGTAAAGCCGGTGGTAAACATTTCGGGTAATACGATCAGGTCGGTAGGCTGGCTAATCTGCCAAATCTTCTCTTCCAGCATAGCTCTATTAGCCGCCGGCTGGTGCCAGTGCAACTGGGTTTGTATAAGTGTAAGGGTGAGGTTTTGCATTTATTTAGATGGGAGATATGAGACAATAGACATTAGAGTCAGGAATCAAGCGGCCGCCGGTCTGGCGAGACCCGCGCGGAATCAGGAGTCAAGAACCAAGAGCTGAGAAGTATACTGGTACAGGATGCAGGACGAAAGACATAGGACAACGAATAAACGGTCTGCCGTCGCATTTTTAATTTCTAACACCAAATACCATATACTTTGTACTAATTACCAACTACCCACCTGGCACCTGGCACCAAGTTAAATCTTCCGTAGCAGCTCACCCGCCCGCTCTAAAGTTTCTTCCTGTTTGGCGAAGCATATTCGTAGCATGCGGGGGTCGTGGCCATTATGGTAGAAGGGGGAAATGGGTATAGTGGCTACGCCGTACTCGTGGGTTAAACCATGGGCAATTTGTCGGTCGCTACCCTTTAGGTGAGCCGGAATTTTTACCAATTGAAAGTAGGTGCCGTGGCTGGGTACGGGTTCAAAATTGCTTTTCTCTAACTCCTGAAGAAGGGCATCGCGTTTTTGCTGGTAAAAACCGCCGAGTGCACTGTAGTGGGCTGGTTCTTGCAAATATTCGGCTAAGGCATATTGAGTGGACGTATGTACGCTAAAGGTTACGTATTGGTGAATTTTCCTGATTTCGGTGGTTAGGGCCGGCGGGGCTACTACGTACCCAACCTTCCAGCCGGTAGCGTGAAATGTTTTTCCAAACGAGTATACAGCTGCGGCTCGTTCGCGCAGGTTCGGGAAGCGCAGTACGCTGTGGTGCTCAAGTTCATCAAAAATTATATGCTCGTACACCTCGTCCGATAGTACCCAACAGTCCGGGTAGTGTTCCAGCAGTTCTTCCAGCTTTTGCATATCGGCCCGGCTCCATACACTGCCGGTGGGGTTATGCGGGGTATTAAGAATGAGTAAGCGGGTATTTCGGCTGAAAGCCTTCTCAATTTTGGGCCAATCGGGGGTAAAGTCTATCGGATTTAGCGACACGTACACTGGCTTACCGTTCTGCAACTCGACCGCGGGGCCGTAGCTATCGTAGGCCGGCTCCAGAATAATTACCTCATCGTCCTGGCTAACCATAGCCGAAATAGCGCAAAATAGAGCTTCGGTGGCCCCGGCAGTAATAGTTATTTCGGTTTCCGCACTTACTTTTATACCGTAGGTGTGCCTAAATTTGCTAGCGATTGCCTCCCGCAGTTGAGGTAAGCCGGCCATAGGGGCGTACTGGTTAACCCCTTCAGATGCGTATTTGCCTAATAATTTAACTAAATCGGCACTAACCGGAAAATCGGGGAAGCCCTGGGAGAGGTTAAGCGCGCCGGTTTCCCGGGCCAGTGCCGACATTTCAGCGAAAATACTGGTGCTCAAATTAGGTAATTTGCTCTGCGGTAAACTAATAGTAGCCATGCCTCAAAATAAGAAAAGAATCAGTACCGGCCTAATTGCGCAGTTTTTTGGTAGATTTGGAATTTAGTTTGAGAATCTAGAATCAAGCGGCCGCCGCGCGGAGTCAGGAATCAGGAGTCAAGATTTAGGACATAAGATATAGGACATAAGGCATAGGACATAAGACTTATGGCTACCCCAGAAACCATATACTAGCTACCAATAACTGACCACCTCATTAATTCGCCAACTCGCCAATTCGCTACTTCACCAACTCCCCTATGGAAATTACTTCGCCCAAAAACGCCCGCATTAAGCATCTGACCGATTTGCAGGAAAAGAGTCGTAACCGGCGTAAAGAGGGGCTATTTGTAATTGAAGGTCCGCGGGAAATTAAACTGGCATTGGCGGGTGGCTACGTTCTGGAAGAAATTTATAACTGCACTGAAATAGAGTCGGAAGAGAAAGAGCAGGTACTGGGGCAGATTGCCGGCGAGGTGTTGCAGTTTAGTATTAGCCTGCCGGTTTACCAAAAAATAGCCTACCGCAGCACCGTAGGCGGGCTAGTGGCCGTAGCCCGGGCAAAACCGCTGAGTCTGGAAAATCTTACTCTAAGCAAAAACCCGCTGATTTTGGTATGCGAAGGCGTAGAAAAACCCGGAAATTTGGGCGCTCTACTGCGCACGGCCGATGCCACCCAACTAGATGCCTTCATCATCTGCGACCCTAAGGCCGATTTTTATAACCCAAACGTAATTCGAAGCAGTGTAGGCTGCGTATTTACCCAGGCAGTGGCTGCGGCCGGCACCGCTGAAACCATAGCTTTTCTAAAGAAAAATAACATAGCTACTTATGCCTGCGAGTTAGAGGCCGCCCAACGTTACGACCAACCCGACTATACCCGGCCTACTGCCTTTATAATGGGCACAGAAGCTACCGGCCTCAGCCGGGAATGGTTAAGTGCTGCCGATCAAAATATTATCATTCCGATGCGCGGGCAAATAGATTCGCTTAATGTATCGGTTTCGGCGGCGGTAGTGGTATTTGAGGCGGGGCGGCAGCGGGGGTTTTGTTAGATTTACTAATGATACTTATATACTTTTGTAGAGGTTTGTCGTATACGACCTAGAGTAAAAATTAATCAGTATGAACCGAATTCTTATTACGCTTTTTTTCATTGGTGCTTTCTTCAGCCTTAATGCAGAAGCCCAAACCGGTGCTTCGGTAGGCTTAAAAGCGGGTCTTAATGTTAGTAGTTTAAATGGGCCAGATATGAATAACCCGGAAAGTCGTTTAGGTTTTCATCTCGGGCTAATGTCTGAAATTCCTGTGGTAGGAAATACCATAATGTTACAGCCTGAATTACAATACTCACTACAGGGCGAAGGTGACCGGATAGCTTCCTCTACCGACCTGCACTATTTAAATATACCAATATTGGCTAAGGTAGAATTGGTGAATAGTGTAAATCTGCAATTTGGCCCCTATATGGGTTTTTTGCTGAGTGCCCGTCGAAATGATATGAAGGTTAACAAAGAATTTAATAGTATAGATGCCGGCTTGGCCATTGGTTTAGGATATAACCCCAACAAATTTGATCTTAGCCTGCGCTACCAATTTGGTCTGGCTAAAGTTGCCGATGATGATATAGTTAAAAGATTATACACCTCCGGCAATGACTACGGTAACCGCGTAGTTCAGCTCTCGGTCGGTTACTTTATAAACTAAAACCACCGAACTTACCAAAACCTTGGCCCCGGCAAACGCTGGGGTTTTTTTTGTTTTTGATACTACCCTATATTAGAGTTTTAATGCCATATGCCTCAGTCAGAAACCCGTTTCCCGCCTTATTTTAAATATACCACAGTATTATTTGGGCTAATATTATCCATATACGCTTTGGTGGAGGCTAAGGAATTACTTATTCCTTTGGCTATTGCCCTGGTTTTTGCCCTGTTGCTTTACCCGTTTTGTAAAAAGCTGGAATCCTTTCGGTTGCCCCGGGCACTGGCGGCGGGTACTTCAATACTACTATTATTAGGCGTAGTGGTAGGTATTGGTTATCTGCTCTTTCTTCAGCTCGATAGTATGGGGCAGGAATTACCTACCCTAAACAGTAAACTCAACGATAAACTAGATAGTATTCAGGAGTATCTGGAAGCTACCTTCGGCATGAACCAGGAGCGGCAAAGTGCCTACGTTAAGCAATCAATCAACAATTTTTTGCGCAATAGCGGCTCGGTATTTTCCACTACCTTTAACTTAACCGCCGGCCTGTTCAACTATCTGATTGTAGTACCCATATCGCTGTTTTTTATGCTGTACTACCGCAAGTTTTTCAAGCGGTTTCTGTACAAGCTGGTTAAACGAACCCAGCATACTAAGCTGGAAACCATTCTTAGCAACGTTCAACTGGTTATTCAGAATTATATAGTAGGCTTGTTTACCGTTATTGCTATTGTAGCGGTGCTAAACGCGCTGGGTTTGTACATAGTAGGAATTAAGTACGCACTGTTTTTTGGGGTTATGGTTTCGTTGCTCACGGTAATTCCGTACGTAGGCATTTTGCTTGGGTCGTTAGTAGCTATTTCGTACGCCCTACTCACCACCGATAGCTTGCTTTACCCTGCCCTGACGGCCCTGGTGTTTTGGGTGGTACAAATTTTAGAAGGCAACTTAATAACCCCTAATGTGGTAGGCAGCCGCGTTAAACTAAATCCCTTTGTTGCCATAGTAGGCCTGTTAATTGGCGGTATGATATGGGGCCCGGCCGGCATGATTCTCTCTATACCCTTTTTGGCTATGCTGAAAGTGGTATTAGATGCTATACCCAGTACCCAGGCCTACGGCTACGTAATGGGAGTACCGCAGGAAGATGAGCCCAGCCCGGCACCTCCGCCCAAGGTTTCTTAAATAATTCTGGAGCGTCCGCTATAAAGTGGTGGAGCTGATAATAATTATAATGATATAATCCTTACTTTATAAATGACTTAGGTTTCCGGTGAAGAGGCCAGCTAGGTATCTGCTATATATATGGCAACTATTAAAGCCACCTGTTAGTTGTACACCCAACTCCTCACCGGTTGGGTTTTTTATTTGCCGCTTAAGTAAATGTTTTACCATTGAATTGCGTTCTCTTCTAATCAGCCGTACCTTGTCAGTTTACAATTTTTTATGAAGAGTTCAGTGCGGAACCTGTTGTGGGTAGTTGTTATAGCCGTAGTTATTATTCTGCTGGCCCTGCCCAAACTAGGCCCAATTTTTAGCGATAAGGAGGAAGGTGAATCAACCCAAGCTGCCGCCGCCGCGCCCTCGGCCTTGCCCGTAGAGGTTACCGTGGTGCAGCCCGAGGCCTACCGCAGCACCCTGCAACTTACCGGCTCGGTGCAGGCCAACGAAATGCTGGAACTGCGCAGCGAGGTAGCCGGCATAGTAGAGCGTATCTACTTTAATGAGGGGCAGCAGGTACAGCAGGGCGAGCTGCTCTTCACCATCCGCAACCAGGATTTACAGGCCCAACTGCGCAAAGCCGAGGCCCAGCAACAACTCTACCAGGATTCCGAAACCCGCTACCGCCAGTTGCTGGAGCGCGAAGCCGTTAGCCGCGAAGAATTTGAGCAGGCCACCAATAACCTAAAAACCGCCGAGGCCGATATTTCGCTGCTGAAAGCCCAACTGGCCAAAACCCGCGTATACGCCCCTTTTAGTGGTACCATTGGCCTGCGCCGCGTAAGCCCCGGCACCTACGTTAGCGCCGGTACCTCGGTAGCCAGCATGTACGATTTAACCCCCGCCAAGCTAGAGTTTGCCGTGCCCGGTAAGTACGCCGGTCAGGTAAAAGTAGGCACCGCCGTAGAGTTTACTACCGACGGCAGCACCGCCACCTACCAGGGCGAAATTTACGCCATAGAACCTCAGGTAGACCCCGCCACCCGTACGCTAACCATGCGCGCCCGCAGCCCTAACCCTAATCAGGATTTGCTGCCCGGCCAGTTTGCCCGCATAACCCTGCCCCTCAGCAAAAGCGACGAAAGCTTAATGGTAGCCAGCCAGGCCGTAGTGCCCGAAATGAACGGCCATAAAGTATATGTGCTGGAAAAGGGCTTGGTAGCCGAAAAGCAGATTGAAATAGGGGCCCGAACCGCCAATCAGGTACAAGTACTAGCTGGCCTAACCCCCGGCGATACGGTATTGACCACCGGCATACTGCAAGTACGCCCCGGTAGCACAGTGCAGGTAACTCAGGTTAATTAGAGGATAGAAGTTAGAAGTTAGATGTTAGACAATTGACGATAGACAATGGACTGTATACCATAAATCAGCCAGCAGTACGGAGCCAAACTCCCCTCTTGAGGCGGACGGCTAGTCAGGGGCTAGGGGTGTGTAGTTCGGGATTAGTTATATCCGACTTATCAAGATTTTACCGGGCCAACACACCGCGCGACGGCCGCCCCCGGCTTCGCCGACCCCTCTCAAGAGGGGAGTTAGAAACGCCGCTACAGTAATAATGATCGAATCAAATCTCCTTAACTGCCTACCTCCAGAGGGGAAAAAGAAACGCCGCTGCTATACCATTAAGTTTTCAGCACTTTTCTACCTCCTCGCTCGTAATTCGTAATTAGAAATTCGTAATTAAGCTCCATGAGTCTTTCTTCCCTAAGCGTAAACCGGCCGGTGTTGGCTATAGTGCTAAACCTGGTGATTCTGATATTCGGCATCATCGGTTTTCAGTTCTTAGGGGTGCGCGAGTACCCCAGCGTGGACCCGCCCATTATTACTGTTAGCACTAGCTACAGCGGGGCCAACGCCGATATTATTGAGAGCCAAATTACCGAACCGCTGGAAGAAAGCATCAACGGCATTGCCGGTATAAAAAGCTTAACCTCGGTAAGCCGCGACGGGCGCAGCACCATTACCGTAGAGTTTGAGCTGGGCGTAGAAATGGAGGCCGCCGCCAACGACGTGCGCGATAAGGTGAGCCGCGCCCAAAGCCAACTGCCGCCCGATACCGACCCGCCCATCGTTAGCAAAGCCGATGCCGACAGCAGCCCCATAGTTTTCCTGAACGTAAAGAGCGATAGCCGCTCCCTGTTGGACCTGAGCGCCCTGGCCGAAAACCTCTTCAAGGAACGCTTCCAGACCATACCCGGCGTAAGCGAGGTGCGTATTTGGGGCGAAAAGCGCTACAGCATGCGCCTCTGGATGGACCCCGCCCGCCTGGCCGCCTACCAGCTTAGCCCCATCGATGTGCTGAACGCCGTAGGTCGCGACAACGTAGAACTGCCCTCGGGTAGGGTAGAGGGTAGCACCACCGAACTTACCGTACGTACCCTGGGCCGCCTCAATACCGAGGAAGACTTCAATAATCTGATTATTAAGGAAGACGAAGACGTAATTGTGCGCTTCGATGATGTTGGCCGGGCCGAAATCTTCCCCGAAAACGAGCGTACCGTACTAAAGCGCGACGGTATTCCTATGGTGGGCGTGGTTCTGGTGCCGCAGCCGGGCTCCAACAGTATAGAAATTGCCGAAGAATTTTATAAACGCCTGGAGGTACTGAAGAAAGACGTGCCGGCCGATATTGAGCTGGGCATTGGCTTCGATACTACCGAATATATACTGGAGTCCATTGACGAGGTGCAGCAAACTATTTTTCTGGCCTTTGGGCTGGTGGTGCTCATCATCTTCTTATTTCTGCGAAGCTGGCGCACCACGCTTATTCCGGCGCTAACCATACCCATATCGCTGGTGGGTACATTCTTTATTATGTACCTGATGGACTTTTCCATTAACGTACTAACGCTACTGGGCATAGTGCTGGCTATTGGCTTGGTGGTAGATGATACCATTGTGGTGCTGGAAAATATTTACGCCAAGATTGAAGAAGGCATGAAACCCCGCGAGGCGGCCCTGAAGGGCGCTAACGAAATCTTCTTCGCGGTAATTTCTACCACTGTGGCGCTGGTAGCGGTGTTTTTGCCGGTGGTGTTTTTGCAGGGGCTTACTGGCCGGCTGTTTCGCGAGTTTGGTATAGTGGTAGCCGGGGCGGTGGTTATATCGTCCTTTGTGGCCCTTACGCTTACGCCCATGCTGTGCGGTAAAATTCTTCGCCGAAAAGAAAAGCACGGAGCCTTTTATACCAAGATGGAACGCTTCTTTACCTGGCTAAACAAGGGTTACAACCGTTCCTTGCATAGTTTTGTAGCTAAACGCTGGCTGGCGTTTCCGGTAATTATTGCCTCCCTTGGTTTAATCTGGCTGTTTTTTAGTACGCTACCTACCGAGCTTTCGCCTATGGAAGACCGTAACGGCTTCCGTATATACGCCTCCGGGCCCGAGGGTGCCACCTTCGAGTATATGGACCACTATATGGACCGACTGATTGCGCTGGCGGAAGAAGAGGTGCCCGAAATGGACGCCATTATTACCGTTACTTCGCCGGGCTTCGGCGCTTCTTCCTCGGTAAACTCGGGTTTTATGCGCGCTATACTGGTAGATGCCGGCGAACGCGAACGCAGCCAACAGGAAATTGTGGACGCTATAACCCCGGCGGTAGCCCAGGAAACCGCCGCCCGCTCCTTCGTTAGTCAGGAGCAAACCATTGGCGATCGCCGGGGCGGCTTGCCGGTGCAGTACGTAATTCAGGCCCCTACGCTAGAAAAATTAAAGGAAGCCCTGCCGGGTTTTATGGAGGCCGCCCGCCAGCACCCCGCCTTCAACTTTGTAGACCTAAACCTAAAGTTTAATAAGCCCGAACTGAAGATTGAGATTGACCGCGCCAAAGCCCGAACGCTGGGAGTAAGTGTGCGCGATATTGCCCAAACTCTACAATTAGGCCTCAGCGGTACGCGCTTTGGCTACTTTATAAAAGATGGCAAGCAGTACCAAATTATTGGTCAGGTTGAAGCCGAAGACCGCAACGCCCCGGCCGATTTGCGCAGCCTGTACGTGCGCAATGCCCGCGGCGAACTTATTCAGCTAGATAATCTGGTGACGGTAAGCGAGCAGAGTACGCCGCCCCAATTGTTCCGTTACAACCGCTACGTATCGGCTACGGTATCGGCCAGCCTTAACCCCGGCTTTACGCTAGGCGAGGGCATTGCCGCTATGGACGAAATTAAGGCCGAGCAACTGGACGACAGCTTCAGCACCACCCTTTCCGGGGCCTCGGCCGAGTTTCAGGAGAGCTCCAATAGCCTCTTATTTGCCTTTCTGTTCGCCCTGGTACTTATTTATCTGGTGCTTAGTGCCCAATTCGAAAGCTTCCGCGATCCGCTGGTAATTATGTTTACCGTGCCGCTGGCCCTGGCCGGTGCCCTGCTCACGCTCTGGTATTTTAATGAAACCCTCAATATCTTCAGCCAGATTGGTATAATCATGCTTATTGGCTTGGTAACCAAAAACGGTATCTTGATTGTAGAGTTTGCCAGCCAGCGCAAGGCCCAGGGTATGGATTTGAAGGAAGCAATTATTGGGGCGGCCGAGTCGCGCTTCCGCCCAATTTTAATGACCTCACTTTCTACCATTTTAGGCATTTTGCCCATTGCCTTGGCCTTAGGGGCCGGCTCAGAAAGCCGCGTAAGTATGGGAATCGCGGTAGTAGGCGGCCTGGTGTTCGCCACCGTGCTAACGCTCTACATCATACCCGCCCTGTACACCTATCTAGCCAGCAAAGAAGCCCGCATGGCCCGGGTTTAGGTGGTGGGTTGGTGCGATAGTGGGTTAGTGTACCAATTTGATAATGTGTAGATGTGGGAATTTGGAGATTTGAAAATTGAAGAATGTAAATTATTAACTACCGCCTTTTAATATTAAGCCCCGACCTCCCCTCTTGAGAGGGGCCGGGGGTGTGTTGGATAGGTAAATGATAAGACTTGACCTTAGTTGAAAGCAAGGAAGCCTATGCTTCAGTAAATTAGGTATCAGTACTACCTTAAGCGTACTAGTTTTAATTCTTATATGAATATAAAGTATACTGTTTCACTTTTTATAGGCCTGTTTGTGGGGCTGGCTGGTATAGCCCAAGCCCAAACCAGCGCTACCTACCTTAGCCCGGAAGAAGCCGTGCAACTGGCGTTAGAGAATAATTTGGGTACTACCATCGCCGATCAGAACGTACAGATTGCCCAGCAAACCTACCAACGCAGCTTCTTCAATTTTATACCCGAACTTAGCGCCGCTGCCGGCAAAAACTGGACGGTAGATAATACCGAATTTACGTTACAAGATGGAACGGTGCGCGAGGCAGTTGATGCCAGGGGTAACCGCTTAACCTACGGTTTTAATGCCAATTGGCTACTATTCGACGGGCTGGGCCGCTTCTACGCGTACGATAGGCTACGCTACACCTACCAGGCCAGCCGCCAGTATCAGCAGCAGGTGCAGGCCGACCTTACCGCCGACGTACTGCAGGCCTACTACAGCCATACGCTGCAACAACAACGCCTGCAACTATGGGAAAGTACGCTGGAACTCTCGCAGCGCCGGCTACAACTAGCCAAAGACCGCTACGAATTGGGTAAAGCTTCTAAGCAGGAATACCTTTCGGCCTTGGTGGACTACAATGCCGATAAGGCGGCTCAGCTTAATCAGGAAGAAAGCCTGCTAAACGCTCGCTACCTGCTAAACCGCTTGCTGGGTCGCAGCCCTCAACATTCGTTTAAAACCGCCGATACCCTTACGGTGGACAACCAACCGTACGTAAATAGCCAATTTGGCCAACTTAGTGCTAACCCTTTGCTACGCGCCCGTCAATTGGAATTGGCCGCCGCCGAACTGCTGGAAAAAGAGCAAAATTCGCTTTACTGGCCTACACTAAGCCTAAACGCCGGGCTAAACTGGTTTAACCAGGCCTCGCCGGTTGGGTTTGCAGTAACCAGCAATGGTAACTCCTTATCGTACGGTATATCGGCTAACTGGAACCTGTTCGGGGGGTTTTTTACCCGTAGAAACGTGCAGCTAGCCCGATTGCAGGCGCAGGTGTTCAATCTTTCTACCCAAAATATAGAGCAGGATTTGGCCCAGCGGGAGGCTGATGCACTGGCAGCCTACCGCCTGGGCGAGAAGCAAATACGACTGGCGCAGGAGAGCGTAGACCTGGCCCGCCAAAACACCGCCCTTACGCTAGATAGGTACCAACTCGGTGTAATTACCGCCTTAGAATTGCGCGTAGCCCAGCAAGCCGAACAGCAAGCCCGCCTCAGCCTGCTCCAGGCCATCTTCGACCTAAAAACTGCTGAAATAGAACTAAGGCGAGTTAGGGGCGAAATTTAAAGGCTGCTAATAGCTTTATTAGTATTATCCTTACGCAACTCTTGCCTTATAAAATTACTTGCCTCAGCCAATGATCGTATTACAGAGAGCTACGGATACAACTATATAGCAGCAATTTGCTGGAGTAGTAGAGCTGGATAAAAAGTTAGAAGATAGTAGCTGAGAGCCAGAACATGCGCTGTACCTTAACCGTTACAGGGTTAACTAAAAAACTTTAGTTTTACGTTGCCTTAGGTGCTATCTTAATTCGTATACTACTTTTGGCATCTGATCTTCCCCCTATTATGAACACTCTGCAAACTACTGACCCCGAAAAATTAGATATAGATATCCAGATTCCGCGTACCGATAAGCCCCGTCTGGTGATTATTGGGGGCGGTTTTGCCGGGGTTAATATCCTGAAGTATATAGATTATAAGCGGTACCAGATTGTAATGCTGGACCGGCACAACTACCATACCTTCCAGCCTTTACTGTATCAGGTGGCTACGGCCGGTTTAGAGCCGGGTAGTATTGCCGGGCCCTTACGCCATATACTGGAAGAACGCGATGAGGTTTACTTTAGAATGGCGTTGGTTTCCAGAATAAACCCTGAGCAGCGTACGGTTTCTACCCCTATTGGCGAGCTTAAGTACGACTACCTGATTATAGCCAATGGTTCGCGCACTAACTATTTTGGTAAAGATGAGCACTTTGTTGACAGTTTGCCGCTAAAGCAAATTCCGCAAGCCCTGAACCTGCGCTCGCATATTCTGCAGAACTTTGAAAAGGCCGTGAACACGCTGGATAATTACGAGCTGAAAAGTTTGCTGAACGTTGTGATTGTGGGTGGTGGCCCTACCGGCGTAGAACTGGCCGGCGCTTTGGCCGAACTGCGTAATCACGTACTGCCTAAAGATTACCCGGAGATTAACTTCCGGCAAATGCAGATTTACTTAGTAGAGGGTACCGGCCGTCTGCTGAACGGTATGAGCGATAAAAGCGGCCGCCTAGCCTTTAAGTACCTAAAAGATTTTGAAGTTAATGTGCTGCTAAACACCATGGTGAACTCCTACGAGGGCCGTAACGTGGAGTTAAGCAATGGCGAAAAAATTGCCAGTCAGACCCTTATTTGGGCGGCCGGCGTAACCGGTAACGTAATTCCCGGCTTGCCCCAAGAGGTAATTGACCGCGACCGTATTCTGGTTGATGAGTACAACCGGGTGCAGGGGCAGGAGCATATTTTTGCTTTAGGCGATATTGCCAAAATGACTACCGACGATTACCCGAAAGGCCACCCTATGGTAGCGCCGGTAGCTATACAGCAGGGCGAGCTGCTGGCCAAAAACCTAAACCGGATGGCCAAGAACCAGCCACTTAAGCCGTTCAAATACTTTAATAAGGGCACTATGGCTACTATTGGCCGCAACCGGGCGGTGGTTGATATGCCCAACGGCTGGAGCTTCGGCGGCTTTATGGCCTGGCTCACCTGGATGTTCGTTCACCTCTTGTATTTAGTAGGTTTCCGCAACAAATGGACGGTCTTCAACAACTGGATCTGGAACTACTTCACCTACGACCGAGGCATCCGCCTAATCATCCGCCCCTTTAACCAGGAAGAAAAGAAAAAGCAGCAGAAGATGGAAGTTCATTAGCAGCCGAAGGCTGCAATTATGAATTACGAATTAAAAATTACGAATTACATAGAAATACTAACTGAAATGCATATCAATTTAGTTACTATGTCTATATGAGCTGTCTATCATAATTTTTCGCGGTTCTGATGAGTACCAGTAATCCGATGAAGTGTATTGAGTTGCCTTATTATCAAAACTCAAACGCATAACTACAGTATCAGCTACGTCTACTGTTGATAGTCTGTATTCCCTATTCGAAAAGTTGTATAGTGAATAGAAAAATAAGGAATCGTGCTCAGTTCGAGGAATGACTATTTGACCATAATTATTAGATACATATTGTCCAGCATTTTTATCTGTGATGCCGTTTTTCATTCTCTTATCATAAGCTACGATGGTAAATCCGTCAAAAGGGTTCCCTTCTTTATCAAGAACTCTGAAAGTGATGTTCTCAGAATTGATTACTCTACTATCAAATTGTAAATCACAAACAGGCTTTAAATCATCTTGTTCTAAGGCTATCAGCTTTACCGAATCTCCACTTAGTTGCCAAATGCCGACGGATATATTAGAGCGGCCTTCACTTCCCCATTCTTGTAAGTATGTAGAATCACTATAAAGAATAGTAGTTGAACTCCAAAGCTGGTTTCCTTCAATTTTTGCTATAGAAGTAATTCCATTTTTGCATTCAAAAGAGGGATTAAAAATCTCAGATAAATCTTGCTGGGAATGTTCTTGGCAGGAAAATAATACAAAGGATAAGAAAAGTTTAATCCTCATACTTTAGGTTAAATTAGAGTTTAAGGCTTCTAATCAATTCGTAATTTCTAATTCGTAATTCGTAATTACTTCAGCTCCAAACCTTCGTGCCTTCTGTGCAATTTTTGCAGATTTCTATTTGGTCGCGGCCTTTTAGTATGGTTTGGCGGAAGCGGTTATAGGGCTGGCTAAACCATACCTCCTCGAAACTTTGCTGCTGTAAATTGCCTAAGCGGTGGGTAGCATCCTTATCGAAGCAGCAGGGCACTACCTTGCCATCCCAGGTAACAACGGCGCTGTGCCACATACGCCAGCAGTGGTTTAGCAGTTGGTTCTTTATACTCCATTTTCCGCCGGCCTCCTGGCGGTAGCGGCTGTATTTATCTTGGGTAGGAATTAACGGCGAGCCGTTCTCATAGTCGTAAATTTGGGCGGTTTTAAACCATACGGCATCTACGCCCAATTCTTTGGCTAGGCGCCGGGCATCGGGTATTTGGTGTTCATTAGGCTTCACTACCAAAAACTGAAATACTACCGCCGGGCCTACACTATTCAGCTTTTTGCGCCACTTCATAATATTCTTGACGCCGGCCAGCACCTTTTCCAGCTGGCCTCCAATTCGGTACTGCTGGTAAACCTCCTGCGTGGTGCCATCTAGCGAAATAATTAGGCGCGATAGGCCGCTCTCTACGGTTTCTTTAGCTTTTTGGTCGGTAAGGTAGTGGGCATTGGTGCTGGTAGCCGTATAAATTCCCCGTTCGCCGGCGTAGTTTACTAAGTTCAGGAAGTTAGGGTGCAAATAGGGTTCGCCCTGAAAGTACAGGAGCATATACAGCAAACTTGAGTGCAGCTCATCTACTACGTTCTGGTAAAGCCTATCCTGAAGCATGCCGGTAGGGCGGGTAAACGAGCGCAGGCCGCTGGGGCACTCTGGGCAGCGTAGGTTGCAACTAGTGGTAGGCTCAAACGAAAGGCTAAGCGGCAGCCCCTGCATAACCGCCCGGCCGTTTTGCCTACTGCGGTAGTAGCTGCTATATACCTTAGCGGCATTTTTCAGTTTTTTAACCGAAAGAGCCTTAGCAAACTGGTACCCATCGCGCAGCATATACATAATCTATAAAGTACGCTCAAAACTTCCTGAATACCGAATAGCCGCCGGCTTTTCCTACCATTTGGGAAGATTTTGCGTTTTTCTTGTTAGATGTTAGATGTTAGATGTTAGATGTTAGATGTTAGATGTTAGATGTTAGACATGAGACATGATACTTAGGGCTATCCATATACTATATACCATATACCTCGTACCAATTAGCACATCAACACATTAGCAAATTACCCCATTAGCATATGATCTTTATTCGGCTTCTTCGTTTTTTGTTCCGCTGGTTGCCTTGGGCGTTAGCCTTTGTGGGTATATATTTTCTGTGGCAGAAACGGATTGACTGGTTTAAGGGGGAAACTATAGCCGCCGATACGGTTACGCACTTTACCATATTGCAGGATATTGAAAGCCTGGGTAAGCTGGAGTTGGTGCGCTACCGATTTAAAGATGTAACCGAATTGCGCGAGGATAATGGTAAGTATTTAGGCTTTTTTGATATACCCGATAGCAAAGTTGCCCTGATAACCAGCGGCGAGGCGGTAGGCTGTATTGATTTGCGCAACATTGAAGCCCGCGATATAATTATAAGCGGCGATACCGTACTGGTGCAATTGCCCCCACCCGAACTGTGCTACTATAAATTAGACTTGGCCAACTCTAAAATTTATTCGGTGGATAAGCAGGTATATTTTAAATCGGAAAGCCAGTTGCTGGAAAAGGCCTACCGTAAGGCCGAAATCCAGATGAAGAACCAAGCCCTGAAGTCGGGCATACTGGAGCAAACTACAGATAATGCAGAAAGTGTACTGCGCCCCCTGCTGGA
Source organism: uncultured Roseivirgaceae bacterium (assembly GCA_964504565.1). GTDB lineage: Bacteria > Bacteroidota > Bacteroidia > Cytophagales > Cyclobacteriaceae > Cesiribacter. The sequence goes on from CAZDEY010000001.1 coordinate 527,384, forward strand.
GAAGACCTCCGGCAAGCGGGTGCTGTTCACCAACCGTACAAAAATTCAAAATTCCCGCAATAATTAGCCTCCAAATATCGTTCAGCAATGCAGCTAAAGTGTGGAGAATATACCCAAATCTAACCCTAGGGGCATATATCCGTATAAGCAAGAGAAAATTTTTTCAGTAGGAAAAAAGCCTGTTCCCGGTATAAAGAATTAAGATTTGAGGGAGAGTAGTAGGGTCAGGCCCAATGGTAATATTTTTTTTATTCAAATTATTCTTGAATATTGCCAATATATTCCGCTGTACATGTGCCACCTCTGTTTACCTTTTTTGGTAGCAGGGCATAAACACATTCATATGGAAGATACTAACATCTACTCCCGCCCCCGGCCACTGGGCCAGCTAATAAGCGGAGCATTGCTGTTCTTACTGCTTGCTTGCCGCCCCGCTAGCCCCGATTCCCAGCAGGCCGATCTACTAGGCTTTTCCTTCGACGAGGATGTTGCTGTGGAAGGCCCGGTGTTTCAGGATCTGCCCAAAATTCGTGAGCGCGGTCGTATGGTCGCCATTGTTGATAATAGCTCTACCAGCTACTTTATTTACAAAGGCCAGCCTATGGGCTACGAATACGAGCTTCTTTCGCGCTTAGCTAAACACTTAAAAGTAGATCTGGAAATAGTTATTACCACCAGCCTGGATGAAGCTTTTGATAAACTTCAGCGGGGCGAGGGCGATATAATTGCCCATAACCTCACCGTAACCAAGGCTCGTCAGGAAGAAATTGCCTTTACCATGCACCACAAAGAAGTGCGTCAGGTACTGGTTCAGCGTAAGCCTAAGGGGTACCGAAACCTAAAAAGGCACGAGCTGGAAGACGAACTTATACGTAACCCGTTAGATTTAGCCGGTAAAGAAATTTGGGTTAAGAAAAACTCGGCTCACTACTCGCGTTTAGTAAATCTTAGTGAAGAAATTGGTGCCGATATTACTATACGGGAAGAAGACGATAACCTAGATGTTGAAGCTACCATTAAGCGCGTAGCCAACGGCGAAATAGATTATGCGATTGCCGACGAAAACGTAGCCAAAATTAATGCTGCTTACTTTACTAATCTGGATGTGGCTACGCCGGTAAGCTTTCCGCAGCGCATTGCCTGGGGGGTGCGCAAAAATGCCCCGGAATTATTAGCCGCCGTAAATGACTGGATTAGAGGCATTCGCCGCACACCGGACTATAACGTAATCTATAATAAATACTTCCAGAACCGCAGCGGTATGATTGCCCTTTCTAAGAGTAATTACGCTACTATTAACGGCAACCAGCTTTCTCCTTACGATAAGGAGATAAAGAAAGCCGCCGAGACTATTGGTTGGGACTGGCGAACCCTGGCGGCTATGGTGTACCAGGAAAGTAAATTTAACCCGGAAGCCGAAAGCTGGATGGGAGCCGTAGGGTTACTGCAACTAGTACCGGAAACCGCCGAAATTTTTGGAGCCGAAGACCCGCTTAACCCTAGCCAGAACTTAGCGGCCGGGGCGGCCTATATAAAGTGGCTCAATAAGTTTTGGGAAGATGATGTTGCCAATCCGGAAGAACGCCAGAAGTTTATTATGGCATCGTTTAACGTAGGCCAGGGCCACGTATTAGATGCCTGCCGCCTGGCTACTAAATACGGTAAAGATTCGCAGAGCTGGGATCAAGTTTCCGAATTTCTACTTAAAAAAAGCCAGCCTAAGTTCTATAACGATGAGGTTAGCAAACATGGCTACTGCCGCGGCAGCGAGCCGGTACACTATGTAAAGCAAATTATGCAACGCGCCGCCCGCTACCAGCAACTCATTGACGGCCCAGTTAATCAGCCGGCCTTGTTGGCGGCTGCTAAGTAAGTTAATCACAGAAGTTTTAGATTATGCGTTGGTTAAAGTTAATTGTATTTTTAACCATAGTTCTTGTTGGTTATGATGCCCATTCCTGCAAATGTGCAAACGAGCCTAACCCTGCATCATCACTGAGTTCAGCAGATATGGCTTTTACAGGTCGAATAATTTCTACAGAAATAATCGATTTAGAAAAAATACTTCGAACCGAATTAACTACAGCGATTTATGAAGAAAACCCCAATCAGCATATTTCAGCTAAGGTAAAAAAGGTAGTGATAGAAATATCAGGATTGAATAAGGGTCAATGGGATCAGCAATTTATTAATATTTATACGGCCGTTAACGGAGCAGGATGTGGTCAATATTTCGTAGTAGGTGACTGTTATATGGTTTATGCTACTAATGAATGTTACATTAAGTTTTTGTACAAATCTATGTTAAACATAAAAAGCTATGATAACTCCATATTTCCTGATAACATCTTCTGGACAAATCACTGCTATGCAAATCGCAGGCTGAATTAATACAATAAAACTGTATTTAATTATTAGCTATCAATTCCGAAGTAATTTTACCAGAAAGCAACGCTAAGGGTATGCCGCCGCCGGGGTGTACGCTGCCGCCGCAGAAGTATAGATTGCCAATTCGGCTGCTTTTGTTGCTGTGCCGTAAAAAGGCTGCATACTTGCTGTTGCTGGCATTACCGTAGAGGGCTCCGTAGGCCGATGAGGTTCGTTCTTCAATTAATTTGGGGTGCAGAATATCTTCTTCTTCAATCAGGCTTTCTACATCAGTATTTAGCATACGGCTGAGTTTAGCTAGAATATTTTTACGCGCTTCGGCAATAACTTTACCCCAATCCTGACCGCTATCATGGGGCACGTTTATCATGGTGAACCAGTTTTCGCCGTAGTCCGGGGCATCGTCGGGTTCGTATTTGCTGGTGATGTTTAGGTAAACTGTTGGGTCGTGGTAGATGCTGTTTTTACTGAAAATATGCTCAAATTCTTCTTTATAATCTTCGCTGAAAAAGATATTGTGCAAGTCTAGCTGAGGAAATTTTTGCTTGATTCCCCAGTAAAAAATCAGGGCTGAGCTACTCTTTTTCTGGCTAAGAAGAAATTCCGGGGCTTTGTGGTCAGGTAATAGTTTACGGTAGGTCGGCAGCATGTCAGCATTACTAACTATAACATCGTAGCGAACCACATCGCCGGGCAGTTGCAGGGCTACGGCCTGCCCGTTCTCCGTAAGGATTTGAATGACCGGCGTATTAAAATGGAACTTTACCCCTAAACGAATGGCCAACTCGTACAGGCTTTGGGTTATGGCATGCATGCCACCCTTCGGTATAAACGCCCCGATGCCCATTTCCAGGTGCGGAATAATTTGCAGGGTAGCGGGAGCCAGGTACGGGCTAGAGCCGTTGTAGGTAGCGTAGCGATTAAAAAGCTGCACTGCCTTAGGGGCTTTCAACTGCTGGGTGTTAGCCTGGTGCAGGCTTTTGCCTAGTTTAAGCTTTCCTAATTGGCGGTAAGCTTGCCAGGCCTTCTTGCCCAGCCAGGTACTAAAGTTATTTAAGCTACGGTGCATAAATAACGGCGCCAGTAAGGTATACAAACTACTACTATGCTGAAGCTGGGCCAGTACATCCTTTTTCTTAGCACCGGTTTTTTCGGCTACCTCCTGGGCAAATTTTTCCGCCTCGGCGTAGCCATTAATCACGGTACCATCTTCGTAGAAGTATTTGCAGGTTACAGGTAAAAGAGTGTAGTTGAAGTAGTGGCGAGGATCTTGGCCGGCAGCCTCAAAAAGCTCATCTACCAAATTTGGCAGGGTAAATAGCGAAGGGCCGGCATCGAAACGGTAGTTGCCTAGGGTAATTTGGGTTAGTTTGCCGCCGGGGTAAGCGTTGGCCTCATAAACATTAACTTTATAGCCACCCGCTGCCAAGCGTATAGCCGTAGCCAGCCCGGCCATACCCGACCCTATTATGCCTACCTGCGAATTATTGTTAATACGTTTCTTAGAATCTTCCAAAAAAATTAAATATAAATGAGCATTAATATTACATAGTACACCAGTTAGTAAATGTATTTATTACATTATGAAGTGAATAGTTGAGTTAAGTTTTTGTTCTGCCACTTTCCTCCTAAATCTATGACCTATATTGAACAATTGCATAAGGTTTACTGTATTGATCGGAATAACTCACTAACGGTTGATCAGTTTACATCTTTTCTGGCATTTTTTCCGGTGCTATTGGTAGCTGCCGCCGATGGGGTAGTAGACGAAAACGAGTGGGAATACTGCCGCCGCTTAGCCAGCAGCCTGGCCTATAGCTACTCCGATGAGTTGAGTGAAGCTGAAATTAACCAACTTACCCAAGCTTACCAAACTGAGTTTTCGTATTTGCTTACTAACCTAAAACAGTGGCAGGAAAGGTTTCTGGAAGCCCTGGAAGAATTCTTTTCAATAAATAAATACGCTAAGGTATTTGTGGCCCAAACCGCCTGGCTGGTAGCTGCCGCCTCGGATGGGGTTAGCCAAACCGAAAAAATGAAGATGCAGGAACTGGCCGAACGCTTTAGTTTAAAATTAAAAGAAATTAACTCAATAGACCTTCTGCGGGAAAGCTTAGGTGCCTGAGTAGCTTTGTAAATAATTAACCACATCTTCTTTACCCTGCCGGGCCGCCAGTTCCGCGGCTTGTAACCCTTGGGCATCTTTAGCCTTAGGGTCGGCTCCGGCATTTAGCAAAAGTTTTACTAGTTCTAAGTGGCCGAACATTGCCGCAAACATCAGTGCGGTAGAGCCACCGGAGTTTTTTAGGTCAACCTTGGCGCCCTTTTCCAGTAGAAGTTTAGCCGCCTCAGTATATCCTTTAAAGCACACCCCCATAAGCGCAGTATTGCCGGCAGCGCCCGCTTGGTTAGGGTCGGCACCCTCGTTCAGCAACAGGCTAATCATTTGGCTGTGGTTATGGTAGGTAGCCATTATTAGGGGAGTGAATCCCTTAGTATCCTCGGCATTAAGGTCTGCTCCCTGCTCAATAGCTTGTTTAGCCTCAGATAGATCGTTGTTTTGTACGGCAGAAAATAGAGCGGCGTCGGTAGTAGTAGTTTGGTTCATGACGGCAAAATAGACGGTTGTATTTTTAGTATGGTTTCTGGAATGACAAACTGCCAAAGAGCCTACTAGTTTAAATATCATTAAGCCCGCAACTTAAATTTTTAAATTAGTTTCGATAGAGAAGCCCGTTCAAACCTGAGCGGGCTTCTGCTTTCTCCATACCTATCTACCTAGGGTTAGTAGTAAGTGCTTTCGTTTTTTCCATAGATAGAATGCTCCTACACAGGCCAGTAGAAGCCAAAATTCAGGTTCGGGCATTTCTTCAATTTCAGTATCGCTATCCAAAGCTTCGTGTCCGTTTACAAATTGTTCTTGCTTTTGTTTTAGAAGTTCCTCCTGCCAGGCTTCCTCAGTAACCATATAGGCAGTGTAAGGTGTAAGTAACTGAGAAGCGAAACTTTGTCGTACCTGCTTGGGCCAGCTCTCGGCACTTAAACCTAAGCCAGCCTGCTGCCAATTTGTCCGTAGTGCCAAACCTTCCTCCCACTTATTTTTAGGTATTGGTGCATCGGGAGAAGAAACTGGTACAACCTGATCTTCCGCTGAGTTTTTGATATGAATCAGCTTGCCATTAGGTAGCTGGTAGGTTCGTGAATTGCTACCTACGTGCAATGAATTGGTTTTTGAGCTTTCGCTAGTATTTATAAGCGAGTATGCCGTTAATCTATCCGTATGCTTTTCCGGCAAATGATAGAAACTATCTAATTCCGGAAAAGCATAGCTGACTTGAGTAAACGAATTTTCTAAAACCGCCTGCTCTAGCTTAGAGCTGAGTACTACCGGCACGTAGTAAAAATCTTCTTCAAGTTGTTTTATCAGCAGAGTTTGTATAGCCCGGGTCAGGAAGAAGCCTCCTTCAAACGTATGCTCGTCCCTTTCCCAGTTTACTTCAGCCAAGCTTTCTCGCTGAATGCTGTGGTTAACAAATAAAACCTCGGCTTTATTTTGAAGTTCCGGGTGGTTGGTTAAGAAGTCTTCAATTTGCTTTTTATATAGTTTCAGCGCTACCGAATAGTTATTTTCTGCCATATCCAGGATGAACGCAAGTCTGGGCTTTCGCTTTCCCAGGGGTAAAGTTTTTACTGCTGCGGCCGGTATGTATAAAGAATTTTTAACCAACTGGGGGGCTGAGGAAGTATTTTCTTGGCTACCTAGAATAAGCTGCTGATCATCAATGGTTAGCTCAAACGGCTGTTTGTGAATTATAGTGAAACCTGACTTACGGCTTACTTTTCCGGTGAAAGGGTATACCCGTAACTCCAATTCACCATTTTCCATATATCGGAATAAACCCGGATCGAGACGTTGGCGGGTAATACGATCGTATACCCAGGTTGCCGCTTTTCGCTCCGCTAAAATTCCTTTCTTCTTTTCATCACCTACATATAGATAGTAATCGCTTATAAAGCTTCCGTTAGGAAGGGAAAAATGGGTTAGATATTCCCGCATACCTTCGTCGGTATTGGTCATGTTTAAATGAACCTCACTCTGCCAATACTTACCATCCTTATTCCAGCTAGATTCAGCAGTTAACTTAGTTAACTTGACCTGAGAGTTTTCCGGGCGAGTTGTCCAGCTAAGCCTACGGTCCAACTCATCCTCACTTAGGTTTTTACCCAAGAAAATCCGGCTGATTTTCTGACTGTTGGCATCTGACAATTGCAGGCCATTTAAGGTAACTTTATTGTGCCAAGAGTCTAGAATAGGGGTTTTGCGGCCATTCAGAAAGAAGTCTTGCGGGCTTTGATGTTTGCGTATATCGGTTACGGTAGTCGTTAATGCATATTCCCAGTAATCTATTTTGTTCTGCTGGGGTGCTACTAAGTAATCCAGGGCGTTTTCAATCTGAGCCTTTTGGTATAAATAGGTGAAATGTACGGAAGCCGGCAAAACCAGAAATGCAGCTAACCCGGCAATTACTAAGGTGCCATAATTTAGTGTACCCTTTAAGCTTAGTATATCTTCTCTAATACTAATCACGTGAAGCCACAGCACTACAGTCGGCGTTAGCAATAGCAGGCCTAAACCCAACGCAATGGAAAGAAGTAAAGCAAAAGGCAGAAGCGGGGCCAGGGCAACGAAAAAATATAAGCTGAAGGGCAGCATAATTACCCTGACGGCAAATGAGGTTTTGGCCGAAACCCACCGAGACAGCGGCAGACTAATTACTAAGCCGTTTAATAGGGCCAGAATATAGAACCAATAGTTGCTAAAATTACCTACTATACCGGATTGAGTACCGAAACCCTGATTATTGAAAATTAGGCAGCCTAACGGTAATGCAGCAGTAATCACCACCTTAATTAAGGTGCCAGGCCGGGACCACTGATATTTTCTAGCCCAAATAACTGCCGCCCTTATTAGCATGTAGATGAATACTACAGTAAGTAGTCCGCAGGTTAGAATGATGGCCTCAGCATTCATGTTAAAGCCCCGACCCCGGAACAGGCCTAAGGTGAAAACCAAGTAAATTGATAGAGGGAGAAGAAAGGCTATGAATAAATTAATCCAGGGATTTCTGAGGGCGCCTTTGCCCGTTAAGCCCAGGGCATACAGGGTTATAGTATGAAGTATAGCCGGAATAAGGGCGGCTCCGGAATAAATCAGGTAATCGAGTGGTTGACGCCATTCGGGCAGATTAACAATAGTGTAGCTTTCCAGAAATAAATGAAAGCCTATAATTACAGCTACGTATATGATTGAAAGCCCGGTTGCAGTATTAATATTCCAACGGATAAAGTTTTGATAATTTCCTGCCAGAACAAGAATATGAATTGCTGCGATAACAGTTAAAATTGCTGCCGCCCATATATAGGCCAGGCTTTCTTGTTCAGTAAAGAAGCCTTTGTAATTGATATAAACTAGCCACCATAAGCCAAATAATGCTAAGCTGGGAATCAGGTGAAAGAATACAAAGCTGCCCATCCCGATGGATAGTTCATTTGGTTTAGGAGATAGCCGGGTATTATTTATAGTTATCGAGTGAGAAGAGTTCATATGGTTTTTTGGGTTGAAAGAATGAAGATGGAGTAGAAACCAAACAGCAGGCTTAGGTATACCAAGCTACCAATAGTCAGGTGTAGCAATGGCTCCACATATACAAAATTTCCGGCCAGGGTAAGGCAGCTAATTCGGCTGATGTTGGCTAGTTGGGTAAGCAGGTACGAGCCAATTAGAGTTAGGGGTAAAACCCAAGCTTTATACTGATATAGCTTGCCGGCAGCAAAGCCTAAAACCACGGTAGTGATAAGCCAGAAATTAAAACCGGAGCAATCTTTACTTATTAAATAGTTTTGGGCATTCAGATAGCCATCAGCGGTTAACCAAAAGTTTGGATAGCCAAACAATTCCAGAGCCAATTTTAATGGTTTTAGTATGAATAGTAGTTCAGCGGCAGTAACCGTGTTATACCAAAACTTAGCGACACCAACCCCAGACCAAATTGCTCCGGCGTATAGTATTTTACGCTTCCCCCACCTCATAAAGCACAGCTATTCAATTGTAAATCGGTAACCATGGCGCGGTGGTCGCTGCCGGGCAGGTACTGGGTTTGGCTGGCTACTACTTGCCACTCGCGGCTGTGCAAAACATAGTCAATAGGGATGCCGTAGCGCCCCAGCCAGGTTGGCCAGGTGGCCTGGTAACCCAGCCGACTATCCTTAAGTTTGCTCTTTTGCTTAAGCTCCCGCAGGGGTTTATCCCAGGGTACGGTATTGAAATCGCCCAGGAGGATAGTAGGCTGGTTTTGGCCGGCTAGTAGTTCACCGGCTTGTTGCAGTTGCCGGTTGCGGGCAGCGTAGCGGCCGTGGCTAACCGGCGAAGCGGCATGCAGGCTCAGGATTAGCGTATCGGTGCCTTGGTGGCGGGTAGTAGCGGCAATAGCCGGGTAGCCTTCCCATTCGTAAACCTTCCACTTATTAATGGGTACTTTAGAGTACATAGCCATGCCGTAGCAGTTGTTCTGCGGTACGCTTAGCTGGTAAGGGTAGGTATCCGAAAGGGCGGTCTCCAGTTGGCAGGCCCATACGCCATCTACTTCCTGAAAGGCAATTACATCAGCTTCGGTCCGGCGAATACTTTCTACCAAATTTTTAGTATGCCGATTAAACTGCAGAAGGTTAATCTGGGCAATCCGGAGTTTAGGCGAATGGGAATACATAACTGCCGGTTCACCTTGGTTCTTCATATAAGGATATAAAAGAGAAGCCGGAGGTATGCACCAGGCCATTAGCCAAATGGTCAGCTTCATTTTTCCTTTTAAGGCGGCAAAGACGGTTAGCAAAAGGTAGGCCAGCAGCATATAGGGCAACCAAGCCTCTAAGAGGTTAAGGGAGAGGTTGGGTGCCATATAGCTGAGCAGGGGCAGCGGGGCCAGGGCGTAACTTACCACCCGCCAGTTTATCCAGTTAGTCCATTTTTTCCAGTTGCGCATAGCTGTATAGGTTAGTGAGGGTCCAGCTTTTCCAATTCTTAGGTTGAGTGTACCTTGCAAGCTTTCGTTCTCTGAAATGCAGGCGGTTAGCTTCACTCCAGCTCATGCGGTCTTCGGCAGCTTTAAGTTGGTCGGTATTATCTAGGGATAGCTCAAATAGGTAATCAAAATCAGTAACCTGGGCGTGGTTAATATTGTACCAGCTAATGATACGGCTCCAGGGGGCAGCGGCCATTAAGAAGAGCACGGTTAGGGCTACCTGCACATTGCGGCGCAGCAACCACCATAGCGATCGTTTTTCTTTTACCTTTAGCCAGGTAAGCGTTAGGCCAACCATAACTAGTATCAGGTAAATCCATACGCCTATGCGTTTCCAGGTGAGGCCGTATTCAGCTACGTACCACCAGTTTTTCTGCAGGGTAGTAAAGGCCAGCCAGCCGTTTTGCAGCAACCAGGCATAGGTAAGCCGCTTAAGCGTATTATTCTTTATAAAGAAATTTAGGTTGCCCCGGAATACATAAACTAGCAAGCTCACCGCTAGTACTATAGATAGAATAAGCGTACCCACACCCTGGTGGAGCAGTTTTGGTAGGTGTACGCCCTCGCCCGGTGCGTTATTTATTACCATTTCCAGGTCTATAATATGAAATACCAGTAACAGACCGTTAAGTAAAACCAGCATTATCATGGCCATTTGGTATTCCCACTTTATAAAGAATGGATTGATACCGGCGGCCAGGCGGCGGCGTATGCGCTGGAGGGTATCAACCTGGCCCGCCTGCCAGTTGAATAATTTTTGGCCGCTCAGGCTGTAGGCTAAACCAAAACTAAGGTAGAAGAACAGGGCCGTTAGCGATACGTACTCCCAATTAGGCTGCTGCAGGCGGGCCAGGTTTACCCGCTCGGCAAATTGCGGGCTGGCGGTAGCGTACAGCGCGTAGAACACTACAGTAATAAGTAGAGGGATTATTAGTAAGCCCAGGCTGCGGGCGCTTAGCCACTTGGGTCGGTGGTAGCTTTCTTCTTGCCTGCTCAGGAAAAAGTACTGCCAGGTATTCGTAATTAATTCCCCAGTCCCGTTTACCAAAGCTAGGGGTGCTTTCAGGCTAAAAACCGCCGATGAAGCCAGCAGGAACAGGGCAAGTATACTCATCCAGACGGAAAAGGCATTGCCGTAAAGGGCTACCAGAAGGCCGGCACCCATAAATAGCAATACCCGCGAAGTTTTTGCTGTTTGTCCGTTGCCCATTTGGGCCGCTATAACTAAGCCGCCAAACAGCAGTGTGGTTAAAAAGGTGTTTAGGCCCAAGTCCATTGCGTTGTAGAAGAGCCAGGCCCCGCCCAGCGCTGCTAGTAGTTGAAGATAGAGTTTATTTTTCATATCAGAGTACTTTGTATTTCAAAGTATAAGGGTAAAATTTTTTATCGGTTCTGTTTCAGAAGAGCTTCCAGCGCATCTAGGTGCAATTGAAAGGCTTTTTTTCCTTCTTTAGTTGCCATATAGGTAGTATTGGGTTTGCGCCCCACAAATGTTTTTTCCACATTAATATAGCCGGCTTTTTCCAGCGCCCGGCTGTGGCTGGCTAAATTGCCATCGGTAACCTGAAGCAGCTCGCGCACTCGGGTAAAGTCCAGGGTGTCGTTTACCATCAGTAGCGACATTAGGCCCAGACGTACCTTATTCTCAAAGGCTTTATCTAATTGCTGTAGTAAGTTATTCACCGCTCGTATTTATAGTGCATATACAGGCCGTAACCAATATGCAACACCCCAAACCCAATTGACCAGAAAAAGAGTCCGTACCCCACAAATATAGCGGCTAATAAGCCCAAACCAATTTCTAACAAACCCAGGCTGCGAATATCGCCTAAAGTATACTTACTGCCATTTACTAAGGCCAAGCCGTAAAATATCAGCGTTAGCGAGGCCAAAATGCTTATGTGCCCCCGGCTTAGATAAATTAAACACAGAATACCACCCGTAACCAAAGGTATAGCCAGGTTAATTAGCAGGCGGCGGCCGGTTTCATCCCATAGGGCTTGCTTATTTTTGCGGCTGCGGGCCAGGGTAAGCGCAATACCGGTGCCAACTGCTAACACCAGAACTACCAGCGCATCAATAGCCAGCCAAAACAGCAAATCGCTGTCGGGTTGGCTACTAAGGCGCGAAAGGTAGCCGGGCTTATCGTAGGTATCCATTAACCAGTAGGCTACGCCGGCCCCGGCCAGCGCATATACTCCCGCCATAACCCCCGAGATGCCCGAAAGCGAAAGGAAGCGGTTAGAGCGTTCCATTAGCGAACGTATCTCGGTTATATGCTTCAGGTAGTCTTCGGTCTGGTTCATGCAAAAGTACTTTGTTTTTCAAAGTAAATAAATTGAAGTCTACCATACAAATGATCTTAACAAAAATTTTAAGTCATCAGAACGCCAAGTCATACCTAACTTTCCTGGCTTAGTTAGTATAATCCTATCAGTAATTTAAAACCCAACTAAAATCACTACCTACGTAGGCGGCTTGGTATATGAGAACAATAAGCTGCAGTTTATGCAGACCGGCGAAGGGCGGGTACTGCTCAGCGATGACGGCGATAGCAGCTACGCGGCCGAGTACCAGTACCACCTCAAGGATCATTTAGGCAATGTGCGCATGACCTTTAGCAGCCTGACTACGGACTCTACCGTAGCCGCTAACTTTGATGCCCCGGATGACGATGCCGACTTTAAGGATAACAACGACATCTACGCCGGGCAGCAATCGGCCATCGTAACCCTAGAAGCCATGAATCACACCCCGGGCGGCAGCAAAAGCTTGCGCCTGAACCGGGGCCGGGCCACCCAGCTAACCCATGCCAGCCAGGTAGGCCTAAGCAAGGTGCTGGCGGTAAGCGAAGGCGATATCATCTCCATGGAAGTATATGGCAAATACCTGAACCTGCAGGGCGGCGGCGGCCTGGACCCTACCCAGGTATTAGCCATACTAAGTGGGGTCACCGGCAGCTTTTCGGTAGACGGGGGCGTAACCACCCTGCGCAACGAGAGCGGGGCTATTATTGGCTATTTGGGCGGAAGCGATGAGGCTGATGCGGTACCCACCGCCGGCTTAACCTATATGTTCTTGGATGAGAACCAAACCGAGCTTACCTTAGGGGATATGGGCTTTGTACAACTCAGTGCGGCGGCGGCCATTACCAGCGGGGCCGATATGGCCAAGGCTCCCGAGCGGCTGGCCTTGCAGGTGAGCGTACCAGCCGGGGCCCGCTA
>CAZDEY010000002.1:0-31150 GCA_964504565.1 uncultured Roseivirgaceae bacterium
TATTGCTAACTGTATTAATTGGGTCGTCAAAGCTATATTCGGTACGATAAACCATATCGTTAAGCAGGTCTTTAATGCTGATGCCCAAGAAGCTTACGTCAACTTTCAAATCGTTTTGCTTATCTTTCACTTTACCCTCTATTTCTTCGTCCAGCGTATTAAACCTCTCTAACCTACCGTTAGAAAAGTGAAAATATGATTTAGTCTGATCGCCATCCTGAATAGCGTTCATGGCTCGGTTAAGGGCGCTAACATCATCAAAGCTAAAGGTAATGCCGCTTAATAATCCATCTTTAGACTGTATTTGGGTTACATTACGGATGCCTTTTACGTTCTTTAATCGGGTTTTAGTTTCAGCCATACCCATATCAAATTCCTCGGAGGCCTCTTCACCATCCGAAAGTCCGGCCAAGGCCTCCAACATAGGTTCAGCTTGGTGTAAATCTACCGTTAGGGTAAACTGGCCGCTGCCATTATTATGCATTTGCATCTGTTCGGTAATCTCCAGGCAAGAGGAAAGGGTTAGAAGGCTAGCGATGAATATAATTACACTGTAGGCTTTCATGTTTAAAAATCATTGGTTTTAAACTAGATGCATGAAGCTTAAATATAGTTGCATTAGCATAAAAAAAGGAGCTAAAAAGCTCCTTTTCAATTACCTCGAATACTAAATTTATTAATAAACACAGGGTTAAACTTTTACAATCCCGTCAACCAATTGATCGTAATACTCGTGGCTGATTTGGGTTATGGGTACTGAAAATATTTTGGTAGCCACTGCCAAGTGCATTTCGTTAAGCTTTTCCTCAATATTTCGGTATAGCAAAGCTTTGGTTTTAATCAGTAGAATGGTTTCCCCACTATGCTGCACTTCTCCAACTTCCTTATTGTACATAAGGCAGCGTATTTTAGGCAGAATATTTATATGGTTAGCCAAACGTTCCTTCAGTAAACTTTCAGCTACTTTTTCGGCCGTATGCTGCTCGGGTAGGCTTACATAAATCAGTACCATAGGTCTAATATTTCGGGTTTAGCCTTAGTTTAATTTTACACCAATTTCTTATACTTAATCCGCTTGGGGATAAGCTCGGTGCCCAGGCGCTGCTTACGGTTTTCTTCGTACTGGCTGTAGTTGCCGTCAAAGAAGTACACCTGACTGTCACCCTCAAACGCCAAAATGTGGGTAGCCACCCTATCCAGGAACCAGCGGTCGTGGCTGATTATTACCGCACAACCGGCAAAGTTATCTAGGCCTTCTTCCAGAGCCCGTAGCGTGTTCACGTCCAAGTCGTTGGTAGGTTCGTCTAGTAAGAGCAAATTGGCGCTCTGCTTCAGGGCCATAGCTAAATGTACCCGGTTGCGCTCCCCGCCGGAAAGTATTCCAACTTTTTTCTCCTGATCGCTGCCACCAAAGTTAAAGCGGCTTACATAGGCCCGGCTATTTACCTCGCGATTACCCAGCATCATTAACTCGTTGCCGCCACTAATATTTTCCCAAACACTTTTGTTGGAATCCAAACTGCCGTGCTCCTGATCTACGTAAGCAATTTTAACCGTTGAGCCTACCTCAAATGTACCGGCATCGGGCTGTTCTTTGCCGGTAATAAGGCGAAAGAGTGTGGTTTTACCAGCACCGTTAGGGCCAATAACGCCAACAATGCCGGCCTGCGGCAGAGAAAATTCCAAGTCCTCGAACAGAAGCTTATCGCCAAAGGCTTTACTTACGTTATGGGCTTCAATAACCTTGTCGCCCAGGCGCGGGCCGGGCGGTATGTAGAGTTCCAGGCGTTGTTCGCGCTCTTTAGCGTCTTGCGTCAGCATTTTTTCGTAATTGGCAATACGCGCCTTGGATTTAGAATGGCGGCCCTTAGGCGACATCCTGATCCACTCCAGCTCGCGTTCCAGGGTTTTCTGGCGCTTGCTTTCGGTTTTCTCTTCCTTCTCCAGGCGGTTCTTTTTCTGTTCCAGCCAACTGCTGTAATTGCCTTTCCACGGAATGCCCTCGCCCCGGTCCAGTTCCAAAATCCAGCCGGCTACATTATCCAGGAAGTAGCGGTCGTGGGTTACGGCTATAACGGTGCCTTTATACTGCTGTAAGTGCTGCTCCAGCCAGTGTACCGATTCGGCATCCAGGTGGTTGGTAGGTTCGTCCAGTAGAAGTACATCCGGCTCCTGAAGTAACAGTCGGCATAAGGCTACACGGCGTTTTTCACCACCGGAAAGATTTTCAATTTTAGCATCGCCCGGTGGGGTACGCAGCGCATCCATGGCTCGTTCCAATCGGGTATCCAGTTCCCAGGCATTATGGGCATCCAGTTTTTCCTGAACCTTGGCTTGCTGCTCAATTAGCTTCTCCATAGCGTCCGGGTCTTCCATAACCGCCGGGTCAGCAAACTTCAGGTTTATTTCTTCAAATTCTTTCAGAAGCTTAACCACCTCGCCGGCACCTTCTTCCACCACCTCGCGCACGGTTTTGTTGGGGTCTAGTTCCGGCTCCTGCTCTAACAGGCCTACACTATAACCGGGCGAGAAAACCACCTCGCCCTGGTAATCTTTATCTTTTCCGGCAATTATTCTTAATAAAGTAGATTTGCCGGAGCCATTAAGGCCAAGAATGCCTATTTTGGCACCGTAAAAAAACGAAAGGTAAATATTCTTGATGATCTGGCGTTTAGGCGGAATAATTTTGCTTACGCCCGACATTGAAAAAATTATTTTTTCAGCACTCATAATAGAACTGGATAGGTGTTAGGTAGCAAATATAGGAGAATTAGGGGCGGGTTAACCGGCCAAAGCATTCTTTTTACGCGAAAACCTGTCAGAAACCCTTATTTATTGGAAGGTTCTATTATTTTTGTTACTGAACCCTTACTAGTCAAATTAAACCTATCAACGCGTGGCAGATCATCCGTATGGTATCATTCGCGACGGTAAAGTTTACCGTAAGCCGTATGAAGACCATCCAGAATTACACATTGGGGAAGTATTAGATACCGAAGAAGCGGCCTTAAATTACTACGAGCAACGTTTTGCCCACCTGGAGCAAAAGATTGCAAAAATGGAACAGGACGTACAGGATAAGCCTAACAAAGGCTCTTACCTGATGAAGCTTCTTCACTATAAAGATACTCTACATCAGTACGAAGGTTTGGGAGATTTCCCGGCCCTCTATGAACGTCTGGAAAAGTTAGAAGAATACATAAGAGGTACTATTACGGAAAACCGTAAGCGTAACCTGGAAATTAAGAACGCCTTACTGGAGGAACTCAAGGAGCTTGAGGAACAAACCAACTGGAAGGAAGGCACCGAAATGGCCAAAGACCTTAAGAACCGCTGGCTTAAAACCGGCAGTCTGGATGAGGAAATAAACGAAGAGTACGACGAGAAATTCCACGGTAAAATCCAGGAATTTTTTGACCGGCGAGCCGCTTTTTACGAAGACCGCCAGCTGATGTTTGAGGCCCGGGTTAAGGAATATCAAAAACTGGTTGATGAAGCGCGCGAAATTATTCAGCAGTACGACGAGCGGCAGGCTCGCTACGAGCTAAGGAATATTCAGCAACGCTGGCGCGATGTTGGCAAAATTCCGCTGCCAATGTATAAACCGCTGCAATACCAGTTTAACGAAGTTACCCGTCCGTTGCGTCCGCAGCGTTCCTACGGCGGGGGTGGTGGCTATAACCGCGATGGCGGCGGGTATAATCGAGGTGGCGGTTCGCGGCCTCGTATGGGGCAAAACCGCTACGATAACCAGCAGGGGGGAGGTTACGGAAACCGCCCATCGTACGGCGAGCGCCAAAATGTACAGGGAAATTCATACGGCAACTACAACCAACGCCCTCGGCAAAATTACCAACCTATGCAGGAGGGTGAATTGGCACTGGATAAACGCCGGGAGCTGCTTCAGCAAATGCGCGATCTGGAAGGCTATAGCGATGAGGCGGTAAACGAAGCCGGAAATTTGCTTCAGCAGTACAAAGATTTAGGCATTGCGCGTTCTCCGGAAGTAGGGGCTATTACGCAGGAAATTTACCATACTGCCAGCCTTAAAAAGGAACATAACTTTTTAGATAAGCTGGCCCAGGGTAAAGTAAATTACTTTGATGGTATGGATAGCCAGGAGCAGGCCAAACACAAAGCTGATATGTTACGTGACCTGCTCCAGCGCGATGAGCAGCAACTAAGCATAATGCAGCAAAATATGGCACGAACCAGCGGCTACGGGCCGGAGGCTAAGATTATGAAGGGTAAATTAAAAGCTCAGGAACGAAAAGTAAAGGTAAAATCGGAGCTTTTGGCTGAATTGGAGAGAACTGCCCGCGGATAATTTTATGCTGCAATTCCTACTTTTTTCTTACAAAAGAGAAAAAGTTTTAAGAAAAAATGTTATTTCGCCGAACTTTTACGGACTTACACTATTTAAGCTCGTAAACGAAACCGAAAAAATTTTAACATTTAGATAAAGGAGGACGCACATGTATTGGACGTTGGAACTAGCCTCTTACTTAGAAGATGCCCCTTGGCCGGCTACTAAAGATGAGCTAATTGATTTCTCTATCCGCTCAGGAGCCCCAATGGAGGTAGTAGAAAACTTACAGGAATTAGAGGATGATGGACAGCCCTACGAAAGTATTGAGGAGATTTGGCCGGATTACCCTACCAAAGAAGATTTCTTCTTCAATGAAGACGAGTACTAATAAGTTTTAACTTATAAATAAAGCCCTCAGGATTGAGGGCTTTTTTGTTGCATTTTTAGTAAGGCTTCGGCAATTACCAAATCTTCCGGCGTGGTTACTTTTATGTTTCGGTAGCTGCCCTCTATAAGCTTCACAGCATAGTCAGCCGACTCAGCTACGCTGGCGCAATCGGTAAAACTGGGTAGTTCGGGTTGGTGGTAGGCGGTTTTAATTATATTACTACTAAAGGTTTGGGGGGTTTGTACCAGCCAAAAGTTAGCTCGGTTACGGCTGATAGTATGCTGCTCGTTAACTTGCTCGCGTAAGCTGTCTTTTAGCGGTACGGCCGCTATGGCCGACCCTTCAGTCTCGGCTTGTTTAAAACACTCTTCAATTATTTCGGCGTTCATTAATGGCCGAACCCCATCGTGAATTGCCACCAGGCAGTTTTCCGGTACTTGGGTTAACCCGTTTTTCACCGATTGAAAACGCGTATTGCCGCCGCTAACCACTGTATGCTGGAGGTTGAAATTATGCTTTTGGCATAAAGTTTTCCAAAATTGCTGTTGATCCTCAGGGAGAACTACTATTATATGCTTAATGCCGGCCGCAGCAAAGGCTTCTAACGCATACGTAAGTATAGGCCGACCAGCTAGTTCTATAAACTGCTTGGGTAGGCTGCTTTTCATGCGTGAGCCGCTACCCCCGGCTACTATCAGGGCATATTTTTCCATAGCACTAAATAAAAAAGCTTCGGTAACCGTACCGAAGCTTCAATTTATAAACTTTACGCTTTCTTAAATAATAAGCATAGCATCGCCGTAGGTAAAGAAGCGGTACTTCTCCTTTATTGCTTGCTGGTAAGCGTCCATCACCAAATCGAACCCACCAAAGGCGCAGGCCATCATCATAAGGGTGCTTTGGGGCATATGGAAGTTAGTAATTAGCGCGTTGCAAATTTTAAACTCGTAGGGCGGGAAGATAAATTTATCGGTCCAGCCCTCGTTAGCCTTTAAATGGTTGCTGGCCGAAACCGAGCTTTCTAAAGTTCTCATTACCGTGGTACCTACCGAAACTATGCGGCGTTTATTATTCAGCGCCTCATTTACCAAACCGGAAGTTTTTTCTGGTACCTGGTAATTCTCGGAGTCCATCTTATGCTTAGTCAGATCCTCAACATCTACCGGGCGGAAGGTACCCAGGCCTACATGCAGGGTAATTGGGGTAACCTGTACGCCCTTTAGATCCAGGCGTTTCATTAGGTGTGGGGTAAAGTGCAGACCAGCGGTTGGGGCAGCCACGGCACCGGTATTTTTGGCGTATATTGTCTGAAAGCGCTCGCGGTCTGCCGGTTCCACATCTCGTTCAATTTCGCGCGGAAGCGGGGTTTCGCCCAGCGTATCAATTATTTTATTGAACTCGTCGTTAGTGCCGTCAAACAGGAAACGGATAGTACGACCGCGGCTGGTGGTGTTGTCAATAACTTCCGCAACTAAGTCGCCTTCGCCAAAGTAAAGCTTGTTTCCAACCCGTATTTTCCGGGCCGGATCAACCAGTACATCCCACAGTCGCATTTCGTTATTGAGTTCGCGAAGCAGGAATACTTCAATTTTAGCACCGGTTTTTTCTTTGTTACCGTATAGACGGGCCGGAAAAACTTTGGTATCATTTACCACCATCACATCGCCTTCATCGAAGTACTCCAGTACATCTTTGAACATACGGTGCTCTATTTTTCCGCTATCACGGTGAATTACCATTAGGCGTGACTCATCACGGTTTTCGGCCGGATATAACGCCACAAGACCGGGTGGCAAATCAAATTTGAATTCTGAAAGTTTCATCGGTACTTTTAAATGCGCTAAACAGGTTAATTAAGAAGCAAAGCTTGTAGTTAACCCTAAAATTACGCTACGCTTTCTTGGCTGAGCTTATTGCTACTGAAGTAAGGCAGGCGTTTGTATTAAAGCGGGCAAATTTACAATATTTTACCCGCAATCTCTAAATAGAGAGTAGGTTTAGCTTAAAATTGTTTGCACATACTATACTTTAATATTTGTGAAGGCTATACGTTTAATGTTAGAAAGCTTCAGTTTTGCCTGGGGCGCATTGCGAGGCAATATTCTTAGAACTGCCCTTTCTTTATTGGGGGTAACGGTAGGTATTTTTAGCCTTATATTAATTTTCACTGCGGTTGATTCGTTGGAAAACGGGGTTAGGAAAAGCCTGAGTTTTGTGGGTGACAAGGTTATTTATGTAGAAAAATGGCCCTGGAGCTTTTCACCAAATTACCCGTGGTGGAAGTATATTAACCGCCCGCAGCCAACTTATAGCGAGTTTGAATTCTTACAGGAAAATATAGAGAATGCTAAGGCCGTAAGTATAATGGCCGACCGGAGATTAACGGCCAAGCAAGGCAGCAATAGCATTAGAGCCAACTTTATGGGTATAAGCTTTAACCATAAAGATGTGGCCGACATACCGGTTGAGGACGGACGCTACTTTACCGAACTGGAAACAAATACAGGCCAAAATGTTGCCATAATTGGCAGCTCCATTAAAGAAGCTTTATTTCCAACGTCAAATCCTCTAGGGCAAGAAATAAATCTGAACGGCCGAAAGTTTAAGGTTATAGGTGTTATGCGGCAGGTTGGGGAGCAGCTATTAGATGCGCCAAGTAACGATGAGAATATTTTTGTTCCGTTTAGAGCATTTACAAAAGTATATTTTGTAGGAAAGTACGATGGGGTTGGGGCTTCAATTGCGGTAAAAGGTACCGGCGATGCCGACCCGGACTTAAAAGATTTGGAAGGGGAGGTTGAAGGCCTAATGCGGCAGCGCCGGGGCTTGCGGCCTGGTCAGGAACAGGATTTTGCCTTAAATAAACCGCAAATGCTTGCCGATTTTATTTCCAATATTTTCGGAGTTATTACCATTGCCGGTGGTATTATATCATTGTTTTCTATACTAATTGGAGGTTTTGGAATTGCTAATATCATGTTTGTATCGGTGCGGGAGCGTACCGGCCAAATCGGTATTCAGAAGTCGTTAGGAGCTAAAAGGAGTTTTATACTGTGGCAATTCTTATTTGAGGCCATTTTCTTAAGCCTGATTGGTGGCATCATCGGTATGATGTTAGTGTACCCACTTACGTTCATATCTATTGGCAGCCTGGATTTTGTGTTGTCAACTAAGAACATTGTTATCGGACTTAGCCTATCCTCTGTCATAGGAATAATATCCGGACTGATACCGGCGTGGTCGGCTGCCAAAATGGATCCGGTAACTGCTATAAGAATGTCTTAAATGGTTGTTTTCAGTTAGTTGCATTTATAGTAAATCTTACACGAGAAAGGTGACGCCATTTTTGACCAAGTGTTGCCTTAGCAACTATTCTATTTTTGTGTAACAGCATTAATCAGAGTAGTTGATATGAAGAAACCTTTACTTTCCTTACTAATTGGCATTTGGTGCTTTGTGGCGGTCACCGAAAGCCTGGCAGTTGAGCGGCATACCTTAGGCGATGGAGTAACCCGCTATTGGAACAACCCTAACTCTTGGTTACCGAGTGGGGTGCCCCAGAATGGCGATATTATAGTTATTGATGAGGGTGATGTAATTGAAATTACCCAAGTAACTACCTTGAACTCAGTGGTAGTGCAAGTATATGGTCAGGTGCGATTTGTAGAATGGTTTTTTGATTATGGAGAATTAATTCTGGATGAAAATTCAACGGTACAAGTTTCAAGCACCGGATCGTTCGACTCCTGGCCGGGCACAGTTTATGATCGCAATCAAATTACCATAGGCGATAATTCGCTTAATGGTAACGATATTGAAGGGCTTAATAACAGTCGGCCAAATGAATATACCGAAAATTCTTTAGGGTCAGGTGGTTGTGCCTCAGATGCCAGCTGTACTTTTGTTCCACTTCCGGTTGAACTTATATCTTTCGAGGCTCGAACTAAATTTTCCAGTATAGAAATTAGTTGGTCTACTGCTAAAGAGTGGAACTTTAGTCACTATATACTTCAGCATTCTACCGATGGGGTAAACTTTACTGACCTTCAGCGGGTGGATTCTGAGCTGGAAAGTAGTATGGTTAAAGAATATTCAATTACTGATAATTTGCCGGTGGCCGGCCTGAATTATTACCGGCTATTGGCTATTGATGCCGACGGTAAGCAAGAAGACCACGGAATAGTTGCAGCTAGTATTGAGGCGGTTAGCGGATTTACAGTTTATCCCAATCCTAATACCGCGCACCAAAATTTTAATATTTTGGTAAGTTCTAAAGAAAATGGCCAAGCCTTATTGCAAGATGCCAGTGGCAAGTTGCTTTATGCTAGCCCGGTGAAGGGCGGTAAAGCCAGTTTATCCGGAAACTCTATTAAGTCAGGAATTTACTTTATAACCGTAATAACTGCTGATGAAACATTCAAGCAGAAGGTTATTGTACCTTAGAAACTACTTTAACTACCTGAAAAAAACCTCTGCCGCTTAGGTAGAGGTTTTTTATCAAGTATAGCAACTTCAAAGTTTTTTATTGAACTATAAGCTTTCGGCTAATATTGCCTTCACTAGTCTCAATTTGTACGTAGTATACCCCGGAAGGCAAGTGTTTGGTTTCTATTTCGGCCGTATGCCCTAATATGCTATATTTAATATTCACCGCTCTGCCTCTGCTATCAATAAACTTTATAGCTTGAATGGTTAGGCTTTCAGGTAAGGAAGCAGTGAGCAGGTTTTTAGAAGGAATTGGAAATACTTTTACCTTAGCCAGAATCTCATCTGAAAACCCATTAGGAGGCACCTGATCTTTATTAGAAATTAGTAGTATTGCGGTAGAGTTTTTCTCAAGGTTTCTATCCAGGGTTAACTCTTCCAGGCCACCTTGGCTGTTTATTTCTACGGTGCCAATTTCTTCTAAGTTGAATAAGCTGGTGAGCTTATAACGGCCTTCCGGAAGGGTAGATTCTGTAACGTTTATAGTTAATTTTTCCTGATCAGTATCGCCCAAATTAGTTATTACTAGAGCCGCCTCGTTTTCATATACCCGAGCAAAACTGTGTACCTGTGGCTGCCCGTCTTCTACGGGTAGGTAATAACCGCGGCGCAAGCTTAGCTGATTATTTCTGATATGAATAAGTTTGCGATAGTGATTCAGTAAGGAAGCGGAGTTACCTAATGAATTTTCTACGTTGTACTCAGTATAGTTGCTGTTGATTTGGTGCCAGGGGGTTCCAGTGGTGAAGCCAGCGTGGCTACCTGGGGTCCATTGCATAGGACGGCGAATATCTTCGTCGGGCTTGGTGCCCAGCATGCCAATCTCTTCTCCGTAGTAAATAAACGGAACGCCGGGAAGCGTTAGTAACAATGAGGCGGCCTGCTTCATATCAGCTTCGTTTCTCCCTAATTCTTCAAAAATCCGGTTTTGGTCGTGGTTAGTAAGGAAGGTGGCGTACTGAAGCGGGGCGTAGGCGCGGCTTACCAGGCTCATCTGATTCTCCAGTGGGCTGGGATTATTCTGTTTTACAGAATTAATTATGCTGCCGGCAATGCCAAATTCAAAGCCGGTATCCAAACGGTTATTAGTAACGTAGGGGACAATTTTATTGGTAGGTGACCAAATTTCACCAACAGTAAAGGCTTCCGGATTAGCGGTTTTGTATACGGAATTAAATTCTTGCAGCAGCTCAAAGGTATTTTGAGTATCCTCTAGTTTATCACTGGCAAAGTCTTCGTCTAAATACTTAATAGCGTCTAAACGATATCCATCAATGCCGGCATCCAGCCAAAAGCGGGTTATATCCCACATTTCGTTTTTAAGTTCCTGGCTATCCCAATTTAAATCGGGCATACCGCCCCAGAATAAACCATAGTAGTAACTGCCGTTGCGGGGGTGCCATACTCTATCTTGCCCCCATGGGCCGGGTGTACGCGGGTCGGTTTCCGACCATACGTACCAATTGCGGTATTGATTAGTGGTGCTGCCGGCCGACTGGGTAAACCAAGGGTGCCGATCGGAGCTATGGTTCATTACAAAGTCAATAATTACCTTGATACCTCGTTGATGGGCTGCATCCAAAAAGGCTTCAAAATCGGCCATGCTGCCGTAATCCGGTTCAGTAGCGTAGTAGTCTTCTACGTCGTAGCCGTGGTAGCTGGGCGATTTCATCATGGGCATTAGCCAAATACCGGTTATGCCCAAATCAGTAGTGGAATTAGGGTCACCGTCGTTCAGGTAATCCAGTTTTTCTATCATTCCCCTAAAATCTCCTTTACCATCGCCGTTACTATCGTAGAAACTGCGGACGAAAATCTCGTAGAACACGGCGTCGTTCCACCAATAAGTATCGTAACTAGTTTGCGGTACACCCGAGCCGTCTCGAGTATCGCAGCTACTAAATACTACTTGTCCGGTAAAATTGAACTCATTGACTGCGTTTAAAATTCGGTTAAAATTGCCGCTGCCGTCGTTCTGGCCGCACTCCGCCGGAACTGCTTCAGCATTGCCCCAAGCCTGGCCGTTAATATATTTGTACTCAATAGTGCCGGCGCTCGGCAAGCTAATAATTGCAGAATAAACACCGTCACCGTCCGCATCGAACAGGGGCGTAGCGGCGGGGTTCCAGTCCAAGGTATAGCCGGCGATAGCCTGAAAGTTTCCGGCTACGTGTATCCCTTCGCCAGATACCGATTGGCCTATCATATCAACTTCAAATTTTATGGTAGCCGGGGCGCACTCACCAAATGCTATAATCGGAAGGGTTAGATCGCCGGAGCCTACCCCTAGTTCCCGGTTAAAATTTCCATTACCATCATTTACTGAACATTCTTCGGTCGGCAGTTCGGCTGCCGACCATTCGTTGCCGTTTATAAATTTATAATGATAAAGACCCGGGCTTAGCTGAACGCTGAGTTCATATATACCATTACTATCATCATCGATAAGCTGGGCGGTAGTCGGATCCCAATTACTAAGGTAGCCAGCATCTTCCTGAAACGAGCCGGCGATGTATATACCCTGATCCGATACGGTTTCCTGCCGCATATCGACCCGGAAGGTAATGGTACTTTTTTGAGCAAATAATAAGATGGTTGAGAGTAAAAGAGGGATTAGAATTGAATAGAATTTCATGCAATCGTTTGAAATAAGTAGAAACCAGTCAGATAGGTAAAATACACAAAAAACGCCTCATAAATTCAATTATGAGGCGTTTCTATATTATTAACTGTTAGATTTTACTGCGCTGCCGGAATTGGCTCGTCTAAATCTTCGCCGTTGATTTTGGCCTTAATTTTGCCTTCCAGTTCTTCCATAAGCTCCGGGTTGTCCTTTATAATTTGCTTCACAGCATCGCGGCCCTGGCCTAATTTCTGATCGTTATAGCTGAACCAGCTACCGCTTTTCTTAATTACTTCCAGCTCAACTCCCAGGTCCAGTATTTCGCCTACTTTACTAATGCCTTCGCCGTACATTATATCAAACTCAACCTGCTTAAACGGAGGGGCAACTTTATTTTTCACCACCTTAACCCGCGTACGGTTACCGGTTATATTATCAGCCGATTCTTTAATCTGACCAATACGGCGGATATCCAAACGTACCGAGGCGTAAAACTTAAGGGCATTACCGCCGGTAGTAGTTTCCGGGTTGCCGAACATAACCCCAATTTTCTCGCGAAGCTGGTTAATGAATATACATACGCAACCGGTTTTATTAATGGCACCGGTAAGCTTACGCAGAGCCTGGCTCATAAGGCGAGCCTGCAGACCCATTTTGCTATCGCCCATCTCGCCTTCAATTTCACCCTTAGGTACCAGGGCGGCTACCGAGTCAATTACAATAATATCAATAGCGCCGGAACGAATAAGGTGCTCGGTAATTTCCAGGGCTTGCTCACCGTTATCGGGCTGGGCAATCAGCAGGTTTTGAGTGTCAATACCTAACTTCTCGGCATATACCTTGTCAAACGCGTGCTCGGCATCAATAAAGGCCGCCATACCCCCTTTTTTCTGGGCTTCGGCAATGGCGTGCATGGTAAGCGTTGTTTTACCACTACTTTCCGGGCCGTAAATTTCAATAACCCGGCCACGAGGCAAGCCGCCAATACCCAGGGCAATATCCAACCCTAAGGAGCCGGTGCTGATAGCAGGAATATCAACTACGCTTTCATCCGAAAGCTTCATTACTGTACCTTTACCGTAAGTTTTTTCCAGCTTGTCTAGGGTTAGCTGAAGTGCTTTAAGTTTTTCCGAATTTTCGCTCATTCTGTTAACTTTATAACGCTAAAATTTTTAGTGTTTGCAGGGGCGGCAATTTGTTCGCTGCTTGCTCAATAATAAGGTTTTTTGCCCTTTAAAAGTTCGTTTGTATGCCTAACTTTCGGTTCAAAAATGCTAAAAATTTTCGCATTTTCAAAGGCTCTTATAACCATTTGCCAGCCAGTATTTTATATGCGGAATATAAGGCTTTCTCTATAAAGCTGATAAGACTGACAAAGGTTTTCTTCTGGCTGCTGGGTTTTAATTTAGTTTCAGGAGTTGTAAATGCTCAACTAGACAATTCAAGTTTTACCTGGCAAACCCAAATTAGCGAAGCCGATAGCGGAAATTTAAGCGTACAACTCCGGGCGCTGGGCTTTAGCCGCAACAACGAGTACTTTAATACGTTTGCCGATGGCTACACCTTATTCGGCTACCAAGTGCAGCCGGGTTTACTGTGGCAACCAGGCGAGCGGGTAGTATTTGAAGCCGGACTTTATGCCCGCAAAGATTTTGGAACCTACGATTACACTACGTTACAGCCTACCTTTCAAATTCAGGCTAAATTCGATTCCCTTAAATTAATTTTTGGTACGCTGGAAGGAAGTATCAACCACCGGCTGATTGAGCCTATGTATGATTTTGAGCGCGTAATGCTGGATAGGTTGGAAGAAGGTGTTCAGGTAATTTATAATAAAGAAAAGCTGTGGGCTGACCTATGGATAGACTGGGAAAATATGATATATCCTGGTGATCCGACGCAGGAGGTGGTAAGTGGCGGAGCTTCGCTAAGGTTCAATATCAGGAATAAAGAAAAAAGTAGTTTGTGGTTGCCGGCGCAGTTTATAGCCTACCATAAAGGCGGGCAGATTGATACCAGCCCCGATCCACTAATTACCCGAATTAACTGGGCAGTAGGGCTAGACTACGAAAAGGAAGTAGGAAGAAAATTTCTGCATAGTTGGCGCTTTCAACCTTATTTTGTAGGCTATCGCGATGCCAGCACTACGCTAAAACAGCGGTTTAAAGACGGCTATGGCCTGTACCTAAACGCTTCGGCTGATACCAAGTTGGGTACGTTGATGCTAAGTTACTGGCGGGGAAATGAGTTTGTCCCGATTAAAGGCGCACCATTATTTAGTTCATACTCCTTAACCTTCGATAACCCCGGGGCTGTTAGCCAGGAAAGAAACATTGTGATGTTCCGGCTGTTGCAAGACTTGCCGGTAGGCAATAATTTGCACGTAATTTTAAGGTTGGAACCCTTTTACGATTTTGAAGAAGGCCGAGCCGATTTTTCTAACAGTATATATTTAAGTTACCGGCAGGAGATTGATTTTTAGATGTTAGATGTTAGATGTTAGATGGGAGACATGAGACACGAGACATGAGACATGAGACCTGAGACCTGAGACCTGAGACCTGAGACCTGAGACATAAAAATTGAATAACCTACTGAGTACCATTTCCTAATTACCATATTTACAAATTAGCACATCAGCGCATTAGCCCATCATCACATCAACCTATGGTAAAGTTTGCTCTTAAATGGTTACTGATAATTATTCTGGTTTTGTTGGCGGCCTTTGCAGTATGGCAGCGCGATTTAGTAGCCTACGGTATTATGCAGGGTCAGGGGCAGTTTAATATTCTCTGGAATGCCCGGCCAGTAGATGAGGTTTTGGCCGACCCTACTGTACCCGACAGCCTGAAACAACGACTGCACCTGGCCGGCGAGGTGCGCGACTGGGGAGTTAAAAATTTGGGCCTTCGGGAAACCGAAAACTATACTACCCTCTACGATCAGAAAGGCAAAGATGTACTTTGGGTTATTACGGCCAGTAAACCATATAGCCTGGAAAGTAAAGAATGGAGCTTTCCGGTGGTGGGAACGGTAGGCTACAAAGGCTTCTTCGATTATGAAAAAATGCTAAAAGAAGAAGCTGCCCTACAAGCTGAAGGGTACGAAACCTATACCCGCCCGGTTGGTGCCTGGAGTACATTAGGTTGGTTTACCGACCCGCTTATGAGTAATTTATTGTTTAGGAGCGAAGGCGACCTTATTAATACCATACTGCACGAACTTACCCACGCTACAATTTTTGTAAAGGACTCACTGGACTTTAATGAGAACCTGGCAACTTTTGTAGGCCACCATGGGGCTCTGGCGTACTTAAAAAGTGTGCCTGGTGATACCTCCCAAGTATACGGCGATTATGTGGACAGATACGCTGACCGGCAGGTATTTAGTGAGCATATGCTTAACGGCCTAAAAAGATTAAGAAATCTTTACGAAAGCTTACCTCCTAACTTACCGGATTTCATGAAGGAAAACCGAAAAAGAGCCCTTATTAATCAAATTAAGCGTGAAATTGGAGAGTTGCCTCTACGCCAGCCCGATCGGTGGCAAGCATTCTACCAAAACCTAAACATGAATAATGCGTATTTTTTATCGTACGAACGCTACCGGGGCGAACAACAGGAATTAACTGAACAGTTTGAGCAGGAATTTGGACGTGATTTAAAGGCTCTTATAACCTACTATAAGGCCAAACACGGCCAAGACTAACCATTTTGGCTTACCCATTAGCAGTTTGGTACAAATCTTGTTTTATAAGCTACTATGAAACGCAATTGGTTACTTATACTTCTTCCGATACTACTTATAAGCGCGGGCACTGAGCCAAATAATAACTACCGCGAGTGGCCTTGCGATGCCTTTGGCCCTGGCGAAAAAATTAAATACCGCGTACATTACGGTTTTATTACCGCCGGTGAGGCCGAATTGGCCGTGGATAAAAAAATTCATACCCTAAACGGCCGCCCCTGCTACAAAATTGATGTTACCGGCCGTACCACCGGCCTGGCCGATAAACTGTACGACGTAAAAGATGTATGGGGAACTTACCTGGATACCGGGGCGGTCGTTCCGCACAGGTTCTACCGGTATATTAAAGAGAATAGCTACCGTAAGAATGAAGTTGTAGATTTTCAGCAGCTTAATAACCGGGCGGTGGTAAACGAAATGGCCGACAATAACAAGCGCAAAGTTGAAAAAACCCAGGCGTTTGAAGTGCCCCAGCACGTGCAAGATCTGGTTAGCGGCTATTATTATTTTAGGACTATCGACTTCAACAAGTACAAAAAGGGTGATGTTATAAAACTGGATGCCTTTTTTGATGATGAGATTTATAACTTTAACATCCGGTACGACGGTAAGGAAAGAATTAAAACCGAACTGGGTAAGGTAGATGCTATTGTACTTACCCCTCATATGCCCGATAATGAATTATTTGATGGCAAAGAGTCAATCCAGATATGGCTGTCGGACGATGAAGTTAAAATTCCGCTTAAAATTAAAGCCAAAATGTTTATTGGGGCAATTGAGGTAGATATTGAAGAATTCTCTAAAGGGCGAATGTAAAGCCCGTGTTGCGGTAATATTAAGCCGGTGTTATCTTGTTGGAAATTGAACGTAGGTATGCTTGTTAGGCATATAAAATAGGGTATTTTTACTTCTGAATACGCTTTTTCCTCCCTATGAAAAATAATCAGAAAGTACTTATAGTTGATGACGAACCCGATATTCTGGAAATTCTGGAGTATAATCTGGAAAAAGAAGGCTACTCGGTTCGAACGGCCGGCAATGGTAAAAAGGCGGTAGAAGAGGCTAAAAGCTTCCACCCCGATCTTATACTTCTAGATATAATGATGCCCGAGCAGGATGGGGTAGAAACTTGCCGCCAGCTACGCGAAATTCCGGAGGTACAGAATAGCTTCATTATCTTTTTAACCGCCCGCGCCGAAGAATACTCCGAAATTGCCGCCTTTGATGTGGGTGCCGATGACTATATAATAAAGCCAATTAAGCCCCGCGCCCTAATGAGTCGGCTTACCGCCCTGTTTCGCCGCGAGAATAAAAAGAAAAAGGTCAGCAGTAAAATCAGCATTGGTAACCTGGAAATTGACCGGGCCAGCTATACCGTAAACTTGGGCGAGGAGCAAATTACCCTGCCTAAGAAGGAATTTGAACTATTATTTTTCCTGGCCCAGCATCCAAAAAAGGTGTTTAGCCGCGACGATTTGTTGCAAAATATTTGGGGCTCCGACGTTTATGTTCTAGCTCGTACCGTTGATGTACACGTCAGAAAAGTTCGGGAAAAAATAGGCGAAGGCTATATTACTACAGTTAAAGGCGTAGGCTACAAATTTGACCTAGATTAAAGTTAATGTGCTAATTTGGTAATGTGTTGATTGGAAATAGTAGGTTAGTGGGTTCGATAGCTGGTAAGTTAATGAATTAGCATGTTGGAGGGTTAAACGATAATTGAACTACCTCATTATTCTACTGTATGTCCTATGTCTTGTATCTTGATTCTTGATTCTAGTTTCAAATATCTATTGTCTAATCTCGCTTCTCAAATCTCCCGTCTCATATCTAATCGCTAACTTCTAACCTCTAAAAACACTATGTTACAAAACGCGCGGGTTGTTGCTATACTGTTGGCTGCTTCGGTAGGGGTAATTACTGCTGCGTTTTTATCGCTGGTGCCAGATATTGAAAGCTGGCCGGTGATTCTGGCATTTTTGTTGGCTTTTGCTTCAACCTACATTCTTTCTTACATAACGCTGGAGTTTTTTATTTATCGCGAAATTAGCCGGATTGACGAGTTGATACTGCGGATAAAAAAGAAGGATTTAACTTTTACCGATCGACTGACCGATCCTAAAAAATCTAATAATCCGCTAAAGCAAATTAAGTCCGATATTCATACCTACGCAATACTTAAGCAGCGCGAAATTGAGGAGCTACGCCGCATGGCCGAATTTCGTCGCGAGTTTTTGGCAGATGTATCGCACGAACTTAAAACACCAATCTTTGCCGCTCAAGGCTACATTTATACCTTGTTAGATGGTGCGGTTAAGGATAAATCGGTGCGAAACAGGTTTTTAAAGAAAGCAGCTAAAAGCCTAGATGGCCTGGATATACTGGTTCAGGATTTATTAATGCTTTCTCAACTGGAGAACAAGCAGTTAAAAATGCACTTCAGCTACTTTAATTTAGCGGAGCTTATACGCGATGTATTTGATCAGTTAGAAGGCAAAGCTGAAAAGAAGGGGATAGAATTACGCTTACCGCAGGAGTTTCCCGACCAGGTTTGGGTATGGGCCGATAAACAGCGCATTCAGCAGGTAATTATGAACCTGACCAGCAACGCCATAAAGTATTCAAACGAAAGCGAAGAAGGTGATAATTGGGTACTGGTAGATATTACCGCCGAAGAAGATCGGATAAAAGTAGAAGTACGTGATAACGGCCGCGGAATCCCGCAGGAACATCTGGGTCGAATTTTTGAACGGTTCTATAGGGTAGAACGAAGCCGTTCTAAAAGCAGTGGTGGTAGTGGGTTAGGCCTGGCCATTGTTAAGCATATTCTAGAAGCCCACCATACCGATATTCAGGTTACCAGTGAAGTAGGAAGCGGCAGCACATTTAGTTTTGACCTAAGAAAAGCCAAGCCTAAAAGCGATAAAAAGAAAAAAGCCTCAGCGCAACTAGAGGGTTGAACGAAGGCTTTAGTCTGAATTTTCTTAGAATAATATTACGGGCTAACCCAGCTTATTCCCACCTGAAAGAATAGCGGGTTTTCTAAGGTATTTTCACTTAGGTAAGCATCCTCAGCAAATAGGCTGCGGAAGAAATCTTCCTCGTCAACATTATACTCCCAATTGTACCGTAAGCCTACCTGGGCGGTAGCCCAAAGGGTTTTAGTTAAGCCTTTTTCAAACACAAACCTAAACCGAAGTTCCGATCTTCTAAGCTCCGGACTCATTATAGTCGTGCCGTCTTCAATTCCATCTATGTTTAAGTCAGTGAGCTGGTAGGTATTTCCCTGAAAGTTAAATCCGGCAGAAAGAATGCTAAGCGGACTAAAGTACCGTTTAAGGTTTAAGCGAGAAGGCAGCAGGGCATCCACCCCCCATTTGCCGTCATCGGTAGAATACTGGTAGTAGGCTACGGGCAAGTAGTTAAGCGCTCCACCCAAGTAAGTACGAGAAATACCTAAACCCCACATTTTACGATCGTGAGGCTTCCAGCCGTATATAGCGGCGGCAGAGTAGCGGGCCGGCCCTAATTCATCGAGTCGGCTTAAACTATAAGTACCATTTACTGCTACCCCAGCCTGAAAAAGCAGGAAATTCTTCAAAGATAATGGCTTAAATATAATAGTAGAGAAGCTGGTACTGGTCAGCCCGTCCTCATCTAACCGATTAATTAGAGGGTGCGTATTGGTTGCTCCTTCAAAATCGTACTGGGTGCGCAAATAATTAAGCTGCAGGGCTAGCGTAATATTATTTTTGGAAATTAGCGGATACTGAGCGTCAATTCTGAACTCCTGTACGCTATTAATAGTGGTAGTGGTTTCATTACCGTCAATTTCTCTGCTTTCTAGCGGGCCGGCGGTAAGTTGGTGGCTGCCCTGGCGGTCATAACCAATATAAAATAAATTTTGGGGTCCTCCGCCAATAATTCGGCTTGAAGCAAAAGCTTTAACTTCTTCGGCGGCTTCAAATGCGCTGAAGTCAAATTCGTCTTCGGCAGTAGGAGGGGGAGATTGTAAGGTGTCGGGCTGTTGGGCTAATGCCCCAAAGCTTAAGCCTAAGCTTATGCAGCTTAGGCTTAAAAATTTTGGTAAACTCATGTCGTAATTTTATTTCTTTTTCATCCGTACCCATACATCAGTTCGGCCTACCAAGCCAAATGGGTCAAGCGAACCGCGTACTTCTAGTTTGTCGGGGCTGGGCATTTCTATTGAGCAGTAGTACAAATTGCCCGATTTAGGGTCGTAAATTGTGCCGTCTTCCCACTCATCCTCATCAAACTCAAAATCTTTCAGGTTCACCATTTTAAGAATAGGGTCACCGTTAGGGTCGCGCTTAGGTTTACCGTTGGCATCGTTAGGCTCCTTAAGCCATACAATTTGACCGTAATACTTTCCGTTTTCGGCGTTTTTATAAATGTTAATGTACGAAGTTCCTTCACTTGGACGCCACAGGCCGATAATATCGTCGGCTTTTTGGGCCATACCCGGCAAAGCAAACAAACTCATACCCAAAGCCACCAGAGCTGTGTACAGTAGTTTTTTCATTTGGTAATTAATTTGATAGTAAGTTAATAATTTAGTTATATATCCAAGTCTATTCAAAAAGTATTCCAGAAATATAAGTTTTCCAAATATTATATATAATTAAGTGAAAAAGGAACCCTGCTGCCCAAATAAAGCGTATACCTGCTAGTCAATTGCAATCTATATGGATACGGATAGGGTAATAGTTCTTTTTGCGGTTATAGCGTTGTGTTGCTTTATGCTCTGGTGGTGGGCCACCCGAAAAAAACGTTTGGCTAATAAAGCCCTAAAACAAAAATTTCCGGCTGCCTGGCGGGTTCTGCTTCAGGAGAATGTGGATTTTTACCGGGCACTTTCAAAGGTAAAAAAGAGGCGATTTGAAAAACGGGTAGCTATTTTTTTAGCCCAGAGCCATATTACTGCAGTTAAAACCGAGCTTGATGATCTTAGTAAATTACTAATTGCGGCTTCGGCAATAATTCCTACCTGGGGCTATAAAGACTGGGCCTACCCCGATATGGGCGAAATATATCTAACCGACGGGGCGGTTGAAGTTACTCACCTGGAGGGCGGGCATACCAACATTACGGCCGGGCAGGTTAAGCCTCAGGGCAACCAGCATATGGTAGTGTTAAGCAAGCAAGCCTTAATTCAGGGCTTCAAAAACGGTGCCGACCGTAAAAATGTAGGTATACACGAGTTTGTCCACCTTTTAGATGAGGAAGATGGGGAGGTAGATGGCATACCAGCCCAGTTTTTACCGCCGGAGCTACAACCCGCCTGGGAACGATTAGTAAGAGCTAAAATTAAACAAATAAAAGCTGGCGGTAGCGATGTTAATACCTACGGGGCAACCTCGCCGGCGGAGTACTTTGCCGTTATTACCGAGTATTTCTTTGAGCGTCCGGCCAAACTACTAAAGAGCCAACCGGGCATGTACCGCCTGCTTACTAAAGTATTCAGGCAGAACCCGGCCCGCTTATTTAAGCTGTCTTCGGCTAAAAATAACCAACGTAATAAAGCCGAGGCTACTAGCAATTCAGAAGTTGGCCGAAATGACAATTGCCCCTGCGGAAGCGGAAAAAAATATAAAAAATGTTGCTTACCCAAAGTAGAAGCTGCCGCCTAACGTAGCTTAACCGTAAACCCTTTGGTGGTTTGTCCGTTAACTACGTATACTTTTTAAAAACAATCTCTATTTTTTAATGAAGAAGATTTTTAGCCTGCTGTTAGTTCTTTCGTCCGTCTCGTACTCTGGGTTTGGCCAGTACAATGGGGGCGGGGCCAACGATAAATCTGATAAAGTTTACAAAACCTCCTGGGCCGACGGAGCCATATTTGCTGCCGGGGCCGGGCTAAGCTACTGGGGCTTAACCAAGTTGAATAACAAAGATGGGGTTCCTGAAGCAGAGTTAGCGCGTTTTCAGAACGATCCGGCTTACCTACAAAGCCAAATTGATGACATTAACGGATTTGATCGTTGGGCGGCCGGCAATTATAATGAGCGCTGGATATCTTTCAGTGATATTCCGTTCTACGGCTCGTTTGCTACCCCATTACTTTACCTGACTAATAAGCGCACCCGCCGCGATTTTGGCCAAATTGGTCTGCTTTACCTAGAAACTATGTCGATTGCCGGAGCAATGTTTACCCAAGCCGCCGGAAATACCAATCGTAGACGCCCCTTAGTCTATAATACCGACCCTGAGAATAAGGACGACTCGCAGCGTAATGCCGAGAATTCTTTCTTTGGCGGGCACCCTACCGCTACGGCGGCGGCGGCCTTCTTCACCGCTAAAGTATTTAATGATTACTTTCCGAACAGCCGGGCTAAACCCTGGGTGTGGGTAGGTGCCGGTGTAGTGTCGGGTTCAGTAGCTGCTGGTCGCTTAATTGGTGGCAAGCACTTTCCTACCGATAACCTAATTGGACTGGCCGTTGGTACTTCGGTAGGTATACTGGTACCTCATTTTCATAAAATCAGTAATGACAGGCTGTCAATGGCTCCGTTTGGCTTTGGCGATGCCGCCGGTTTAAACGTTCGTTACCAATTTTAATCTCAACTTTTCCAACTATTCCAATTTTAACCATAGAAAACCTGGGCCCTAGTGGGTGCAGGTTTTTTTATAAATGAGTTAAATCAGAAAGCTGATCGAGCAGCCAGCCGGTTAGGCTATAGCGGGGTCGACTGGCGGCTAATACTTCGTGTTCTAGTAAATCGCTTCTGAATATTACTAAACGGCCGCCTTGGGGTAAAATATCGAGTTGGGTTTCGGTAGTACCCGTAGGCAGGTACATTCTTAACTGACCGCCATCGGTTTCCTGCCAATCCTCATTAAGGTAGCACAGTACCGAAAGTTTACGGTGGTCGTTCTGACGAAACTGATCGAGGTGGCGCTGGTAAACCGTACCAATTGGATAGACGGTATAGTGAATTTCCGCATCTTTAAGGCTAAGAAATAAGGTGCGATTAAGGTATTGGCTTAATTCTTTTAGTTTTTCTATATAGCCAGAAGTTATAGTTCCGGCAGTAGCGGAATCTATCCACTGGATTAAATCGCCCCGCACACTCTTATCTATTTGATAATCTAGGCCTGAGCCGATACCGGCTTTTTGTAGTTCGCCCTCGGCCCGTTGCTGAGCTATATAATTTCTTAAACGACTGACTTCTTCGTTGAATAGAAAGCCATCAAGAATGCCATAACCTTGGGTGGCTAAATCATCGGCAAGTTTCTCGTACTCAGCAATAAAGATGTCTTGTAGCATATTAGTAAGAATAAGCGCGCAAATGTAGCTAAATAATTGATCGCTTGTAATTTGGGTCAAAAAAAGCCGTAGCAATGGTTACTACGGCTCAATTCTTACTTGGTTATTCCTTATCTAGGCTACTACTTTCTGCCCTTCTTGCTCGGCGGGTAACGGAGAATCTTCCTTACCGTCGGCAAATTTTAGGAAGGCATTCATTTCACGCTTTACTACCGGCGCTAAAAAGTACATACCAATCATATTTGGGAACGACATGGCAAAAATCATCGCATCGGAGAAGTCGGTAACCGCTCCTAATGATAGGGCTGAACCTAAAATTACGAATACGCAGAAAATAGCTTTATAGCTTAGTTCGGAGGCCTTAGAATTGCCGAACAGGTACGTCCAACTTTTTAAGCCGTAAAATGACCAGCTAATCATGGTTGAAAAAGCAAAGAGGATTACGGCTACCGAAAGTAGCAGCGGGAACCAGCTAATAACCGTAGCAAATGAATTTGAGGTAAGAGCAATACCGTCTACGGCCGGGTCGGTGTAGTTGCCGGTGATTATAATTACCAGAGCCGTCATAGTACAAACTACCACTGTATCAATAAAGGGCTCTAGCGAGGCTACAAAACCTTCGGTTACCGGTATACCGGTTTTAACTGTAGAGTGGGCAATAGCGGCCGAACCAACCCCAGCCTCATTACTAAATGCTGCCCGTCGTATACCCTGAATCATGGCGCCTACAATACCACCGGCAACCGCCGTACCACTAAAGGCACCGTCGAATATTGCTTCAATTGCAGTTGGTAAATTGCCAAAGTTTGCACCAATTACTACCAACGCACCCAATACGTAGATACCGCACATAAACGGAACTATCTTTTCAGTAACTTTTACAATGCTGGTAATTCCGCCCAGTATTACTATGGCTACCAATACTGCCATTATAGCCCCGAATATCCATAAGCTATCGGCCAAGAAGGTATCCCGAATTAGGGGCAAGCTTACAAATTGCTGTGCCGCCTGATTAACCTGAAACATATTGCCGCCGCCAAACGAACCGCCAATACACATAACCGCAAAGAATACCGCCAGTACTTTACCAAAGCCGCCAATTCCTTTCTCCGAAAAGCCCCTTTTTAAGTAATACATTGGGCCGCCGTTTACGGTACCATCCGGTTCAATATCGCGGTACTTAACCGCCAGCGTACACTCAGTAAATTTAGAAGTCATGCCTAGGAAACCGGCCAAAATCATCCAGACGGTAGCCCCGGGGCCGCCCATACTAATAGCTATAGCTACGCCGGCAATATTGCCTAAACCAACCGTACCACTAAGCGCAGCAGTTAATGCCTGAAAGTGGGTGGTTTGGCCGGGGTCGGTAGGCTTAGTAAAGGTGCCTTTAATTATCTTAAGCGATTTTTTAAAGCCCCGTATATTTATAAAACCTAAGTAGACAGTAAAGAAAGTAGCCCCAACAAGTAGCCAAATCAGAATAAAGGGGACTGAAATGGTATCGGTAAAGTCAATTGGGTAGAAAACTATATTGGAGATAACATCGGTGGCCGGCTGCATCCACGCGTTTATCTGATCGTCAATGGTTGCCTCGGTGGTAGTAGGTTCGGCAGTTGCCAGATTGGGCGATTGGGAAGTTATAGGGTGAATAAACAACAGTAGCATTAGTGCTGCCAGCACAAAGCGTTTAATTAACATGAATCCTCTTTTTGATTAGCAATAGCTCGTAAATTACTAAAAAAAGGGGTGAATCGGGAGGCAATAACTCAAAAAGTACTTAATAACCCTGTTATTTGCTGCGCCGGCCTTGCTCATTAACCAACTGAGCCTCGTATAACAGCGCCTTTATTTTGGCAACCGGTACAGGTTCCGAGCATTGCAATACTACATGCCGCACCAGCTTACCATGTCCGCTAAGGAGTTCCGGATGCGCTGCCAAGCTACTTCCATTACAAAAACCTAATGCCACTGAGTTAGCGTTAAGTGGGTTCAGGTAGCAAAATATTCCTTGGTAAGTATAGAAAGGAATATTCCACTTTATATCTTCCTTAACTTTTGGAACCGTTTCCAAAATCAGGTTTCTAAGAGTTATTAGCAGAACCTGTAAGGATTGGGGTTGGTGACTTATATAGTGGTCTACCGTAGGCATAGCTTAAGAAGGCTCAAATTATATACTAAAGAATACATCAGGGTTTGCATAAACAATGTAAAGCCCGCATTTTTGCAATTCGTATGAAGAAAACCCGCTTTCAGGAAATTGTAATCTGGGAAAACGAAAATTACCTGCTGGTGAACAAACCGGCCGGCCTGGCCACGCTTGACGACCGGGAACGGGAAGAAAATTTACTGCAGTGGGCCAAAGATGAGCGCGGCGATGTGCAGGCTTGTCATAGACTAGATAAGGAAACTAGCGGCGTTTTGGCCTTTGCCAAACATCCGGAGGCGTACCGTCACGTAGCTATTCAGTTTGAAAAGCGGAAGGTTACTAAGTTATATCACGCTATAACCGATGGCTTGCACGAGTTCAATAATACTAAAACTAGTTATCCTCTATACTCATTAGGGAAAGGGGTAGTAGTTATCGATCGGGAACGAGGCAAGCCGGCCGAGACTATTTTTAATACCCTGGAGGCATTTAAAGCCCATACCCTGGTGGCCTGCGAGCCAATTACCGGACGTATGCACCAAATTCGGGTGCATCTTCAGGCCCTTAAAGCCCCAATTTCCGGCGATGAAACCTACGGCGGCCAGCCAATACTGCTGAGCAAAATCAAGCGTAACTTTAACCTGAAGCAAGGCACTGAAGAATTGCCGGTAATTAGAAGAGTTGCTTTACACGCCCGCCAACTAGAGTTTGCCGATTTGGACGGTAAAAAGCTTGTGGTGGAAGCCCCGTATCATAAAGATTTTGCAGTGGTACTTAAACAATTGCGCAGATTTGCCTGAATCGGTGTTTTATAGCCTTATTTACTGAACAAGAAAGACTTACGGAATAAACCGAATTGGGCTTTGCTATTTTTCAGGCTATTGTCTATCTTTGCGCTCCTTATTGGGTTGTTGTATCATATAAAAACGACTAATTAGCGTGGATTCGTTGAGTTACAAAACGGTTAGCCTTAATAAAGCCACCGCCGACAAACAGTGGATAGTAGTAGATGCTACTGATCTGGTGCTTGGGCGTATGGCCAGCGAGGTTGCCAAAATGATCAGGGGCAAGCACAAGCCCGGTTATACCCCGCATATGGATTGCGGCGATAACATAATTGTTGTAAATGCTGAGAAAATTAAGTTGACCGGCAAAAAAATGACGGACAAGGTATACGTACGCCATACGGGTTATCCGGGTGGTCAGCGTTTTTCTACTCCTACCGAGCTTATGGAGAAAAACCCGGCTCTTATAGTAGAAAAAGCTGTACGGGGTATGCTGCCGAAAAACCGTTTAGGCCGGGCTTTATTCCGCAATTTGCATGTGTACGTAGGTGGTGAGCACCCCCATACGGCGCAGCAACCAAAAGAAATTAAGCTATAAGTATCGCTATGGACGTAATTAACACCATTGGCCGTCGCAAAACTTCAGTTGCCCGTCTGTACATGCAGAGCGGTAACGGCAAGTTTACTATTAATAACCGCGACTTGGCTACTTATTTTCCGGTTGGAATTCTTCAAACTATAGTAAAGCAGCCTTTGGCAATTGCTGAAGCTGACGGCAACTACGACATTACCGTTAATGTAGACGGTGGTGGCATCAAAGGCCAAGCCGAAGCTATTCGCCTGGCTATTGCCCGTGCTTTAGTAGAAGTGGATGCGGAGAACCGCCCACCGCTTAAAAAAGAAGGATTTTTAACTCGTGACCCTCGCATGGTTGAGCGTAAGAAGTATGGCCGTCGTAAAGCACGTCGTCGCTTCCAGTTCAGCAAGCGTTAATCAAAATTTATACTTTCTCATTTATTTATAATGGCTGAAATCACTTATAAAGACTTACTGGATGCTGGTGTTCACTTTGGACACTTAACGAGAAAGTGGGACCCTAAAATGGCGCCGTACATCTTCATGGAGAAGAACGGTATCCATATTATAGACCTGAACAAAACTTTAGCCGCTCTCGAAGAAGCATCCGACGCGGTAAAGCAAATCGTTCGCTCTGGCAAAAAAATAATGTTTGTTGCCACCAAAAAACAAGCGCAGGATATTGTAAAGGAAGAGGCTGATCGCCTTAAAATGCCTTTCGTTACCGAGCGTTGGTTAGGTGGTATGCTTACTAACTTTGCTACCATTCGCAAGTCCTTGAAAAAAATGTCGAACATCGACAAAATGATGAAGGACGAAAATACCTACAAAAACCTGGCGAAGCGTGAGCGCCTTATGCTTACCCGCGAGCGGGAAAAACTAGAAAGAGTACTTGGTGGTATTGGTGACCAGTCTCGCCTGCCGGCCGCTCTATTTGTAGTGGATATTAAGCGTGAACACATTGCTATTAAAGAAGCAAAGAAGCTTAACATTCCGGTATTTGCGTTGGTGGATACGAACTCTGACCCAACCCAGGTTGAGTACCCAATTCCGGCGAACGACGATGCGTTCAAATCAATCCGTTTATTAGTTCAAACCTTTGGTAAGGCTATTGAAGAAGGATTGCAAGAGCGCAAAAAAGATAAGGATGATGCCAAGTTAAAAGAGGAAGAAGCTGCCAAGCGCGCAGTTGACGAAGGCAAAGAAGCTAAAGCCAAGTCGGCAGACGCTAAGTTGGCTGACAAAAAAGAAAAAGCCACCGCTGATTCTTCAGAAACAACAACCGAATCTTAATCCATAGCGATTTACTTACTACAAAAATTGAACACCCGACTCGTTAAGGTGTTCAATTTTTGTTTCAGACTAAAACCCAAATACTTTTAACTTTTAAATAGCGTATTGCAATGGCAATTTCAGCAAAAGAAGTAAACAAACTACGCCAGATGACCGGCGCCGGCATGATGGACTGTAAAAAAGCCCTTACCGAAGCCGACGGTGATTTCGATAAAGCAATTGATATCCTTCGTAAGAAGGGCCAGAAGGTTTCGGCCAGCCGGGCCGACCGCGAAACCTCTGAAGGTTACGTATTTACTTCTACTAATAGCGATAGCACCGAAGGTGTAGTAGTGGCACTAGGTTGCGAAACCGACTTCGTAGCTAAGAACGGCGATTTTCAGGAACTGGGTAACGAAATTTTAAAAATTGCGGTAAGCGAAAACCCATCTGATAAGGAAGCACTTGCCGGCCTTAAAACTTCTGAGGGCCGTACAGTTAGTGAGCGCATTACCGAGTTAGTTGGTAAAATAGGCGAGAAAATTGAAATTCTGGCATACGAGCGTATCAGTGGCGATAAAGTAGTTGACTATATTCACTCTAACGGTAAATTAGGGGTGTTAGTAGCGCTTAAAAATGTTGGTGGCGAAGCCGAAGAAGCCGGCCGTGACATTGCTATGCAAATTGCTGCCATGAACCCTCAGTCAGTAGACCGTAGTGGCGTAGATTCAGCCGTTATTGAGCGCGAGCTGGAGGTTGCCAAAGATCAGATCCGCAACGAAGGTAAGCCGGAAGAAATGGTTGATAAAATTGCCCAGGGTAAGCTAAATAAGTTTTACAAAGAAAATACTTTGCTTGAGCAGGCTTACGTAAAGGATGGGAGTATGTCGGTTGAAAAATACCTTGACAGTGTAAACAAAGGAATGACCGTAAGCGCATTTAAGCGCGTGCAAATTGGTTAATCACATCTTACACGACTTGCAAATTATACTAAAAATCCCAGCTTAGGCTGGGATTTTTTATTAGAAACAAACAATTTTTTATACCCACCGTTTAGCTATACATTATCAACCAAATTTTTTTACACTATGATTAAGTGGATCGTAATTTTTTTAGTTGTGGCTCTGATTGCCGCAGTGCTAGGTTTTGGCGGTATTGCTGAAGGTGCCGCCGACATTGCTAAGATTTTATTCTACATCTTTTTAGTGCTGCTGGTAGTGTCCTTGATTCTTCACTTAGTAAGAGGCAGAGGATTGTAATTTCTTCTTAACCTCATTATAGAGTTTATAAAGCGTAGCCACTGGCTGCGCTTTTTTGGTTTACAGTAGGCTTAAAACACTAAGAATTCTAGACAGTTAGCAAACTATAAACCAAACGAAGATGATATGAATAGTACTTATAAAACTTGTATTGAGGCCTGCCAAGCCTGCTTAGTAGATTGCCAGAACTGTTTATCTGAAATGGCTACTCAAAAAAGTAAAAATGATTGCCCGAGATGCTGCATGGAATGTATTGACGCGTGCTATATAGCTATTAAAATGATGGCGGCTGATAGCAAATATGCCGCTCAGTACTGCAAGTTATGTGCGGAGATTTGCGAATGGTGTGCCAGCCAATGTGCCGAACATCAGGATGACCACTGTAAAAAATGTGCCGAAAGTTG
Organism: uncultured Roseivirgaceae bacterium; assembly: GCA_964504565.1. Taxonomy (GTDB): domain Bacteria; phylum Bacteroidota; class Bacteroidia; order Cytophagales; family Cyclobacteriaceae; genus Cesiribacter. The sequence goes on from CAZDEY010000002.1 coordinate 29,283, forward strand.
CCGCCGCTGCGCCGAAGAGTGCCGTAAAATGGCTGCCTAAAAATAAAACAGGCCGGATCAACTGTCCGGCCTGTTTTGTTTATGAATTCATTATATCTTCTATTTCCTCTATTTCTATAGGAATATTTCTCATTAAATCGTGTATTCCGTTTTCGGTTAGTACTACATCATTTTCTAAGCGGATGCCAAGGCCTTCTTCCAGAATATAAATACCGGGTTCTACGGTAAACACCATACCCGGCTCCATTTTGCGGTACCAGTTTCCATAATCGTGCACATCTAGGCCTATGTGGTGGCTGGTACCGTGCATAAAGTATTTTTTGTAGGCTGGCTTATCTGGGTCTTGGTTCTTAACATCAGTTTTGTCCAGCAAGCCTAAATTTAGTAGCTGCTCGGTCATTAATTCGCCCACCTGCTTATGGTACTCCGGTATAGTATTGCCGGGGCGTAGTAGCTTCATAGCCTCGCGCTGCACATGCAGTACTGCCTTATAAACTGCCTTCTGTCTAGCGGTAAAGCGGCCATTAACCGGTATGGTGCGGCTAAGGTCGGCATTATAATTGGCGTAGCTGGCCCCAACATCCATCAGCAAAAGGTCGCCATCTTTGCATTGCTGGTTGTTCTCTACGTAATGCAATACGCAGGCATTGGCTCCGCTGGCAATAATTGGCGTATATCCAAAGCCATTACTCCGGTTGCGGATAAACTCGTGAATATATTCGGCTTCAATTTCGTGTTCCCAAACGCCGGGCTTTACAAAGTTTAAAATTCTTCTGAACCCTTTTTCGGTAATATCGCAGGCGTGCTGTAACAGCTCAATTTCAGTTTGGCTCTTAATTGCCCTAAGCTCATGCATTATTGGCGAAAGGCGCTGATAGCTATGTACTGGATAATGCTCCATGCACCACTTGGTAAAGCGCATCTCCCGGGTTTGGGTTAGCGAGCCGTTGCGCAGGTGCTCGTTAGAGTTTAGGTAAACGCGCTCGGCCTGAGTCATAAGCGAATTAAGCGTCTGCTCAAAGCTGCTCAACCACATTATTGTTGGCACCCCGCTGGTTTGGGTGGCTTCTTCTTTAGTGTACTTGTGGCCTTCCCAAATGGCTATATCCGGGTTGGTTTCGCGCAAAAAAAGTATTTCCCGCATCTTAGGGTCGGGGTGGTCGGGCGAAAGTACTAGTATGCTTTCCTCCTGATCGATGCCGCTTAGGTAAAAAATGTCGGTATGTTGTTTAAAGGGCATAGTGCCATCGGCACTGGTAGGCATTACATCATTAGAGTGCAGAACTACCAAGCTGTTGGCTGCCAGTCTACTGCGTAAATTTTGGCGATTTTGTATAAACAGAGTAGGGTCAATAGGGTTATAACGCATAACTAATCAAAATATAAAAATTCGGTGACCGATGTTTGAATAGGCAAATTACAAATATTCTAAACAGAATGCAGAAATTCACCGTACACTTAGTGATTAAGTATTTTTTAATTACAACTTTCTTTTTAACCAAAACTATTTTTTATGAATAACCCAGTACGCGGGGCTGCCAATACAGCCCAAAGTGCCGCCCACTCTGCCCAAGCTCACGCTCCGGAATGGATTGAAACTTTTGCCCGAGTAGGTATAGCTGCTAAAGGTGCAGTATATGTATTAGTAGGGGTTTTAGCAGCTCTGGCAGTGTTTGGTCAAGGCGGCCAAACCGAAGGTAAGCGCGGAGCACTTGAATTTCTGTTACAACAAAGCTATGGTAAAATACTGTTAGGCTTGGTGGTAGTAGGCTTATTATGTTACGTTGCCTGGAGGTTTATTCAAGCCTTTAAGAACCCGGAAAATAAAGATACCGCCCCCCGGGTAGGATTTTTTATTAGTGGTTTAA
>CAZDEY010000002.1:31160-96337 GCA_964504565.1 uncultured Roseivirgaceae bacterium
TAACGTATTTAGCATTTGCCGTAAGCGGCGCCCGTATGGTACTAGGCAGCGGCGGTAGTGGTGAAGGTGGTCGCCAAACGTTAGTAGCCAAGTTGCTGGAACAGCCGTTAGGCCAAGTAATAGTAGGCCTATTTGCAGCCGCAGTTATTGGTAAAGGTATTTACCAGTTTTACCGTGGCATAAGTGGCAAATTTAAAGAAGGCATTAAGGAAAGTAAAATGAGCAGCGAGGAGCAATCCGTGTTTATGCGCGCCGGTCGGGTAGGTTATTTAGCCAGAGGCGTAGTGCTAGGCATTATTGGTTATTTCTTAGCTAAAGCAGCCCTGCAGTCTAACGCTAGCCAGGCCGGAGGTACCGATAAGGCTTTCGATTTCCTTTCTTCTACCGGGGGGCCGTATTTACTGGCTGCAGTAGCTATAGGGTTAGCTTGCTACGGGGTATTTATGTTCGTGAAGTCCCGTTATAGGTATATCCCTTCGGTTCACGTTTAGATGATTCGAACTTTATAAGAAAACTAAAAAAGTCCGGCAGATAACCGGACTTTTTTAGTTTATAGTGAACTGTTTGACGGAAAGCTTATACCACTTCTTTGTACACCTGCATAAGATCCTTCGCTAACTTTTCGTCTTCGAAGTTCATTGAATGGGCAACTCCGTCAATAGTCATTTTTGTGGCCATGGTTGGGTTATTATAAACCCTAAGTATAGCTTCAGCCAATTCTTCTGAGTCACTAGGGTTTATATAGATTGAATTTGGTCCCCCGGCTTCGGCAAAGCAGGAGCCCAGGCTGGTTATAACCGGCACTTTACTAACCAAAGCCTCAAGAATAGGGATGCCGAAGCCTTCAAATACCGACGGATATACAAACATTGAACTCTGCTGGTACAACTTGGGTAAATCTTCAAACTGAACATTGTGCAAGAATATTACCCTTTCCTGAAGGTGGTTTTTCTTAATATATTCTTCCAGCACCTTTTTATAGGGCGTAGATTTACCAACAAGTACTAGTGGTAAGTCCATTTTACCCTTAATCTGGTTTAGAGCTTCTAATAATAAAAGCGCATTTTTACGGGTTTCTATCGTTCCCACATTTAATAAATAATCCGGAGGAAGCTGATACTTAGTAGCAATGCGCTGAAGGATGTAGCTATCGTATTCTTCCTTAAAAATTGGATGTACACCTTGGTATACAATTCTAATTTTATCTTCGGGAATTCCGAGAAACTCCACAATATCATTAGCGGTTTGCTGGCTAACGGCTACAATAAGATCGGCTTTACTGCAGGCGTATTTAGCCTTTTGCTTATTAACGCTTACATCAAGCAGGTTATATAAGTGAGGGTATCTTAAGAATAATAGGTCGTGAACGGTAACTACCCACTTGCTTCGGCCTGGTTTGCGTAGCAGCACTTCGGACTCCAGGCTATGGACAACTTCGGGCCTGAAGTTTTTTATAGATGCCGGTACAGAATATAAATTAGATAGCCTAGATAGTTTTAGACGGCTGGCAGAAGCTGAGGGCTGGGCCAGTTGTAGGGCCGGACACTGTTGAGTAATTTCAATAGCATTTGGCCGGGAGGAGTAGTATAGATACTGGTTTTGGGGAAAGTATTGGCATAACCCCCGAATAACGTTTGAATCGTAACTGCTGTTGAAATTATACTTCTTTTTTAGACGGCTGGCTTTGAAACCAATTTTCATATGAGAGACAGATAAAAAATATTCGAAACCAAAAAAAATGGTGATACTAACGTTTTGGTAAAGCTTTAACCCTACTCGGTTAAAGAAGTTACTAAAGTTTAAAGGTGCTGGCTTAGACCTTGTACGGCAAAGTACTGGTCGTTGGCTATGTTTTGGTTCATTTTGGCAACATTTTCTTCCTGATCCGTCCACCCTTCTTTGTGGAATAAATGGTACTGAATGGCCAGGTTTCTTACGGAGCCTAATTTATAGCCTGCCCGTTCAAATCGCCATACCAAATCAATATCTTCCCCTACGGCCGGTTTGGTATAGGTTTCATCAAAACCGTTTATGGCTAAAATAGCTTCTTTACTAAACGACATATTGCAACCTTTTAGTTGGTACATATTTCTTAATTGGGGTATAAAACCAAGTATGCCTTTCGGGTTGATGAAAAAGCCTTCTTCAATAAACTTAGCCCCGCGTTTTTTTAGTCGGATGAAATTTTTAAGTAGGTAGCTTTGAAACTTCTCCGTACCGTTGGGGTGGGTAAGTAGCCACTCGCTGGAGGTTGCATCTAATTTTATGCGTTTGCCGGCTAATATAAGATTGGGCTGGGCTAGTTTTACGTGAAATTCTATAAAGCGGGGGTGCAATACGCAATCACCGTCAATAAAAATTAAATAATTAGTACTGGCTTTAGCAATTGCCCGGTTTAGGGCCCGGTTTTTCTGCCAACCCTTATCGGGCTGGGTAAGGTGAAGTATAGTACCTGGGTACTGGTAATTGCGCAAAAACTCAGCCACTTCCGGATGCTCAGCGTCTTCAGAAATTATAATTTCAAAATCTTGCTCGGTCTGCAGCTTGGCACTATCCAGAACGGCTTTAAGAAAGGGTATATTATTATAAACTGAAACGATCAGTGTAGCCTTACTCATGCTTTGTTTTTTCTATACCGTTTTCAATCCAGGTTTTGCCCGAGCGTTTAACCTCCTTTCGGATGGCTACATTTTTATTGATGGATTCCTGGGTTTTGTAGGGTCGGTGGTGGTCCAGATGTACGCTAATAGCACTGTAGCGTATTTGCTTAGATTTTAATCCGTTGTTAACCAGGCGTTCGCCGAATTCTCGGTCTTGGCCACCGTAGTGCATATCTTCGTTAAAGCCGTTAACCGCCAGCACGTCGGCCTTCCAGCCCGATGAATTTAGTCCGTTCCAACTGGCTTTGGTAGGGGTTACCGCATCCATAAAGCTGGTAAAGGTTTTATTCTGAATAAGCTTAGTAGTCTTAAAACTTCCGGGCAGCCCGTTTTTTAGCATCCAGCTACGGTCAAAAATACGCTGCGAAGTTATATCATCCTCGGTTATCTTTTTACTTAATTCCATAGGCAGCCTTACCGAACCGCCCGAAAGAAAATATCCTTTTTCAGCATGGTTTACATGCGTACTGATAAAATCGTTGCGCGGTATGCAGTCGCCGTCGGTAAATACCAAATATTCGCCAGTGCTGGCTACAATAGCTTTGTTTAGAATTCCGCATTTATCGTAGCCTTCGTCGGGGTGCCATACATGGTTTACCAAAAGTTGTCCTTCATCTATAAAGCGATCGACTACCTTCTTGGTTTCCGGCCCGGAGCCATCATCGGCAATAACTAGTTCAAAATCTTTATAAAGCTGTACAGTATAGCCGCTTAGTACCTTACGTAGCCATTCCGGCTCGTTGTAGGTACTAATAATTACCGAAACCTTAAGAGATTTATTGCTCATTCTATTAGTGCTTAATGGGTAACCTAGCGACAAAGGTAAAATATATTACGATTATGTCCGTTTTCAGGGCCGGCCGGTGTATAATTTGATAGAGGGTAAACTAATCCCAGCTATAAAGTTGTTATCTTTGCGCCCGCATTTATGCAAGAATTCAATCTGCACCAATTTCCTAACGGCCTTAGGCTAATACATAAACAGGTACCCTATACTAAACTGGTTCACTGCGGTTTTGTGCTAGATATCGGCAGCCGCGACGAAAGCCCCGCCCAGCAAGGTATGGCCCATTTTTGGGAGCACATGGCCTTTAAAGGAACCAAACGCCGCAACGCTTACCATATCCTAAACCGGCTAGATTCGGTAGGCGGGGAGTTGAATGCTTATACTACCCGCGAAAAAATTTGCTTCTACGCAACTACTCTAGATAAGTACTTGCCCCAGGCTACGGAACTACTAACCGATATAACGTTTAATTCCGTGTTTCCGGAGAAGCAAATTGAAAAGGAGCGGGGGGTTATTCTGGAAGAAATGAGCATGTACGAAGATTCGCCCGAGGATGCTCTGCAGGATAATCTGGATAGCCTCATTTTTAACCAGCATTCGTTAGGCCACAATATTTTAGGAACCCCGGAAACCCTAAAATCTTTTGCCCGGCATGATTTTCTGGAGTTTATAAACCAGCATCTGGATTCTACCCGGACTATTTTTTCGGTAGTAGGCAATATTTCATTTCAAAAGGCTGTTCAAATTGCCAGCCGCTACTGGAAGGATATTCCGGAGTTTAAATCTACCCAACACCGAACTAATTTTACCGCCTACCAGCCCCGTCAGCAAACCTTGCGCAAACATATAAGCCAGGCTCACTTTGCCATGGGGCGAACAGCCTTCTCGCTGGCTGACGACCGCCGTTTGGCATTTGTATTACTAACTAACATTTTAGGCGGCCCCGCAAATACCAGTCGGCTAAATCTTGCCCTGCGCGAAAAGCGTGGCTATGTATACGGGGTAGATGCCAGCTACGTGCCTTATACCGACGACGGCTATTTTGGAATTACCTTTGCTACGGAAGGCCGGCAGCTAAAACGGGCCATTAGCCAGGTTGAAAAAGAAATGTTGCGCCTGGCTCAAAAACCATTGGGCAGTTTGCAGCTTCACTACGCTAAGGAGCAGTTAGTGGGTCAACTGGCTATGGCCGAGGAAAACAACGCCAGCCTAATGCTAATGATGGGTAAAAGCATTTTGGATTTAGAAAGGATTGAATCGCTAGAGGATATTTTTCACCAGATTCGTAGCATTGCCGCTGCCGAGTTGCAGGCTTTGGCTAGCGAAATGTTTAGGCCAGAAGACTTCAGTCGTTTGTATCTATTACCGGAAAACTAATTTTCGGTGTAGGAAAATCCGCTAATTTTATGTGCCGGTGCGTGGCAAGTTCTGTACCTTTGAACCTTTGACTTTCAGTATTTTAAATCACCTTTTTGTGTTATGCCATCAGAAGTGATTGACGGCCGGCTACAACATTATAGTGAGCAGCATACCAGCGAGCCCTCGGAACTATTGACCAAAATAGACCGCGATACGCACGCTGAAGTATTATTACCCCGTATGCTGAGTGGCCATTTACAAGGCCGGCTACTGTCCATGTTATCGCATATGGCCCGGCCCAAAGCAATTCTGGAAATTGGTACTTACACTGGGTATTCGGCATTAAGTTTGGCCGAAGGTTTAACTGATAAGGGTGTTTTGCATACTATTGATGTAAACGAAGAATTGGAAAGCCGGGTAAAGCAGTATTTTACTGAAAACGAGGAGTTAGGAAAAAAAATCACCTTGCATATTGGTAATGCATTAGAGATAATCCCTACTATTAACTTAGCTTGGGATTTGGTATTTATTGATGCTGATAAGCAAAATTATACCGCCTATTACAACATGGTTTTGCCCCGCCTAAACCAGGGTGGTGTAATTATTGCGGACAACGTTTTGTGGAGCGGCAAAGTGGCTGATTTGACCAAAACGGATAAGAAAACCGAGGCTTTACGAAAATTCAACCGGATGGTGCAGCAAGATAGCCGGGTTGAAAACGTTCTGTTGCCGGTAAGAGATGGCTTGCTGATGGTAAGAAAGAAATAATTGGAATAGACAGGTTCAGGCAATGAATAAATATAGCGAAGGTAAAGTTTGGAAGCTGCTGGTGCTACTGGTTTTTAGTGGCTTGGCGGCAATTGGGCAAACCGAGGTAATTGATTGGAACGCTCCGCGGGTGCACCATACGCTTACGCTGGGCAATATGCAGTTACACCTAACCGAACAAGCCCGCCGCGATATTCAGGCCGATGTAGATGCACTGTACCGAAGCCCTAAGTTTTTTCAGCTTAAGGTTGAAAAAGTTGATATGTACATGCCGATAATTGAGCCTATTCTGGCTCAGTATAAGGTTCCTAACGAGTTTAAATATCTGGTAATTCAGGAAAGTGGTCTGGTGCCGGATGCGGTATCGTCCAGCAATGCGGTAGGCTACTGGCAGTTTAAAGAGGCTTCAGCTACCGAACTAGGTATGCGCGTAGACCGTCAAATTGACGACCGCATGAATATAGTTGCAGCTACCGAGGGGGCCATGAAATACCTTTTGCGTAGTAACGAGGCATTCGATAATTGGGTGTACTCCCTGCTATCGTATAATGTAGGTTTAGGCGGAGCCACCCGTTCTCTAGATGCTAAGTATTATGGAGCCAAGCAATTAAAAATAGACCATAACACGCATTGGTACGTTAAAAAATTCCTTTCGCATTTAGTAGCATTTGAGCCTGCCTTGAACCGGCTGCCGCGCCAGATAATGCTATACCAATACACCAATACTGCTGGTAAAACACTGGAACAAATTGCAGGGGAATTTGCTATGGACGAACCGGCAATTGAGGCGTACAATAAATGGCTATTGACCCGCCGCGTTCCGGGAGATAAGCAGTATACCGTAGTGGTTCCGCTTCGCTTAGATGAAAGCGAGGAACTGCAGATAGCGCAGAACGAAAACCCCACGTCGGAGCGGAAAAAAGCTTTGGAAGAGCTACAATTTGGCCGATTGCAGAAGGGCCCGGAAACCTATAATGCACCTACCAACGGCCCCCGAACCTTTACCGAAATTAACGGCCTGCGTGCTACGGTGGCCCGCCCCGGCGATAAAATTACGCTTCTGGCCGAAGCCGGTAATGTATCGGTTTACAATTTCATTCGGTGGAACGATTTAAGCCCGTCCTCTAAAATTCAGCCCGGACAGGTATATTATTTTCGCAAAAAGAAAAATAAAGCTACTGTATATAAGCATACTACCCAGCCTGGGCAAACCCTGTGGCAAGTAGCCCAGCAATACGGTATTAAGGAGAAAAAACTCCGTCAAAAAAACCGTATGAATAAGACTGAGCAGCCAGAAGCCGGTCAAATTTTGTGGTTACGCTATATCCGTCCTAACAATCAGGAAATTGAATTTGACGAGGAGGTTAGAAAAGCCGCCGCACTTAAAAAAGAAGCAAAGCCAGAGAGTAATGCCGGAGCAGTTACCCGCGAAGCTAAATCTACCCTGTACGCCCAAGCTGCTGTTACCGAAAACGTAAAGCGTTTAGACCAGCATTTGGAAAACAGCAAAGTTAAGGTGGTTAATAGAGTGGCACTGGATACCCCACAAGTAGATACCTTGAAGAAAAACGATACCCTTCAGGATAAATCAAACGATAAAACCAGCTTATCCAAGCCTGCTCAATTATATCCTACTACAGAAGAAGCCTCACGTAATATTCCGGGCCAAATAGAAGAAAAACCCCAAGAAACTGACCTTACTTTTTACTCCGAAGGAGAAGCTGAGTTTGAAACCGAAGACCCGGTGGTGTTTATTGATGAGGACAACAGTACCAATGATACCGGCATTATTTCTTCCCCGTCATCAAGCCCGGTACCTACCCTAGAAGAGCAAAACGTTCCAGTAGAATATCATGAGGTAAAGGCAGGAGAGACTTTGTACGCTATCAGTAAAAAATACAACCTGTCAGTTTCAAAATTGAGAGAATTAAATCAGTTAACTGAGCAGGATGCCTTACGTATAGGCCAGAGATTGAGGGTTATAGAAACCGAAGCCGAACAACAAGAAGCTGGTGAGCAGCCTAGTTCAAGAAGCTCGGAACCCGATATAAGTAATGATAGCACTGTTAATCAAGAAGCTATATACCATACGGTGGCCGAAGGGGAAACAATGTACCGGGTGGCGCGCCAATACAACGTAACCATAAAGGATATTATGGAGTGGAACCAGCGCGAAGATTTTAATATTAAACCTGGAGAAAAGCTGTTGGTGAAGCCTGCCAAATAGGTCAACTACTTTTAAACCATATATTTAGCAACACTATTGTATTATAGGAAGTTAAAGTTTTGTACTGAAGTAATAAAGAGGCCGGATTTAACCAAACGCACTAGCAGAATTTCCTTTATCTTTACAATTGTATGCAGCAAACTGGATGGCTAATCAACTGTTAGTTTGTTAAGTACGGAGTTAGGAGTTATAGGAACTATGCTCAATGAATGACGTAGCTATGTTAGATTTAGTAATGTTGGTAGACGATAACGATACCGACAATTTTATAAGTAAGCGAATCATAGAGATTACCCAATTTGCCAAAGAGGTAGAAATTAAGAATAGCGGTAAAAGTGCGCTGGAATACCTTGAACTTAATAAGGATAACCCGCAACGGCTGCCTAGTCTGATTTTCCTCGATATCAACATGCCTATTGTAGATGGCTTTGTTTTTCTCTACGAGTTTGAGAAATTCTCGGAAATTGTTCGCGATAAATGCAAGGTAATTATTCTGTCCTCATCGGATAATAAGCGCGACATTGATAAGATTGTAAACAATGATCACGTAATAAAATTTATAACTAAGCCCCTGACGGAAAATGCATTATCGGATATCAGAATGCATGACCTGGCTAGTTGAGTAAACTTTCTACAAGAATATCCGTAGCTTTGATTTGTCATTCAAAGCTATTTTTATGTTTAAACACTACTTATTTTTTGCCCTGCTAGTGTGTTCTTCATTAGTTCAGGCTCAATCTACCAACCCCGATAGCCTGAGAGGCTGGGACACCCAGGGCAGTTTTGGCCTCAACTTTAACCAGGTAAGCTTAAGTAACTGGGCCGGCGGCGGCGAAAGCTCCATTTCTGTAGGCGAGCTTATAAACCTGGAAGCTACCCTAACCACCCGCAAAGGAATCTGGGAAAATCAACTACTTAGTGCCTACGGACTTATACGCCAGGGCAAAGGCGATGAGGCTGACTTTCGTAAAACTGATGACCAGCTGCAGCTGCTTACCCGCTATAATTATCTGATTGACGACCGTTGGTTCTTAACCGCCCTGGCCGATTTTCGAACTCAGCTTGATGTAGGGTACGAGTATTCTGAGAACGCTGATGGTCAGGTAGTAGAGACAAAAATTTCTAACTTTTTAGCGCCGGGTTTTTTAGTTGCTTCGGTAGGTGCAACCTACAAGGTCCCGGAGCGGTTTACCCTCACCGTTTCGCCAACCACTGCCAAGTTTACCTTTGTAACCGATCAGGATCTGGCTAATGAAGGAGCATTTGGCGTTGACCCCGGCGAGAACATGCGTAGTGAATTTGGGGCATCGTTAATCGGTACATACAAAAGGCCAATTGCCGAAAATATATCCTTCCGAACTAGCTTAGGGCTTTTTTCGAACTACGGCGAATTTAATCATACCGATGTTAACTGGGATGCAACTTTAGTAATGAAGGTTAACAAATTCGTGAATTCTACAATATCGTCGCAACTGATATACGACGAGGATGTAATTAATAAAACCCAGTGGAGAAATGTTATTAACGTAGGGTTTTTATACTCATTTGGGGTTGAAGACGAATAAAATTGGTTTTCGGCCTAGTAAACTGAACCACGGCATTATAAATGGCTGTGGTTTTTTATTTGGTTAGAAATCAGCTTCCAGGCCCAGACGATCGCGTAACTCGGCCAATTTTGGGTATTGCTTTACCAGGTAGTTTAGCTTCTCGGTATTAGTATAAAGCTGGCGGCCGCTGTCCATTTCATCTATCATCACTTCTAACCGTATGTTTTTATTATTTAGGCGGATACGCAAGTGCTGAAGAAGCTCAGGCTTAACTTTTTCCACTTCTTCCTGGATAGCTATACTGCTTACCTTTAGCAACCAATTATCCGGAGACTGTTGGGCAGGCAATTGAGATAAGGCAGTTGCACTTAGCATTTTATGGTTACTTCGCATTTGCTCGGCAAAAGCAGTCCATTCCTGTTTGAAAGAAGCTAGGCTATACTCAGCCTCACCAATAATTTGGCTTGAAGTATTGGGCGTAGGGGCCGCGCCGGTGGTTGCGCTGGAAGCAGGTTCCGACTTAACCGAACCAATACCTTTCTGAAATGCCTTTAAGCTTGAAGGTATTTTTAAACTACTGCCAGAATTGGTTGTAATAGGTTGAGTAACCGGTTTTTGCACTGGTTCCTCAACTTTGGCTTTGGGTTCTGCAACCGGCGGGGTAGGCGTTGGGGCAGGTGGCGGATTACTGGGTTCGGCCGGTGGTTCTAGGCGGCCACTACTTTTTTTTTTGAGGGTTGGTCGCCCTCGTCTACGTTTCTGCCCAGCTCTGAGGCCTGAAGTGCCAGAGGTAAATGCGCCATTTTTAGCAAAGCTAACTCAACTTGCAGACGCTGGTTTTTGCTGGCTTTATATCCTTGTTCGCACTGGGCAGCTACCGTAAGGGCCGAAAGTAAAAAACTACTGGAAGCCTGAGCCGATTGTTGGGCGTAGCGGTTTTGTACCTGCTCGCTAACCTGCAGTAATTTTATAGTAGCCTTATCCTTGCAAACCAATAAATTTCGGAAATGCTCGCTTAAGCCAACAATAAAATTATGCCCATCGAATCCGTTACGTAGTATTTCATCAAATAACAGCAGGCACTGAGCTATATTTTGGTTCAGTAAAGCCTCGGTTACCTTAAAATAATAATCATAATCCAGAATGTGTAAGTTCTGGATGGTTTGCTGGTAGGTAACTTCCTGTCCACTAAACGTTACAATAAGATCAAAGATAGACAGGGCATCCCGCAGGGCACCATCGGCCTTTTGAGCAATCAGGTGCAGGGCTTCCTTTTCAGCTATAATTTTTTCTTCCCCGGCAATCCAGTCAAGATGCTGTTCTATATCATCAACTTGAATGCGGTTAAAATCGAAAATCTGGCAACGGCTTAAAATTGTTGGGATAATCTTATGCTTTTCGGTAGTAGCCAGAATGAAAATTGCGTAGCTGGGCGGTTCTTCCAGGGTTTTCAAAAAAGCATTAAACGCCTGGTTGGAAAGCATGTGAACCTCATCTATAATATAGATTTTGTACTTACCGGTCTGCGGGGCATACCGAACCTGTTCTACCAGATTTCTAATATCATCTACCGAGTTATTAGAGGCAGCATCCAGCTCGTGTATATTAAAGCTTCCGTTTTTATTAAAGCTCAGGCAACTTTCGCAGGTATTACAGGGCTCAATATCCGCGGCACCGTTTCCGGTTTGTAAATTTTGGCAGTTTATGGTTTTGGCCAAAATACGCGCACAAGTAGTTTTACCTACCCCCCGGGGGCCACAAAACAAAAATGCTTGGGCCAGGTGTTGGTTCCGAATGGCATTTTTAAGCGTAGTAGTAATATGCGACTGCCCTACAACCGATTTAAAGGTTGAAGGACGATACTTACGAGCCGATACTACAAAATTTTCCATTACCGCAAGTTACAAATAAGCGCTTTCAAAATCGAATTTTTCTCCGGCCACTTTAAAAGTTAAACCGGAAACCGTTAAGTAAACTATAAGTCCAGTTTGGGATTGGGACTATAGGTTGAGCATCGTAGGCGGCCGTGAAGGTGGTTAGGAACACTAACTTTTCGGTAAGCCCAAAACTTATATTAGTATCTAAAGAAAGGCGGTTGCGCCACAGGTCATCTTCCCGGTCGGGGCCAGTTTGGTAGTACACTATACCATTAAAATTGGCCTGCGGACTAATGGTCCAGGCCACGCTGGCGTAGTTAGTAGCCTTAACCAGGTTTTTCTTGGTAATTGCCTCTGGCTCACTATTGGGTATTCTCCATCGCTCCTCTTCGTACATTAAACCGACACCAATTGCTACCCTGGCTTTTTCGGTGTCTGAGAGAATGAGCCGTCCGCCGGAACCGGCTAACCTTCTTGACTGCAAGCCCCGGCCTAAGTCGTACTGAATTTGGCCGAAGCTTTCGCCGCTTAAATTATTGCGCCACCACCAGTTTGCCCTAAAATGGCTGTAGCCTGTCCGTATAAATGCATTGCCGGTTACCGCCCCGTAAGTAATTTGGTTTAGTAGCATATAGCGGTTAGTCTGGCCAAAGTAAGCTATATCCGCCGAAGAACTCAGGCTGGTATATTTAATTGGGTTTTCAGCGGTAGCGCTGCGGTTATGGAGTAAAAAGTTGAGATCTATACGACCCAGCCAGCGCCTGGTAGTGTCTTGTTCGGCTTTGCGCGAGCGTTCTACATTTAGAATTTGAGAATGGGCAGTATAGGTTGTAAGCAGCAGCAAGCTGAGGCAGAAAAAACGCATAGAAAAATTTTGGGCAAAGATAGCCAAGACAAACTGGCAGTACAACCAATAATATTTAGCTAAATGCTGGTTTAGAACCAAAATGGCTTTATTTTTGTACCCCTTATAGGTAATTGGGGCCGACTGGTTTTGACAGGAAGCCGAGATTGCACGTAAGCATGCCGGAAGTTGAGCATACCTTCCGAGTAAAATATGTTCAAACCAATAAATGGCGAAAATAACTACGCCCTAGCTGCCTAATTTAGATATTAGATAGTTAGTGTCCTGCCAAGCATCGGTTCCGCCTGCTTGGCAACCCGGACATCATCCCGCGGAACTAGCTGCGTCAGGGTTGTGATGATGCAGCGAAACTTATCGCAACTACGGAATAATCAGGGTTTGATTAACACCTAAATTATTCCCGACAATCAGAGTTAATCTAAGCATGTAGAAAGCTTGTAGATTTCCTTATCTGGACGCGAGTTCGATTCTCGCCGGCTCCACAACTTTAAATCCTTACCCCTTCGGTAAGGATTTTTTTATTTCCGGATGTAAGATTAATTAGTAATTTCCACACATTAGGCGGGTATTTATTCCTCAGGTTGGGTAATTTTTCGTTGGAGTCAATGTTAGTGCTTTAATCGCAAAGTGGCTCTATGTACTATTTAAGGCGTTTTTTCGTTTTTGGCACGCTTTTGATATATAGATAGAGCAGTAACATTTATTTTTTATATGAAGAAGCTTGTTTTAAGCGCAGCATTTGTAGCTGGTGCATTAACTTTTACCACTGCTCAGGTGCAACCTGTTAAAACTGAAAAACAAACTAATAATGAGGCTACTCACCTAGAAGAAAGCCTTAGTATAGAGCGCATGTCTAACCGCACTAGCGAAGATATGACTGGCAGAAGGGTAATTATGATGGAAGAACTACCCGAAAGTGTTCAGGAAGCATTTACTAGTAATAAAGACTTTAAGAATTGGTCGGTAAAAGAAGTGATGGAAGTTGAAGCTACCACTACCGATCCGCTACAGTACGAAATTGTATTAGTTGCCGAAGACGTTCAGGATGAAATTGAAGAGGCAACTGAAGACATTAATGACGAGGTTCAGGACGCTGCTGAAGACGGCGCGCCGGTGCAACAAGTTGAAGTAAAAGCCAATGTTCCGGCGGTGGTAGTTCGCTACGATGCCAATGGTAACCTAATTTCTAAAGTTGACCGTCCGGCTGAGGATGATGAAGCTTCAGAAATGGATAATATGTATCGCGACGATCAATAGTTGCGAAAAGAGTGTCGGGGGCTTATTTTATTCAACAGAAATTTTTTGTAAGCCTGTAGCTATTTTTTAACCTAATTCCGTTTCAACCAAGTAAGCGAAGTGCCTATATTGCACTTCGCTTTTTTTCATTATTTTTTCGTACCTTGTTTAATTATTTTTTATCGATACCTCTTCTCCTATGCTGCGATTGTTGATAGTTGACGATGACCCTATGTTCAGGCTAATGCTTAAGACCTTTTTAGGGAAGCATGAGTTTGAAATTGAGGAAGCCACTACCGGCAAAGAAGGTCAGCGTAAGCTTTTTGATGCTGACTACGATTTGCTGCTTACCGACCTAAGGCTTCCCGAAATGGATGGCATCGAGTTGCTACAGGTAGCCCGCCGGCAGAACTCCAACCTTCCGGTTATTCTTATGACTAGCTTCGCCGATGTGAAGACCGCGGTGCGAGCTATGAAGTTAGGGGCTTATGAGTATGTAACCAAACCCATTAACCCAGAAGAACTGCTACTTACGGTTAAAGCCGCTATACGATCGCGTGAGCAGGAAGAAGCTCCGATAGTAGAAAAGTCAGAGTTTGTAAAAGGAAAATCAGATGCCGCCCTGCGCATAGAAGAATATATTCAATTGGTTGGTCCAACCAAAATGTCAGTGCTTATTCAGGGCGAAAGCGGCACCGGCAAGGAATATATCGCTAAACAAATTCATCAGAATAGTAAACGTTCGGACGAGCCGTTTGTAGCGGTTGACTGCGGTACTTTACAAAAAGAATTAGCCGGAAGCGAATTATTTGGGCATGTTAAGGGGGCATTTACCGGGGCCCTACATGACAAGCAGGGGCAGTTTCAGGAGGCGGCCGGCGGAACCCTTTTTCTGGATGAAATAGGAAACTTGCCCTACGAAGTTCAAATTTCCTTATTAAGGGCCTTGCAGGAAAGAAAGGTTAAGCCCGTAGGCGGCCGCCAGGATGAGGATGTAGATGTACGTATATTGGCGGCTACTAATGAAAACCTAATGGCCTCAGTTGAGCAAGGTAAATTTAGGGAAGACCTATACCACCGGCTGAATGAGTTTACCATTGCCGCCCCGGCCCTAAGGGAGCGCCAAGAGGATATTGCCCAATTTGCCCGCCATTTCCTGAAGATTGCCAATCAGGAATTGGATAGGTCAATACTAGGGTTTGATGATGAGGTTTTAGCCATATTTGCTAAGTACAACTGGCCGGGTAATTTGCGAGAATTGCGCAATATTGTTCGCCGGGCTGTTCTACTTGCCCGCACTGAGCATATAGAAGTGAGCGATTTGCCGGAAGAAATGCAAGAACAGGTTGAAGGTGAAGTTTTAACCAATGGTAAACCAAATTTTAAGGTACCGGAAACCGTTGATTTAAAGTTACTGGCCGAACAAAATGAGCGGGAGATGATTCAGAAAGCACTTCGCCAGGCCAATTTTAATAAATCAAAGGCAGCGCGTTTACTTAATATTGATAGGAAGACCTTATACAATAAGCTTAAGCTATATAATATGGAACTGTAGGTATAGTTTTTTTTAACTATATATCCTTAGGCCAAAGCTGAGACTTTTTCTTCTACCCACTGAATAAGGGCGCTAAGTAATTCTTGCAGTTCTTGTACTAAAGGTTCCATAGCTTCTTTATTAGAAGCTTCCAGCTCTATTTCTTTAAGGCAATCGGCGGCATCTTCAGCTTTAAACTGTTTTACTGCTGGGTACATACGGTGGGCTATCTCGCGTACCTCATTTAAGTTGCTGGCGGCAAACTCGCGGTTTAAATCCGCCAAGTTAGATTTGGTATTTTCCAAAAACGAGAGTAGCATAGTTTGTAATGCATCCTGATCGCCACCGGCGTACTGCTCAAAGGTTTCTGAAGAGTAGGTAGAATTAAGTTTAGAATCTTTACTTTGTACGGTAGAAGTATTAATTGGGTATTGGTCGGCCTCAGGATCAGAAGGCCATATTCTTATTAGTAATTGCCTTAGTTCAGATTCGGTAAATGGTTTTAGCAGATAATCAGCCATGCCTTGCTTAATGTACTCATCTAAATCGCGTTTCTGGGCATTGGCAGTTACTACCACCACCGGTAATCCGGCGTAGTCCGATTCTCTGATTTTGTGAAGCAGTTCCAAACCGCTCATGCCCGGCATGTGCATATCAGTTAAAATCAGGTCAAAATTGCGTGACTCTAATGCGGTAAGAGCCTCTTGAGCATTACCGGCCAGCGTATGGGGTATTTTCCATTTATTCAGAATAGTTGTTAGCAGAAGCCCATTTAGCGGATCATCGTCTACCACTAATATTCGGCGGTCGTGCCAATCAGTTTTTACTTTGGTTGAAGATTTTACAATCTGAGCCGGGATCTGGACTTCAGCCTTGCCTCTTGGGTAGGGAATACTTAGGTAGAACAGCGTACCCCGGCTGGCGCGGCTTCTAACATTGATTTGTCCATCCTGAAGTTCTACCAAGCGGCGGGTTATGGAAAGGCCCAGACCGGTACCGCCAAAGCGTCGGGTAATGGAAGTATCGGCCTGCGTGAAGCTGGAGAATATATCGCGGAGTTTATTGGATGGAATGCCGATGCCGGTATCCAGAACCGATACATCTATTACAAATATTCCGTAACCATTATCACGGGCGCGAACCCGGAGCCGGACCGCCCCCTGGTCGGTAAATTTTATGGCATTGCCTAACAGGTTAAAAATAATTTGTTGAAGGCGGAAGGGGTCGCCGATAATCCAGACCGGGGCAATCGGCAGGTCTTCTTCAAACCTTAACCCTTTAGCTATTGCACGCGGAGCCATTATGTTAATGCACTGCCGGGCAATTTCCAGCAGGTTAAAATTGAGCTTCTCAAAATGAAGTTGACCGGCTTCAATTTTGCTCATATCAAGTATATCGTTAACCGTAGCCAGTAGAAATTCACTGGAGTGCCGTATAGCCTGAACCTGTTCTTGTTGGTGGTGCGGTAAATTAGCTTGTTGAAGTTGCTCACTAAAGCCCTGAATAGCATTTAGCGGAGTACGCATTTCGTGGCTCATGTTAGCCAAAAACTCTTCTTTAACCTGGCTTAGCTTTTCGGCTTTTTGTTTAGCATCCAGCAACTGGCGGCGTATTGAGTTACCCTTGCTGATATCACGAATAGCCAGCATAGCAAAAATTACGCTGGTAAGTAAACCGGTGCACACCACCATAAAAATTATCAGCAGGCTATCTTCCACCACGCGCCGAGCTTGGGCAATTGATCGTTCCGATGTGGCGTATTCTTCCAGTTCCAGCTCGTGAATGAGGGCCCGCATCCGGTTCATAATTTTTTGGTCGTTGCCCAGTAGGGCAAGTTCCTGCGTACTTAATTGGCGACGGTTGATACTTTCCTGCTCCTTTAGAGCACGGAGGGTAGTTTTAACGTTGGCCAATACCGTTTCCGAAGGTTGCTGGGTTATAGTGATAGTATCCACGGTAACCTCGCGGGTGGTGGTTGTAATATTGCTATCGCTAGGTACCAGTACGGTTTGGGTTTTCTTTTTACCAAAGATTTTATCAATAATTCCTTTTCTTTCCAGGGGCTCAACTTTTACCTGCGAGGCGGCTTTAATTTGCTGCTGGGTTTGGGTTTCGGTTTTGGTTAAAGCTTTATTAATTTTAACTGGTCGGCGAACATCTTTGCTTAGCTTACGCAGCGCCTGATCGGTAAATATTTGCTTGTCTAGTTCGGCTTTCAGCTCCATAAAGGTGTTTAGTCCGCTCATTTTCTGGTCAATAAGCGTTTGTAAGCTGTCTAACTGAGATTGCCAGTCGGTGCGGGTGGTAGAGGTGCGGAGCGAATCGATCCAGCCGGACAATTCCAGATTCTTCTGCTGATAGGCTACCAAAAAGGTATCTTGTTGGGTAAGGGTGTACGATCTAAAATGACCTTCGGCCTCTACCAGATCAACTAAAAGTTGGCTAATGAAAAGCGGGGTTTGATTAGGTTTAGCCAGGGTTTCTGCCGAATTAGATATCTGGTTAAAGCTGCGAATGCCCAAATACAGGGCAAAGGCCAAGCCTAATGTTAGTAGGGTTACAGATAAAAAGATTTTTACCTTAGTAGAGGACGTTGAAAGGGTTTTCTGCCGCAAGCCTATTAATTTAAGTTAATAACGGAAAAATTCAGGAAATGGGTTCCGTACCGAAAATACTTAGAAGATATAGGTAAAACAACCGCGGCCACTATACTTATAGAACTGATTGGCAAACTTGCCTGTTTGCAAACTCTTTAGCCCTTAGTTTTAGGTATGGGGGGGAGTTTAGCTGTTACAGCATTTATAGCCACTCGAAGATTAGGAAATAGCTTGCCTATATTTGGATAACTAAGCCGGCACAATTAGCAAAAGCGCGTCAGCTTTAACTATTGTAGCCTGCGCCGCCAAGAGGCTAGCGACGAAACAACCTAACAACTTAATGATAAATAAAGAGATAAGTTCTGCTTATTGGCCATCACAGGCTTTCACCATATTTTTTATACCCTTGCGAAGGGCGGCGCTGGAGGCCATGCCTACCGTACCGTAATTTCGGTATTTGGTGGTACCCTCTTCATCCGTACTGGCCCAGGTTATTGTTTCGCCTTTGGAGCTTAAACGGTAAATTGGTGTGGTGCGGGGCAAGGAGAATAAGGTTAAGTGGATAAACGCCCGGTCGGTTAAGTCTGGTTCCGGGTTAATGGCGGGCCATTCGCCCTTTTCCTGCCGGGTGCGTTCGTCGCTAGCCCAGTCGGCCGGTAATTCGCTGTGCGAGGCTACTAAGATGTGGGTATAGCCCGATTTTCTAAGAAAAGCCCAGCTACTGGTATCGTTTACTTTAGTAATTCCTACGTGAAGCAAAAACTCATCGGTAAGGGTATAGCTGGTTTTTATACCGTGCTGGTTAAGGGCACTACTTAGTTTTTCGTACCAGTTAATGCTGGTGTAGTAATCCTCGCCTTCCAGGGGCGGAATTAGCACACTATCGCCGGCTTGCAGTAGACCAGTGCAGGGGTAGGGGCGGCTTTGCTCCGTGGTAACGCAAGCACTCAGGCCGGCCAGAAGAATTAAGGAGTAGATTAAATTTTTCATATAAATAAAGCGAGAGATAGTTATGCCTACCTCTCGCTCAAAAGTTGTGCCTATAATGTTACTAGGTGAAATCTTTTCTTTAATTTCTAACCCTATAGCCAAACCTTAAAACTAGATTTATTGCGCCGGAATTTTCATAACCTCCGTATTCGTGGAAGTAGCCTCGATACCCTATTCCTAAGCCGGTCTCAAAATTATATTTTTCTCCCAGGTTTCTTCTGATGCCCCAAGTGGGCACAACCCACAAGTCTGGTATTACGCTTAAATTAGCTCTGTTAGAAAGGGCTACCCAGTTAGGGTGGTGGCTAATATGTAAGGTCAGAAAATTGCCGCTATTACCATCTATACGCTTATTCTCTTCGTGTCTTTTAGCTAAATTGTAGTACCAGCGGGGTTCAGCGGTAATTGCCGGCACCACTAAATAACCAAGCCCACCATTAAAGCTACCCCCAAAAAGTCCGGCATCTAGCCCAACTTCTAGCCGTAAAGCCAGGGTATTGGCTAAGGGTACCTCATGATTAAAATAAGCGCCCAGTAACCCTAACTGAAGGTTGGTAGTTTTATCTTCTACTAGTCTGCTTTGACCATAAGCAGTATAGGCCAAGCATTGTATAACTAAAAGCAGTAGGAGCTGCTTCATAATTGGTTAAGGATAGTACCGGTCTACCACAATTGTCTTTACAGAACAAGGGCAATAGACCGGCTGGTTAAATAAAATTTAAATAGACTCCGGCAACGTATGGGTTCTACCTTGGTTTACTTCTTTCAGATATGCCATTAACGGCTCAAAGTAGGTTAACATGGCCTTAGCACTTAAGTCTTCGCCGGTGGTTTCTTTAAGTAGTTCGCGCCAGTCGCGGGTGGCGCCGGGGCTTAACAAATCGCTTAAAAATTTACCTACTTCTTTATTACCGTAGTAGTTGGTAGCCCGGGGGTCCTGCTTCAGTATATTTTTGGCTATGTGGTTGTGCAACTGAAACAGCAATGCGTAGCTAATGGCGTAGTCGTAGTACTGGGCGGCATCGTTGTTGATGTGGGTTTTAGAGGCAGCATCGGTATACTCCTCGCTCCGAACGCTAGGCGGTACCATACCCTGATACTGTTTGGCATATTGCCACCAGCGGGTGTTCAGTTCGTTTTCCGAAAGATTATTGGCGTATAAATCGTGCTCAAAGTGGGTCATAACTCCGGCTGAAAACGGTATGAACACTATGTAATTTAGGGCTTCTTTCAGCAGGGTTTGCATTTCGTCGGTCGGCACATTTTGATCTACCAGGCCTAAACCGGCCATAAAGGGTTTTTGCATAGCGGCCAGGCCCAACATACTGCCCACTGCCTCGTGAAATGCCCTGTTGGCACCGCCGCGGAGTAAGGGTGGCACATCCGGGTTGGTGTAACTGATATAGTAGTAAATATGGCCTAGTTCATGGTGGGTGGTTTCGTACCATTCTTCGTTAGGAATTACGCTCATTAGGCAGCGCACATCCTGTTCCAAATCCATATGCCAGGCCGAGGCGTGATTATTTTTTTTGTAATTGGCACCCTCGGGTAGGGGGTAGAGGCTGCTCTTCTCCCAAAAGCTGGCGGGTAGCTCTTCAAATCCTAAGCTAACGTAAAAGCGCTCGGCTTGCTTAATAAGCCATTCGTTGCCTTTTTCTTCCAGAACCGGGTCAATATCTACGCCTTCTACGTTTACCAGTGCGCTCCAATCTTGCCCCCAGCGGTTGGGTAGCCAGTGGGCGGGCAGCATATTGGGTACTTCTTTCTGGCCTAGTTTCTTAGCTAATTCGTAACGGGCGTACGTGTGCAGTTCGCGGTACAGCGGCCATATATCTTTGATTAACTGCTGGTTGAGTTCCATCATTTCTTCGGTACTCATGCCGTAATCGCTAACTTGGTAGGCAAAGTAATTGTCATAGCCTAAATCCTGAACGGTTGCGTTACGGAGCTTTCTTAGGTTTAGTAACCCATCGCGAAGCGTAGTACCTACCTGTTTGCTGCTATTCCAGGCATTCAGGCGGGCATCTAAGTTCCAGGTACCTTTCAATATGTTGTCTATATCATTAGTGCTTACGCTTTTATTATCTAGTGTATAGTCGTAGCCGAAAAGAAGTTCGGTTTGGGCGGCCTCGGCCTTTATTCTCTCGCTAACCAAATCGGCTACGGTTGCCGGATTATTGGCGGCATTATACAGTATTGTGTTAAATTGCTTAACCTGAAGTTCGGTAAGCTGCTCTTTCTTACTTAGAAATTCTTTGGCTTTATTAATATTTTCTTCGCTGCCGGTAAAGCGGGCGTACGCTTCATTAGCTTGTTGCACCTGGTAAGCATTGGCGGTATCGCCCACTACAATTTTAGTGTTGGATGCCCATTCAGCCTCGGCCGATTCCAGGTATAATTGTTGAAATTCAGCGGTATAGCTATCGAGAAAAGTTTGGGCTTCGCTCTGCACTGAGGTAGCTTCTTCTGAGGTGCTTTCGCTAGGTTGTTGCGAGCAGGCAGTTAGTGCCACTATACCTGCCATCCATAGTATTTTCTTCATATAGGAAAGAATAAGCCGGGGTTAGATTTAGAAAGGCTAATTTACGTAATATTGCCTATACCCGGTACTCTATACCAAAACTACCACCGGTGTCGGTAAAATTAGTTAGTTTCAGAATTCTCCAAACTGCTGCTTGGCTGCTTATTTAGCCAATCGGTAAGTTCATTGGCGGTATTACTAATTATAGAATGTAATTCGCTGGCTACCGGGCCGTACTGTTCTTCGGAATACGTGTCGGGGAAAAGTTCAATAGATTTTATTAGCGGAATTGCCAGGCTTATATCCAGCCAGGTAACCGAAGGCTTTAACTTATGGGCGACCAGCTTCACCGATTTAGCGTCCTGTTCAGCTATACCCTTGGCTAAAATAGGCAGTAGTTTGTCGGTATTACTGGTAAATAACCTTACCATTTTCTCAACAAATTGAGGGTTGCCTCTACTTTCCTCCAATAAATTGTTTAATGAGTAGAACGCTAGCGGTTTATCATTAGCGGAGGCCTGTGCCTGGTCCTGACTATCGTATATATAATTGTGGATTTTGAAGTAACGCTTAAGCTTCTGAAATAGAACTTCCGGTTCAAACGGTTTGCTTATATAGTCCGTCATGCCGGCGGAAAGTACCTTTTGGCGAATGCCGGGTTGGGTATTGGCGGTTAAAGCAATTATGGGCAACTTTTCTAAATTAAGTTCATTACGAATTTTTTTAGTAGTCTCGAACCCATCAATTCCCGGCATATGCAAATCCATAAGCACCAGGCTGTAGGCTTTGGCCTTTAACTTATCCAGTGCCTCGTAGCCATTTTCTGCTACATCCGGCTCCAGGCCCCAACCCGATAAAAACTGGGTTAGTACAAAGGTGTTGAGCGAATTATCTTCAACTATTAATAAGCCTTTTTCTTTGGAGTTGTCTAGAACGGAAGCATCGCCTCCGGTGGAATTAGTAGTTACTGTTTTTTCCGCAGTGTGCTGCTCGTATGGTATCACAAAACTAAATGTGCTGCCTTGGCCTTCCCGGCTGGTAAGTTCTATTGAGCTGCCGTGCAGTGCCAATAGTCGTTCAACTATTGCTAAACCCAAGCCGGTGCCCCCGTATAAGGTTGATATTTGGCTGTGCGCCTGGGTAAATGCTTTAAAAATTCGTTCGTGCTGTAGTTCATTTATACCAATGCCGGTATCAGTAACGGTAAATCGTATCCTTAGGGCATCGCCAAAAATATTTTCCTTTTGTACAGTTAACTCAATTCGGCCCTTGTGGGTAAATTTAACGGCATTGTCCAGCACATTGGTTAAAATCTGGGTCAGACGGGTGGTGTCACCAACTACTTTGTCGGGTAAGGATTCATCGTACTCAAAGGTAAGCTTTAGGTTTTTTTCTTCGGCTTGAATAGATAGTGCCGATATCAGATCGTTGCACAGAGCTTTTAAATTAAATACGGTTCGGTTCAGTTTTACTTTACCGGCTTCAATTTTATTAAAATCTAATATTTCGTTGATTAATAGTAGTAAATTTTCGCCGGAAAGCTTTAGCAGCCTCAGGTTTTCCTCCTGATCGAATCGAGGATTTTGCTGAAGTAGTAGGTTGCTAATACCCATTAGTACATTTAGCGGGGTACGAATTTCGTGGCTCATAACCGCTAAAAACTGAGCCTTGGCGTTAGAAGCCGCTTCGGCCTCTTCTTTGGCCCTAATCAGGTTCTGGCGATTTTGTTCCCGCTCGGTTACATCCATCATACTACCGCTTAAACCAACCACTTCGTCGTAATTGCCGGTACGCAGGCGGGCAAAAATTTCTACGGTTATTATGCTACCCTCGGCAGTTATCATTCTTACAACTGTCTGGCTAAAGTCAATTAACCCTTCCTGAAGGTACTCAATGAGGTTATCTAGTTCTTGCTGATCTTCCAGAATTATATAATCCTTGATGTTGGTGCCAATTGCCTGATCGGTAGAAATTCCGGTAATTTCGTTCCAGGCCGGGTTTACAAAAATTAGCTGATGGTTCAGGTTAGTTTGGAAGATAACCTCGGTTAGGTTCTCCACCAGGCTGCGGTACTGCTCTTCACTTTGGGTAAGTTTAACTTCGGCCTGGGCCCGTTCAAACACCGAGCCTAGCAAATTGGCGAAAGCCTTTAGTAATTCCTTATCGTGTTCGGCCCAGCTAAAATCAGGTTGCGCAGATGCCAGGGCTACAATACCCTTGTTCTGTCCGCTAATCTGGAAGGCATTCGCCATCATAGCGTGTAGGCCCTGGTTTTTTAGGGTTTTAAGAATAGGGTCTGAACCGGTACTTTTCCTGTCGTACACCGTTAAACTCCGATTTACTGATTCCTCTAAAGCGGGGCTATCTACGTAGTTAACCGAGCCATAATTATGTTCAAAACTTTCTAGAAAGGCAGGAGAATACCACTCAATGCTGTTGGAGGCAAATATACTATCGCTGGAATTATCCAGAATTACAGCGTGGTCTACTTTTAAGTGTTTGCCAATTAGTTCAAGTGCGCCTTCCAGCAGTTCATCCAGATTTTCTAATGATTGAGTAAAAGTCAGGGATATGTGGCTGAGTAACCGCAACTGCTCGAGGCTTTTTTTCTGAGCCTGTTCGTGTTTTATCTGCGAGGTAATATCGGTGTTAGAGCCTACAATCCGTAATAGCTTATTATCGGGGCTTCGTAGTACAATGGCCCGGGCCATAAAGTGGAGATAATTGCCGTTTTTGTGGCGTTCACGCAGGTTAATTTTAATAGTTGAACGTTGTTTCCCCTGGGTGTTCCGTATGGTTTCCAGTAAGCTTTCAATATCATCGGGGTGCAAGTAATTAAATAAACTCTGTGGAGTATTTTCAATTTCACCTTCTTTATACCCTAGCTGCTTTCTAAACTGGGGCGATAGATACAACTTTTCCTCTGCCAGGTTATAATCCCAGATGCCGTCGTGATTTCCCTGCACGGCCAGGTTAAAGCGTTCTTCGCTTTCCAAAAGTTGGGCTTCGGTTTTGCGTAGGTGGGTTATATCCTGCGAGGTGCCGTATAAACGAACGGCCTGGCCCTTATCGTTAGTATCGAGTTTAATGGTAGTTTGTATGTGCCTTACCTCACCATCGGGGCGGTTAATTCTAAACTCTGTTCGGCCGTAGCCCTTTTCTACTGCCTCGCTTAATTTAGCTCGTAAACCTTCGGTATCCGCCGGATCAACATATTTAAAAAAGTTTTCAAATGTAGGCTCTAAGGTTCCGGCTTCCAGTCCGTATTGGTCGTAAATTTGGCTAGACCAGCTCAGGGCTGAATTTTCAATATCTAATTCCCAATGACCCAAGCCGGCTAAATTTTGGGCTTCCTCCAGGTTTAACTGGCTATTCCGGAGGGCGGTTTCTGCTTTGTGTTGGGCAGTTATGTTGCTGCTAAGTATGTTTATATACCCGTGTTGTTCTACCGCGTAAAACTGGATATACCAATACTGGTTGTTGATATGAAATTGCTGGGAAACCGAGCCGTGGGTAGCTAGTACACCCTGAATAGCTTGTTCAAAAATTTTAGGATAGCTATGGCCCAACTCCAGGGTAAGCTCAGGTTGCCAGTGGTTTAGGCAGGCCCGGTTCATAAATGCAATGGTACCTTCGCGGCTTATGCGCATAAAAGGATCGGGCAATTCTTGGGGCAAACGGGCCAAC
Source organism: uncultured Roseivirgaceae bacterium (assembly GCA_964504565.1). Lineage (GTDB taxonomy): Bacteria > Bacteroidota > Bacteroidia > Cytophagales > Cyclobacteriaceae > Cesiribacter. Next base: position 55,816 of record CAZDEY010000002.1, read on the forward strand.
ACGCTTATTTCAGCAGTTCGTTTGTCAATTTCGAATTCGAGTTGGTTGTTGAGGCGTTTTAAATTTTGGTTAGCTAAAAATAATTGAGCCGCTTTTTCTTCGGCTAACCTCTCGGCTTTCTCCCGGGCGGCCTTTTCTTTTTCGTACGCAAGCTTAAAATCAGTATGGTTTGTCACGTGCCCGGATGGTGTATGGTATTAATTAAAACTTAATATACATAAACATTAGCTAAATTATTTGTTTGACAACACCGGTATTCGCAGTAAAATTTTTGCCTTACACTTTGCCTTGCTGGAGTAAACGGTAAATAGTTGATTTGCCTATTCCTAATTTTTGGGCAGTAAGCACTACGTTTTGGTCATTCTTATTAAGCCGATGCCGGATAATCAACTGGGTGTATTCCTCCAGGGTTAATTCCTGATCTAGTATATTCGTAGTGCTGTTTTCAGAATTTAACCTTAAGTGCTCTTGGTTTATAGTTTTGGATTCGCTTAACAGGCAGGCTAGCTCAATTACCATTTTTACCTCCAGCCCATTACCAGGCCAGGAGTGTTGGGCTAGTGTTTGTTGAGCTTCCGGGCTTAGTTGTTTAACTACCGAACCGGATAGCCGGCAAAATTCAGATAAATATGCGTTTGCCAGTGGTAAGATATCTGCCCGGCGCTGGTGAAGCGGCGGTAAGGCAAGTTGCCATTCACCAATTTCATAAAATATTTCTTCAGGTAATTTATTTTGGTTTACCAGTTCCCTAAGCGGTATTTCAGAACTTACTATTAGGTTGAAATTAGGCGTATACTCTTTAGTCAAGCCGGCCGCATCCAGCAGCTTTTTCCATAGTTGAGCCGTTAAATACTCAATATTGGGTAAGAAAAGTGTGCCACCTTGAGCATCTTTAAGCAGGCTTAAATTTTCACGGCTAAATAAACGATCTTCGAATTTTTTTAGTGATTTTCCCTTTGGGTCAACCGCTACAAATTTGGCCTGATCAGAATATATGGTACCGTGGATTTGTTTAGCCACTGCTTTGGCTCCGGTTCCTTTCGGCCCCCAAATAAAAACCAGTGGGGGTATATGGTTGGGGTTTTCTAAATACTGCCGGGTTCTAGTAATTTCCGGTGAGTCGCCCACCAAAAAATTTAAATCGATATTTCGGTCTCTGGCTTCCGCTTCCAGGTGCTTAATCCTGTTTTCAAGCACAATTTGCTTTCTTATCGCAATTAGTGCTTTCCAGAGATTTTCCCGCGAGTTTTTATCTTTTACTATATAGTCGGCCGCCCCAAGTTTAATTAGTTCTACTGCAGTTTTTATATTTTCCTGGGCAGAAACTATAATAACCTGAATATTGGGTTTGGTATTCTTAATTTTCTTTAAAACTTCTTCACCAGCTAAATCGGGTAGGGTATAGTCCAGGCAGATTACTGCTGGGTTTAAATACAGGTGTTGTAGGCAATCCTTTCCGTTTTCAAACCACCGGATTTCATCTTCCGGGTTAAGGCTAAGATGAAACTGAAGTAATTCGGCATAAAACGGATCGTCTTCTACAACAAAAATAAGCATACCAACAAGTCACGGATATAATGTAGTAAAAAGAACAAATATAATTGTTGTTATAAAATAGTAATAGATAAATTTTCTTGCAAAAATTTCTTTGTCAACTATTTAGGTTAAGCTTCATTTATATTGGTAAATAAGCTGGGTTTTAACGAATTACTCATATCTAGATCTCGGAAATTAATTAAGGCACACTCTTTACTTTTGGCTTCCAGCATAACATCTACTGTCTGGCCGTAGAGTGGAATAGCGTGAACTACCATATCAGCGTGGGCGCGTATATACCGTTTATCCGTTTCCGATTTAGGTTCCGAATAGTGAACTACCGGCACTACGCCCTCTGGCCACGTACTTACTGCTAGTTTAAGGCTTTCTTCCTGACTATAATCGCCCGGGTTACAAAAGTGGTGGTGGAAGTCAAAAACTAACGGGATGCCAATGCGCTGGTGTATTCCATTGTATAAATCCTGAATGGTATACATGCCAGCTTTATCGTCGTTTTCTACGGTTATTCGGGCTTTGGTAGAGGGTTTAAGGTTACCAAACGCTTCGCAAAAGGCGGCCATAGCTTCTACTTTTTCGCCTTGGCGCGTGGTACCTACGTGTATATTAATTTTGCTGAAGGGGTTTTTAGGTAGGTTCATTAAATCCATTAATTCAGCGTGCTGATTTAGCTCCTTTATAGTTTTAATAACTACCGATTGGTTAGCCGAGGCCAGCACATTAAATGGCCCGGGATGAAAAGTTAGCCGTTGGTTATACTTCTGAGCCAAAGTGCCAATTCCTTTTAGCAGATTAGAAATCTTATTGAAATTCGGCAACTCCTCAATTTCATACTCACTCATCCAGGGAAACATATTGCTGCTGAGCCGGTAAAAGTTTATGCCGTGCTGGTGGTTCCAGTTGAGCACTTTAATCAAATCCTGCAAATTCTGAATTATTAACTCGCTGGCGTAGGCAACTCCCTTTTCCCTAAAGGTGCGCTGAATCATGCCACGATTGACGGATATTTTTTCGGTAGATAAGGTTTGGTTCAGGCAGGCATACCCTAAACGATTAATCATAGTAAAGGTAACGTATTGATAATGAGTTTGATGTAATATTTTTAAAAATTTTTATCTAAAAACGTAACACCAAAATAAGCTTCGCGTATACTAGCTTGGGTTCGGCAGTAGAGAGAAGCTCTTAGCCTTGAGCCTTAACTTTTTAAGCTAACAACTATTTTTTGAATACTGTTTAGTTGCTCCATTTTTTAATCGCAATTTTTTAGTTAGAGCAAACTGATTTTTAAATTACTTAAGGTGATTAGTAGTATGCGTTGGTTGCTAGCACCTGATCTTTTTAAACTAGCCTCAAGCCTTGATCGGTTTGAGGCTTTTTTTGGACTAAACTTTTGTACGGCAGCCGGGTTCAGTATACGATTAATTTATAAAAAAACTGAATACCATGATTACTGATACAAAATCCAATACCGCCTTAGAAAATATAAGCTATGGTTTTCATATACTTACTACTAAAATGGAAGCCGGTGATATGCAAACCCGAAATGAACCGTTTTATGCATCGGGTGTGGTAAGCTGGGTAAGCCAGTGTTCGTTTGAGCCGCCAATGGTTACAGTAGCCCTTAAAAATGATTCTGACCTGAACGAAACTGTGCAGAAAACCCGCCACTTTGCCATAAATACTTTAGGCAAAGCCGATGTGCCAATGATAAAGGCTTTTGCTGATGATACCAAAGTAGAAGGTAATCGAATAAACGGTTTTGCTTTTAAAGAAGGAAAAACCGGCTCGCCGGTATTTGAAAGTGTACCCAGCTATTTTGAATGTGAGGTAGAGCAGGTACACCACATAGGTGGCGACCATACCCTAATTGTAGCTAAAGTTGTAGAAAGCAAAGTTATAAGCCCCGATGCCGAACCGCTAAGTGAGTGGGAAACCGATTTTCACTACGGAGGTTAAACCGGATTGAGCGTAACTAAAAAAGGGCGTGGATACTTTTCACGCCCTTTTTTTAGTTGTTTCTTGAAGTAAACCTACTGTTTAGTATTCGGTCCAATACCAACAATCCGGTTATACCCAATAAAACCAGGGTGCCGTAAAACATAGTTTGTCCGGAAAAAAACGCACTATAGGAACTAAGGTTTTCTGTAAAGGTAGTTGGTATAAGGTTGTTATATGAAGAACCAGAGGTGTCACTACTAAGTGTTATACCTACTCCAGCCAAGGCTGATATAGCCGCCAAAATTAAAGCCCAGGCTCTTTTACTAATCAGTGGTTTTTTTAAAGCTTCCGGTAAGGGTTGGCTTTCCGGTAAGTTATTCATAACCAGATCGGCCAGACCGGCGGCGGGCAATTTTCTGCTCAGCTTAAACTGATCCAACAGCTCCTTATCGTCATTAAATGCTTTCATACTAAATTATGAGTTTCTTCGGGAAGTAATTTCTTTAGCGTATCAGCCAGTTTTTTACGGGCGCGGTGCATTTTTACCTTCGTATTATTCATGTCCAGTCCGGCAATTTCGGCTACTTCTTCCATTGGCAATTCATCCAAATAATATAAAGTTAGCAAAAGCCGGTCTTGTTCCGGTAACTGACCTAATGCCGTATGCAAGTGCTTGGCCTGGTCATCCTGTTCCATAGTATATTCAGCCTGGTCTTGGTAATTTGCTTCTATTTGTCCGGCTTGTTCAATATCAGCACGGCGATTCTTTTTTCTGGTTCTACTTATGGTAGTTGTGTAAGCAATACGGTACAGCCAGGTTGAAAATTTGCTTTGCCCTTTAAAGCTGGGCAGCGCACTGTAGGCTTTAATAAAGGCTTCTTGCGCAGCATCCTTGGCATCATCCTCATCAAGCAATATCTTATAGGCTATATTGTACACCATACCCTGGTAGCGTTCTACTAAAGCGCGGTAAGCCTCTTTATTGCCCCGCTGTATTAACGTTATTAGGGTATGGTCTTCCATAGATACGCTGCTTTGACGCCCACCGCCTGTGGTCGGTTACAGCTAATTATATATTATTTAATTAGAAGGTAAATTTAGTTTTATAAAGAAACTGAAGACAGTCAATTGTAATGTATCGATAATTATAAAATGGCAAGAACCAGATCTTTTACTGAGCCTGTCTAAAGTTTTTTATATAGTCGGGTTTTGGCCAGTGAGTTAAATTAATCCCCGCCCCTTGCCCAGACAGGACGCAATGCGTTCCTTCTCCTTTAAGGCGGACGGCTAGTCGAGAAGGTCGGGCCGCGCAGGTTAGGATGAGGTAAAATGAAAACCTTAGACAGGTTCAATTTTATATCTGATCTCAAAAAATTACTATTTTAAAAAATTTGCATAAGTAGTGTAACCGGTTAGTTAGGTGCCGCGTCATACGGCCAAAAATAAAAATTATGGATTCAGTTGCGTTATTTGTTCCTATTGTGTCGGTACTCAGCACCTTTTCAGCAGTTGTGCTAATAGTGTATATTTTACGTACCAGTAAGCACCGCGAGCGTATGGCTATGATTGAGAAAGGCTACGATGCCTCGCTACTTCACCCGGTTAGTCCTAGCAGGAATACCGGAAAGTACAGCTCCCTTAAATGGGGTATAGCCTCGGTAGGAGTTGGTATTGGGTTAATTTTAGGTCACGTAGTAGAAAGTAGCACCGGAATGCCGGAGCCGGGCGCTTACTTTTCCATGATCTTCCTGTTTGGCGGTTTAGGTTTGGTAATTTACTATATGCTGGTTCGCCAGCACGAGGAAGCCTAGATGTATTTCTAAAGTAGAATAAAACAAATTAGCGGCTTAAAACTTTTCCTATTACTCCTAAATTGAGCAGGGAAAGCCAACATATGAAACAACCGCTGATTTTAGTTTTAGATGATGATGAGCAGGTACTACGCTCGGTTACCCGCGACTTGCGCAAACAATACGGTAAAGAATACCGGCTGATAAGCACCAGCCAAGCCGGCGAGGCCCTGGAAGCTTTGCAGCAATTTAAACAAAAAGGGCAGGTAGTTGCCCTTTTTGTGGTAGACCAACGGATGCCGGAAATGTTAGGGGTCGATTTTATAAAGCAGGCCAAGCCCCACTTTCCGGAGGCTAAATACGTGCTGCTAACGGCCTACTCCGATACCGATGCAGCTATACGCGCTATTAATGAAGTTCAACTTGATTACTATTTTGTTAAGCCCTGGGATCCGCCGGAAGAAAAACTCTATCCGGTGCTGGACGATCTTCTGGAAGACTGGCAATCTTGCTATGTACCGCCCTATAGTGGCATTAAACTGGTAGGGTACCAATACGCAGCAAAATCTCACCAGGTAAAAGATTTTTTAGCCGGAAATTTAATACCCTACCGCTGGCTGGAAGTGGGTAAAGGTACCGCCGCCGAAGAACTGATGGAACAGCATAACTGCGAAGCCGGCCAACTTCCGTTAGTCGTGTTTGAAGATGGAGAAGCCTTGTGCGATCCGGATCTTAACCAGGTAGCCGCCAAAATAGGCTTGCAGCAAGAAGCTGCCCAAGATCTGTACGATGTAGTAATAATTGGTGGCGGGCCGGCTGGTTTAGCTGCCGCAGTCTACGGTGCTTCCGAGGGCCTAAAAACCGTATTAATTGAAAAAAGGGCCCCGGGCGGGCAGGCCGGTACCAGCAGCCGCATCGAGAACTATTTGGGTTTTCCTAAAGGATTAAGTGGCGCCGACCTTACCCGGCGGGCAGTAGCTCAGGCAACCCGCTTTGGTGCCGAAATACTGGCCCCGCAGGAAGTTACCAATATTGAAATACAGGATGGTTATAAAATACTTACCCTAAGCGATGGCAAAAACGTAAAAAGCCGCAGCATTATAATTACTACTGGTGTAGACTACCGAACCCTGAACGAGGAAAGCCTAGAAAAATTTAACGGTAAAGGGGTTTATTACGGAGCCGCCATGACAGAGGCTCAGGCCTGCAGCGAACGACGGGTATTTATAGTAGGCGGAGGAAATTCGGCCGGTCAGGCAGCCATGTATATTTCTCAGTATGCCCAAGAGGTTATTATTTTAATTCGGGGCAAATCCTTACAAAAAAGCATGTCGCAGTACCTTATTGACCAAATTAAGGGTACCAAAAACATTGAAGTTTGGAGTAATACGGAAGTACTTGGTGCCGAAGGCGAGGATAAGTTAGAGGCATTAGTGCTTAAAAATAACCAAACCAATCAGGAGCAACGTGAGGAAGCATCCGCTTTATTTGTGTTTATTGGTGCTAAACCGCACACCGATTGGTTGCCAATTCACATTATAAAAGATAAAAAAGGGTTTATAGAAACAGGCAAGGACGTACGCAACTACGATGATTACAGTAAATTCTGGAAAATAAAACGAGAACCCTACTTGCTGGAAACCTGCGGTCCCGGAATTTTTGCCGCCGGCGATGTACGGGCCGGGGCCATGAATCGGGTAGCCTCCGCTGTTGGCGAGGGGGCAATGGCCATAAAACTGGTTCACCAGTACCTGGAAGATTTTTAAACTAATTGGCATAATTATGGCGTTACTATTGGGTAAAACTCAATACTATGTTTAAGAAACTATTAGCTTCCGTTCTTTTTACTGGTTTTAGCCTTTCAGTTTCCTACGCCCAAGTTGGTTCCAGCTTTCCTAATTTAGGCGGTGAAACCATTAGCGGACAAAGAATTTCGCTACCCAAAACTACTAATGGCAAGTATACTCTAGTGGGCCTGGCGTTCTCTAAAAAAAGCGAAGATGAGCTGGAGAGCTGGTACAACCCGGTTGCCGCGCGCTTTTTACAGGATGCATCCAAGGCCGGGCTCTTTGCCGATTTTGCTTACGATGTGAATATTTATTTTGTTCCTATGTTTACCGGTATAAATAAAGCGGCCGCCGGCCCAGCCCGAAAGAAAGCCCTGAAAAACGTTGATCCTAAGCTACACGATCATATATTATTCTACGTAGGTAAATTAGGCGATTACGAAGACAGCTTGGGATTAGAAGAAAAAGACCAACCATACTTTTTTGTGTTAGACCCTAAAGGGAAAATTGTATACGCCACTGACGGCAGATTTACCGCAAAGAAAATGGAAGAAATAGAATCTATTTTAGAGTAAAGCTGTGGTTCTTAAAAGATATTGATTTTGAGCTCTTTAGATTTGTTGGTTGAAAAAATTTTGGCTCAAATCCTTAATTATACTAGATACAAGAAAAGCTGGATTATTTACAGATAACCCGGCTTTTCTTATTGATCAAAAATAGAAAAAGCTATACATCCTGTTAGAAACATTCAGTATAGCTTTCCTCTCTCTCCTCAACCAAAGATTTTAATTTCTTGGTACTATCTATAACGCAACCAGCTACTTGAGGTTCCTTATCTGATAGATTTTTTTATAATTTTTTTTAGATCTCCTGATTATTGAACAACTTGTAAGCCATACGTTAGGCTATAATGAACATGACTTTCTCAAATCGTACACCCTTCCAGATTTTTGCCACCGAAAGTGCTCGCGAATTAGGGAAAAAAGTGGCTGATGCCTTAGGGCAACCGTTAGGACAGTACCATAGCGAAACCTTCTCCGATGGAGAAAAATTCGTAAGCTTTCAGGAAAGCGTGCGCGGGCACAACGTTTTTCTGATCGGGCAAATCAATATGCCTTACGAAAATATTTTTGAATTATTCCTAGCTACCGATGCTGCCCGCCGGGCTTCGGCCAACAAGGTTATTGCCATACTTCCTTATTTGCCCCACAGCCGTCAGGAGCGGAAAGGAACCATGCGTACGGCCATTGCTTCGCGCTTAATTGCCGACCTTATGCAGCAGTCGGGTATTGATAGGCTCATTACGCTGGATTTACATTCAGGCTCAATTGAAGGCTTTTTTAAAATTCCGGTCGATCACCTTTTTATGAGCCAAATATATATACAACGGCTAAAAAAGGACATGCCGGAAAATTTGTGTCTTTGCAGCCCCGACTTTGGCGGTTTAAAAAGAATTAAGCTGTATAAAGAAGAGCTGCAGGCCGATATGGCGGTAATCCATAAAGAAAGGCTACGCCCCAATCAGGTTAGTCATATGGAAATTATTGGGGATGTAAGCGGAAAAAATGTGGTAATTATAGACGATATGATTGATACCGCCGGAACCCTGTGTACTGCCGCCGATCTGATTATGGAGAAAGGTGCTGCCTCCGTGCAGGCCTACGCTACCCATGCTATTCTAAGCAATAAAGCCCAGGAGAGAATTGCGCAATCGGAACTGGCTAAAGTATGGGTGTCCGATTCTATAAGCTACGCTAAAACCGGCGGAAAAATTGAGGTTGTAAGCTGTGCTAAATTACTGGCCGCAGCTATAGAAAATCTGCTTTCCAATAAGAGTTTCCGCCGCTTGGGCGAACGAGACCTAGTTTAGTAACCTAGCCTAAGTTTTACGCTACTCTTAAGGTATAGATTTTTGTAGAACTAAGCCAATAGTTGCTATAGCTATCCTTCCACAAAAATTTGTATTTCATCAGTTATAGCACACTTAATTTAGTGGAAGATTTTGGTTAAAACTGTTGACAATTTCCTCAACCTGTAGTATTAAGTACCATATTTAGCCTAAGTATAATTTTATTAAGAAAAAAAGAAGATTTCTTAGCGAGAGTTTAATTTTTTATACTAATATTAGCATCATTATAGGAACATACATAGATTTTATTGTTCGGTAATCGGCCCAATTTTATATCACACATGATTTAAGTTGTTGAACACCAGGATAAAATGCTTGTATAAATACTGCCCTACGCTAGTAGTGTGACTTGTTTTAGTACTATAATAAGATCAGATTAGTATTTTTTTTGTAATTGAATGCAACATTTTCTCTGAATGAGCATTTAATACCTAAGGAAGGAAATTGGCTTTATGCAAGAAGAAATTGTCTACATCCAGAACATGGATTCGGTTCGGGATGTGTTATTAGTTAGTAAGGTGTTAGAAGAAGCAGGTCTTCAGGTAAAGGAAGTTGAAATAGGTACAGCTGCTTACATCAATAATTCCGGCGTTACTAACGAATATATAAAATCTGCCTTAGAGGGTAGCGGTTACCAAATTATGGACCCGCTGGATAAGGAATTCAAGGAAAAAGTTAGGGTTTTACTTTCTACATATATTGATTCCTCGCTGCAAAACGCTAACTCGTTAAAGCTAGAAAGGTATCTGGCTTCTCAGCTTAAAATGTCCTATAGCGCTATAAACCACCAGTACCGAATGCTCACTGGTCAGGGCATAGGTGAGTTTTACGATAGGTTACGGATGGAACGGGTAAAGGCTTTACTTATAAATGCCGGAATGAGCTTGCAAGATATTGCCGATAAACTTATGTTTGGAACAATCCGGAATTTGCGCAAACAGTTTAATGTACTTACTGGCCAAACTATTGAACGGTATACTTCCGGCAATTCTAATTTCAAACAAAATGTAGCAGCTTAGTGAAGGGTAACTTTAGTACTTTGGCAATAGTGGCATCCATATTAGGTTGCCTTTCGTGTAATTTTTCCGATAGAGGTGAGGGGCAGGAAGAAGCAATAGAAGAGCTAGCTCAAGATTCAGTAATTGTAGCTACCGATTCGGCTTTAGCTATACCCGAGGTGCCCCCCATAAATTATGCTGAAATAACTAGCCGGTTAATTAAAGAACTCACTAACCTGGAACAACAGCTTAGCGATAGTTTGGATAGAACGGCTGCCCCGGCCGAGGTTCAGGAAGAGCTGATGCTCCGCTACAAGCAACTGAGCCAGAAAGCCAAAAGACACCGCCTAAACCTGCAAGAGTTACAAAACTCTAGTGATAGTGTATCGGTAGCTGCGGCCGAGCCAATTGCCGAAGCCGAAGAAATTACTGAAGAAATAAGGTTGTTCTTAGTAGAAACCGACAGCCTGTACTAAGCATTACTTTTGCTCGCAAGCGTTTAATAATTTTTCAGCGTCACGTACGGTGGTAAATCCTTGGGTATTGCCCCAAGTGTTTCCTATGTAGGTAATCAGTTCAGCAATTTCCAGCGGACTTAAATCGGGGTTAGCCGGCATTATACCATTATATACTGTATCGTTTACTACTATTTTTCCCTGCAATCCGTTTTTAATGGCGCAGGCTACTTGTTGCGGATCGTTCAGGTAATCGGAGCCGGCTAAGGGCGGAATTAGCTGTTCCATACCTTTACCACTGTTTTGGTGGCAGTTTAAACAGCGTTGCTTATACAGAACGCGCCCCTGGGTCCAGTACTGGGTAAATTTAAGTTCGGTATCCAGGTCCATACCTTCCGGCACGGTAGGGCCGCTCTGGTTAGTTTTGCCCGAGGGTAAATCGCAGGCTGGTATGGCTACAATTAGTAGTACCAGAACTATCACGTGTTTTCTAAGGTATAGGGTCATTAGAGCAGCAAGTCAATATCGGCAATAAGTTGGTCTACGGCATCTGGGTCGGTGCCATCGTACACCCCCCGAATTCTACCCAGTTTATCAACTAACAGAAAATGGCCACTGTGAAGTACGCCACCGGGAGCTGTACTGTCTTGGTGGGCGGTAACCATATATTTTTTCTCCCCTAACTCGTACACATCGGTTTGATTGCCAGTCAGAAACCTCCATCGGGTGCTGTCAGCTAAGTTTAGCTTTTCCGCGTATTGTTTAAGAACGGCTACTGTATCAAAGGTAGGGTCTATGCTGTGCGATAGGATCATAAAATCAGGATTATTGCCCCAAGCATTATTGACCCGTAGCATCTGTCCGGCCATAGGTATACAAATTTCCTGACAGGTAGTAAAAAAGAAATCCGCTACATACACCTTGCCCTTAGTTGTTTCCTGGGTTATTAAGGCCGAATCCTGATCGTAAAAGGAAAAGTCGCCTACGGTATGGTAGATTGTATCGGCCTGGCCATCCGGGCCTTCCTCAATAATAAAATTACCGTAAATAGGTAATTTGTTGGTACTGCCTCTGCCCGATTCGCCCGCTGAACCACAAGCCGAAAACACCAGCCCGGAGGCTAGTATAAAAAGTATATATCTCATGATTTTCTAGTCCTTAATTTTTTATAGAGAGTAATTGCACTCATTAATACTATTACAAATACAAGTAAGCCAATAAGGCCGTAAACCATGCTTAATGCGCTTCGCAGAATTACCAAGAATACTATGGCAAACAGGAAAATTGTGGCTACTTCGTTCCAGAAGCGTAGTTTTTGGCTGCTCCAAACGGTTTGCCCCCTTTGTAGTTTAATGAACATACTATGGCAGGCAAAATGGTAGCCGTACAGGCCTAACACAAAGGCCAGTTTTATCCAGAGCCAATCGGGCATTTGGTATTGGTAGCTGCTGGTAAATATAAGGGTTAAGCCTAAGCCTAACGTAATTACTGCCGAGGGCCAGGTTATACCGTACCAGAGCAGGCGGGTCCAGCGGAGCAGGTGCGGAACCAAAACTTTCTGGTTTTCTGCCGGCTCTTGTTCGTAGGCTTCCATAGTATAAATAAAGAGGCGCGGTGCGTAAAACAAACCGGCGAACCACGTTACTATAAAAATTATATGAAGAGCCTTTGCGTATAAAAACGCCATAGCGTTATATTTTGGGCAAAGGTAAGCATCAATGGTTAGAAAATAGAATAATTTACTATCTGTACAGCGTATTCAGTAAAATGAAAAGAATATTTTGGAGCGTACTTATCCCGTTAAGCTCAGGCTTTGCCGGGGCGGCACTTTATTTAAACTTACAGCCCGTAACACCTGTAATTGAGGCAGACCCGGCTAGCCGACCCCAATTTCAGCAAGTTAGCAACTACCCCACTAGTACCCCGGCCAAGGCGGAGCACTTAGCAAGTTTGCCGCAAGATTTTACTGCCGCCGCTGCTAACAGTACTCCTTCGGTAGTATTTATTAAAAGCATTAGCGGCAACGATTATCAGCCTACCAGTTATTTTGATTATTTATTCGGTAGAAGGAACGGCCCCCGGGCTTCTTCGGGCTCCGGGGTAATTTATTCTGAAGACGGTTATATAGTTACTAATAACCACGTGGTAGAAGGGGCCAGCCGAATTGAAATTATGCATATGCGCCGAACCTACCAGGCCAAACTAATTGGTACGGACCCATCAACCGACTTAGCAGTACTTAAAGTAGAAACTACGGGCCTACCCGCCATTCAGTTGGCCCGTTCCAGCGATGTTGAGGTAGGGGAGTGGGTGCTGGCGGTAGGCAATCCGTTTAACTTAACTTCTACCGTTACTGCCGGAATTATAAGTGCCAAAGGGCGAGAGATAAGCCTGACCAAGGGGTTGTTTCCGCTGGAAAGCTTTATACAAACCGACGCTGCTATAAACCCGGGCAATAGTGGTGGCGCACTGGTAGATACCGAAGGAAAACTGGTGGGGATTAATACAGCCATATTAAGCCAGACTGGTTCCTACGCCGGTTATGGCTTTGCCGTGCCGGTTGATATTGTGCGGAAAGTAGTGGACGATCTGATTAACTACGGCGAAGTACAGAAAGCCTTTTTAGGTGCCGATGTTATTGATTTGGATATTGACAAAGCGGCTTCGTTAAATGTAAAAGCCAGCAATGGAGTAGTTATAAAGCAGCTAAGCGACGATGGTGCTGCTAGCCGGGCCGGGTTAAAGGTAGGCGATATAATTATTAGTGTAAATGGGTTTAAGGTTATAGGCCACGGCCAGTTTGATGAACTGCTGAGTTACTACAGCCCCGGAGACGAGGTTACCTTAAGCTACGTTCGCAAAAATCAGGAGCGGCAAACCAAAGCCCGTTTAACTAATCGCGAAGGAACTACCGAAGTATTAAAGCGGCAGTTATTTACCTCCGCAACCTTAGGTGCCGATTTGGAAATAGTAAGTAAGGTTGAACGAAATAAGCTCAATATTGAGCAGGGCGTAAGAGTAACTAACTTGCGGCGAGGGGTGCTAGCTAGGTTGGGCGTGCAGGATGGGTATATTATCAGCCAAATAAACGACACTCCTATAGATTCGCCCCAAACTTTAGTGCAGGTGCTAAGCCAGGTGCAAGGCCGTACGGTAGTGGAGGTAGTAAACTCCGAAGGTACCAAGGGCTATTATCAGGTGTATGTGAGGTGACCGACTTGCTTAATAGCTCAAGGCTTAGGCCCAGGGGCTGCAAATTTAAGGCTTCATTTTATTTTCGGTAATAATTGTTCTTTGCCGCTAATAAAATACCTACTACTACCAAAAAGCTGGCTGTAAAGCTTATAAGTTTATAATCCTTTAGGCCTAAAGCCACTATTACCAAAATAAGTGCTAACCCTAAAATAAGAAGGTTAAATAGCTTCATAACTAATTATAAGCTTAATTTCTCTATATGCACATAACCCTTGCTACCTTATACCTCATTCTTAATTTTTCGGTTTGTGCGGTGCTTATACTATTTGGCTATCGAGTAATTAAAGTTAGTTATGGCAATACCCGAAAAACGTTACAAAAAACTGTTGCTTGGATAATTATACTTTCAGTATGGCAGCTTTATATTTATACGGTAGCCAAAACCGGAGTACTACAGGATTTCAGCTTTCCGCCTAAACTGGTTTTGCTGCTGGTTCTACCCGCATTTATATGTATCGGAATATTTGTTGCTACCAACCGGCAAAGTAAATGGATGAATGCGCTGCCGGTTTCCTGGTTGGTATTTTACCAAAGCTTTAGGGTGTTTATTGAGTTGTTGTTTGTAGCCTCGGTAGGGGCAGGAACACTCCATCAAAAGCTAGTATTGAAGGCTACAATTTCGATTTGATTTTTGCCCTCAGCGCACCAATTATAGGGTTACTTTATCTTAAAAAAGGAACTTCATATTCGAGGATCTTAAAAATATGGAATGTGGTTGGGTTGGTAGTTATAGCATCAATAATTACGGTAATCATGACTACGATCTATGTACCTGAATTGTACGGGCCTGATACCTTACCTATGCCTAAAGAATTTGGGGCTTACCCCTATGTTCTTGTTGCGGGCTTTTTAATGCCTTCGGCAGTGCTGGTTCATATTATTTGCTTAATGAAGTTAAGTAGAAAGCGTAGCACAAAGGCTGAGAAAGCACTTAAAACGGCATAAAAAAAGCTACAGATTTTAATCCGTAGCTCATGTATAGTTGGATGAATAGCTCTAGGGTGTAATTACCACCTTTACACAATCATCTTCCTTATTATTGAAGATTTTGTAGGCTTCCGGGGCTTCATCAATAGATATTCGATGGGTAATTATATCGTCCAGCGTTACTTTTTCTTCCTTAACTAATTCAATAAGCTGGTCAATATATTCTTGTACCGGGGCCTGGCCAAGCTTTACGGTCAGGTTTTTATCGAATATTTGCCCTAGCGGAAAATTATTATAGTAGCTGCCGTATACCCCCACCACGGTAACGGTGCCGCCTCGGCGTACGGCGCTAAAGCAGTTTTCTAGAACTTTAGTGGTACCTACCTGCATTCTAACGGTATTAAGAATTTTCTCGGCAACGTTACGATCGGCCTCCATACCTACGGCATCAATGCAAACATCGGCCCCGCGCCCGGCCGTCATTTCCCGAATGCGTTCCACTACATCTACCTCATCGGCATTAATAACCTCGCTATTGGCGGTATCTTTCGCTTTTTGTAATCTATAAGGCTGAATATCTACCCCAATAACCCGGCCGGCTCCTTGCAGCCAAGCCGACTTCTGCGCCATTATACCTACCGGCCCGCAGCCAAAAACTACTACGGTTTCGCCACCCTGCAATTTGGCCCAGTCCACCGCCGTCCACCCAGTCGGAAATATATCAGTCAGGAACAGTACTTTTTCGTCGGGCAGGTTATCGGGCACAATGCGCGGACTTACATCGGCGTAGGGTACCCGTACGTATTCGGCCTGCCCGCCGGAGTAGCCGCCGTATAAGTTGGTATAGCCAAATAAAGCACCGCCCTTTTGGTCTAGCAGGCCACCCTCGGGGCCGTAGTGTTTATGGTTAGAGTTTTCGCATTGGTTAGGCCAGCTATGTTGGCAGAAATAGCAACTTCCGCAGCTTATCGGGAAGGGTACCACCACCCGGTCGCCCTTTTTTAAATTTTTTACCCCGCGGCCTAATTCTACCACTTCGCCCATAAATTCATGGCCGACAATCATATTTTCCAATTGCGGAATTTTTCCATTGTATATATGAAGATCGGAGCCGCAAATAGCAGTAGCGGTAACTTTTAGTATAATATCCTTTTCGTCCTCCAGTATCGGATCGGGTACGGTATCTACCCGCATATCTTTAGGTTTATGGTATCTAACTGCTTTCATTGCAAAAATTTTAAGTATCAAAAAATAGTATGTACATAACCTGCTCAGTCAGTAGTTGTTAAAAAGTATTAATAAATTAATCAGCAAGAAAAGTTTAGTTTTGAGGCTATGATACGATTTATGGTATGCCTGCTGTTGTCAGTTATGCTTTCACCCAAAATTCAGGCTCAAACCCATCAGAAAGAGATTGAAAAATTTCAGAACTAATTAAATGCGGAATACGCTAACCCGGAAACCAGTCCGCTCAGTAAGAAAGAGATTAAAGGCTTTACCGGTTTACCTTTTTTTGATGTAGATTCGGGCTACCGCGTTACTGCCCGGCTGAATTTTGATGTAGATACTGCCTACATGGTAATACCAACTACCAGCGGAAAAGCCAGGATGTACCGGCGCTATGCTGCGGCAGAATTTGAACTGGCCGGTAAGCCCTGCCGCCTCTATATCTACTAAAGTTTACAATTAAGCCAGACTGAAGAGTATAGAGATTACCTGTTTATACCGTTTAAGGACAGAACCAGCGGTGAAGAAACGTATGGCGGGGGTCGCTATCTAGACTTAGAAATGACCAAAAATACTACTATTGTATTGGACTTCAATAAGGCGTATAACCCGTATTGTGCCTACAGCAACCGCTATAGCTGCCCCATTCCGCCGCCGGAAAACCGGTTAAGTGTAGCTGTGAAAGCCGGGGTAAAAGCTCCGGTTTACGAATAATTAGAATGGTTAGCTTAGACTTGTATAAAAAATAAAATATTAATAATCAGGCCAAGAATTAGTTTGTCAATAAACTTTACGTATCTTGCCTAAGAATACCTGCCTTGGGTTATGTATTGAGTAATAACTTTTTATGTTTCTCGAGTGTTAGTTATTCACTATTTTCTTTTATTCTTTTTTACTAATGAACATTTTCGTAGCAAAAATTAACTACCGCACTCAGGAAGATAGCCTGCGTAGCCTATTTGAACAATACGGTGAGGTAGATTCTGTTAAAATTGTAATGGACCGTGATACCGGTCGCTCTAAGGGCTTTGGCTTTGTAGAGATGCCTAACGATGAGGAGGCCCAGTCGGCAATTAGTGCCTTAAATGAAACTGATTTCGAAAACGCTACAATAGTAGTAAACGAAGCTCGTCCTCGCGAAAACAACAATCGCGGTGGCGGTGGTGGATTCCGTGGTGGTAACCGCGGTGGCTACGGCGGCAACAGCGGCGGTGGTTACGGTGGTGGAGGCTACGGCGGTGGAAACCGTTACTAAGCTAATCCAGCGTTAAAATACTAAGCCATCTCGTTTGAGATGGCTTTTTTTATACTACTTTCTCACTCTGATTAGGGCAGTTCGTAATGCCAGTATTTGCTATAAAAGACCACTAATAAGAACTGCTTACGGAAATTTCAATCTTGCTTACGGTTTCATCATCAGCGCTAATAGCGATTTTTAGAATGAAAAAATCAACGACGTTTTTTCCACTAATATCCTTTGCAAGATGGAAATTTTGATTAAATGGTGTAAGCGCTTCAATTATTTTGGAATCAGTTTTCGTATTAATACCCCTTAAAACTTTAGGATCTTTTACTAATCCGGTTTCATCAACTGTTAGCTCAATATAGATTGTGCCTGACTCATTAAGTTGATTAGGTATGTTAAGTTTCTTGCCGACTTCGGCCAAGAATTTTTCATAACCAAGGATAGGTTCTGCCCTAACCAATCCAGCTGGTATAACCACGCCAACGGTAGTATGAACATCAGGGGGAGGGGGGATTGCGGATGCAGATTCTGTTTGTGCTTGTAGTGTTAAGCCGCTAGAGCAAATAACGAAGCTTAAGGCTGCAAGCTTAACAAATTGCTTATTAAGCTGATTAGTATGAAACACTCCGCAGATTTTCTTGTCAGAAGATTTGGCAAGAAGCCGTATTTCTTTAACTGATTTTGTTCGGAGATCAAGTACAGCATTGGGACAACATTTACAGCTAAAACCCTCTTTAGTAGAAATTAACGAACCCAGATTTTCTGGACAGCTAAAGTATAAGGAAATCTTACCGTCGGACATATAGTTAAAACGATATGTAGATTTTGATATTGTTAGTTCAGCTGAAAACCGAAGGCTCCAGGATTAAGCCGCTACCCGGCTCTTTAGTTTTTTGGTTAGTTCGGTTACCGAGTGCTTGAACTTAGAATCGGTTTCCATCATATCGTTAACCGACTGCACCGCGTGAATTACCGTACTGTGGTCGCGGCCGCCAAAGTGGGAGCCTATACCCTTTAGAGAATGAGTAGTAAATTCTTTGGCAAAATACATAGCTACCTGGCGGGCTACTACAAACTCGCGTTTGCGGCTTTTGCCTTTCATTTGTTCGGGGCTGATATCGAAATAAGCACCTACGGTTTTCTGAATGAAATCGATATTAACTTCCGTATCAATTTCCTGAACAATATTCTGAAGCGTAGCCTTGGTTAGCTCCAAATCAATAGCCCTGCGGTTTAGCGAGGCGTGGGCTAACAGGCTAATTAGTACGCCTTCCAGCTCTCGCATATTGGTATCAACGCTGTTGGCCAGGTACTCAATAACTTCGGTAGGTATTTGCAGCCCCTCTTGTTCTACCTTGCGCTGAATAATTGCCATACGCGTTTCTAGGTCCGGAGCCTGAATATCGGCGGTTAATCCCCACTTAAACCTACTAAGCAAGCGTTCCTGTAAGCCTTTAAGCTCGCGCGGCGGGCAGTCGCTGGTCATAATGATTTGCTTGCCGCTTTGGTGCAGGTGATTGAAAATATGGAAGAATATTTCCTGAGTTTTTTCCTTGCCGGCTAAAAACTGAACGTCATCAATTATCAGCACATCTACCTGCAGATAAAAGTGGCTAAAACTCTGAATGTTACCGCCTTTTACTGCCTCTAAAAACTGATTGGTAAATTTTTCGCTGGTAACGTACAGCACAAACTTGCCCTGGTGGTTGTTAATAATATCGTTGCCGATAGCCTGCACCAGGTGGGTTTTGCCTAAACCAACCCCGCCGTATACCATTAGCGGGTTAAAAGAAGTAGCGCCGGGCCGATCTGCTACGGCCTGTCCGGCCGAGCGGGCCAATCGGTTGCAGTCTCCCTCAATGTAGGTCTGAAAAGTATAGCGTTCGTTTAAGTGCGATTCTTGTTGCAACCCATTACCAAGCGACTGCAACTCAAACGGCGAACCTACCTCAACTGACGCGCCGTGATTATGGCCGTTACTGTTTTGGAATGCCGGATTTGCCTTTTTTGGGGCGTGGCTCATGGTAGGCAAGCTAACCGTTTTAGGCTGATACTGGTCGTTGCCTCGGTCCACTATTACTGAATAGTGAAGGCGCGCCGTATTGCCCAATTCCCGCGTAATGGCATCTTTCAGTATATTAACGTAGTTCTCTTCCAGCCACTCGTAAAAAAACTGGCTAGGCACCTGAATAGTCAGTACGCCACCTTCTAAGGTAAGGGGTACTATGGGAGCAAACCAGGTATTAAACGATTGCTCGCCAACATGCTGCCGAATGTGTTCCAGGCAGTTAGACCATACACGATAACTAGCGTTTTTCTGCATTGGTACCGAAATTTCCAGGATAGGAATTTAAGCGGGTTTTAAAGTTACGGAAGAAATAGCAATATTCAAGAACGGCGGGCGGGTTCCCGAAAAATTATAAGCGTATAGGTATAGCAGCTACTCTTAGATGAAAAATACTTGAAAATTTCCAATTTGATTTAGCAGTAGCCGGGGCCAATCGGCATAGACTGGCTGGTAACACCCATTACTTTTCCGCCGGCGTTAAACTCATAATTCAGGCGACCTAGGTTAATACCCGACCAACCTACCTGGTTAATTAGGGTAATTTCATTATCGGCATTTCTTACCTGGCGGGGTTCATTTAAAAAGCTGTGGGTGTGTCCGCCAATAATTAGGTCGATGCCTTTGGTTTGAGCAGCTAATCGGGTATCCGAAATTTTGTTACTTTCATATTCCAAGCCTAAATGCGAAAGGCATATAACTAAATGGCAGCCTTCGGAACGCAATTGTTGGGCCATTTCATTACTTACCGCCACCGGATCAAGGTATTTAGTTTCTTTAAACTGCCGGTCCTGTACCAAGCCTCGTAGTTCTATGCCCACTCCAAATACCCCAACCTTTATTGGCCCTTTCTGGAAAATTTTATAGGGTTGGAAGCTACCGGCCAATTGCGTACGGGAGAAATCGTAGTTAGCAGTTAAAAACGAAAATTTAGCCAGCGGAAGCTGTTTTTCCAAACCTTCCAAACCTAAATCAAAATCGTGATTGCCGAGGGTGGCCGCATCGTAGCCCATTTCGTTCATGAGCTTGTATTCTAAACTTCCCTCAAAAAAATTGAAGTACGGTGTGCCCTGCCAGATGTCACCGGCATCCAACAGTAGAACGTTTTCCTGTTCCTGGCGGATTTTTTTTATAAGGGTAGCCCGGCGTGCTGCACCGGCCAGCCCGCCCCAAGTACGTCCATCGTCCGGAAAAGGCTCAATGCGGCTGTGTACATCATTGGTATGCAAAATTGTAAGGCGGGTGGTATTACTATTGGCTAACAGGGCGGGGCTAATAGCCATAGCTCCGGCGGCTAAGGTACTGGTTCGTATAAAATCTCGTCGGTTCATCAGCTATTAGTTCAGTATTACTACGCGGCCTTCAATTTCGGCATCGGCCGGTTGGCCTTTAGCTTGCAAGTCCCTAAATTTATTTAGAATAACATCCCGAAATAGTATATCAGTATTATCCACTATTTCCGATTCGCGCATAAACTCCATATTATCGCCACCCCAGGCCAGGTAATCGTAGGTGCTGAGGTAGTAAATTTTTTCGGATTGTAGCGGCTCACCGCCAATGGTTATGTTAGTAGCTTCATCGCCCCTAATTTTAAAGTGGGAATTGGCAGCGGCTACATTTTGGTTTCGCGCAGCATAATTGAACAACTGCTGCAGTTGGGCACCGGTAATTTTGGTAAGTACCACCCGGTTTTCAAAAGGCATAAGCTCGTAAATGGTACCCAGGCGTATGGGGCCTTTAGGCAGCGGTATGCGCAGGCCACCCGTAGTTACCAGAGAAAGCGATACCGAGTCTCCCCAACGGTCCTGCCCGGCTTCCAGAAGCAAATCGGCTACAAAGTTGCCCAGCGTGCTTTCTACTTTTTGCTTGGTTAGTTCCTTGGCACTGTAGCCCACAATTTCGTTCATTTGGGCTTCTAGTTGCTGCTTGTAGGGGTAGATTAGGTTATTGGTTTGAGAATCTTCGGCAATTTCGGCAGAGATTTCCAGGCTGGTAGCCTGCGGGGCCAGGGTGGTAGCTACTGGTTGGGGCTGACAAGCAAAAATCTGAGCCAGTAGTGCAATCCAGAAGCTTCCCGGTAGTATACGCTTATACATAAAATAGTAAGGGCGGTTCGGTTCCTTTTGCAAATATAAGCTAACTTTAGGCTAAAATTTTAATAAAAGGCATGCAATCGCTCTTTACTGACTTTTCTCAAGCAAGCAAAGAAGAGTGGAAACAAAAGGCAATTAAAGACTTAAAAGACCGGCCGTTAGAGTCGCTAAACTGGAAGTTGCCCGAAGGTTTCACGCTTGAACCATATTTTACCCACGATACTACTACCTATAACCAGCCGGTAGCCGCCCACGCCGCCGGTAAAATTCCGGGTGGCGATCCGCGCCAGTGGGATAACCTCCAACTAATTAAAGTAGAAGAGGAAGAAGAAGCTAACCGCCAGGCCTTAGAAGCACTAAACGGCGGGGCAACCGGCTTGCTCTTTGATCTTTCCTTGCGTTCCGAAAGCTTGCCCAAGCTGGAAATTCTGTTGAAAGGAGTGGAAATTCCGTACTGCACGGTGGCGTTTAAGGGCTGTGTACAAGTGCCCAATTTATTTACTGCTTATACTGCCTACGCTACGCAGCAAGGCTATAAACCGGAAGATATGCACGGTTTCATTGTATGCGATTTAGTAAGCCAGTTGGCCGAAACCGGAATTGCCGACCATAAAGGCTACGAAGCCTGGCAAACGGAATTTAAAAAGGCTGGTGAGTATCCTAATTTTCAAACCTTGGTAATAGATCTGGCACCCTACCATAATGCCGGGGCCAATACGGTGCAGGAATTAGCTGTAGCCCTAAGTATAGCCGCTACCTATGCCGATGATATGACCGAGAAAGGTGTAGAAGCCGGGGAAATCTTCAATAGGCTAGGGGTGTTTACCGCTGTGGGTAACCGGTATTTTGTAGAAATTGCCAAGCTGCAGAGCCTGCGCTACCTAATTAAAATGCTGGCCAAAGCCTACGGGTTAGATGACTACAACCCTTCTGAAGTAACTATACATGCAACCAGTAGCCGCCGCGAGGTATCGGTGCTGGACGAAAACACTAACCTACTCCGCTACGCTACCCAAGCCATGAGCGCGGTGCTGGGCGGTTGCAATTCGTTAACACTGGATAGTTTTCGTTCCGGCGAAAGCACTACGCTTAGCCGCCGTATGGCTCGTAACGTATCTATTATTTTGCAGGAAGAATCCTACTTCGGCAAAGTACTGAACCCGGTAGATGGTACCTACTACCTTCGGCAATTACAGGGCGAACTAGTTGAACAAGCCTGGCAGCAATTTTTAAGTTGGGAAGAAGCCGGTGGTTACCGCAAATTAGTAGAAAGCGGCCAGCTACTTCGGGAAATTGCGGAGGCTCGTCAGGCCAGCGATAAATTGATAAGCCAGCGCCGCGAGAAAGTAGTAGGCGCAACCGCCTACGCCAATACCGCCGATCAGCTTAAGGCCAATACAGTTGCCACAGCCGATAATGGAGAGTTCTTAAGCATATACCGTAAAGCCCGGAATTTCGAACAGGCCCGCCTTTCGGCCCAAGAACTTTCTACTAAAATCAATAAACCGTTAGCCGCCTTACTGCTCCAGTTTGGCGACGCAACCATGCAACGGGCTCGGGCAGCCTTTGCCGCCGATTTTCTGCGGGCCGGGGGCTGGCAAACCGCCGAGAGCACGCCTGCCGAAAATCCGGAAGAATTATCATTAGAAGAATTTCAATTGGTAGTGCTGTGCGCGGCCGACGAAGATTATAACGAACAAGCCGCTGCCCTGGCCGACGACCTCCGAGAAAATGGATACAGTGGTGAAGTTTACGTAGCCGGCAACCCCGATACGCTGGACGAAAGCGTAAAAAACGCCGCGCTGGACGGCTTCATCAACCTGAAATCGGATGCTCCGGCGGTTTATAATGAATTGTTGAACCAGGTAAGCCTACACCATGAAGCCTGATTTTTCCAAAATTTCTCCTCAAGATATAAAAGTACAAGCTACCCCGCTGGAAGCTGAACAATACGCTGCCTATAAACCCGCCGAGCGCATACCGGTAAAGCAACACTATACGGCTGACGATATAGAAGATCTACAGCATCTGGATTTTGCCGCCGGCTTGCCACCCTACCTGCGCGGGCCCTACAGCACCATGTACGCCACCCGCCCCTGGACAATCCGTCAGTATGCCGGTTTTAGTACAGCCGAGGAGAGCAATGCCTTTTACCGCCGCAACCTGGCGGCCGGCCAAAAAGGCCTTTCCGTAGCCTTCGATTTGGCCACCCACCGCGGCTACGACAGCGACCACCCCCGCGTGGTAGGCGACGTTGGCAAGGCCGGCGTGGCTATCGATTCTATACTGGACATGAAGATCCTGTTCGACGGTATACCGCTGGATAAAATGTCGGTGAGTATGACCATGAACGGGGCGGTTATTCCGGTAATGGCTTTTTATATAGTAGCTGCCGAGGAGCAGGGCGTTAAGCCGGAGCAACTGAGCGGCACTATTCAGAATGATATTCTGAAGGAATTTATGGTGCGGAATACCTACATCTATCCACCCCAGTCCAGCATGCGCATTATTGCTGATATTTTTGAGTATACCAGCCGACATATGCCCCGCTTCAACAGCATCAGCATTAGCGGCTACCATATGCAGGAGGCCGGCGCCACCGCCGATCTGGAACTGGCCTATACCCTGGCCGACGGCTTGGAGTACCTGCGCACCGGCGTAGCGGCCGGCATACCGGTAGATACTTTTGCGCCCCGCCTGAGCTTTTTCTGGGCTATCGGCATGAACCACTTTATGGAGATTGCTAAAATGCGCGCCGGGCGTATGCTGTGGGCCAAATTGGTAAAGCAATTTAATCCGCAGAACCCCAAGAGTATGGCCCTGCGTACGCACTGCCAAACCAGCGGCTGGAGCCTAACCGAGCAAGACCCCTACAATAACGTAATCCGGACCTGCGTGGAAGCGATGGCGGCTGCCCTGGGCGGAACCCAAAGTTTGCACACCAACGCGCTGGACGAAGCCATTGCCCTGCCCACCGACTTTAGCGCGCGTATTGCGCGTAATACCCAACTCTACATTCAGGACGAAACCCAGATTACGAAAGCTATTGACCCCTGGGCGGGCAGTTACTACGTGGAAAGCTTAACGCACGAGTTGGCCGAAAAAGCCTGGAAGCTGATTGAAGAGGTTGAGAAACTAGGCGGTATGGCCAAGGCTATTGAAACCGGCTTACCCAAAATGCGCATCGAGGAGGCCGCCGCCCGCAAGCAGGCCCGTATTGACGCCGCCCGCGACGTAATTGTGGGCGTGAACCGCTACCAGGTAGAAGACGATACCGAAATTGAACTGCTGGAGGTAGATAATGCCGCCGTACGCGAATCGCAACTTAGGCGTTTGGCTGAATTGAAGGCTAACCGCAACCCGCAGCGGGTAGAAGAAACCCTGAATGCCCTGAAGGAAGCCGCCACCAACGGTACTGGCAACTTACTGGCTTTGGCCGTAGATGCCGCCCGCGAGCGCGCTACCTTAGGCGAAATTAGTATAGCTATGGAAGAAGCCTTTGGCCGGCACCAGGCGGTGGTGCGTTCTATCAGCGGCGTATACAGCAGCGAGGCGCAGAACCACGAGGAATTTGAGCGGGCCCAAAAACTGGCCGACGAATTTGCCGAGCTGGACGGCCGCCGCCCGCGCATACTGGTAGCCAAAATGGGGCAGGACGGCCACGATAGGGGCGCTAAGGTAATTGCCACCTCCTTTGCTGACCTGGGCTTCGATGTGGACATTGGCCCCCTCTTCCAGACCCCGGCCGAGGTAGCCCGCCAAGCCGCCGAAAATGATGTGCACGTAGTAGGCGCCAGCAGCCTGGCCGGCGGCCACAAAACCCTGGTACCGCAATTAATAGAAGAATTAGCCAAGCTAGGCCGCGAAGATATAATGGTAGTCGCCGGCGGCGTAATCCCCCCCCGCGACTACGACAGCCTAAAAGCCTCCGGCGTAGCCGAGGTTTTCGGGCCAGGAACGGTAATTGCGGTAGCAGCGCAGAAGGTGCTGAGGAAGTTGATGGAGGGGTAGTTTATAATTCTCAATAACTATGATCAAACTTTTTCTAATTATATTAACTACCCTTATATCATCAATTATATATGGGCAAGTTGATCTTCCTATATATGATCCATTCACAAAGACCGGTTATCAATTAGAAGTAGCCGAAATTGTGGAAAATGAGTGTCTTGTTGGTAATGTTAAAAGTGTAATTAAGTTAGATACAAATAATGTGATACTAAGAATCGAATTTGACCAAGGCTTGAAACTAAAGACCTTTGAACAATATTTAGAAATAGATAGTGGATTCTTAGAAAGCAAGTCTATTTACCATGGTAATTTATTAAAGGAGAAGGTGAATTATTTTGTTTCTGGGGATTCGACTTACCACAAATATTACTATAATCAACAGAAGTTAGAGCACTCTGTTGGCGAAGGTGAGGTAATTCACATATTTAAATATGACGATTTGCAACGATTAAAAAATCATAAAGGGGATGGGTATATTTCTGATTTTGAAGAGGTATACGAATACCCAAATGATAGTATTAGTTGGAAATACACCATGTTCAATGGGAATTTATCTGAAGTATTAAAAAGAATTAAAACAGAAAAACTGGAGATTATAAATTCGTACGTACCACGAGGATTAGAATACCCGATACTGGAAGAGGAAAAGTTAACTCTTTGGAAAAGTTATTTAAAGCGATTTGATACTAACCAAAATTTAATTGAATACAAGAATTTTACTTTTGATCAAGGTAAGCAGAATAATGCTTATTTAAATTTAATGGAGTATAGTAAAGATAATTTGATAAATCGCATAAATATCAATATTAATGAAAAGGGTGATAGCATCGTTAGTAAAATTTGTTATAATTATGATAAGCTAGGTGTCCTTGAGAAAATAGTCAGCGAAAATAATTCTAGATTACAGACCACTTTTGTATATTCAGATGAATGTCACAAGGTAATTTCTAATCCAAACCCATTCAATATTAGGTACATTTTTGATAATGAGGGTAATTGGATTGAGAAGCAAATATGGTTTACCAAAGACCAAGATAGAATGGAGAGGCATTTAAATAAAGTTTATCGATTAAACTATCCTAAACATAAGCGGATAATGCTAGAAAGAAGGTTTATTACTTACTATGATTGAATAGGCAACTTGTTTGCTTATTTTATTCCATCGCTTCTGTTAACAATTCGATTATTGATCATTTCATATCACTCCTGATGGCACGCTTTTGTAAAGGTGCCTTTTTATTTTTATCAATATCATCGTAGGGAGCCATATCAGCTTTCTACAAACAGATTCCCCTAGAATTCACTCCGCTACGCTGCGTGAATTCGGGGAATGACGGTTTTACTATCGCCGTCATAATCCAATTTAATTTAGCGCTAAGCAGGTTTCTGGGTGCAACTAGTAATAGAGTTTGGCCTTCATTCCCCGAATTTGTGGAGGGCAACGGAACAAATTATAGGGGAATCTGCTGATTCAAGTGGTGGTACATCTTAGCTGATGCACTTGAGTTTTTTTAGCGCGGAACTTTGTTCCCTTCCCTTGGTCTTTGTCCTTACAGATTAATACTTTATACAAAGCTTATTACTAATTTGCCAATACAAATACCTTTTTACCCTTATAAGTAACGTAGTGAAAATGGCCTGTGAGGACACAACCATGGGGTAGGGGATAGCCACCCCGGTTTCAAAAGCGGGCTAGTATCGGGCAGGATATCGCCTCATTTAAGCTGTACAAAAAAAGGAACCGCCGCAGCAGTTCCCTTACCAGTCTTAATACTAAATACTAAATACTTACTACTTAACTCCTCTGCTGCAAAAACTCCAGCAAGTCTTCGTTTAGTTTGTCTTTTGCGGTGTAGAACAGGCCGTGGGGTTCGCCTTCGTATACTTTTAGCTGGCTGTTATTTACCATTTGGTGGGCCTGTTTACCAGCAGCATCAATGGGCACGGTTTCGTCCTTATCGCCGTGAATGATGAGCGTAGGCACGTGAATGGTGCCCATATCGGGGCGGAAGTCGGTGGTAGCGAAGGCATCGGCGCACTGCAGGGTGGCCCGGGCCGAGGCTTCGGCTTGTACCTTCAGGTAGTAGTCCATTAGGGCATCGCTGATGGGGTGGCTGAGCATACCCACGCCAAAGAAGGTTTTACCGAAATTCTTCAGGAAGCCAACGCGGTCGTCTTTCATTTCCTTGGCCATACGCTCAAATTCCTTTTCTTCGGTACCCTCGGGATTATCCTCGGTTTTCAGCATAAAGGGCGTTACGGAGCTTATGAGTACGGCCTGGCTTACGCCCTCGCCGCCGTAGTTTTTAAAGTAGCGGGCCACCTCACCACCGCCCATCGAGAAGCCTACCAGCGTTACGTTCCACAGGTTCAGGGCTTCCAGTACGGCGCGCAAATCGTCGGTCAGGGCATTGTAATTATACGGTCCGCTGGGGCGGCTGCTGCGGCCAAATCCGCGGCGATCGTAGGCAATACAACGGTAGCCGTTTTCGGTTAGGTAGTGCATCTGGTACTCCCACATTACGTGGCTTAGCGGCCAACCGTGAATAAGCACTACCGGGCGGGCATTTTTATTGCCCCAATCTTCGTAGTACAACTTTATTTTTTCGCCAGTTTGGCGGTCGGTAGTTTCAATGTAGTTGGGTTCGCTTACGCGGTGGCGCGCTGGCTGGTGTTGCTGAGGCTGATGGCGGATTTGCGGTTCGCGATCGGTGGCGTGGGGATAGTGCATAAAAAATTGGGGTTTAATATAAAAATAAGCTGTTGCTCAGCAGTCTAACCTCGCCGTAGTTACGCTGTTTAACCTGTAGCCTACCGTTACCCAAAATACCCGAACGCTTAGGCTACGGAGCGGAATTATAAATTTAGAACTTTGTAGTAGAAATTATTAAAGGGGCTATAATGCAAAAGGTCAGTGAGGACACTGACCTTGGGTAAAGGGTAAAAAGGCTACGCGCCCCAGTCTGGAGCCGAGTAACGGGATTACGACAAGTATTTAGAAGATGGCTTTTAGGCTCTAGTCGTCGTCATATTCGCCTTCGGCTTCTATTTCGGGGGCTTCGGCATTGGGGAGCATGCTTCGGATTTCGGTATGGCGAATTTCGGCACCTAAATGGGCGGTATATAGCAGTAAACCCAGGCTTACGGTGCTTACTAGCAAGGTGGCGCTGCGTAGAGCCGAATTAAGCGGTTTAAGTAAGGCTCCGGCTGCTAATGCACCAGTAAGTAAGCCGGCCCAAAGCGTCCACTCGGCCCACTCCTCGTGCTCGTGAATCCAGTCGTGGCTGTCGGACATAAGTTCTTCGATTACGTGCTCGGCTGGTTCGCCGGTTAAATAAGTTATTAGGGTAAAAATTGCTGCCCCAACCAAAATTACGTAGCTGGCTCGTTGCAGGCTGGGGTTGGGCCGAAAGCTTGCCCAGGCTAATTGTAGTATTCCAATTAACAGGCCCACGGTGGGCAGGTGATTGAGGGCAAGGTGCCACTGAGCGGTTTCCATAGCGAAAAGAGATTTAAACGAAGGGCTAAAGGTACATTTTCACTTAGTTTGATACAACCAGGCGGCGGCTTTCATTTAAGCCCGGCCCCTGCACCCGCACTACGTACAGACCATCGGCCAACTGGGGCAGGCTAAGCGAAGTGCTGGCTAGGTACGGTTCTTTTTGCCAGAGGGCTTGCCAGACCAGTGCCCCGCTAGTGCTAAATATGCTAATCGTTATATTCTCGGCTTCGGCAGCTAGCGTAAGGGTAGGGGTGGAGCCGGCTTTGGGGTTAGGGTAAAGGCTAATAATGCGCTCACCGGAGGGTTCCGGATGGAGGTAGAAGGTGAACGGGCTAGGTTCTTCCTTTTTCAGTACAGTTTTTTGTGTATACCTGCTTTCGTCTACTTCTACAAGAATTATGTATACTCCATTAGCCAATTCCGGTAGTTGAAGCACTTGCTGAGGTATAAGGCTGGAAAGAAGCGTATCAAGCTTTGTTCGGCCATCCGCAGTAAATAACCGAAACCGGAACTCTTCCATGTAATCAGTATTAACTACAACATTTTGATACGAATCGGCTGGATTAGGGTATACAAACACTTTGGAACTATGTACCGCTTCCTGAGCAGCAATTTTACTACATAAACCAACTAAGAGGAATAGAAAGAAGAATTTCATGCTACCAAAATAGCGGAAATTAACAAATAAAACTAGTGCTGCTAGTATACCAGTTCGGGTTCGGCCACCTGCATAAGCCCTTCGGCATTCAGGCGGGTAAGCTGTATGGTTTTCAATTCGTTAATCAGCAGCGGATCGTATTTAGCGGTTACGCGCACGTAGTTTTCGGTGAAGCCCTGCATCATGCCGTTCTCCACATCTTCCTCAAACAAAACGGTAGCCGTACTGCCCTCCTGGCTTTGATAGAAGTAGCGCTTTTTCTTTTCGCTAAGGCTGCGGAGCATTTTGCTGCGCCGGTTTCTATCCTTCTGGTCTACGGTGCCGGCCATATCGGGGGCGGGAGTATTGGCGCGTTCCGAGTAGGTGAACACGTGCAGGTAGCTAATATCCAGGTCGGTCAGGAATTGGTAAGTATCCCGGAATTTCTCCTCGGTTTCGCCCGGAAAGCCTACAATTACATCTACTCCGATGCAGCAGTGGGGCATCAGTTCTTTAATTTTGGCTACGCGTTCGGCGTACAGCTCGCGCTGGTAGCGGCGGCGCATGGCAAACAGCAGTTCGTTGTTTCCGCTCTGCAGCGGTATATGAAAATGCGGGGCAAAACGTTGGCTCTGCGCTACAAACTCAATAATATCGGTGCTCAGCAGGTTCGGTTCAATGGAGGATATGCGGAACCGTTCAATGCCTTCTACCTCATCCAATGCCTTTATCAGGTCCAAAAAGCGTTCTTTGCGGCGGCCATCCTGTATACCAAAATCGCCGATGTTTACGCCGGTAAGTACTACTTCCTTAACCTCGGTGGCGGCAATACGGCAGGCTTCAGCCACAATGTTTTCAATACTGGTAGAACGGCTTTTGCCCCGGGCCAGCGGTATGGTACAAAATGAGCAATTGTAGTTGCAGCCGTCCTGCACTTTCAGGAAGGTGCGGGTACGGTCGCCGTAGCTGTGGGCAGGTACAAATTCGTTGGCCGCCTCAACTTCCGAAGCCAGCACCTGAGTTTTATTTCCTTTGGTGAAGTTGGGTATAAGTTCGTGTAGGCGAAATTTTTCAGCCGCGCCCAGTACGGCATCAACGCCGGGTATATTGGCAATTTCTTGCGGTTTTAGCTGGGCGTAGCAACCCACTACGGCCACGTAACCATCAGGGTTAATTTTCTGGGCCTCGCGCACAATTTTGCGGCACTTTTTATCAGCGTTGTCGGTAACCGAGCAGGTGTTAATTATAAATACGTCGGGCGTATCGGTAAAGTCTACCTTGCTAAAGCCACGCTCGGCAAATTGCCGGCCCAGCGTAGAGGTTTCCGAGAAATTGAGTTTGCAACCCAGCGTGTAAAATGCCACCTTCTTCATGTCGCCGCAAAAATACGCAAATTACCCGGCTACGCCAAGCAGTACTATTTTTCTACAAACCAGATATTGGTAAGATTACCTTACTAAAAACCAGAAATATTGAACGGTTCGTATATACCTTGAATTTAACTCCTCTCCTCTTTATGATTACGCAAACTAAACTATCACCCTCGGTTAAAGCACCACTGTTTATTAAAACCGATATCTTTAACCGGAAAATCGATTTAAGCACCTACGCGGGCAAAAAAGTGCTGATTGCCTTCTTCCGCCACGCCGGTTGCCCGTTTTGCAATATGCGGGTGCATTCGCTTACTAAAGTCCACGAGGAGTTTAAGGCCAAAGGGCTGGAAATGATTTTCTTTTTTGAGAGCAGCGAGAAGGTTATTGGGCGCAGTACGTTTCATCAGGAGGTTTCGCCTATACCTCTAATTAGCGACCCCAATAAGGAAGTTTATAACCAGTATGGTATTGAAGAAAGTGGCTGGAAGTCGGCCGTGGGCCATATGACCGGCTTTGTACAGAACTTCATTAACGCTAAAAAGAACGGACTGCCCGTACACCCCATGGCCGATGGCGAAAGTATCAGCACTATACCAGCTGAGTTTCTGCTGGATGAGAACCTGGTAGTACGCCAGTTGCACTACAGCCAAAAGCTCACCGACCGCATGTCGCTGGATACTATACGAATGTTTATTAATGATGCTAAAGCAGAACCGGTTCTGGCTTAAGTTCCTTTCGTAAAGGTTGTAGGTAAATACATTGGCCCACACCCAAGGTAGGTTGCCTTAGGCGTGGGCCATTTTGTGTTTTTAAACTGAGCTAAATCTTAAGGCTCTTTATAATTCACACTGCGAGTTTTCAGGTTGAAAAATTACTCGTCTATCGGTTAACTTTCCATGAAACTCGGAGCAACTGCCAACGTTATCGCATATTTTGGTTCCCTGGCAGTTATAAACCGGACTGGTCATAATGCACTGGTGACAGCAATTGCTAAAAATGAAAATCATCTGGTCTTTGTAGTTAGCTTGCTCAATAAATATGTACTCCGACATTCCCTCGGACTTCTGAAGTTCAGCTACCATATCGGCTAACCACGGCAACTCATTAATAGGGTCCGCGGTAGTGCAGGAAACAAATGGATCCTCATCTTCGCAACTAAACGCAAAGGAGCCTAAGGACAGAAAGCAGAGCCAGATAAGTTTTTTCATACTCAGATTGTTTTTAATTAAGTTTCTAAGTATTCCAAGGTATTAATAAATCTGAATATTGTTTGAAATAATTTTTTAATATTTCTTGAAACTAAATCCCTAAAACCTAGCCGGCTCCGATTAGGTTCTTCTCTAATTGCTATTCAAATAAACATCCCGGAAGAGCTACCCTGAAATGATGGCAACATTTATTGAAGCTGACAAGGTGCTTCCGGATGCTTATATATTACCTTTCTATTACTTAACTTATCACCAAATTCCGGACAATCCGGAAGATTATTGCATATTATTTCACCTTGGCAATTATAAAGCGGTATGGTAGTGCCACACTGGGGGCAGCAATTCTCTACAATAAAGACGGTTTGACCCTGATACGTAGCCTCCACCACGTAAAAGTACACGGCAAGTTCACCAGAATCTTCCAACTCCGTAACAACTTGCTTTAACCAGGGTAGTTCCTCAATCGGATTGGTGGTATAGCATACCGGCCAAGGATCGTCGCACTCGCAATATTCCTTTTCACAGCTAAAGGCAAATAGGCCTAAGGAAAGGAAGCAGAGCCAGATAATTTGTTTCATACTGTCGTTATTTTTTAAATGACAGCTAAATTAAACAAAAGGTTGTATGGTAATTCAATAATAGTTTGTTAAGCTTGTATTACGAATTGATAACCAACTCTATTCGCCAAACGCCCCGGCCGCGCCGGGGAATACTACCGGGCTTTCCGAACCGTCTTTGGCCACGGCGCTTACCCCAAAAAAGTAGTTGTCGATGATTACATTCTGCAGGGTGTAGCTGGTTACGTTGCCGGCCCAGCGGCTGTACTGCCATACCGGCGAGGTGGTTAAGCGCCAGTAAATTTTATACCCGGCCAGGTTAGGGTCGGCGTTGGGTTTCCAACTTAAAGTAGTGCTGGGGCTTACCGCGCCTTCTATTTTAACCCCGGCAGGCGGGGCCGGGGCAGCTGCCATAGCGGCCAATACTACGGCGTTTAGGCCGGTTACGGTCGCCGCGTACTCAAAATTTACGCCCTCCAATACATCGCCGTATTCTATACCATTTTCGGTACGTAAATCCTGATGCTGGCGGTTGTAATTTTCGTAGGTTTCCATCAGGCGTACGGCCGGGGCACCAATATCGTTAAAGGGGCGGTGGTGGCCGCCGCGGCCAAAGCGATCCAGGCGATAAATCATCATAACGTCCAGGTTAGGGAAGTACTGGTCGGCCATCAAATCAATATAGCGGGCCAGGTTGCGGCTGGGGCTATCCACCTCGCCCCCGGTAAAGCGCCGAATGCGGGCTTCCTGCTCGGTTTCGGTTACGCGGGTTCCTTCGGAAAATACCCGCACGGTAGAATTGTCAATTACTCCGTTAATACCCTCAATATTGCCGATCATATCGTTATTCAGTACGGCCTTGACTTTCCATTCCTGTTCTTTGGCATAGGTAGCCAGTATTTCGCCGCCAAACAGGCCCTGTTCTTCGCCACTAAGAGCGGCGTACACAATGGTGCCAGCAAATTTGTATTTAGAAAGAATACGGGCAGCCTCCAGCGCGCCGGCCACGCCGCTAGCATTGTCGTTAGCACCGGGCGAGTCGGCCGTGGCGTTTAGTACGTCGGTTACGCGGCTGTCAATATCGCCGCTCATCATAACCACCCGTTTAGGATCATGCGTACCGCGCTGAATGGCAATTACATTTACAATTTTTACCTGTTGGGGTATACGTTGGGTGCCGCCTACCATGCCGCTTACATAGCGCACCTCCAGGCAGCCGCCGCAGTCGGCACTTATGCGTTCAAATTCTTGCTTAATCCAGCGGCGGGCAGCACCTATGCCGCGGGTTTGGCTAACGGTATCGCTTAGGGTATGGCGGGTGCCGTAGCTTACCAGTTGGCGAATATCACTTTCAATACGGCTGGCTTGCGGAGCATCGGCAATTTGCTGCAGGCGCACCTGGTAGGCCGGGCCGGCCTGTTGGGCGTAGGTACTGAAAGAGGCAGATAAGATTAGTATAACTAACGAAACAAAATATCTCATGATATATTAAAGTTGAAACTTAAATATACTATGAGTTTTGGTTTAGGGAAAATTACCGTAGCAAATCCTGATTTTATCTTTGTTCCTGAGATTCAGCCTCGGTTTTTGAAGCGTAAGCTGGTAGTTTAACAGTAAACGTTGTACCCACACCCTCTTGGCTTTCTACTAAAAGTTCGCCGCCGTTCTTTTCAATAAATTCCTTGCAAAGAATCAGGCCTAATCCCGTGCCTTTTTCGCCGGCAGTTCCCTTGGTGGACTGATTGTGCTCTAGGCTAAATAAATTATTTAGCTGTTCGGTGCTCATGCCAACCCCGGTATCACTTATTTTCAAAATTGATTTACCTTGGCTGCAAGAACCGTATACGGTTACTTTGCCTTCCTGCTCGGTAAACTTTATAGCATTGGTTAGCAAATTTCTTAATACCAACGTAAGCTGTTCCTTATCAGCAAACATTTGGGAGCTTGCATCTATCTGATGCTCCAGCGTAATGTTTTTTTCGGCTGCCTGAAAGCGGGCCTGCTGGGTGGCTAAAGGTATAATCTCACTCAGGCTCAGCTCTACCGGATCGTGCTGTATACGGTTCATTTGTTGCTTGGCCCAAATCAGTAGATTCTCAATGAGGGTTAAGGTATTGCGTACCGACAGGTTTAAATCCTTGGCGTAGGTGCTTATTTCTTCAGGTTTTAGTTTGTCGCCGTGGTCGGCCAACATACTGCTGAAGCCCACCAGGCTGGTAACCGGGCTTCTAAGATCGTGAGCTACAATAGAGAAAAACTTATCTTTGGTAGCATTCAGTTCTTGTAAGTCTTCTAAAGCTTCAGCTAGCTCAATAGTCCGTTCTTTTACTTTTTCCTCTAGCTTTTCGTTGGTTTTCTGAAGTTCGGCAATTAAATCCTGGTTTTTGCGCTTAAGCTGATGCGCTTCAATGGCATTGTCAATGGTCATTTTTAGCTCATCGCGGTCCCAGGGTTTGGTAATGTAGCGGTATACCTTGCCGGAATTTATAGCCTCAATTATTGAAGCTACATCGCTATAGCCAGTCAATACCATCCGAATGGCCATTAGTTCTTCGGGAAGTTGCTTTAAAAATTCAACCCCGGTCATGCCTGGCATGCGCTGGTCGGTAATAATTACTGCTATGTCGTTATTTTCAACTATGGCTAGTCCTTCCTTGCCCGACTCGGCGGTGTAAACATCGTAAAAGCGGCGAAACGAAGCTTTAAATACCAGTAAATTATCCTGTTCATCGTCCAGATAAAGTACTTTGGGTTTGCTGTTTTCTTCCATATTAGCCTTGCTTCGGTAATCTAATTATAAACGTAGTTCCTTCTCCTGCTTTGCTAACTACCTCTATACTTCCTTTATGTTTTTCTATAATGCCGTAGGTTATTGAAAGCCCCAATCCGGTGCCTTCGCCTACTTCTTTAGTGGTGTAAAAAGGCTCAAATATTCTATTTTTAACCTCCTCA
The DNA here is from genome assembly GCA_964504565.1 of uncultured Roseivirgaceae bacterium. GTDB lineage: Bacteria > Bacteroidota > Bacteroidia > Cytophagales > Cyclobacteriaceae > Cesiribacter. The sequence goes on from CAZDEY010000002.1 coordinate 91,300, forward strand.
GGCATGCCTTTGCCAGTATCACTTATATAAATTGTGACATTTTGGGCATTTTCCTCGGTTTTTAAGGTAATGGTTCCCTCTCCTTCAATAGCCTGGATTGCGTTGCTTATGATATTCATGAAAACCTGGTTAAGCTGCCCTGGGTAACAACTTATTTCACTTATTTGGCTGTATTGACGGTTTATTTTAATACGCTCCTTAAATTTATTTCTAAGTATAACCAGGGTAGACTCCAAGCCTTCTTCCAGATTTGCCTGCTTTAAGTTTTCCTCATCTAAGCGGGTAAAATTGCGTAAACTCCTTACAATTTCAGTGGTGCGCTGGGCACCGGATTTTACACTTTTTAAGAGCTGGGGTATTTCTTCCAGCAAATAATCTAAATCCAATTCTTTTTTCAGCTTCTCAATTTCAGAAAGCTTGGCGAAAGTATCCTCGTTTGGTTTTAGTGCTTTATACAGGTTTAGTAATTCGTTTAGTTCACTATAATTTACAGATAATGAATCAATGCCGGCCGAAACAAAATTTATAGGGTTATTAATTTCGTGAGCTACACCGGCGGTTAGTTGGCCTAAAGAGGCCATTTTCTCGGATTGAACCAATTGCCCCTGGGTTTGCCGTAAATTTTCCAGCGTGCTGTTTAGCTCCTCGTTAATTTCGTTAAGTTGAATATAGGCGTAGGAATTATCCAATGCTATAGCCGTATAGGCCGCCAATGAGCGGAGTATGTCTACCTGATAGGAACGATAAGCATTTTTATGGAAGGACTGCAAGGTGAGCACGCCTATAACCTTCTCTTTAACTTGTAGAGGAACATACATAACCGATTCGGAGAATTGATGGCCGGCCGGTGGTTTCTGGGGTAGGTTTTTAAGATAATTTAGGGTGTCTCGTTCAAATTCCCCAATTATAACATCCTGCTTATAGCGGTAGCACCATACGGATAGCTGCGAGTCATCATCCAAACTTTGGGAAAATGCCGGAAGCTCATTGCCGTTTTCAAAAGCGTGAACAAAGTCCAGTGTATTGGTATACTCGTTGTAGAGTCCAATACCGAAGCTGTGGAAATCAACCAGGGAATTAGTGCTTTCGTATAGGGTACTAATTATGCTTTTTAAGTCGAGCGTGGCGGTGATTTTTTGGCCTATCTGACTAAGGGTAGTTACGTTTTGGTACGAAAGCTCCAGTTTATTTTTTTCTTTTTCCAGTTCATGGCTCCGTTTTTCTAATTCCGAGGTTCGGGAGTCAACCATATGTTCAAGCACGCGGTTTTGTTCCTTAAGTCGGTAGGAGTTAACCCGCGCTGCCCCAATTACTACGCCTATGAAGGAAAGGAAAAAGCCGGTATACGCCCAGCCGGTTTGATACCAGGGCGGTGCAATAGAAAAGCGGTAAGCTTCGGTAGAGCCTATGGTTTCATTAAAATTTTTAGCCCGAACTTTAAAGGTATAGTTGCCCGGCGGTAGGTTAGTATATTCTTTTGTGGTTGAGGTTGTCCAGGTCGACCATTCCTCATCGTAGCCTTCCAATACATACGAATAAATATTTGAACCTTTATGCTGGTAACTTGTGGCGGTAAACTGAAATGTTATATGGTTGTGCTGTGGTTTAAATGTGGTAGTTCCGCTTTGGGCCAAGCCGGCTAAAACCTTATTGGGTTGCTGGGTGTCAGGCTTATTTCCGTAATAGATTACTGAATCTTTATTCATGATAACTTTACGGATTAGGGTCTGAATATAATTACTGCCCTGACCCACTAAGTTAGGTTGGTAGCGAAAAATACCGTCCGGCGTACCAAACCATTTCACGCTATTTCCCTCAGAAAAACCCGCCACCTGATTCTCCGGCGAAACTACTATGCGTTTGAACTGACTTTCTACCAGGCGGTATCCACTGCCTTCCTGCATAAAAATGCCTTTACCCTTATTGCTATCGAACCAAAGGTTGCCTTCTTGATCCTCTTTTAAGTAATAAAACCACCGTTTATCGCCATTGAGGGCGGCCGATAGTATAGGCTCTTCGGTAAATTTATCGGTTTGGTAGTTATACTGGTAAATACCCTCCTGAGTAGTTACCAGCATACGATCGGCAGTAAAGTGCAGGTAGTTCCAGTTAGGGGTTGGTAAACCCTTGTTAACCCCGTAATTTAGGGCTAAAGTTGAAATTTCAGGGTTTTGGTTAGTAGTAACTAGCTGGTTCCAGTCGTTAGTTTTTATTCGGTACAGGCCGTTGTACATGGTTCCTAACCACAGATTTCCTTTTCTATCTTCCTGTATGCTTCTTATCTCGTCTTGATGGAAATTGAATACTTTTTCGGGGACAAACTCACCATTTTTGAATCGTAAAGAAGCTACCTGGCCGTTTAACCCAATGTAAATTCGGTTAGGGTCGAGCACTGAGGTGGAAAGAGAGCCTACCCGACCTTCTAATACAAGTGCCACTTTGTTGCCTATAACTTTAAATAAACCACCCGTGCTGGCTACCAACAGATGGGTATCGTTATAATTTACAGGGTTTCGGTACACCAGCATTTGCCAACTTTGGGCATATAAACCCTCAATTTGCTTAAACTTGTTGTCAGTATCCAGATAGTAAACGCCCTGATGAGTAGACACATAGAGCCTATTATTAAAACGGGTCATGGCCAAGGTGCCCCCATCTAGCCCTAACAGAGAATTAAAAACCGAAAAGGGTGATGATATTTCTATCCGGCTAATACCGTGCGCCGAGGCTGCCCACAAGTCATTATTTCTGTCGGTATACAAGTAATATACAGTATTGTAGGGTAACCCACTTTCCCGGGTCAGTCGAGTACTAATGGTGCCGTCGCGTTCCAGTACTACTAAGCCATTTTTTATAGTAGCGAAAGCAAACCGGCCGTCGGGTAGTTGGGTTCCGTGGTAAATCTGGTCCTCGCTAAGTATTGCGTTAGTTGCAGCATTAAATTCCGATAGTTCGCCGGAGATAACATTGTAAAACTGAACGCCGGTATTTCGACTGCCAATTAGTATTCCGTTATTAAAAGGCAGCATGGCCGAAATTACGTTTTCAGCAAAAACTTCACCTCCGGGTACTAGAACTAATGAGTCGTTTTCCAGCACAGTTAGGCCCACCCCGTGTTGGCGAACGTAAAATTCGCCGTTAATTACAAAGCTCCGGTGGTAGGTGTTCTGCAAGGCCCAACTAGTAATTTTGCCGTTTCTATACCTAAATAAGCGGTTGAACGACTGAAAGAAAACCTCATCATCCCGAACTGTAGTAGACCAAACATCCGAAAAATCTTGTTCTTCTTCATTAAGTAAAAGCGTTAAAGATTGATACTGCATTTGGCCAAGGGAGTCGGCCGTCAAATATCCAAAATCGCCTACGCCGCCTACAAAAACCACTCCTTGGGAATTTATGGCTAAAGAACGAATAATTGATTGGTTGGCATTAGGGATAAGGTTCCAATTGGTGCCATCGTACTGTAGTACACCCCGGTTATTGCCGAAGTACATAATACCCTGCAGATCCTGAACGGCAGCCCAGTTTTGGGTATTCGCACCGTACTCGGCCGGGCTGTAATTGGTAATAAAAGGTAAGCCTATTTCACCAGGCTTAGCCAAAACATTATTCCCTAATAAGAAGATTACTAGAATAAAAATTCTAAAATGCCGCATATCTGTATTCTCTCATCCTAAAAATGGCATAATTGGTAATATTTATTCCTTACCATATTAACGCTATCTTACATAGGGAGAAAATAGGACATATTTGCACAAAACAAGGGATGGCTAACGAATTAGGTAATCGGAGTAACTTTTCTGAAGGTGAGCTTGGCCTAAGGGCAGAAGCTTTTGGATATTACCACTTTCACGAATAAGCTCACGGCTAATATTATCCTGAATAATATATGCTGAATCGGTAACAAATGCTAAGCCATTATTAAATACATACTGGGCAAACGCCGGCTGGCCGCGAAGCACATTTTTGCTCCACGTATATACCGAGCGGTCCAGATTTATCTCATCCAGAAGCATTGCGGCAATATCGGTTTGGGAAAGAGTTGATTCTACCCGGCCCGTCTGGTTTAGCGCGCCGCCTAACCAAAGCATAGGTATAGTAAATTTATTAGGCTCAAAGCCCTGGGCGTTATTAGGTTCCGGGTGGCCGTGGTCAGCAATAATTATAACCAGGGTGTTGTTCCACCAAGGTTTAGTTTGTAGGGTAGAAATAAAATTTCCTACTACCGCATCGGTATAGTAATGTGAGCTTAAAAAGCCTTCGGTGCTGTTTTGGTTGCCAAATTTGTATTCAGCCGGAATTTCAAAAGGTTCGTGGCTGCTGAGGGTAAACCAGTTACAGAAAAACGGCTGCGGAAAGCTATCAATATCGGCTAGTAACCTATTGGCAACTACCCCGTCGTGCGCGCCCCATTTAGAGTTGCGGTCTTCTTCGGCAAAATCATCGTCGCTTACCAGGCTGTTGTACGAGCCAAAGTGCAAAAATGAGCGTAGGTTGGCAAAATCTAACTCGCCACCATAATAGAAGGAGTTGTAATAACCTGCCTGGTTTAAAGTTTTGGAAAGTTGAGGTAAATTGCGGCTCTTTTGAGGTTCCTTCATAATGGTTTGGCTCGGTTGGGCCGGATAGCCACTTAAAATAGCTACCAAACCCTTATCAGACCGATCGCCACTAGCATACATATTTGTAAACAGAATGCCTTCTTTGCTTAACTTATTGAAATTAGGGGTAACATCCGGCATACCACCCAGCGGTTCAACAACCTTGGCGGTAAAGCTTTCCCAAATAATCAATACAATATTGGGCCTATCTGTATTAAGCCAGGTTCGGTTACTCGTAGTTTGGGTTGAATCCTGATTATAGAGGCTGTTTACAAGCTGGTTGGCTTCTTCCGGAGCCATAAACTTATAGGGGTTTTCATCGGTATTTTTATACTTATTAAGCGCGTACATAAAATTCCAAGGGGCATTTAGGGCCGCTTGGTTAGAAAAATAATTGTTGCTGAAAAATACGGTGCTTTGCTTAAGAGGTATAGTCT
>CAZDEY010000002.1:96347-104061 GCA_964504565.1 uncultured Roseivirgaceae bacterium
TAGGCCACCGCGCATAACTATTACTAGACTTCCGGCCAAAAGCAAAAACGGAACTCCTACCAGCCGGTAATTTTGGTATTTCCAAGGAAGTAAGCGATGAACCGTTCTCTTATAAAATTCCGAGAAGAAAATGTTGGTTATAATATTAAGGGTAATTAGTAGCCAGATTGGCGAAGAACCAACGGAGGCAAACATTTCTTTAGGTGTATTTAGATAATTTAGCGGAGAGGTATCAATTCTAAACCCCCAAGCCTGGTATAGCTCTAAATCGGCAGTGCAGATGAAAGAGTATAAGAACACCAAGGCAGTATTATAAACCAGCAGGGTAGGGCGAAGCCACCTTCCGTTGCCTAAACCAACAAATGTATCGACAGCAATTAGAAGGTAGGGTAGTGCTAGGGTATAAGCCGTAAAGCTCATATCCATAGGTAAGCCGTGCCAAAAAATTCCTACAATTTCGCTAAGCGGAAGTTCTATTGCTAAGTAGCTGTTGTAAATTAAAAAAACGGCTTTGAAGAATAAGAAAAACAATAGCCAGTAAAGTGCGTAACCCGCCAAATACAACAATCTGTCCAGCATAACTCTCAAAATATGAAGGGCAAAAATAAGGCTATTACCAAACAAATTCTAACGTACCCGGTTATTTAAAGGTTGATACTTTTTTAGCCTAACAAGATAAAATTTTTCATCTAAAATCAACTTCAGGGTTATATATTTACCCTGTTATAAAATTAATAGTACATTTTTAGTAACTTAGCATCTAAAATAAACCCAACTCCCAAAATTTATGAATTTGAGACTTCAGGCGCTAGCCGATTCTCTCCGTCGTCAGCAGGTTAAGGTTTCACCCCCTTCGGCGCGCATATCTGAATATTACGGCTCAAACGTTTTTGACAAAGAAACCATGAGCCAATGCCTTTCGGCCGATGTATATAAAGAGGTCCTTCGCACTATTGATAAAGGTGCCAAAATGGATGTCGGCACTGCTGATGCCGTAGCTTCCGCCATGAAAACCTGGGCCTTGAGCAAAGGAGCAACCCACTATACCCACTGGTTTCAGCCGCTTACCGGTGCCACTGCCGAAAAACATGATTCGTTCTTTGAGCCGGGTACCGACGGCAAGCATATAGAAAAATTTAAAGGCTCGGCCCTGGTACAGCAGGAGCCGGATGCTTCTTCTTTCCCTAACGGGGGCATACGAAATACCTTTGAAGCCCGGGGATATACTGCCTGGGACCCTAGTAGCCCGGCGTTTATTATGGATGCGGGAGCTACCAAAACCCTTTGTATTCCTACCGTATTCGTATCGTACACCGGCGAGGCGCTGGACTACAAAACTCCGCTTCTAAAATCATTACTAGCAGTAGATAAAGCTGCAACCGCTATTTGCCAGGAATACTTCGATAAGAACGTAAACCAGGTAAAAGCCTCGTTAGGCATAGAGCAGGAGTATTTTCTTATAGACCGCTCATTGTGGCGTACCCGCCCGGACCTAATGTTGGCCGGTAGAACAGTAGTAGGCCACGCCCCGGCTAAAGGCCAGCAGCTAGATGACCACTACTTTGGGGCTATTCCAACTATGGTGCAGAATTATATGTTGGACTTTGAGCAGGAAGCGCATAAGTTGGGTATTCCGCTGCGTACGCGCCATAACGAGGTTGCTCCGCGCCAGTTTGAATGTGCCCCACAATTTGAAGAAGTGAACCTGGCAGTAGACCACAATCAGTTGCTTATGGACTTAATGGATAGGGTAGCCGAGCGCCACAATCTTAAAGTGCTACTGCACGAGAAGCCATTTGCCGGAGTAAACGGTTCGGGTAAACACAATAACTGGTCGTTAATTACCAATACTGGTAAAAACCTATTGGCCCCAAGCTCAAAGGCCAAAGAGAATTTACAATTCCTGGTGTTCTTTGTAAATACCATTAAGGCAGTATACGAATACAACGATTTGCTTAGAGCGTCTATAGCCACGGCCGGTAACGACTTCCGCCTGGGTGCCAACGAAGCACCGCCGGCTATTATGTCGGTATTCATAGGTTCGCAGCTTACCGAAGTATTAGATACCCTGGAGAAAAGCGGTGACGTTAAGATTGAGAAGGGCGACAATATGTATATGAAGCTGGGCATAAGTAAAATACCGCCGATTCTCTTGGATAATACCGATCGTAACCGTACTTCGCCATTTGCATTTACCGGTAATAAATTTGAATTAAGAGCCGTGGGTTCATCGGCTAACTCGGCCTCGCCTATGATAGTGCTAAATGCTATTGTAGCCGAGCAGCTAAGAATATTTAAGAAGGAAGTTGATGAGCTAATTGGTAAAGGCGAGAAAAAGGAAATTGCCTTAATTAATGTACTACGTCAGTATATTAAAGATAGCAAAGATATCCGTTTCGAAGGCAATGGCTACGGTGACGAATGGGTGGCCGAGGCTGAAAAGCGTGGCCTGAGCAACGTGAAAAATACCCCGGAAGCCCTGGATGCTTACCTGACTGAAAAGTCTAAAAAGGTATTTACCGATACCAAAATATTTAGTGAGGTAGAGTTGGAAGCCCGTCAGGAAATTCGCCTGGAAAATTACGTACGCAAAGTGCAGATTGAAAGCCGGTTACTGGGCGACCTCTCGTTAAACCAGATACTTCCGGCAGCCCTGCGCTACCAGGGCGAACTGGTACAGAGCCTAAGAGGTATGAAAGATATTGGCCTGAACGCCACCGATAGCGTAGCTTACGAAACCGTTCAGGAAATATCGCAGCACCTGAGTGTAATTAAAGCCAAGGTTAACGAAATGGTAGAAGCGCGTAAAAAAGCCAATGCCATGGAACATATGCGCGATATGGCTGTAGCGTACAAGGATCTGAAAGAAAGTTATTTCCAGGAAATCCGCTACCACGTTGATAAGCTGGAATTACTGGTTGACGACAGCTACTGGCCGTTGGCTAAGTACCGCGAATTACTATTTTCTTAGTATATAAATAAACAAAAACACAAAAGCCGGTTAATTTTAATCGGCTTTTGTATTATTAATCAGGGTTTCAAAAAACACCTGATATGTATTAACTGCAAAGTCTTCTAAATTTTTATAATCAGTCAGCGGGATTTTCTTTGCCAGTTTAAGGTAGGGTTTGGCTAGAACAGCTTTAATTTGCTCTGTGCTTGCTTCATATAGAACTTGGTAGTTATCCGGCGTAAAGTGGTGCTGCCAGGGATCATCGTTAACTCCCACATTCCAACTTCTATCGTTGTCTTTCAAAATTTGTAGAACCCTTTCTGTATGAATCCTAAGTAAGGCTTCACCGGCTAAATGAAACTGTACGCTGAATGAACCTGCCCACAGAAATATAATGCGACCGGCAAAAATGTTATCTTGGGTAAATTGGCGGGGGTAGTCAAGTACCCGGTAGGGCAAGTCGTGGTAATTATCGCCCCGGCTTAATTTAAAGTCGGGTTGGGCAGGCTTGGTAATAAGGTGGGCAGACTCTACTATAGAACGAAGCCTTGGTATACACTGTAGCATAAGTTGCTCAATGTTTGCCAAGGCTTGTTTTTTAGTAATCAGAATTTCACCATTCTGAATTAATACCAACTGCTTGAGGCTTAGCTCCGCCAAAGTTAAAAGGCATCCGGGCGCTGAATAATTTTGATGACCATTTCGTGTTTGTCACCGTCTTCGTCTTCTAAATGAAGCACGATAAGGGGGTTGTCCCGTTTAAGGTTCTCCGTATGATCTACTATTTTAATATTTTCCATTGAAGCGGAAATATTAGGTATACTGGCGGTTATAGCTTTAGCCAGCTTAGTTTCAAAAGGACTTGGGTTATAATTAAGCGTCTTCATGTACAGGTTAATATCAGCCTTAAAAAGGCAATAACGTAAAAAATTAATTAAAAGCGAATTAAAGCCGAGGCCCAGGTGAACCCACTGCCAAACGCTGCCAGGCACAGTAAGGTGTTCTCCTTAAGCAAGCCTTCTTCGTAAGCTTCGCTCAATGCTATAGGTATGGAAGCGGCGGTAGTGTTGCCGTAGCGCATAATGTTGTTATACACCTGCTCGTCCGCCAATTCAAGTTTATCTTTTAAGTAATTGCTGATTCTTAGATTAGCCTGGTGGGGCACTAGTAAGTCAATATCACTAACTTGTAAATTATTGGTTTCCAAAGCCTCCATAATTACCTCATGAAAGCGCACTACGGCGTGCTTAAATACCGCATTGCCGTTCATATGCGCACGAATAGATCGGCCCTTCATTTGTTCGGGGTCCACCCGCTCATTAGGGTGGCGGCTGCTGCCCGGGTCTTTAACGTATAGTTCCTCGGCGTAGCGGCCATCGGAATGCAGATGGGTGCTTAGTATGCCTTTGTCTTTAGCTTCACTTCGCTGTAATATAGCCGCCCCGGCACCATCACCAAAAATTACCGATACGTTGCGGCCCTCATCACTCATTTCCATTAGGCTGCTTTGTATTTCAGCACCTATTACCAACACCGTTTGGTACTGCCCGGTCTTTATAAACTGGTCGGCTACGGAAAGGCCGTATATAAAGCCGCTGCAGGCATTGCGTATATCCAATGCTGGAATCTCTTCTAACCCTAACTCTCGTTGTAGCAAAACGCCTGAACCAGGGAAAAAATAGTCCGGCGTAATGGTGGCAAATACAATTAAGTCAACATCGGTGGCCGATATTCCGGCCCGTTCAAAAGCCATTTTGCTAGCCCGGGCTGCCATGTTGGCTACCGTATCAGTTTCCGGGTTGAAAAATCGGCGTTCCTGAATTCCGGTGCGCTCCACTATCCACTCGTTGGTAGTGTTCATTACCTGTTCTAAATCGGCATTAGTTATTACATTTTCGGGTACGTAATGGCCAAGGCCGGTAAGCTGAGACTGATACATAAAGTTTATTATTCGGGGCTTGAAATTAGTAATCTGGCAGCGATTCCCGAAAACTTAACTCAATTTTTACGAAATCGTTAATAATTAACCAAAAAGGGTATAATTACCGTGCTGGTCGGTAGGTGGGGCCGGGTTTATAAGCGAAGGCCGGTTATTAGCGGGGCTATTCACTTCGGAAGAAACAGTATAACTGCTAATTTTATCTGCCGGATAGGGTTTAAGCAATGCCAACAGATCATCCTTATCAGTATTTTTATTGAGCCAGGTTTTTTCGTCTTGCTTATTTAAAATTACCGGCATTCTATCGTGAATAGAGGCAACTTTACTATTGGCTTCGGTGGTAATTATTGTGAAGGTATGCACTACATCTCCGCCATCGTCCTCGTATTCCTCCCATAAGCTGGCAAATGCAAATAATTCATTACCAGCTAAATGGATACGGTAGGGAACTTTGGTTTTTTTGCCCAGTACTTTCCATTCGTAAAAACCATCGGCCGGAACCAGGCAGCGGCGGGCCTGCAGGGCTCGTTTAAAGGAAGCTTTTTGGTCAACTGTTTCGGCGCGGGCATTTATAAGTTTTTGGCTTACCGCCTTATTTTTACTCCAGGCCGGTATCAATCCCCAATAAAACCAGCTCAGGCCTTCCGGAGAGTCGGCAGTAATAACCGGCAGCAACTGGGTGGGGGCGGCATTATAGGTAGACTTCAGACGCGGGTCAATTTCTTCCAGCTTAAAACGCTGCGCAATTTCTTCTGCCGATTTAACTAAAGTATAACGTCCGCACATAGGCCGGAAAATTAAGAATTTATACTTAGAAGTTAGAAGGTAGACGCTAGAAATTAGAGTAAAAGCTGCTTTGGTTCCTAGAAGTTAGGACAGAAGACATAGGAATTAGGATATAAGAAGATGCTATATACCAGACACCGCATACTTTCGTGCCTCGTTACGAACAACCAACAACCAACAACTAAGCACCAAGCACTAGCCACTAACCAATTTGGCAAACTCCACCGCCCGCACCTCCGAGTAATATTGGCCATTTAGTAGCTTAAAACCTACGTGGCCGCCGGTCTCGGGTACCTCAAGTTGCACGTAGGGGTGGTTTTTGAGGTCTTTTTCGGGGTAGCAGCTAGGGCTTAAGAATGGATCGTTTTTAGCATTTATAATTAGGGTTGGAATAGTGATATGCTCTAAATATTGCAGGCTACTGCATTTACTATAGTATTCGGCAGCATTTTTAAAACCGTGCAGCGGGGCGGTATAAGCATCATCAAACTGCCAAAGCGATTTTATTTCTTTAAGTGGATCTAGCGAATAGGCTTCTGGTTGATGGATAAGTTTATTTCGTAGCTTTTTTCTTAGATTATTCAGGAAGCGTAATTCGTAAATCTTGTTCTTGAACTTGCCTATTTCGGCACTGCTTCCAGCCAAATCCAACGGAACGCTAATGGCTATAGCTTTTTTTATTTCTTTCTTAATCCCTTTTCCCAGCTCACCTACGTACTTCAGGGTCAAATTTCCGCCCAAACTAAAGCCTACTAAAATAATGTGTTTATAGGCTTTTTCTTCCATACTATAACTAATTACGGCCTCCAAATCGTGCGTAGCCCCGCTATGGTAAAAGTGCGGCCGGGCGTTAGGTTCGCCGCTGCAGCCTCTATAATTCCAAGCTAAAACATCATAGCCTTCGCTTAAAAAAGCTTTCGCCATACCTTTCACATAAGCTCGTTGACTATCGCCCTCCAGTCCGTGGCTAATAATTAAAAGTGGCGGCGGCCCGCTGGTTTTAGTTTCAGTATAGGCCCAGTCCAGGTCCAGAAAATCCTGATCGGCAGTAGTTATTCGTTCCCTCACATAGGTTACCGGAGCTGGTTTGCGCAGCAGCGAGGGTATAATTGTTTGCAAGTGCCCGTTGGGTAAATACCAGGGTGAAAGCTTTTTCATTCGGTTGCAATATAGTTTGCCCAGCAGTAGTAAAACAAAAGAGTTGGCGGTAGGCTTTAACCTTAGGTTGCCATACCTTTGGGGAATAAGGGAAAATGGCTTTATTTTACGCCGTACTTACTATTTTTAAACCGCACGCAGCGCGCAGATTATGGCAGAAGTTATTCGCATGCCCAAAATGAGTGACACCATGGAAGAAGGTGTTATTGCCTCCTGGCAGAAAAAGGTAGGAGACAAGGTGTCATCGGGCGATATATTGGCTGAAGTTGAAACCGATAAAGCAACCATGGAGCTGGAAAGCTACGAAGACGGGGTGCTTTTACATATAGGCATTGAAGAAGGGGAAAGCGTTCCGGTTGATGGGGTCATTGCTATTCTTGGTAAAAAAGATGAGGATATCAGCGGCTTGCTAAAAGATCTGGAAAGTGGCGGTTCTGGTGGTGCTACCGAACAAAAAACCGATACTAAGGAAGAAGCCGCTAAGAGCGAGGAGAAGCCTAAGGCCGAGAAGAAGAAAGTAGATACTTCCAGCATTAAGGCTACGGTGGTGCGTATGCCCAAAATGAGCGATACCATGCAGGAAGGCACCATTGCTGCTTGGCATAAGAAGGAAGGCGATAAGGTAGAAAGCGGAGAACTACTGGCCGAAGTAGAAACCGATAAGGCTACTATGGAGCTGGAAAGCTACGAAGATGGCGTACTGCTTCATATCGGTGTTGGTGAAGGCGAAAGCGTAGCGGTGGACGGAGTGCTGGCAGTAATTGGTGAAAAAGGAGCCGACTGGAAAGCCCTTATAGAAGCCGAAGAGCAGGAGGCTAATGAGCCGAAGGAGGTAGAAACAGAAAAATCGGAAGCTAAATCCAGCGAAGCGGCACCAA
>CAZDEY010000002.1:104071-118158 GCA_964504565.1 uncultured Roseivirgaceae bacterium
CAGAAGTCAGAAGAGAAACGCCAGGAGTCCACAAATAATGCTGACGGCGGTCGTATTAAAGCTTCGCCTTTGGCCAAGAAGATGGCTGAAGAAGCCGGCTTCAACCTGGCCGATATTAAGGGCAGTGGCCCAGATGGCCGAATTGTGAAAAAGGATGTAGAAAGTTTTGAGCCGGCCAAAGCGGAAACCAAAGCTTCGGTTAGCTCCAGTGCCGATAAAGCCATTAGCTTGCCGCAGGTAATAGGCGAAGAAAAATTCGAGGATAAAAAAGTTTCGCAGATGCGTAAAACTATCGCTAAGCGTTTGAGCGATAGCAAATACTCTGCTCCGCACTTTTACCTCACTATGGAAATTAATATGGATAAGGCAATTGCCGCACGCGAAAGCCTTAACCAACTATCCCCGGTTAAAATTTCCTATAACGATATTGTGATTAAAGCGGCGGCCCAAGCCATACGCCAAAATCCGGGCGTAAACGTAAGCTGGATGGGCGATAGCATGCGGTATAATCAGCATATTAACATTGGTGTAGCCGTTGCCGTGCCGGAAGGCCTGTTAGTGCCGGTGGTGCGCTTTGCCGATAGTAAATCGCTTAGCCATATATCGGCCGAGGTTAAAGATTTTGGCGCCCGCGCTAAAAATAAACAATTACAACCTAAGGATTGGGAGGGTAGTACCTTCACAATATCTAACTTAGGAATGTTTGGCATTGAAGAGTTTACGGCCATTATTAACCCACCGGATGCCTGCATTATGGCTGTAGGTGGTATAAAGCAAACTCCCGTAGTGCGCGACGGTCAAATTGTGCCCGGCAACGTAATGAAGGTTACTCTAAGCTGCGACCACCGCGCGGTTGACGGTGCCGTAGGTGCCGCCTTCCTTCAGTCTTTCAAACAATTCATGGAAGACCCAATTAGAATGCTAGTGTGATAATAGTAGTGAGTAGTGAGTAGTGAGTATTGAGACTTGTTTCATACTCACTACTCACTACTCGATACCCAATACTAAATTAATGACTAAAATAAGAAGCACCACTGTGTGCGCTATAAAACATAATGGTAAAGTAGCAATTGGGGCCGATGGGCAGGCTACTATGGGCAATACGGTTGCTAAAGGCAATGTACGTAAAGTACGTAAGCTACAAGATGGTAAAGTAGTAGTAGGCTTTGCAGGTTCTACCGCCGATGCCTTTTCATTATTGGAAAAATTTGATGAGAAGTTGAATGCCTACGGAGGCAACCTAAAACGGGCGGCTATTGAGTTGGCCAAAGACTGGCGAACCGACCGTTACCTGCGTAAGCTGGAGGCTATGATGATTGCCTGTGATAAGGATGAGGTGCTTATAATTAGCGGAACTGGCGATGTGCTGGAGCCAGAAAACGGGATAGCTACAATCGGTTCCGGTAGTATGTATGCTAATGCCGCCGCTATTGCTCTGAAGAAACACGCGGCCGACAAAATGACTGCTAAAGAAATGGTAGAAGAGGCTCTACACATTGCGGCTGATATATGTATTTATACCAATCATAACCTGATTTTGGAAGAAGTTGAAGGTTAATTGCAGCTTCTGTAGTTAAATAAATAAAAAAGGCTCCTGGGAAAACCCAGGAGCCTTTTTGTTTATAGTCATTTTCAAATTAGTACAGATACTCAATCGCAATACGATCGTAGCTTGAAAACTCGCCGGTGGCGCTGGCACTAAAGCAAGCGTTCATTAGCGAGTTGGCATCGTAGCCGGTAGGGGTACCAGGAATGTGTACCGCGCCGCTGCTGCCGCTACCTTCGTTGCCACCAGTACCGCAGCTATATGAACGGTTGAAATAGTCCGAGTGACGAAGACCAATACAGTGACCCAGCTCGTGAGTTAGTACGTGTTCTACTACGTTAGTATCGTAGTTAGTAGTGCCGCCGTAAAGGGTTACACTGTTGTAAGGACGACCTCCGGAAGGGAATCCGGCTACACCACCGGCGCTAGTGCCGCTCTGGCGTACCACAATATCGCCGCCCGAAGATACGCGCTGCCAGGTAAGGCCGGTATTTAAAGCGTTGTAGTTAGCAATTGCCCAATCTAAGGCGGTGCTGGCCTTGCTGTTTAAACCGCTAGCCCGTACGCGGATAGTGCGTGGGGCGCTTACTAGGTTAAAGGTACGATACTGCTCAGCACCACCTACACCAGGTACGCTTATTGGGTCAATCATTTCGGCAAATGATTGCGGAGTAACCACAATATCGCCTTCTATAAGGTAATTCTCACCCTGACGCTGAATATCGTTAGGGTTAAATCCTAAGCTCTCGAACTTAGCCAGTACCGATTGAGGTACAGCATTTTCGTTATTAGGAACCATACTCTCCTGATCGGAACAAGAGAACATTACACCAGCTAGCACCATGCTCCAGCATGCGCCTGCAAAACTTAGTTTGTTGTTGGTCATTAAGTTGAAATAATAATTGGATAGGCGAAATGTAGTCAAAAGAATAATAGGTTGTATGCGGTAATATCGAAATTTTTTAAAATTTATTTTTATTCCAAAATGTTGCTTTAAATCAATTTAAGCGTAATATCGCCTTTGCAACTACGTCCACTTAAATTAATATGGTAAGCTTTTAATCTAGCATTTAAATTTAAAATCTGTTTTTAAGGCTTACTTAAAATTTAGTTGGTTAAAGTTGTTGGATAACAAAAAAAGGGCTGCCCCTTGGACAGCCCTTTTTTAAACTTTTAGTATAATATACCTATAACTAGTATAGATACTCAATAGCTACACGGTCATAGTACGAGAACTCGCCATCTTCGCTAGCACTAAAGCAAGCATTCATAAGCGACTGAGAATCGTAGCCGGTAGGGGTGCCAGGAATGTGTACTGCACCTACGCCGCCACTACCTTCGTTACCACCGCTGCTGCAGCTATATGAACGGTTAAAGTAGTCCGAGTGACGAAGACCAATACAGTGACCCAGCTCGTGAGTTAGTACGTGTTCTACTACGTTAGTATCGTAGTTAGTAGTGCCGCCGTAAAGGGTTACACTGTTGTAAGGACGACCTCCGGAAGGGAATCCGGCTACACCACCGGCGCTAGATCCGCTCTGGCGTACTACAATATCGCCGCCGCTGCTTACTCTTCTCCAGGTAAGGCCGGTATTTAAACGATTAAAGTTAGCAATGGCCCAATCCAAGGCAGTGCTAGCCTTACTATTTAGTCCACTGGCACGTACACGAATTGTACGAGGCGAGCTTACTAAGTTCCAGGTGCGATACTGTTCGGCATCTGCCACGCCAGGCACGCTAATAGGTTTGGCGTTTACCATTTCAGCAAAAGCTTCCGGGGTAACTACAATATCGCCACCAACTAAGAAATTTTCACCCTGACGAACAATGTCATTAGGATTGAAGCCTAGATTTTCGAACTTAGCTAGAGTGGCTTGCGAAATAGCATTTTCCGGATTTGGAGCTAATTCTTCTTCGTTGGAGCAAGAAGTTAACAAAGTAGTTCCTGCCAGCGCTGAAGCTAGCGCTAGAGACCAAAATGATCTTTTCATAAAAATAGTTAGTTAAATTGTTGGATATGCAAGTATAGAAAATTTTATTCTATAAAAGCAAATATTACATCAGTATAAATTTAGTAAGTTGCACTAACTACAGAATAAGAATGGGTGTAATTCAATTGCTTCTTAATTTTATTTTGATGCTAGTTTTGACCTAAGCTCCTTTATTATAGACAAGTATGAATTTGGATTTTTCTAATAAACTTTCTTTGCTGTTTTTAGTGTGGATATGTTCTACAGTATTTCCTGAAACTTCCAGCAGTCAGGTAAATGGTTATTGTTGTATTGATAAAAAATTTCGCTTGTTTGTGGCTCAGACCAATGAAGTTCAAATTAAAAATTTGGACAGTGACATAGTAATGCTTTCTAGCAATATGCCTATTAGCCAGGAAGAATTACTAGAATCCGGGGAGATTTTAAGGATACTAAATGCCAACCATATAATTTTTAAAAAAACTTCAGAAATTAACTTACCGGAAATTAAAAGTACGCCGGTAAATAATCTTTGGAAGCTAAACTCCAGCGTGCTGGAGTGGCTGCAAAATCAAACAGGCCCATCAACTAAAAAGCTGCAGTTAATTTTTGATCGGGAAGCGGAATTACCCGCTGCTTTGGAAAAAAGCGCTTTAAAGGTGTTGGCTAAAAACCATTTGGTAGAAGTTGAACTAAGCGCTGCCGGCTTAAAAAACATTTTGGAGGCCTACCCAAGCCTACGTAGCGTTACCCCAGCCGGCAGCTCAGCGCGGGCTGAAAGCCTTTTGCAAGATAATGACTTAACCGTTAATGAAATTAATTTTGTGCATTCTAGTAGACCAAACCTTAGAGGAGCTAGCCAAAATATTTCAATAAAGGAAGGCGCATTCGATCCGCAGGATTTGGATATCAGAAACCGGGTGATTGAAGCGTACCAGCCGGATGAAACCATTGACGCACACGCTACCCAAATGGCCACTTATATTGCCGGGGCCGGAAACACCGCACCCCAAAGCCAGGGAGTAGCCGAGGAGGCTTTAGTTTCAACCACCACCTTTGATGATCTGTTTGCGAGCTCGTATATAGAATACTTGGGCCCATTGAATATAAAGTTGCAAAACCATAGCTATGGCGTGCCGGATCCTTCAAATTATTACGGACCGGAAGCCCTATCGTACGATGAACAGGTTTACTATAATGACCAGGAGTTAGTTCATGTGTTTTCGGTAGGTAACCCTAATAAAGTAGCCCCAACCGACGGGGTATATGCCAATGTAAACGGGTTTGCCCTGCTGACCGGAAACTTTAAACAAGCCAAAAATATACTAACCATTGGCTCGGTAGACAGCGTGCTTAGGGTTGATAGGTTTAATGCCTCGGGCCCGGCTTTTGATGGGAGAATTAAACCCGATTTAGTGGCCTATAGTGTGGGCGGTAGTTCTAATTCTGCCGCACTAGCTAGCGGCGCGGTGGCCCTACTTCAGAATACGTACTTAAATAAAACCGGAAGCTACCCTAATGTTGCCCTGGTGCGGTCGGTGCTAATGGCAAGCGCGCAGGATGTTGGTCGGCCCGGCCCCGACTACGATGCCGGTTGGGGTAATATTCAGTTAGAAAAGGCTTTACAAATTATTGAGAACAATCAGTACACCGCCAAAACCCTAACCTTAACCAATCCTCAGAATACCACAATTACCATACCGGCCAATGCAACCAATTTGCGGGTGGCTATAAGTTGGGTTGACCCACCATCCAATGTAAACGATAATATTACCCTGCTGCAAGATTTAGACATCTTGGTAAAAGCTCCGAACGGTGAAACATTCCTGCCGTGGGTATTAAGCATTGAAGCCGATTCCAGCCGACTAAGCCAGGCCGCTACCCGGGGCAAAGATCATATAAATGTAGCAGAACTAGTTTCTTTAGAAGATGTACCGGCCGGCAATTACCAAATTCAGGTAACCAGCAACGCACTACCCTTTGGCGATCAGCCTTATTACCTAAGCTGGCAGTGGGATGTGGCCGAAAATTTTACGTGGACGTACCCCACCGGCCTGGACAATGCTCCGGTCTACGGGGAGCGCCCACCGTTTCTGCGCTGGGATTCATCGTACCCGAGCGGAACCCAGGGCAAGCTGGAATACAACTTAGATGGGGGCGAGTGGGTAGTAATTGGCGAATCGGTAGACCTACGCAAAACCTTTCACTTCTGGAATGTGCCCGAAACCCATGCTATAGGTCAGTTGCGGATGACGGTAGGCGGAAAAACTTATCTTTCTGATCGATTTACCGTAGGGCGGTTTTTGCGCCCTACAGTAGGCTTCTCCTGCGCCGATAGTTTGTTAATTCAATGGTCGGAAATTGCGGCGGCCGATCGCTATAAGATTTATACCCTGGGGGAAAAGTATCTTGAATTATTTACTACCACAACCGATACGTTCAAAGTTTTTAAGCAAGAAGAACTAGGTGAGGGATACTATGCGGTGGCTCCGGTTTTAAGCGGGAAAGAAGCAGCTAAAAGTTTACTATATAATTGGGAAAACCAGGCATTGGCCTGTTATATTAATAACTTTGATGCCTCGCGATACCCTAACGACCCGCTTTTGGCAGATTTAAGGCTTACAGTGGGCACCCTATATCAGGTTGAACGTATTGTATTTGAACGGCAGGAAGTGGACGGAAGCTATTCGGTAATAGCCACTATTGATAACCCCATCAGCCTAAGCACCACGCTTTCCGAAGTAGA
Organism: uncultured Roseivirgaceae bacterium; assembly: GCA_964504565.1. Classification (GTDB taxonomy): domain Bacteria; phylum Bacteroidota; class Bacteroidia; order Cytophagales; family Cyclobacteriaceae; genus Cesiribacter. The sequence goes on from CAZDEY010000002.1 coordinate 110,334, forward strand.
GCTAGTTAACGGAAATAATATTTTTAGGGCTAAGCTAGAACTAAATAACGGGCAAACTGTGGTATCTGATCTGGTTGAGAGTGAAGTGCTGACTGATATTCAAATCTATCCTAATCCAATAAATGTTCAGGATGATTATTTATACCTGGCCTATCGGGGTTTTAAAGACAAAGGCTACGTTGAAATTTTTAATATGCAGGGGGCCAGCCAATTTTTTCAGGTACTGAATGCTGAAAATTATTCTACCGACCTGGAGATTTCCGAATTAAAGCCAGGCATGTACGTGGTACGAGTTTTTATGGACGGTACCCTATCTCAGAAAAAACTGGTCGTCTATTAAAATAACCGTTGGTAACAATTAGCTAGTGGATATAGGCTGAGTTTATTAGGTTAACTCTTCGATTTTAACCATTTCAGCATATGAGCCTTAAGCAATTGTTCAACTCGTTTTCATTAGCCTGGCAAAATATCCGCAGCTACTGGCTACATACCTTGTTTTCCGTATTAGGTATAGTAGTTGGCGTAGCCGCCTTGGTTACTATACTATCTTTACTGGACGGCATGGAAAAGTTTGCCCGCGACCAGATTAGTGGTACTACTGCAATGCAATCGGTAATAATTACCACCAACCCCTATGTAGAACAAGACGGTATAAGGTTGAAGGCGAAAGATCCGTTCACGTTTGATTATGACCGATTAAACAGCGCCCTGGCAAATATTTCGGAACCCAGCAAGGGCTACATTCATTACACCGAAACCAAGCGTATTAAAAATTATCAGGGAAACGAAATAGCGATAAGACTATACGGAACCACCGAACATATAATGCCGCAGCTAGACTTAAAGGCGGGGCGGGTTTTTACTGTTGATGAAATGGCCGATAGAAGTCCGGTAGCGGCCGTAGACTCAATTTTTGCCCAGAAGTATTTCGGAACCACTGAACCATACAATCTGCTGGGAAAAAATGTAGAATTAAATAACGTTAAATATAATATTGTGGGGGTGCTAGGTAGCAATGGTAAATCAGCCAACGTCTATATTCCCGTAACCCATATCGATTCGGCCAGCTTGGCAGCCGGCAACCCCATGGTGTATATTGAGCCGCTGCGGGTTGAAAATACCCTGCAAGCCCGATCTGATTTAGAAGCTTGGGTGACTAAGAACTTCCCTGAAAAAAAAGAGCAAATTACCTTTAGCACCTCTGATACCCGCCTGGTCCAAATGGAAAAAGGTATGTTGGTAGCCAAGCTGGTTATGGGCTTAATTACCGGCATATCGGTGTTAGTTGGCGGTATTGGCATTATGAATGTTCTGCTGATTTCCATAAACGAACGCACTACCGAAATAGGGATTAGAAAAGCTACCGGTGCTAAAAAAAGGGATATTATGTGGCAGTTTCTTTCCGAATCGGTAACTATATCCGGCTTTGGCAGCTTGGCGGGGTTGGTTTTGGGGGTGCTGGCATCCTTGGCTATTGCACCTATAATTTCCAGTTTGGTAGAAATTGAGTTTGGTGCCGCCTTTACCCTAAGTACCCTAGTAGTAATTGGTATTTTATCCATTTTAATAGGAATTATATTTGGTACCTACCCAGCCATGCGAGCCGCCCGCCTTGATCCGGTAGAGGCTATTCGTAAGGAATAAAGCCGTTTGTGCCTACCTTTGCACCATGACTGAAACTAGGCTGCCCGTTCTGGAAATTCTTCCTGGATTACTGGCCAAACTTAGCGAAGCCCCCTTGGTACTGCTGGAAGCGCCAACCGGCGCAGGTAAAAGCACCGGTTTGCCGCTTCAACTTCTTAAAGAGGAAAAAGGGAAGATAATAATGCTGCAGCCGCGCCGGTTGGCCGCTAAGTCGGTAGCTCGTAGACTGGCGCAGCAATTAGGCGAAGCGGTGGGGCAAACCGTAGGCTATCGGGTACGCTTCGATAGCCAGGTATCAGCCAATACTAAACTGGAAGTAGTAACCGAGGGTATTCTTACCCGCATGCTTCAGCACGATAATGCCCTGGAAGGCATAAGCCTGCTAATATTTGATGAATTTCACGAACGCTCGTTACAAGCCGATTTAGCCTTGACCCTGTGCCGCGATATGCAGGCCATTTTGCGCCCTGACTTGCGCATTTTAGTAATGTCCGCTACCCTGAACAGCGAGGTGTTATCGGAAAAGTTGGGGGCGCCGGTAGTAAAAAGCTTAGGCAGAAATTTTCCGGTAAAACTGGAGCACTGGGAACCAGAGCCTAACCAAACCATAGCTGAGCAGGTAAGCGGGGCCGTTCGGCGAGCTGTGCCTCAAACCAAAGGAGATATTTTGGTATTTCTACCCGGCAGTGGCGAAATTAAACAGGTTGCCGAAAAGCTGGAAAATTGGCAGGTTCCGGCCGTAGTTCACCAGCTCTACGGCGACTTGCCCCCCGACCAGCAAGATGCTGCTCTGCTGCCCGATGCTGAAGGAAGGCAAAAAGTAATATTGGCTACTTCCATAGCCGAAACCAGTTTAACCATTGCCGGAATAACCACCGTAATCGATTCAGGCTGGAGCCGGCGGCCGGTCTATGAACCTAAAAATGGCCTCACCAGCCTGCAAACTGTACGGTTAAGCCTGGCTACGGCCGCTCAGCGTTCCGGCCGGGCGGGCAGGTTAGGGCCGGGTAAAGCTATTAGGTTGTGGAGTAAACCAGCGGAAAGTAAATTTTTAACCGACTTCCCCCCGGAAATACTGGAAGCCGATCTTTCAACATTGGTTTTAGAACTGGCCGAATGGGGTACGAATGAGCCAAACGAACTACCCTGGGTGGATGCTCCGCCTAAAGGTTATATAAAATCGGCTAAAAGTCTGTTAACTTCTATAAATGCTTTAAGTGCTGAAGGTAAAATTACCGAAGAGGGTCGAGAAATTAACCGATTACCAACCCATCCTCGCATTGCTCACCTGCTGGTACACGGGAATAAGCAGGGCCTTGGAAGTTTAGCCTGTTTGGTAGCCGCCCTGCTGGAAGAACGGTCGTATGCCGGCGCCAGAAACTCTACCGATATTTCCTTAGCAGTTGAAAAACTAAACCGGGATATTCGGCAGAATAGCAAATTTAGCCAGCAGACTATTCAGATGGCTCGGCAGTGGGCTAAATTGCTAAGCTGCAAGGTAGACTGCGCATCGGTGGTAGATACTGATGTGGGCTATTTACTATCACTGGCTTACCCGGAGCGAATAGCCCAGGCTGAACGAGTAGGCGTTAGTTTTCGTTACCGCTTAGCCAGCGGCCAGTGGGCCAGCCTACCCGAAGGCGATTCGCTGTTTCATAATGAATGGATTGCCATAGGGGCGTACGATGCCGGGCGAAAGGAGGGTAAAATTTTTTCAGCCGCACCCTTAGCTCCAGAATATATTACTTCCATAACTTCTGCCGAAAAAAATGTGCGCTGGAATACGGAGCGAGAAGCAATAGAGTCGGTAGTGGAAAAGAGGGTAGGGGTTTTAGTAGCCTCCCGAAGCCGGAACCGGGAAATTGAACAGGAAGATGTTGATAAGCTATTTTGCGAATTATTCCGGCAGCAGGGAGTCAAAATCTTTAAACCAGATGAGGCCACCATTACGTGGTTAAATCGTCTGCAAAGTCTGCACACTTGGCTGCCGGAACTGGAATTTCCCGATTTTTCGGAAAAAGCTTTGAAAGACAGGGTAGAAGATTGGCTGCCGCCCTATTTACTACATCTGCGTAAGCTAAGCGAACTTCAGAAACTCAATCTGAAAACCATACTAACCAGCACCTTGCCTTACCACCTACAAAATGAGATTGATACGCTGGCCCCACCGCGCCTGGAGGTACCCAGCGGTTCAACTATTAGCCTGCAATACTTTGCCGATGGTTCGCCGCCGGTATTGGCGGTTCGTTTGCAAGAGGTTTTTGGTATGCCCGCCACGCCGGTAATAGCCAAGGATAAAGTGCCAGTGCTTATGCATTTGCTTTCCCCAGGTTATAAACCGGTGCAGGTTACGCAAGATTTAGCCTCATTCTGGAATACTACCTACGCCGAGGTACGTAAGGAACTACGCGGCCGCTATTCTAAACATTATTGGCCGGAAAACCCCTGGGAAGCCGAAGCTGTCCGGGGGGTGCGCCGAAAAAAGCAATGAAGCAGCTCAGGCTTTAAGCACGGAATAATTCTTTATACCGGCTGAAATTAGTTAATACCTCCCAGCCGTAGTATAAACTGGCTGCACTTAGTGCAATTAACTGGATAACTAAATTACCAACGTAATTTCCGGCTAAAATGGTAATAGGGAACAATATAGCAGGAGCTACGGAATAGAGATACCGCTTATCTAGCTTCCCAACACTATAAACTAAGTAAAGCGGTAGAGTAATAGCTATACAATTAGCTGCGTAGGCCAAGGCAATGGCTTCGCTGGAGTGTAAGGCAGCAGCACTTACCAATATTAGCAGGCTTACAGTAGAAATTAGAGTGAGCCTACTATAGGACTGTTCCTGTTTATAGTAAAGCAGTATGCTCTGGCTGCCGGCCATAAGCGGCTGGGTTAAAGCCACCGGACATAAAATTGCCAGAAAAACCCCAACTGCTGCCCAATCTTGTCCCCAAAGAAAAACCGATAGCTCCGTGCCAAGTAGTGAAAAAATCCATATAAAGGGCAGAAGGGTTAGTGTAATTAGGGAAGCCAGAAGTTGAACATCTACTATAGCCTTTTTATCAGGCTTAGTTTCCGGTAAAACCCGGTATAGAAAGTAATTAAGTTGGCTAAGCAGGAGGTTTGAAGGAGTGTATATAACACTGTAAGCTCTATTATAGACACCCAACACCGCAGTACTAAAAAACCGGGCAATAAATACAGAATCGATATTCTGGCGGGCGTAACGTACGCTGGTAATAATGCCTACGTTACGAAAAAGGCTGCCTAATTGAGGCCACTCGTGCCGGATGCTGCTTATATTAGGCTTACCCGATGGAGAGAATACCATTAAATAAAGAAGTGCGCTGAGTAATGGCGGAGCCAGCAGGGCGTAAGGGCCAAATCCCCTTACTGCTAAAACCACGCTTATAACTATTGATACTAAGGCCGCGGTTAAGTCAAGCCTGTACAGTTTTTGGAAGTTGCCGTTCTTGCGAGCCAGGGCTACTGTTATAGCAGTGAATGATTTTATTACTATGGAAATAGCCAGAATTATTCCGATGCGGCTGACTATAGCTTGTTGAAAAAACAAACCAACCAGGTAGGAAGCCAAGCATAGTAGTAAGGCAGCAATTAACCCTTTCACTACCGAAAGGCTATAGGCAGCTACCCTTAACTCCTTACGGTACGGTTCCCTAATAATGGCCTCGGTTACACCCAAATCGGTATACTTTTGTAGCAGATTGTAGGCTATTACGGCTAAACCATATATGCCGTATTCGGCCGGTGAAATATAGCGGCTTAGTAGTATTGAACTGAGCAGATAGGCTATATCACTCAGATATTTTACCGAACCCTCAGACAGGAATTTCCGCAGAAAAACGTACTGCTTTTGGGCACCTGCTTTCCCCATTAAGCAGTAACTTCTAGCTCACGCAAATCAACCGGTACCACCCGCGATACGCCCTGCTCCAGCATGGTTACGCCGTACATAATATCGGTACTGGCCATAGTACGCTTATTGTGGGTCACGATGATAAATTGCGATTCCTCGCTAAACTTGCGGATGATATTATTGAACTTATCAATATTAGCATCGTCCAGCGGGGCGTCCACCTCATCGAAAATACAGAAGGGGGCCGGTTTAAGCAGGTAAATAGAAAAGAGTAGCGAAGTAGCTGTCAGGGTTTTTTCGCCCCCGCTAAGCTGGTTGATAGTCAGCGGCCGTTTGCCTTTGGGTTTGGCAATAATATCAATTGCGCTTTCCAGCGGACTTTCCGGGTTCACCAGTTTTAAATCACAATCATCTTCCTCGGTAAATAGGCTCCGGAATACCTTTATAAAATTGACTTTTATTTTTTCAAAAGCATCCAGAAATGCCTCACGGGCAGCGGTATCTAGTTGCTCCATGGTTTCTTCCAACGCCAGTTTGGCGGCCAAAAGGTCATCGCGCTGGGTACTTATAAAGGTATGCCGTTCCTTAATTTCCTCGTACGCTTCCATAGCCATTGGGTTAATTGGGCCTATTCGCTCAATTTTCTCCTTTAGCTTTTGATTTTCTTCCCGACAGGTTTCCAGGTTTGGCAGTTCTTCCTCAGTTTCAAAATGGCTTAGTTCTTTCAGGGCTTCTTCCCCAAACTCAACCGAAAGGCGTTCCTGAACGCTATTAATCTGCAGGTTAATTTCGTTCAGCTTATTTTTCAGTTCCATAGTCAGCGCCTGCGAGCTTTCGCGCTGCCGCTGTATTTCGCGCAGGTTCTTTTCTATGGCATCAACCTCGCCCCGGCTTTGGTAGTAGCTTTGCTCAGCTTCATTCACACCCCGCTCAATCTCGCCCCGCTCAGTATACAAAGCCTGCAATTCATCGTCGCCTACCTCATTGCGCTGGAGTAGTTCGTCAATTTCAGTTGAGATCTTATTGAATTCCTGTTCGTTTTTGAGTAGCCTCTCTTGCGTAGTTTTTCGGTTAGTAGTCTTAAATTCCCACTCCTGTTCCAGGCGCTGTATTTGGTTAGAAACCTGGTGATAGCTGATATTCTGTTGGTTGTAGGCCTCGGAGGCAGTAGCCAAAAGTTCGCCGTAGCGCTGGGCTTCCGAGCTGTTTACCTCCAACTCTTCGGTTAGGCTATTTAGTAGTGTTCGCTTTTCCTTGAGGGTAGGTTCAATTTCTTCCAGTTGCTCTCTAAGCTCAACCATTTTATCCTGAAGTTCTTCCTGCTTACCGCTTTGGTTTTCTAAAAAGCGCAGAAGTTGTTCGTATTGGGTTTGAACCTGTACTTTATCTTGCTGAACCCGGCTTAGTTGCTTTCTCAGTTCCTCCAGCTTAGGCTGAACGGTGTAGGCTTTTAATTGGCCATATTCTTCCTGAAGATGCTGGTTAAGTTTTTCTTGTTTATCAGCTTCCTTTTTAAGCTGTTGAACTTCAACTTTTAAATTTTCCAGGTTTTTAGCCCGACCAATCCGGTTTCCTTCGAACAGGCCAACCGAACCTCCGGTCAGGCTTTTAGGCCGGTAAATTGCCTGCCCACTCTTGGTAATCACCGTAACTTCCGCAAAGGTTTCAGCAACAAAGTTATCTTCCGCAAAACAAACCGAACTGAACAGGTACCGGGCAAGAGAGCTGTAGCGGCTATCGGTTTCAATTAGCTTGAGGGCCGGTATGGTGTTTGGGGGATAATTGGGGGAGTAAGAGTTATTACCATCTAATAATTCCAGTACAAAGAAATTAGCCCGGCCCCGGTTAGCTTCTCTAAGCTGTTTTATGCCCTCCTGAGCCTGGGCTAGGGTTTCAACCACATAATAGTTCAGATATGGCTCAAGGTAGGTTTCCAACGCAATCCGGTATTCAGCCGAGCTTGTGAAGATATCGGAAAGCAGTGGTGCTTCTTTGCCCCAACTGGTTTGTTTTTTTAGGTACTTAATTGCCTCGGGAAAGCCCTCCAGATTATCAACCAAACTCTTGGTAAGGGCATATTCATTTTGCCGGGCATCCAGCGTACGCCGGAGTTTATTCAGGTTTTGCTGCGCTTCAGCCGCCGAGAGTTCAGCCTGGGCAAGCTTCTCTTTGTGCTCAAAATCGTGCTGCTGCAATTGTTCGTATTCCTGTTCCAGCACCTGTACATCTTCGGATAATTGGGCAAGTTTTGTCCGGTATTCACTCAAACTGCTGGAGCTTTGGTGTGAATCCCGGGCAGTTTT
>CAZDEY010000002.1:118168-135110 GCA_964504565.1 uncultured Roseivirgaceae bacterium
TCTAGTTCCTGCTGGAGGCTGCTAACTTGCATTTGCTTCATTTCTAGGCTTTTTTGCAGGCTATATACTTCCTCCTGTATAGATTTATAGAGTTGGTTAACCTCCGCCAGGCGGCTTCGGTACTGAGTGGCTTGTTCCTGAGCCAAAATTTTTGCCTCCTGCTTTCGACTGAGCAGAGCTTCCGCTTCTAATTGGTGTTTCTGCACCGATTCAATTTCAGCTTCCAGGCGTTCTAGGGTAAAAATTGCCCGTTCCGCACTCTGCCTATCCTCTACAATCTGGTTTTGTAAACTATCTCTTCTATCGTACAAAAACCGTAAACGTTCGTTCTTAAGCTTTTTCTCGCTTTCTAACTGACGAATATTGCTGACGTGAGTATTAAGAGATTTCTGACGGCTGCTTAGCAAACGTTCGGCTTCTAGTACGACTTTCTTAGTTTCCTCCAAACGGGCCTCCTGACTGGCGCGAGCGGCCGTTATACCTTCCTGCCGGTCGCTTTCTTCGGTTAGCTGCCGGGCAATGCGCACCTTGCCTTCTTCCTGATCGTGCAAACGAACCCACGCTAGTTTAATGCTGGCGGCTTTGTATTCTTTTTTTAGGGTGAAGTAGCGTTCGGCCTGACGAGCCTGACGTTCCAAGCTCTTTAAGTTCTTGTCAATTTCGAATAGTAAATCCTCTACCCGGTCCAGGTCGGCATCGGTATCTTCCAGCTTGCGCAGGGTTTGCTTCTTATGGCTTTTAAATTTGGATATACCGGCGGCTTCTTCAAACAGGGCCCGGCGGGAGTTTTCCTTATCGTTCAGCAGTTCATCTATCATTTTTAGTTCAATAATAGCATAGCTGTTACTGGCAATACCGGTATCCATAAACAAGCCGGTAATATCCTTTAGGCGGCAGGGTACGCCGTTTAGTTCGTACTCGCTGTCGCCACTGCGGTAATAACGGCGCGTTATAGTAACTTGCGAGTATTCGGTAGGCAGCAAGTTTTTAGTATTATCGAAGGTTAAGGAAACCTCGGCTAACTGGCTGGCTTTGCGGTTTTTGGTGCCATTAAAGATAATATTCTCCATCTTATCGGAGCGCAGGGCCCGAGTTTTTTGCTCGCCCAGCACCCAGCGTATAGCGTCTACCACATTGCTTTTGCCGCAGCCGTTAGGCCCCACAATTCCAGTAATTCCTTCATTAAACTGAATAATTACCCGATCGCCAAAACTTTTAAAACCCTTAATTTCCAGACATGTAAGGCGCATACCTAACGCTAGTTGAATTAGCCAGCCTGAAAATTACTAATAATTTTGTTATTTTGAGAAGAATTTCGCGTGTAAAGCTATGGAGCAGATTCTGGTGTACATTGTACTAGGCATTGGTTATTTAATACTGAAGGCTTTAGGGAAGAAGAATAATCCTGGTAGTCCGCCGCCCGAAGCCTGGCCTACTGACTACGAAGACGATACCGGCTATGAGGGTCAGCGCACCCCTGGCCAGGCTACGCAGCCGGCATCCTTAGAAGAACTTCTGGAACGCTTTGATGAGGCTAAACAGCGGGCCCAACGCCGCGCCCAAGAGAAAACCGAAGCTATAGAGTCTCCGGAGCCTCAGGCCAGTCAGCAACCTATGTATCGTAACTTAGAACAAGAAGCGGCTCAGCGAATTAAGCACGCTGAAGAACAGCGCCAGTTGCAGGATATTCTTTCGGCGCAGGAACGAGTAAAGCAGCAGGAAAGAGAGTTCTATCAGCAGGTGAAATCCGGTAGTAAACTAGGTAATATTGAAAGTAGAAAAAGTAAGTTTAAAAGGAAAAGCGATTCGCGTTCAAAGTATAAAAATTTGCTTATAAAGCGCGGCGGCTTAAAACAAGCCGTAGTTATGAAGGAAATCTTAGATCGAAAGTATTAAAAAAGGACTACCGTAAGGTAGTCCTTTGAATATTAAAACTGGTTCTTAACTTATATATCGCTAATTCTAAAACGTACTGGCAGCGATACTTCAGTAGCCACACTCTGAGAACTCATCATACCAGGTTCCCACATGCCACTGGTTGCATTTACTGCCTTGATGGCTTCTTTTTCCATTTCCTTAATAGCCTCTTCGCGCTCGTTTTCGCTTACCTGAGTAGGATTAAGCGGACCTTTAACTGGTTCGGTTTGTCCATCAATACTATTAGAAACTTTTGCGTTTCGTACGGTTCCATTAGCATCTACTACAAAATCAACAAATATGGTACCTTCAATTTCAGCTACTTGGGCAGTTCTTGGGTAGTCAATCTCGTCTTCTAAAAACTCATACAGTGCATCAAACCCTTTTTTAGGAACCGGATCTACCTCGGCCGAAACGTAGGCTTTAGAAGTTTTATTCATTTGGCCTCTAAGTTTGTTGCGGCTTTCCATACGGCGTTTCTCCATATCGCGCATCTTATCGGCGGTGGTTTGGTCGCTTACGTTATCATAGTAAACTCCGTAGTAATCGTAGCTATAGTCTGAGGTTTTATAATCATCGGTATAGCGGTAATCTATCCCCGGATTAGTCCTCAGGGCATCGCGGATTTCCTGATTTACGTCGCTGTACTCTTTGTACGCTGCCTCATAGTCCGTATCGGACATTTGCTGGTTACTGCTAGCTGATCCACTAGTGTTATTGTTTGAACTAGCTTGTTCTTCCATCATTTTCTGACGGTTGTCGTAAGCAGTACCCATAGATTCGGTATCGTAATCGCGGGTTGGTGCCTCGTAGGCGGTGTTTGAAGCTGGCTCTACGTCAGTAGTTACCACTTCCATATCATCTACTTCGTCTTCATCGACCTCACGGCCGTCATTATCGCAGGCAGTAAAGGTAAACACGGCTGCCATAGCCATTATACTACCACTAGCACGAAGTGTGTTGGTTAAAAAATTCTTTTTCATCTTAAAAATATTTAGGTTTTGGTAGAATTCTAAAAACAAAAAGTGTAAATGCCAACAGATTGTTTTGCTGGTATTTACACTTCTAAACTAGCTTAACCCAAAAATGTTGGAATTATCCTAATTTCTGCTTAAGCTTTCGGGCACTACCTAACCTTAATTACGCGGCTTGGCGGGTAAGCGGCTGTTCGGTAGCAGGTTGTTTCATTTTTATAATTTTAAAGAAACTCAATACCTTAACTGCCGGGTAAACCGGATCGAACTCAAACCATTTAACGGCAAAATTTGCCCGGTTAGGTAATTTATGGTGGTTGTTCTGAAATAACTCGCCTAGCATCAAAAAGTCAAAAAGAAGCGAATTCTTAGATCGATCATTATTATCGAAATTAGAGTAGCCGTACATATGGCCGCTCCAATTTACTATAGCACCGTGTACCGGACCCATTAAAAAATGAATTGGTAGCAAGCCATACATTGCCCAATGTGTATAGGGCAGTTCCCAAACGCTAATGCACAGCACGTAGAAGGCAACGTAAAGCACGCCCCACAAAATTCGCACGGGTATGCGGCTGGCAAATTTGTCAAAAGCGTCCCAGCCCGGTATATCGCGCTTAAAGCGTTCTTCAATTCCTAGTGCGTTTTCATCGTATTGCAGAGTGCGGAAAATCTTCTTGGTTTCCCACATCATAGTAAATACATTTTCAGTATGGTGCGGGCTGTGGGGGTCTTTGGGCGTATCGGAATAGGCGTGGTGCAGGCGGTGCAATATAGCGTATGCGCGAGGACTCAAGTAGCTGGAACCTTGGCAGGCCCAGGTTACCATAAAGAAAAACCGCTCCCAGCCTTTGTTCATGGTGAACATTTTGTGGGCAGCATAGCGGTGTAGAAAAAACGTTTGGCAGAATAAGCTAAAATACCAGTGCGCTAAGAAAAACAGAATAATAACCACAGGGATATATTATTTAAATAGTTAGAAAATTTTGCTACAAGTTTACTTGTAGCATACAGACAAAACCAGCGTAGCAGTTGTGACAGAACGGCGGAATTATTTTTGAGTGAACACGTGATAGAGTAAATTAGTGCCCATCTGAAGGGCTAATTGCCGTTTTTCTTCCGGATCGTTATGAACGCTGCTATCTTCCCAGCCATTTCCTAAATCGCTTTCATAACTATAAAAACACACTAGGCGGCCCTGGTAATATAAGCCGAAACCTTGAGCCGGTTTGCCATCGTGCTCGTGAATTTTAGGCAAACCATTCCTGAATTTAAACGGGGTTTGGTATACCGGATGGTCAAAAGGTAACTCCACAAATTCTAGTTCAGGAAATACCTTTTTCATTTCCAGTCTTATAAATTTATCCAGGCCGTAATTATCGTCGATATGCAAGAAGCCGCCGCTCACCAAGTAATTTTTTAGGTTTTCAGCCTCGCCATCGCTGAAAACTATATTGCCGTGACCGGTAAGGTAAAGGTAGGCGTACTGAAAAATTTCCGGGCTGCCAATGGCCACAACCTGGTCTTGTTCGCTAATGCTGGTTCCTAACTTTTGGTTGGCATACTGGGCCAGGTTGGGTAGGGCGGTTTTGTTGGCGTACCAGTCACCGCCGCCATCGTACTTAACCTTAGCCAGTTGTAAATTGGGGGAGTTTTGGGCTTGTGCTCCTACGCAGGGTAAAAAACTAAGTATAAAAAATAGGACTAAACGCATCTATCAGAAATTTGTCTAATTAAACTACTACTCATTTCGGTAAAATCTTTAATAATGAAATGAGGGTTTGCCGGATATAAATACTGGGAATTATGACTGGTAGTCAAAGCTACCACAGCACAACCGGCCGCCTTAGCGGCTTGTATACCCGCCCGGCTATCTTCAAACACAACGCAGTTCTGGGGCAAAATATTAAGCCGGGCCGCCGCTTCAAGGTAAATATCCGGGTGAGGCTTGGCATTGGCTACCTCATCGCTGGTTACTTTGGCTGCAAAATAATGGTCAACCTTAAGGGCTTCCATAGTAAACTCTAGGTTTTCTTTGGGGGCCGATGTAGCTACAGCCAACGGTATACCGACTTTTTGCAGATTTAGCAACAGGCGGCTCAATCCGGATACCTCGGAAATATGCTGGCTATAGATTTGGCGATAGATAGATTCTTTTTCGGCGAAAAGTTTACTTATTTTTTCTTCAGGTAAATTATCGCCAAATACCCATTTAACAGCAGCCTTAGTGCTTCGGCCGGCCATATGGGTATTAAAGTCTTCACTGGATACCTTAGCCTGGTGTTTGTTGCCGAACTCTTTCCACGATTTAACATGGTAGGCGTGGTTGTCCACCAAAACGCCGTCCATATCAAATAGTACTGCCAGTTTTTTCATTGCCGAAGGGTTGAGAAAGTATAGAAGCTGAAAATGCCGCCCAAACTACGCTTAGCTGCATAAAGCCCAGATTGCCCAGCCAAAGCGAGCTCAGGGCCAGGCTCAGCAAAAGTACAACCTGGCTTTGTTTAACCCGTTCTTTATCCAGAAAATCGGTGCCTAAATCGTTCTTTTCCCGGCCAAGGGTGCTTTTTCTAATATAAAACGCATACCCACTAGCAATAACTACGGTAGCAATAGTATACCCAGTAGAAAGATTTCCGGGATAAACTTCCCCCAGATGTATAAAACCTACACCCAGAATAGCCAAAAATATAAAGCCGGCGGCTAGGTTAAATTTGGTATTTGCCGAATCAAAGCGACTATTAAGCCATAGGGCAACGGGAAGGGCCAGCGCAATAAACCAGATTCCGGCATAGGCTATAAACAAGGCCAGCAATCCGGTACCTACCACGTCGGGCCAGGTAGGCGGCAAGCCAGTGGTTCGGTTAATTATGCGGGTGACGGAAACCAGCAAAGCAACTTCTAGCAAGGCTGGTTTAGCGTATAAAAATAATAGGGAAAGGCTAATAAGCACCGTAGCTACCAAAGCTGCCGCGTGATTTTCCGGGGCGGCCTCGCGGGCAATTGCCCAGGAAAGGAATACTGCCAGCCCAATTTTAATTGCGTACCAAATTAATTCTGGGTTGAATGCCATGCCCGACTGCCAGCCTAAAATTAGGGCAGCGATTATGCTTACTATGGCAGCAATTGCTACCAAACGGTTACTTAAGTAGGAAAAATCAAGAGGGCGGCCCAGGCCGGTAAGTTTATGCATTTACTAAGCTGAAAAAGTTTACCCTTTGTAACCTTACTAGCCTGCAAAGGGTTGAATAAAGGTAAATTAACTTAAATATAAATTCTATACATATGGGACTAGAAAGAAAAAGCAAAGAAGCCCGCGACAAAGCAAGTAAGCACGTAAACCAGCACGGCGAGGAGCCACCAACTACCAGAACCCCTGCCAAGCGGGCTGCCCACCAAGTGCCGGCAACCGAGCAGAGTGTTATCACGCCAAAAGGTAAAACCAGCCAGAAAACTCAATCAACTTAAATTTTAAGTTTTATTTTAGACATAAAAAGCCGGCCTTCGTCGGCTTTTTTTATGTCGGCATGAATTGCTAAAATGGTTAGTATATTTGAGCCTGTATTAGTAATTTGCCGCAATTAGTTCAGCTGTATGTACGCAATTGTCGATTTAGAAACTACCGGAGGTAACGCCCGTTGGCACCGAATAACTGAATTGGCAATATACGTTCATGATGGTGAAAAATTAGTTGATGAGTATAGTACCCTGGTTAATCCCGGTGTCAAAATTCCTCCCTTTATAACCCAACTTACCGGCATTACCAATGATATGGTAGCCGATGCGCCCCCGTTTGAGGCAGTCGCTCACATAGTGCATCAGATGACCGATGGTTGCATTTTTGTAGCCCACAACGTAGGCTTCGACTATAATTTTTTGCGAGCCGAATTTAACCGTATAGGAAAAGAGTTTGAACGGGCGCGCCTATGTACGGTACGAAGCTCGCGTAAACTGTTGCCCGGCCACGCCAGCTATAGCTTAGGGAATATTTGTCGCGATTTAGGGATTAGCAATAATGCCCGCCACCGGGCCGCCGGCGATGCCAAGGCTACCATGCACCTGCTGGAAGTTATGCTGCAAGCGCACGGCAATAGTGGGGTTCAGTCAAATATAATATACCAAACCCCATACCAAGCCTACGAAGGTCAACTGGCTACCCTAAGGTTGCAAGATGTACCAACTTCTGCCGGAATTATTCGGGCATTGAACCCGGAAGGTGACATTATTTCGGCCGAGGTGTCGGGCAACCTTCAAAAAAAAGCTTTGCAGCTAGTTAAGCGCAAACTGGCACGCCAAGCCAGAGGCCAGCTCAGCTTAATGCACGATATTCTGGCTGAGGAAACGGGCAGTTTACTGCTAGCCACGGTTTTGTTGGAAGCTGAAAAAATAGCGAACGGAAAGAGCCTGAAAAAATCCACCGCCCGCCGCTGGAAAATTGAACCGGCCCCCGATACAAGGGGCTATATACACTTGCTGGTACAGGAGTGTAGGCCGGGCGAAATCCATCAATTTAAGACCAAAAAGGCCGCCCAAGAGTATGTAGCAGATAAAATTAGGCAGCTTGCTTTGTGCCGAAGTTTAACTAACCTAAGGCCTAAGAAGTGCTTAGGAAATTGTGGTGGCGTATGTGCTCAAACTACTGCAGTAGCAGAATACAATCGCAGAATAGAAATGGCTCTAGCCGAACTAACAGCCCCCACAAGCACAAATAAATTATACTTGGATAAAGGCCGGCATCCGCACGAGTTTGCCGTACTGCTGGAAGATGGACCGGACCGCTGGCGGTGGGGCTATGCCTATACCGAAGGTCAATACAAAAGCCCGGAAGATTTGGCAGCTTCGGCCTTGGAGTTAATAAGTTGGCCCGGGGCCAGCGAAACCATTACTAAATTTATTCAGAAATTTCCGGTTAAAAAGGTTATTAACTATGGCCCAGAAGAAATCGCTTTTTCAGGAGTTTAAACAGTTTGCTGTACGTGGCAATATGGTTGATTTGGCCGTAGGCCTAATTGTAGGTACTGCATTTACTAAAATTGTAAATACCCTGGTGCAGGCCGTTATTATGCCGGCCTTAGGTATGATAGTTGGCCGGTTCGATTTTAGTAAGCTTCAGGTTGTACTAAAACCGGCGGAAGTTGGGCCTGAAGGTAAGGTGGTTGATGAAGCAGTAATTCTAAAGTATGGTGAGTTAATTCAGGCCGTTACGGATTTTTTAATTATCGCTATTATAATTTTTGCGGTGGTTAAGCTATTAAATAGCTGGAAAGATAAAGCCGAAGACACCAAAAACCCGGAAGTGCCTACGCCTAAAGATATTCAATTGCTTACCCAAATCCGCGATATTTTGCAGAACCAGCAGCCGGGTAGTAGCCCTAGAGCTGAGCCTAGCGAGTCCAAATAAATAGCTAATTACTAGCGGTTTTTTGCTTACGATTTGCGGCGGTAAAGCTGCGTGGTTCGTCCCAAAAGTCTAGTGCTGGGCATGGCTCTTCGAAGATAGCTTGCCACTGCCAGCCCTGATTATACAGCCAGCCGGCCAAAAGTTTTCGCCGCTCAATTAATTTTTCGTGCTTAAAATCCTGCGCTGAAATTTTAAAGCCGTTTTCTTTCAATATATCGAAATCGGGTAGCGGGGGCTCATTTTCGGCCTTTTTAATAAAAGCACTATTAAGGGTATCTAAAAAGTAGCTTATGGCATTTCGCAACGGTCGCAGGTTAACCCGCAGTTCTTCACTGCATTTTTCACTCAAAAAGAATACTGTTAGGGCTTCGTCCAGCCGAACCAAATTTATTTCCAGGCTGGCGTGGGTATCTGCCGAATGAAAATTATGCAAAATAGGGTAGGCCAGGTGCTGGTGAGCCAGGGTGTGCAAATTTTCGGTAAAGCCTTTAAGTTCATCGTCTATGTCATCGAAGTTATTTTCGCAAGAAAGGTTCTGAAGAAGCTTTAGCGGGCTGTTACCCAAACAGTATAACTGGCTGGCCAGGGTACGTTTATTGGTAGCACTGCTAATTACCTGGAGCAAGTAGGCTATAGCTATGGTTATCAGCATAAAGCCGGAAAAGGAAATAAATGCTGAAAATAACTGCCAGCCGGTACCGTTAGGAATATACTCACCGCTGCCCAAGGTAGATAGCGTATACCCTACAAAATATACCTTAGGCCAAAAACCGGTTGAATATAGAGTGCCGGATTCCACAACCGATTCCGCATCGCTGAGAATGATAATGCTATTGCCGATCCACACTAAAAGCAACCAGCCTAAAAGCCAGCCGATAATGGTTAGCGGGCCGGCATAATTGAGAAATTTGCTGCCACCCTTCCTGCCGGTTAAGCCTAATAATATTTTCCAGATGCGGGAGCGGTAGCGGCTACTAAGCGGCGATTTGGTATCGAAGCCAAAGGAGGTTATTATTAGGTCGGCTACCAGAAAAGTGGTAAAGGCGATGCCAAAGGCTAGGAGTAGGTAGTTCACATTACAAATGTTCAGTACATTTTTTAAATAGAAAAATAGCTCTATAAGTTTTGGCTATGCAGCGAGAAGCGGGAGAAAACAGGTTTTTAGTTGGTAAATTAGAGGCAGAAAACGCCAAGGATGCCATAGCGCTAAGCCCGGAATATCTACAAATAAAAGCCGGTAGCCGAAACCAAGCCTGGGCTTGGCAAGATGTGCAGCGCCTAAGTTTACAAACGCGAAAACTTTGGTTGCCCCTAATAGGCGGTACTATACTGGCTACCCTTTGCCTTATAGCCCTTTTTACAACCTATAAGTACCCGTGGTGGCTTATGACCGGATCGGTAGTAGGTTCACTTTTGGCGTACTACGGCTGGCAGCCGCGGCCAACTTTGGTAGTTCAGGAAAATAAGCACCATACCGATTTCTTGCTTTC
Organism: uncultured Roseivirgaceae bacterium; assembly: GCA_964504565.1. Taxonomy (GTDB): domain Bacteria; phylum Bacteroidota; class Bacteroidia; order Cytophagales; family Cyclobacteriaceae; genus Cesiribacter. The sequence continues at coordinate 127,951 of CAZDEY010000002.1, forward strand.
TAAACCCGCTGGCTCGCTACCTATCTACATAGCCTTGGCTAATCGGCTGGCTATTCGCTACCCGCAGGATATGGGCCGGCTTTTTTTACCGTTGGAAAGGTCGGCCCTTCAAATACTAGCTCAGGGCAGTAGCTTGCGCATAACCGGCTGGCAACGCCTTTATTGGCCGGAAGACGTTAGGAATATGGGTTTGGGAATCTGGCTAGATCCCTGGGATGCTGCTGTTAAATTTAGCTTCGAAATAAATAATAACGGACGGCTAATAGCTTACTGCACTGAAGAAATTAGGGCGGACTCCGTAGCTGAATTTAGCTGGCATTAATCTCAGTAGGATCGAAGCGTTTAATGAAATTGCCTACCGTTAACCCTTGCCCCACCAAACTGAGCAGTACTACAATATAGGTTACAGTAACCAGCAGTTCCTTAGCCATATAAGGTTCCAGTGATAGGGCCAGGGCTACGGAAATGCCACCCCTAAGCCCGCCCCATGTCATAATTTTTAAGGTATTTGGTAAAAAGGTTTTCTTAAAGCCAAAGAGATGCGAGGTTGTCCATAGGGAAGTATAGCGTATAGCCAGTACAACTATGGCCGCTACCAAGCCGGCAATTATATATCCCAGCTGAATATCCACAATAATCAATTCCAACCCAATTAGTACAAATAGAAGAGCATTCAGAATTTCATCTACTATTTCCCAAAATTTATTAACATAGTCGGCAGTTAAACCCGACATAGCTCCTTCTTCGCCGTAATTACCCACCAGTAAGCCGGCAACCACCATGGCTAGCGGGCCGCTAACGTGTAGCATATGCGCAATGCTATAGCCGCCCATTACAACCGCCAGCGTTATCAGTACCTCGGTTTTATACTCATCAATCCGCTTCATAAGTTGAAGAGCCCCGAAGCCCAAGGCTGCCCCTAAGGCAATTCCACCGCCTACCTCTACCAAAAATAAGTGCGCAACGTAGCCGGCGGTAACTTCCTCAACCCCTACTTTAGCTACTTGAAAAAGGGTAAGAAATACCACCACCCCAATACCGTCGTTAAACAGCGATTCACCTACAATTTTGGTTTCCAATATTTTAGGAACACGAGCTTTCTTTAGGGTACCCATTACCGCTATAGGATCGGTAGGGGAAATTAGCGCACCAAACAGCAGGCAGTAAATTATTGGCACTTCCATACCCAGTACCCTGAATATAAAGAACATAGCCCCGCCTATCATAAAGGTGGCCATAATTACTCCAATTGTGGCAAAACTCATAACCGGCCCCCGGGCAGATTTTAATTTTTCCAAATCGGTATGCAGAGCTCCGGCAAACAACAAAAAGCTTAGCATTCCTTCCAGCAGAATAGAGGAGAAGTCCAGTTCGAGCAAGGCCTCCCGGGCTTCAGTAAAAAAAATTGGCTGAAAACTACTGGATGCCAGCAACAGTACCGAAATAACTAAACCGGCTATCATCAGCCCAATGGTAGCCGGCAAGCGGAAATATTTTACATTTAGGTAGGCAAAAACTGCGCAAAACAAAAGTATAAATGATATGATATGGAATATCTCAATCATGATATTGGGGTTGAAGAAGGAATATAGTACTAAGTTTACACTATTGGTATTTCTTTGCTTTCAACATTTAGAGGGTTATTTGGTTTAAAGCCTAGGCCAACCCCACGAAATAGCGTAACCAATGCTCCTGAAATTTTTATTCCTGTTTTTAGGCTGTTAACTTGCGGGCTGTTTTTTGCTAAATAAGATTTTTGCGCTAAAGGCCACCCCATACTTTAGGCTATAAAAATGCAGCAATAACTGAAAATTAAACCAGTAGGCGTATGGAATTTAAGCCTGAACCAATACAGTATTCTAAGAAAACCTATAAGCCCCTTATTGATAGGGCAGAATACTGGCCGGTTGTGCAGTTAAGTAAAAATCGCCGTCAGTTTAACGAAGAAGTTACTCAGGAGGCCGTTCAGCGTATTATAGAAAGCAAACCCAGCCGGGCGGCTCTAATTGAAGAATTAGAAACTACCCTTCACCGCGAAAAACTTAGGTTAAAGCAAAACCCCTGGGCGGTTGATCCCGAAGATGATGCCCAATTTTGGAATGATGTTCAAAAAAGCCTGTTAGACATATCGTCCGATACATCAGGTAAAACCAACGGGCAGGAAAGAGAACTATTAAGCAAAATAATTAACCGCTATACCGAGGAAATAGGCGGTAATTTTAAGACTAATAATTACCGCTTTGCCCGTCGCTTTGTAACCTTTGGCTTTAGCCGATTGCTTAATGCCAGCCGGGTTAAGGGGTTTGGTTCTCTTTGGAGCAGCCAGTATAGCTTACAGGATAAATTGCATATTGCCGGCGAAACCGACCAAATTCGTTCCCTGGCTAAAAAAGGGGTAGTGGTTATGGTACCTACCCACTTTAGCAATCTCGATTCGGTACTAATTGGTTGGGTTATTCATGTACTAGGTTTACCACCATTTATATACGGAGCCGGCCTCAACTTATTTAACATCGGCATATTTGCCTACTTTATGAATAGCCTGGGCGCTTACAAAGTAGATAGGCGGAAAAAGAATATAGTTTACCTGGAAACCTTAAAATCCTATAGCAGCCTGGCTATCCAGAAAGGGTGCCATAGTTTATTTTTCCCCGGTGGCACCCGTAGCCGTTCGGGCCGAATTGAGAAACGGCTTAAGCTTGGTTTGCTAAACAGTACTATGGAAGCCCAGCGCGAGATGTACCAGAAGGAGGAAAAGGGTAGCGCCGAGGCCCGGAAAATTTTTGTAGTGCCGGTAACCATTAACTATAATTTTGTGCTGGAAGCCCCCAGCTTAATAAAAGAGTACCTTAAAATTAAGGGTCAGGAACGTTACTACACCGAGCGCGACCGTTACAGTACGTCCTACAAAATCACTAAATTCCTACTGAAATTTTTCACCCGGGGTTCCGATATATCGGTAAGCATAGGCAAGGGTATGGACTTATTGGGTAATTATGTAGACTCGGAAGGAAACAGCTACGATAAGCAAGGTAAAATAATTAATACCAAAGATTACTTCAAGAGCGGGGGCCAGGTAACCAAAGATAGCCAGCGAGAGCAGGAATATACCCGTATGTTATCTGATGCCATAGTAAAGGAGTACCATCGGGTCAACCGGATATTTGCCAGCCATTTAGTGGCGTTTGTGGCGTTCAGAATGTTCGAGAAACGCTTTCCTAACCTGGATATATTTAGCCTGATACGCCTGCCCGAAGATGAACTAACCATACCCTACCAGGCCTTTCGGGAAGTATGTGAAAAGCTTCGCAACCATATAATAGATCTACACCAAAAAGGTAAAGTTCAGCTAGACCCCAAACTAGTAGGCGATATTGATACGGTTATAGAAACTGGTATTCGCAACGTTGGCATGTACCACAGCACGCGCACCCTTAAAAAAAATAAGCAGGGCGATATTACTACTGAAGATGCCAACACCTTATTTTACTACCATAACCGCTTGGTAGGGTACGATTTTGACGAGCATATTTAAGCTAATGCAAAAAAATAAAGCAATAGGCGTTATTGGTGCAGGTAGCTTTGGTTTGGCTATGGCCAATATGCTTGCGCAAAAAAATAAGGTATTGTTGTATGCGCGCCGGCCCGAAGCGGTAGAGCAAATTATGCAGCACGACGGCTATAAGGGCAAGCCTATTCATGCCAATATTTCGGCAACCTGCGATATGGAAGAATTGGCTAACCGCTGCGATACCATTTTTCCGATAGTGCCGGCCAATAGCTTCCGGTCTATGATGCAAAGTTTAGCTCCCTTTCTTTACCCCTACCACATTCTTATTCACGGTACTAAGGGCTTAGATATTTGCCTGCCCGATAACCAAACCCTTAGGCCGGAAACCAAGCTGGACCGTAGCTGCGTACGTACCATGAGCGAGGTTATTCAGGAAGAGAGCGTAGTAGTGAGGGTAGGCTGTATTGCCGGGCCTAATTTGGCTACCGAACTGGTTCAGGAACAACCGGCGGCTACGGTAGTTGCCAGTCATTTTCAGGAGGTAATTAATACCGGAATCAGATTACTAAGAACCGATAACTTTCAGGTATACGGCAGTAACGATTTGGTAGGTGTTGAACTTTGCGGCGTTCTTAAAAATGTAATAGCTATTGCCAGCGGGGCCCTAAACGGTTTAGGTTTAGGTAAGAATGCCCAAGCTTTACTGGTGAGCCGGGGCATGGTAGAAATGATATATCTGGGCCGCGCCTTAGGGGGCGAAGTGCATGCCTTTATCGGCTTGGCCGGCATTGGCGATTTAGTGGCTACCAGCACCTCTAATCTTAGCCGGAATTTTACGGTAGGCCACCGTTTGGCCAAGGGCGAAACCATAGAAGAAATTCTGGCTACTATGGATGAAACCGCCGAAGGGGTGAATACAGTAAAGATTTTGACCCGTTTAGCGGAAGAATTAAAAGTACGAGCGCCAATTACGCAAACCTTGCATAGGGTTATGTTTGAAGGATTGGAGGTTAAAGATGCCCTACAATATCTGATGAAATACCCCTTCAACATTGACGTTGATTTTCTATAGGCTTAACTGCCGGCCGGTTAATCCGTATAACTTGGCAATTACTTCTCTGATGGTTCTTCGGTATTTTTTTGGTGTTTGTACAGTGGTATTGGGTTTTACCCAGCATGCCGCTGCATCTAGCCCGGCCGATACCACCCGAAAATTTTACCCTAGCCAGGTAATTTTGTTGGCCGATACCAGTAGAAAAGCTGCCCGGGAAGCTCAGGCAGAACGATTTTACCAAAACCTAAGAAATACATTTTACCGCCGAAAGCTGACCCGCCAATTGTTCGATTTGGTATTTGATGACAATCCGAATTCGAATAAGCGATCGTACGTAGAACCACTGCAAAATGAATTTGAGCAATACGAAGGTAAATATATAGGGGAGATCAAGTTAAAATCGCTGGACTTGTTCGGCCCCACCGTATACGATACCACGCGCCAGGCCGAGCGTTGGTATACCAGAACCGGTAACCGATTTCATACGGATACCCGAAGGTGGGTTATACAGAAAAACCTCTTGTTCGAAACTGGCCAGCCACTGGAGCCCGAGCAGCTAGCGGACAACGAACGCTTACTCCGTAACCTGAACTTTATCCGTGATGCCCGAATAATTATAACCAGCCGAGCCAGCACTACCGATACGGTGGATATTACTGTTATAACCCAAGATTTTTTTCCGTTAGAAATAGGGGGCAGCCGGGGCGGTTTAGGCGACTACAGCCTGAATGTTGGTAATAATAATGTGCTGGGCATTGGGCATCAGCTTTCTAACTCACTTATATATACCAGCAACCGATCGCCAACCTGGGGCTACGCCGGTTCGTATTTAGTTCAGAACGTATTGGGTACCTTTGCCGATGCCCGGCTAGAGGTTAAACACTACCCGATTTTGCGAGGAGCCAACGTTTCTGTACAACGGCCGTTTTTTACTCCGGAAACCCACTGGGCGGGCGGTGTGCAGGTTCAACGTTACAAAAAGCTAGAATTTCTAACCTATCTGGACTCTGCCCGGGACAGCGAGGTTCGCTACCAAAGTGATCATATGTTGGCTTGGGGCGGTCGGGCTTTCCATCTGTTTAACCGTACCCGCTTTGGCGAGGGTCGAACTAATTTAGTAGTCGCCCTTAAGGGAATTCGTTCTATAAATGCAAACCCGCGGTATACAAGCAATAATGAAACCGAGGAACCGGTTGAGGACAGTGAATTTTTTGTTGATAAGAGAATTTTTATGGGGAGCCTGGGCGTAAGCCGTCAGCTTTTCCGCCGCGATAGGTATATCTATGGATTTGGCCGTACCGAGGACGTTCCGTTGGGCGCATTCTTTAATGCTATTTACGGTAGTGAAAGTTTACCCCAAACTACTCAGCCCTTCTATCAGCTTTCTGGAGCCTGGGGTGGCCACCGCGATAATTTAGGGTATGTATTTGCCAGAGCCGACTTTACCCGCTTTACCCAAACCGCTTCTGTAGGTACCCGCCAGTTACAGCACCTGAACCTTACCTACATAAGCGACCTGCTGCGTTCGCGCGGATACAGGGTTCGCCAGGTTTTGCGGGCCGATGCCATGAGCGGTCGAAACCGGCTTAGTTACGAATACCTCACCATAGGCGAGGAGCAAATTCCTGGGGCACGTGGGGCCTTTGCCCGCGGTACTCAACGACTTTCCATACACGCTGAAACTGTGGTATTTACTCCGTATCAACTTTTAGGTTTTCAGTTTGCCGGCCTGGCCTTTGCCGATCTGGCTTGGATTAACAACAACGATGACTTTCTATCCTGGCGGGGCAATAAGGTGCAGGGTTTTGGTGCCGGTATCAGGGTTAGGAACGAAAATTTAGTATTTAAAACCTTTGAACTAAAGGCCACCATTTACCCGGAGGGCAGTGGCCTAAGCCGCCAATTCTTTATAGAGCTTAGCGGCTTATCGCTCAGCCGATTTATGAACTTTCGCCTAGGCGAACCTATATTATACCCGTTTAGGTAGAGAAGGAGTTGGTGAATTGGTGAGGTGGTGAATTACCGATTTGAAATAGATATTGAATCAAGTATAAAACCTATTCAGTACAACATATATTGATTTATTAGTTCTTGGTACTCAAACAAATACCCCATTAACAAATTGCCTTGTCTACATCGCTACAAAAAAAGCCGACAAGGTGCCGGCTCTAAGTCTGTAATTTAAATCTTTTTGCTTAACCTAAGGACTGGTTTTCACGCGAGGCTAGCTCCAGTAGGGTTTCGTACTCTTCGGCCCCTAAATCCTGGTAGAAGAAGTGCATTGGGTTTACCTTCTTGCCATCCTTTATAACCTCGTAATGCAGGTGTGGCGCGGTTGATGAACCGGTATTGCCTACGTAGCCAATTATTTCGCCTCGTTTTACCCGGGCACCATTCTTAACTGCAAATTCCTTCATGTGGGCGTACTTAGTGATGTAGCCGTAACCGTGGTCAATTTCAACCTCCTTACCGTAACCTCTGTAATTAGTTTTAACCTTAACTACTTTACCATCACCAGTAGCGTAAATTGGGGTTCCCTGCGGTGCCGAAAAATCGCAACCGGTATGCATTTTGCGCACCTTGTAAATTGGGTGC
>CAZDEY010000002.1:135120-260889 GCA_964504565.1 uncultured Roseivirgaceae bacterium
ATACGCATACCGTAGCCCGAAGCCATACGCTTTAGGTTCTTGTTGGCTACCGGCTGAATGGCCGGAATACTGGCCCACATTTTATCTTTATCCTCAGCCATTCTACGTATTTCGTCGTAGCTTTTGGTCTGAATGTACATTTGCTTTTTAAGCTGGTCTATCTTTTTAAGGTTGCTTAGAATTAAATCCTCGCGGCTTAGGCTCTTGCTTAGAAGATCTTTGTAGCGCTCCGAACCTCCGGAACCCGCCTGGCGGATGGTATTAGGTATGGGTTCAGCTTCAAAAACCACACGGTAAATATTGTCGTCGCGTTCCTGCAGGGCTTCCATCATAGCCGATAGCTGATCGAGCTGTTTGCCCTGCATTTCAATATAGAAGTCCTTTTCGGTAATTTCCTTACGCATTTGCGATTCCTTAGGAGAATCAAAGTATTTAAAGGCAACCAGAACTCCTCCAATGCCAATAATGGCCGCTACGGCCAGCAAACCCAACACATTCACAAAGATTTCCCAGCGGCTTCTTTCAATGCGCTCGTAACGACAAGTTTCGGTATCGTAGTAATATTTTATGCGTGCCATGCGTGCAGCTTAATATTTTTATACTTTTGTGCTATTGTCTGATTTGCTTGTAACTAAGACGCTCCGCATAGGCTGATCGTTGTAATTACAGCAAACGCAATATACAACATTACAAGTTAACGCTAGACCCCCGGAGTTCCCATGCCCATGAATGCCCGCCAGATCAGAAGTACGTTTTTAGAGTTTTTTGAATCAAAAAAGCACCAAATTGTGGCTTCTGCCCCTATTGTAAACAAGAACGACCCTACCTTATTGTTTACTAATGCGGGCATGAACCAATTCAAAGACTACTTTCTGGGCAACAAGAAGGCCGAAAACCCCCGCGTAGCCGATACCCAAAAATGCTTGCGGGTTAGCGGCAAACACAATGATTTGGAAGAAGTAGGAATTGATACCTACCACCATACCATGTTTGAAATGCTGGGCAACTGGAGTTTTGGCAATTATTTTAAAGAAGAAGCGATTGCCTGGGCTTGGGAATTGCTTACGGGTGTATACAATTTGCCTAAAGATCGCCTTTATGTAACGGTTTTTGAAGGCGACCAGTCCGAAAATTTAGAGCCGGACAATGAAGCTTTTGCACTTTGGAAAGAATGGATTGCAGAGGAAAGAATTCTTTACGGTAACAAAAAAGACAATTTTTGGGAAATGGGCGATACCGGTCCCTGCGGTCCTTGCTCGGAAATTCACGTGGATTTGCGGCTAGATAATGAGCGCTCAGAGGTCTCCGGCGATACGCTGGTAAACCAGGATCACCCGCAGGTTATAGAAATATGGAACCTGGTTTTTATACAATTTAACCGTAAAGCAAACGGCTCCCTAGAAAACCTGCCGGCCAAGCACGTAGATACCGGTATGGGCTTTGAACGCCTGGTTCGGGCTATTCAGCATAAATCTTCTAATTACGATACCGATGTTTTTCTGCCCTTAATAAATACTATTAGCCAAGCCGCCGGTATAGCCTACGGTAAATCGGAGGATACCGATATTGCCATGCGCGTAATGGCCGACCATATCCGGGCCATTGCCTTTACTATTGCCGATGGGCAGATGCCCTCCAATACCGGGGCGGGCTACGTTATACGCCGCATTTTGCGCCGTGCCGTGCGCTACGCGTTTACTTTCCTAAATATAAAAGAACCTTTCCTATATAAGTTAGTAGAAGTTTTAGCCGATGATATGGGCGAGTTCTTTCCGGAACTTCCGCAGCAGCAAGAGTTTATCATGCGGGTGGTTCAGGAGGAAGAAACCGCATTTTTGCGCACCTTAGATACCGGCTTAAAGCGGCTAAACGATCTGGTTGCCGGAGGAGCTACATCGATTTCCGGCAGGGATGCCTTTGAGCTATACGATACCTTTGGCTTTCCACTGGATTTAACTGCCCTGATTGCCCGGGAACGTGGGCTTAGTATAGACGAGCAAGGATTTGCCAGCGAGATGGAAAAGCAAAAATCCCGCTCGCGCCAGGCCGCTGCTACCGAAACCGGCGATTGGGTAGAGGTAAACAGCAGCGACCAGCCTACGCACTTTGCCGGCTATACCGATTTGAGTACCCGCTCCCGAATTTTACGCTATCGTCCGGTAAGCTTAAAGAATAAAACGCAATATCAACTAGTGTTAGATCGAACCCCCTTCTATGCCGAAAGCGGCGGCCAGGTTGGCGATACCGGCTACCTAAGCAGCGGCGGCGAGAAACTAAGGGTAGTTGACACCAAAAAGGAAAATGACCTTATAGTTCATATAACTGAACACTTGCCGGCCAACCCTAATGAGGTTTACGAGGCGGTTGTAGATAGGGAACGCCGCCAGTTTACGCAGAACAACCACTCGGCCACCCACTTACTGCACGCCGCGCTACGGCGGGTGCTAGGCGAGCACGTTCAGCAAAAAGGCTCACTGGTAAACGATAAAATTCTGCGCTTCGACTTCAGCCACTTTGCTAAAGTTACCGAAGAAGAATTGCAGCGCATTGAGGATATAGTAAATAGCCAGGTTAGAAAAAATATACCATTGGTTGAGGAGGTTGATATTCCTTTGGAAGAAGCGAAGGGTAAAGGGGCTATGGCCTTATTTGGTGAAAAATACGCTGATAAAGTACGGGTTATTACGTTTGATCCGGCCTATTCGGTAGAGCTTTGCGGCGGTACCCACGTGCAGGCTACCGGCCAAATTGGCTTGTTCAAAATAATTAGCGAAGGTTCTGTATCGGCCGGGGTTAGGCGTATTGAGGCCATTACTGCTAAAACCGCCGAAGATTGGGTTCGCCACCAGCAAAATCAGTTGGAAGAGGTAAAACAACTTCTTAAGAACCCAAAAGATGTAGGCTCCGCAATTAGCCAGTTGCTGGAAGAGCGCGCCAAGCTGCAAAAGGCTATCGCCGAGCAAGAGCAGAAAGCCGCCGGTAACCTCCGGGAGGATCTGGCCGCGAAAGCCCGGGCCGTAGATGGTATGCAGGTAATTATTGAGCAGGTTGAGGTTCCTTCGGCCGATGTACTAAAAAACCTGGCGTTTGAGTTACGGCAGAAAGTTGATAAGCTATTTTTAGTTTTGGCAGCCAATGTAGCCGGTGAAAAACCCCAAATTGCCGTAATGCTTGATGAGCAGGTAATGAAGGAAAAAAATCTGCACGCCGGTAAACTAGTCAAAGAACTGGCCCAGGAAATTAAGGGCGGCGGCGGCGGTCAACCCTTCTTTGCCACTGCCGGCGGTAAAGATCTGAGCGGACTTCCTAAAGTAGTAGAAAAGGCCCGGAGCTTAGTAAATGCCTAGTTCGGTAGAATTTTTGATCGTAACTTTTGCTCAATAATGAGTGAAGAAATAGCAGGTAACTACCAAGTAGACATTGGGCTGGAAGTTCACGCGCAGCTTCTAACTAAATCTAAAATGTTTGCGCCTGAGGCAAGTGCGTACGGTAGCCGGCCTAATACCAACGTTAGTACGGTGAGCCTGGCCCACCCGGGTAGTATGCCCCGCGTCAATAAACAAGCTATTGAATTTGCGGTAAAGATGGGCCTGGCCTGTCAAAGCCAAATTGCCCGTTTTCTTTACTTCGATAGAAAAAACTATTTCTACCCAGATTTACCAAAAGGCTACCAACTAACCCAAGATAATACGCCACTTTGTAAAGGAGGTAAAGTGCAGATACGATCTGGTGAGGGGTTTAAGGAAATTACGTTAAACCGTATACACCTGGAAGAAGATGCCGGAAAGAGTATTCACTTGGCGGAAGAAACGGATACGCTGGTGGATTTTAACCGCGCCGGTACGCCTCTAATTGAGATTGTAACCGAGCCGGTAATTACCAGTGGCGAAGATGCGGCTGCGTTTCTGGCTGAAGTTAGAAAGCTGGTGCGCTTTCTGGAAATTGGCGACGGCAATATGGAAGAGGGAAGTTTGCGCTGCGATGTAAATATTTCAGTAAGAAAGCGGGGGAATAATATTTTAGGTAAAAAAGTAGAAATTAAGAACCTGAACTCCTTTGCAAATGTGCGTCGGGCAGTAGCGTATGAAACCGACCGGCAAATAAATCTATTAGAAATAGGCGAAAAAGTAGTTTCGGAAACCAGAACTTTCGATCCCGGTTTAGGTACAACTGCCGGTATGCGCACCAAGGAAGAACTGAACGACTACCGCTATTTTCCTGAGCCGGACCTAAGCCCCTTACGAATTTCCGATAATTGGCTAGCGACGATTAAGGGTACTATGCCGGCCTTGCCTGGTAATTTATATCGGAAGTTCACTGAGGAATTTGAGCTAACCGACTACGATGCCGCCCAGCTTTCGGAAACTAAGGAGTTGGCTACTTATTATCAGGAAGTTTGCAGCCGTACTTCTAACTATAAAGCCGCTGCTAACTGGCTTTTAGGTCCGGTAAAGAAGTATCTTAACGCCAATTGCCTGGAAATAGAAAATTTTTCCCTTCAGCCATATAAATTAGCCGAACTGATTGATTTGGTAAGTACCGACCAACTAAGTTTCTCGCTGTCTTCAAAAAAACTTCTACCCAAACTTTTAGAACAACCCGAAGCCGATGTACTGGACCTTGCCCACAAGAACGGCCTTCTACAGCAGGCTGATGCTACGGATATTAAGCCGATAATTAAGGAAGTATTGCAGGCCCGGCCCGATAAAGTTGCAGCCTATAAGCAAGGTAAAAAGAACTTATTGGCTATGTTTATGGGCGAAGTGTTGAAGAGGGGAAAAGGAAAATTTGATCCAAAAAAAGTAAACCAGTTACTACGCGAAACTTTAGAAGCGTAGCCTAGCGTTCTGTATGTTCGTAAGAATTAAATGATATGAAAAATTTATACCAACTAACCATAATCAGTTTGTTGCTGGCGGCCTGCTCGCAAAAAGGGAATGGACCACTGGAGCCTAACGCCAACGAAATTGTGCTATCAGGCAAAATTGAGAATGCCGCTGGTAACGATGGTGATATGATACTGGAAATTGTTCAGGAAGATCGGAACAACCCGTTTGCGCCGGTTGATACCATTGAGGTAAGCGATGATTATACGTTCTCGGAAAGTGTTATTGTACCCGAGCCCGGCTATTATCGCTTAAATTTATACGGTCGTCAGTTTGTAAACCTGATTCTGTCCGATGATAACGTAATGATTAACGCTGACTTGGCCAAAGGGCCCGGTACGGCCATAATTGAGGGCTCTAAAGATACGGATCTAATGGAATCTGTAAATCAGATTGTACGGAAACGCCAGCAGGAAATAGCCAAACTAGAACAGGAATTTATTGAAGCCCGGGGCGAAGGCAATACTTCTCGCATGGAAGCCCTTACCCAGCAGTACCAAAAGGTTGAAAGGTATAAACGTGAAGATATTAAACGACTTCTGCGGAATGCGCCCTCCTCGGTAGCGGCCATTTATGCGGTAAATTATTTAAACAAGGAGGAAGACTTTGGCTTTCTGGACACATTAGCTACCCGGCTTAAACAGGATATACCCAATAGTAAATACATTACCGATTTTGCCCAGGGGGTAGAGAAAATGAGAAGTACTACCGTAGGCGAAACTGCCCCGGAAATTGCCCTGCCCAATCCGGAAGGTGAAACCAAGCGCTTGTCTGATTTACGAGGCAAGATAGTGCTGGTAGATTTTTGGGCAGCTTGGTGCGGACCGTGCCGCCGCGAAAACCCTAATGTGGTAAAGGTATATAATAAGTATAAAGATCAGGGTTTTGAAGTGTTTGGAGTTTCGCTGGATAAGGAAAAAACTGCCTGGGTTAAAGCAATAGCGCAGGACAATTTGAATTGGACCCAAGTAAGCGACCTAAAGTACTTTAACAGTGAAGCTGCCCAAACCTACGGCATAAACTCTATACCAGCTACGGTATTATTGGATAGGGAAGGAAAAATTATTGCCCGCAACCTGCGAGGCCCCGCTCTGGAAGAAAAGCTGGAGGAGATATTCAGCAATTAGTTATAATAGATGTCCTACAAAAAGAAAGCCGAATCAATTTCGATTCGGCTTTCTTGTTATAGATGAAAAGTATTAATCTACATTCTTTTAGCCCACATAAAGCGGGTAGAATAATAACCTTCTAGTTCGCTTACTTTAACCCCGCCGTTAGATGAGCTGTGTACAAATTGAACCGGCTCTCCAGGCTCACTAATTACAATACCTACGTGCCCAACTTTACGAATTTCAGGCTTGGTGCCGGTAAAAAATAGCAAATCGCCGGGTTGTACTTCGTCAGTATTTATATCAGTACCCTGAGTACTTTGGGCGCGGCTGCTTCTTTCAATATTAAAACCGTTTTCCTTAAAAACGTGATACACAAAACCGGAACAGTCGAACCCTTTGGTACTTTTGCCACCAAAGCGGTAGGGCGTTCCCATTAGGCTCATAGCATAATCAACAATTTTAGTGTGCTTACCGGATAAAGTAGCCACCGTAAGCTTGGTTTTGCTGTAATCCTGAGCCATTGGTTCAGGAGATTTTCTATCCAAATAGGCTACCTCTTCGCTACGCTCCACTGTAGCTGCAATTTCAGCTTGTTGGTTGATTTCACTTGCCGATAAAGCAGTATAGTTGTTATTCGGTATATCATCCGGGCGGGTGCGGAAAGCCATTACGGTTAGGGCAACCATAACTACCGCAAACCAGGTAAATTTCTGTCGGGCCAGGCCGATTAAAGTATATAAAAGCTTATTCTGTTTCATGTTTGGTTGTGGTTTAAAACCTACAACCTAAACAAAGTGGCTTTTCAACAAGTTCCAGAGCTTAATTTTGGCCGCCCTATCGGCAGTTATAGCCGTTAATTTTTCCGCCAGAATATAGGTTTTACCTTCCTCTTGCAATGCGGTAAATTTATCCATTTTGCCTAAAACCGGAACCTGATACGGCTGAACCCCAAAAGAAACTAGTTTAATATATTTTACCGAATCCAGGCAACTCCAGTAATGTTGTTCGCTACAGCGGGCTATGTTTAGTATAGCCACATCGTCAAATTCCAAGTTTACCGATTTTAGTATATCCTTTAACAGCTTACCTTCGGGTTTATCTAACACTTTGTGGCCTGGGGCATCTACCAAAATCAATATGCCTTTGCCGTTTTTACCAAAAACCAGATCGCCCGGCACGGGTGAGAGCTGAGGCTCTGGTTCAGCAGCTTTCGTCTCAGCCTTTAGTTCCTTCTCTTTGGGCTTTTGGTCAATAGAGCGTAATGCAGGGTCAGGTACCGGTAGTTTTTCCTCCGCAAGAACATATAATTCTTCGGTAAGGAAAACCGACAAAAACCGAGGGTTGGCAACTGGTTTTAGGCCTTCCTGCATTACTTTTTGCCTTCAGCCTGTATATCCTGCGGAAATAATATGCTGCGTAGCTCTTTGGCATCTTCCGGCTTCATGCGTTTAGCTAACACCAAGCGGAGTTGGCGGCGGCGCAAAGCACTGTCATATAACTCCTTTTCTTCTTCGGTTTGCGGCTCTACCTCAGGTACATCAATCGGGCGGCCACTCTGGTCTACAGCTACAAAGGTGAAAAAGGCCCGGTTACTTTCAATTTTTTTGCCACTGGGAATATTCTCAGCACTAACTACCGCATGCACCTCCATAGAACTGTTAAACGAGCGGGTAACTTTGGCAGTAAGGGTTACTACATCGCCTAACTGTATTGGGTGGCGAAACGATATATTATCGGCCGAGGCAGTTACTACTATCCGGTTGCTGTGCTTTTGGGCAGCTATGGCAGTTACTATATCCATCCAGTGCATTAAACGACCACCCATTAAATTATTCAGGGTGTTAGTATCGTTAGGCAGCACCAGTTCGGTCATGGTTACCAGCGATTCGGATGGGGTCTTGGTTTTATTAGCCATTATTAGCGTATTGTTCAAGAATAAAAAAGGTGAATAATTTAAGCCGGGGCATCCCAGCCCTGTTGACCTCTAAGTTTTACAAAGCTAAAGAAATTGAATTCTTCCTTAATAACCCGGCGCGGAGATTCTTTGGTTAGCCGTAGCATCATCTGCCGCTTATCATCGCCTACCGGTATAACCAGGCTTCCGCCTACTGCTAATTGTTGTATTAAGGCATTGGGTACAAAAGGGGCTCCGGCAGTTACAATAATTTTGTTGTAAGGGGCGTAAGTAGGCAGGCCCTGGCTGCCATCGCCGCAAATAAAGGTGGCATTGGGGTAGCCCAGTGTTTTTAAATCTCGTTTCGCCCGCTCGTGTAGTTTCTTAATATACTCTATGGTGAAAACTTTGGCTCCCATTAGCTGTAATACAATGCACTGATACCCGCTGCCGGTACCAATTTCCAGTACTTTTTCACCGGGGGTTATATCCAAAAGTTCAGTCTGAAAGGCGACAGTGTAGGGTTGCGAAATAGTTTGCCCTTCGCCAATAGGAAAGGCCTTATCCTGATAGGCGTGTTCCAGAAAGGCTTTTTCGAAAAAGTAGTGCCGGGGAACCTCGTTAATTGCCTGCAGAACTTTGGGGTTACTAATACCTTTTTCCTGAAGCAACTTAACCAGTTGCCGACGCATACCTTTATGCTTATACGAATCTTCAACCACCATGTCGTTCAAAGATACATCAATCTACCTTAAATAGTGGATTGTTTCTGCACTATCTGTCTAGTATGTTTGTAGCATGTTTACCGGAATAGTAGAAACCATGGCGCAGGTGCGCAAAATTGATATTGCAGGCACTAACGTAACTTTTACAATGGCCAGCCATTTAGCGCAGGAGCTTAAAATTGACCAAAGCGTGGCCCACAATGGTGTTTGCCTAACCGTAGTAAAGCTGGAAGACGATGCCTACGCAGTAACCGCTATTGACGAAACCCTACAAAAAACTAATTTGGGTAAGTGGCAAGAGGGTAGCTGGGTAAATCTGGAAAGGTGCCTGCCGGCTAATGGCCGCTTCGATGGGCATTTTGTACAGGGACACGTGGATGAAGTTGGTTACTGTACTAACATAGAGGAGCAGAATGGAAGCTGGCTGTTCGATTTTGAGTATTCGCCTGATAGTAAAAACATTACGGTAGAAAAAGGGTCTATTTGTATAAACGGAGTAAGCTTAACGTGTTTTAACAGTGGAAAGAATAGTTTTAGGGTGGCTATTATTCCCTATACCTACCAGAATACAACCTTTAAACATTTGAACGTTGGCGATATGGTTAACCTGGAGTTCGATATTATTGGGAAATACTTACAAAAACTGACCGGAAATTTAAATATATAAGCTTATCTTACGTTTGATTTTTTAATCAATTAGTGTAATTTTTGCGACTATGAACAAGCGTCTGAATATTGCTTTGATGTTGGTTGTGGTAGCCCTGGTGGTGGCTCTTAATTTTGCCAATGTACTTCCTAATACACCAACTATAGTGTTTCTTAATGTAGTACTTATCGGATCCCTACTCTTGCTAGGCGCAGATTTCATGATTCGTAAGGAAGTAAAGCACCGCCATTAATTAGCCATTTAAGGTTAATACATTACACGCTGGTTTTGGTCAGTACATAGCGCTGCCTATACCATCGTAAAATAATGGTAGCTAGCCAGGCGGCTAGTACTCCAACCAATGCTCCCACTGTAATATCGGCCGGGTAGTGAACGCCCAAATAAACCCTGCTGTAGGCCACCAATAGTGCCCAGGGAAATAGCCAGGCAAAAGCTCGATAGTGCTTTCCGAACTGAATCCAGAAAAAAGAGGCAATTCCAAATACATTAGCGGCGTGGCTACTGGCAAACCCCCACTTTCCGCCGCAGTGATTTTCTACCAAATGTACTAAACTGCCAATTTCAGCATCGTGGCAGGGGCGGGGGCGGGCAAAGAAGGGTTTCATAAATCCCGAGGTAAATCTATCGGCAATTGCAATTGTTAGCCCCAAGGCAATTAGAGTATACACCGCATTCCATTTCTCTTTCCAAATTAACCAGCCCAGCAAAAATGCGTATAGCGGAATCCAAAAGAGCTTATGGCTTACCCAATACATTATAGAATCCCAAAAGGGCGAATGCCAACCGTTAAAAAACAGCAAAGCCTCTTTGTCCAATTCAATTATAAATTCCATTGTGAGTTGGTAAGTTAGTAAGTTAGTAAGTTAGTGAGTTGGTGAGTTAGTGAAATTGTGAATTGGGGAAGTAGTGAGGTTGGAGTATGATAATTTATTTTCCAATCCATTATCCTATATCTAACATCCGCGCGGCGGCCGCTAACTTCCAACCTCTAACTTCTAAAGCCCGCCCAATCAATTCCCTTGATCAACTTGCTGAGCGTATCAGCTTCGGGGCTGTCGGGGGCGGGTTCGTGCATATAGGCCCAGTCGGCTTGCGGGGGTAGGCTCATAAGTATGCTTTCGGTTCGGCCATCGGTATCTAAGCCAAATTTGGTGCCCTTATCCCATACTAAATTAAACTCTACGTAGCGGCCGCGGCGTAACCGTTGCCAAGCCTGTTCTTGCTCGGTATAGGGTTTACCTTTGTTTAATGAAATTAGGTTGGTATAGATAGGAGCAAAGGCATTGCCTACATCTTGGGTAAACCGGAATAAGTCTTCTTTAGTGGCCGTCTGTTCGTTTAAGCGATCGTAGAAAATACCGCCAACGCCCCGGGTTTCCCCGCGGTGCTTTATATAAAAATATTCATCGGCCCAGGCTTTAAATTTTTGGTAGAAATCTGGGTTATGCGCGTCGCATACTGCCTTTAGTTGCTGGTGAAACCAACTGGCCTGTTCGTCAACTATATAGTGCGGGGTTAAATCTATACCACCGCCGAACCACCAAACACCGTTGCTCATCTCAAAATAGCGCACATTCATATGGATGATGGGTACCTGCGGACTTTTAGGGTGCTGAACTATGCTTACCCCGGTAGCAAAAAACTCAGCCTCCGCCAAGTTAAGGGCTTTCAGGATTGGCGCCGGGGTGGGGCCGTGTACTGCCGAAAAATTTACGCCGCCTTTTTCAATTACCGCTCCGTTTTGAATTAGTCGGGTTCGTCCGCCGCCGCCGCCCGGTCGGTCCCACCTATCTTCTTCAAACTTAGCCTTGCCATCGGCGGCTTCCAGTTGTTGGCAAATTTTATCTTGTAAACCCTGAAACCACTCGGCTATCTGTTCTTTGCATAACATCATGGCTGCAAATATAACACATTGAACTTTTACCTCAGTTTTAGCTAAGCCTTATGCCACAGCCTGTAAAAAACTTGTTGGTTCCGAAACTAAGATTTTTCAGTTTGCTGCTGATATATTTACTGTGAATTTTCGCGGTTTTGTAGGGTATAATAAACCGAATTCAAGTGGCGGATATGATCGTCCATTTCGGTGGCTACTTGCTTAAGATGGCCCGCTAAATCGCGTAAGCCAGGCTCGGTGATAGTATTAAGCTCTATAAGGTGGGTAAGTCCCTGAATGGTAGCTACCGGCCTTCGTATAGTATGGGATATATCGAACAGAATTTGTTCAAGAATTTCTACGTATTGTTTTTTAGCCGTTATAATCTGCAGACTACCGTGCCAAATTACTTTATTATCGGCAGCTACCTCCGGCGCGGCGGTTAGGCGGCACCACTCTTGCTGGCGGGGGGTATTTATTCTAAATTCCGAGCTGAAAGGCACCTGTTGGCTGCCGGCCTGGCTAATATCTTTTTTTAGGGAATCCAAGTCTTCAGGAACCACAAAGGCATAGGCAGCCCCAGGTTCAGATTTTAATTCTCGAATGTTTAGGGTAGGTAAAATTTTGCTAACGGTCTTACTAATAAATATTAAAATAAACGGATGGTTTGGCCGCTGTTCGGCCCTAAAGAATACCCCGGGGGCTAGGTTAAACAAGTGCTGCAATTGCTGCGATCCTTCCTTAATTTGTTGCTGTTGGCGGTTTAGGGTTCTGCGTAGTTCCAGGTAGCGCATGGCTCGTTTGGCTAATAGCTGAAGGGCGTTTTTCT
Source organism: uncultured Roseivirgaceae bacterium (assembly GCA_964504565.1). Lineage (GTDB taxonomy): Bacteria > Bacteroidota > Bacteroidia > Cytophagales > Cyclobacteriaceae > Cesiribacter. The sequence goes on from CAZDEY010000002.1 coordinate 147,107, forward strand.
GGTTATCCGTTATATGGCGGGGTACCTTATCAATTACGCAGAGCGTGCCTAACACGTAGCCCCGGGGCGATTGTAGGGGAGCGCCGGCGTAAAACCGGATATATGGCTCACCAACTACTAAAGGGTTGTGTCGGAAGCGTTCATCGTTCAGCGAATCATTAACTACCAACACCTCGTTTGGGGCCGCAAAAGTAAATTGGCAAAAGGCCTGGTCTAAGGGTGTTTCTTTTAAGTTAAATCCTAAGTTAGCTTTAAACCATTGGCGACGGTCATCTAATAGGGTTAGTAACGAAATAGGTGTGCCGCACAATACGGAGGCAATAGAAGCAATTTCGTCTAACTCTTGTTCCGGGGGTGTATCCAGTATCTGATACCGCTTTAGTTCAGCTAATCTTTCTTGTTCAACCATATATAAAGTGTAATGGTAATTAAATTGTATCCGCTAGATACCGTATATATTAAATATAATCAGCGAGGTGATTTTAATTATTGCCAGAGTTTAAATTGTTATTTAAATACGAACCAGAAAGGTAAAGTGTTTTTATAGTATAGAAATGGTAGTATACTGAAAGATGAGTTTTGACTTGGTTCAACTAACAGGTGTTAGGCACTTGCCGGTAAAATCCGTATCTTCGCAAACGATAGAAAACTTCTATTTATATGAATACTACTGATACAGCCCAGGCTGTTGATACCCATATTTCTAAAGAGATTTACCGGCGCGCTTATTATCTAATGTGCGTAGCCGGACGAATGGCGGAAACCTACGATGAAAATAAGCAGGTTTGCAGCAAATACGTACACAGTACCAGCCGCGGGCACGAAGCCATTCAACTGGCAGCCGCATTTCAGCTAAAACCTATAGATTACGCTGCACCGTACTACCGTGACGAAAGCATACTATTAGGTATAGGCATGCCTCCGCATGAGCTTATGATGCAGCTCATGGCTAAGGCTGACGATCCGTTTTCCGGCGGCCGTACGTACTATTCTCACCCTAGCCTTAAGCGCGAAGGAATGCCTACCATTCCCCACCAAAGCTCAGCCACCGGCATGCAGGTTATTCCGGCTACGGGTATGGCCCACGGTATAAAGTACCTGAATAGCCAAGGCCTGTTAGAAGGAGAGGAGAAACCCGTCGTTTTATGTTCGTTAGGCGATGGTTCGGTAACTGAAGGAGAAGTAGCCGAAGCATTTCAGATGGCCATACTGAAGAAATTGCCGATAGTTTATTTAGTGCAGGACAATGACTGGGGAATTAGTGCCAGTGGTGCCGAAATGCGGGCTATGAATGCCTACGAATATGCGGCCGGCTTTCCCGGAATGGAAAGGATGACTATTGACGGCTCGGATTTTACGGTAGCGTACGAGGCTATGCAAAAAGCCTTTGATTATGCTCGGGAGAAACGAGCTCCTATTCTGGTTCACGCTACATGTCCGCTGCTGGGGCACCATACCTCGGGGGTGAGAAAGGAATTTTACCGCACTGAGGATGACCTGGCCAAACACAGCGAAACCGACCCGAAGCCTATTCTAAAAAGTCACCTTCTGCAGGAAGGCATCTTTACGGAAGATGAGCTAAATGATATTGAACAAGAAGCCCGCGAGTTGGTGGCTCAGGCCTACGAAACCAGCCTAAACTCTCCCGACCCAGATCCGGCTAATATTAGTGACAACGAGTTTGCCCCAACGCCAATAACCGAGGAGCAGGGGAAACGCAGCCCGGCCGGTGCAGAAAAGGTTATTATGGTTGATGCCGCCCTGCACGCAGTAGACGAAATTTTAGCTAAACATCCGGAAGCTTTATTATACGGGCAGGATGTTGGCGCTCGTTTGGGCGGGGTTTTTAGGGAAGCCGCCACTTTGGGTACTAAATACGGTGAAGAACGGGTATTTAACACCCCAATTCAGGAAGCTTATATAGTAGGTAGTACCGCCGGCATGAGTGCCGTAGGTGCAAGGCCAATAGTAGAAATACAGTTTGCCGATTATATATGGCCGGGTATGAACCAGTTAGTAGAAGAGCTGAGTAAAAGTTGCTTCCTGAGTCGCGGCCAGTTCCCTATCAGTAGTGTAATTCGGGTGCCGGTTGGGGCTTACGGCGGTGGCGGTCCGTACCATAGTGGTAGTATTGAAAGTACCCTTCTTACTATTAGGGGCATAAAAGTGGCTTACCCCAGCAATGCGGCCGATATGAAGGGTCTTATGAAATCGGCCTTTTACGACCCAAACCCGGTAATTATGCTGGAGCATAAGGGCCTTTATTGGAGTAAGGTGCCTGGTACGGAGGGCGCCAAAAGCCTAGAGCCGGATAGCGATTACGTAATACCTTTGGGTAAGGCCAGAACGGTTTTGGAAGCTAGCAAAGAGGCTTTGGAAAACGGAGAAAGCTGTGGCGTAATTACATACGGTATGGGCATTTACTGGACTCAGGAAGCCGCTAAAAAGTATCCTGGCCAGGTTGAAATTTTGGATCTTAGAACACTAAGCCCGCTGGACTGGGAGGCTTGTAAAGAAATTACCGAACGACACGGGAAAGTATTGGTACTTACCGAAGAGCCGTTATTAAACAGCTTTGCCGAAAGTTTAGCCGGTAGGTTAAGCCAGGAATGCTTTCAGAAGTTAGATGCTCCGGTTATGACCTACGGCGCGCTGCCCCTGCCGGCTATACCGCTAAATATTGATTTGGAAAAAGCTATGCTGCCTTCGGCTGAAAAGGTGGCTGTTAAATTAGATGAATTGCTAGGGTATTAGGCTTCCTTGTAAGTATGTATTTGTAATAGGCTGAATTCATGTTCAGCCTATTTTTTTTCACTACTCAACCAATTCAGCCTGATTGACTTCCTTCATTATTTCAGCAACCAATGAGTATGAGCTAACCCTATCCTGATGGTCGTATATATGAGAGACTACCATAACTTCATCTACCCCGGTTTCGCCGAAGAAATTAGTCATTTTATCCGTTACAGCTCTTTTGTCTCCAACAAACGCATACTTTAGCATTCGTTCAAAGGCTGGGTTTTGCAGAAGCTCGTTGTAGTCATCATTGAACGGCACCGGAGGCTGCATATAGTCCAAATTATTTGTCATTACTCCCAGCAATAACCGGATTAAAGAAGTAGAGAGGTCATCCGCTTTTTGCTGGGTATCAGCAGCTATAACGTTTATACAGCCAATAGTATAAGGGTTGTCAAGCTGAGAGGATGGTTGAAAGTTATTCCGGTAAATCTTCAGCGCTTCCATTAAATGGGCAGGGGCAAAATGGCTGGCAAATGCGTAGGGCAAGCCTAGTTTAGCTGCTAGCCAGGCACTATCTGTACTGGATCCTAAAATATACATCGGTACCTTAAGCCCTTCAGCAATTGGTACCCTTACTTTGGCGTGCTTATTCTCTTTAGAGAAATACTTTTTTAACTGAGCAATCTCATCCGGAAACTGATAAACTGCCTGCAAACGATCGGGGCGTATAGCGTACGCGGTAGCTTGGTCGGTACCGGGTGCCCGGCCCAAACCCATATCAATTCTATTGGGGTACAGGCTTGCCAGCGTAGCAAACTGCTCGGCAACCATAAGCGGGGCGTGGTTAGGTAGCATAACCCCACCGGAGCCAACCCGGATAGATTTGGTGCCACCGGCAATGTAGCCCATCAGTACCGAAGTTGCCGAACTGGCAATACTTTTCATATTGTGGTGTTCGGCCAACCAAAAGCGGTAGTAGCCTAATTGTTCGGCTTTGGCAGCTAAATCAAGGCTGTTATTAAATGTATTCTGAACGGTGTTTCCGGAAGCTACCGTAGCTAGTTCTAAAATTGAATATCGTTTATTCACCTTCTTATTCGTTCTTTTGGTTAGATATAAATCTGTGGACAACTATTAGTTATTAGGGCTAACATGTTCCAGCATGATTTGCTTATAATCTTGTACAGAACACATCATCATCACAGAAAAGTTTTCTATATGATTTCCGAAAAAATAAACTTAACCTATAAACTAGGCGAAAGAGAAATTAACCGTTTGGGCTACGGCGGTATGCAACTTACCGGTAAGGGTGTTTGGGGTGATGCCCCCGATAGAGAAAATGCTAAAAAAATACTGCAAAAGGCAGTTGAAATGGGCGTAAATTTTATTGATACCGCCGATGCTTACGGTCCCTATACCAATGAGCAACTAATTTCCGATGCACTATATCCGTATAAGGATGATTTGGTAATTGCTACCAAAACCGGGCTGGTACGCTCAGGGCCGGATCAGTGGTCGCCTAACGGGAGGCCGGAGCATATAAAAGAAGGAATTGACGGGAGCTTAAAACGATTAAACCTGGAGCAAATTTACCTATGGCAACTGCACCGTATTGATCCTAAGGTAGATGTTGAAAAGACCTTGGAACCGGTTATAAAGGCGGTAGATGAGGGCAAAATTAAGCACGTTGGTCTTTCCGAAGTGAGTGTGGAAGAAATAGAACGCGTTCAAAAATTGCTTCCGGTGGTTTCTGTTCAAAATAAATACAACCTAAGCGAACAGAACTGGAACGAGGTGTTGGATTATACGGCTGAAAACGGTATGGCTTTCATTCCTTGGTATCCGTTGGCATCCGGCCCGGGTAAAATGGAAAGGCAAATTAAGGAAATAGCTAAAAAGCACAATGCCACTACCGCTCAGATTGCCTTGGCCTGGCTACTTAAGCGTTCGGAAAATATTTTGCTAATACCGGGAACATCTTCACTACAGCATTTGGAAGAGAATATTAACGCTCAAAAAATAGAATTGAGTGATGAGGATTTTGAAATCTTGTCCCGTTCGAAATAATTACATCCATCATACAAAATAGATTTAGCTAACCACCCTGAGGATTTTCAGGGTGGTTTTTCTTTTATAAGAAAGCGATTAAAACCTCTGCTTCAGGAATTTTACTATCTTGAGACCTCAATTCTATTTAGGAAGATTTTTATGGAAACCACCAAGGCTTACATTAGCAGCCATCAGGATTTTGAACAATACCTTGGTCAGTCGTTAGGTACCTCGGACTGGCAATTGATCAGCCAGGAGCAGATCAACAAATTTGGTGAAGCCACACTAGATAACCAGTGGATACATACCCAACCGGAACGCGCGGCGGCCGAAAGTCCGTTTGGGGGAACCATTGCCCATGGCTACTTAACTATAGCTTTGCTGCCTCACCTTTGGGCGCAGGTAATCAGGATTGAAAATGTTAAAATGCAAATTAACTACGGAATTGAGCAGCTTCGGTTCAACCAACCGGTAAAGGCCGAAAGCCGGGTACGTCTACACGCTACGCTGGAGGACCTTAAAGATCTGCGGGGTATCAGCAAGGCTACTATTGGGGTGAAGCTGGAAATTGAAGGTGAAAAAAAGCCAGCCTATACGGGTACCATTACCTTTTTATATCATTTCAATAAATAACCGAAAGGCCCGTTAGCAAAGAGGTATGCATATAGGAGGTAAGGTATTAATTGGCTTATGGGTAACGGCGGGCTTTAGCTGTTCTGAACCAGAACCGGCACCAGAGGTTGACGCCAAATTTACAGCCATTTTGCAGGGTGAAGCACCCACTGCTACGCTCACTATCCAAAATAATTCGGTGGGGGCAACTACCTACCTGTGGAGCTTTGAGGGTACCGAACAGCAAACTTCTACCGAAGAAAGCCCGGGGCCAATACCTATTGAGCAGGCAGGAATTATAACTATTGTACTGGAAGCCGGCAACGGACTTCAGGCCAACCGTGCCGATACCTCCATTACGGTAAATGGCTTTAGTCCGATCAATTTTTACCAAAATGTAAGGCTGCGCACTACGGATAATGTAGAGTTGCCCCGCTATTACTCAGCCGAACTTAACCTGACCTACGGCGATGATGAAGTAAGTGGTGAGAACGGCCCCTTGGTAGATCTGGTGTTGGTAGGGATTAGCCCGGCCGAGGCTTATTTTGCCAGCCCCGATAATCAGGAACTAGATTTTTCAATCAACCAGCCCTCAACCACTATAATCGATAATACCCTTTCTAATAACGAGTTTGATTTAGCTGACTTTGACGCTACCGTAAATGCTAGTTCGTTAGATACACTCACAATTAATAGTGAAGCCGGAAGTTTGAACCTGTTAGAGCTGCCGCAGCTAATTATATTTCAGACCGATGATGGGTACAAGGGGGCACTGAAAATAACCGGTTACAACGAAGCTGAGGGTTTTATAGAGGCTGAGGTTAAGATTCAGAAGTATTTGTAATAGACTCCAATATTCATAGTTAGCAGCATAAAAAATTTGCAATCCTAATATCCGTATTTAAGTTTTATAAATTTTGATACTTCATTGAAGTTCTCCAGCTCATGTGGAATAAATATTCTATCGTCCAAATCGTAATAGCCAGGAGTAATGTTTATATAACTTATAAATGAGGATAAACCTTTTTTATATAGGTTAATTCCAAATTCGTTACGTGTTATTCTCCCAATCTGTTTCTTGGTTAAAGTTATATGGTTAAAATAACTACCATTTCGTCCAAAAGACCATTCTTCAAAATCAACTATGATCTTATAATCCTTAAGTCTTTTATTGTAGCTGTCACATCTAACCATCATTAGGTTTATTAAAATGAAACCTATGAATATGTATAAGAATATTCTTTGAGCTTCAACTATTTTCAGAGGTTCATCCCAAATGAAGTTAATAGCTCCAAATATTATAAATTGGAAAATTACAACTATTCTAACTGTATATAAAAACTGCCTAGATTTAGGAACTGTATCTAACAATTGGTTATCTACCTTGAAAAATTTCTTCATAGTTCCATTATATCCTCATTCCAAAGCTCAGGATTCTCCCTAATAAATTGCTCCATCATCTCTACACACTCCGGTAGGTTTAGGTCAATTACTTCTACGCCGTGGCTTTCCATAAATTCGCGGGCACCGTCAAAAGTCTTGCTTTCGCCTACAATTACTTTGGGTATTTTAAACTGCACAATAGTTCCGGCACACATATAGCACGGCATCAGGGTAGAATATATAACCGTATCGCGGTAGCTGCCAATACGCCCGGCCTTTAACAGACAGTCCATTTCGCCGTGCAGTATTGGGTTGTTCTGCTGCACCCGCTGGTTATGACCCTGAGCCACCAATTCACCACTCTTAACTAATACCGAACCTATAGGAATACCGCCTGCTTGACGGCCTTTTTTGGCTTCGGTGATAGCTAGTTTCATGAATTCATCAGGCTGGTTGGCAAACATAGTAAAAGAGGTTTATATATAATTTGAGAAGCTCTAAGGTACAGGTTTTACCTAACTGAGCTAGAATACTGTAGCAGATATAATTTCGACAACTCCGACTTTATCTTTTCATTCCACTGGGCCTGGGCAAATTTGTTGAGGCCGTGGTGGGTTTCTTCATCGTATAACTCTTGCCGCTTGTTTATTTCCCGCAGGGTTTCCAGATAAAAATAGGCTAATCGGCCGGTGTATTCCTCGGGGTAATAGTCTTCGGATAACACTTTTTGCTTGAAGCTTTCCATTGCCAGCCGCACAATATCAAAATGCCGCTGCTCGTGTTCCAGACCGTAGCTGGTTTGCTGGCCCGCCCGCACCCAACTGTAGTCTTTTAAAACGTACACCTTCAGTTTTAAATCAACTGCTAAAACTCCATCTATAACCTTATGGTTGCCAGCGTATTCAAAGGTAGGAAACACCGTTGCAGCGTACTTATTCCCTAATGGCTGGCCTTTAAAATCACCCCAAACCAGAGGCCGTTCCGGTGAGTAGTATACCGTATCAGTTGTTTCCGGACCCACCCAGTCGCTGAAGTTGAACTTAACCCCGTGGGCTAATTTAGGATTTTTTCCCATTTCAGCGCTTAACCAGGTTTGCAGATCATCCAAAGCCTTCGTTAGTAGCCTGCTACCGGCAAGTTTAACTGATTCGGTATTTTCTATGTTTCGCTGATAGCCCAAGCTACTGCTGAAGGTACAAAGGTGCAAAGTATCGGTATACCGTTGCAATCCGTAGGTTAAGCCAATTCGTAACTTGCCATATACTAAGCCCTCAGGAGTTAAGCTCTCAGTATGCTGAAGGTTGGTAACGTAAGCCCGAATAGAGTAATTATTTTCAATTGTGATAGTATTGACTTTAGCTATTTCTTCACTCACATATGCCGGCCAGTTAAACCTACTTGTATCCAGCTCAGAAATAATTGCTGAAGTTGTAGACGGAGCAGCCCAAGCCAGGCTGTCGATTGAAAAGGAATACTGCTGCGCCGATAGTGGGTTAGTACATGTTAAGACTAGACCGAATAGCGGCAAGAAACACTTATTCCAATTCATTAGCTGCTTAACAGGTAATTGAACGTAAGTGGTTCCCAATAAAAAAGCCGACTTTATTGCTAAGGCCGGCTTCCTGATATTAAGTTAGAAAGTTCTAGTGCTGGTACATATGCACATCGCGCTGCGGGTACGGAATTGTAATGTTTTTGGCATCAAATGCCTTTTTTACTTCTTCCATTTTATCCCAGAATAGCGGCCAGAAGTCCGTTTGCAGGGCTTCAGCCCTAACCTTAATGTTTACTGAGCTATCGGCCAATTCGGCTACGCGTATAAAGGGTTCGGCATCCTCGGCCAAAATTATTCGGCTATCGCTAAAAATCACCTGTTTAATAATTTGCCGTGCCAGATCAATATCATCATCGTAACTAATACCGAAGGTCCATTCTACCAGGCGGGTAGGCTGGCGGCTGTAGTTTATAATTTTATCGTTAGCCAGCGGGCCGTTGGGCAAAATTATATATTTTTTATCGAAGGTAAGTAAGTAGGTATGAAATATCTGAATTTCCTGAATGGTAGCAATCACGCCCTGAGCCTCAATAGTTTCACCAACCCGGAAAGGCTTTAACAGCAGAATTAAAACCCCGCCGGCAAAGTTAGATAGGCTACCCTGAAGTGCTAAGCCAATTGCCAGGCCGGCGGCACCTAATACCGCTACAAATGAAGTAGTTTCAATACCTACCATTCCGGCAACGCTAATAAGCAGAATAATTACCAGCGCTACTTTTGTAATACTAGAGAGAAAAGGGGTGAGGCTAGGGTCTACATTTCGTTTAGTTAAAACCTTCCGTACAATATTAATTACTTTGCCTATCAGCCAAAGTCCGATAATTAGGGTTAGAATAGCCAAACCTATTTTTGGCAGGTACAATTTTAGTATTTCGCCTAAGCTGTCCGCTACGGCCGTTACGTTTAAATCCTCCATATTAAAAATCTGTAATCCCCAAAGCTAAGGCTTAGAAACTATAAAATCAGCCTTTACCTATTATTCTTAAGTAAATGACTATTCTTTGAGAGTTAAGGCTAACCGTTAGGGGTATTTCAGGTTATGGTTGAAATACTTTTGCTAATGCGCAACTTACTTCTATTGCTTTGCCTGTTATTTATTCCACAACTTCTGCCGGCTCAAACTAATCAGGCTGTACCGGTACAAGGCTTGTATCTGGAAGGGTATAAGTACCCCTATACTGCGGAAACCTATAATTTTAGTAGCCAGCGACAAAAATTGTTTATGGGATATATGGATGTGAAACCAGATAAGCCCAATGGTAAAACGGTAGTGTTGCTGCATGGTAAAAACTTTAACGGGGCCTATTGGGGTCAAACCGCCGAGCGCCTGGTGAAGGAAGGCTTTCGGGTAATTATACCGGATCAGGTTGGTTTTGGCAAGTCGGCCAAGCCTACCAACTATCAGTATACATTTCAGCAATTGGCTACCAACACCAAAGGCCTGTTGGATAGTCTGGGCGTAAAGAAAGCAGTAGTACTTGGTCATTCTATGGGTGGAATGCTGGCTGCCCGCTTTGCCCTGATGTTTCCTCAGTTCACCCAAAAGCTGGTTTTGGTAAATCCTATTGGCCTGGAGGACTGGAAAAAATGGGTGCCCTATCAACCGGTAGAATATTGGTATCAGCAGGAGATGAGTAAGGACTATCAGGCTATTAAAGATTACCAGCTCAAAAGTTATTACGATGGCAAGTGGCAGCCTAAGTACGATGCTTGGGTGGAGGTATTAGCCGGTTGGACTAAAAACCCCGATTACCACAAAATAGCCTATACCGCTGCCCTTACCTACGATATGATTTTTACCCAGCCGGTGGTGTATGAGCTGGATCAGCTTAGCATGCCAACCTTGCTTATAATTGGGCAACGCGATAAAACTGCCCTTGGCAAAAACCTGGTAGACCAAAGCACTGCCGAAAAAATGGGAAACTACCCCGAATTAGGTAAGCAGGCGGCGCAGAAAATACCAAATGCTCAATTAGTACCAATTTCTGATATTGGTCATTTGCCCCATATCGAGGCTTTTGATAAGTTCATTTCACCTCTGGTTGATTTTTTAAATAAGTAATATGCGGTCAGTTAAGAGAATTCATAATAGCCGGTACGCCCCCATAGCTGACCTGGTAACCTATTCGCCCTTGCCCTCGGCCAGTTTGCCCATGCTCGATCCCTTTCTTTTCCTGAACCACCACGGCCATCAGGTATACGAGAGCAATAATAGCGGTCTGCCATTTGGCCCGCACCCGCATAGGGGTATGGAAACCGTTACATTTATTTTGGAAGGAGATATACTGCACGAGGACAGTGGCGGCCATACCAGCGTAATTGAAGCCGGCGGCATTCAATATATGCGGGCAGGAAAGGGCCTGTTACACGCCGAAACCTCTTCGGACAATTTTAAGCGGGAAGGTGGGCCGTTAGAGATTTTGCAACTATGGGTTAATATGCCGGCCCGCCTAAAGATGGCTGAGCCACTTTATATTGGAAAACAATCTAGTGAAATACCGGAAGTAGAGATTGATAGAGCAAAGGTTCATTTAGTATTCGGTGAGCTAAACGGAACGAATGGAGCTATAAAGCACGATGCGCTAGATATAGTACTGAGTTGGGTAGACCTGCCATCAGGAACCTCTTATAAACCGGATGTACCGGCCGAGCATACTATATTTTGCTATATAGTTAGAGGAAAGCTGAAAATAAACGGACTGAAGGTAGCCGAACGGCAATTGGTAGAGTTTGACTATGGCAAGGGAGATATAGAAATTGCCGCTGAGCAGGAAAGTATTATTCTTTTTGGCCATGCCAAGCCCCTTAACGAGCCGGTGGTTGCCCAAGGGCCCTTTGTAATGAACACCGAAGACGAAATAAGACAGGCCTATCAAGATTACCAGGCTGGTAAATTTGGAAGTTGGTAGAAAATGGAAGAAAATGATGTAATTGAAGGCACCAAAGATGCCGGTAGCGAGGTTGTAAAATCCTTCAGAGAGTATTGGTCGGACCTGATTGGTCACTTGCCGGAAATCACGGTAGGCCTAACACTGCTCCTGATTTTTATTTTACTCGGAGTTTTCTTCCGTCACGTATTTCAGCGCCGTATAGCCCGTAGAATTCACGATCAGTTGCTGACTTCCTTTATTGGCCGAATGATATTCTTAGTTTTTCTGCTGGTTGGCTTGGTAATTTTTATGGGCCAGGTAGGATTGGCCCGCATTGCCGGCGGCCTAATTGCCGGTGCCGGGGTATCGGCTTTGGTCTTAGGTTTTGCATTTAGAGATATTGGAGAGAATTTGCTTAGCGGGGTTTTTCTGGCGTTCGGTCGGCCGTTTCGGATTGGTGATATTGTTGAAAGCGGCGACTTTCAGGGGAAAGTTAAGGGGCTAAGCTTGCGCAATACCCACATTCGGTCGTTTGACGGGCGCGATATTTTTATACCCAACGCCAACGTAATTAAAAACCCACTGGTAAACTATACCCGCGATGGCCTGATGCGGCAGGATTTTGTGCTGGGCCTGGACTATGGCGATGATTTAGCCAAAGCGCAGGAGGTAATAATTGAGGAACTCAAGAGTATTACCCTAATTAGCCACAGCGAAAATATTGAGCCGCTGGTAACCCTGGATGAGTTTACCGCCAGCACCGTTAACCTGCGCATATACTTCTGGATTAATACCCTGGATGTAGCCGTAAGCAGCCTAATCTTAAAGAGCCAGGTTATGCAGCGGGTATTCAACGCTTTGGTGAAAGCTAAATTTAATATGCCGGCCGATATTATCGAACTAAAAATCTATCAGGAAAACCAGCCGATCCCGGTAGCCGTTAAGGAAGTTTCTAAATTTAACCTAAGACCACCGGAAGAATAAGGTGCTAGAACGGATATCCAATACCAATATTCAAGATTATTAAATCCTGGCTCCATAGGTTATCGTTTTGGCCCTGCGCTCTCAGCAGTGGCTTACTGCCGTAGTTACTATTCCATACCCAGCCGCGGGCGTAGTCCCGTTCGCCTAAAATTGGAATACCTTCTTCATCTACTGCCGAGGTACTCTGCGGGTTGTATAATTTAAGGCCCAGATCCAGTCGAACAATCAGGAAAGAGAAATCTAGACGAAAGCCGTAACCCGTACCCAGGGCAATTTGTCGGTAAAACTCATTAAGCTGAAACTCACCTTCCGGGTACGCATCGCGTTGGCGTAACAACCATACGTTACCGGCATCTAGAAATAGGGCACCATTAAGGAAGCCAAAAATATTATGACGATACTCAATGCTACCTTCAATCAGCACCTCGCCGGGCACCTCAATATTATTAGTAAAACCATTGCCTAAAGCTACGTTCTCGATAAAATCTGGGGCGGGTTCCCCTATGCCGGGGGTATAACCGCCCGGCCCTAAGCGCCGGGGCCTAAAAGCTCTAATACTATTACTACCGCCGGCAAAAAAGAATTTCTCGTAGGGTAAGGTCGGCGGAACGGTTCGTTCAACCTCGTTTTCACCGTTCAAAACCTGAAAATCGTCACCGTAGGGTATGCCTACTCCGGCGTTTATACGCCAGGCTATACCGGCCTTGGGTTGCTTTAGTGGTAAGTACTGGCGATAGTCGTTACTAAACTTTAAGTACTTAAAGCCCCGTAGCTTCTCCGGATCGTTAGGGTTATCGGTAAGAAAATTAAAGCTTACGAAATTTTGGGTAGTACCCCCACTCTCAATAAACGGCCGCATATAGCGCGAACGCTGGGTGTAAGTACCATAATTGTTTTTATTAAGTACTGCAAAGGCATAAATACTGCTTACAAACGAATTGGTAAAACTATAAAAGTAGGGGTTGCCCTCTTCGCGCCACTCCTGAACCTGCCTAAAAAATGCATTGGTTTCATTATCACCGGCGAAGCTTGTATTAATCAAGCTGATGTCTAGCGGGGTAATTGTAAACAGGTGGTTATGAAAATCTTTTTTGCGGGTACGTTCGGTTTGCCAGCTATAGCTTAAACTAGTATTATAGGTAGTTCGGGAAAACTCGTTTTGGCGATTGGTGAAGGCATACCCCACTAAAGCTCGCGTTTTTGGGTTTAAGCGGCCAAATTTATTGCGTAGCTCATCGCTGAATGGCGCGGCAAATTGAGGAAAAATCAACGATACGTTAGCACTAAGTTGCTGCGAGGCTATAAAGGCATTATTAGCCCCGTCTTCCAGAATAACCGGCGGCACGCCCTCACTGCCTACCCTAAAATTGAACTCCATATTTTCCAGGCCGCCAAATACGTTTCGGGCGGTCCAGCTAGTATTAAAATAGGGGCCGGGTATACCGCTGGTATAAGTAAACCCAATTTCGTTATTAGTCTGAAATTTTTTGAGCGGACTGGTATAGATGTAGCTTATAAATTTGCCGTTGGCCGTGTCGTAGTCAATATTAATAAACTTAAAATTATCCAGGTTGGCTAGTTGTTTTTGGGTTTCCAGCGTATTCTGGCGGCTGTACAGGCTATCCGGGTGAATAAATACCCGGTTGCTCAGCACCTTCTTAGAATATTTCTCATCGAAGAATCGGTACGTTAGGCCTCGGTAGTTTCGGGTATTTCTGCCCTGCAAATCGCCCCGGGCGGTAGCATCGGTAGTAAAAACCACCGAATCTATGGTAAATTGCTTATGGTACCCCCTATTGGCCGGGCGCAGTATTTCGGTCTCAATAGTAACCTTATGGTCGCCCTGGGTAGAATCAACATTAAATTCTACGTACTGCTGGCTAAATTCGTAGTAACCGTTATTGCGAAGTAGCTCGTTAATACGGTTCCGTTCGGCTTTCAGCGCATCCTGATCGTAATTTTCTCCTACATCAATCAGGCTTTCTTCCTCATTTTCTTGCAGAAGCATGCGCAGCGGTTGGCTGCTTACGCGAAGCCAACTACTATCTACCTTGTAGGGGGTTTTTTCCTGAATGGTATAGGTAACCGTAACCTTGCGGCCGGCGGTATCAGCATCGTAGTCAACCTCACCGTGAAAGAACCCTTTGCTGTGTAGGTAAGCCTCCATTTGAGTAGCCGACTCGCCCGCCATTGCGCTATCGTATACGGCAATAGGCTCACCAATGCGCATAAGCAGGTTTCCTTCGTCCAGAACCTTATCAAATTTGTCTAGCTTGCTTTCTTTTTTAGCCTGAAGTCGCGCAGCGCGGCGGTCGCGGCCTTTTTCCTGGGCTTTGCTTATTTTTTCGTTTAACTTTTCCTCAGTTCGGTCGCGCTTGCGGCGTATTTTGTCGCGGTTGTAAAAGTTTTCTCCTAAATAGTAAATAGATACATACGGTGCCCACGGTATAAGTGGGGTGCGGGTGTTGGCCTCCTGACGGTAAAAATCATCCAGCGAGGTGGCTTCTACCTGTTCGTTGCCGGCAATTTCCTGGCTATAGAGTAGCATCTCATCTTCTTCCAGGTGTTTAATTCCCAGACATCCGCTAAAAAAAAGGGTCAAGATTAAAGCAATAAGGTATCTTTGGCTCATGGTGTCTAAAAAAATGCACCGCCTGGTGCGATCTCTGCATTTAAAAAAGTACAGAAAGAAAGAAAATTTATTTCTGGTTGAAGGTGAAAAAAGTGTTCAGGAATTATTTGGGGCTAATTTCAGCATAAAAACGCTAATAAGCACCCCAATGTTTTTGAATGTAGGATTACCAACTGATTTACAGGCCGACTTAGCCCGGCAGGGGGTAGACATTATTGAAACCGATGCCGATACTTTGGGCAGTATAAGTAGTTTAAGCAGTAATCGTACTATTTTAGCCTTGGTAGAAATTCCGGAAGAAGTAGGCTTAACTGCCGAAAAAAACGAGTGGGTGCTGGCGCTGGATAAGGTAAACGACCCTGGCAACCTGGGTACAATTATCCGGATAGCCGATTGGTACGGTATCAAAAAAATAATTTGCTCCGAAGATACGGTCGATCTATATAACCCTAAAGTTATAAGTTCAACCAAAGGTTCTTTCACTAGGGTTGAGCTACACTATACTAATTTGGCCGAGTGGATTAATAGCCAAACCGTAGCCGCTTACGGAGCTGATTTAAATGGCGAGTCGGTACATACGTTTAAATTTCCCCCGGGGGGTATATTGGTTATGGGTAGCGAAAGCCACGGTATAAGTCCCGATGTAACGACTCAGTTGAACGGAAAAATTACTATTCCGGCATTCGGCAAAGCTGAATCGTTAAATGTGGGGGTAGCTACGGCAATTATTTGCGACAACCTGAAACGCCAAATTAGCCAACCGGCGAACTGATTGACTTCTCCTCCTTGGCCAAGTACTTATCAATTAGCTTATGAGCCGGATATAAGGCCGGAGTAAGTATAATTGCCGCTACCAGTTTATACAAGTAGTTTATAAGGGCAACTGCTATAACCTGTTCCAGGGGCCAGTTTCCTAAAAGGTAAAAGGCAATAAATAATACCAGCACACTATCAATTAGTTGGGATACAATTGTTGAACCGGTTGCCCTTAACCACAGCATACGGGTTTTAGTTGCCTGCTTTATTTTATTGAACACCCAGGCATCTAGCAATTGGCCAATCAAAAAGGCTGATAAAGAACCCACAATAATTCCCATACCTTGCTGCAGAACGGTATTGTAGGCATAATTAACATCGAAGTTGGTGCCCTCGGGAGTTAACTGGTTTACTTCTAGCCAGAAAGCCGCCGGGTGAAGTTTGGTGATAATGAAAATGGCTAAGAATGCGTAAGCTATCAGGACTGCAGTAAGCCAACTGACCCGCCACACGCCCTTGGGCCCAAAATATTCATTTATTAAATCGGTACCAATAAATACTATAGGCCAAATAATTACCCCGGCGGTCAGGTTAAAATCTAAAGTGTAGCCAAAGCCTACAGGTAACTGGGCAGCTGGCAAGCCTAATGAAGCTTCCAGGGAGAAAATTTTAGCGCCCAACAGCTCAGCCAGAATAGCATTGGTAACGAACAGAGCAGAAAGAAACCAAAATAGTTGGCTTCGTCTGTTTAGGTACCGGATAGTAGTTTCAGAATTAGCGGATGCAGCGTTCATGCCCCAATACTATAGCTTTCCCCCTCAATAGCCAGACAAGTATTGGTAAATTCTTCCTTAGCTTCAGTTAACAGCGGGTTTAAATCGCGGTAGCGTACCGAGAAGTGCCCCAGCATAAGTTGGCCAACCTCGGCTTGCTGGGCAGTAGAGTGGTAAGTTTCTTCCGCCCGCTGTTCGTATTCCTTTCCAAAGGTAGACTCGTGGTATAGTAAGTCTACGTTTTTTATTAAAGGAATAAGGGCGGGTTCGTATTTGGTATCACTACAGTAAGCGTAGGAGCGGGAGGGCCGGGGTGGTAAAGTATACTGTACCGAACTATACTTTAAATTTCCTGCGGTATCTAGCACATCGCGGCCTTCTTTAAGCTGAACTATTTCATCGCCCGTCATGCCTTCTTCCAGCTTAGATTTATTAAACCTGCGCTCTTTAGGTTTTTCCTTAAATAGAAAACCGGCGCAGGGTATACGGTGGGTTAAGGGCAGGCTATAAACCTTTAAGGTTTCGGTTTCCAGCACCTCCTGATGGGTATTAGGGTCTACCACCGTAAAATGGACCTTATAGTTTAAGGCGGTGCCGCTGTGTTTTAGCTGGGTGGTAATAATATCATTTAGGCCGGCAGGACCGAAAATATGGAGTTCCTGCTCCCTACGCTGCAAATGCATAGTAAGGAGCAGGCCCATTAAGCCTAAATAGTGGTCGCCGTGCAGGTGACTTATAAAAATGTAACCGATTTTGTGAAACCGGACTTTGTACCGGATAAGCTGAATCTGGGTTCCTTCTCCGCAATCAATCAAGAAGCTTTCGTGGTCGGCGGTTAGTAGTTGCGCCGTTTGGTTGCGATTGTGGGCGGGCGTGGCCGCGTTGGAGCCTAATATTTTCAGCGTAAGGCTCAATCAATTCAGATTTTCGCCCCCGTTCATATCGTTTTCAATCTCGTTCATAAAAACCGCATCTACGGCCTCCTGACGGCTTGGTAAGATATGAAGTACGTTATCTAGCTGGGAAATTTTGATAAGCTTTTGTACGTGCTCGGTAGGGCTGCATATTACAAATATGCCACCGTCTTCCTCCAGAATACGATTGCCTACCAAAAGTGAGCTTAAGCCGCTGGAATCAATGTATTTTACTTCACTTATATCCAGAACTATATTTTTGGTGCCCTCAGCGTGTAGGGTAATCAATTCCGATTTTAATTTTGGGGCTAATGTGGTATCTAATTTCTCTTCGTGTAATATTACCAGGCAATAGCGTTCCTGTTTGTCTACAGAATATTTCATTCGACCATTTTGGTTAAAAAAGCGAGTGTAAAGGTAGTAAAAAAACTAACTAAATGCCTTCTTCAATGTTCAGGCGTATGTCATTTAAAAGTTCTTCGGTATTGCCTTGTTCGGCAGCCGGGTTTTTACTGAACGGTAAACCGCTTATGCGTTCGTATAGTTCAATGTAGCGGTCGGATATTGCGTTAACTCGTTCTGGGGGCATAGGCGGTATAGTTTGACCTTCCTTGCCCTGAAAGTTATTTTCAATAAGCCACTGCCGTACAAATTCTTTGCTTAGCTGTTTTTGGCTTTCTCCATTTTTTTGCCGGTCATTGTAGCCTTCGGCGTAAAAATACCGGCTGCTATCCGGGGTATGCACCTCGTCAATAAGCCTTATATTTCCTTCAGAATCTTTACCAAACTCGTATTTGGTATCTACAAGTATAAGGTTTTTTTCGGATGCCATTTGGGTTCCCCGGGCAAAAAGTGCCAGGGTATAATTTTCCAATTTTTGGTATTCTTCTTCGGTTACTAAACCCTGGCCAATAATTTCGGCCCGGCTTATATCCTCATCGTGTCCTTGGTGGGCTTTAGTGGTAGGGGTAATTATAGGCTGAGGTAGTTTATCGTTTTCCTGTAGGTCATCGGGTAGTGCTACGCCGCACAGGCTGCGTTTTCCACTGCTATATTCTCGCCAAGCGTGGCCTGCTAAATAGCCCCGCACTACCATTTCTACCGGGTAGGGTTGGCATTTAAGCCCGATGCTGACGTTGGCGTGAGGGGTAGACTGTAGCCAGTTTGGGCAAACATCTACTGTTTGCGCCAGAAAATAAGCGGCAATTTGGTTAAGTACCTGGCCTTTAAACGGTATAGGTTTAGGCAGAACAACATCAAAAGCCGATATACGATCGGTAACCACTACTGCCATCTTATCACCAAAGTAATAAACATCTCTAACCTTACCTTTATAAAAATCAGTCTGATTGGAAAAGTTGAAGTTAGTTTGCTGTATTGCCGTAGCCATAGTGTATGGGCGGATTTGAGTTGAGGCTTCGATATTACGCAGAAATTTCTTTATAAGTGTAACCTAATACAGAAGTTGGATAAAAGAATTTATACTTAAAATGTTTTACTTAACCGAAACTACTTTTTTAAGCCGGTTACTTTCAGTGGCTAATTCAATTAATTCAATAACGCGAGCAGCCTGGCGGGCAGTTACTTCTAACTCTGCTTCCCCCCAAATAGTTGATAGTATATTCTGATAAAATTTGGTGTACGTACCAATTTCAGTAGGTACAGGTATACCAATAGGTTCATCCTCAGAATATCGCCGGCCGTAGCTTTCCGGATCGGTTTTGCCAAAATCTGCTGTACCTGGCCAAACATTGTTTTTTAGTTGGTTTTCCTGCGGATCTAACCCAAAAACCTGATATCCTCCCTTAGTACCCAAAACCTTAAAGCGCGGGGTCGGCGCACTAGCTAATTGTCCGGCCGAGAGCTCAATCAACACATCGGGATAATATAGGTGAATAAGAAAAAAATCGTCGGTAACCGCATGCGGTCGTTGCTTATTTATTGCGGCGTAGAGCGAATGCGGTTCGCCAAATAGCTGCAGGGCTTGGTCTAGTAAGTGCGAGCCTAAATCGTATAATAGGCCAGAGCCAGCATTATTTTCTTCGCGCCAGTTATCCTTTATTTTCGGCCGGAACCGATCAAAATTGCTACTGAACTGAACTACCTGCCCTAAGCTATTTTGCTGGAGCAGTTTTTTAACGGTAAGAAAATCGCCGTCCCACCGGCGGTTATGAAATACACTCAGTACTAGTTTTTGTTCACTTGCCAGTTGGTCTAATTCATAAGCTTGGCGGCTGCTAATGGTAAAGGGTTTATCAATTATTACGTGCTTACCATTTTTTAAGGCCTGTTTAGCTAAGGGAAAGTGGGTTTCATTAGGCGTAGCCAGTACAATCAGGTTAACTTCCGGATTTTGCAGTAAGTGTTTAAAATCGGTGGCTCGTTGAGCGGTAGGGTAGTTCTGGTTTATATAGGGGTCATGCTGAGCCTGGCTACTTATAATAAAGCTAAGTTCCAGATTAGGAGTAGCGCTAATTAGCGGAGCATGAAAGTTTTTGCCGGCTGAGCCAAAGCCTACAAGGCCAACCTTAAGCGGTTTCCGACCTTTACTCATAGGTTATAGAGGTTATCTTTGCCATTTCGGTTTTTTGTCCGAAGGTAAGATTTACCTCGTCATTTAGTTTATGGCCAATTACCGCTTTGGCAATTGGAGCTACAAATGCAATTTTCTGCAACTTTACATCGGCTTCATCAACCCCTACAATTTTAAATTTTCTGGTAGTGCCGCGGCGGCCACCCTTTACTGTTTGTAGACATACAATTGAGCCAAAACGCACCTCGCCGGGCTTTTCGTGCTTAGGCTCAACAACTTTTGCGTTATTAATTCTTTGAGTTAAAGCTGCAATTTGGGCTTTTACAATGGTTAGCTTACGCGTTCTTTCGGCATCGTTATCGCGCAGTTGTTCGGCCTGGCTACGCTGGCTTTCTAAGTTTTGGAGTTCCAGTCGCAATTCTTCCAGGCCGTTAGGGGTTACGTAATTAGGGGTGTTTGGCGGTAGGGCCGCCCGGGGTGGAATTAGAGGCGCGGTGCCGGAATCATCTTCTTTTACAAAGGCCCGGCTCATATTACCTTCTGAATTTTCTAACTATCCAAACTACAATCAACACAATAATGGCCAGGAAAATTATACCAGTCCAAAAACCGAACTCCAGCACATCGCCCAGAAAATCGCAACCGGTGGCGGTAAAAAGAATTACTAGTAACAGTATTAGGATTGACGGAGAAAAAGTACGTTTCATAGTAAAAAAGTGTTTGTGAAGTAACTCGCTTTAGTTAAATATGTTATAAGGCAATGACTGGCGAAGTGTATTGGTAATGCATATTCCTGCAAGCATATAATTTTACCCTAGGCGGCGGGGAAATTTTATGGTTCCTAGAATTACGTGTCGGGTAGAGCCCGCTTTTTAATTGATTGACGAATCTTGTTAAATCCCCGCTACCGGTTCTGCTGTCTAAATTCGGTAGGTGAATTGCCGTAATACTTTTTAAAGGAACGAGTAAAGGCCGAATGCTCGCTAAAGCCCCACTTCAGGGCAATTTCGGTAACGGGAAGCTCAGTATGAAGTAGATCGGCGGAGGCTTTTTCGGCCCAGTAATGGCCTTAAACAGCCGATGAAAATGAAAAGGAGAGAAGCAGGCTACACTGGCGACTGTTTCTAATGAGAGGTCGCCGGAGAGGTTTTCTTCGATTTAGGGGAAGATTTGTTTGATTAGTGTTTGGTCTATGAAGTAGCACTATATAATATCATTTATATCAATGATGGCTTTAGGACAAATCTTCTTTTATACTTTTATAATACTCTTCTAAATTTTTGTGACAAGCATTACTACAAACAAAAAAGTTGGTAAAAACACAATAGTCATTAATACTTTTGGAAGATCCTAAATTGTCGAAACCTAAGGATAATTGGATTGGCATTTGATTAATGCCAGTAATACCAATTGAATATAAAATATTTCGTGAAATATCCTGAAGTTGCAATTGTATTACCACCCCTATGAAATTTGACATTAAAGCGAAAACTGCTTCTGGACCTGGTGGGAGAAATCCAGGCATTTTATTATCACAATCATCCAACATACCTTGTAATCCATTTGGATATTGGCCCAAAAAATCATTGAACATCATAATTAATGATTTTGAGATTTCGGGAATTATATCACTGATTCCATAGGTTATGTTATTTTTTTCAAATATTTCTTTGAAAGAAGAATGTTGCCTGATTTGCTTCATTGCCGTTAATAATGACCCAAATGAGGATATCAGAAAATCTTTTATTCCTATATATTTAGTGTCGATTAAGGATGTAAATAAGTTTTCTGGCTCGTAAATATTAGATGTGAGTTTCCACTTTTTATAGGACTCTGGAAAGTATCGCATGAAAATGTTTTCTCTAGAGTAAAGTCCTATAATCTCATCTTCTATTTTTCTATCATAATAGATTATAAAAGGTATTTTCAATCCTTTTAATCTCTCAATCAATGATTTAGTTGGCCCAGTAGAATAAAATCCCATGAATGCTGTGCAACCATGTTGAATTATTCTATCATAAATACTTTGTTCGTCTGATAAACCAACATTTCTGTTAGATTGAGCATAGTGCTTACAACTTACTAGCCAGATGTCTTTTGTCCTTAATTCACCATCTGGTTTTCTCCTACCGTCCTTAACCTTCAAATCTAAGCCACCATCTGCACCTCTAGAAGGTATTTCCAGTATTTCATATCCAACAACTTTTAAGAAGTCTGCACAAAATTTCTCAAACGAATCAGGATCTCCAAATTTTGGATTATATTCTATTTCTTTAAAATCTAACACAGTCTCTAAAAATAGCGTAACAAACAAATTAAATAGGGAATAATATTTATTAGTTTAATATCTGATATAATAGATTTACTACACAAAATTAACCTCCGCCTCCAACTGAATACCAAATTTCTCCTCTACTGAGGCCATAATATCTTCGGCGAGTTGTTTTATTTCGGCGCCGGTGCCGCCGCCGTGGTTTACCAGTACCAGCGCTTGGCGGTCGTGTACGCCAATGTGTGCGCGGCGGTGGCCTTTCCAGCCGGCTTGTTCTATTAGCCAACCGGCGGGCACTTTTACGTAATCCTCACCCTGGGGGTAATTGGGTATGTTGGGGTGGGCGGCCTGTACCTGCTCGAACAGTTCGCGATTAATTACCGGGTTTTTAAAGAAGCTGCCGGCATTGCCAATTTGCTTAGGGTCGGGTAGTTTGCTCTGGCGTATACGAATGACCGCATCGCTGATGGCTTTCACACTTAAGTCTTCGATGCCCAGTTCGGCCAGAGTTTTTTGTATATCGCCGTAGCTGGTATTGTAGGTAGGCTTTTTGCTCAGCTTAAAGGTTACTTTGGCAATAACGTACTTATTTTTGGCGTGGGTTTTAAATATGCTGCTGCGGTAGCCAAATTCGCATTCCTCGCCGGTAAAGGTTCGGAGCTTTCCGGTATCGCGCTCTACGGCCAGCAAATGGCTGAATACATCTTTAATTTCTACGCCATACGCCCCAATGTTTTGCATTGGTGCTGCGCCTACGGTACCGGGTATCAGGCTGAGGTTTTCTACCCCGCCCCAGCCCTGGGTAATGGTGTAAATTACAAAGTCGTGCCAGCTTTCGCCGCCGCCAATGGTTACCCAAACGTGGTCGTCGTCTTCCTTTTCTATTTCTATGCCGCCGATGCGATTAAGCAAAACTAACCCTTCGGGGTTGCTGGTGAAGAGTACGTTGCTGCCGCCGCCGAGTATTAGCAGGTTATCTTGCTGGGCTAGCGGAAGTTGGAGTACATCCTGTAAATCTTCTACCGAACCTACGGAGCAGAAGTAGGGGGCGGTAGCCTCCAGTCCGAAGGTGTTGAGGTTTTTGAGGCTTTTGTTTTGTTCTATGGTGATGGACATGATAGTGTCTGGTTCTTTCTGATTATTAAATCTTTCAACTGGTAAATCGCCTTTTTGTCCTTAAGCCGGACGGGCTCCTACCGCAGTGGCGGACCGTTTTTTTCATTGATAAAAAGCGGCCGCCGCGCGGTAGGTAAAAATCTAGGAAAATTTAAACCGATCCGGCGGCCCGATCGCTTCGCTCAAACAGTAAATTTTCCATCTGGAAAGGCCTTTACCTAAAGTTTAAGCTTGGCTGAACAGTTGATTGGAGCTATTCACCTCTTGAGGCGCACGGCTAGTGAGGGGTGGCCGTAGGCCGGGGTGTTTTGGCCTGTTTATCATTAAGACTAGTCATCAATAATAACTTAATAATCAATCTTCAAAAATTTGTACGCGGCGGCTGGCGGTTTTTAGTAGGGCGAAGCCGGCTAAGATGATAATGGCTGCCAAGGCGGCGGAGGTCCAGTTGCTGAATATTACATATCCTAAGAAAAATAGTACGGCATAGGCCATAGCTACTGCGCCTAACCAAGCAGCTACTAACCAACCAATCCCCTTATTGCCCCGTCCGCTTCCGTTGCGAAAGGGTGACCAGTTGCCGATTGGGCGAACGCGGTTGTAGAAATTTTGCAGTTTGGCGGTATCGGTAGGCTTGGTTAGGTAGGTTACTAGTAACCAGGCTACGGTAGTAAATGCAATAATGAAGAGGAAGCTACGTGGGTCTTCCAATATAGGCTTAGCCCAGGGGGATTTTGGGTTATCACCGGCAAAAACCCATTTAGTTAGCGCGTAGGCAATTAGGGGGGCAACGGTAGCGGTAATTTCGCTCCAGGCATTTATACGCCACCACCACCAGCGTAAAATCAATACTAAGCCGACGCCGGCACCAGCTTCTATCAAGAATTGCCATACACCGGCGATGGTATCAATCATGCTGGTGACTATTAGGGCAATTATCATCATAAGTACGGTTCCAGCACGGCTGGCTGTAACCAGTTGCTTCTGATCGGTGGTTGGGTTGATGAAGCGTTGGTAAAGGTCGTTTATTAAATAACTAGTCCCCCAATTGAGCTGGGTGGAAATGGTGCTCATGTAGGCGGCAAAGAATGCTACCAATAGTAAGCCTCTAAGGCCGTCAGGCAAAAAATCGCGCATAGCCATGACGTATCCCAATTTTTTGTCGGCGGCTGATAGTTCGGGGTAGAGTACCACGGCTGCTAAGCCTACTAAAATCCAAGGCCAGGGACGAAGGGCGTAATGAGCAATTTGGAAGAAAAGTGTGGCGTATACCGCATGCTTTTCATCCTTAGCACTCATCATTCGTTGAGCAATGTAACCACCACCGCCCGGTTCGTTGCCGGGATACCAGCTAGCCCACCACTGCAGACCAATAATAGCCAAAAATGAACCTACACCCACCGCTAAGGTGGTCCCTACTTCACCTATACTACCAACTGCCGGAAAAAAACTTAACGAACCTGCTGGAAGTTTCTCAGCCAACCCCTGAGCGCCGCCAATAGCCTGACTGTCCAGCACTAACCACGATAGGATTATACAACCAATCATAGCAATTATAAATTGTACTACATCGGTATAGGCTACCCCGAGTAGGCCGGACATTGATGAATATATTACTACTAATACCATCGCCCCGGCCACGTACCATAGTAGCTGGTCTTCGGGAATATTAAAGAAAACTTCCAGCAGACTCATAAGTGCCACATTCACCCAGCCAATTACCAGGGCGTTCATAAACAAGCCTAAGTATACCGCTTTAAACCCGCGCAGAAAGGAGGCCGCTTTTCCGCTGTAGCGGAGTTCTATAAATTCAACATCGGTTAATATATTAGCCCGGCGCCAGTACTTAGCGAAGAAAAAGGTGGTGAGCATACCGCCAATCAGCATATTCCACCACACCCAGTTACCGGCTACGCCGTTTTGGGCTACCAGTTCGGTAACCGCTAGGGGGGTGTCGGCGGCAAAGGTGGTGGCTACCATGCTGGTGCCGGCAATCCACCAGGGTAGGTTGCGGCCACCCAGGAAAAACTCATCTACATTTTTTCCGGCGCGTTTGCTAAAGTATAGCCCAATGGCCAACGATATCACAATAAAAACTCCAATTACCAGCCAGTCGGCAGTTGCTAAGGGCATAGGGTAAAGTTTATGGTAAAAAACAGCCTTAAGCTAGGTAAATTTTAGCAAAGCCCAGCACAATAGTTCAGGCCAAATAAACCATCCTGATAGTTTCAATATAGAAATAAGAATTATGTAATTATTCCTTCGTATTTTGCCACTAATGCGTAAATGTTATCTATCTCTTTTAATTAGCCTGATATTCCTGGCATCGCCCTACAACGGGAGGGGGCAAGCTTGTAAACTACTAAATGATTTAAACGCAACTATAGCCAAACACCACCTGTTAGGCCCCCTACCCGCCGATACCCTGCTTAACCGTTGGCAATACCTGATTGGCCATGAGCTTGATCCGCTGCAAATATTATTTACCCAAAGCGATATTAGCCAAATCCGGAGCGGGCAGGTAGAAGTGCTTCAAAACCAATCGGCTGCCTGCGCTTACTTTGACCAGATTAAAAATTTATACGCCCGGCGGTTAAACGAGCGCCTGGCGTGGCTTAAGCAGGTAGAGGCCCAGCAATTAACCTATTCAAAAACCGATACCTTTTATTTAGTGCCCAATCGGCAGGCACAATTTGCCCTGGATAAAGAGCAACTAGTAGCCAGGTGGCTACAGGCAGTTAAGTACCAGGTTCTGGCAGAAGATCAGGTAGCTGATCCGGATAGTCTGCTGCGGGCCATGTATGAGTTTAAGCAGTGTCAGCACCAGAAAATCAATCCTGAAAATGCCCCGGCCGAAAAAGATTTTAACGAGCGCCTGCTAAACTGTTTGGCCCAGGCGTACGATCCGCATACCCAATTTTTTAACGATGCCGGCCTGAATGAATTCAGGAAATCATTAAGCGCCAGTGCCAAAACCTTTGGGTTTACATTGGCCGGTAATGCCGACCAGGGTGGGGTAAGGGTAGCAGCTCTGATACCCGGTGGCTCCGCCTGGAAAACTAACTTAATTCACGAAGACGATGAATTGCTCACCTGGGAAGCAGCCGGAAAAACCAATACGGTGGCTCCCTGCAGCGAGTGGTTTGATATTTTGCAGGAAATTGAGGCCGGCCCCGATCGGCAAAAATTTACCTTTCGCCGGCCCAGTGGCGAGGTGTTTATGGTGAGCCTGGACAAGCAAGAACTGCAAGTTGAGGAAAATATAATAGCTAGTTACGTATTGCAAAAACCGGAGCATAAAATAGGCTATGTAGCCCTACCTTCTTTTTATAGTAATTGGGAAGGAGCGGGCGATGCCGGTTGCGCCGAGGACGTCGGTCGGCAAATCTTAAAACTTCATCGCGAGGGTATTAAGGGATTAATTCTGGACTTGCGGTTTAACGGAGGCGGTAGCCTGCAAGAGGCCCTGAATTTGGTAAGCTTATTTATTGATGAAGGCCCCCTAATGTTGGTCGCTACCAGCGGGGGCGAGGTTGAGCTAATTAAAGATAGAAATCGCGGTACAGTATACGACGGGCCTTTGGCGGTTTTGGTTAATGAGTATAGCGCCTCGGCCTCAGAAATTACCGCCGGCATTCTACAGGAGCAAAAGCGGGCGGTGGTAATCGGCTCTACTACCTTCGGTAAAAATATTGGTCAGGCCGTGTTTCCGCTAGCTAAACACCCCAATAACTACGTAAGCGTTACCAATTTATCTTTGCACTGGCTAAGTGGCCAAACCCTGCAGAATAAAGGAGTTAAGCCCGATGTTACCCTGGCCTTAGGTGCGGCTATGCCCGGAACTTATAAGGAAAGGAGCCTTCCCTTTTCTTTTCAGCCTAAAAAAATAATTAAAGAGGTTACATGGGCACCTCAACCAGAACTTCCTGTTGAAGTGCTAGCCGCCAACAGCCTCAGCCGTCTTCAGTCCGATTCCAGCTTTCAGGTACATAGCCTGGCTCGTGAGCAGTCGGCCGCGCTAATTAGGCGAGGCTTTCCAATACGGCTGCACCCGGCAGTTTTTAGCGAAGATTTTAGCCCAATTGCCATCCTGTGGGAGGGAGATACGCAGGAGGAATCCCCCGCGCTCCTGCAAGTCAGTAACCACCAGTTTGATGCTATCCTTTACGAGGTGGATGAATACCGGCAACTTACCAATCAGTTGGCTAAGGAGGAGTTATCCCGCGATCCTTACGTTGCGGAAAGCTTTAATATTTTGTTAGATTTGTACCAGCTTCTTAATCCTTAATCCCTATGAAAAGATTTACCTTAATTGCTGTAGTTTTAATAAGTTGGCTAAGCACACTAAGTTACGCTCAAAGCCCGGCCGAAGCGGCCAAATATATGGGTGAAATTGGTAATGAGTACCAAAATATAAGCCGGGAAAGCTGGCAGTATATGAGTGCCGTGGCGCGCGGCAAAAACAGCCGCAAAATTGATAAGCGGCGGCAAGACCTTTCCGACGCTATTAAGCAGGCTATATACCGTGTGGGCCGTATAGGCGGCTTTCAGGGTGATGTTAACTTGCGCGATAGCGTAGTTGCCTATTTAAACCTGAGCTATAGGGTTTTTAACGAAGACTACGATAAAATACTGGATATGGAAGAAATAGCCGAAGAAAGCTTCGACAATATGGAAGCGTATATGACGGCTAAGGAAAAAGCCCATGACTTGCTGGATGCAGCAAGTGAGCGGGTAGATGCCACCCGTAACGAATTTGCAGCTAAGTATAATTTAAACATTGTGGAGGGTGAGGAGAGTCGGCTGTCGCAGAAGCTTAGCCGAGCCAATAAAGCCTTTAAGTACTACAACCAGCACTACCTTATTTTCTTTAAAACCTATAAGCAAGATGCTTACGTTATGGATGCCCTTAATAGTGGCGATGTTAGCGCTATGGAACAGAACAACCGCACCTTACTAAAATTTGCGCAAGAGAGCCGCGAGCAGTTGCATTCGGTAAGCCGCTACGGTAGCGATGGGGCCTTAAAGGTTGCCAATATTCAGGTGCAGGATCATTACCAGCGCCAAGCCGAGCAGTACATGCCAACCATTATTGAATTCTATCTGAAGAAGGAAAAATTTGACCGGCTAAAGGCTTCTATTGATGGTAAAAAGCCCAAGGATAGAAGCAAGGAAGAGGTGGCCGCGTTTAACAAAGCCATTGATGAATACAATAATGGTATTAAGGAGTATAACCGAGCGCTGGAAAACTTAAATAAAGCCCGGGCCCAAGCACTGGAAAATTGGAACCGAGCGGTAGATAGTTTCTTGCAGCGCCAGGCAGCTTAGCTCTTACCTATAAATACGATATCTCCAATCCACTCCCAAGGTCCGCTATCGTAGTAGAACAGGCTAAAGCCTTCGGCGTTAACGGTATTGGGAAATGGCTCAGTTAGCAATTTTTCTTGTAGCTCCTTAGCTTGCTGGCGAGCTACTTTATTTTGTACGGTTATATGCGGCCACAGCTTATTGGCATCCTGAGGGGTCAGGTGCTTCTTCCAAGTGTGTTGCATCTGTTTGTGGAGGCTAGCTAATTTGGCCGACTGCATAGGGTACGCCACCCCACGCCCAATACTCTTAGGCGGCTGAACTTCTAAAGAAAATGCAGAAGTATTCGTAGCTATTTGATCCAGAACGTTTTTAATCTCCGGAATATGAGTGGGTGGCAGGTGATGGAATAGCGTAAGGTGAGCCTTCAAGTAATTGCGATTGGCGGGAAAGTGCTGTTGCCGAAGCGTATCAAAAAATTCCTGAGCTTCAGCGTTGAGTTTTAGCGTTATAATTATTGGCCGCTCCTCCATCAATTAACTTCTTTTATAGCAATCTTTTTCCCCCGAAAAGTAAATGATTGGCCCGCCGTTTGGTTCAGAAGTTCCTGACCAATTGGGCTGACCGGGGATATAACCTGAATACCCTTTCCTTCAAACTCAATTTTGCCCAAACTAACCGTTAGGTAAAAGGTAGCCATTGAGGTAGCCACCAATGCTCCAATTTGTACGCTATCCATAGCCTGGGTGCTAATATTGGCTAGGGCCTCTCGCTGCTTTTGCACCTCGGCCAGCATACGCGCCTGCCGGTCGCGTTCGCCCTGCATTTGGGCGCGGGTAGTTTCGTACTTATCGCCCACCGAACTTTTACCCTCGGCATTAGCCGCCGCCTGCGCTGCTTCTACTTCCTGCTGATACATAGCAATGCGTTCGTCAAGTAAAGCCAGGCAGTGCCGGTGGAGGTGGGATTTATTAATGTTCATAAATTAGATTGGTTTTAGGGACATCCGTACCTGAAAAAACAACTTTCCTTAGATTTTATGCTATCAGTAATATCAATTGAAAGCCCTTGAACCGCCATGCCTCCATTCCAAGCAATTTCCTGGTAGCCTAACATACCAAACCTTGGATTGAAGAAAATGTAAGCTTCTTCATCATAACCATCTACAATATCATATAGAAATTTATAAATCCATTCACCTCCAATAATCATAGAATCTACTTTGGGACAGTCCTCTTCCATAAATACTAAGTTTGAGGAGTTTAAACTGTCATATGACAAAAAATATGAGAAGGTGTCTGGTTCTACTTGAGTATATGGAGATAAATAGTAATATATTAATTTTGAAGAATCCTGAAGGACAAGCAGTTGAGCAGTATCAGTTGCCTTGCTTTCAAATGATCTTATAAACGTGAAAGATATATTTTTTCGCTTGACTGCATTATTCCGGTTTTTACAGCTAATAATGCATAGGAAGCTAGATAGTATTAATATCACTTTAGTACTCATATCTATAAATTAAATAGCCACCCTAAAGTATAAGGTGGCTAAATTTAGTACGGTTAATATTTAAAATTATTACACCCCCAAATCCGAAATTAGCTGATTGGCTTTAGAATCCAGGTCTTTCACAATATCATTGTAGCTATTGCCGTTCATGGGCTGCTGCACACTAACGTAGAATTTGATTTTAGGCTCGGTACCGCTGGGTCGGGCACTTACTTTGCCACCGTCTTCGGTTATAAATTGTAGCACATTACTTTTAGGAAAATCCAGTGGACTTTCTTCACCACTATTTAAATTGCGCTGCCGACCGTTATCATAATCTAATAGTGTAACTACCGGGCTGCCGGCCAGGCTTTTCGGTGGGTTTTGGCGAAGGTTAGCCATCATCTTTGCAATTTCTTCGGAACCGCTTTTGCCCGGCTTGGTAATGGACACCAGCTTTTCCTGATATACGCCAAAGCGTTCGTACATTTCCAGCAGTAAATCGAACAAGCTTTTTCCATTATTCTTAGCCCAGGCGGCCATTTCGGCAATAATAGCGCAACTGGCAACCGCATCCTTATCGCGTACAAAATCTGAAATCAGATAGCCGTAGCTTTCTTCGCCGCCGGCAATAAATTCTTTTTTGCCTTCCAGCTCACGGATTACCCCGGCAATATATTTGAAGCCGGTTAGCGTATCGTAGCAGTCGACCCCGTAGCTCTTTGCCATGCGGTTAACCAGGTCGGTAGTAACTATGGTTTTAACCACGTACTGGTTGCCGTTTAGCTTGCCCTTTTCCTTCCAGGCTTCTAAAAGGTAATATAAAATAAGCGAGCCGGTTTGGTTGCCGTTCAGCAATTGCCACTCTCCCTCGTTGTTTTTTACGGCTATGCCTACTCGGTCGGCATCCGGGTCGGTACCCATTAATATATCGGCGTCCAGTTCCTTGGCTTTCTTTAGGCCTAAACTAAGGGCCTCGGCCTCCTCCGGGTTCGGGTACACCACGGTGGGAAAGTTACCGTTCGGCTCCGATTGCTCCTCGACTATGTGAACATTCTTGAAACCTAACTTTTCTAACGCAGCCGGTACCAGCGTTATGCCCGTGCCGTGAATTGGTGTAAACACGATTTTTAGGTCGCGCTGGGCTTCAATAGCTTCCGGCGATACGCTAAGTTCCTTAATTTTTTGCAGATAGGCTTCGTCTACCTCTGCCCCAATGGTTTGAATAAGCGACGGCTTACCTTGCCATTTTACCTGATCGAAGCTGGTAATGGCGTTAACTTCCGAAATTACATTTTTGTCGTGCGGCGGTACCAGTTGGGCCCCGTCGGTCCAGTAGGCTTTGTAGCCGTTATACTCCTTGGGGTTGTGGCTGGCGGTAAGTACCACCCCGCTCTGGCAACCTAAGTGGCGAATAGCAAAGCTCAGCTCCGGGGTAGGGCGCAGGCTTTCGAATAAGTATACCTTAATGCCGTTAGCAGAGAATATATCGGCGGTGGTTTCGGCAAATGTACGGCTGTTGTTCCGACTATCGTGGGCAATGGCTACCTTAATATTACCTTCCGGAAAGCTCTTGTTTAAATAATTAGCCAGTCCCTGGGTAGCCAATCCCAGCGTATACTTGTTCATGCGGTTAGAGCCCACGCCCATAATGCCGCGCAAACCACCAGTGCCAAATTCCAAATCCTTATAAAAAGCTTCGGTAAGTTCCTCCGAGTTGGTGTCGAGCCAGCTTTTAATTTGCTGCTTGCTTTCAGCATCAACCACCGAGCTATCCAGCCACTGCTGGGCTTTATTTTTTATTTCCATTTTGTTTGAGATGGGAGACAGGAGACCTGAGACATGAGATATCAGCTATCTCAAATCTCAGGTCTCAAATCTCAAGTCTACTAAAGATTTCCTCTTAACTCCTGCTCGCGTTCTATGGCTTCAAAAAGGGCTTTAAAGTTGCCTTTGCCGAAGCTCTTAGCGCCTTTACGCTGAATAATCTCGAAGAATACGGTTGGGCGGTCTTGTACGGGTTTGGTGAAGATTTGTAGTAAATAACCCTCATCGTCGCGATCTACCAGAATATTCTGGTCTTTTAAGGGCTGCAAATCTTCTTCGATTTCGCCTACGCGATCTAATAGGTCATCATAGTAATTATCCGGAACGTACAGGAACTCAACCCCGCGGCGGCGCATTTCGGCTACAGTTTCCAATATATTATTAGTGGCTATGGCAATATGCTGCACGCCGGCACCGCGATAGAACTCAATGTACTCTTCAATCTGAGACTTTTTGATACCATCGGCCGGCTCGTTGATCGGGAATTTAACAAAACCGTTGCCATTGCTCACCACCTTGCTCATTAAAGCCGTGTACTTGGTGCTAATATCCTTATCATCGAAGGTAAGCAGGAGTTTGAAGCCCATTACGTCTTCGTAAAACTTCACCCACTTGTTCATTTCACCCAGCTCTACATTGCCAACGCAGTGGTCAACGTACTTAAAGCCAATTGGCTTACTGGGATAGCTGCTGGTTTTGGCAACGTAGCCCGGCATATAGGGGCCGTTATAATTCTTGCGCTCAACAAATTTATGAATGGTCTCGCCGTAGGTTTTAATGGCCGAAACTACTACTTCGCCGTGCTCATCCTTTAACACTTGGGGCTCCATTACCGATTCGCCCCCGCGCCGGGTGGTTTCCTCCCAACTTTTGCGGGCATCATCAACCCACAGGGCCAGCACCTTAACCCCATCGCCGTGCTGGTGAACGTGGCGGGCAATATCGGTGTCGGGGGTCATAGAACTGGTTAATACAAACCTAAGACGGTCTTGTTGTAGAACGTAACTGGTGCTATCGCGGCGGCCGGTTTCCGGGCCGGAGTACGCTACCATATTGAAGCCTAGCGCGGCCATATAGTACATGGCACTTTGCTTTGCATTGCCTACATAAAATTCAATATGGTCAGTGCCGTTAATGGGCAAAAAATCTTGTTCCATTATGATTAAAATGTTTTTTCTCAGGCAAGTAACGAAAAGCGCCTTCGTATTCCAAAAGATGGCGGGTACAATACTGCCTTATCCATACCTACCGCTTATAAGGTAAATAGTTTAAGAAAGGACTCTAATTTTTCAGCTCAAAAGTTGCCCCTTTTCCGTAAAGGGTGCAGTTTTGTAATATGATTGACATAACCGCTTTAGACCGCGACCTTACCGACATTGTAGTTAAACGGAACGAGCTGGCCGAGCTAGATTATAACGACGAGCGCTACGATGATTTGGAGGAGGTACTTCACGACCTGGAGGATGATTTTCAGGAAAACTACGGTGAGTATTTAGAAGATGCATTGGAGGATGTACACGAGAAGTTAAACCTTAGCTCGGATGTGCTGCACCCAATTGCCTACGTGGCCAAAAAATACAAGCAGATGGAAACGGGCCAGTGGTTGCCTTACGAAGGCGGAGTGCCGGTTGAGTTGGAAGAAGCGGAAGAGGCTAAGATAAAGTTAGTTATGGTGCCGCAGCCTACTCGCCTGGTGCTGGTAGTTGGCCAGGGCGCCCTGCGCGACGTTTGGGTGGCGAGGAAGAACTAGTTAGACTTGAGATTTTAGATTTGAGATCTGAGATAACCAGCCTTTTTGGGGCTGGTTTTTTTTGTTTTAAATGAACAATTAATAATGTTTAAGTACGAGCAGCAGTTTCAAAAGCTTGCAAACAGCCTAGGGTTTAAACCCTAGGCCGACAAAAGGATATTTATTTACTACGATTCGCTAAACCCCAACTTCTCCCGAACTCTGGCCAAAACTGTCCGCCCAATTTCCCGGGCTTTCCTTTCTCCTTTTTGCAGTTCGCGTTCCAGTTCGGCCGGGTCGCTCATAAAGCGGTTAAAGTCTTCCCGGGCCTGGGCGTATTTATCAAGAATTATACCAAGCAATTCTTTTTTAGCGTGCCCGTAGCCGTAGTTGCCGGCCAGGTAATTTTGGCGCATAGCCTCGGTTTGCTCCGGGCCGGCAATTAGCTTAAAAATGCCAAACACATTATCGGTATCGGGGTCTTTTGGGTCTTCCAAGGGGGTGCTATCGGTTACTATGCTCATAACCTGGCGCTTTAATTCACGCTCAGGAAGAAATGGATCGATATAGTTGCCGTAGCTTTTGCTCATTTTTTGGCCATCGGTACCGGGCACGGTCATTACATTTTCGTCAATTTTAGCCTCCGGTACTACAAATACCTCGCCGTAGCGATTATTAAAACTACTGGCTATGTCGCGGGTCATTTCTAAGTGCTGCTTTTGGTCTTTGCCTACCGGCACAATATTAGCGTCGTACATAATAATATCGGCCGCCATTAGTACCGGATAGGTGAACAGGCCGGCATTTACATCGGCCAGCTTATCTTGCTTATCTTTAAAGCTGTGGGCGTTAGCCAGCATTGGGAAGGGCGTAAAGCAATTGAGGTACCAGGTTAGTTCGGTTACTTCCGGTATGCGGCTTTGGCGGTACAATATGTTTTTACTGGTATCAAAACCGAAAGCTAACCAGGCAGCCGCCACGGCGCGGGTATTTTCTAGCCGCAGTTCGGCATCTTTAATAGTAGTAAGGGAGTGCAGGTCCGCAATAAAAAAGAGCGAATCGTTGCCGGGCTGGTTGCTAAGCTCAATTCCGGGTTGAATTGCCCCTAAAACATTACCAAGGTGCGGACGACCGCTGCTTTGAATTCCGGTTAGTATACGTGCCATAGTTTGCCAGTAAGGCCACAAAAGTAAAGCCTATAGCTGTTTTTAGCTAAATCTTTTCTAATTACTTACACCTAACCTAAGTTGCGGCACTATTTTTGGATATTAGTACTTTAAGAAGATGAGGCTTAGAAGTAGCTTACTATCAGGCAAACAGAGTATGAAGAATTATTGGTTATTGGCAGGTTTATTGGCACTGGGTAGCCCAGTACTTGCACAGCAAAATGGTGGCAGCCCGGCGGTGGTAGAAAAAGAAGACTTTGAAAAAAAGCTTTCTAAGATTGAGTTTGCCCAAAACGAACATAATTTTGGCGAAATAGCCGAAGAGGCCGGCCCGGTTCAGCACACTTTTGTATTTAAAAATACGGGCGAGGTTCCGGTAACCATTTTAGAAGCCAAAGCCAGTTGCGGCTGTACAACCCCCAATTGGAGTAAAGAAGCCATTGCCCCCGGACAAAGCGGTGAAATTGTTGCCGAGTATAATCCGTTTAACCGGCCCGGCGATTTTCATAAAACCATTACGGTTAATACCAATGCCGAGCCCAATACCATTATACTTAACATCAGCGGCACGGTAAAACCAAAGCCGCGTACCCTGGCCGACGATTTCCCAACCCAGCTAGGGGCCATGCGTTTAAAATCATCTACCCTAAATTTTGGGAATATAACTACCGAAAAGCCAATTACTAAAGTTTTTGATATTTATAATAGCGGTGATAAAACCCTTAAGTTCGATAAGAAAAAATTTCAATCTCCCAGCTATATAACCGTATCGGTAGAGCCGGAGAATTTATCTAAAGAAAGTAAAGGAAAATTAATTGTTACCTACGATGTTTCGGCCCGTAATGACCTGGGTTGGCTAACGGATAACGTAGTTTTGTTCACTAATGAAGATGGCGAGGCGGGCACTAAAAATTTATATGTATCGGCTACAGTTGAGGAATTTTTTGCGCCTATGACTGAAGAAGAACTGGCAAAAGCTCCGCGATTAGTACTGAATAATAAGTTACATGAATTTGGAAGTGTTAATGAGGGTAATACAGTTGAAACCCAATTTACGCTTACCAATAGCGGTCAGCAGGAACTGCAAATTAGAAAAACCAAAGGCAATTGTGGGTGCACGGTAGGCACGCCCGAAAAAATGAACCTGCAGCCCGGCGAAAGTACTACCCTTAAGGTAAGCTTTAATACTAACGGACGCCAAGGCAACCAATATAAAGAAGTTTCCATTTTTACCAACGACCCCCGGGCACCAATACAGAAGGTAGTGCTAAAGGGTAAGGTAAACTAAAATACGCATACACGTAGCAACCAACGCATTTCTACGGATTAGGCCACCCCATATCGGAGGTGGCTTTTTTTGTGCGCCTAAATGAGCTATTAACCAACCTTATTGAGCTTTCGGATAAACTTGTTAGTAGCAAACTGGTTCTCGCTATACAATTTTTCTAATAAACTAACTTATTTTTTTATGAAAGCTTTATGTTGGCACGGCAAAAACGACGTGCGAATTGATACGGTACCTGACCCCATAATCCAGGACGATGATGATGTAATTGTCAAGGTTACCTCTACCGCAATTTGTGGCTCCGACCTGCACCTACTGGGTGGCCTGGTACCTACTATGAAGGAAGGCGATATACTTGGTCATGAATTTATGGGCGAGATTGTGGAGCTGGGTAAAAACGTTACCAAATTTAAAAAAGGCGATAGGGTAGTGGTACCTTTTACCATTTCCTGCGGCCACTGTAGCTACTGCGAAGATGACGAGTTTTCGCTCTGCGACAATTCTAATCCAAAACCCGAGCTAGCCCGCAAGAATATGGGCCACGCCATGGCCGGAATTTTTGGCTACTCGCATATGACGGGTGGGTTCTCCGGCGGTCAAGCCGAATACGTTAGGGTGCCTTACTCCAGCATCGGCCCAATTAAAATTCCGGATGGCCTTTCGGACGATAAGGTACTGTTTCTGTCCGATATTTTTCCGACCGGCTATATGGCCGCGGTTAATGCTGATATTAAGAAGGGCGATACCGTAGCCGTTTGGGGCTGCGGGCCGGTTGGCTTATTTACTATAAAAAGTGCCTGGATGCTGGGCGCCCGTCGGGTAATTGCCATTGATAACGTGCCCGAACGGCTGGATTTGGCCGAAAGTTTTGGCCGAGCCGAAACCATACGCACCACCGATATGTCCGAGGTGTACGATAAGCTAATGGATATGACGAAAGGTAAAGGCCCTGACTGCTGCATTGATGCCGTAGGCGCTGAAGCGCACGGTACCAATAGCCTGGAAATTGCCAAAGATAAGATTAAAGATACCCTGCGATTAGATAGCGATCACCCCTACGCTATTCAGCAGATAATTAAGTGCTGCAAGAAGGGCGGAAACGTATCGGTGCCGGGCGTATATGCCAATAATATAGAAATACCCTTTGGTGCCGCCATGAATAAAGGCCTGAGTTTTAAAATGGGTCAAACCCACGTGCAAGCTTACTTAGAACCTCTGCTCAAGAAAATTGAAGGAGAGGAGATTGATCCTTCGGCCATAATTACCCACCGTCTGAAATTAGCCGATGCGCCGGACGCTTATAAAACCTTCCGCGATAAAAAAGATGGCTGCATAAAGGTTGTATTAACTCCGTAATCAGGAACTACTAACACAGTTGGGCCCGGTAATTCCGGGCCTTTCTTATTATTTTTGGCAAACCCAGAACCCCGCTTAGCGTACAACACTGTCAGATAATAACTCTTTTCTTTACCAATCATATCATGCCTATCATTGGCTCAATAATTAAGGCCGCACTAGATCTTAAAGATCAGCTTACGCCGGAAAGCCACGCCCTGGCCGAACAACCTACCCAACTCCGCCGCCTGCTGGAGCGGGCTCGCTACACCCAGTTTGGTAAGCAGTATAAGTTTGATGAAATACTAATGGCAGAAGATGTTACCGAAGCTTTTGCTCAAGCAGTTCCCTATCACGATTATAATAAAATCAATCAGGAGTGGTGGTACAGAATACACGAAGGCGAAAGTAATATAACCTGGCCCGGCCGCCCCTCGTACTTTGCCCGAAGTAGCGGTACTACCGGTAAAACCTCTAAACTAATTCCGGTTACCGACGAAATGATTGAGGCTATACGCCTGGCCGGCATTCAGCAGATAAGCGCGCTGCCTAACTTTAATTTGCCTCCCGAATTTTTTGAGAAGGAAATTATGATGCTGGGAAGCTCAACCAACCTGCAGGAGCGGGGCGATGCCCTAGAAGGCGAAATTAGTGGCATTAGCGCTAGCCGAATTCCGGCTTGGTTTAGAGGCTACTACAAACCCGGCGAAGAAATAGCTGGCACCGACGATTGGGATGAGCGCGTACAAAAAATTGCCGAGCGGGCCGCCGATTGGGATATCGGCGCTCTTAGCGGCATACCTAGTTGGATAGAACTGATGCTGCAAAAAGTTATTGCCCACCATAATCTGGAAACCATTCACAATATCTGGCCTAATCTGCAAGTATATACCAGCGGCGGCGTAGCCTTTCCGCCCTACGAAAAGAGTTTTAATGCCTTACTAAAACACCCCATTACCGTTATTGATACCTATTTAGCATCAGAAGGATTTTTGGCCTTTCAGCAACGGCCGGAAACCACCGCCATGAAGTTAATAACCGATAATGGTATTTACTTTGAATTTGTACCCTTTAAACCCGAGTTTATTCAGGAAGATGGATCGTTAAGTCCGCAAGCTCCCAGTATTTCCCTAGCTGAAGTAGAGGAAGGAATTGACTACGTACTGCTTATTAGCACCGTAAGTGGTTTATGGCGCTACGTAATTGGCGATACCATATGCTTTACCGATACCCAACGCTACGAAATAAAAATTACCGGCCGTACTAAGTTTTTTCTGAACGTGGTAGGCTCGCAATTATCAGTAAATAAAATGCAGGATGCCCTGTTGAAGCTGGAAGAAGAATTTAATATTAAAATTCCGGAGTTTACGGTAGCCGCCAAACGTATGGAGGATGGGGAGTTCTACCATGTATGGTATTTAGGAACGATTGCTACGGAAGATGGTACAAAATTAGCTGAAGCCTTGGATCGGAATTTAAAAACTGCCAACAAAAACTACGCCGTAGCGCGTAGCAAAGCCTTAAGGGGGGTTAAGGTGCACACCGTTTCACCCACCGTGTTCCACGAATGGAGCGGGTCGCAAAAGAAAAAAGGCGGGCAGGTTAAAATGGAAAAGGTGATGGGAGAGGAGAAGTTTATGGAGTGGGAGGAATTTGTTCGTAGCCTTGAAAAAAATTATAATAACTAACACTTGGCAGAGAAATTAGTAAGGAAGACACTAGTGATACCTGAGCAATTAGCCAGAATTTAAGTTTTTATTCAGAAATAGAACATAAACATTCGCTCTGCTAAGCGAGACCAATAGGTTATTACTAAAAATATATATTTAACAAATTTGAATATCAATTTTACCTAAAAGGTACTTCATTATTACATTTTTCCTAAACCTTTTCTTAATGTATTATATTCGCGGGCAGATAGTAACCAATTGTAAAGTATGTACCGCCAATATTTCAAGGAAATACTTTGTCTTGTTTCAGTCCTTAGTGTATTAACTTGTAGTTCTTATTCTCAAGCTAGGTATCCGTTTGAAGCAAAGGATAGTGTTGCTGCTGAAATTTTTGCGCAAGAAGAGAAAGAAGCTGTTCTCAAATATTATAGAGATAATGAGAATATATACCGAAAATTTAAAAAGGTATATCGGGCAAATGCTGAACAATCATCCCAAGAATCGTACTACCAGCTTAAAAACCGGGCTCTAAAAGATTCGGTAATTGAGCCTTATGTGCAAAAGGTATTCAGTAAGCTGGTAAAGAGCCTGCCCAAATCGGCTCAAAATGCTCAATTGGTACTTATACAGAGTCCAATTATTAATGCTAAAGCCTCGGCCACCGGCCTTATATATGTGTATACGGGGTTAATTGCCGCCTTAGATAATGAGGAGCAATTAGCTTTTGTAATAGGCCATGAGTTGGGCCACCTGGCTGCAGCTCATTCCGACTCCAGCTTAGCTAATTACCTTGAAACTTACTACACTAAAGAATATATCAAACAGGTAAAGCAAGTAATTAAAGAGGAATACTACATAAATTCCCGCTTGACTGAGCTTTACCGAAATAACAGCCTTAATGGATTGTATCATTCCCGGGCTCATGAATATGAAGCCGATGCGTTTGGGTTTTCGCTACTTAAAAAGGCAGGTTACTCACCTTATCAAGCGCAAATAACCCTCGAAAAACTAGATAAGGTAGATATTCCGTTTGATGGGAAGGATTACTCAGTTGCGACTAGTTTTGTGTGCGAGTCAACCTATAATCTTTGGCAGCAAACCGAAAAAGCTGAGGAATCCATATTTGCTGTAGTTGAGGAAAACAATCAGCATGTGGACGATACTTTGAAGACTCACCCGGATAGTAGGCTACGAACCGAGCGGATAAGTGAGCTTTTGGAGGGTGATTCGGGTGTGAATCAGGAAAGGGCTAATGTACAACAATACAATAAAGTTAAGCTAGCCGCAGCAATTGAATCTACCCAAAGTTGGTTTGATTACCGCCAGTACGGAAGATGCCTTTTTGAAGCATTGGCTTATAAAGATGTGTATCCCGATCAGCCGTATTTTACGGCCATAAGCATGATTTGCTTATATAAATTACAGGAAGCTTTAATAAATCATACCTACTATAAGGTGCTTTCCGGACCAGGCGGGTGGAGGCCTAATAATATTGTAGGCTTTGTAGAGGAATTAGAGAAACTGGATGTAGATAATTTCACGCAAATGGCAATTTGCCTAGATCAAGTCAGCTCAATTTCGGTTGGAAGCTCTCAGTTTGACCTGCTTTATAAATTCGCCAGAGCAAAACTTTTGGCAGATAACACCCTGGCTGAAAGCTATTCAGTTCAGTATCAAAAATTATATCCCTTGGGGAAGTACAGCGGCATTTTTAAAGAAAACTAATTTAATTTAAATAAATGCGACAAATAGGTTTCAGGGCAATTTGTTTTTGCCTAATGGTAGTGGGCTTGGCACAAGTTAGCTTAGCTCAGCAGCAAGTGTTTTCGGGTTTAAATAGTTTTAACCCGGGAGGTGTGAACCCAATTTATGAAAATAACGAGGTAAAGGGCTACGTTATGTACTACCGCTCCGAGCGGGCAGATAAAAAAAATGACGTTTACCAGCTCGATTTTTTGGATCAGAACCTTAAAAAGGTTAAGTCAATAGAGATGCTTAAACCTAAGCGTACCTATTTTCTTCTGAATAATTCATTTAACGGCAATACATTTTGCTTCTATTTCTATAACTACCGGGCCAACCAATTTGAGCTGGAAACTTACGACCAAAGCCTTAATAAAGTAGCTAGTGTAGTAGTAGATGATGTTTCTAAGGCCGACCGTGCCTACGCTACCCGACAAGTGCAGGCCGGTCAGACTAATACCCCAGCTTTAGTTAGTGGCTTGGGCGCTTACCCGGTAGGTGATAGAGGGTTTTTGCGTAACGCCTACGTAGGTTTAGGAAAATCGTATACCCTTACCTACTATGATAACAAGCTAAAAAAGGTTTGGCACATTGAAGGAGAAGAAAGCAAAGATTACGAAACCTTTAATATAACCGAGGTTACCGACAAATATGCAGTTGGTACCATGATTCGCCGGCCTAATATGATGAGCAAAAAGATGTCATCGTATGCCGTAGCATTTGATCTGAGTAATGGAAAAAAAGTATTGGATATACCTATTGAAACTGAGCAAAATGAGCAGCTTTCGCTTAGCATGATTGATTTTGATGAAGACAAAAAGGAATTCATGCTAATTGGCGAATTCTATAAATTAGATGATAAGCCTTTTGTTCACAAAAGCCTGGGTATGTTTGTGAAGCGAATATCTGTTGAAGGAAAGAACCTGGGAACGGCGTTTTACCGCTGGAACGAAGATATAAAAAGCAAGATGCCGGCGGAGGCTATGGAAAGTATTGAAGATAAGTATATTAATTATATACATGAAATAGTAAAGGACCAGAACGGCAACATGTATCTGATAACCGAACAATATAAAATTGTGGTGAGCGGTTTAGGCATTGCCGCCCAGGCATTAGGCGGAAATGCCAGTGCCATGAAGGGAAAAATTGCCAATATGTTAATTTTTGTAATTAACCCTCAAGGTAAAATTCAGGAAATTAAGTTTTTTGATAAGGATGTTACTGATGTTGAGTTAATGCCCGGAACAGGCTTTATGGGGGCCGGTATATTAGGCCATATGATGAAGGGCTACGGCAACTTCGATTACCGTTTTACTCAGCGCGATAATGCAGCAACTCATTTTAATACGGTATTTATTAATTATCGAAAGAAAGAAAATAATGAAATAGTTAACGTGCTTTACGATTCGCCACAAAATTTCAAAAAAGACAAGGTTGAAATAGCGAGTGAAAAACGTGAGAGAAAGTACGTTTATCCGGCCAAGCTAGGGTACAATATGGTTGTTACTTACGACGCAAAAGCTAAAGATGCTGAAATGGCGCTAATTAAGCTTAACAATTAGATTTATATAAACCATAATTTATAGCTAAAACCCCGGCAAACATTGCCGGGGTTTTATATTTATGCTTCTAAACATTGTTGATATATTTAAAGATGAAGAGGATTATTGGCTTATAAGTAGCGGTGTTGTAATTGGGTTACAGGTATTAACTAATAAAACGATTATAGGTATATTTGCATAATTAGATTAAGTACTACCTAAACCTAATACCCTATATGCATTAGGGCATCGCCCTGGTGAACTATAGGGTGGTGGTTCAGGCCCAAAATATATCCGCCAGCCGGGGCTTTTAGTTTGCTTTTAAAATCGCCGAAGGGGTCATTTATATAGCCTACCGTATCGTTCTTCTTAACCTGCTGGCCGTACTTAACCGAGCTTAGAAAAATTCCCGAATTAC
Source organism: uncultured Roseivirgaceae bacterium (assembly GCA_964504565.1). GTDB lineage: Bacteria > Bacteroidota > Bacteroidia > Cytophagales > Cyclobacteriaceae > Cesiribacter. The sequence continues at coordinate 189,804 of CAZDEY010000002.1, forward strand.
GAGCCCTTACCCAACTGCTGTGCTTAATTACATGATTGTCATGGTTGGGGTGTTCTGAGGTGTGGCGCATACCTAAGTGGTGCATAACCCGCAAAGTGCCTTTAATAGCGTGTTCAATAGCGTATTCATCCAGGCGGCCACTTTCGCCCCCTTCGTATACTAAAATTCGTTTTCCCATACGCATGGCTACTTGGCGCATGCTGTGGGGGCGCAAGGGGGCATCCAGGGTAAAGGGGGCGTGGAAGGAGTAGGCCAGCTCTTCGTTCTTAGGGTCTTTAAGCTGGCACCTTATCTGCGGATAGTTAGTGCGGTCGCCGCCGCCGGTATGAAAATCGATACCGTAATCAATTACTGGCAGTATTTCTTTAGTAAGAAAGTTGGCAACCCGGCTGGCTAAACTTCCGGTGGTAGAACCCGGAAACGAGCGGTTAACATCTTTGCCATCCGGCACGTAACGCGAGGTATGGATAAAGCCGAAAATATTAATTACCGGCATACAGATTACCGTTCCCCGCTCCGGCCGGTGCAAGCCCTGTTCCGTTATACGCCTAACAATTTCGATTCCGTTTATTTCATCGCCGTGGAGACCGCCGGAAAGCAACAGAGTAGGCCCGGGCTTCTTAGAGCGGCAAATTGTCAGGTAAATATCAATGGGTGAATGAGAAGGTAATCGGGCAATATTAACTACAATCCTCTTCTCTTCACCCGCTAAAATATCTTCGTTACGAATGCGCATAGGAGCTTCTGCTGGTAAGCTTGGGGCAAGGTAACCGAAAAATTAATATCAGCGCAAAATCCACATGACGAATAATTCAACAATTTATTTTTGGCTTATTTACTTCGGTTGGTAGTACTGGATTAATTTCATCAACTTATAGGCTGACAGTTAAAGTTTAGCTAGAGGTGAAGCAATCATCATTTTTTCGTACCCATCCGAGTTAATTTGCCATTATAGCTAATTCATTACACTACAATATTACCGCTCAGCCGCTTACGTTATAACGGTATACTATAAGTTATTATATTTGATAAGTGCGGTAGGAAGCATTGAGGAGAAACCTACTAGCCCTACACCCTTATTTTACATTATATTAATTCTGAAGTGAACGCTGCCGTAGCTACAATATTGGTAATTGAAGATAACCGCGTAAACCGATTGGTAACCGAACGGCTACTGCTCCGCTGGAAGTACGAGGTGGTTTCGGTAGGAAATGCGGAACAAGCCTATAAAGCAGCCGGTAGTCAGGATTTCGACCTAATTTTACTAAACCTACATTTGCCCGATGCACAGGGCTGGGAGGTGATTTCCCGCATTAAACTTCTCCGGAAATCGCTGCGCACTACCCCGGTTATTGCTATTTCGGCCGATGGCGGTAAGCTTAAGCAAACTGAACATCTGTTTACGGCTACCCTACACAAACCGTATATGCCGGAAAGTTTGCAGCAACTTATCTTTCAGCAGTTAGCTAAACAGCCTAAGCAGGAAATTAATTTTGAGGTGGGAATTGTAGAAAGGTTACGCCTGGTTACCGGCGGCGACCAGGTGTTTGAGCAGCAACTTGCCGTACTGTTTACTGATGTGTGCGAGCAAGTGTTAAGGGAACTGGACAATAGCTTGCTGGAAGACAGCCATTACCTAGCCAAGTTACGGCATAAACAACGTAGCAGTTTAAGGTTACTAAAACTATACGCTGCCGAGGCCGCACTAGATAACCTTCAGGATCAGGTTGACGCTTCTACACCAAATTCTGAGGCACTTAGTAGCCGAAAGTCAACGGTAAGAACTATATTTCGTACAATTAGGCACGAACTGGCCCAGTACCACAACTCGCTGCCGGAATTAAAATAAATCGTTAACCTAATCAGCCCAACCCGTGAAAAACCTATCAGTTACCGCTCTGTTCATTACCGCATCGGCCTTATACTCGTGCCAGCCAAACAGTGAATCGGCCCAAACTAAGCTTGACGAATCGGAGAACCTTACCGCCGAAATGGCCGAAGCCGAGGAAGGCCAGCCCGAAAGCTACGGACAAAGTATTCAACCGGGCAACGCTATGGAATTAACCGAAGCACTAAACCTGCTTAATAATCAGGATTCGGTAATGGTGAAAATAAGTGGTAATGCTGTGGAAAGTTGTGAGAAGAAAGGCTGCTGGCTTACCCTGCAAAACGGAGACAAGCCGGAAATTAGGGTTACTTTCAAAGACTACAGCTTCTTTGTGCCAAAAGATTTAGACGGGGAAAAAGTAGTAATGGAAGGCGTTCTGAAGAAGAAAACCAGTAGTGTAGAAGAGTTACGCCACTACGCCGAAGACGCCGGAAAAACCCAGGAGCAAATTGCTGCTATAACCGAGCCGGAAACCAGTGCTACCTTTATAGCCGATGGTGTTTTGGTATACCGCAATTAAATTAATTAAATCCTTCTTCGGCTGGTACGTTTGTAGCCGCTAGCCCGCTTGGTATCAGTCCGAAGAACTTGCCGTAGCTGGTTGCCCGACCAGGCTCCTAGTCCACCTAAAATAGCTCCAATTAAAAAGCTAGCTACAATTATTAGGTAGCCACTTTCTAACGTAAATAACCTGGCCACTCGCTCGGTTAGTAGAAAGTCGGTATGGATGCTGCTAATTAAGGCCAAGCCTAACCATAGCAGGCCAACCCCAAAAAATCCACTTACAAATGCTTTAAAACCGCTGGTTGGTATTAAGGCCGCAATAATTGCCGCTGCCAGGGCCGCCGTCCACCAGCTAAACATCTGCTGTATTATAAAGGCCAGCACACCAATTAGTATAGTCTTGAATATAAGTTTCATTATTCGCTTAGTGGGGTGTAGTGTCGGCGGGCGGTAATTGTACTATCAATTGCAGAAGCTTCTTGCAAAAACAGAGCCGGATAATATTGGCCGTTTTGCCAATTACTAATCATATTGGCGTAGTGGGGGCTGCCCGGGTTGCCGGATTGACCGCCGGGGTATACCACCCAGGCCTTTACCGGCGAACCTAGCTCAACAATCATGCGCCAACTGGCCCCGTGCCGGCCGCTATTGGCATTCACTATGGAGCGGCCGCCGTTAACCTGTAAGTCAGTATAGCTGAGGGCCGGCTGGCGGGTCAGGTGCAAAATGCTACTATTCTTCCAGTTGCCCCAGGTTGCGGCTGCTTTACCTGGGTTTTCCTGCCTCCAGTTGGCTACATCCTGCATAGCCCGCTTAAATGTTAGCGTTATAAAGGCTTGGGCGTTTTCTCGGGCCGGGGTGTTTTTGTAATCGTAATATTTACTTTGTTTTTGGTTTTGAAGAAAGTATGCTGTTTGAGCATTAGAAGGCAAGGTGGTAGCAAACTCTAGTGAATCCAGTTCATCCCACAGCATTTTACGAGTGTTTTCCCACCAAGCGTAGTAATACGTAGGAGCTAGTTGGGTAGCTTCGGCCATGTAATTCCACTGTTTTAAGTAATTAACTGCTAGAAGCTCTTCTTCTTTCAGTTGGGTAGAATCCAGTAAGCTTAGCATAATCGGCAGGGTTTCCTGGGCCTGCATGCTAAAGTTGTCATTCTGAAGCTTCTTCATATCCTCTACTGAAACCTTTTCTTTTTCACTCAGAAAATTGTTTATCCGGCGGTTGCGGTAGTGCTCGTAGGTATCATCAAACACGTAGTAGGGATAAGTTGCATCAACCGGCGTTTGGTTGGCCGAGCTTACAAAGTTGCGGGGCGGGTTCACCACCATAGCATTTTGTTCAGCCGGAATAAATGCCTGCCACTCGTACGCTGAATTGCTGCCGTCCATTAAAAACTTACCCTGCTCCTCCCATTTTACCGGGTACCGGCCCTGAACCCGCATAGCTATGTCGCCGGAAGTGCTGGCAAAAACAAAGTTCTGACCCGGTGCCCGGTAACTATTCAGAGCTTGTTGGTAGTCATCCAAATTTTTTGCCTGGTTAAGTTTTAGAAAAGTTTGCAAGCTGTTTCCCGGGTCGTGGGCGGTCCAGCGCATAGCGTAGCCGACCAATTCCGCATTGGTGCTGTAGTTGCGGTCGTAAACTACCGGTCCGTAATGAGAATACAGAATGGTATCGGTAACTACTTCATCTTTCTGCCAAAGGCCCTTATTCACTATTACATACCGTTCAGGTTGCTTATCAAAGCGAAGCCACTTACCATCGTATAGGTATTCGTTGCGCAGGCTATCCTTAAATGTAAGCTTATACCAATCTTTAACATCGCGGGTAGCATTGGTAACGCCCCAGGCTATATTATTATTAAAACCGATAACAACTCCCGGTGCCCCCGGTAGGCTTACTCCGTACACATTCATTTCCGGGGTATGCAATTGCACGGCGTACCATATTGAAGGCAAGTTTAACGAGAGGTGCGGATCATTACAAAGTATAGGATTGCCGGTTGCCGATTTAGTGCCGTTTACTGCCCAGTTATTACTGCCGTTCTGGGGGTTAGGCTTAGGGTTGGTTTCCGGGCTTAAAATTTCGGTGTATACACTATCGGGCTTAGTAACTTGAATGGGCGTAAAATCCCAGGTGGTACCCGGGGGAATTACCGGGTCTACCCCGGGCAAATTGCTTACGTATAGGCTGTCAAATTCATCTTTACCCAGAAACTGGACCAAATTAGTGTTTTCCAGATCGTCATCGTAACCGGCTAAATCTTGGGCCATATACATTAGCAGATAAGCACTTTTAAGCTCTGTCCAGGGTTCGGGCTGGGTATTCAGTAGTTTGTATTCAAACGGGTAATCAGCATATTGTAAGCTGTTTATATACTCGTTTACCCCTTTGGTATAGGCTGTTACCGCTAATTTGGTTAACGAGTCGCTTTGCATGGCGGCCAAGGAACGGCGGGCACCCAACCCTAAGCCTCGGCGGCGGGTAAGTTTGTCAGTTTCGAGCATACCGGGTCCAAAAATTTCGGTAAGCCGGCCGGCGGCGTAGTGCGTTTGCACCTCCATTTGCCAAAGCCTATGCCGGGCAACGGTATACCCCTGTAAATAATAAGCATCGTGTAAGTTGGTAGCGAAAATATGGGGGATTAGCTGCTGGTCAAAAATAACGGTGGCACTATCCTGCAAGCCTTCCAGGTCCCGGTCTAGGCTTTCGCTCTCGGCCATACCGTTTAGGGCATTATGGTAAAACCCGTTTATAGGGTCCAGAAAGCGGCCAACCGGCGGAATGCTCCCCCAGGAATTATCCAGAACTACAATATAAGCCAGCGTGAGGAGAAATGATATAATAAAGCCTAAAACGCGCATAAATTTGGGTAAGAAGCAGTAATGTACTATAGCTAGTCAGGAAAACAAAATAAGATTTGCACCGTATTGGTATAGGGTATTTCTTCAAGAAAAATTTCTGATTAAAAGACTTTTCACCGAACTATTTGTTTGGTAAAGTACTACCCTTAAATCAGGACTGTCAATTTTCAACTTTATCACTAAATATTCACTATCCTACTGTTATCAATACCAATTAGGTAAAGGAAGCTAACTATTAGGATATATCTTATATTTGCGGCAACAAATTACTATGGCTACAAATTCAAAAACCAATATTTCAACTTCTGCCCCCGCAGCCGAAGAACCTCAACAAGAATTAGAACACCGGCTAAAACTCCGCACCATCCGGCTAAGCGATTACGAAGATGTTCGGGAAATAATGAATATGGTGTACGCCCAGGTTGGCGGAGCCTGGACCAAAAAAGAACTTACCAGCCTGCTGAAGGTATTTCCGGAAGGCCAAATTTGCGTAGAAGATAACGGCAAACTGGTTGCCGCCGCCATGAGCCTGGTGGTTAACTACGAAGAATACGGCGACCAGCATACCTACGACCAAATAACCAACGAAGGCAAATTTGATACGCACAACCCGGAGGGCGATACCCTGTACGGAACTGACGTATTTGTACACCCGGACTACCGCGGTATGCGGCTAGGCCGAAGGCTGTACGATGCCCGGAAAGAACTTTGCGAGAACCTAAACCTGCGTTCAATAATTTTAGGGGGACGCATACCCGGTTACGCTAACCACTTCAAAAAGCTGACTCCAAAACAATATATCGATAAGGTTAGGCGGAAAGAATTACACGACCCCGTACTTAGCTTCCAGTTAGCGAACGATTTTCACGTGCGTAAGGTACTTACCCGTTATATGCCGGACGATAAGGCCAGCAAGGCTTATGCTACCTTGTTGGAATGGACCAATGTTTATTTTGAGGAAGACGAAAAAATGTTTGGCCGCCGCAAAAGTGTGGTACGAGCCGGGTTGGTGCAATGGCAAATGCGTAGGGTAAAATCGGTGGAAGATTTTATGCAGCAGGTAGAATTTTTTGTGGATACGGTAAGTAGCTATAACGCTGATTTTGTAATCTTTCCGGAATTCTTCAATGCTCCACTAATGGCCTTGTTTGGCGAGGTAAGCGCCTCCGATGCCGTGCGTTTGTTAGCCGACTTTACCGAGCGTATCCGCGATGAAATGCAGAGCCTGGCGGTAAGCTATAACATCAATATTATATGCGGCTCCATGCCGGAGTATCAAGAGGGCGAGTTGCATAACGTAAGTTATATGTGTAAGCGCGATGGCTCAATGGATAAGCAATATAAGCTACACATTACCCCGGATGAATTCAGCTACTGGGGTTTGCAAGGAGGCGAGCACCTTTCTGTATTTGATACCGATGCCGGTAGGGTAGGTATTCTTATCTGTTACGATGTGGAATTTCCGGAGCTAAGCCGCATTTTGGCCGAGGATAATATGGATATTCTATTTGTGCCATATTGGACGGATACCAAAAATGCCTATCATAGAGTAAGAAGATGTGCTCAGGCCCGGGCTATTGAAAATGAGTGCTACGTAGCTATAACCGGCAGCGTAGGTAACTTACCCCGGGTAGAAAATATGGATATCCAGTATTCGCAATCTGCCGTATTTTCACCTTCGGACTTCAGTTTTCCGCACGATGCGGTGGTGGCCGAGGCTACCCCCAATACCGAAACTACCCTTATTGTAGACCTGGATTTAGATCTTCTTAAAAAGGTGAGAACCCAGGGCAGCGTAAGAAATTTGCAGCAACGCCGCCTTGACCTTTACAATGTAAAGTGGCGTAACGCTAAAAAATAACCAAGTATGAAGAGTATAACCCAGCACTATTCTAGTGAGGTTTTACAGCGGGCTTCTACCATAAAATTGCTGGTAACCGATGTTGATGGTGTGCTGACCGACGGCGGAATAATTTACGATGATAACGGCCTGGAATTTAAAAAATTCAATGTTAAGGATGGGCAGATCATGAAACTTCTTAAAGATGCGGGGATTATAGTCGGGGCAATTACCGGGCGCGAGTCGCCGGTTGTAAAAAACCGCATGGATCAGTTGGGTATGGATTTTCACCATCACGGAATTAAAGATAAGTGGGGTATATTTGCTGATGCTTGCCAACAGTATTCTGTACAAGCTAGCGAGGCCTGCTATATAGGCGACGATATAATTGACCTGGCAATACTTAGCCACTGCGGTTTAGCCGTTTGCCCTGCCGATGCCCCTGAGTATATGCACCCGGTAGTTCACTATGTAAGTAAAAAGAAGGGTGGAAACGGGGTATTTAGAGAAGTTGCCGAACTAATTCTAGCGGCCCAGAATAAATTTGAGTCAGCCCTAAGCCACTACATAAGTCAAAATCAGGATAAACCAGTAAAGCTGTAATGCTAGAAATATACAATAAACCCGTGGCTTTTAGCCCGGAAGTTAGTTCTTCATCTGAAAAACCTATACTGTTTGCCGGGCCCTGCGCTGCCGAAAGTTACGATTTGTGCGCCGAAGTAGCCGGAAAAGTAAAGGAATTAGCGCAAGAGTTAGGATTTACCTACGTGTTTAAAGCCTCCTACGATAAAGCTAATCGTACGTCCGGCAGTTCATTCCGCGGCTTAGGAATGGATACCGGCCTGGAAATTCTCAGCCGGATAGGAAAGGAATTTTCCGTACCGGTTATTACCGATGTGCACGAAAGCGAGCAGGTGCCGGAAGTTGCCGAGGTAGTCGACGTATTGCAAATTCCGGCCTTTTTGTGCCGCCAAACCGACTTACTGCTAGCTGCCGGAGCATCGGGTAAGGCAGTAAATATTAAAAAAGGCCAGTTTATGGCCCCGGCCGATATGCAATATGCCGTAGATAAAATAAGAGGAGAAGGAAATGAAAACGTACTACTAACCGAACGCGGAACCAGTTTTGGCTACCACAACCTGGTTGTTGATATGCGCAGCCTACCTACAATGCGGCAATACGCCCCGGTTATATTCGATGTTACCCACAGCGTGCAACAACCGGGTGGTATGGGCGGAAGCAGCGGCGGGCAGCGCCAGTTTGCCGGCTACCTGGCCCGCGCCGCCGCCGCCGCCGGGGTAGACGGCTTCTTTATTGAAACCCACCCGATGCCGGAAAAAGCCCTAAGCGACGGCCCCAATATGGTACCGCTTCACCAGCTTGAGCATTTTCTTGCCGATATACTAGCGCACTGGAAACTTTCTAATAAGCAATTAAAAGCCTAAGTTTGCCCCATTAATTTTTTTTCATGAAGCTTTCGTTTGAACAACTTAAAAATAAAGAAGAGAAAATTTGTGTAGTGGGCCTGGGCTACGTTGGCTTGCCTATAGCCCTGGAATTTGCCCGCAAATTTTCGGTTATAGGATTTGATATTAATGCCAAGCGGGTGTCGCTTATGCAGCAGGGTATCGACCCGAGCAAGGAACTGGAGGCTAAAGAGTTTGAGGGAACCGACATTAGCTTTACTGCTAATCTAGAAGATCTGCGCGAAGCTAAATTCTTTGTAGTAGCTGTGCCAACCCCCATTGACGAGCACAAAAACCCCGACCTCACCCCTTTACTTAGTGCTTGCCGCTCCGTAGGTAAAGTATTAAAGCAGGGCGATTATGTGGTTTTCGAAAGTACGGTATACCCTGGTTGTACCGAGGAAGATTGCGTGCCGGTATTAGAGCAGGAAAGCGGCCTTTCCTTCCCCCAGGATTTTAAAGTAGGCTACTCACCGGAAAGAATTAACCCCGGCGACCGGGAGCATACCCTTACCAAAATTGTAAAGGTAGTGTCGGGTTGTGATGCTGAGAGCTCCAGGCTTATTGCGGATGTTTACAGCTCAATTATTACAGCCGGCGTTCACGAAGCTTCGTCTATAAAAGTGGCTGAAGCAGCTAAGATTATAGAAAATACCCAGCGCGATGTAAATATTGCGCTGATGAACGAGCTATCCATCATCTTCAATAAAATTGGTATTAATACCTATGAGGTGCTGGAAGCCGCCGGCACTAAATGGAACTTCTTGCCCTTTAAGCCGGGCTTGGTGGGTGGCCATTGCATAGGCGTAGACCCGTATTACCTAACCCACAAAGCCAGCGAATTAGGTTACCATAGTAAAGTAATTCTTTCCGGCCGGGTTATAAACGATGGCATGGGTGCTCTAGTAGCTAAAGATGTGGTTCAGCATATTATTAAAATGGATAAATCGCTGAAGCAGAGCCGGGTATTGGTATTAGGTGCTACCTTTAAAGAAAACGTTAGTGATATACGCAACAGCAAAGTTGCCGACGTAATTAGCGAACTTAAAAGCTACCACCTAAACGTAGATGTGGTTGACCCTTACGCTGATAGTGAAGAACTGGAGCATGAATACGGTTTTTCGTTAGCCAATGAAATTTCCGGCCCCTACGATGCTATAATTTTGGCGGTTAACCATGCCCAATACGAAGCTCAGGATCAGGCGTACTTTAAATCGTTACTGAACGAGGGTGGTCTGTTATTTGATATTAAGGGGGTACTACGCCACAAATCAAACGGATTAGCGTACCGAAGCTTATAATATAAGTAGAACTATAATTAAACCTACCTGCTTGGGGTGGGTTTTCTTATATATGGGTCTTTACCAAAATTACGGAAAACGAATTTTTGACTTGGGTTTGTGCCTGGTAAGTGCCCCGGTGGTACTACCGTCAATTGGTTTGCTTTCTTTAATTTCACTAGTTAAGAAGCAAGATAAGATACTATATTATCATCTACGGCCGGGGCAGGGGGGCAAGTTGTTCTTATTCTATAAAATGAGTACGCTTAGCGATCAGGAGGTTGCAAGCGGCCGGCCGTTGAGTATGCTAGAACGTCAGTCGGGTTGGGGTAAGTTTATGCGCGATTACAGCCTGGACGAACTACCCCAGTGGTTTAATATTCTAAAGGGTGATATGAGTTGGGTTGGACCTCGGCCACTACTTCCCGAATATTTAGACCACTATACTGAACGTCAGCAGTTGCGCCATAGGGTTAAGCCGGGAATTACCGGATTGGCTCAGGTATTAGGCAGAAATAACCTAAGCTGGCACCGTAAACTAGCTGCCGATTGGCTCTACGTAAAAAATTTGTCGTTTGGCCTAGACTGCTGGATTCTCTACAGAACCTGTATTAGTCTAATTAAAAAACAAGAAACCAACTTTGGCAAGCCGGAACTGGTGGGGCCACCCGTGTAAGGCCGTCTAGTAGGATTCTAAAATCAAAAACTAGCCCCTCTTCTTATACCGCTTGCGCATTATCTTTTTAAGCCTATCGGCCTCGTATTTATACTGAAGTAATTTATAGCCAACCCGAATGCTATAGGTTCCGTAGCCATCGTTAATAGCTGGGCTTCCTCGCTGTCCGCTATCTACAGTTTCTCTTCTGTCAGCTAATTGTTTTTGCAGCTCGCTGGAATACTGCTCATCGGTTAAATATCTATTGCTGCAGTCATCCAGATAGTCAGTGAAGGCGTAGTGATAGTTAATTTCAGCAGCTATATCTATTCTGTCGGTGGCTTTTACCACTATGCCACCACCCACCGGAACTACCAACGCTACTCTACCGTAGTCAACTCCTTCGGTACTAAACTCCCTGAGTTCGTATTCTTCACCCTCCAACCTGGTTTTAGGGTTGTAGGTGGTTATGCCTAAGCCCAGCATGCCGTAAAGATTTACTCTTCTTCGTTTGGTAAATTCATCCAGCCGCTGGCGTAGTATATAGCCGGTAGCCATTATGCCAGCCTCAATATTATTGCTGTAAAAAGAGAGGTTGCGGTTACGTAGGCTAGCCTTGTCCGATTCGGCATCGTTGGCTTCTATGCGGTAGTACAAACCGTAAACTCGGGCGCCAAATCGGCGATTAAGCGCGTATTCCAATGAAACTCCCAAGTGGGGGTTGGTATCAATAAAGGCGGAGCTGCCCTGCAGGTCACCAAAAAACCCGGTAAAGCCGCCATATACGCTGGCAGTAGCCCGGCTTTGCACACTGGTGGGGTAGTAGCGCTGGGCATTCGCGCATAAGCTCGTAATGAGCAAAAGAGAGAGAAGAGGGTATTTCATGCTGAAGTAGATACGAAGATTAATCGAGGGCAGGTTGTACTCTGGTACTCCGGGGGTCTTCAGGAACCATTAGTATTAAATCTTCGGGTTCACTATCGGGTTGAGGGGTTTTAATAGGGGGCGGCTCGGGCTTTTGCGGAGTTATCAGTTCTTTAAACGAATCAAAACTTTTGGTTTGTAGTAAGCTAAAGCCGTGGCTATAAATATTTTCGGTAGTAAAGGTACTAACTACCTGGCTACTACTTAACCTACGGAATAGTCTTACCCTAAACTGCCCGTCGGCCGTTAGCCGGTATTCCACGGTCCAGTCGCCCAAGTAGTTATTGCTGGTATTATCCTGCCGGCTGGTAAGGCTGCCGTCACGGGTTACGCGCAGGCGGCCATCCATAAAAGTGTAGCTTAGCCTCAACTGAAATGTATTAACTGCATCTTCCTGGATGCTACTGGTAAAATTAACGTCAATTTCCAGGTTTTGGTCTATTTGGGAGGCCAGGGCGCTAAATTGGTTGGCCAAAAGCTCACTAATGGAACTAACCGCAGTTTGCGAACCGAAGCCGACAGCCTGGTTGCCTAAGCCTCCTTGGTTATCCTGCCGCATATAGTCAATTGGCGCAAATTGCCGTAGCACCAGCAGGTTAAATACCTGGCGGTTCATAAGCTGTTCATCGTTTTGCATACGATTAAGTACCGAGCCAACATCCACTATACTTACTTCCGGCGGAAACTCTAAAATTTCAAAGTCGAACGCTATGCGGGGTGTCATAAGATCGCCGGAAAGATCCATGAGCAGGTTTACCGGATAAGGGCGGTTAGGTACGGGCACCCCGCTGCTACCCTCCGGAAACAGCGGGGAAAGTGAGGCAAACTGCTCATACTGGGCCTGTATATTCATTTGACCACCGTAAGGATCGCCCAGCCAACGGATAGTACTGCCCGGCACAATTACAAATTCTTTAGTAATTACATTGAAAAGGGTAAAATTATACGCCCCTTGTTCAATTTCGTAGGTGCCGAACATATCAAAATTGCCTTCGGTATCTACGGTTAATTCCAGTTTACCATTGCCCCGGCCCCTAATAATATCCCCGCTTTTCAGGTCAAATATAATTTCGCAATAAGCATCGGGGGTAATATCCAAATCAAAGTCCAGCTTAATACCGCTTAGGCTGGTTTTTTTCCGCGAAAGCGAATTAGAAGCAGTATCCGAGTGGTTCACAAAATTTATAAAATCGGCCCCGGAAACTTTATTCTCGTAGTCAATGGGGATATAAATTTTGGTTCCCTTATTGCTGGTTGCTGAGGCGGAAATAGTTAGGTTATTGGCCGGGCCTAAAATTTCCAAACTGCCGGTGGCGTAAGCTGTGCCGTAAAATAGGGAGTTGTCTTCTAGGGTAGTATTAAGCACTTGGGTATTGGCAAGCTGGGCGCTCAAATCAATAATAAAATTGCTAAACCCATCGTGAAAAACACCACCGCCCAGGCGGGCTGAGTTTCCATCAATATCTTTAAGTTCAATATTTCTGAAACCAATTTCGTTTTCGGTAAATACTATATCGCCTAAAAATGTGTAGTAGGTGTTTAAGTACTCAATGTTGAATTTGCCGTTAGCAATTGAACTTTTTCCCCTTAAAATCGGGGCGGTTGGCGTTCCTAGCACGAGAATATTTCCGCTGGTTGTTCCGCCAATTTCGCTAAAGATTCCCCCAAAAAAAGGCTCCAAAAGGTTAAGCGGAACCTCATTAAGGTTAGCTTCCAGATTTAGCATATTATCCGGCGCATACGGATTGTAATGTCCGCTGGCGGTCAGAATTTTTTTGCCTTTACGCCAGCCGCCCACGGTGGTATATAATTTTTGCTCTAATCGGCTCCAGTCTCCCTGAAAATCGAAATTTCCGGCATAAAATCCGTTCAGGCTCAGGCTATCCAGCCGTAAATTGCCCCGATAAACCGGTTTGCTCAAAATTTCCTGTAAGTAAAGTTGGCCATTGGCTTTGCCGCCTAATTCCTTACCTAATATTGGATTTAGGTTAGCTAACTCTATATCTTCCAGGCTTATAAGTAAGGTATCGCCGGGGGCGGAGCTTAATTGCCCTTCTACCATAATTTTCTGCTGATCGTGGGCAAATAGCAAATCATCTACTTCAATCAACCCGTCCCGAATGGTAATCAGATTAGCCCCGTCAACGCTCCAAATGTTTTCCAGAAGTTTAGCCTCCAGCGTATTAAACGATATAGTAGTTCTGTCGGTCAAGAAATAAACATCGCTAACCAATTGGGCGTAATTATCGCCGGCTGCTTGTTGGGCCGAGGCAGTAACTTCAATATGGTCTTCGTTCCAAATGGCCTCAGCTTGTAGGTTTTTGGTCTTGGCAACTCCCTCTAACTGCTGATCTTCGGAATATACGTAAGCACTGGCCAGCACACTTGTACTATCGGCAATTTTAGAGGTTAATAGATCTAGCTGGGTATTATATAGCCACTGCTGATCCCATACCAGGGTATCAATTTGGGTGTTAGCGGTAAAAATGCTGGTATAACCGCTGGAGAATGAACCGGCAATTTTGGTATGGTCGGATATATAAAGCTTGGGCAAGAATAGTTGTACTACCGGGTTAGGGTTTAGCAAGTTCAGTTCGTAGCGAAGTTGGTAGCGTTTATACTCCTCGGGCAATTCCTTTTGGGCGTAGTAGCTCTGTAGTTCATCCTTATCGTTTTCAAAATTCAGTTTGTATTCTTGAAATAACCGCTGAAAGTCGTTCACTACATCTTCATACTCCCAATTTCCGCTGGCAGAAAAGTTTAATAGGTTGGTATGCAAGGAAATTTGCCGGTCGGCCGAATCCAGGGTGCTGGACAGGTACAGGGTATCTAAATTTAAATCGCGGTTTTTATACTGAACCGTAAAATCAGTAAGAAAAGATTCGCCGGTGAGTTCAGCTAGTTTTAGTCCGTAGATATCCAGGCTTACGTTCCCGCTAAAATTCAGGGTATCTTTTATAAGTTTCAGAGGTTCCAGCAGGGCGGTATCCAGGCGGGCATCCACCGCTATATGGCTAAGCGATTTTCGGAAATCAACCGTGGTATTTCCGGAAAGTCTAAGATTGGGGTCCTCCACGTTAAGTTTGCCCTCGAAGTAGCGTTGGGCTAATTGGCCGTTCGCTTCAATATTCTTGTATGAATAATTATTTACCCGGAAAGACGAAGCTTTGGCTTTTAAGTTCATTTGGGCTGTATTTAGGCTTATACCTTTGCCTTCTACCGAGCCGGACATGTTAATATTACCTACCAGCGGCTCATCAATCAATTGTCCTATATTAAAATCTGATAGGGCCAGATTTCCACTATAGGTTGAGTTTACCGGATTTTCAGCCAGCTTTAAGTTAATATCGGAACGGATATAGCCCAATTGGGTGTAAAAGGTGCCGTTGGCTACAAAGTCATTAGGGAAACCCAGGAACTGCCCATTGAACTTGGTTTCGCCCAGTTTTCGTAAATTCTGAACAAATACCTCATTTATATACGGTTTTAAATCATCCGGGTAAAGGCGGGAGGCTTCCAGGTTTAAATCCAGAAAGGCTTCGGAGGTGTTGGGCAATCCGTCAATGTTTATATTGCCGGCTATCAGGCTCCGCTGGCCAAAGCGGGCATAAAGTTGGTTTACCTGAAACCGGCCGATTTTTCCCCTAAAATTTCCGGAAATATTATAGTTATCTTGATATTGCTTAAGCGCCGGAACAAAAACTGCTAAGTCTTCACCGGCCAGGTAACTATTCCTAAAGTCGATGGCTATATCTACGCTATCCTGAAAATAACTTAGCGTTGCCTGATCGCGGTAGGTAAAGGCCAGACTATCTTTGAGGGTACTACTGCCGGCTTTTAGAAGTAAATCATCAAAATACATTCCCTCGTTAGAATACAGATAGTTAGTTTGCAAGGTATCTAAATGAAAATCGTGGGCCGGCAGATAGGCAGATAGGGTTTGTACATCCAACCCTATAGTATCGGCAAATATCAGAAAGTTATTAGCCTGGGCATTAAGGTCGGTAATTACAAAGTGGTTGAAATCAAAGCCTTCATTAATCGAATCTTTGTAAGGATCGTTGAAACCGAAGCGGGCATTATAAAGCTGCAGGCTATTTACCACAAAAGGCAGCTTTTTAGTCTTGTTATTTTTTTTGATAGGAAGAAGCTGCTTTATATCGTAAATAAACCCATTGATATTTAAGCCGGAATCCGGCGTGTTTTTAGTCAGATAGACCTCCGGGGAATAGAGTTCAATGGCATCTAAGCCGGGCTGGTTGGGGTTTAGCAGGCCGTTTATGCTAAAATCTACTATAGCCCGTTCAATGCCTATCATCAGGCTATCCTGGCTATCTTTTACCTTTACCTGTTCCAGTTCAATTTCATCAATCCAGTTTATGGCTACGTGCCCAATACTGATTGGGTAGTTGGTTTTTTGGTTAAGATAATCGGTAAGTTTGCCTAAAGCATAGGTTTGTACCGCCGGAAACTGAAGGGCAATAACCAGCGAGGCAACCAGCAGCAGCCAGGCACCAAGTATAATACTGATTATTTTGACTAACCGCTTTTTCTTAACTTGCGGTTCTTGTTCTTCTTTCACTAATGGGTACAATCTTAGCCATCGAATCCTCTTGCGACGAGACTTCGGCCGCAGTTATACAAAATAGCAAATTGCTTGCCAACGTTGTTGCAACCCAAAGCATACACGAGCAATGGGGCGGCGTAGTGCCGGAGCTGGCCAGCCGGGCGCACCAGCAGCATATAGTTCCGGTAGTTTATCAAGCTTTGCAAAAGGCAAATATAGCAAAAAATGAGCTGCAGGCGGTGGCCTTTACCCGGGGGCCGGGCCTGTTGGGCGCGCTTTTAGTTGGTAGCTCGTTTGCCAAAGCCCTGGCTCTTAGTTTACGCGTACCGCTAATTGAGGTTAATCATATGCAGGCGCATATTTTAGCCCATTTTATTGATGACCCTAAGCCGGCTTTCCCCTTTATTTGTTTAACTGTTAGCGGCGGGCATACCCAATTGGTTTTGGTAAAAAGCCCCGCGGAAATGCAAATAATTGGGGAAACCATTGACGATGCCGTAGGCGAAGCTTTCGACAAAACTGCTAAACTGCTTGGTTTACCCTACCCCGGCGGGCCTCTGGTTGATAAATATGCCCAAGAAGGCGACCCTTCACGGTTCAAATTTCCTATTTCGGAAATACCGGAGCTAAACTTCTCGTTTAGTGGTATAAAAACGGCCGTAATGTATTTCCTTCAGAAAGAAAGTAAAAGCAATGCAAACTTTGCCCAGGCGAATATGGCCGATATTTGCGCCAGCTTGCAGTATACATTGGTTAGAACCCTTATGCTGAAACTGCGTAAAGCCGTTAAGAAAACCGGGGTAAAGCGCGTAGCCATTGCCGGCGGGGTTTCGGCAAATAGTGGGTTAAGGGCTGCACTACAGGAATACGCTGGTAAATACGGTTGGGAAGTTTTTATTCCGGCCTTTGAGTACTGTACCGATAATGCCGGTATGATTGCCATGGCAGCGCATTTTAAATACGAAGCGGGGGAGTTTAGTGAACAGGATATTAGCCCGATGCCCCGAATGAAATTTTAAAGACTATATGAAATTGGGACAGCCTTTAGCGTAACTCAAGAATTTTTTAAATACGGCAATACCTATAAATTTACTAAGAATTCAATAGGGAATGCATAAGTTGGTACTATGGCCAAGTCAAAAAACAACCGTTTTGCAAAATCGGTCACTATAAAAAACAAACGGGCTAGTTTCGATTACGAGTTTGTAGAAACCTTTACCGCCGGCCTTAGCCTGCAAGGCACCGAAATTAAAAGCATTAGGGAAAGCAAAGCCACTATTGGCGAAGGCCACTGTGCTTTTAAAGATGATGAGTTATTTCTATACAATGCTAATATAGCCCCGTACGAGCAGGGTAATATATACAACCACGATCCGCTACGGCCCCGCAAACTGCTGCTTAACCGCCGCGAGCTAAACCGGTTGCAAGATAAGGTAGAAGAGAAAGGACTGACCATAGTGCCGGTGCGCCTATTTATAAATGATAGCGGACTGGCCAAACTATTTATTGCCTTAGCCCGAGGTAAGAAAACCCACGATAAGCGGGAGACTATTAAGGAACGGGATATTAAACGGGAGCTCAGCCGAATTAAATTTTAGTATGGAAACACTTGCCTACGGCGATTGCCGCTTAAGTCTGGTACCGGTACGCGCCGAAGCCCGCGAAGCATCCGAAATGGTTAACCAACTAATATTTGGCGATCGGTACCGGGTAGTGGAGTACCATCCTAAAGGGGAATGGGTTAAAATCAGCTCTACTTTCGATGACTATACCGGCTGGATTGGCAGTAAGCTTCACCATGAAATAAGCGAACAATATTTTCAGGAGCTGGAAGCGCGCACGCCGGTAATTAGCCTGAGCCGGTCGGCGGCACTTACTATTAATGGTGCTGTGCATCATGTGGTATTAGGCAGCCAATTGCCCCTGCAGCCCGATAGCATGTTCCAGCGTGATGAGTATGTTAGGTTTGAGGGCAAATCGCACACAGTTAAGCAGATAAAAGACGTAAATATTTTAAAAGAGCTGGCTGCTTATTATATTAATACTCCGTATTTATGGGGAGGTAAGTCGCCGTACGGAATAGATTGTTCCGGTTTTACGCAAATGGTTTACCGAATGGCCGGCTATGCTCTAAAACGCGATGCCAGCCAGCAGGCCAAACAAGGCATTAAAGTAGCTCTGGCCGAGGTAACCACCGGCGATTTGGCTTTTTTTAACAATGCTGAAGGCCGGATAACCCACGTAGGGCTTATGATCGGTCAGCAGGAAATTATTCATGCTTCGGGTTTTGTGCGCATTGACCGATTAGATGAAAAAGGAATTTGGAATCAGGATATTCAAAAGCATACCCATTCGTTAACCTTTATCAAGCGAATGGTGAGTTGAAGAGGGAATAAATTATGCGCAAAGGGCAGGTATTGGTTTTAAACTTCGATTATAGTCCAATTACTATTTGTACCGTGCAGCGTGCATTTGTTTTAGTTTTTTTGGATAAGGCGCAAATGCTGGCCCCGCTAAGTAATTTTGCCCTACACACCGTTAATGCCACCTACGAGGCCCCAGCCGTAATTCGGCTAAATGAGTATATAAACCGGCCGTATAAAGGGGTGGTGCTTACCCGCCAGAATATTTTTAAACGCGACGGCCATCAGTGCCAGTATTGCGGCAGCACCAAAGAGCTTACCTTAGATCACGTAGTTCCGCGCAGCCATAAAGGTTCTTCTAGTTGGACCAACCTGGTTACGGCCTGCAAAAGGTGTAACTCGCGCAAGGGCAACTATACGCCGGAAATGGCCGGGCTAAAACTTCGTAGTAAGCCAACTAAACCATCCTATATAGATTTTCTGCGCGACAGCAGCGGGTTGATGAAAGATGAATGGCGGCCGTTCTTAGACTTTAGAAAAACAGGCTGAATAATACTGCCTAATTTGCTGTCTATAGCTTGCTGAAAGTTCTCCCAAAATAAAATCTGGTGTAATAAATTATACTTTCAACGGATAGTTCCTGATTCTTCATTATAGAGTATAGTTATATATTTATATTAAAAAATGGATTTAGGAAATTACGGGGTATATTATTATAAAATTAGTACCATATAAAGAACCTATTGCAACGTAAGCTTCTATAGTATTTTAGCCGGGAGGTTAGGGATTTCTCTTCTACCTTTAGAATGAGATGAACCGAACCAGATGGGAATGAATAAACTAGTTTTACTATCGGCCGGTCTGCTGGCTAACCTAGCAGTTACGGCTCAGAATACCGATTCCACAGAATATGAATTGATAAGCTTACCGCGTACGGTCAATACCAAGTATCACGATTCGGCCCCGGTTATAGCTCCTGACGGAAATACCCTTTATTTTGTTGTAAATGATCACCCGGAAAACTCCGGCGTGCAGGATATCTGGTATAGCCAGCGGGGTGAAAATGGAGAGTGGCAAGCGGCAGTTCATGCCCCTTCTCCGTTAAATAATCTGAAGTTCAATCAGGTAATGAGTGTATCGCCCAACGGTACTAAGCTATTGGTGCGCGGTGGTTCAGGCAAGAATAATGTAGGCTTTGCGCTAACCTACCGAAACGGTGATACTTTTAGTAAGCCTCAGGATATTGAGGTTGATGGATTTGACGGAATGTGCCAAGGCCGATTCAACGGGGCATTTTTAAGCCCGGATAATAAAGCACTACTTCTATATTTTAGCGAGAAGGAAGGAGATAAATACAGTGATCTGTACGTGAGTTTTCCCGAAAAAGAGAATAAGTGGTCCCGGCCTATTCCTATTGATAACCTGAATACCCGACTGGATGAGTTTGGACCTTATATGGCGCCGGATGGTAAAACTATGTACTTCAGCAGTAACCGGGGCGGGGGTTTCGGCTCGGCCGACATATACAAAACCGTAAGAAAAGATGATACGTGGCTTAACTGGACTAAGCCGGAAAATATTGGGGCTCCGATAAATACCGGAGGCTTCGATGGTTATTATGCCGTGGGCAACTCCGATACTTTGGTTTTTACCAGCCGCGCCTATATGTCCGGCGATGGTGGTCACCTGGATATTCATACCCTAAAACGTATAATTAAACCAGAGCCGAAGCTATTTCTTTCCGGTTTAGTTACTGACAATAAAACCCAAATGCCTATTGGCAGGGCAAACGTTAAGTTTTTGTTTAATAGCGAAGTTATAAAGGTGGTACAAGCCGATAGCTTAGATGCTCTGTTCAGGCTTTCGCTTCCTACTGAAGGCCGCTATAAAATTGAAGTTCAGGCTGAGGGGTATTTGCCACTAGTAGATAGTGTGGAGGTTAATTTGGCCGCCACCAAAGGCGATACGGAAGTATATAAAAACCTATACCTGCAACCTCTGGAGGTGGGGTTAAGTGTTCGGCTGGATAATATATTCTTCGATTTTGATAAAACTACTCTACGCGCCGAGAGCTATCCAGCTTTGGACGAGGTAGTGGAATTAATGGAGCAAAACCCTACTTTAAGAATAGAAATTGCGGGTCATACAGATGAAAAAGGAAGTGAGGAGTACAACAAGAATCTGAGTCAGGGTCGGGCGGAAGCAGTGGTAGCGTATATTGTAGGTAACTTCATAGATTCTAACCGAATTGTCGCTAAGGGTTACGGAGAAGGTAAGCCGCAAGTTACCAACAATTCAGAAGCTAATCGACAGATTAACCGTAGGGTTGAGTTCACTATTTTGGAAAATAAACATGCTCAGGCTGGTTCTGGTTGGTAAATCAACTATACCTTTACGCTATGCCCATACTTCAATTAGATCCGGAAAAGCCTTTGGGGCGCAAAATGCAGAACCTGCAAACTCAATTCTACCTGATGCTGGGGCTACCGTTAGTGCTGTTTTTAGTGGCATACCTGCAGGCTCAACAACCCAACCACCTTCCGCCTTATCATCAAAATAATACCATTATTATAGCTGCCTGGGTGGTAGTTGCCGGAATTGCTTTTTACTCCTGGAAGCTATATCGGGAAGAGTTTAAACACCCTGCAAGTTCAGCCGCGGTTGAGCAAAAGTTTGACCGGTACAGAAATGTTTCGCTTAAAGCCTATGCACTACAATTAGTGGCAATGCTTATTACCAGTGCTGGTTTGTGGCTTACGGGGGCGGTGTTGTTTGGTGCTCTATTTAGTGTAGTTTTAATATTAATGGCTTCGTTTAGGCCTACTGCCGAACAATTTATTGAACGAATGAAACTTACCCCCGACGAACAACAACAATTGCTTAGGCAGGAATAAAAAAAGCACCGCCGGGGCAGTGCTTTCTATAAAATTCGATGTCAAAATTTATAGGGTTATTCCTATACTGAATGCATTAAGCTCCGGGCCCCGGCCGTCTTTAAACATTTCGTTCAAGTCATAATTGGCAAAAATATCCATACCTTTTATGCCTACCTGAAGGCGTAAGCCGTAGCGCCAGTTGTTTAGATAGAAGCTATCGTGGTCGCGTTTCTTGTCTTCATCCCCGTCTTCGGTAAATTTACGCTTGGTATAGCTGTCTACCCGGTAGCCGGCGTACCCACCAAACCCTATTCGGAACGCATCGCCGTGGTATTTTTTAACTTTGGTTTTAACACCGTCTACCTCAACCTCTTCGGTTTTGTAACCAAAATCCAACATAGGTACAAAGTTTAGGTTTAGGTGAGTTACAGTAAGTTTGCTTTTATCGGCCTCAATAGAGTTTTCCGGGCCTGCAGTGTAATCATAAAACATCGCCATGTTGTCCTGTTTGCGCAACGAAATTTGCTCATCTTCAAACTTAAAGTTGTACCAGCTAATATTGCCACCCCACTGTAAGGCCACCGGTCCGCCAATATGCGTCTGGAACATATTGCCAATGCCTACGTACCAGCTACCCCAGTTTTTTACATCGTATTCAACGCCGTTTTGAGTGAAGTCATCGCCGGGGGTTATCAGGTTGTTAAAGCCTAAGTCAAATACAATTGAGCTAGTGGTTCGGTCATACTGAAACGGCTTCTTCTCTTTCTTTGAGGGCCATTCGGTATAGGTTACTTCCTCATCTTCGTCGTCCATATCCTCTTCAATTATAACTACTTCTTCCACATCCTCAATTTCTTCTACGTCAATATCTTCATCAATCTCAACATCATCGGAAGTAGTAATTCTTATTCTGTATTTTGAGTTATCTTCATCCGTTATAATAACTATTTCCTTTTCCTGAGCAACTTCTTCAGCATCAGCTTCATTAATAATGTCGCTAATCATCTGGTTCAGGTCGTAAGCTTGTAGCTCTTCCAAGGCTTCTTTATCGGCTACATAAATTACAATTTCCTTATCGTTGCCAATTTTTATTCTAATGGTATCCTGAGGGCTTGCCGGATTAGCAATTTTAAGCTCTATTTCTCCACCAGTGAAAATATTAGAAGCAGGCTTAACAAAAGCGTAGGAGGTCTGGGCCAGGCACCAGAAGGCGCCCAGAAGTAGTAACTTTTTCATATCTGTAAAGGGTTTAAATTTTAAGGTTTAGTAATGCGGGCAAAGAGGTTGTTTTTTGCCGAACGTATATCGGCCAGACCAATTTTTCCGCTTTTAACGTCTTCCAGCACGCGTAGTACTGTAGGTTCGTTTTTCTCTTCTTCAGGCGAAGAAGCCGGGGAATTTTGAATAACCGCCTGGCTGGCAACTGCAGTTTGCACAGTAGGCTTATACTCAATAATTATTTTCTCGGGCTCGGCTACTGCCAAGGCATTAGCTTTAGGGTTACCAAGCTCAGTAGGCAGGCTTGGGGTAGTTATAGTTTTTATAGTCTCTGGGCTATTTTCAACTTGGGCTAATGCCGAAGCCTTTTCTTCGACCGGAATACTCTTTACCGGAACCGGATTGTTTGCGCCGTGAGGCGGAGCTTGGGTAGAAGGTTTAGCATAAGAGGCTACCTGTTTGGTTGATTTTACCGGCGAAGTTATATCAGTTTGAATAGGAGGTGTAGCTTCTACACCAGATTTACCGGTAGTAACTTCAGCCGAACTAGCTATTGAAGCGCTTGTTTCCGGAATAATTACCTCAGCTTGCTCCTTAGCCGTTTCGGCTTGGGCAACAGTAGTTTTAGGAATATCGGTTTCAGCCTGATTTAAGAGTAGCCAGCCTGAGGTTAGGGCTAATAAGGTTATGGCCGCAGCCGCCCAGTAGTAAGTTTTTTTCTTACCTTTCTTTTGCTTTAGCTGACTGTTAAGCTGTTCCCAAGCGGCAGGGCTGGGGGTAGTGGTATGGCCCTGCAACTTTTCCCTAAATAGTTTATCTATATTATTTTCATTCATGACTCACACAGCTTGAAATTGCACATCCATAAGGCGGGTTACCTGCTTCTTGAGCATAGCGCGGGCACGGCTCAATTGCGATTTGCTGGTATTTTCAGTTATGCCTAGTTGTTCGCTAATCTCGCGGTGCGAGTAGCCTTCAATAGCATACATGTTAAATACAGCACGGTAACCATCGGGCAGGCTTTCCACCAGTCTCAGTAAATCTTCGGCAGCCAGGGTGCTAAAAGCATCCTCGCTACACTCTTTAGCGTGAGCTTCGTCAACATCTACCATCATGCTGGCGCGGCGATTAGACCTTATATACATAAGAGCCTCATTCACCATAATGCGACGGATCCACCCTTCGAAGTTACCTTCACCGGTAAATTGCCCGATTTTTTCAAACACCTTTAAAAATCCGTTTACCATAACCCCTTCGGCTTCCGCCAAATCGCTAACGTAGCGCCGGCAAATACTTAGCATTTTCGGCGAGTATTGCTCATATAGTTGCCGCTGCGCTTTATTATCGCCGCGCCGGCAACCATCTATGAGGCTTTCCTCTTTAGGCCGTTTAAAAATGCGTAGGGTCATAGATAAGTGAACTTTCAATAAGGAGATGCAAACGCTATGCGGAACGTTGCGTGGTCAGAATAAATTTAGTTAAAATTTTTATAATTAGCTGACTACTAATTAATAAGCAGCCATATAATTTATCAGAATATTATGTTGAGTTAGAGAGTCGGTATAAACCTCCACAGTATTTATGCGGCCTTCGCCATCAAACATATTAGCCCATAAGCCATTTTCTTCTTCCACAAAAACCGAATACAAGCCAGGTTCCAGAGCAACCGTATAGTTTCCGTTTTCATCGCTACTTACGGTTGATACCAATTTTGTAGTTGGGTCTGAGTAAAACCCGCCGGATTGCTGAACTTGGTCGGTAGTGGTAGGTTCGTAAAACCTGAGGGTACGTTTAACGGGCTTGGCCGGCTGCCGATCATCACCGCTGCCAATATGAGGCATTTGGTTGCCTTCTATCCAACTAACCTGCCCGGTAACCCCTTGCTTGGTTTCATTATTACAGGTTTGAGCCATAAGTAGGATAGATAAAAATGGAATTAACGCTAATAGCTTTTTCATACAGGTTTATATTCAATTCTAAGCTATTAAAATTGCCGACTGATTCAAATGTTTTAAACCATAGCCTGCACTGGTCAGGCTATGGTTATTATAAATTTAATTACGGCTTGAAATTTCGCCTCCGGAACTTTTATTTAGGTTCTTGCTGCGGGGCGATCCGTAGTACTGTAAATTGGCCCCGCTGTTAACGTCGGCATTTAAACGATCACCAGCGTATACTTTAGCCTCACCAGCGGTAGAAACTTCAACATCTACTTCTTCAGCTCTTAGGTCTTCTGCTTCTAAATCGGAGCCGGAGGCAACCTCGGCTCTAAGCTCTTGGCAGCTGCCGCGTAGGTTGGCGTTACTGGCTCCGTTTACATCAATTTCTAAATACTGTAAGTCCAGACTGCCGTTTAAATTACTGGCTCCGTTTACGTTAATTTTCATATTCCTATCCTGCGAGAAATCTAATTTAACATCCGAAGCGCCGGAAATCGTTAATCGATCTAGTTCGGGTAGGGTTACGGTAATTAGCAGATTGCTATCGTCATTGCTTTGGTTCCAGCGAAGGCCTCGGCTAAACGCTAGGCGATTGCCGCGCTTTTCTATTTCTACATCCCTGAAATCAGCCTCATCGCCACTATAGCTTATATCAAACCGGTTACCTTGTACAATCTCTACGTCTAAGGCCCCGCTAAAGCTTAGCTCCGAAAAGCGGCCGTAGTCGGCATTGGCTGGTGTATCTAAATCTGATAAGTTGCGGTTGCTCTCAATTCGATTTCTACGATTTTCGCCTCTTTCCCGATTGGGGCAGTTTTCGCAAACCAGTTCGCTGTTTTCATTATAGTAGAAAATGCGGTTATCACCCAAATCTCTAACTCTGTAGCCATAAGGGCTTAGGGTATTGGCTAAAATGCGGCCCATACCGCGGCTCATGGTAAAACGCTGGCCATTAGGTATGCGCATGGTTAAGTCAGCACCCTGCAGCGAAATAAATTCTTCAGCTTCAACCCCAATCTTATCTTTGAAGTAAATTGTATTGCCTTCCTGCTTTACCGGAATAGCGACTTTAGAAGCTATTTCCTGAGCTAATTCGGTGTTTTCGGCGCGGGCGCGGGCACGTTGCTCAATTACAATTTCATTACCGTAACTTCCTTCAATAGTTAAATCCAGGTCGTCATTAGAAAAATTTGCAATTTCCCGAAATGGCGTATGGTCTAGTTTTAGGTTCAGAACCTGGGCTGAGTCGGGTCGATCCAGCACCAGGCTGCTTTCGGCATAGCCTTTATGAGCAAAGTTATTAGCCACCCGCGGAGCCATAAATAGGGTAACTAGTAAGGCAATTACCCAGAGGCCAGCTAAGCCCCAACTAATTTCTTTTGGTACGCGCCAACCACTGCTTAAAAATGCCAGGCCGGCTAAGAAAACAAATAGGGCGGGTATTATAAGTAAGGCGGAAGCGGCAATTGCTAAGGGAGTCGGCACCAGTTCATTCAGCCAAACCAGGCTAAAATCGTTGTCAAAAACCATAGTGCTTATGCCTGGGTAGGCACCAAAGGCGGCAAACACCACGGCTAATAGGCTTATTAGTAGCAGAAAGCCGATAAAAACCAGTAGTAAGCCTACAATTATCCGAACTAAACGGCCCAGTGCGCTAGCAAAGGAATTGCCGTTGCTTCCGCCGGAAAATATGGCTGAAATTACCCGGAAAGGGAAAAGCAGGATTTTGGTTAGTATGCTTTCTTCTTCATTCTCAGGTAAATTTAACTTTTTTTTTACCTGGTGTTCAATATTAGTCAGTGTAACCGGCTCGCCCTGCATGCGCATCTTTTCAGTAAGGGTTTTAGCCTCCGGGGTAATTACCCAGAGGACTATATAAAGCAGCAGGCCGGAGCCACCAAAGAAGAACAGCAAGACAAAGAAAATCCTGATTAGCGTAGGATCGGAGCCGAAATAAGAACCTAAACCCCCGGCTACCCCGCCCAGCACCCTATTATCGGGATTGCGGTACATTTTCTTGGTTTTCTCAGAAGTTTCTTCTTTTGGGTAAAACTTCTCCGGCAGCACTATCCACAGCACTATGTAACTTATAAAGGTTATGGTACTAAATGAAAACGTAATGAAGAAATCGAACATTACGATAATCAAGAGCAGGCGTACCCAGATGGCATCAATTTTTAGGTAGCGGGCTATGCCGGAGGCTACTCCGCCTAAAATTTTGTGGCTGGCATCACGGAACAGCTTCTTAGAATCCGGGTTGGCAGAAGTTGCCGTCTCGGCGTAAGATGCCGTATAGGGCTCATCAATAACCGGCTCATCGCTGTAGGCGGCGGCAAAATCCTGCACGCTACCCAATTGGGCAATCAGTTGCTCAACATCCTCGTAGGTAATTACCTGTTTGGCGGGGCCAACTTTTTGGCTAAATACCTCAGCCATGCGGCTTTCAATATCCTGAACAACTTCGCCGGAGGTATCAATGCGGTTAAAGTAGGCTTTAATTTCGCCCAAATAGGTACTAAGTCTTTCGTAGGCATCTTCTTCAATATGAAAAAGCATGCCGCTAAGGTTTATGCTTATACTTCGTTTCATGGTTAGGCAGGGTTGGAGTGGTTGATAATTTTAGCGGCCGAACCGGAGAGTTCGTACCAGGTTTCCCTAAGCTTTTCCAGAAAGTCTTTGCCTTCCGGAGTTAAGCTGTAGTACTTTCTGGGCGGACCACTGGTGCTTTCGGCCCAGCGGTAGTTGACCAGATTGGCATTTTTTAATCGTGTAAGAATAGGGTAGAGGGTGCCTTCAACAACCATCATGTGGGCAGAAGTTAATTCTTCCAGCATATCGGAAGCGTAGGCTTCTCCTCTGGAAATTATCTGCAGAATGCAAAACTCTAATATTCCCTTTCTCATCTGTATTTGAGTGTTTTCAAGTTTCATTCGCTAGAATGTTAAGTTAGCGTTTTCAAAAGTGCGGGGTTAGCTTCGCCCTGACTTATTGATTTTTGGCTAATGGGTATTCTAAAATCTACATTACAAATGTAATAGAAGGTACTTGGTTATACAAGGTACTAGGTGAAAAAATTTTGGATGTTTGGGTAAACGGCTAATTTTGTGGCTGAACGGTTCACTTTATTACATGATCTGTAGGTATCTTATATGCTCAGCGCGAGGATTTTTGAACTTATTGGTATAAAATAGCCTGTTAGAGTAGTAGCAAATCGTATTTATGGTAAAACTGGTAAAGCAGGGGGTATTAAGTATATTTCTGTTTGGTTCAGCTATGGGCCTGCAGGCTCAAACCTCCGCTCCAAAGTACAGCAACGAGTTTCTTTCTATTGGGGTAGGTGCCCGGGCGTTGGCTATGGCGGGCGCGCAGGTTGCCTCGGTTAATGATGTTACCAGTGGCTATTGGAACCCGGCCGGTCTGGTAGGTTCGGATAGTAAAAGCTCACTGGCACTTATGCATGCTGAATATTTTGCCGGAATAGCCAAGTACGATTATGCCGCTTACTTACGCCAAATAGATTCTACCAGTGCGCTTTCGGTTTCTTTAATTCGCTTTGGGGTTGATGATATACCCGATACCCGTTTTCTATTTGATGATAACGGTAACCTCAATTACGACAACGTCCGATTTTTTTCGGCGGCCGACTACGGTTTATTTCTTTCCTACGCGCGAAAGGTAGATTTTCTGCCCGGATTAAAGTTGGGTGGCAGTGCCAAAGTAGTTCACCGGTCGGTAGGGCAGTTTGCCAACTCCTGGGGGTTTGGCCTGGATGCCGGAGCGCAGCTTAGCCGCAATAACTGGAACTTTGGGCTGATGCTCCGCGATATCACGACCACTTTTAATGCCTGGACGTTTAATAACAGCCAGTTGCAGGAGGTATACGTGCAAACCGGTAACGAACTTCCGGAGAGCAGCTTGGAAATTACCCTGCCGCGGGCAGTCTTGGGCGTATCGCGCAACCTTCAGCTCACTCAAAAAATTAATGCTCAAGTAGCAGTTGATTTGGTAAGTACCTTTGACGGACAACGAAATACCCTTATCAAAAGTAGATTTGCCTCTATAGATCCGGTAGCCGGTTTAGAGCTTGGTTACGGAGGTAGAGCCTGGTTACGCTTTGGGGCCGGGCAGTTTCAAAAAATTCAGGAATTTGATGGTAGCGAGCGTATGGCCTTCCAGCCTACGGCCGGGCTAGGGGTTTTGCTGGGAAGCGTAAGTTTAGACTACGCATATGTTGATGTTGGTAATGTTGCTGAAGCGCCCTCCTCGCACGTTTTCAGCCTTAAAATAAACTTCGATCGTTAGTAATTATATGGTTAGCAATAGGTTATTCTATTTTGTAGTGGGTGTATTAGGGGTGCTTGTTATGTCAGTGGCCAGTATTGCCCAGCCATACGGTAACGAGTGGATAGACTATAACCGTACGTATTATAAAGTAAAAACCGCCGAAGACGGTATGTACCGACTTACTTATGAGCGTATGCTGGCCGGCGGTATGCCCTTGGCCGGACAGAACCCTAAAAAGGTTAAGCTATACTTCCGAGGACAGGAAATTGCCGTAAAAATTTCCGGAGAAAGCGATGGGCAGTGGAATGCCGGTGACTATATTGAATTTTATGGCCGTCGAAACGACGGTACCCTGGATAACGAATTAAAGAAAAGCCCGGATATTGAGCTGATCAACCCGTACTATAACCTTTACTCCGATTCGGTAGCCTATTTTATAGAGTTAGGAAATTCAGGTGATGCTGATGGTAAAAGAATTCAGCAGCAAAATTTAGCCGACCCCGGAAATTTAACCCCGATGCCCTACCACTGGCAAGAGGAGTTAGGGGTGCTTAGTAATGAATACGCTGCCGGTATTCACTATCCTTATGCCAGCACTTACTATACCTTTTCATCCTATGTAGATGAGGGCGAGGGATTTGTAGGGCCAAGAGTTACGTCTTCAGCCAACCGAACCTATACAATTCCTATATCAAACGTATTTGCTACCGGCCCCAACTCAGAGCTTACTGTAAAATTAGTCGGCCGCAATAGCCTGCCCCGTAATGTTGACATAGGGTTTGGCACTGACCCAAATAATTTGCCGTCAATTCGTAAAGCAGAGTTTAATGCTTACGAAACCTATTTAGTTGAAGAACCTATAGCCACGGGCTCACTTACCGGAAGCAATGCCTATATAAAATTGTATGCCAACGGAAACGACCGCTATTCGGCAAGTTATTATGCCTTACGTTATCCCCAGCAATGGGTAATGGGTGGTAGTACCAATAAGGTTTTTCGTGTACCCCAATCTGGCAATGTGCGCCTGGTCAGTATCAGTGGCCTACCGGCCAACGCTCGGGCGTTTGATATAACCGATACAGAAAATATCATAGAAATAAGAAATACCGGCAGCGCTGGAAGTTTTAGGGCAATTTTTAACTCCGGTACCGAAAGAACCCTGCTGATTACCACCAATAGTACAGAAAACCTTACGCCCACTACCGTTGCGTTTTCCGGTAATCCGCAGTCCGCTGACTATATCATTATTTCACACCCTATTCTTAGGCAAACTGCCGAGGGTACTGATCCGGTGCATGATTATGCCAATTACCGCCGATCGGCCGCCGGGGGAGCTTATTCGGTGGTCGTTCAGAACGTAGACGACCTGTACAATCAATTCTCTTATGGTGAAATTAGCCCAATTGCTATTCGGCATTATATTGAATATGTTAGTCGGAACCAACTTCCTCAGTATTTACTGCTATTAGGTAAAGGGTTATCACTAACCCACCGGTACCATCGGCAAACTACCTGGGATAAGTCAAATTTTGATTACGTTCCGACCTTTGGCTATCCGGGCACCGATTGGCCCTATACTATGCGGCTAAACGGTAGTGGTGAAGCTCCGGCATTTCCGGTGGGCAGGGTTGGGGCCCGTACCGCCCAAGAGGTAGCTGATTACCTAACTAAGGTTATGGAGCACGAAAGTATTAGTGAGGAGAATCTATGGAAAAAGCGAATTCTACACCTTAGCGGGGGGCGAACGCAAGCTGAGGCCAGCACCTTCAGAAACTATTTAAGAAACTTTGAAAACGTGGCCGAGAATCCGTTTTTAGGAGGGAAGGTCAATACCATTGCCAAGTCGGTAGATGCGGTAGTTCAGCGCATTGATATTAGCCAGGAGGTTAACCAAGGTGTAGGTCTGATAACCTTTTTTGGACACAGTGCCCCGGCAATTACTGATATTGAGATTGGTTACGTTACTGACCCCAGAACTGACTACAATAATAAAGGAAAGTACCCTACTATTTTAGTAAATGGTTGCGATGCCGGTGATGTATTCTTACTAAACGATTACCAAACTTTTGGCGAAGACTGGTTACTGCAGCCCGATAAGGGTGCTATTAATTTTATGGCGCATTCCGGTACGGGCTATAATAATCTTCTGTATTCCTACAGTAGCCATTTTTACCAAAAAGCGTTTGCTAATGAAGATAACTTGGATTTGTCAGTCGGGAAAATTCAGCAACGGACGATAGAGGCTTTTTTACAAAGCAATGACAATAACGAAACCGTATTGGCGCAGGCTCAGCAAATTATATTGCTGGGTGACCCGGCCGTAGAGCTATTTGGCCGCCCCCAGCCTGACTATAACGTGACTGACCAGGATTTACAGCCTGTAGCGTTGGACGGTCGGCCTATAAGCGCAGCTAGCGATACCTTTGCCATACAAGTTATAGCCCGAAACTTTGGCAAAGCCATTCCCGATTCTTTGGTATTAGAGCTCTCTTTAGAAGATAATGGTGTCTATCGATTACTTCTTCAAAATAAGGTAAAGCCAATTTATTATCAAGATACCTTATACCTGGGGCTAAGTATGGATAACATTACCCAGTTTGGTTTAAATAAGTTTAAGCTGGAAGTTAATGCCGGTCAGGAGCTTAATGAAAGTAATTACAATAACAATACTGCTTACTTGGAATTATTAATTCCTGATGGCAGCACCCGCAACTTGTGGCCGTATCCATTCGCTATAGTTAACAACCAAAATGTTACTTTAAAGGCTCAGGCTACTAACATTCTTTCCGAGGCGCGAAGCTACAGCCTGCAGCAAAGCACTTCTGCAGTATTTTCGGCAACTAATACTAATAACTATGAGGTAAGCGCGCGGGGTTTATTTCAGCAATCTCTGGTAAATTCCGGGGCCGATTCGACTGCTTATTTTTGGAGAACCCGTATTTTAAACCCTACTACAACCGAAGATACTGCCTGGGCGGAAAGTAACTATTTATACTTACCTAATGCTCCGTTGGGGTGGGGGCAGGCTAAAGCCGATCAGTTTGCCAAAAATAAGCTTTCCGGCATCGAGGTTACCAGCGGCCGTAATTGGCAGTATCAGCAAATTACTAAAGTTCTGGAAGCTAAAACATTTGGCCGAAATGCCGATAGTCACACCAATGTTGAAATAGCTATTGACGGATATCCTTATATTCTTCAAAACGTGGGCCGAAACTGTGGCAATAATACAATTGGCGCAATTCGGATTGATGGCAATTCATTAGATACCTATTTAGGCTATAACCGAACTTGCGGACGGGCTCCTCAATTTGTAAATAGCTTTGGCCGTGGAGATATTATTAGCGGCAATAACGACGACTACAACCTGCAAAAGTATATTGAGGATATACCGGCTGGTGATTGGGTAGCAATTTTTTCCATAGGTTCCATTAACTATTCTGAATGGCCAACTTCGGTTAACCAAGCCATTGAATCCTTAGGTTTGGATCCGGGCGTAATCCCTAGTCTTCAAAGGGGCGAACCATTAATCCTACTGGGTAAAAAGGGTAGCCCATCGGGTAGCGCGGTGTACGTTCGGGCAACGGGCACCGATCCGGTTGATGATCAAATAATTACCCTTCGGCAGGAAATTTCGGGTGCGGCCGGAATCGGCTATATTGAAACCGACCTTATAGGCCCGGCAAAAAGCTGGAATGATATTGAGTATACAGTTCAAAGCCAGGACGATGATACGTATAAACTACAGGTAATTGGCGTTGATGCTAATGACCAGGAAACCATAGTGCTGGAATCAACTACTGCCGGAAAGGTTGATATTTCGGCAATTCCGGTTAGCAGCTACCCTTGGTTAAAGCTTAGGTTTGAAGCTCGGGATGAACTGGGACAAACCCCGCCCAACCTCAGATTTTGGCGGGTAGGGTACTCCCCTCAACCCGATGGGGTATTGGTTGCCGGCGAGGCAGTTGGCGCCAGTAATACTATTAGCCAGGGGCAGGTGTATTCCCCTCAGTTTAATTTTATAAATGTGTCGGATTACGAATTTGATCAGGATTCGCTGGGCGTAATTCAAAAATTAGTTTTTGACCAAACTAATCAGGTAAAGTCCGATCTTTTCAATGTAAAAGCCCCGGCTGCCGGCGATACTACTGCAGTACAACTTAACCTAAGCAGCGAGGGGCAAACAACTAATGCTCATCTAGACTTGGAGGTAAATCCTATTAAGCCGTCCGAGAGATTAATGGTTAATAATAAACTGTCGGCTAGTAATTTTTTAGCTGTTTCGGCCGACACAGTTAAACCATTCCTGGATGTAGCGTTTGACGGGGTGTATATTAATAATGGTGATATCGTTAGTCCTACCGCTCAGGTAACAGTAGTAATTCATGATGATAATCGGTTTGCCCTTATTCAGGATACCACTGGTATACAGCTATTTTTGAGAAGAGCATGTGCTGATTGTGAATTGGAACCAATATACATGAACGCAGCCAATGCTCGCTTTACCCCAGCCACTACTACCGATAATTGCAAGCTGGAGTTCAATTTGAATAATTTGGAAAACGGAAGGTACATATTAGAGGTGCAGGCGGCGGATAATGCCGGAAATAAGGCTGGTAAAGAACCCTACGCCATAGCCTTTGAGGTAATCAATGAAAAAACCATAACCAATTTCTATCCGTACCCTAACCCCTTTTCAACCTCTACCCGCTTTGTGTTTACCCTAACCGGCAGCGAGGTGCCTTCAAACTTCAAAATTCAAATTATGACAATAAGCGGCCGGGTAGTACGTGAAATTTTTAAAGATGAGCTCGGGCCTATTCATATAGGAAATAACGTTACTGATTTTGCCTGGAACGGTACCGACCAATGGGGAGATAAGTTAGCCAATGGCGTTTACCTGTACCGGGTAATAATGGATACCCCGGAGCTAGGCCAATGGGAAGCTAGTACGCGCGATGCAGCCAACGCCAAAGCCTTTAAAGAAGGCTACGGTAAGCTATATATTCTTAGGTAAAGAATATTTTTATCATAAAAAAAGGGTGCTGCCGGTTAAGAAGCACCCTTTTTTGTATATTTTGGGTTTACATTTTTCCGTCTTTCTTTAGCCTTTCCTCTTTAACCGAGGTAAACGTATGATTTTCATTTTTTTCCTCGCCCCGGGCGCGTTTCTTTCTAAATGCCTGAATGGTATAAAGTATAATAAATACCGGAATTATTACGGCTAGTATAGATAAGATTAGGTTGATGGTATTTGATGATTCCATTTTGTACTTATGCAATAAAGATTACCTTGATAAAACGGACTTATAGCCTAAAAGTTATAAGTAACAATTTGATATGTTAAGGGTTTATGCTTCAAACTTATGGATTGATTTCTATAACCAAGCTTATTAAATGTACTAACTAGCTTGTTAAGTCGTTATCACACCATTTTACAGCCTTCCGTAAGGTACTATATGAATTATAAATCTCTCTTTATTCATAAATCTCTCTATACCTGTCTGATTGCCCTGGTAGCCTGTGGTGGCCCCGTACGCGATGAAGCTGATACAGAATCTGGTAGCAGGGCTTCCGGTAAAACTGAGGGGGGCAAATGCGTAACCGAACCACAAGCTACCGTAGCCGATAGGTTTGATACCCTAAATATTCTGGTAGAAACCAGCGGCAGCATGGCCGGGTTTATGCCCACTGAAGGTTCGCAAACCGCTTTTCAGCGTCAGTTAGACGATTTATTGGCTAATGCTGAAGCCGATAATGCCGCAACCTTGCAGCTTTTTTCGGCGGGTAGGGAAATTCAACCTTTAACCCCTCAAAAATTCAGAAAAATGCTCAGGCAGGGTCTAAAAGAAACTACGGCCAGTACCGCCCTGCCCAATTTAATTCGGCAAGTAGCCAGCCGCTATACCGGCTCGGGTCAGGTAAGTTTATTTATCAGCGATTTTATATATGCCCCACCCAACGCTGCGGATCGCGACTATATAAGTAACGATATTCGAAGGGCACTGGCCGCGGCCGAACGTCAAGGCTTGGCGGTATCCGTATACGCTTTTCAATCCGAGTTTAAAGGGACCTTTTACCCCGCCGGGGCCAAAAACGGCAGTAGCGGACAACCCTTGCGGAACTGCTGCGAAACCGAACTGCCGTATTACATTTGGGCAATTGGCCCGGAAGAAAGTTTAAGAAGGGTAAGCCAACATATACTAGCCAAAGAAACCGACTACCGAATTGATTTCGGCTTTGAAAGAAGAAAACCGGCATACCAGCTTATGCCTGGGGCCGGGCGGGGCGGAAGTTGGTATACTCAAAACCCGCAAGGCACCACCATTACCGTAGATAACACCCGCGAGATTAGTAGCGGCGAAATGAAATTTACCCTTGGAATTAATCTGGAAAATCAGGCCGGACAATGGGCTACTACCCAGTATTTGCAAGAAAACCTGGAGCTTGACGTACAGAATGGTGAGGCAGAGGTTGAGGAAGTCTATACTCAAATAGATTTCGAAAAAGACTCTCGCTTAACCTCCCGCGACCAAGATCTAGTTAGGTGCTTTAGCCACTTTGTAATTGTAAAAATGAATAGCATTGGCAATAGAAATCAAGCCATAAGTTTAAGCTTGAACTTGCCGGCCGCTATGCCTAACTGGACTGAGGAGTGGACTACCGAAGATGACCGCCGGCCCGATGAAAGCGGCGTTAAAACTTTTGCTCTAAAGGATATGCTGATCGGTATAAATAACCTTTATGCGCAGGAAAAACAGGAAGTTTTTAGTTTACCACTAACCATACACAAAGCTAAGTAAACATGAGCGGATTCTTCCGATTTTTGTACGAACTAATAGCCGGGCGGCCCGAGCCGGCCATGGATACGCCAATTTACCGACAAGATGTATTTCCGGACGTTGGGGCACTAACCCTACTTCTAATTACATTTTTAATGGTTATGGCTTATTACTACGTGCTAAATTATGTAATTAATACGGCCCGCTTCAGCCACTGGTACCACTGGTTAGTGTGGCTAATGATAAATGCCACTATTGCGTTTAGTTACGCCATTTACTACTGCCGCCTGCAAGAAGTTACGCCCGATAGCTACGTATACTGGTTTGCCACTGCCAATGCCGTCTGGAGTGCTGTATTCTTCTTTGTATTCTCTATGCTAGTAAAATGGAAATCAGTCAGCGCCGCTCGCACACCATTCTAGCGGCTTTGCCGCAAGTCGTTAGTCATTAGTCTCTAGTCTATAGAGAAAATCTAACGACTAATGACTAACTACTAAAGACTAATTACATGGCTAAACTTTTTTTATTTGGAATAGGGGGTACCGGGGCTCGGGTGCTGCGTTCGTTCACTATGCTGATGGCCGCCGGGGTTAAAATGCCCGCCGAGCAAGTAGTGCCCATACTGGTTGACCCCGATACCCAGAATGCCGATTTAAACCGTACGGTAGAACTTTTGAAAAGCTACCGCAGGCTCCAGCACGTGGCTGGCAACGATGGTAACTTTTTTGGTACCGATATACGAAAGTTGGCCGATTTAGATACTAGCGGTGAAGGGCGGGTTAAAGATGCCTTTACGTTTGATTTCGGCGGCATCAACCAAAGCTTCCGGGAATTTATTCACTACAATGAAATGGATCCTGATACGCAGGCACTGCTGCAGTTGCTTTACAATCAGGACAACCTCAATAGCCCGCTGACAATCGGCTTTAAAGGGAGCCCTAATGTTGGCAGTGTGGTGCTAAACCGCCTGGTTAATAGTCCGGAGCTGAGGTTTTTTGCGGATAATTTCCGTAAGGGCGACCGTATATTCATTATCAGCTCGATATTTGGCGGAACCGGGGCGGCGGGCTTTCCGCTTCTGCTTAAAAACCTTAGAAACCCCAACAGCGGCCTGCAAAATTCCGGCGATATAGCCTCGGCACCTATTGGGGCCATTACAATTAAACCCTACTTTGGCCTGCAAACCGAGCAGGAAAGTGTAATTGACAGCAACGCCTTTATTACTAAAACCCGCGATGCGCTTTCCTATTACAAAAATAACCTGCACGGATTAAATGCGCTGTACTACCTGGGCGATAACCCCGATACCCCGTATGAAAACCGGCCGGGCGGGGCCAGCCAAAAGAACGATGCCCATTTAGTAGAGTTAGTGGCGGCTATGTCAATTCTGGACTTTATGGAGTATCAGGATGCGGACCTGGGCGGCGAACCCCTGTTTCACGAATACGGCCTCCGAAGCGATAAGCCAACTATAACCTTTGAAGATTTGTACGAAGACTCGACTAATAAAATTGGTCAGACCCTCGTACAATTCTATCTTTTTTCTAAATACTACCGCGACCTGCTGCCTAAAGATAAGGGCAAGAATTATTACGAATCTCTAAAACTAGGCAATGCGCTTCAAAACGATAGTTTTTATAAGGAGCTTAATAACTTCTTAACCAATAACCAGTGGGGGTTCTTTAGTTGGCTGAAGGAGCTGGCCCGCAATAAGCGCAGTTTCGTACCCTTTGATTTAGCGGCCGACGATTTAAATTTATTGGTTACCGATAAGCCGGTTAGTAAATCATTCTTTAACAAAGGCATAACCCACGATGGCTTTGTGGTGCGGCTGAACAAAGAAGAAAAGCGGCTGGCAACCGAGGCCGACGCCCGGCGTAAATTGCTTAAAATGTTTGAAACGGTAACCGAAGAATACTACTCCAGCAAAATGGCTGCGGTTTAATCCTATTTTTATGGCTAAAGTACTCCGACTGCATACTAATGCATCAACCGAACTGGAAGGCTGGAAGCAAAGCGTACAGATTGACAGCAGCCTAATTCAGCATATAAATGACCCCAGCGGCGGGCGAGCCCGGCGGGTAACTACCAGTATTCCCTCGCCCTTGGCCCGGATGCACCTGTTCCGGACCGCCTTTGAGTTTGTGGTTAACCACCGGCCGGTAAACCTGGCCGATAATACGGTGTACCATACCATGGTGTCGCAGTGCCTGGATGTGCTGGAGTTGCTGTATAACTACCAGAAGTACCGTCAGGCAGAAAAGAAGCTCCTAATTAGGCGGTGGAACGTTCGGGAAAAGCTACAAAACCTGAAGCAAAACCCTCAGCACGAATTACTGGCCAATACCCTGTCACTTTTTCTGTCGTACGACAACCCCAAAAGCCCATTTCACGGCTTTAACGATATCTTTCTTATCTACTATAATTACCAGATTATTGCCGGCACCAGCCCTTTTACCCTGGTGTTTGCCCTACCCGATGTTGCCCAAACCGACCTAAGCAGCAGCAAAGGCTATAAGTTATTTCAGGGTTCGGTACCACTTTACCAGCGTCCGGATGATTTTCAGATATACCTTAATAAACTGTTTGAAGCTAACCCCAGCTTAAAAAACAGTTGCCGCGCGGTGTACGAGTACATACTAGTTAACCGAAAGCATGCGCCCGGCAGTCTGCAGGAAACCCTGGGTCAACTACAGTTTGAAAGTGGGTACGGTCCGGATAACTTCCTAAATGAGTACCAAACTTTACGCGATGAAAGCAACAGTCCGGTTACCATCGGGAATGTACAGCTGGGTACAGCCGCTACCGGTAATTTAAACGTGGCTGAAATAAGCGATTTTGTGCTAAAACCCAGTCGAGGCAGTTCTAAAAACGACTTGCCCTTAGTGCTGAAAGAAGGCCACTATCCTGGCTGGAATTACGTGAGTGGCCCCTGGCAGCAGGAAACCCAGGTGCCGCTGCTCGATCCCTTACCGCAAGAGAGCCGGATATTACCCGGGCTAACCGACAAATATCCGTATTTGACTGTAAGCGATTTTCTGGAGGAAAACCTGCTGGAATTACCTTATGAATTAAACTCCGAACGGTTCAATTACGGTAAAATCACCTTCCAGAACGGTGCCGAGCGCGATCGCCTGTTTCAGTTCAATTACCTGCTGCCCGTTAAAAAGGAATTCTTTAACTACTTTGATCCCAAAGAGCTAGATCGCTATCTAACCTTTATTATCGACCCGGCCTACGTAAAAGTACAGTTGGCGGTGCCGGTTAAGCGGGGCGAAATTCTGTTTGAACGAACCTATTACGAAAATCCGCAAAACCCGCGCGATGCTAACGGAAATGTAATTCCTAAGAAAGGAAAATTATTGCAAGCCCGTTTAGGGCTGGGCGTTCTCCCCTTCACTAAGTTTGCCGATGCCGCCTATAATGATTTCTACAAACTAATGTTGGTAGACCTGGAAGGCAGCGGACAAGCAGCTTTTAACCAGTTTTCACTTCAATTTTATAAAGAAAACCAGCCACTGCGCGAAGTGAGCGCCGGAAGTGCCGCCGAAGGGCAGGGAGTTAAAAAGACCAATCGTACCCGCAAAGAGGAGGCCACCTACGGCTCAACCTACTACGAGGTATTTAATACCCACTTCGATTTTGCCGAACTTACCCACCCCCTTAGCGAGGCCGGGCAGGAAGTTAAAGCAGTTTTAATACCTAAATGGCAGGAGGTAGGGCCAGGTACCCGGCAGTTTACTTTTGCTATAGACTTTGGTACAACCAATACTCATATTGCCTATACCACCGGTGCCAATACCGCCCCGCAGCCATTCTCGGTAGAGATTGATGATCAGCAAGTAATAATGCTGAATAAGCCTTCCGATGAACCGGGTTTGTTGCCGATACAACGCTACAAACAAGCCTCTTTAGGCCGAGTTATGGAAATTGATACGGTAGTGAACCGGGAATTTGTGCCCTACCTATTGGGGGGCAAAGCCAGCGGAGCCGAAGTGCAGTTTCCGGTTAGAACTGCCACCTGCGAGGTTAGCGATTTTTCGGTAAGGCCAACCGATATGCTGGGCAATATCAATATTGGCTTCGGCATAAATAAAGAACTAGATGTGCCCGGGCATACCACCTACAAAACCGAGCTAAAGTGGAGTGCCGAGCTAGATAATAAAGGCCACGACCGAATCGATGTATTCTTTAGAGAACTTCTCCGCCTTATCAAGCATAAAGTTGCTCTGAACGAGGGTATACTAAACCGGACGCGCCTGGTGTGGTTTTCGCCGCTAAGTCTAGATACGTTTACCTTTAATTTATTTGCCGAAAAGTGGACCAACGCCTACCAGCAAACCTTTCGTACCGAACGCCAACCCCTACACCTAACTGAATCGGCCGCGCCGTTTTATTACCTGACTGCTTCCGGCGAGGTGGTGCCTACGCGCAACGACCATCTGCTAAACATTGATATTGGCGGTGGTTCTACCGATATTCTATTCTTCGAGAATCAGCAGCCGGCCTGGGGCAGTTCGTTCCGCTTTGCCGGCTACGGCCTTTGGGGCGATGGGTTCAATAAGATTAGTGCCAAGGATAACGGCTTTTTACTAGCCTACCAAAAACTTGCCAGCCGCCCGTTCAACGTAAAGAGTATCAGCCAAAGCTCGGCCGATGTTTTTAACGACATTTTTAATAGCGTAGATCCAGCGGAGTACCGCAATGTGTTTATTCGAGCCAAGTATATGCGGGTGCTTTTCTACCTGCATTATACCGCAATTTTATACCACTGTGGGCAAATTATCAATTACCTGAACCTGGATATTCCGCGCTAT
The DNA here is from genome assembly GCA_964504565.1 of uncultured Roseivirgaceae bacterium. GTDB lineage: Bacteria > Bacteroidota > Bacteroidia > Cytophagales > Cyclobacteriaceae > Cesiribacter. Next base: position 230,072 of record CAZDEY010000002.1, read on the forward strand.
TTAACCTTTAGCGGTAAAGGCAGCCTGTACCTTAACCTTCTGGTAGGCGGAACCAACATTAACAGCCTAAAGGGCCTAACCGCTGAGATGCTGGAAATTGTGTGTGCCAAACCCGTGCCCGATAATTTCAAACTCATTCAGGCCAATAATCCTAAGGAAGCTACGGCCAATGGGGGTGTATTTTTTAACCCGGAGGTTCATCAGTACGAAGATGCCCAAACCCTAAAATTATTGGGTGCCGATCAGGGCAGAAATCTAGCTAAAGATCCGCTTAAGTTCAGCAGTGCCAGCGATGAGCTGCTAACGGAAGTGATCGGTAATGCCGAGCGTTTTATTGATTTGGTATTGGGTGAAGAACGCTTAACATCCTACTTTAATGAGTTTGCCATTGAAGCCGATTTAGGGTGGCTGCGCGATACGCTAAAATCTAAGCTTCGCGACAGTCTTCACCTTGGCCTAAACCGAATGCAGGAACAGCGAAACTCGGCCGAGAAACCCCTGCCGGAAACCCTGTTTTTTCAGCCGCTATATCACGCGTACTATGAGCTTTCTAAAGAATTATATAGCACCTACTACGATGTATAAGAAAGCTAAGCTTACCCTACTACTGACCTTTAGCCTGGCCATATCCTTGGCCTATGCTCAAGAAGAAGGCAGTGCCGCCTACGAGCAAACCCGCCGGCGAATGTGGTGCGAAACCTTCCGTTTTATCTACCAGGATAACGGAGGCGATAGTCTGCTTTCTACCCTAAATTGTAATAGCTGGGATGCTATGCTGGAACACGCTCAAACCTACGATGCCCAGTTCGGAACCTACCGTTTTTATCAAGCAGTAGATAAGCCGGCCATTTACGAAGGTATTTCGGTTGAGGAACAGAAGCTCAACAAATTAGCCGGCGAAATTCAGTATAAATTGATGGACCGGCGCAAAGGCAATAAGCGGAAGGAAGTGGCTGTAGATAGCCTGTACAAAGTTCTGCAGCGAACCGCGCTTATGATGGTAGCCAGCCCGGAAGGAGAGGCGGTAGAAACCAATAATTTAGCAGGCCAACAAGAACCAGCGGCTACGGACAGCGATACCGGCCAATCGGAAGTTGTACTGGACCAGCGCCAAGGCTTAGACTCAAATAATTCGGCATATAATATGAATGAAATTTTGCAGTGGCTATTCATAGCCTTACTAGCCGGCTTAGGGTATTGGCTATACCAGCAGTTTGCTGCCATGCGCAAACGTATACACGACTTAAGAAAGAAGAACGAGAAGCTGGAAAGCCTATACTTTAGCCCATCCGCAGATGCGCCGGAGGGCAGGAGCGCGGCGCCGGCCAACACCACCGCCGGATTAACAGAACCCGAAGTATTAGCGATAATTAAACGCGAACTGGAAAAGTCTCCGCCTAAAGCTGAAGCTCAACCTTCGGCCAAGGCAATTGTAGAAAAAACCTTTACCGGTAACTCACCCAAAATAGGTAAGAGCCTGGCGAAGGATATTGATGCTAAGGCACCAGAACCCGATTCTACGCCTGCCATGCCTGAGGAAAAAAAGCAAGTGCCACCGCAAGAAAAAACTGAAGTAAACCCCGAACCGGCTGCAGCTAAACCGCCCGTTAGCCCACCAGAATCACCGGCTAAATTATACGATAAAATGCCAGTTCGCGGGGGCTTTCACCAGGGGGCTATGAGCAAAAGCCTGCAGCGCGATAGTGTGTTTACTATTCAGCCCAAAGCCGAAAACCAGCAGGAGGCCTACTACTGGGTTACCGAAGATACCGAAGTGCAAAAGTATGCTATGCAAAACGGCTTAAGCTTTTTTGAAGAAGGCTGCGAAGTGGAGGAAGTAAAGGAAAACCCCGCCCGGGTGGTTAACTTGGAAAAAGGATTACTACGTAAGGATGGCCCAAGTTGGCAAATAGTGCACAAGGCCAAAATTAAATTTGAGTAGACTATGATATTGCTGGAAATTGGGGTGATACTGGCGGTGGTGGGCTGGCAGGTAATGCTGTTACGTCAAAACAAGCGAAAGGCCCAGCGGCTGCAAACCCTATTTCCAGCCCAGGTTTCCGCTTCTTCTTCAGACGTAATATCGGATTTTGATAGACTTAAACAAGGAGAACCGTACCACTTGGCCGAGGAAGGTATAGTCTATAAAATTAAGGGCAGGGACGGTGAGTTTTTCCTTATTGAACAATCGGACGGAGGAAATTTAAGTACATTTTTGTTAGATGAAGATGAAGTAAAGAACCTGCCCCAGCGAGGAGATTTCAGTTGGGTAAAGGGGGAATTTACCTATCTGGAAATGCCGGCTTCCGATGATAATGAGGATTTTGCTGAAATTCAACACCAAACCCGGCAACTGTTAACTAGCTACCAAGGTAATGCCCTACCGGTAGATCAACTAGCTGAGCCGGCCCGCCGCAAGCGCGATGAACTGGAAAGTAGCTTGCAGGCCACCAGCAGCATTCCGCTCTACGTAGGATTGCTGGGTACGTTTTTAGGCGTTGCCTTGGGTTTATCATCTATATTAGCCGAGGGTATAGAAGAAGAAGCAATTGACCGCCTGCTATTAGGGGTAACCATAGCTATGACCGGCTCATTTTGCGGCTTATTGTTCAGCCTGCTGAGTGGTAATTGGTTACGAACTAGTTCGGCGGTTGCCTCCCATGGCTTGCACCAGTGGGAACAGCATTTGCAGGCTACCTACGGCGGTAGTCTAAATCAGGATTTTGCCAGCAGTTTGCAAAGCCTTAAGGGGGTACTGCAAAGCTTTAATCAGGATTTTCTGCTGAGAGTGGCCGACTTCAAAGATACCTTTGCTAATCTGTACAAATACACCGAGCAGCAGGAACGCTTTCTTACTGCCCTGCAAGAGGCTGACGTACACAAAATGAGTGAGGCTAACTTGGCATTCTTTGAGAAGATTGAAAAAAACGAGGCCCTGTTTGAACGCTTCGGTACCTATATGCAAAGCCTTAATGAAAGCCTTGAAAACGGCCGGGAGGCAACTAAAGATATTCGCGAGGTAGCCCTACATCTGAAGCAATTAGGCGACGTTCAGCTTTATTTACGGCAGAACGAAGAGTTGATTCGCAAACAGCTTGGCTACCTTAATGCTCACCAGGAAAAAATGGATGAGCTAACCCAGGGTATACAGCAGCATTTTGTAGAGGCTGGCGACGAAATAAGCAAGCTGGTACAAAGCCGCCTACAAACCCTCAAGCGCGAAGAACAGGATGCCGGAGAACACCTGCGCGAACATTTTGAACGCTTGAAGCAGGAAAATGTATACGCCAAAATAGCCGAGCAACTGCAGCCCATAAACCAAATGCAGGCCGATACCGAAGGCATGAAAAACCTATTTGCCGATACGCTTAGCCATCTATTGGAAACCCAAAAGTATATTATTCGAAAAATAAACCAGGATGGCACTGTTCAGCACCAGCTACTGGAACGAATGGACGATATGACCCATGAAATAAGAAAACTCAACGAACCCAAAGGCTTCTGGCAGCGGGTTTTGAAAGGTTAGAAGCTAGAAGTTAGAAGTTAGACAATGGACGATTGACAATAGACAATGGATATAGCCATAAGAATTACCTACAGCAAGCTATAAAGCACCAGGCACTAGGCACTAGGCACCAGGCACCAACTAACTAACCCACCAACCCATTAAATCACCAACTTAAGCCTTGCGTAATAATTCAGGTATATTTTGGCCCAGCCTTGCCGACCTTATGACAGGTCTGTTTGTGGTTATGTTGGTATTATTTGTTCTTACGTTCAAGTGGTTTAGAGAGCGGGAGCAACGGTTAGAAGAGGTGGCAACCCGCTACCAAAAAATAGCAGAATTAGAAGAAGCCTTACAGAGGTTAGATGACAGTCCATATTTTGCGTTTCAGCCCCAAAACAAGCGTTACGAGCTAGAGGTGCCCGTTCAATTTGAGCAGTGGGAGTATGCTATACCCAGACCGTATCATAAAAAATTGATAAAAGCCGGCAAACAATTACAAGATCTGTTGGAAGAGAGGCAGGGTAGTAGCATTGGAAACGTTGCCAGTGAACTGGATATTAAGTATCTTGTTATAGTTGAAGGAATGGCCGCCCGGGATCCTCAGGACGTACGTTTAAATCAAGATCGTTCGTTTATTGAGAGAACCTACAACCTTAGTTATCAGCGTGCTTTGGCACTGGCAAATTTGTGGCGAGAGAACGGCATAGTTTTGGATAGTAACCAGGTAGAGCTTATAATCTCGGGGAGTGGAATCTTTGGTGCCGATAGGTACCAGGGACAACAACAAGAGGGTCGGAACCGTAGATTTTTAATTCAAATAATACCAAAAACCGGACAACTAGACGAGTAAGATGATAGCAGCGCGGATTAAGAAGGGGATTTTATATGCAAGTATACTAGTTGGCCTGGCCGCCTGCAGTACCGATTTCGAGGATATTCCGCACTACGTTACCTCCGTACAGGACGGAAACACTATTGTGCTTAAAGACGGCACTAAAGTAAACCTGATTGGCGTAGGCGAAACCGAAGCCAGTAAGGAATATCTGGAAGACCAGGCCCTAAACCGCAAGGTAAAAATTCTTTTTGACCGTTCTAAGTACCCCGATATACGCCACGAGCGGGAGGTTTGGGGTTACGCTACTACCAGTTCGGGCATTAGCCTTAACGGTGAAATTCTTCGCCAGGGCCTCAGCGGACTAGATAGGGATTTCTTAACTGATAGCTTACGGATATTTAGCACTTATAGTATGCCGGCTAGTAATACCCAGATTGCCGAGCCGGAAGTTGGCCCGGTTGATAAGCAGAAAGTTCCTACCCTAAAAGCTAAAACCGAACCTACCGTATTTGGCTCGTTTGCCGATGTGGTGGAGTACGCTGAACAATGTGTATTTTTGGTATTGGGTAAAGATAGCAACGGCAAAACCGTAAGCCAGGGTACCGGCTTTTTCTTGGCTGAAAATGGCTTGTGCGTTAGTAACTATCACGTGTTTGAAGGCGGAACCGAGTGGATGATTCGCACGGCAAATGGCAGTCGCTACCGGGTTACTGAAATTCTGGATAAGGATAAAGATTACGATTATATAGTTTTCCGGGTAGATTTAGCCGAAGGCGAACAGTACCCTTACCTGGAAGCCGCGCATAAGACTCCGCGTAAGGGCTCCGACATATTTGTGCTGGGCAATCCTAAGGGTTTGGAAAGTACAATTACGCGGGGTGTAATATCCGCCATTCGCGATCAGGGGATGAAGGATGCGGTACTGCAAATAGATGCGGCCATTAGCCCAGGTAGCAGCGGCAGCCCGGTAATGAATACTGAAGGTAAGGTAGTTGGCATTGCCACGTATAAAGCCCGTGACTGCGAAAGCTGCAATTTTGCTATGAACGTTCAGGTGTTGGGTTTTTAGTTACCAGTCTACTACGATTAATTTTAGCCTTTCGATTTGAAAGGCTTTTTTGTTTACACAAAATCTGGCTTAAACGGATACAGTTTCGAAATGATACGTTCAACAGAACATTTCTTTAAAAATACCGTTATTATAAAAGGATTCGCTTTAACGTGTTTCTTTTCCTAAGGTTTTATTTTTTAATTTTTTTTGTATGAACGATCGTATTCGCCGTAAACTTATTTCTTTGGTTCGTTTAGATGATTCTACCATATCCATACCAACGCTTAACCAACAGAGCAGCCTGGGCCTCAATATGGAAAACAACCACGAGAAAAACATGCTACACGAGATATTGAACGAAATTAGTGAGCGGGAACACGAAGCCGGCCGGCCGTTACTTAGTTCGCTGGTCAAGATTAAACCAAAAGGGCAAGGTGACAATTTTTATAAAATGTGCGAAAAACTGGGCTACGGAAATTGGCGGGAACTTAAGAAAGACCCTAACTTTCTGGAAAATCAGATTGAAAATTGTCGGGACTTTTGGAATAAAGAAGAAAATTACAAGCAGTATCTAGACAGTTAGTTCTCTAATGATAGTATATTTAAATTACAACGGGCGGCCTCGGCTGCCCGTAGTGTTTTGTAACTATAGGTAATTAGCTGCCTTAGTTTCAAAGTAGTATACTAACCGGTAGGCTAAAAATTATTACAAAAAAACTTATTCAATTTAAAACCCTGGGCTAAGTAAAGTAGTATAACCATAGGAATGCCGTGTAAGGTTTTACGCGGATTTACATCATTATTTATAATGCTGATTCTATGAGACACTTTTTACACTGCTTCTCCAAAGCCATATTATTTTTATTGCTCTTGGCAACCCCGGGATTGCTACAGTCCCAAATATTAATTCAGGATTTTGAAGAGCTTACTTCAATAGAAGAATGGGCAAGTCCAACTCCTAATGCTAACCAAGTAAATAGCGTACGCAGCGAATCGAGTAGCGGTTTAACTACTTTATCTATAGATACTATAGCCCAACGCACCGTACTGGAGCTCGATAAGTTTGATAATACCACCGTAGATTTTCTAAAAAACTCAAATTTTAACAATCCGGAAGTTGTTCTCTTACAATTTGAAGTAGATGTTGTAAAGCCGGAAGGTATAGATCCCAATGATAATAATGGGGTAGTTGCTGACTTCTTTTTGGGCGATGATGTAACACCATTTTTACCGGCTCGCGATGAGCTGTTTGGTGTGCTGGGAATTTCTATTACCGGCGAGGATGCGGCGGGTAACACTAATTTCACCATCAGAACTACTACCAGTTCAACTAGTGGAACTACTATAGAAGGTGAAACCGGGGTATTGGATGCAAGAACCATAGTGGCGGCCTACTTTAATACTCAAGACAGTCCTTTTACCTATTTGGGCGCCAACGGAAATGAGCGCACTATCAATGCTAATAGCATAGATATTTGGATAAACGAAGAATTGGTAATAGCCAACGCCGCCGCCCAAAATGGTTCCGGTGTTGACCAAATTAGAGGACTAAAATTTCGTTCACGCAACAATGGAAATGCCATAGCTACTGTATATATCGATAACCTATATCTTGATCGCGTAGCTCCGTATGTTGAACCTCGTCCTCTAGATCCTGCTGGAGGAACCTACACCGTCGGCGTCGGCGGTGATTTTACAAATTTTACTAGACCGGACGGGGTATTTGCTGCGCTGAATGAGCTAACTTCCATTTCAGGTCCATTTACCTTCAATGTAATAAGCGATATATTGAATGAAACCGGCGAGGTTCCGTTAAATGAGGTAAGCGGCAGTTCTGAAGAAAACTTTATTCTTATACAACCTCTAAATGCCTCCAGAACTTATCTTATTAGCGGTAATGTATCGGAAATCCAACATCCAGCCCTTTTCTACTTTTTGGGTGCAGATTATGTGCGTATAGATGGTCGTGGTGCCGACAATAATTCTACCGATCTTGATGATCTTAGAAACTTAATTATACGAAACGCCAACGATGCTCCTACAATTCTGTATTCTGATGTAGCTACTAATAACTACATTGGTTACAGTAGAGTACAGGGCCGCAGCCAGGCACCTGCTGAGGGTATGATAGATATAAACGGCGGGGGCGGAAATAGCAACTATACTATTGAATTTAACTTGTTAGGAGGATATGCTGATCAGTATCCTCGTAATATCTTAGCCTCGTTTAGCACTGATGCTGAACCTAATTCGAATATTATAATTAGAGAGAACGAATTCTATGATTTTGGGTCAGTAGGATCAGATGATCCCAGCACACCATCCTCAATATTAGTTGGCAGCGGATCAACCGATTGGCAGATTTTGAATAACCATTTTTACCAAGGCGGCGATGCTGAATTAACTACTGACCAATATACGTTCCGCGGTATCCGCATTACCGATGGTACTAATTACACCATTACAGGTAATTATTTTGGTGGCAGCCGCCGTAATGCTGAAGGTGATCGATTAATAATTAATTCTCCAAATGGACTTGGTAATTTCTCAAGCTTACTGCCTTTGAGCTACAGTTCTGATGTTCTTAAAGATGAAGGGTTTGATATAGTATTTTCGGAAAATTTTGTTCGTAATATATTGGTGGACGGCCTGCCAAATAGCGAATCTGTAGCTTTTGGAGTTTATATAACTAGTGGCAACGCTCAAATATCTAGTAATACATTTAACGATATAATCGTATCTAGTAATGGATCTGTGCGGTTTAATAGTAGTTATGTAGTAAGTCCAGTAAACTTTCAGTTTACTGATACTGAAGTAGGAGGAGTAGTTGAAAATAACCAAATATATGATTTTGAACTTAGAGGAACCGTTACCTCTCCAAATGGGGCTAGCTCTGGAATCGAATTTGTAGGAGTTAACATAGGGCCTAATGTTTTAGTATCTTCAGTCTCGGGTAATATTATAAGTGATATAGTTGCTAACGTTAACCAAAATTTAAGTGCTGATATAAAGGGAATCGTGTACGAAGGTAATGCTTTACCCGTACGAATTGCCAGAAACACAATTTGTAGTTTACGAAACAATGTTACGCTAGTATTTCCCGGTAATTTTTCTGAAGTTTTTAGTACTACTGGTATTTATTTAGATACTAAGCAGACTATACCAGCATCTAGGGTTAATCTGGAAGAAACTCAAATCTTAGTGGATAACAACATAATTAGTTTAGGTGTAGAATCTACTACAAGCTCAACTAGCTTAAACGGAATTTACGTAGCCAGTACTACTAATAGAAGAACTAAAATTTTATTTAATACCATATATTTCAGTGGCGGTGATAACAATAACATCAGAATCAACTCATTAGTTAGACGAGCAAATGCAGCTCCTTTATCAATATATAATAACATTTTTCTCAATACGCGCCAAAGTACCGATCCGGGAGTGCTTTATTACTTTAATAATTTAACGGCCTTAGAATCTGATTTTAATTATTTCTATAAAGTAAATACTGATCCTGCCCGTTTCTCAGGTTACGCGTATGTAGTGCAAGGTGATGATTTAGCATTAGATTTATCAGGTTGGTATCAGATTACTATAGCAACGAATACCGCTTCGGACTCAGAGGATTTTAATTCGTTAGATGGTGATACCACAAACGAAAACCCAGATGGTACGCCTGGTGTAGGTAATATAGCATCGGACTTCGTGGACCCCGGTTGTAACCTGCGAATTGTGCAAACTATACCGGCCAGCCCGGTAGTTGATGAGGGTACTCCGGTAGCTGAAGTTAACACAGATATCGATGGCAATATTCGAGTGATACCGGATATTGGAGCTAGCGAAGCCTTTAATACCTGGATTGGCGTAATTGACAATGACTGGAACAAAAGCGGAAACTGGTCTACCGGTGAGGTACCAACCTGCGATGCCTTTAACCTAATATCAATAGTACCCAACGGTACCGTAATTTTTGATCAGGAAGTAACTTTCCAGCCTGTAATTGATGAAACTGATGCAGTGTTCCGAACTATACAAGTTCAAGCCGAGGCATCCGTAACTATAGGAACAGATAATGCCCTACTACAACAATGCGAATTGGTCTCTCAGGCTGAAGCAAACCTACTGGGAATTTATAACCGAGGTACAATTCAGTACAATGCTATGGGTACCATAGGCCTGCGCGGTCTGTTAGATAACGAAGAAGACTGGAACAACGAGCAAGGTACCTTCTTACTCAACGGCCAGTTTGTGCAGAACATCGGTAGCTTGGATACCCTAAACGTTAGCGAACTACGGGTTAACGGAGCCGGCAATAAAGATCTGTTGGCTAACTTAATGGTTACGGATTCGCTGGAGTTACTTAATGGTATTGTACTTTCTAAGTTAGATACCTTCCTGATAGCCGGACCGCAGGCTATGACCGCCGCTTCTAATAATAGTAGCTACGTTGCTGGCCCAATGCTAAAAATGTTCGATGGAACCAGTGTTGGTATATTTGAAGAGTTTGTATTTCCTACCGGTAATGCCGGCCGTTTAGGTCGCGCGGCCTTAGAGGTTTGCGATACCAACTCAGTTACCTATCTGGTTGAATACTTTGCTCAAACTCCGGACGCTGGCGGATATATCACCGAAGAGCCATTCTATAGAGATGGTATAGTGGAAGTTACCGAACAAGAGTACTGGGAAATGAAAGTTTACGCTGGTGATACCGATGCAACTGTTTCGCTATACTATGATAGTCAATCGGGCTTGCCTAGTCCGGAAGATATAGTGGTGAGCCGCTGGGCTACCAACTTAGAGCCTAATGAATTTAGCGCTACGGAAGGCTGGATCAGCCTAGATGCACAAGCTATTGAAGGGGCTTTAGCACCTGAAACCGGTCGTATAGTATCAGGACCGTGTGTAACCTTGGCCGATAGTGCCTTGGCTGTAACCTTTGCTAATACTAACCCCGAAATTCCGTTGCCGGTAGTATTGCAAAACTTTACTGCGAGCCTGGCCGGCCAAAACGTACTGGTAAGGTGGGAGACCGCTAGCGAAACTAATAGCAGCCACTTTATAGTGCAGCGTTCAGTTAATGGTACAGATTATGTGGAATTAGGTAGAGTAGAGGCCGCCGGAACTACTAGTAACCGGAACAACTATAGCTTTACAGATGAGCAAGTAACTAAGAAGTACGCTGGTATAATCTACTACCGCTTAGTGCAGGTAGATATTGATGGAGCTTCGAAAACCTATAACCCGGTAAACGTTAAGCTTCCTGACCCGGACTTTGCGGTACAGGGTGTATACCCTAACCCGTTTGATAATAATCTGGTTGTAAACGTAGTAGGCTCTAAAGATCAGGTTATTAGCCTTAGGCTTACCACTGTTGAAGGTAAAGTAGTACATAGCCAGCAAGTGTTTATGCAAACCGGCGAGAATATTAACCCGGCAATAAACGGCGGCAAATTAGCCCCAGGCATTTACATACTGGAAGTTAAAACTCCGGACCTTACCGAGAACATACGAGTAATCAAAAAGTAAAATTAACCGACAGAAAAAGGGCTTCCATGAAGCCCTTTTTCTGTTTATTTGTATATGCCAATTTCACCAGATACCCTGCGGGTAGGCCATACCTACCGAATTGAGAATTACGGAGAACCCCGAGAATTTGTAGTTAAGGAAAAATTAAGTAATGAGGATTACGTAATTAATGACCGGTTAACTAAAGAAGAAATGAAGTTTTCCGAACTGCTAGCCTACGGTAAAAGCCGTGATTTTCAGTTAGATGAAGTAAACGAAGATGGTGAATTCATTTAACTGAGTGTTGTTACCCTTTGTTAACATTTTCATAATCCGGAAGATCAATTAATTATGTAAATATTTATAAAAAATAATTGTAAATTTGGAGCCGCTTTTAGGTAGAAGTAAAGAGGAAAAAGGATAAAGAAGCGCTCTGTATGATAAATAAATTACTGCTATTAGTTTTAATTTTAGGTTATGGGGTGGGGGCTGCAGCCCAATCCGCACCCCCATCCAGCTTAACCGGAGAAGAGTTACGAAGCTGGTTAAAAACCAATTGGTACGATGGTTTTCATAATTCTTTAGCGTATGACGGTGCCCGCCGGGCCATGTACAGCTATATCGACAAAGCTGAGGATGGCAACGTCTATTGTGTTTATACCGGATATTATCAACCAGCATCTAATACTACCTTTCTAAATCCAATCAATGCCGAACATACGGTTCCGCAAAGTTGGTTTAATGAGCAGGATATACCCCGGGCTGACATTTTTCATTTGTTTCCTACTCATATGGATGTGAATGCCGAACGTGGCTCATATCCTTTTGATGAAATACCTGACAGCTCTACCGATTCCTGGTACGTAGCTATCAATAATTCCTATACTGAAACCTTTTCCATTCCTGGCGAGAATATAAATTCCTATAGCGAACTGGATAACGGATTACGATTTGAACCGCGCGAAGAGCACAAAGGAGATTTGGCCCGCGCGGTTTTTTATTTCTACACTATGTACCCTACGCAGGCGGGTAATATTAGCCAGATTATGTATAATGACTTGGAAACCTTGTACAACTGGCACCTTCAAGACCCCGTTTCAGATTGGGAACTCCAGCGTAATAACCGAATTGCCGAACGCCAGGGCAATCAAAACCCATATATAGTATATCCCAATCTGGTTTGCTCGGCCTGGGGATTCACCTGCCAAGCTGGTCCTGAACTTTTTGCGGTAGAAAACGATCAGTTTAATTCGTTTGGAATTGTACAATTTGAAAGTGGCAATTATCCCACCCAATCGTTCCGAATTATTAATAACGGTATTACTGAAGACCTTATAATAAGCTCGCCTAGTGGGTTTCAAATAGCATTAGCCGACAACCGAGAATTTGTTAGTGAGTTAGTGCTGCCTACCAGCTTTACCGAACATGAAATTCTGGTAAGGTTTAAACCGTTAGCCGCCAGCAATAGAAAAATAGAAGGTTTTGTAGCCTTAAAAAACGAAAATGTTACTTATTCTATACCGGTAGAGGGTACCGAAGGCGACCCTAACCTACAGCCGATAGCCGTGTTAACCGAAAGTTTCGATGATTGCTCTAGTAATAGCCGAGACTGGCAAGCAATTTCAGTAGCGAGCAATAAAGATTGGGAGTGCAACTCCAACGCTGGTTATCAGGGTTCCGGGTTCAACGTTAACGGCTTCCGCGGGGATGGACCTTCCGAAGACTGGTTGATTTCGCCGATTGTGGAAAGCAACGGTAAACCAATTACAATTAGCGCCTGGGTATACACCAGATACCGAGGCCCGGAGCTTGAAGTAGTGTATAGCGAAAATTATTCCGGCTCTGGCAATCCTAACCAAGCTAATTGGAATACACTCAACGTATCCTTGCCCAACGAAGACTCCCAAAGCTGGACCCGGATACAGGATGAAATTTCAGTTTCCGGCAATTTCTATCTGGCGTTTAAATACACCACTATCGGCACCAATGCCGGGGCAGCAGCTTCTTGGTCGGTCGATGAAGTAGAATTTTCGTCGATACCGGAACTTTCGGCCTCATTTTATGCGCCTGATCCGGTAATTGTACAGGGTGCTGAGGAAACCAGAGTGTATGTAAGAAGCAACAAAAAAGTAAGCCAAGATACCGAGGTTCTATTGGAAATAACTGAAGGCAGTTCATTGGTTACTAATGGTGGGAACGGTACGGTAGAAATAAGTAAGCCCCTGGAGGCCGGACGTTTTGCCCTAACCATTCCCGCCGGAGATTCGGTAGCCTATTTTAACCTAAGTACTAACGCCCAGATTTTGGCAAGCCAGGAAGTTACCTTCCGAATAAACAGCTACGGCAGTGCGCAACCACGAGTTGCCCCGGTATTAACGGTACAGGTTCCAGAAAGCGACGCCTTAGGGTTTAAAGATCGGGTTGTCGCCAGCCGCTATAGGGTATTTCCTAATCCTATAAGCTCCAACAAGTTTAGTTTATCTAATGCTGAAGAACTCGGTAGTGGACTAAACTTACGTCTATTATCGCCTAGCGGACAAGAAGTATGGACTGCCAAAACCAATAATCACAAGCCATTTTTACTAAGTAGCTCCCTAAAGAATGGGCTATATATCCTTCTCATAGAGGAACCTAACGGTAAAGTGTCTTTTCAGAAAGTGTTAATTATCAAATAGCTATATCTCAATCAAACCATAATTTATGCGACATTTTTACGCAAATTTTATTAGAGTAGTGTTAATAGCCATAGGCCTTATGCCGCTGTTGGCTAATGCCCAACTCAGTATAAGCAGCCCTGATACTGAGGTTACAATTACTTTTGACGAAACCCTGACGGGTGTAAGCAACGGACAATTCCTTGGTACTGGTATTGCCGCCGAACCGGCTGCCGGTCAGCTAGACTCCGACGCTTGGTCGGTTATTGGCCTCTCAGACGGTGATACCGATTTTGGGGGTGATTATTCTTCAGGGGATTATGCCCGGGGAGCCTCAACCGGGGGAACGGGAAGTGGAGGTCTATATGCCTTCGATATCTCTGGCAGTGGAAGTAATTACGCATTTGGCGTTCAACCTACCGGTAGTGATTTTAGCTCTGATGCCGGCATTAGACTAAGAGTAATAAACAATACAGGTGCGGAAGTTAATACAGTTAAATTCAAATATGAATTGTGGGTAAATAATGACGGTACCCGTAGCAATTCATTTAATGGAGTTTACAGTTTAGATAATAGCACCTACACCGAAGTAACTGAACTAAACTATACTTCCCCCGAAGCTTCCGATGCTAACGGATGGACGCTTAATACTAAAGAGGCTATTATAACCCTAAGTACTCCGGTAGCTAGTGGTGATTTTATTTATGTTGGCTGGAACTCAAACGATATAGGTGGTTCTAGTGCGCGCGACGAGTTTGCCCTTAATAATATTGCGGTTACGGTAAACCCGGAAGGTTCCGCTAATACTGATCCTAATATTAGCTTAGCACTAAATGAATTTGTAGCTGATTTTGGTGAGGTATTCGAAAATAATATTTCTATAAGCCGGGAATACTCAATTGTAGGCTTAAACTTAACCGAAGATCTTACTTTAACTGTACCTGATCAGTTTGAAATTAGTACGAATAACGGCCAAACATACTCAGCTGAAACTCGAACTTTTACAGCTGTTGATGGAAAAGTAAACCAAACTATTTTTGTGCGTTTTGCGCCAACCACTGCTGGCACGCATAGCGGTGATTTAGTTCATACCAGTAGCGGAATAACCGAGCGCTTAACTATTAATGGGTTAGCCCTAGCGGGTGATGGATTAATAATAACTGAAGATTTTGAAAGCTGCCCAGAAAATTTACCAGAAGGGTGGACAATCTATTCAGCCGGCAGCGATAAAAATTGGGCTTGTAATGAAAATGGCCGCGGTCAAGACAGTCAGGGAATGCAGATAAACGGCTATAATAGCGATGTAGATTCAGACGACTGGTTAATTAGCCCTACCTTGAATATGGATGAATATCCGGCTGAAGAATTTTATTTTTGGGCTCGCACCCGCTTTAGCGGTAACCCTATTCAGGTTAAGTACAGCACTGATTACACTAACGACCCTACCACCGCCACTTGGACGGATATTACAGTATATAACCTACCCGAAGAGAATTCGGACGTTTGGACTAAAGTAGCAGCGGACCTTTCTGATGTCACCGGTACGCTAAATATAGCATTTCATTATACCGGCACACCGACCGGCAGCGCTCGCTGGACTATCGACGACGTATCCTTATTCAGTGGTGATGATATTATAGAATTTGCGTCAATAAGCGCACTAAGAAATGTGCCTGGTGGAGCCGATGCAACCTTTCGCCTTACCGACGAGGCGGTGCTTACTTACCAGCAAAATTTCCGGAACCAAAAGTTCATTCAGGATGCAACCGCCGGAATTTTAATTGATGATTCGGGCAAATCTATTGCGTCAACTTATGAAATTGGTGATGGCATTAGCAATATAGTAGGTAAAATTACCGAATTCCGGGGCATGCTCCAGTTTGTACCTTCCGAGGACCCGGGCGAGCCTACCTCAACCAATAACGAACCGGTTATACCTACTATTACCATAAGCCAACTTGCTAATAACTTTGAGGACTACGAAAGCCGATTAGTAAGAATTGAAGGACTTAGTTTTACTGAAACGGGAACGTTCGCCAACGGAACTGCCTACGGACTAACTAACGGCACGGACACCTATAATTTCCGTACTACATTCTACAACGTAGATTATACCGGTACCCCGCTTCCGGAGAATTCATTTACATTGGTAGGTATACCTAATAGTGATGCCAATGGAGAATATCTAACTGCTCGTAACCTTGCCGACTTTGATATTGATGAGGACAACTCGACTACGGTAGTATTAATTGACCAAGATTTCGATGATTGCCAGTTAAACAGTTGGTCTACTTTTAGTATTACCGGCGCTCAGGAATGGCGATGCGCTGAAAATAATGGCACTAACGGTACCAACGGCTACCAAATGTCGGGCTTTGCTAGCGGAAGCAATAATGTTAACGAAGATTGGCTTATTTCGCCAGCCTTCAATGCCGACGAGTTTGAATCAGAAATACTGAATTTTATGGCTCGTACCCGGTTCCCGGGTGAACAGCTTGAAATATTATACAGCGTAGATTACGATGGTAGCAGCGAGCCAACGGGTTTTACATGGGTAATTGTACCTAATGTAAACCTACCGGAAACCGATACTGACGAGTGGACTGCGGTTACCGGTGACCTAAGTTCTGTTGTAGGTAATTTGGTATACGTGGCGTTTAAATACACTAGCGACGCCACATCTTCAGCCCGCTGGACGCTAGATGATATAGAAATTACCGCAGAAGCTACCGGCGCAGTAGCTACTTTGGATATCAGCTTAGATGGATTTAACGGTGATTTTGGCGGTGTAAATGTTGGCGAAACTTCATCAGTATCAGTATTCAACCTGATAGGTTCTAACCTAACCGAGGATGTGGTAATAACTGCCCCGGAAGGATTTGAAGTAAGTACTAACGGCACGGATTTTAGTAACTTACTTACTGTAACCCAATCCGGCGGTTCAGCTACTGCCCAAATTTCCATAAGGTTCATGCCCACTGAAGCCACCAGCTATGCAGGTACTATTGAACTTGCCAGTGGCATTGCGCGCGGTACCGTGCCTGTTAGCGGCAATGGTTTGAACGAAGGTGGAGGCGAAGGAATTAATTCAGTAGCCGAACTTCGTCAGCAGGCGGTTGGTGGAACCTACACACTCAGCAGCGAGGCTATTCTTACCTACCAGCAGAGCTTCCGTAGCCAGAAGTATATTCAGGATGAAACCGCCGGCATTCTTATTGATGATAACGGAGGAGTAATAACAACTACTTATAGTATCAATGATGGAATCACCGGCCTAACCGGCACCCTTAGCGAGTTTGGCGGTATGTTGCAGTTCGTACCTACCCAAGACCCCGGCGAGGCTACCTCTAGCAACAACACGCCCACCGTCACCGAGGTTACCTTAGCTGAACTTTCGGCTAATTTCGAGGATTATGAAGGTCAGCTAGTTAGGGTTAGAAATGTTGCCTTTGATGATGCTGGAACCTTTGCTAACGGTACAGTTTACGGTATTTCGGATGCTACTAGTTCCTATAACTTCCGCACCACTTTTTTTAACGTAGACTATATAGGAAGTGAAGTTCCTAATGGTTCTATTACACTTGTAGGTATTCCTAATTCTAGAAACGATGGTGAGTATCTTTCCGCTCGCAACTCTCAAGACTTTGAAACCCCTAGCGGTGGTACTGGTGAAGTATTCTTGACCGAGAACTTCGACGACTGCGACATAACCGGCTGGTCAACCGTTAGCGTGTCTGGAGATCAGGAGTGGCGGTGCGTAGAAACCTTCGGAAATAACGGAACCGGCGGTTACCAAATGAGTGGTTTCGCCAGCGGAAGTAGTAATGTTAACGAAGACTGGTTAATAACCCCAGTTCTTAACTTGAGCGGAGCGGAAAATGTGCGGCTTACGTTTATGGCCAGAACCCGATTCTCCGGTGAATCTCTACAGGTAGTATACAGCACGGAATACGATGGAACCAGTACGCCTGATATTGCCAACTGGACCGCCGTGCCCGGTATAGCATTACCGGCCATTGACAGCGACGTGTGGACTGAAGTTACTGGTGACCTAAGCGGTATAAATAATAATGAGGCGGTATACATTGCCTTTGTATACGCCAGCACCAGCGATGCCTCAGCGCGTTGGACGCTAGATGACGTGGTAGTGGAAAGCCCGAGTAACGCAATTATTACTACTAATTTAGAAGGCTTTACTACTGATTTTGGTACAGTGGCAGTGGGCCTGGCTTCTGAGGTTAGCCAGTTTACGGTTTCGGCCACTAAGGCCAATAATTTAGTGATTCAGGCTTCCGAAGGCTTTGAACTTAGCCTAAACGGTACAAGTTTTAGCGAGCAGATAGTGCTGGAAGGCGCTGACGATGTAGTGGCCGAAACTACCGTATTCGTAAGGTTTAACCCTGCTCGTAACGATAACTTTGCTGGATCTATAACCCTTACCAGCGGCACCACCGAACAAACAATTGATATGGTAGGTACAGGGTATTCCATAGTAAATCTGGCCGACTTTAGCGGCAGCTTCGGTGAGTTGATTGAAGGAGGTGAATCTAGCATTCGTTCGTACACTATCGCGCTTTATAATACCACCGAAAATGTTGAGGTAAATGCGCCCGAAGGCTTCTTAGTAAGCACTGATAGCGAAAACTTCTCTAATTCTCTTACCTTAAGCTCGAACGCCGATGGCGATATTCAGGCGACTGTTTACGTAAAATTTGTACCGACCGCTGTAGGTACCTATTCCGGCGAAATTACTAATACACTTGGTAGTGCTAGCAATTCAGTACTGGTAAGTGGCACCGCAGTAGTGGCCTCTGTAACCGTGTTTGCTGAAAACTTCGACGACTGCTTCGCTGATTGGCAAGTTGTTTCAATCAGTAGCGACAAAAATTGGGTATGTGCCGATGATAGCCGCTTTGGGTGGGATGGCAATTTTGCCGAAATGAACGGCTTCCGACAAGACGAAAAATCGGTGGATTACCTAATTTCTCCAGCAATTGATATGGATGCCCAGGAAGATGAATTGCTCTCTTTTGTGAGTGAGTACTTCTATGGTGATGATAATACCATTTTTGAACTGCGCTATAGCACCGACTACGACGGCACCGGCACTAAAGAGGCTGTCGAAGAGGCAACATGGCAAACGATAGATTTTACCAAGCCGGCCGATAGAGGAGAATGGACCAAAGCCGTAGTTGACCTTAGTTCTATTACCGGCAATGCTTACTTAGCCTTCTATTACGAGGCTGAAGCCAACCCGCGCCGTTGGAGAATTGATGACCTAAAAGTTTACTACGAAGTAGCTGAAACCTTAGCCGGCGTGCGTACCCTTAATGCCAACGGTATGAGTATTTACAATGGCGTTGAGGTTACCGTAAATGGTGTAGTTCACGGCCTTATCTCTAACGTTAGTGGTAATGCTAATGCCGTTGAGTTCCGCTTGGTAGATGTTCAGGAAGAAGTTGGAATTACCGTAAGGTACAATGGCACTGACGCATTAGCTGCGGTTTCGGAAGGGGATTTAATTACTGTTACCGGTAAAGTAAGCAGTGAAATGGGCTTAACGGTACTCAACCCAACGGAAATGGCGGTTAGCTCATCTGCTAACCAACTATTGCCGGCAATAGGTCTAGAGGGAACCATGTTAAGTGAGAGCCAAGAGTCGCTACCGGTACGCATAGAGGCTGCCCTAGTAACCGGTGGTTGGGAACAAGTAATAGATGGTATCTACTATGTAACCCTTGAAAAAAACGGTACTGAATACACTGTCCGCTTCGATAGCGAACTGGCCGACTGGTCGGGTATAATGGATGCCGATGCACTTACCCTAAATGGGTTTGGTTACCAGATGGATGAGAGCATGCCGTATGATGATGGATATATGATTACCGTGCTAGGCTTAGACGATGTAGATATATTAAATAGCCTGGAAGATGATGTCCTAAAGCAAAGCGTAAGCCTTTATCCCAATCCTAGCCAGGGCGGAGCAGTTTTCTTTAAAGGTTTAACCGAGCCGGCAATTGTTATTATTACCGATGTAACCGGCCGGGTAATAAGTACCCAAGCTGTTCAATCCTCGCAGGTGGCAGTAAGCCAATTAGCTAGTGGTATATACCATCTAACGCTAACAACTAATAAGGCTAAAGCAACATATCGTTTAGTTAAACAATAAATAATTATGGCCAGGCAGCGCTAGTGTTGCCTGGCTATTTATATAGTTAAGTATGAAGAAAAATTTACTGCTATTATTTTCACTTCTGTTCGGGCTGGGCCTAGTACACGTGCAGGCTCAGGAAGAAGTAGAGCTTAAAACTATGGCCGATGCCCGAGCTGCGGGTGTAGGAGCTATAGTTAAAGTAAAAGGCGTCGTTACCACAGGTAATACTATTGATGGCCGCCTACGCTATTTTCAAGATTCAACCGCCGGATTAGTAGTATTCTATAGTAACCTTACCGGTGCAGATTCCAAAGGGTTTGACCTTAGTACCGCCGAAATTGGCGATACTATTCAGGTTACGGGGCAGTTGGACGAATTTAACGGTTTACTGCAAGTAGTTTTCTCGGTTGATGGTAACGAAGTACCCCAAGCTAACGCCGAGTTAGTCTATGACCGTAGCGAAGCCACCAACCCCACACCGCTACCTAAGCCTATAACAGTTACCGCAGCTAACTTAGCTGATAGCTTAGAGGGTAGGCTTATCCGCTTTGCCAATGCCCAAATATTGACTACTAGTCGTACGTTTGCTCGGGGTAATTATACTATGATAGATAGTACTGGTAGTGAGGATAACGAATTTCAGATGCGAATAAATAACGATGCTAATTCATTAATTGGAACTGACATACCTACCGGCCTAGTCGATATAGTTGGAGTGCTTGGCGAATTTAGAGGCACTTACCAAATACTGCCCAGAGACGAAGAGGATTTAGTAGCCGGCTTATCAATTGAAGAGTTTACTCAAATAACTCAGAATACCACTAGCCTGAGCGTAAGTTTTACCACTACACTTCGGGCTGGCGGTCTGTTACGCTATAAGCGGTACGATAGACCCGACAGTGAATACGATACCGTATTTTTAGCCGATAGCCAAAACAGCTTTACAGCTGAACTTAGGAACTTAGAGCCGGCTCAGTTTTACAATATCGAAGTATACACCACCGCCTCCGGGGATGCCACTAAGAGTGTATCATTAGAAAATATTATAGTAGCAACTAAATCTACTTCCAGCGGTAGCATCCGGGTACTATTCAACTACCTGCCCAACGATTTACCCGCCGATATAATGTATATGCCGGAGAATTACAGCAGCGATTTTGCTGCCGATATTGCCTCCATCATCGACCGCGCCCAGCAGTCGGTTGATGTGGCTATCTACAATGTGAACGGCGGTGGCACTGCAATTTTAAACGCGATTAACCGAGCCTACGAGCGCGGTTTACAGGTACGCTACCTGTACCAATCCGACGATTTCAATTACGAGATTGACCAATGGAACAGCAACGTAAGCAAACGGGCCCGCCCCGAAGGTGATGGCATAATGCACAACAAATTTGTAGTGGTTGATGCCGCCAGTGCCCAAAATAGCTACGTAGTTACCGGCTCATCTAACTGGACGAATAATAACCTATTTGATGAAAGCAACGATCTTCTGATAATACAGGATCAGGCGCTGGCTCGGGCCTATACCGTAGAATTTAACGAGATGTGGGGCAGCCCTACGGTAAGCACTACTGCTAATCAGCTGCGCTTCGGGGCCGATAAAACTATGAACACCCCGTTCTTATTCAATATCGGAGGTCGGAAGGTGCAGTTGTACTTCTCTCCTTCCGGTGGGGTTAATAGTCGTATTTTAGATGCTATAACTGATACCCGCAGCGATATTAGGTTTGCCCTAACCGATATTACCCGCTCCGATCTGGCTACTGCCTTAATAGATGAAGCCGCCCGCGGTTGGTCGGTTAAAGGCATTATTCAGGCCGACGATTTAACTATAGAGAATGATACCCTTAACTCTGGGGATAATTCGGAAGCTGTTATGCAGCAATTTTACGCTGCGCGAACTACCCCCGGTTTAGAGGTAGTATTTGATACGGTTACCCATTTGCACCATAAGTTTGTAGTAGCCAATGCTCTGCGTTCGGAAGCTAGCCCGTTTGTACTAACCGGTTCTCACAACTGGTCTAATGCTGCCGAAGAAGATAATGATGAAAATACCCTGGTTATTTACGATCAGCAAATAGCCGAGGCGTATCTAAACCACTGGCGCATATTATATTACGAGGCTACCGAAGGTAAGCGTGATGATGTGCTCACCAATATTGAAGCAGACTCTTACTCGGGTATTAAAGTATATCCTAACCCTACGGAGGGCCAGCTGAATGTCCGTTCTACAAGTGGTAAACCGCTTCGCTACACGCTACTTAATGTGCAGGGCAAAGCAGTATATAGCGGCACGCTAGCGCCTAGCAGTCAAGCCCAACCAATACATTTAACCAACTTGGAGGCCGGTATTTACTACCTACAACTTACCACCGGAAAAACACTCACCACCCAAAAAATTATTTTAACGCGCTAAATCTCATTAATCATGAAAAAAATAACACTTCTACTATCATCAATTTTAGTTGTCTTGGCATTTAGCGCTTGTGATGACGAAAGTGGTAACTTAACTCCCCCAACTACAACTGAGCTATTAACCCGTACCTGGAGGGTAGAAAGTATAACCGTGGAGGAGAACGGTGAGGAGGTTTCAGCTTCAGAATACCAAAATCTATCAATAACCTTTACTAAAGAAGGCAGCTATACTGTAGACCGCCTAACTGATGCCTTTCCTCAGCAGTCCGGAACCTGGGAATGGGAAAACAAGGATGTACAAAGAAATATTGTTCTTGATAAGGGAACTGATATTGAGGTAATATTAGAAGTTGAAGAGATTCAGGCTGACCTTTTTGAGATTTATTTCAAAAGAGAAGGTGGTATCGTAAGCGGCCGCGTGGCTGGTACCTCAGCCGGTCGCACAATTCCTGACCGAGAATTTACCATAACTTTCCGTTCTATATAACTCTCAGTAGATTTTATACATGAAAAGGATTTATTCATTACTGGCTTTGGTTGGGCTTTGTTTGGTGCTTACTAGCCAAAGCTACGGACAAGGCCTTACTACAGCTTCTATCGAAGGGGTAGTAACTGATGCTTCCGGACTGGAATTAATAGGAGCTACGGTAGTTGCTAAGCATGAACCTACCGGGGCTAACTACGGGGCGGTAACTAATTATGAAGGACGGTATATTCTTTCTAATGTTAGAACCGGTGGACCGTATACAATTACCGTTAAGTACCTAGGTTATAAAACCTCTATACTAAGCGATGTAAACCTGCAACTTGGCCAGAAAGCTACCTTCAATTTTACGTTGGAAGAAAGCAACGAAACAATGGAAGCTGTAGAGGTTGTTGCCCAATCTGTACAGGAGTTTAACCCTAATCAGACCGGTGCCGTTACCAGCGTAAGCACCCAGCAAATTAATAGTTTGCCTACCCTAGATCGTAGTTTAAATGATGTGGCTCGGCTTACTCCCCAGGCTATCGAAACCGAGGATGGGGGCATATCGTTTGGTGGCCAAAATAACCGCTATAACAGCATTATGATTGACGGGGCTATCTACAACGATGTATTTGGCCTTAACGCTAACGGTACTCCGGGTGGCCGTACTGGGGCTCAGCCTATAAGCCTAGATGCCATAGCCGAGGTTCAAATACTGGTTTCGCCCTACGATGTGCAGCAGAGTGGATTTACCGGGGCTGCCATAAACGCTATAACCCGAGGCGGTACTAATAATATAGAAGGTAGTGCCTACGTATTCCACGAAAGCCAGAGCCTGGCCGGTAAAAGCCTTGTACTAGAGGAAGGGCAAACCGCCGAACCGCTCAGCGACTTCAGCGAAACTACTTACGGTCTGCGCTTGGGCGGACCTATCATTAAGGATAAGCTTTTCTACTTTGTTAGTTTAGAGACCCGTAACGAGAATACCCCTTATTTTCCTAACGGCTTGCAATTACTGCCCGATAACACCGGAAATTCGGAAAACGATGCTCGGGCCCAGGCCCAGCGCGATTCGTTGAACCAATTTACATCAATCCTTAACAATGTATACGGCTACGATCCCGGTGGTTTTATGGCCGGCAATGGCAATGAACCCCGTAATCGTAAAGTTTTTGCCCGTATTGATTACAATATTAACGATCGGCATAAACTGCTAGCACGCTATAATTTTACCGACGGCTTTGCTAATACAATCTTCCGGAATGGTAATAACTATTCGTTTGATAATGCCGAAGCCGATATTAACAACACTACTCACAATATAGTAGCTGAATTGCAGTCTAACTTCGGAAAAGGTAATAGCAATGAGTTTAGAATAAGCTATAACCATACGCTGGATAAGCGTAGCCCGGCCAATACCGATCAACTCTTTCCCCAAATAGTATATCCGTTGGTAGAGGGCCCAAACCTGATTGTGGGCGGCGGCCGTTTTGATGCCCTTAACAGCCTGGACCAAAAGAGTATTGAGCTTACCAACAACTTTCGGATGCTGAAAGGTAATCACAGTATACTTTTGGGTACTCGCAACGAGTTTTTCTACTTCAAAAACCTCTTTATTGAAAGCGGATTTGGTGAGTGGAACTTTTCTACTCTTACAGATTTAGAACAAGGCCGCCCCAGTGCGCTACGCAAATTCTATTCTACCGATCCGAACGACTTCGAGAAAATGGCAGAATGGGGTTCTTTACAGCTCGGAGCCTACATTCAGGACGACTGGTCGGTGAATAAAGACCTATTAATAACTCTAGGACTACGCGCCGACTTACCTCTAATTATTGATGAGGTAAGCCGCAATTTTCAGTTTGAAGAGTCATTTGGCCGAAGAAACGACCTGACTCCAACCCGTAACCCTCTATGGTCGCCCCGATTAGGGTTTAACTACAACTTGTTCGGAAACGACCAAACCATCATTAGAGGTGGTACCGGGGTGTTTTCGGGTCGTATACCATTTGTATGGTTAAGTAACCAGTACTCCCGCAGCGGCGTCGATTTTGCAACCACTATAATTAATGGACAAGATGAATTGAACGAACAGTTTTTTGAAGGCTTAAGCCAGCAGGAGCGAATTGATCTTATCAGCGATATTAGGTTTAGGCCAACCTTTGCCAATGGCGAGGAGCGCTTTGAGGTAAACCTGACTAATCCGAATCTTCGTATGCCGCAGGAGTGGCGTAGTACCTTAGGTGTTGATCAGAAATTACCCTACGGCATCATAGGTTCAGTTGATCTAATGTACTCCAAAACTATATACGATATTTACTACGCTAACCTAAATTTAGCAGGGGTAGCCGGTCAGGATGATAAGGGTAGAAATCTTTATGGACGAGGTCCTCTTGAC
Organism: uncultured Roseivirgaceae bacterium; assembly: GCA_964504565.1. Lineage (GTDB taxonomy): Bacteria > Bacteroidota > Bacteroidia > Cytophagales > Cyclobacteriaceae > Cesiribacter. The sequence goes on from CAZDEY010000002.1 coordinate 255,061, forward strand.
CCGTACTTGGTTGACGGCCAAAACTTTACCGATGTGTACGTAGTAGAAAACACTCGGGAGGGTCGACAGTATAGTGCTACCGGTACCCTAAAGAAAACTGTAAACAATTTATTTGCTCAGCTTTCGTATACTTACGCCAATGGCAAATCGGTTGGCAATAACAGCAATAGTATTGCCGGAGGTAACTGGGCCAGCGTACCTATAGTACAAGATCCTAATAACCCACCCTTAGCATTTTCCGATTTCAACCGGCCGCACCGCGTAGTTGGTAACCTTAGCTACGATAAGCAGTGGAACGAAAATCTGGGTACAACTTTTGGGGTGTACTTTAACGCGCAATCCGGTCGTAGATACTCATTTACCTACCAGGGCGATGCTAACTTTGATACCAACGATACCCGCGACGACCGTGACCTTATTTACGTGCCTAACCGACTGCCTGATTTTGAAAGCTCAGGTCAAACCGTAGAAGAGTACGTAGCTGATTTACGCGATGAAATTATCTTCACCGGTACCCCGGAGGAGCAAATTGCCCAGTACGAAGCCTTTAATGAGCTTATAGAAAGTGATAGTTACCTTCGTGACCGTCGGGGCCAATTTGCCGAACGAAACGCCGGTGTAGGCCGCTGGAATAGCCGATTGGATTTAACGGTAAAGCAGCGTATTGGGTTAGATGTAAACAATAAGAAACACAACCTTGAAGTATCAGCAGTGCTTCAGAATGCCGCCAATCTCGCCGGTTCAATTTTCAATGAGCCTTGGGGTAAGCAGTATATTACCTTTTCTAATATATCTCCTTTACAGGTAGCTGGGTTTAATGATGCTGAAAATGATATAGAAGTTACTTACCGCGATGTTGGCGATATAAACCGAGTAAACCGTTTTGGTTCGGTTTGGCGCTTACAACTAGGGGTGCGTTACAGCTTCTAAATTTTAAAAATTAAACGAAAGCCTCTTGAACCGATCAGGAGGCTTTTTTTATATATATGATGAGTGAATTACTGAGTCAATTGCTGCCAGATAAGCAGGCAGAAACACTTAATGAAAATGAATTGGTAAGCCTAATAGAACGGAGAGTTGAGGAACTACTCCGTACCGATCCGGGGGCATTGCTGCAGTTTTTATACCGATTAGATGTTGCGGAGGACAGGGTTAAGCAAGCCTTAGCTGCCGAAGCACCGGCCCATGCACTGGCTAAGGCAATTATTGCACGGGAAATTCATCGCCAAGAAACCCGAAAAAAATACAGCCGACCTACTGAGTAAGCCGGCTGTATTTATGTGAATCAACAGTATACTTTTAGAAATCTCCCATATCGCCGTCCATATCACCCTCGCCCCGGCCTCGTTGGCGGCGGTTATCGCGCTTATCCTGGTTAATAAGATAATTTAAGCTTAACGTAAAGCTGCGTACCCGCCACTGAAACTCGCTATTTGCACTAAAGCCATTTTCGCCGGGCACTACGGTCTCTGAACGCCACTTACGCAGGTTAAATACATCATCAACCGTAAAAGTTAGGGTGCCTTTTCGGTTCCATAATTCTTGGCTAGCTGCTAACGATAAAAATGTTATAGCCCGTCGCGAACCTTGCAGGGTGTTTTGGCCGGAGCGGTAAAATAAGGTTTGCTGCAAGCTCAGGCCTCCTTTAAACCGCTGGCGGCTGGCAAACCGGCCTTGGGCAGCAAAAGTCTCGAACCCCTCGCCACTAACCGGCTCTACTAGTTCTTCGGTAACCTGATAATTAAAACTATAGGGGGAGGAGGTGTTATAGAAAAAATTCATATTACCATTCACCGTCCACCACTTGGCTAAGTCGGCGGAAAGTACAACTTCTAAACCGCTGGCTTCCGTACTGCTAATATTGATAGGCAAGCTTTGCAACGGCTGGCCTCCCCCTAAAAATTCTTCCAGCTCAGTAGCTCCTATAGCCGGCACGGTAATATATTCTATACTGTGGGTCGTACGTCGGTAAAACAAGCTGGTGGTTAAACTAACTTTATTCCAGGTGCGTAGATATCCTAGTTCGTAGCTATCGGTTAACTCGGGGTTAATATCCGGGTTGCCGGTTCTAAAACTACGGCTGTCGCTAAAGGAGAAGAACGGATTTAGCTGCCTGAAACCGGGCCGGCGTATGCGGCGGCTATAACTAGCCTGTACGGAGGCCCGGTCCGAAAAGCTATAATTAGCAAACACCGATGGAAACAGGTTTAGAAAATCACGGTTGTTAGGCCCGGTCCTATCAGTAGTAGAAATACTGGTATACTCGCCCCGCAGACCGGCCTGAAAGCTCCAGGGGTCTAGTTTAAAACCTCCCTGCACGTAGGCCGCGTGTACTTGCTCATCGTAGTCGAAATTAGCGGTAAAGGCTTCTAATTGCTGCAAATTGCCCTCGGCATCTCGTACATTCACTTCGTATTCATTGCCAATATTTCGGAACGAGGTACGAAAACCCAATTCGTACTGGCCGCCATCAAAGGGGTCTACAAAATCGAGCTGACCAATAAATTCCCGTTCTTCCTCATAGTTAGATGAGTTCTGAAAATCTTCGACACCGGTATTCTGCCCACCGGGCAAAAAATAATTCTCAAGAAAATCCGATTGCTCATCATCTATATTATTGCGGTACTGAGTAGTTAAACTAAGGCTTTTATCTTTCTCGTCGTAAGTTCGCCGGTAATCCAGGTTCCACTCCAGGTTTTTATCCAATTCATCTTCGGTTTGGGTACGCACACTACTAAGTTGCAGGGCACCATCCCGAATAAAGTCGTAGGTTAGGTCTGAGGAATTGTCGCCGAAACTCTGATTAAATAAAAAAGACCCGGTTATTACATCATTGTCAGTCAAGTAAAAATCGGAACCTAAGCGTACATTATACGACCAATCCGCCCTAGTACGGTCCTGGTTTTGGTTTCGTTCATCAAAATAGTACTCTCGGCCGGCCAGGTCAGTGGTATCTTCTCGGTTAAACTGCTGGTAGTTAAACCCTCCCCCCGGGCTCACGCGCCTTCTTACCCCGGTATTGATAAAATAGTTAAACTTTTCTCGGCGAAAATTAAGGTTTACCGAGGCTCCGTGGTTAGCCGGATAGCCGGTTGTTAGATCTACCGAGCCGTTTAACCCTTTCTGCTGGTTCTTTTTCAGCACTATATTAATTATACCGGCCATGCCTTGGGCCTCATAGCGGGCACTCGGGTTAGTGATAACCTCTACTCGCTCAATTAAATCGGCCGGAAGCTGCCGTAATGCATTGGCTCCGGTTAAGCCGCTGGGTTTACCATTTATGAGAATTCTTACATTTTCGCTGCCCCGCAGGCTAACGTTACCCTCAACATCTACCGCTACTGAGGGCACATTATCCAGAATATCAGTAGCCGTACCACCTCGGGCGGCTAGGTTTTCGGAAACATTAAAAACTTTCTTATCTAGGGAAAGCTGCATTTCCAGAGGATTACCTTCAACTTCTACGGCTTCCAGCATTTCTTCGGCCGGTTGCAAGGCTATAGGCGGCATTCGCTTGCCCGGGTTGCTTTCAGTTAGTGTAACTTCAACCGGACTAGAATTTTGGTACCCTATAAAATTGGCTATGATTCGGTATGTGCCTGGGGGGAGTTCAATCTGATATTTTCCGTCGATATCGGTTACGCCACCGTCAACCAGAGCATCATCTTGCCAGGCGGCTACGGTAGCGTAGGGTAGAGGCTCCTGGTTTGAGCCATCGGTAATTACGCCCCTAACCCCGGAAAACGCAGTATTAGGCGGCTGGTTGCTTGCTCGGTTTTGAGCGGGCAGGTTAAAAGGAACAAGTAGGAGGAGTAATAAAGTGTAAAAATTTTTTAACATAGAAAAAGCTTAAAAAGGTTAGCCAGGCGCAAACCTACTATTAGATGGCGCAAACCCTATTAAGTTTAAAAGGAATTTAGAAATTTTTGTTGCAACATTGATTTTCAATTTTTGCTATGGCTACTAATACCACTATCATAAAATCTAACGGTCAACTTGAGGCATTTGATCCGGCTAAATTACGGCATTCGTTATTGAGGGCAGGGGCGGCGGTAGGGCTAGCAGAAGCTATAGTCCATTCTATTCAGGATACCATTAGGCCGGGCGATACTACCCGCTTAATTTACCGTAAGGCTTTCCGCTTACTTAAGAAAGCTTCTGATTTAAGCGCCACTCGGTTTACCCTAAAACAAGCTATTGACAATTTAGGCCCTACCGGCTATCCGTTTGAAACTTTGGTTGGGGAAATCTTAAGAAATGAAGGCTATACGGTTACCACCGGTCAAATTCTGCAGGGTAGGTGGGTAACCCACGAAGTTGATGTGGTTGCCGATAAGGAAGGGGAACAATTACTTATTGAATGCAAATTTCATAACCACGCCGGCCGAGTGAGCGATGTAAAGGTTCCGCTTTACGTTAACAGCCGCTTTCAGGATATTCATAGTGAGTGGGAACGTACGCCGGAGCCGTTGCCAACTTACCAGCAGGGGGGCATTTTTACTAACACCCGATTTACAACTGATGCCATGCAGTATGGGAAGGGGGTAGGCTTGCGGCTAGTAAGCTGGAATTTCCCATATCAAGAAAATTTACCTTTTCTTCTGGAGAAATACCAAATTTACCCGGTTACTACCCTAACCTCCCTAACTGCCGAAGAGCATAAGGATTTACTGGACAAGAAAATAGTTTTGTGCAGCCAGCTTAATAGCCAGGTACTAAATACCCTGCCCCTAAGCCAAACTCGCCGGATAGAACTAGAAAAAGAACTGGATTTTCTGGGAGGTAAGAATTGAAGAATACACTTACAAATGACTCCACTAATATTAAACTCTACCTATTCAGAAATTTGTACAGTACGAAGTTTTTAATTGTACCGATGATTTATTCCTGAGGGTTGGTAGCAAAAACGGTGGCCTCAGTAATAAATCCTCTATCGTCCATTTTCAGTAAACTGCTTACAGTATGGGCTATTTCCTCGGCCCGCAACTTGGTTTCCTGTTCGTTGGGGCTGTAATTGCGGGCTTTGGTTTCTCCATTCCAATCGGCGGCGCTGGCAAAGTTGGTCATTACCTCGCTGGGGTTCACCAGCATTACCCTAATATTGTGTTTTCGTAGTTCAGCCCGCCAGCTTTCCGTCATTCCGCGTAGGGCAAATTTGGTAGCTACATACGTACTGGTATTAGGCCCGCCCTTAAGCCCGGAGGTTGAGGCTATGTTAATTATATTTCCGTACTTCTGGTTAATAAAAATTTTAGCGGCCTCCCTGGCACACACCGTGGCCCCAATTACGTTGGTACTGAGCAGGTCGGCAAACAGCTCCGGCTTAATTTCGGTTAAGGGGGCTGCGTAAGCGTAGCCCGCATTGTTTATCAGTACATTTAAGCCTCCCAGCTTATGCACTGCCGCTTTTATTACAGCTACAACATCTTCCTCGCGACTTACATCAGCCGCCATATAGTCTACCCCTAGTTCCTGAGCCGCCTTACTTAGCTTATCTTCGTCGCGAGCACAAATCATTACGCTTGCCCCGGCTTCTTTCAGCATTTTGGCACAGGCTTTTCCAATTCCGGAGCTACCGCCGGTTATTGATACTTTAGCTTCCTGAATATTCATGATGTTAATATGAGAATTTGTAAATATGGAAATTAGATAATTGAAACAAGTTGAGAAGTTGCGAGATGGTGAAGTGGCGAGGTAGTAAAGTTGCGAGTTGGCGAATTTTAATTTCTCTTTTCTATAACAACTATAAAAGATTCAAATTTCTCTAAATCAGCAAATCAGCAAATCAGCAAATCAGCAAATCAGCAAATCAGCAAATCAGCAAATCAG
>CAZDEY010000002.1:260989-271821 GCA_964504565.1 uncultured Roseivirgaceae bacterium
CAAGTTAGCAAATCACCACATCACCACATTAACCTAAGTTTACAAAACTTCCGGGTGGGCAATTGTTTTATATAGCAGTACAAAAAATTTAGCTATATTTTATGGGACTATTTAACGCACTGCTCGGCACCAATTCAAAAGTTTCGCCGGAAGAAATTCAGAAACGCTTCGGGCATTTAATTGTTGAAGGCGAACGTATGGAACAGGCTTACCGCAGCATTCGAGACTTCTTCATCTTCACTAATAAAAGACTTATTTTGGTGGATATACAGGGAATAAGCGGTAAAAAAGCCGAGTATTTTTGTATACCCTACCGCAGTATATCGTACTATTCGGTAGAAACCAGCGGTACCTTCGAGATTGACTCCGAGCTTAAAATTTGGGTTAGAGGAATGAACGAACCGCTTAAGAAAGAATTCAGGAAAGACGGTGATTTACAGGCCATATACCAAGTACTAAGCCGGCATGTTATATAACTGATTAATTCTTTCGGGTCAATATAAACCCCAAATAGCTAAACGGAATAAAAACCGATAAGGCGGCCAGCCAAAACCAGATTGGGTGCGGTATCATCAGCAGGTTAATAAGCCCTAAAATGGTTAAAACTACCCCGCAGATTAGGGCTGGCACTCTACCGTGGGGTTTGCTTAACTTGGCCGATGTAAATCCTGCGGCCAAGGCACCCAGGGCGTAGGATAGGAGCACCATCAGAAATGCCCCGATTGGTAGAGAGGCAATGTGCTTTTCCATAGCCAATTCGTCGGCCAAATCAAGGCCTTCCGGCACAGGGTATAGGGTATGGCTGACAAGTTGTATTATGGCGATGATTGCGCCGCCCACCAGCAAGCCTACTACAATTGCTATGATATTTTTAGCCATATAAGTATGTTTAATACCGGCTCAATATAGGGAGTATAAAAAAACCTTCCCCATTGGAGGAAGGCTTTTTGCTATCTACCAGTAAATTTTTATACGTACAATTCCTTGCGTTGCTCGGCAATTTTCTCACTCTCAATATACGCGTCAAAGTCCATAAGTTTATCCAGCATGCCGTTCGGGCCAATTTCAACTATGCGGGTAGCTACGGTTTGAGTAAACTCATGGTCGTGGCTGGTGAATAATACAGTTCCCGGAAAATCTTTGAGGCTGTTGTTGAAAGATTGAATAGATTCTAGGTCCAGGTGGTTGGTTGGCTCATCCAGCATTAGCAGGTTAGCACCGGAAAGCATCATACGCGATACCATACAGCGAACTTTTTCGCCCCCACTTAATACTTTGGCCTTTTTAAGTACCTCTTCTCCGGAAAACAACATTTTGCCTAAGAAGCCGCGAAGAAATACCTCGTCCGCCTCCTCGGTTTCAGCGTACTGACGCAGCCAATCAATAAGGTTCATATCCTTGCCCTCAAAGTAGTTCTGGTTTTCGTTAGGCAGGTAGGCGGTGGTAATAGTCTGGCCGAATTTAAATTCTCCGGTATCGGGTTTGGTTTCGCCGTTCAAAATTTTGAAGAAAGCAGTAATAGCCCGGCTGTCTTTGCTTAGCACGGCCACCTTATCACCTTTATTGACCAGAAGGTTTACACCTTTAAATAGCATTTCGCCATCAACTGATTTGCTCAGGTTCTTAACTTCCAGAATCTGATCGCCGGCGGTACGGTTCTGGTTAAATATTATTGCGGGGTAGCGGCGGCTGGAAGGTTGAATATCGTCCAGGTTAATTTTATCCAGTAATTTACGGCGGCTGGTGGCTTGCTTGCTTTTAGAGGCATTAGCACTAAAGCGGGCAATGAATTCCTGAAGCTCTTTCTTCTTTTCTTCGGCTTTTTTATTGGCGTTGGCGCGTTGGCTGGCGGCTAACTGGCTACTCTGATACCAGAACGAATAATTGCCGGTAAAAACTTTAACTTGGCTAAAGTCAATATCCACAATATGGGTACAAACCGTATCCAGAAAGTGCCGGTCGTGCGATACAACTATTACGGTATTTTTAAAATCAAGCAGGAAATCTTCCAGCCAGCTAACGGTATGGATGTCCAGGTCGTTGGTAGGTTCGTCCAGAATCAGCACATCGGGGTTGCCGTATAGGGCCTGCGCCAATAGTACCCTAACTTTCTGGTTACCGCTCAGCTCGCTCATTTGCCTGTAATGGTCATCCTCGTGAATACCCAGGCCGCTGAGTAGGGCGGCGGCATCACTTTCGGCGTTCCAACCGTCCATTTCCGCAAATTCAGCTTCCAGTTCCGAGGCTCTTATACCATCTTCTTCGTTAAAATCGGGCTTGGCGTAAATATCATTCTTTTCCTTCATAATAGCCCACAATCTCTCGTAGCCCATCATAACAGTATCCAAAACCGTAAATTCATCAAAAGCAAAGTGGTTTTGGCGCAATACGGCCATGCGTTTGCCGGGCTCCAGCGTAACCGTGCCGGAATTGGCATCTTGCTCACCGCTAAGGATTTTCAGGAAGGTAGACTTACCGGCACCATTGGCACCGATGACCCCGTAGCAATTTCCTTGAGTGAACTTAATATTTACTTCATCAAATAGAACGCGCTTACCAAACTGTAAGCTTATATTTTGAGCTGCTAACATACGTGCTTGAAAATAAGCTGCAAAGGTACAAAAAAATAGCTTCCAAAGCTTTAAAAAAGTACCCTAGCTAGTTAGTCTTAGGCCAGGGCAAGCTTACGGTGAATACTGTGCCTTGGTTTGGTTGGCTACTAACGCTAAGTTTACCATTATTTAGCGAAACCATTTCCTGAACTAACATTAAGCCTAGTCCGGTTCCGGCCTCCCCTTTAGTACCCATTTTACTGGATTTTAACGAAGGCTCCAGGATAGACGCCAGTTGCTGTTGGCTCATGCCAATGCCGGTATCGGCTATGGAAATAGTTACCTTAGTGGTAAATTTCTTGGCAGATATTACGACCTGGCTATTTTCCTGGCTATATTTTATGGCATTGCTAAGCAGGTTACGCAGTATCAGCTTAATCTGCTCTTCATCGCACCATACGTATAATTCCGGTTTTATATCCAGTAAAATTTTAATAGATTTTTTATCGGCAATTTGCTGGTACAAATCGGCTACTGAGCTACAGGCGTGGGCTACATTTATTTTGGCCGGAACAGCCTTGATGCCCTCTAGCTGGGTTAGTGACCAGTTTAGTAAATTGTTCAGGGTTTGATGAACCTCCTGGGTGTTTTGGTGCAAGCGTCCGGCCAGGCGTTCAAATTCTTCCGGGCTAACTGCTTTTTGCTTGGCCAGATCCAGCAGAGCGAGCAGGGAATTTATTGGGCCGCGTAAATCGTGTCCAATTACTGCCATTAGGCGGGTTTTGGTATCGCTGATTGCCAGTAATTCGCGTTGGTACTCATTGTTAAGTTTAAAGAAGAATCTGGCCAGTACAATAAGTAAGCCCAAGCTGGTAGCCAGGTTAAAGGGGTAAATAAACTTTAGGGCAATAGGGGAATAGGGCTTTACAGGATCTGCAACCTGAGCGTAAATAAACAGGAGTCCGGTCAAGAAAATAAAAATTCCTATATGTACTTTTAGTGCTTGGCCCGCGTGCTGGAACAAGATCAGAACTACCAGCAGCGTAGGGGCTATTAGGTACAAAACCCCGCTATTGGCGCCCCTATAAATTATTAATGCAGTAATTAGTCCGTACATGGAAACTGCCAGCCAGTGCTTAGCTAAACGGTATTTCTTTTTGTAGTCCAGAAATAAAACTACTGGATAAAATACCGCTGAAATTAGTAGCACCGGTAGGGTTTCGTGATTAATCACCGCCAAGGGTAAAATTACCAGACTGAACAATAAAATCAGGACAATAGCTATCCGGTTAGTAAGCACCACTAGCCCGCGTTCGTAGGTTGTAAGGCTGGAATCGGCCAGGGAAACTACCGGGAAAAGCTTACTAAACAGGCTGGTTTTAGGCATAGAAATAGACTGTGCTTAGCTAATAACTAAAATTTTAGTAAAAGTGGTATAGAAAAACGGGCGTAAAGTTTTCTTTAAAAATTACCACCTTCCAAATTTGGCTTATGTTTTATTTGATGAACTGATGCTCAGGTTAATTTTAGGTTAACCGCAATTTGCTGTACTTTTGCGGGCAATATGGCACTACAAAACGATTTGCTGCTGCGGGCAGCGCGCGGCGAAAAAACTGAACGAACCCCAGTATGGCTTATGCGACAAGCCGGACGGATACTACCGGAATACCGGGCGGTTAGGGCCCAGCTTCGAGATTTTATAGAGTTAGTGAAAACCCCCGAGCGGGCCGCCGAAGTAACCGTACAGCCGGTTGATTTATTAGGGGTAGATGCCGCCATTATTTTCTCGGATATATTGGTTATCCCCGAAGCTATGGGGCTACCCTACGAGATGTTAGAGAAGAAAGGCCCCCACTTTCCCAAAACTATTCGCAGCCAGGCTGATGCCGATAAGCTTAAAGTGGCCAATGCCGAAAGCGATTTAGGGTATGTGCTGGAGGCTATACAAGTTACCAAACGCGAGCTAAACGGCCGGGTGCCACTAATAGGTTTTGCCGGGGCCCCATTTACTAATTTCTGCTATATGGTGGAAGGCGGCGGTAGTAAAACCTTTAGTAAAGCCCGGGGCATGCTGTACGGCAACCCGCAACTAGCGCACAGTATTCTGCAGAAAATTACCGATTCTACTATTAGGTACTTGCAAGCGCAAATTACCGCCGGGGCAGATGTAGTGCAGGTGTTTGATAGCTGGGCCGGAATTTTAGGTCCGGAGCAGTACCGCGAGTTTTCTCACCGCTATATAAAGCAAATTTGCGAACAGGTTAGCGGGGTGCCGGTAACGGTATTTGCCAAAGGAGCCTGGTTTGCTATTGAACATTTTGCCCAACTACCCTGCCGTACCATAGGTTTAGACTGGCAAACCGATCCTAAAACCGCCCGCCGGTGGGTAGGCAGCAGTAAAACCCTTCAAGGAAACCTGGATCCGGCGGCTTTGTATGGTAGTCATGAGGAAGTAGTAGCCGCAACCAAAACTATGCTGGATGCTTTTGCCGGCGCCCCGCATATTGCTAACCTAGGCCACGGCGTTTACCCCGATATTAACCCGGATAAAGTGCGAACTTTTGTGAATACGGTTAAAGAGTATTCAGTAAGATAAAATTATATATAAGTGTAAAATAAGTAAAGCCGGTACAATGCTGTACCGGCTTTACTTATTTTATAGGAAAGAAGTTCTACGAGCGTAGTTTATCCAGCAGTGAATTTAAAGTCTTTAATTCATTATTGGTGAGGGTACCAAATACGGCTTCCATCTCGTCCATTTTTTCGTCAATAGTTTCCAGAAGGTTTAATCCTTTATTGGTGATTTTAACATCTACCAGTCGGCGGTCATCGGGGCAAGTTTTTTTGGCTACCATACCGTTCTTAAATAAACGATCTACTATACGGCTGGCATCTGAGCTACGGTCCAGCATTCGGTCGCGGATGGCATTGGTTGATAAGTTATTAGGGTACTGGCCCCGCAAGATCCGCAGCACATTAAACTGCTGCATGGTAATCTTGTAGGGCTTAAGAAAATCTTTAATATGGCCGGTTAGCCAGCTATTGGTATACAAAACGTTTACCGTTGCTTTTTGCCTTTCGTTCTTAAATACCCGTTGCTGTATAACTTCCTCAATTTTCATAACACGAATATAGCCAAAAGTGAGTACCTAGCGGACAATTGGTGCAACTTATGGTAAAAAATAATCTACAAATTTTTAATAGTAGACTATAGTAGCTTGTTTAAAAGCGATAAAATTTACCAGTAAATTAACCTACCATTAAGTGGGCCTTAGGGTAGCGATACGCGTGCGTTATAGTACGCGAGGTAAAAGCTACGGCAAATGTTAGGGTGCCTACCCGGCCTACAAACATGCTGAATATGATGATTATTCGGCTCCAGGTACTAAGCTCGGCGGTTATTCCGGTACTTAAACCTACGGTGGCAAATGCCGAAATCTGCTCAAAAGTCAAATCAATCAGGTTCATGCCCGGTTCGGTAATAGTTAGAAGTAGTACGGCCAGCGCATTAATTCCTATAGCAAACACAAATATTGAGAGGGCGCGGAAGACCAAGGAATTACTAATGAAATTTTTGCCGATTTCTAATTTAAGTTTTCCCCGGACTGTGGCCACTGTAGATGCCAGAACCAGGAAGAACGTAGAGGTTTTAATACCACCGCCAATTGAGCCGGAACTAGCCCCAATAAACATCAGAAATATAGAGACCAGCAGTGTAGGCAGGCGCATATCGCCAAAATCCATAGTATTAAAGCCGGCAGTACGGGTAACTGTAGATTGAAAGAAACTGCTAACCAAGGCCTCCGAAAAGGTTAAAGTAGATAAGGTATTTTCTCTTTCCAGAAAATAGAAAGCGGCCGTACCTATAAATAATAGTACTGCCGATACGTACACCGCAATTTTAGTAGCCAGTGTCCAGTCTTTCCAGGGGTTTTTAAGCCTGTCGCGCAGGCGAGCCGGGGAAAATATATCCTGAATAACCGGAAAGCCCAAGCCCCCTAAAATAACCAGTGCCGCCACTATCAGGTGCATTACGTAAGCTTCGCGTACCAGAGGTTCGTATAGGCCGCTAGAGTATAGGCTAAAGCCGGCATTGCAAAAAGCCGATACCGAGTGAAATACTGAAAAGAATAACTTCTGCTCCAGCGAGCTGAACTGAACATTATCGCCCCAGGTAATAAAGATGAAAACGGCCCCCCAAAATTCTATAAAGAACGTTATAAAAATAATTTGTCGTAGCAGACTTTTAGCAGTCAGTAGCGATTCACTACTTAGAAAGTCCTGCATCATAAGCTGATGCCTGATGCCTACCCCCTGCCTAAAAAGCAGTGTAAAGAAAGAAGCAAAAGAAAGTATACCTAAGCCTCCTAATTGAATTAAAATAAGAATAACCAACTGCCCCTTCAGGGTAAAGTAGGTGGCCGTATCCACCACAATCAAACCGGTTACACATGATGCACTTACCGAAGTAAACAGAGCTTCCAGAAAAGGCATGCTGCCGGGCTTGCGGGTCATATCCGGTAGCATAAGTATGGTGGCGCCAATACCTATTAGTAGCAAAAAGGAGATTAAAAACGCCCCGGCGGGTTTTACGTTTAAATTTGTAAGCTGGCTACCGGCTACGCCCAGTTCGTAAACTAGTAACAGCAGCATAAAAAAGCCAACGAAGAACTGGTAAAACCGAACCGGATCACTAATGCCCAGCTTGCCCAAAATTTGAGGGATAATAGGCTGGCCTAAGAGGTAAACAGTTATGCCATTTATCAGGATTATGAGCATTAAAATGCCTTCGAACCGGTGGCGCTTTATAAAATCGAACCGGCGGAAGGCGTAAATAACGCGAACTAAGTAGGTTAAGGCGAAAATGCCAAATACTATATCCAGCCCTAAAAAAACCTGTCGGGTTTGTTCGGGGGTTAGCTCAAATCCAATGCTATACACTAACAGCACCACGGCGGCCAAAGAACTTATCAGCGTTATACTTCTTATTGAGGTATAAGCCTTACTACGGCTACCATACAGCAGCCGGTTCAGCATTTCCGAGAAGTTATTTATAAAGTGACGGATCCGCATGGTTGCAGGGTATAAGAGGGGCTAATTTAGTTTAGCTAATGCCTCTTTAATTCTGCCTAATGCCTCTTTTAAATCTTCGTCGGAGGCAGCGTAGCTAATTCGTATACTTTCCGGTGCGCCAAATGCCCCGCCACCAACTACCGAAACGTGGGCATGGTCTAGCAAAAACATAGATAAATCCTCCGCATCCTGCACCGTGCTGCCCTGGTAGGTTTTGCCAAAGTAGCTGCTAACGTCCGGCATAATGTAGAAAGCCCCATTGGGAACGTAGGTTTTTAAACCCGGAATATCTTTAAGTAAGTTCAATACCAAATCGCGACGGCGCAGGTAGGCGTCGCGCATTTCGTAAGTTGGTTCTAAGCCTTCGGTAGTTGCGGCCAGCGCCGCTCTCTGCGATATGCCACTGGTAGCCGAGGTAAATTGCCCTTGCAACTTGGTGCAGGCCTGGGCCAACCACTGCGGAGCCACCAAATACCCTACCCGCCAGCCGGTCATGGCAAAGCCTTTGCTGTACCCATTGACCGTGGCAACCCGCTCGGCCATACCGGGTAATGAGGCCAGGCTCGTGTTTTTGCCGGTAAAATTTATGTACTCGTAAATTTCATCGGCCATTGTAATTATATGGTTGTATTTGCGCAGAACCTCAGCCATAGCTTCCAGCTCTTCCTGGCTAAAAACCGCCCCGGTAGGGTTGCAGGGCGAGCTGAACATCACCAACTTGGTTTTTTCGCTTATTGCCTCCTGAAGTTGCTCAGCGGTGGCTTTATAGTTATTTTCAATAGTACCTTTCAGCTCAACTACCGTACCGCCGGCTACATCTACAATGGCCTTGTAACTTACCCAGTAGGGCGAGTAAATTATTACCTCATCCCCGGGATTGACCAACGAGAGCACCAGGTTAGCTATGCTTTGCTTGGCCCCGGTACTTACCACCACCTGCGATGCGTTACAGGCTATACCATTTTCCTTCTGGGTTTTTTCGGCTATAGCCTCCCGCAAATCTTGGTAGCCGGGTACCGGTGGGTAGCTAAAAAATTTACCGCTGTCAATAGCTGCTTTAGCGGCTTCCTGTATGTGGATTGGCGTAGGAAAATCGGGTTCTCCTAAGCTAAGGCTAATAATGTTGATACCTTTGCTTTTGTATTCCCGGGCTTTGGCTGCCATTGCCAGGGTTGCCGATTCTTCAAGGCCGCTAATTAAATTGCTTAACAGGTGCATAGTCAGTGTAATGGTAGAAGCTCAAAGGTAAACAATCAACGGTATTCTGCCATAGCCAATATTAAAATGATTTTTTCGGCACCCGCTGCCCGGCTTTATAAGCCTAATTAACTATTTGCGATAGCTTTAAGGCTGGTTAAGTGGAAAGGCCTGGTGGCGGTTCCTTGGATTTGTTTACCCCATTTGGCCAGCACCGGTGCCTCCAGCTTAGTTTCCCGGTACTCATCGGGGCTCATAATTGGCAGGCCGTATATTATTGGGAAATAGCGATTGCACGAGGAACAGGTAAGTATGCCTTCCGCTACTTCGTGCTGATCGTTCTCAGATATTATTTCTAGGCTCAGGTCCGATTTATCGAACGGACAGCAGAGCTTAGCTAGCAAGGATTTTCTCATTTTAAATTTTTTCTAGGTTGAATTTTGTTCGATATATTTTTATGAATTCTGCCGGATTTTGGTGCGACATAATTCCGCTGATTAAGGCAATGCCTCTTAGGCCCAAGCCATTTAATTCACCAACATTTTCCGGCTTAATTCCCCCTGAAGCGTACATAGGTAAATCGGAAAGTTTACGGGCCTTAATTATGGTTGAGCGACTTACTATCTCGCAAACATCAACCGATTGGGAAGGAAATACTGAGCAAAACGATACGTAGTCGAAGTCGGAACAGCCGGCTTGGGTTAAGGTTTCCAAATTATTTCCAACGGTAAGTCCGGTAATTATCGGGTAGGGAACGGTCTGCCTAACCTTAGCAAGATTATTAGGTGGTGTGTCGAAGTGTACACCCTGCAATTGGCAGGGTTCAATTAAAGAATAGCGGTTATTTATTAAGACCGGAACCTTATAGCGGGCAGCGGCTTGGGCTATCTTATTACAAAAGTCAATGGTTTCCTGTTGGCTAAAATTGGCGGGCCAGTTATCCCAAATCTGTACTATGGAAATGCCTTCCGCTAAGGCAATTTGCAGTCGCGGAAACAATTGGGCTGCCGGCTGGCAGGGGTTAATTACTAAGTACAAGCCGGCCGGAACTGCTGGTTTGTTTACTATTTCCATCCGGCCTGGTAAGCTTTAAAGTAGGCTGCCCAATAGGGGTCTTCCGATAGCTCACGATCTTCCTGCTCTAGGCCGTTAATGAGTACTCTCTTGCCTTCTTCGGCTTCGGTAAAGAAGCCGATAACCGTAGCCGGTATACCCTGAGCTGCCAAAGCCGGTAGCAATTGCGATTCGCTGCCCCTTTTTACTGCCATTAGCATTGAGCCGGCTCCTACACTACATAATGGGTCTATACCAAACACACCGCATACTGCTTGAACTTCGGGGTACACGGGTATTCGGTTGGGTTTCAGAACGTATCCGCAGCCGGCAGCGGCCGCCATTTCCTGAACTGCCCCTACAATGCCGCCTTCGGTAACATCGTGCATAGCGCAGAGTGTGCGGCGCGGTACTAAGGTATTGCGGGCCAATAGGGCTTCCGCTAAGCTAGAGGTTCGGTAGAAATTAGATTGGGCTGCCTGTAAAATTGTTGTGCCTACTGCGCGCTCTATTGTTTGCGGAAAGTTTAGCGCCAGGATACTACTGGCCGTCAGGGCCGCCGATTTGGTCATAACAAGTAAATCCCCCGGCTGGGCCTGGTCGCTGGTTAAAACCTCATTTTCCGGGGCTACTAAAAACATAGTACCCCCACCGCTTATAGTTGAATTTTGACCGGGAATTTGGCCGGTGTGGCCTCCGGTAATAGCAATACCGGTTTGCTCACAAAATACGTGAATATAGTGCCAGTACTCATCAAATTCTTTTAGACTTAGCTCGGTTGGCAAATTAAGAACTAGCTGGGCGTATTGCGGGGCAAAGCCACTGGTTGCCATATCATTCACCAGCAGACAAACCGATAACCAGGCCGAAGCTTTCATGCCCAAGCTGGGTAGTAAGGACAGGGGATCGCTGGAGGTGACCAGAACTTGCCCATTACCTATTCTAATCATCGAAGTA
>CAZDEY010000002.1:271831-308474 GCA_964504565.1 uncultured Roseivirgaceae bacterium
CCCCGAATTTAGGCCCGGTTACTACTTCGGAGCGGTTTTTACCGGTGAATGGGTAGAGGCTTTGCTTAAAAGTTCGTTGGCTAATTTTGCCACTCATATTATCGAATGCGGCCATGCTATTAGTCTTCGAGCTTTACGTAGAGGCCAAAAAAATCGCCGTAGGGCTGGTGCCATTCTTGTACCGGAAACCATTTAGGTAAGCCGGTTGCCTGCCAACTAATAGTGAACTTTCGTCCTTCTAAAGCCTTACGGATTGTTTTGATAAGTTTGTTGGGAGTATAAAAGGTAGCAGTTACGTAAAAGGGGTTTTTTCCGAAGGCTTCCTGCACTCTTCGGCGTACAACTTTAGGTGAATTCCGGTTCATCATACCGAATACTATACCATGGCGGGCAACCCGGGCGGCTTCTTGTATTACGGCTACCGGATCGCGGTAATATTCAAAAGTTGTTATAAAGGCCAGCGCATCAAATGTATTGTCTTTAAACGGCATGTGGTGGGAGTCGGCCAGTACTATGTCGCCGTTAAACAAGTGTACTGCCTGGCCCAGCATAAAGGGCGATATATCCCCGCCGGAGGCTTCTATACCAATTTCGTGCCACCAACGCGTAAAGCGGGTAGTGCCGCAGCCAAACTCCAACAGACTCTCAATTCTGGAGTCTTGCTTAACCAGTCCGGTTATTATCTTCTTCTGCCAGACTTCGGCCCGCTTATACCTGCCTTCGTACCAAAGCTCATAGGTATCAGTATGGTCGCGGTTAAAGAACCATTCTTTCCGGCCCTGCCAATTGCGAATTTCGCCGGTGGCTACATTAAATTTTTGCTCTGCGAGTTGTCCCATTAGTTGTTAAATTCAGACGTGCGCCGACTGACCGGGAAACCCTTAGGTATAAAACGAAATAGCTAATTCCTCCGCTGGTATTATCCAGATCAGGTTGCGGGTATCATCTCAGCCTGTTAATAACAAGCACCCCGTAGCGCAGTTATTCAAATGTATATACTATGCCGCAGCTTATCAAATAGTTGAGGAACTTTACCGGTTTTGATTAGAAGCTTTATGGTTAATGGGAATATTTCTGGCCTGGCCTGGAGTCGGGTGGAAGTATAAGGTTAATTCTTGACTAGTAACTAAGTAAGGGTTCGAATCTAGTTTACAAAAATATTAGATTACTACTGTAACTTATATAGCATTAAGTATTAAATGAATTAAGTCTTAATACCTAATACTTATGACTTAATACCAAATACTAACCTCTACTTACTCAGTCGTTTTCCTCATCCGGCAGCATTTCAATATCTTGTATAAGCACCCGTTTGCTAATAGCCTGACCGGTAGTGGTGGCTGCCAGGCCTCCCTGAGCAGTTTCTTTGTAGCGGGCTTCCATACTCATCCCTATTTCGCCCATGGCGTCTACACACTCATCAACCGGAATTACACCGCTTACGTTAGCTAATGCAATTTGGGCTGAAGAATTAGCGATAGCCGCCGCGCTGGCATTTCGTACTACGCAGGGCACTTCAACCAGACCGGCCACGGGGTCACATACTAAGCCCAGCATACACTGAATGGTAATGGCTACGGCATTAAAAATTTGCTCGGTATTTCCCCCTAAACAGAAAACCATAGCCCCGGCCGCCATAGCCGCTGCACTGCCGGTTTCGGCCTGGCAACCGCCAACCGCCCCGGCCAACGAAGCTTTTTGCTGAATAATTAGCGCTATGCCGGCGGAAACCAGTAAACTTTCGGCAATTTTCTCGTCGGAAATGCCGTGTATTTCCTGTAGCGTAACCATAGTGCCGGGTAGTATGCCCGAGGCCCCGGCGGTAGGGGCGGCAACTATGCGGCCCATACAGCTATTAACTTCCTTAGCGGCTAAGGCCCGTGCCACCAACTTCTGAAACTCCGGGGAAAGTACTGCTACCGAATGGTTGAAAACTTTTTTGCCTCCGTTATCAATCATGCCGCTCCGCGATTTCATTTCGGTAGTCAGGCCGGTTTGTACGGCTTCTTTCATTACCTTCCAGGCTTGCAACATGCCTTGCTGAATCTGCTCCGGGCTTTTACCTTTCTGCTGCCCTTCGTATTCAGCCACACTTTCGGCAAGTTCCAAATTTTGGGCCTGACAATATTTTTGCCAGCCGTTAAAACTATCAAACAAAAAGCTCATAACTAAGTAGTATTACGCCAATAGGAACAAAGCTAGCTTAAATTTTGTGCCTCCCAAAACCAGTGGGCTTCGCCTATTTTTGTATTCTGAATAAAGAGAGCTTAACTTAAGGATTTACCTACCGAAGATTATTAACCATTTACGCAATATAGTATTCTGGCCACCTCTGGGATTACTCTTGGGCGCCTTGTTTCTGAGCATTGCCATGCCGGAAAATTTCCAGCATTGGGCTTCCGCAGCCAATAAGCTGGTGGTGACAACCTTTGGCCTGGGGTTTAGCTCCGTAGCCTTTAGCCTGGTTGTAATCAGCGCTTTGGTAATGCTAAGTCCGCTAAGAAAAGTAAGGATAGGAGGTAAGCACGCTAAGCCTCTGTTCGGTTACTGGAAATGGTTTGCCATAGTACTTTGCACCACCGTAGCCACCGGCATACTTTTTTGGGGAACGGCCGAACCGATTTATCATTTTATGGCACCGCCCCAAACCCTCGGTATTGAGCCGCATTCGGAGGCGGCCGCCATTTTCTCATTAAGTACCCTTTACCTGCACTGGAGTTTTACACCTTATGCCATATACGTTATTCCGGCCCTGGCCTTTGCGCTATCGTATTACAATCACGGGAGCAGCTTCAGCCTTAGTTCAATGCTTAGGCCTTTAGTTAAAGGCGAGGCAAGCAATTCGGTAGGAACAATACTGGATATGGCCTGCTTATTTGCGCTGGTTATGGGTATGTCGGCCTCCTTAGGTGCCGGAATTTTAGTGATTAGCGAGGGAATAACTGCGGTTGCCGGCTGGGCGCAAAGTAATACTACGCTGTTGCTAACTACATTATTGATTGTAGGAAGTTTTGTACTCTCGGCCGCCAGTGGCCTGTTCAAGGGTATTCAATTTTTATCAACCATTAACCTCTATATATTTTTTGGCTTGCTGATTTTTCTTTTGGTTTTTGGCTCCGTGGCGGAAATTATGCCGGTTATCGGCGAGTCTTTACAGCAGTTTGCCTCGGGTTTTCTCCGTAAAAGCTTTTTCAATAGCACCACCACCGGCGATCCCTGGCCAAATGAATGGACGGTTTTTTATTGGGCCAACTGGATGGCCTGGGCACCGGTAACCGCCCTGTTTTTAGGTAGATTGGCTAAGGGTTATACCGTTGGACAGTTTATGTCGGTTACCTGGATTTTACCTTCGGTTTTTGCCCTGCTCTGGATGAGTTTATTTGGGGGGATTGTACTGAATTTCGAGCTAAACAATACAGCAGATTTTGTACGCCAGTTGCAGGCAAACGGCCCGGACAGTTTAATTTATTTTTTATTTGAGCAATTACCCTACGCGCGGGTTGTGGTGCCGATTTTTCTATTAACCGTTTTTTTGAGTTACGTAACGGCCGCCGATTCTAACACCGATGCTATCGGCAACTTATGCCTGAAGGCCCATAGCGAAACCAACAGCAGGGCTCAGCTAATAGTAAAGATTATTTGGGGTTTAACTATCGGCCTGGTTAGCTACGTAATGATCAGCAATTCCGGAATAGAGGGTATTAAAACCTTATCGAATTTGGGTGGGGTGCCGGCATTAATTTTATTGGTTTTTACCGCAGTAAACATTGGCGGCCAAATTTACCGTAGTTCAACCAGTTAGTCGCGGTAGAGGCTGGGTAGGGAAATTTTAAACCGAACAATAAGCAGTCGCGAAATAAGGATAAACAGGATTGGTATTAGCTGCAAATACGGATTTGGCAAACCTACTTTAAACAATAAATAGTAAAGCAAGCCTCCCAATACACTAACCGTAGCGTATACTTCCTTCATAAAAATAACCGGTACCCGGTTTACCAATATATCGCGAATTACCCCACCGAACGATCCGGTGATGGTTCCTAGTATTATGCAGTTAATTGCCGGCAACCCATAAGTTAAGCCAATTTGAACGCCGGTAACGGTAAATAGTCCTAAACCGGCGGCATCGAAAAACAGGAGGGAACGCTGAAAGTATACTAAGTACTTTCTGAATAAAACCGCAGTAACGGCACCGCCTAATGTGTAATATAAATAGGTGGGATCTACCAGCCAAAATACTTCTTTGGTAGATAAAAGAACATCACGAAGGGTACCGCCGCCAACGGCAGTTACAAACGCAATTATCAAGATGCCGAAGGGATCAAAACGTTCGTTCATGGCGGTTAGTGCGCCGCTAATGCCCAAGCTATACGAACCAATTATAGAGATTAGGGCTATAATAGACTCCATACCGTTTATTTCTTCTTGCGCCGTTTGCCGGTTTTTATTTCCTTATCGTGCTGCTTTATCAGGGCTTTCCAGTCGTCCGGGGTGTCGGTAGTGGTTTCTACGGTTTCCTTATAGTCCTTTTTACTAACGTTAATGCGTTCTACCGGCTCGGTGATGTATTCTTCAATTTTTTGTAAAAATTCTTCTTCCGGCGGGGCACAAAACGATATGGCTTTACCCTTTTTATTGCCCCGGCCGGTACGCCCAATGCGGTGTACGTACACTTCCGGATGCTCAGGCAGATCGTAATTTACTACCATATCAATATCCGGTATATCAATACCCCGGGCGGTAACATCGGTGGCAATTAGTACCGAAACTTCGTCGTTGCGGAAGTCCTTAAGGGTATCGCGGCGCTCGGCTTGTTCCTTGCCTCCGTGCAGCGACTGGCTTTCTAGCTTCATTCGGGCCAGGGCCTTTTCTACCCGTTCGGCCCGAACCTGGGTTCGTACAAATACCAAGATCTTTTTTAAAGGATTCTCGTGCAGCAGTCTTTCCAGAAAGAACCGCTTATCGTCCATTTCTACAAAGGTAACGGCGTGTTCAATATTCTTGGCAATAGGGTTTTTAGGGCTAATTTGTATACGGATTGCATTGCGCACCAAGGAGTAGGCCAACTTCTTAATAGTTTCATCAATAGTGGCCGAGAAAAAGAGGGTTTGGCGGTTTTTGGGCAGGAACCGGATTAAATCCTGAATATCCTTCAGGAAACCCCGGTCCAGCATATGGTCGGCTTCATCCAGCACTAATATTTCTACCTTGTTCAGGAATAGTTTGCGCTGGCTAACCAAATCGAATACCCGACCCGGCGTGGCAATTAGTACATCAATTCCTTTTTGCAGTTTAATTATTTGCGGATCTTGATCTACGCCGCCGGTTACGCAATAGGTTTGTACCTTGGTATATTTACCCAATGCCCTAAACACGCCGTCAATCTGCTGGGCCAACTCGCGCGTGGGGGCCATTACCACGCAGCGGATGCCATCGGTACGTTTGCTGCGCTTTTTGTTATGAAGTAAGTTCAGGACGGGTATAGCAAATGCCGCAGTTTTACCGGTGCCGGTTTGGGCAATAGCCAGCACATCTTCACCCTTTAAAATATTGGGTATAGCCTTAAATTGAATATCGGTAGGCCGCTTAAGGTCTTGCTCAGCCAAACTCCGTTTAAGTTCGGGCGCAATCGGGTATTCCTGAAACTTCATACGGCAAAGGTAAGGAGTTAATTGCGGAAACTGCTACAACCTAATAGTTTAGTACAGGGCAAAATAAAAGCCCCGGTTTTAGGCCGGGGCTTTCTATGTTAAATTAATATGAGGTTTAGTTGCCGGCTAAAAATTCTTCTCTAGACTGAAGCTGAACTTTTTCTATCTCGTTTTTCTCCAGATAGCTGTTCATTTTCTTTACTTCCTTATTTTTAATTTTTTCAAACTCACCTTTAGCCTTGGCAAACTCTTCCTCTAAACGGCTAAGGTTGGCCATTTCAGCGGCACTAGGCGCTATAAACGATCCGGCAACTTTGGCATAAAGTTCGGCAATATCTTCGCGTAGTTCATTTTCTGCCGATTCTACGTAGTTGTCGCCGGTAGTTACCACCAGTTCTTCTTTCAAAGGCTGAAGTTTAGCAATAACGCTATTGGCAAGTTTAGCAGCCGAGCCCCCTTTTTGCTTTAGTTCTTCAGCTTTTTCCAGGTAAGAATCCAGTTCGTATACCAAATAGGCCAGGTTTTCCGACATATCGTAAAGTTGGCGCATCACCTTGTGGTTGGCAAGCCGTTCTTCCCTGGTTATGGTAGATTTCGGATCGTTTTGCACTACCAGCGGCATGGTATAGGTTTCCTTTCCTTTAGTAAGAACAACTTTATAGTTACCCGCCTGCACTACCGGGGTAGCAAAGCCACCAAAGGCAAAAGTTTTAGCCTTAGCCATTTTGGGTGGTTTAGTCCGGTAATTCCAGGTTACTTGGTTAATACCCTTAGATTTACCCGGGCCCAGTTCAGTAACCAGGTTTCCTTCTTCGTCAAAGATCTCCAAGGTCATTTTACCGAAAGTGTGGCGCTTTTTCAGGTAGTACATAATCCGGGCCGATTGGGTAGGATTAGCCCCGATAAACTGGGTTTCGGTACTGGCGCCGCCAAAATTGCTTTCTTCGGGTATAGTAGATACTCTAGTATCGAAAAAGTGGACATCCTTGGCCAGTACTTCCTGGTTTATCTGGCGTAGAGGGCTGATATCATCAATTATTATAATGCCTCGGCCGTGGGTGCCTAAAATCAAATCGTTGGTTTTAGGGTGAAGCTCCAGGTAGTGAACGGCGGTAGCCGGCATGTTATTGGTAAACTTATTCCAGTTTTGGCCGCCGTTGGTAGTAATATACAGGCCCAGTTCCGTTCCTAAAAATAATAAGTCCGGGTTAACGTAATCTTCCTGAAGGCTGCGAGCAAACCCCTCTATATTAGAGGTAGCCAGCGATTTCCAGGTTTGGCCGTAGTCGGTAGTTTTGTAAACGTAGGGCTCCATGTCGTTGCTGGTATGGCGGTCAAATACGGCATAAGCAGTTCCTTTGTCGTGAACGCTGGCTTCAATATGGTACACCCAGCTATTTTTGGGTAATCCCGTAATATTGGCTACAGTATTGGTCCAGCTTTTGCCGCCGTCTTTGGTTATTTGCACATTACCGTCATCGGTTCCTACCCATATCACCTTTTCGTCTAAGGGCGATTCGGCTATGGTAAAGATGGTGGTGTGGTTTTCAGCACCGGAATTATCCACCGATAGGCCGCCGCTTTCGGCTTGGTTTTGTTTTTTAGGGTCGTTAGTAGTTAAATCTGGGGAAATTTTTTGCCAGCTTTCCCCCATATCGTTAGACATGTGCACAAACTGGCTGCCGATATAGAGTCGGTCCGGGTTATTTCTACTCAACGCCATAGGGGCATTCCAGTTGAAACGCAATTTAGGGTCGCCTTTTTCCGGTAGAGGTTGGATAGTTGTTAAGCGGTCCAGTTCGGTATTGTACTTCCATACGTTTTCGGCCCCCTGCATTTCTGAATAGATTATGGGTTTGGTAGGGTGCTTTAGAACCCGGAAGCCATCGCCTTCACCAATGCGGGTCCAGTCGCGGGCTTCTACCCCGCCCGGAGATGATGAAGGACCGTACCAACTGCCGTTATCTTGTAAGCCGCCGTATATATTGTAAGGCTGGGCGCTATCTACACTTATATGGTAGAACTGGCTAACCGGCATATTTTCCACTATTTCCATTGTGCTGCCACCATCCCAACTGCGGTAAACCCCACCGTCGGTTCCGGCATACACCCGGTCGCTATCCTTAGAATCAAACAATATATCGTGAATATCGGCGTGCATACTGCCCATATCGCGGAAGGTTTTGCCCCCATCGCGACTTAGCGAACCAAACAAGCCGGCTTTAGCTACTATATCTGAGTTTTTAGGGTCCACTACTATGCGGCTGAAGTAAAAGGGGCGAACTACCAGGCCAAAGTCGCTATTGAGTAACTTCCAGCTAGCCCCGGCATCGTCGGAGCGGTATAGCCCGCGGTCTTTTTTCTGCTCGCTTTCTATTACTGAATAAAGAATATTAGGGTCGGAAGGGGCCACGGCAATTGCAATCCTACCTAATTTCCCTTTAGGAAAGCCGTTATGGATTTTATTCCAGCTTTTGCCGCCGTTGGTAGTTTTATATAAACCGCTGCTGTTGCCACCGGAGCTGAACGACCAGGGCGTTCTTCTGAATTCCCACATTGAGGCATACAGCGTATTCGGATCTTTAGGATCCATTACCACATCGCTGGCACCGGTGGTGGCATCCACGTACAGTATTTTATTCCAAGTTTTGCCGCCGTCGGTAGTTTTGTAAACGCCCCGTTCCTCGCTATCGCCCCAAAGGGCACCTAATACGGCTACGTAGGCTTCCTGGCTATTTTTAGGGTTGAATTCTATGGCACCTATCCGTTCTCCCTTATCAAAGCCAATTTTTGTCCAGTTTACCCCGCCGTCAGTACTTTCGTACAGGCCATTGCCGGCCGAAGTACTATTACGGGTCCAGACCTCGCCGGTGCCTACCCATATGCGCCGGTCAGGGTCGTTAGGGTCAACGGCTACGGTTCCTATAGACTGGGCATGCTCATCGAAGATAGGCGTGAAGGTTGCCCCGCCGTCCGAGGTTTTCCAGACCCCACCCCCGGCAGTTCCGGCGTAAACAATCCGTGAGTTGGTAGGGTGGCCTTCCAGGTCGGTAATACGGCCGCTCATAATGGCCGGGCCTATATGCCGGGCTTTTAAGTCACCGAACAGTTCCTTACCGGAAAGCACAATTTCTTCCTGCTCCTGGGCCTGCACATTCATTGAAAGTGCTAACAGGCCGAGGGCAATGCTAAGTTTTTTCATTATGGTGAAGAGTTTATAGTAAAAAGGCCGGCAATACACTAGTGTTAAGCCGGCCTTGTGAAGAGGTTCTTTACTGATTAATTATTTGATTCAGGGAATTCAAACATCTCATCGTCAACATCAGGGTTGGTGGTAATTGAGGTTATGGTTAGTGGTTGGCTACCCATACCTTTAATACCCTGGCCCATAGAAAACGGAAAGTACAAACCGTCAACTTCCTGATAATCGCTAAAGGTAATTTGTTGAATCTGGCCTTTCATGGGGCCGGTTTTTACTTCGCTCTCCTGCATTATGGGCACAAAGTTTTCGGTATCGAAGAAGTAGTACACTACATTTTCAACCTTATTGCCGTCCACTAGTATTGGTTCCTTTACCAGCTTAATTTTGTAGGTTTCAGTACCTTCTACGGTTTCGGTTCCCATCAATTCGGCGGTATATCCCTTATCTTTATAGTCCAGGAAAGAATCCGGGAAGTCGTTAGATTCCAGCTTTAGGTTAGCGGTAGTTTCATCGTCGGCTTTTTCGGCCTGCATAGTCTGAAAATTCGTATTCCACAGCGTTTCGCCGTCAAATACATTCTGCATTATATTTTTGCCTTGGAAGGTAATTTTGGTATAGGTACTGCCGTCTTCGGTCTGAACAATTTCCAGCGGAATTTCCATACCGCCCTGGTTTACTTTGGCTTCCATTTTAATGCCTTCCAGGTCGCTTAATTTATCTTTGCCGCCAATATTCTCGAAGTAATTATCCAGAATCTGGTCAACCGTCATGGTTTGGGCGTAGCTGCCGGCTGCGGTTAGGCAAAAGGCTGATGCAAGTAATAATTGTTTGATTTTCATTCGTTTGGTATCGGATTATAATTTAAAGGTAATGTAAGATAATTTGCCGATGAAGAATATTTCTATGAGTGGCAGATTTATGAGATGAGTGAAATAATAGTGGTTATTAAGGCTCGGGAATATACCGGTTCAGTTCCTGCTGCCAGCTTTTAGTCGTAATAATTTCAAGTAAAGCCTGGTTTATAGGTTGGTATAAATGGGAATTTTTCTGGAAACCAAAAGCATAAAAGTGAGGCAATACTTGCTTGGTTTCTATGCGCAAGGTTAAGTTATTGTTTTCGGTAATTTGGTAGCGCATAGCGGATACCCCGGCAACCACTCCATCAATATTATTGGTTTGAGCGTCCGAGAGGGCCTCACCTAAGTTGGTGTATTCTTTATATTTTACCCGTTCTTCCTGCAGATAGCTTGCGGCTGGGGTGTTGGTTATAGCACCTATATTCATTTTCCGTAAATCGCCGGGAAAGCTTACCGAATTGCTGCCGGGCTGACCCATAATACTGACCAGGGTGGCCGTAAATACGGCGGTAACTGCCATACTTACCAGCATCCAGAACATAGCAATGGTTCTTCCCCAAAAGGTAACGGGTGCTTTATCGCCGTAGCCAATTGTGGTTAGCGTAACCCCGGCCCACCAAAATCCGGAACCAATGCCTTGCCAAACCGAACGCTTACCCCCAAAGCCTTCATCGTTGGCGCTTCGTTCAATAAAGTATATTAAACCGCCTACTACCAGCAGCATAATGGAAAGAATAGCCACAATTTGCCAGAAGCGGGGGCTAAAAAAGGCTTTGGTTATAGATGAAATTGTTTGAGTTTGAGGTACCGCCATCCCTAAGTGATCGGTATAATATATCTGGCTGAGATTAAGGGTGTTATTAGTATTGGGGTTGGCATTGGCTAAAGCTAATACATCAACATTGCCCTGTACTAAACTTTCTTCAGCGGTAAACTCATTTAGTTGCACAAACTCGTAGCGAATATTTAGCTTCTCAGCTACCCTTCGCCATAATTCTATGCTTACCCCCTCCCAGGTATCATTGTCCCCCGCTATCATATAGGGTGCTTTGTCGTAAACGCCAAGGCGCAAGATGGATTCTGAAGTTAGGGTGTCGGGCGGTACTTCCTGGGATATTATCGGGCTTGAACTAAGAAGTATTGAGAAAAGGCAGATTATAGAATAATGAGGTTTCATAGTAGAGGTATTCCTCTTGCCAACCGCCTGCTGAAGAAATGGTTATTAACTACCAACCCCCGCAAAAACTTTATAGCCATTGCCGGGGATTTAGAATTTAATTTCTAATAGTTATTACTCGCTGGCTTCGTATTTAACCCGGCGTTGAATGCTGCGGCCCAGGGTAATTTCATCTGCATATTCCAACTCACCACCTACCGGCACGCCCCGAGCTAGGGTACTAATTTTTATTGGGTAGTCATTGAACTTGCGGGTCAGGTAAAAAGCCGTAGTATCACCTTCCATTGTAGGACTAATAGCCAGGATAATTTCTTCCACCTTGCCTTCCGCCAGTCGGTTAAGTAACGAGGGAATTTTTAGGTCAGATGGGCCTACGCCTTCAATGGGTGAAATTACGCCGCCTAATACGTGGTACATGCCCCGGTACTGCGAGGTGTTCTCAATAGCCATTACATCTTGCGGGCTTTCTACTACGCACACCAGGGAAGCATCGCGGCGGGGGTTAGAGCAAATAGCACATACATCAGCATCCGATAGGTTGTGGCAAACCCGGCAAGTTTGGGTTTTTGTCCTCAGATCAATTAGTGATTGGGCTAGTTGGTTTACTCCGCTTTCGTCTTGCTTTAAAATATATAGGGCTAATCGGAGGGCGGTTTTTTTTCCTATTCCGGGCAGCTTGCTAATTTCTTCCACGGCCTTGGCTATGTGGCGGCTTGGGTACTCCATAGTAGTGTTTTAGTCCTCTGTTTTTAACAGAAAATAGCCCGGTTTAATTCGGCTTTTCGCCTTTATGTAAAGGGTGATTTTTTATAATAATTTACAGAATGCGGGCATCAATTCCGGCTTCCCGTATACCGTCGCGCATAGGCTTCAGATCGTCGTAGGTGCCATGCTTTACCGAGCATTTTCCCTTGTAGTGAATTATATGGGCGCACTGCTCGGCCTGAATGGTGGTATGGCCACAAATTTTCACCAAGGTGTCAATTACGTGGTCAAACGTATTGAAATCATCATTATAGACCATAAGGTTTCGCTCCTGATCTTCCAGCACCTCAACCAGCACTTCAGTTTGCTCCTGCCAGGCGGGGTTATTGGCTACGGTGGGGCTAATTTTACTATCTTTAGTGGCTTTGGTTAATTCTGTCATAGTCTTTCCCGGCTTTATTGGCTGGTTAATTGGCAAAAATAAGAAATAAACCTAATTTTCTCCCTTAACTAGTAGTACGAATGATGCCCGAGCTTGTTCTGTCGCCCCTGACTGTAATTTTACTAATTGCCGGATACTTTGGAGTATTGGTATTAATTTCCTGGCTTACCTCGCGCGGTGGCGAAACGGATAACCATACTTTTTTTACGGCCAACCGGCAAAGCCCGTGGTATTTAGTAGCCTTTGGCATGATTGGAGCCTCGTTAAGCGGGGTGACTTTTATATCGGTGCCGGGCGAGGTGGGTAATAGCTTCTTTAGCTACTTTCAGGTTGTGTTGGGGTATTTGCTGGGCTACGCTACTATCATTTGGGTGCTGCTGCCGCTGTACTATCGCCTAAATCTGGTAAGTATATACGAATATCTGGAGCAGCGATTTGGCTTTTACTCCTACAAAACCGGTTCGGTGTTTTTTATACTGAGTAGGGTAGTAGGGGCGTCGTTTCGCTTGTACCTGGTAGCGAATGTGCTGCAAATTGCCATTTTTGAGACGTACGGGTTTCCGTTTTGGGCTACCGTTGCCGTAACCATTCTGTTAATATGGCTCTATACGTTCCGGGGCGGCATTAAAACAATCGTGTTTACCGATACGCTGCAGACGCTCTTTATGCTGTTAGCCGTAGGAATCAGCATTTATCTGATAGGCGATGAAATGGGTTTAGGCCTGAGCCAGTTGGTGGATACGGTTTCGGAAAGCAAGCTTAGCAAAATGTTTTTCTTTGACGATCCGTACGATGGTAAATATTTCTGGAAACAATTTATTAGCGGGGCATTCATAACCATTGTAATGACCGGCCTGGACCAGGACATGATGCAGAAAAACCTTACGGTTAAAACACTGAAGGATGCCCAAAAGAATATGTTTTGGTTCAGTATAGTACTGGTTGGCGTAAACCTACTGTTTCTGACCCTGGGGGTTATGCTTTACCAATACGCCGATACGATGGGCATAGCCCTGCCGGAAAAATCTGACGAATTGTACCCTATTCTAGCCCTACACTATTTCTCGCCTCTGGTAGCGGCCATGTTTTTGTTAGGCATTATAGCCGCGGCCTACTCCTCGGCCGATTCCGCCCTAACAGCACTTACAACTTCGTTCTGCGTAGATATTTTAGGCTTGGACAAGGGCGGGAAAATTGGTTCTAAACAAACGCGCTTGTACGTGCATATCGGCTTCTCAGTGCTATTGCTAATTGTGATACTGATATTTAATGCCCTTAACGATAAAAGTGTAATTAACCAGTTGTTTAGAGCGGCGGGCTATACGTATGGTCCACTGCTGGGCTTATTTGCTTTCGGCCAGCTTACCAGGCTCAGTATTAAAGATAATTTGGCACCTTTGGTTTGTGTGCTTTCGCCAATAGTTTCGTTTATTATCGATACGAATTCTAAAGAATGGCTGGGCGGTTTTGAATTTGGTTTCTTTATACTCCTTTTGAACGGTAGCTTAACCTTCATTGGGTTATTGCTAATTTCAAGGTTCAAGTCTAATAGAAATTTATCAGTCTCAGCCTCTTAGGTTACAGCAGCTCGGATTGAGGGTTCCATAGAAGATCTTTAAAATTTTGCACAGTATCATTTTTAACCTTAATTCCTTCGGCTTCCAATAAACTTTGCATGAGGGTAGGTTCGCCAAAATGGCCTTTTCCACTTAGCTGGCCATTTCTATTTACTACCCGGTGAGCCGGCACATTGGGCATAGTTACCGCCGCGTTAAGAGCCCAGCCAACCATTCGGGCGCTGCCCTTTCTGCCTAAATAGGCTGCAATTGCTCCGTAAGTGCTTACTCTGCCTTCTGGTATTAGGCGAACTACTGCATATACATCTTCAAAGAAATTTTCCTTGGTAGTCACT
This sequence comes from uncultured Roseivirgaceae bacterium, assembly GCA_964504565.1. GTDB lineage: Bacteria > Bacteroidota > Bacteroidia > Cytophagales > Cyclobacteriaceae > Cesiribacter. The sequence continues at coordinate 285,778 of CAZDEY010000002.1, forward strand.
GTACTTGGAGCTATTTAATTTGTTTAAATGGTTAATAACTTGCGAGTTAAGCGTTCGGCGTATGTCCCGGTCCAGCTTACGGTCGGTGCGGTTTAGTATAACCCAAAATTTAATGAGTACCGAATCGGCATTTACATCTACTACCCGCATCTGGGCCGATTCAGGAATAATATCCTCTCCAAATTTTTCCAGTGAATCGGCCAACTCCTTTTCAAAGGTATTTAAATCGGTTAGCTGATCGGGCGGCAGGCTAAACTCCAGAATAATTTTTCGCTGATTTTTACGAGTGTAATTTACTATAATGCTGGTTATTATGTTGTTATTGGCTATATAAATTAGTTCGTCATCATCGTTCAGCAGGTGAATATTCATTAGGGTTATATCAACAATTCGGCCCCGGTGGTCGCCAATACTTACGTAGTCGTTCAGGCTCAGGTAATCGCTAAACATAATGATGAGCCCGTTAATCATATTGGTAAAATAGTCCTTAAAAAGTATAGCGATGGCCGCCGCTATAATGGAAATGGACGTGAAAAATTCCTTGATGTTAATGTTGAAAAGTAGAAATACTGCAAAAACCAGGATTATAAAATTCAGTATAGATGAAATTTGGTTTAGGCCCAGTAAGAAATTATTGCCCATTAGGGTTCCGGGTTTACGGCGCAGGTACACTGCCGCCAAGGTTAGCCGGATAAAGGATACCGAAAGATGAAAGCTTATAAAAAACAAAGCCGCTCTAACCAGGTTTGCCGGTAGGTGTAGATACTGCCGGTAGAAGCTGGGGTACAGTTGGGTACTACCCACAATAAGGGTAAAGACTATTAGCTTAACTAAGAATGCCCACCTACGACGCGATTCTTTGGAGCGGGCACTTGACTGGGAAATTGGGGTTGGGATAAAATCCATGTTGCGTAGTTATCTGCCGGGCAAAGTTCTATATTTTGAAGATTTATAGTATACTTAGGTACAAAAACTAACTACCAAAAGGTGAAAACGATTGCCAATCTACTATGGATTTTTTTAGGAGGCGGTATAATTATAGCCGCCGGTTACCTGTTCAGTGGGTTATTATTGTGCCTAACCATAGTAGGCATTCCGTTTGGCGTTCAGGTAATTAGGTTAGCGGGTTTTAGCTTAGTGCCATTTGGTAAAGAAGTGAAACCAGGCGTTAGGGCTCAGGGCTGCCTGCCATTATTTATGAATATACTATGGATACTTATTGGCGGTTTTTGGATAGCTTTGGCCCACGTATTATTTGCCGTTTTGTTGGTTTTTACCATTATTGGAATACCCTTTGCCCAGCAGCATATTAAACTGGCCGGCTTTGCCTTTACACCATTTGGTTACACAATTTCCCGCTAAGATTTCATTCAATGAGATATACTACATTAGGAGATACCGGCTTGTCGGTTTCGCGTTTGGGTTTGGGTTTGGCAGCATTAGGCCGGCCGGGCTATATTAATATAAACCACGGTGCCGACTTAAACCAATTACAAAGCCCGGACGAATGGGAAACCCACGTGAATACCATGCTGGATGCTGCCTGGCAGGCCGGAATAAATTATTTTGATGTAGCCCGCAGTTACGGAAAAGGCGAGAAGTTTTTAGGTGACTGGCTTCGGGATAACAAAATTAGCGAGGAGAAAGCGGTAATTGGGTCTAAGTGGGGGTATACTTATACGGCTAACTGGCAGGTTGAGGCTGAACAGCACGAAGTTAAAAATCATTCTCTTCCTCAATTAGATAAGCAACGCGAAGAAAGTAACTTGTTGTTGGGGGCTTACCTTAAAGTTTATTATATCCACTCGGCTACTATAGAAAGTGGGGTACTTGATAACAAGTTGGTGCTGGAGCGCTTGCATACGCTCAAAAGCACCGGCTTAATTATTGGGCTATCAGTTAGCGGTAGCGAGCAGGCCGAAACAATAAAAAAGGCATTAGATATTTGTTTTGACGACCATTGTTTGTTTCAAGTAGTTCAGGCAACGTATAATATTCTAGAAACCTCGGCCGGGCCCAGCCTGGCCGAAGCTCACCGCCGAGGTTTAGGGGTAATTGTTAAAGAAGGAATGGGCAATGGCCGAATAATTTCGGGCTCCGAATTAGGCGCCGGCAACGCCGAATTAACAACTACGCTTGCCAACCTATCCGCTAAATATAACTCTACTCCCGATGCCGTAGCCCTTGCTTATATTTTAGCCCAACCCTGGACCGATTCGGTACTGAGCGGGGCGGTAAATACCACCCAACTGCAGCAAAATATTGATGCATTGCGGATTACCTTAAGCCCGGAAGATGTTGCTCAGTTGCAACCTTTTACCGAGGGAAACGAACAATACTGGGGGAAAAGAAGGAATTTGGTATGGAATTGAGTGGTACAACTAATCAGGAAATTAAAGTTGCTAAGCTATCTTTTGAGTCAGGCTCCCCTCCGCTTCAGCACTATAATAAAAACCTGTTTAGTTCAAACACTTGGTTAAGGTTGTTAGCCGACTATTACAATTACAATTTTTGGCAAACTCAATCTGAAGACGATGAAGGTTTAATTGTAGCCGAGGCTCGTTGCTTGGTGGGCTCAAAATTAATAAGCCTTCCCTTCTCGGATTATGTAGTGCCGGCGGTTAAACGCGGTAATTTGCCCGGCCATATAGAATCACTGCACCAAAAATTTCCTGACAAACCGCTTATACTAAAATTACCGGAAAGCTACGCTAAGCCAGAACAGGTAGCATTTTTAGGAGAGCCTATTCGGGAAGATTGCTTACACCATGTGCCGGTGGTAAGTAAACCCGAACGCCGAATGTCGGCCGGATTTCGTCGGAATATTAGAAAGGCGGTAAAAAATGGTTTAGAATTTTACACCACCCAAAGCGACTCCGCGCTGAAGCGTTTTTATCACCAGTATTACTTATTGCGTACCGAAAAACTTGGGGTTATTCCCCAGCCTTTTTCATTTTTTGAGGCCATGCATCAGCGGCTTATAGCCACAGGCCACGGTTTTTACAGTGTGGTGAGCCAGGCAGGTTCGGTACTGGCAATGGCTATCATAATTGAACATCAAAAGAATTTTTACTATAAATGGGGCTGCAGCCGACAGGATACGTTGGGCTTAAGGCCCAACAACCTGTTATTTTTTCAATTACTGCACCATGCCCAAGAGAAAGGGGTAGAAAACCTAGACTTAGGAATTAGTAGTATTGATGAAACCCGAGGCTTGATTAGGTTTAAACGGGCTATGGGTGGCATGGAACAGTCAGTATACACGTATAAACAACTGCCGGAAAATTACCCGGATGTAGCCGAAGAAAAACTTCACGAGGTAGTTAACCAGATGGCCGGGCTGGTGGTACAGCATAAACTTTCAGCTATGCAGACTCAGTCGTTTAGTAGGGCGCTTTATCCGCTGTTCAACTAATTATTAGCCGTCGATTTTTGCGGAACTTTAGACCGGTTGGGCAGGCTAATTACCAGCCTGGTGCCTACCTCAATTTCAGAGAATACATCAATATTTCCGCCTAATCGCTCTACAGTCTGTTTAACTATATACAGGCCAAGTCCACTGCCGTCCGATTTTTCGGTAGCCCGGTAGAACATATTGAATATCTTATCTAAGTACTTCTTATCGATTCCAATACCATTGTCGGCAATAGTAATTATCGCTTCTTCTGAATCATTTTCGGTAGTAATTTCAACCCAGGATTTTTCGGCGTGAATATTACGATATTTGATTGCATTGGCTATAATATTAGCTAATACTATTTGAAGCCGGCTATGTTCCGACCAAAATTCTATGTCTGAAAATTTATGATTCACTCTAAATTCCAGCTTTTCGTAACCGGGTAAATAATGCAGATCCTCTAGGGTTTGATTCACTAATCTACCTAGGTCAACATGTTCAATCGTTACATCGGCGCGGGTGCTACGGCCAAAACTTAGCATAGTAGAAATAAAGCTATCCTGCTTCTTAAGCGAACTCTCAATAAGGCTAACGTAATGGCGCCAATCGGACGATTGACCGTCAATTTTCATAAGGTTAATAAGACCCAGGGAAGAAGCTATTGGAGCCCGTAAATCATGGGAGGTTTTATAAACAAATTGGTCAAGCTCAAAATTTCTTTCTTCCAGACTACTTAGGGCCTCCTGCAGACTTTGTTGCTGAGTAAGTAATTTACGGTTGGTGGAAGCTAATTCTCCCTCTTTTTTAATAAGCTCCTGATTATGCTCCATTAGCATATTATTTAGGTGCTTATTTCTGATTTCAGCTTCTTTTAAACTACTAATATTTTTTATACTAATTATTACCGTTGGTATATTACTAGGCCCCATTACCAAACTTCTAAAGCTAATAAGCAAGTGGCGAACTAGGCCGTTTACTTCCTCCTGAACCTCGAAGCGGAGCGGATACGGGCGATTGTAGTAACTTTTAATACTGGACTTTGTGAAGTAGCTATGATGAAGTACCTCGTCTATGTCGCGGCCTACGGTGCAGTCGTCTACATGCTTAAATAGCTCGCAGCTAGCCGGATTGGACATTAAAATTTTACCGTTTTTGCTTACTACCAGTAAGCCGGTATCCATTGCTTCCCAAATTGCCTTAAACTTACTCTCGTTAATTAGGGCATCTGATTTGACTTTATCTACCGATAGGCGTAGCTGCTCTTTTAATCGGTTTTGTAAAATTAGATAGTATATTAAATAAGCTGCCGCTAAAATACCGGCTATAAGCAGAACGTATGCCCACCAGGTTCGGTACCAAGGCAGTTGAATGGTAATTAATGGAGATTGCTGTACTGGGCTCCAGGTAGGGCTGTTGCCGTTACGGACCTGAGCTTCAAAATAGTAAGTTCCGGGTTCAAGCTGGGGGTAGCGTACTGAGTTCTGCAAATAATTGTTGCTCAGGTTCCAATCTTCTTCCACGCCAACTAAGCGGTAGCGCACTACGGTGCTGACTGGATTACGAAAGTTTACTACATTAAAGTTGAATTCCAGCGTATTGCTTTCCGAGGGTAGTTTTATTAGCAAGTCTGCATTGCTTAAAGCTGAGGCTACTTCCTTTTGGTTAGCTAATACCTTATCAATATAAATTTTAGGAACAATTTGCTGATTGTTTTCCAGCTCCGGTAAGTACACGGTTAGTCCGCCGTCGGTACCTATCCATACGCGGCCGTCTTCGGAAGCTACCAAAGCACTACGGTTTACCTCATTTCCGCTTAAACCCTCGGCTTTGCTATACCATTTACAATTTTCGTTTTGCACTTTAGCAATACCCCGGTTAGTGCCTACCCATAGGGTGGAATCGTTGACCGTTAGCAAGGCGTAAACCGGGTAGCTGCTTTCGCTGCCAATAAGGTTACTTGGTTCTAGTTTTCCGTTTTTCAACCTGCTTAGCCCTAATCGAGTACCAACTAAGGTATCGCTTTTGTAAATAGCCAAGCTATAGGTTTGAGCCAGGTCGTGCTTATCTGGTACTATGGCGCGGACTAATTTATAGTCCTTTAAGTGATATATGCCATTCTGGCTGAGGATAAATAGTTCGTTACTAAGATTTACTATTTTCCGAATATAATTCCCCCCCTGAAGCGAGTGCTTCAGCGTAAATTTGCCTTCAGTATATTCGTAAACTTGGCCTTTATCGGTGGCTACCACTAATTTATTGTTAATTGTAGCCAGCGCAGTGGCCCGAACGCCATTGGGCATAGGCTGCCATTGTACGGTTTCTTGGCCCGTATAGGTTCCTAAGCCCAAATCGTTACCGGCCAAATATATTATATTACCTACTGAACTAATATCCAGCACCCGGGATTCAATTCTACTATCCGGCGTTATTTCAGTGGAAAGATTTTGCCAGTTTCCGTTATTCCAAAGGTTTATGCCTAAGTTGCCCCCTATAATTATGGTGCTGTCCTGCTGGATCCAAATAGTCGAAACCTCACTGTCGGGCAGGCCGGAAACTTTATCTAGGCTGGCTAAGGCAAATGAAGTAACCCTAAGAGCACCCCGTTGAGTAAGAAACCAAACATTGCCTTCACTGTCCAGATGAGCTGCCGAAGCTAAGGTGGTGGAATGGGGTGCACTAAGCCGGAAGGGTAGCCGCTGGCTGGTGGTTAAATTATACAGGTTAAAATTATGGCCGATTGAAAATACTAAGAGATTAGGTCCGTAGGTGTGCAGGCTGGTAAACTTAGTATTGAAAATTTCTGATTTCTCAAAAATTTCTTTTTCAAGCAGGGTAAGTCTGCCTCCACTCCAAGAACCCAACCAGTTCTTTCCCAATAAATACATTCTTTCCCGATCGGGGCTTACAACTGCCCGCAAAATTGGGGAATTTAATAGTATTGGTTCTGAAACTGTCCTAATGGCCTGGGTTGAAAAATCTACTTGGTAGAGGCCGTTAATTGTGGTAAGATAAAGTTGATCTTGAAAATACAGAAGACTAGTTATAGCCTTGGGTTTCAATAACCAATAAGGCAGTTTAATTTTTTTTTGTAATCGGAATTCTTGGTAAACAAATAGGTGCTTATCTACCGTTACGGCAAATTCATTTACATCAGAATTAGGCTTGGTGGTCAGCAAAGCTCCGCTGCCGGAACCGGTGGTCAATTCAAGTGTATCGAGTAAGGTATTTTCTTGCTGAGAGTATTGATAGATGCGCAGTGAATTAGAGGCAGTAGCTAGCCATAGGGTTCCGTTATTTTCTAAACTGGCTATGCCATCAGCCACTGGCTGTTCACCATCCTTAAGTTGGTATAATGGCTGCCAACCAATACCGTTGAATGAAGCTAAACCTTGGGTAGTTAAAAAAGCAAGTTCACCATTTTCTAAATTGGCTAACCCTAAGTACTGCAATGACCGGCCATCGTCTTGGCGGGGGTTAATTACATTAAAAGTAGGAGTTTGCCCCAGAGAATTAGTAAGGCAGACTAACAGCAGCAGCCCCGTAATGGCTAAATGAAAAACTATATAATATGTATAGCGCCGGTTTTTGAACATACTAGCCGCATTCCTCAATTAAAATTATATTGGTAATTACTAAAAACCAATATTAGTAATTTATTGAACCTCAGTTGAATGTAATAATAATACTAAAAATTGCCTTTAAAACTTGTAAAATATAATACTAGATAAGCATATAGGTAAGCCGCAGTTTTAATATGAGGTATATCCAATATACTCTAAGATTAAATTTTATATAATTTAAGTAAGTTTTTTTTATATTTTAGCCTAAAGATATTAAGTATGTTGGAACAATTGGTTCCGTTTAAGCTAGATCGTAAAGTTCAAATGGGTCTATGGCTTAATGTTCCTGTGGCCGCTTTTCGTTGAATTGTCTATTTTTTAAAGCTTCTACTAATTAGGGCAATTGTATAGGCTATTTTTTAGAGGTTAGGTTCATAATTAGGTAACTTCATATAGAATATTAATTGTGGCCGGCATGCTTTAGCGTATTTAGCGCGAGTTAACAGGCTGCCCAATAGGTACAATTTTGCCAACCAAGAAGGCTCAATCAGGTTATACTCAATAATTGCTTATAATGGATTATAAGGACTACTATAAAACTTTAGGGGTAAATAAAACCGCCACCCAGGATGAAATAAAAAAAACGTACCGAAAGCTGGCGGTAAAATATCATCCTGATAAAAACCCGGGCGATAAGGAAGCTGAAGAAAAATTTAAAAATATAAGCGAAGCGTATAATGTGTTGAGCGACCCGGAAAAGCGTAAGCAGTACGATGAGCTAGGAGCTAATTGGAATAAGTACCAACAGGCCGGCGGAGGGTTCAACTGGCAGGAGTATAGCCGTTCAACTGGTAGGCCGGGCGGGGGCTTCGGTGGGGGCAGCGCTTTTGAAGGAGCTGATTTTAGCGATTTTTTCCGGGACTTTTTTGGGGGAGCCGCCAATCCGTTCCAGGGTGGGGGTAGCGAGTTCAGAAATTGGCAGCAGACCCACCGCCGGGGGCAGGATTACCAGGCCGACACCCATATTAACCTGGAAGATGCCTACCACGGAACAACTCAGATATTAACCGTAAACGGAAAGCAGCTTAGGCTAAAGCTTAAACCCGGTATAGCCGATGGGCAAACCCTTAAACTTAAGGGTAAAGGTGGTGCCAGCCCAACCAATGGCCCGGCTGGAGATTTGTACCTAAGCGTTCATGTAAACCCCCACAGTAATTACCGGCGAGACGGCAATGATTTACACCAGGAGGTTTGGGTGCCGGTATATACCGCTATGCTAGGGGGCAAAATTGAGTTTACCAGCCTGGGCGGCAAGCTTTCCCTTAACCTAAAAGAGGGAACGCAAAGCGATAAAAAGCTTCGGCTTAAGGGCAAGGGAATGCCCCACTACGGTAGCCCTGCTTCCTACGGCGATTTATACGTTACCATTAAAATTAAACTACCCGAGAAATTATCTTCCGAAGAAAAAGAACTCCTCAATCGGCTGAAAAATCTAAACCATCATTCTTATGCTAGCACAACTTGACCATGACGCTAAGCTAAGCGCAACCTTTGAGGCTTTTTTAGAAGGTTTGCGGAACCAGCGTCTTAAATACTACGCCTCGGAACTGCAGCAGGTATTAGAGCTAGACAGTATAACTGAACTGGCTGACTCGGTGAACCGGGCAATAAGTGCCTGCCAAACGCAAAAAGTAGTTATCGACGACCACTTTCAGCCTATTTACCGCTGCGAAGAAACCCAGCTTATCCACGACTGGAAGCTATCGCCCTTTGCTTATTGCCTAGTAATGATGAATGCCAACCCCGCCCATAGCCAGGTAGCTCGTTTCCAGTTTCAGTTGGTGCAGCGGGTAATGAACAAGGAAGCCGCTAAGTAGAAGTATGGACGCTATGCTTCTGGTTAGGTATGGTGCTGGCCAGGGACCAATCTATGTGTTTTTGGAAAGGCGCCTGCCTTACCGGGCAATCCTCTTTGGTACAGATCTGACAAGTAAGCGGTGGCTCACAAGGATCGGAGTGTATGAAAAATTCCAGCTCTACTAAATTTTTATCGCTCAGTTTTTCAGTAAGAATGTCCAATTCGTCGTGCGCTTCTTGTAAGCTAAAGTAGTAGGGTAGTGTAACGTGACAATCTACGTGCAGGCGGTTGCCAAATCGTTGAATCCGTAGGTTATGCAGGTCAATCCAGTTAGGACGGCGCAAGCGATTTAGTTGCTCTACTATACGTTTAACCAAATCAACATCCGTTTCGTCCATTATACCCCCTATTGAATCGCGCAAGAGGGTATAACCGGTTTTAATAATTAGCCCACCGAATAAAATAGCCAATACCGAATCGAACCAGAAAAGCTGGGTAAAGTAAACTAGCGTTAAGCCTATAATTAGACTGATACTGCTGTAAACATCGGCCAGCAAATGTTTACCATCGGCCTGCATGGTTTTAGAGCCCAAAGCTTTACCTTGGCTAAGCAACATACGGGCTAAGCCAAAATTGGCTAGTCCGGCCCCGGCGGTAATAGCCAAACCGGTGGGCAAATAGCCTATAGTATAGGGGTGAAATAAGGTATAAATTCCTTTAATGATAGCGGCCAAACCGGCTATAAAAATAAACATACCTTCCAGCCCAACGGAAATAAATTCAATTTTGCCGTGTCCGTAGGGGTGGTTTTCGTCTTTAGGGCGCGAAGCTAGCTTTAAGCTATACAGGGCGAAACCGCTGGCCACAATATTTACAATACTTTCCAGCGCATCCGAAAGTATGGCGGTAGATTTGGTCAGGTACCAAGCGGTAAACTTAAGCACCATTAGCCCAATGCCAATGACCAAAGCAATTTTTTGGTAGTATAGAGCGCTACGCTGCCGGCCGTCTGAAACAGTTGGGAGCACTGACAAAAAGGTTATTCGCTAGGTTTTTCTTTCTTTAAGAATATCCGAAAAGTAGTACCTACGTCCTTTTCACTTTCTACGGTAATAGAACCTTCGTTACTTTCAATTATCCTTTTTATAATGTACAATCCTATGCCAGTACCTTCTACGTGGCTGTGGAACCGGCGGAACATAGTAAAGATTTTTTCCTGACTCTTCGCACTTAAGCCTAAACCATTGTCGGCAACTTCCATAATTACTTTTTCCTCATCTTCCCGGGTATTTACCTCTATAAGAATTTTACGGTCGGGCGATCGGTACTTTATGGAGTTGCTTATCAGGTTAAGGAGAATGCTACGCATATGGGAGTAGGTATAGCAAATTTTCTCAATTTCCAGGTTCATCTTAACCTTGCCTTTGCTTTCCACTAATTGGTCGCGTAAATCGGCTTTTACATCGTTAACTACCTGCTTAATATCCACCCACTCCAGGTTCTTATCCAGTTCTTTCTGCGATTGTGTAACCTCTAACAGGCTGTCAATAGTCCGCTTAAGCTTTTGTACCGAATTATTTACCATATTCATCAGGTGCTTATCCTTACCTTCAATAGTAATATTAAGCGGTGGCGTTAACAGGCTCATAAGTCCGGTCAGGTTGGCTACCGGGGCGCGCAAATCGTGCGAGGCGGTATACACAAAGTTATCCAGATCGCTATTTGTCCTTTTCAAATGTGCGTTAGCCTGGCGTAACTTATTTTGGGTTTCCTTCAGGTTACTAATATCAACTATAGACCCTAGCATACGGTAGGGCACATCGTACTCATTTTTTAGCAATTTTCCCCGGTTATATACTTGAGCGTAGCTTCCGTCGGCTTTTTCAAACAGGTGCTCGCTGGTCCACTGCTTCTGCCCGGTATTAATTACCTCGTTTAGTTCGTTTATTATTGCCTGCTTCTCGTCCGGGTGCAGGCGCTTGTATAATGATTGTACGCCCGTTTCGTTATCGGTAGATTCATGCCCAAAAATCTCCTGAAAGCCGTCGTTCCACCAAAATTCGCCGGTAATTAGGTTCCAGTCCCATACGGCATCATTGGTAGAGCGGGAAAGCAAGCGAAAGCGTTCTTCGCTCTGGGCTAAAAGTTTAGTGCGTTCGGCTACTCGGCTCTCTAGGTTAGCGTTTAAATATTGTAACTCTTTGCTGGTTTCTTTAACCTCATCGTAGGCCGAGGTCAGCTCTTTTTCAGCTTCTTTAGAGGCTGTTATATCGATGATAGTAAGTAGCAAGCCGTATTCCGTACGCGCCACTACCAGCTCCAACCAGCGTTCTTGGTTTTCGGCTGTATAGCTAACTTCCGTACGGTACAACTGTAGGTCAGTTAATACCCGGCTAAACTGCTTAATAAGGGCTTCAATATTATCCAGCGGCAGTATTTGGCTTAAGTGGTTCCCCTGAAGATCCGTATCTTTCGGTAGGTTCAGCAAGTTCAGCGATGAGTTATTAAACAGCTCAACGTAGTAATCTTTAACCTTGCCGGAATTAGTACCAGAAAATTCAGGAACTAGGGTCAATATGCCGTTGGGTGAGCTGTTTAGTACGCTGCTAAGTAGGTTATTAAGCAGTTTAACTTTGCTGATATCAACAAACGTAACAATACAACCGTCATTTTCCCCATCGTGGCGGTAGTACGGCATAACCCTCATCAGAAAGTATTGACCGGAGGTAGTTTCAATTTCACGCTCAGTTTGGTTACCGGTTTTTATTACCTCCTCAATAGTACCTACTAATTGGGCATCCCTAAAATTATAGGTAAGGTGGTTAAAAGGCCGCCCTATGTCCGATTCAATTAAATTTATCTGGCCTTTTATTGCCGGGGTAAACTTGCGTACGCAAAGGTTTCTGTCCAGAAAAATTTGGCCTATATCGGTACTTCGCAGATAGTTGTTCAGGTCGTCGTTTAGCTGCTGAAGTTCAATAATTTTTTGCTGGTGCTCGGCATTTACTGTATGCAGTTCCTCATTTAAAGACTGAAGCTCCTCGTTAGTGCTTTGTAATTCTTCGTTAGAAGAAAGCAGCTCCTCATTGCTACTCTGCATTTCTTCGTTAGAAGTTTCCAACTCCTCAACGGTAGAGCGTAACTCCTGCCTTATGCCTTTTAGTTCTTCTTCCAGCTCTAACTGCCGATTATCTTGCAGGTTTTGGCGGCTGAGTACCTCCTCATTTACGGCAAGCTCACCAACCGGGCGGTTGCCTTCGGTCCTTAGCAAAACGCTCAGCACTTTATTCGGAAAAAGCTGACCGTCGGTAAACGGCTTCACCACCAGGCTAACCACCCGGGCTTCGTCGCCCTGCCCAACTTCCATACGTTGGCTTACAACCCGTTCTTGCGTTCGTAGTGCCCGGCGAGCAGTTAAGTTGAGGCCAATCGCAATTTCCTCGGGTAAAAGTTTCAGTAAATTAACTTCCAGAACCTTATCCGGTATGCGGAGAAAATCTTTATGGTTACCCAGGGCTTTAAGCAAATTCAGGCTTTCATCTACAAAAAACACCGCGTAGCCTTGCTCTTCCAGTACAACCTCTTGAAAAGCATTCTGGTAGTTGTCATCCAAGTTCCGTTTCTTAGGGTATAAGTCGGAGTTTGGCGGCTGCATTTCTACTTTGTTGACCGTGCGCCCGTTATATACATTGCCGTTAAAAATGTAGTTACGGCTTTTTTTAGTTATTTGAAAAATATTCCATTTTTTGCTAACCTCGCGCAATGAGTGGCTAAGCTCATCGCTGCTTTCGCTGGCACCTAAAAACAGGTAGCCATTTAGATTTAAAGCAAAATGCAGGGTAGCTAAAACTTTCTGTTGTAAGGCCGGCTTCATATAAATCAGCAGGTTTCGGCAACTTACCAGATCGGCCCGGCTAAAGGGCGGATCCTTAATTATATTATGCTGGGCAAAAATTACCATGCGCCGCAAATGCGGCCTTACCGTATAGTTTCCCCTTTCTTTGGTGAAATATGCTTCCAGAAATTTTTTGGGAACTTGTTCTTCTACTGGCTCACTAAATTCGCCCCGGGCGGCAGTTTCAATAGCTTCGGAATCTACATCGGTAGCAAAAATTTTCACCGAGGTGTTTTTTCCCTGCTTCCTAACTTCTTCATTAAAAAGAATAGCTAAGGAGTAGGCCTCTTCGCCGGTACTGCAGGCAGTAACCCATACCTTTATATGATCATTAGGTTTTTTACTGCCAACTATTTGGGGTATAACTTTGGCCTTAAGTACCTCGTAGGCTGGGGCATCGCGAAAGAAGCGGGTCACCCCAATCAAAAAATCTCTGCCCAATAACTCAGCTTCCTCGGGGTGATTCTTCAAATAGTAATAGTACTCTTCCAGAGAGTCTAGTTCCAGTTGGTCGGAACGGCGTTTTACCCTACGAAACAAGGTTTGTTCTTTGTAGGCCGAAAAATCGAACTGGGTATGCATGCGAATAAAGCTGATAATTTCGTGCAGCTTATCCATATTCTGCTCCAGTTCCGGCAACTGATTTAGCTTGTCCCTCAGGCTATTCTTAGCCAAACTAAATAGCTGGTGACCTATTTCGTTAGGGTTAAGTACTAGATCGATATTGCCGCTGGTTATTGCACTTCGGGGCATGCCATCAAACTTGGCGGAACTGGGTTCCTGGGCTATGGTTAAGCCCCCGCCGGCTTTAATTTCTTTGATTCCCCGGGTGCCGTCGGAGCCGGTTCCGGAAAGTATAATCCCTACGGCCCGGTCGCCCATCTCTTGGGCCAGGCTCTGAAAGAAAATATCAACGGCTTCGCTGGGTAAATTACGCGGTAGTTTATCAGTTAAATGAAAGTGGCCGGCTTTTAAGGTAAGTAAGCTTTTATTCGGAATTAAAAAGATTGTATTTGCCTTAATTTGCATACCTTCTTCCGCTACAATTACCGGCATATTGGTATGCTTGGCCAGTAGCTCATCCATCAGGCTTTTATGGTCGGGCGAAAGGTGCTGAACAATTACAAAGGCAAATCCGTGTTCTTCCTCAATGGCATCAAAAACTTGGGTAATAGCCTCTAAGCCACCGGCCGAAGCACCAATACCTACTACAAAGGGTATACTCGCTGTAATTGCCACCGGGCTATTTCGCGTTTGATCTTCAACCATTAATTAAAGCAGCAAGAGGATTGTTCAATCAGCAAATTAATAAAATTATCCCATTTGTACCATTTTCTCTAGCAAGGCAGTGCGTAAATGCTGGGCGGCTTCAATAGTAGCATTTCTCCAGGGTTTGCTGGTATACTCAACCTGTTCGCGCCACTGCTTAAATGAGTTCCGCGGGTGGTATTCAGTACCCTCATCGTTGTATGTAATACGATCATTGGGGTTGCCGCCCCAGTTAACTTCAACCAACTGCTCCGGTCTGAAGCCCAAAAGATACAGTTTATCGGTAATCTGAATAGCAATTAACCCACTGCCTACGTGCCGAAATTCGGTTGCTTCCGGAAATTCCCGGGCTAGGGAATCGGTAGTCATAACCGGCTGGCGATTATAACGGATAAGCCATTTGTGTAAACTGGTTAAGTTATCGGTCTCCGGTACCTGGCCGGAGGTGTGCCACTGGCCGTTACCAATAAGCGCCACTCCGTGTACGTTTAAAATACCTTTAAGGGTTTCGGGCTGCTCAATTAGGCTTTCGGCAAATGAGTTTCGATTGAATACCTGCTCAATAAGGTTAAGCTTAAGGCCGTGAACGTGGCTGTGGTGCTCAAATTCTTCTTCTTTTACGCGGCTGCTCAATTGGGCGGCAATTACCCCACTAACCACTTCAAATACCGACCGCACCTGATTGGATAGGTACTGGGCACTACGGTTGTGGCAGGAGATTAAACCCCAGAGCGTATCGTTAATTAAAATTGGGGTAGACATACTTGCCTTCACTCCCATATTTTTCAGGTACTCCAGGTGTACCAGCGGAACACCCCGCAAAATGCATTGCGATATATCGGTAAGGCTGTTAGTTAAAGGGTTAACCACCGGACTGAGCTTAGTAGGTTGGGCTTCCGTATTAGGAATTAGGCGGTAGGGGGTGCGGTGGTAAAGTTCACGTGCCTGGGGCGGTATATCCGAGGCCGGAAACCTTAGGTCCAGGTAACTTTCCATATCGTCCTCGCGGGCTTCGGCTACCACTGTTCCATTCCATTGATCGTCAAATTTATACACCATTACCCGCTCAAAACCGCTCAGGCGTTTAAGCTCGTGAACGGCTACTTCGCACAGGCGTAACACCCCCGGGGCTTCCTTAGCTGCGGCAATTATATAGCTTATCTCTTTATAAAGTAAGTTAAAAGCTTCGTGATCAGCCTGACCCTGAGCTTCTAACTCTAAGACTATATAATCTTTACGGCGATGAATCAGTGTATTATACTCTTTCTGAGGTTCGTTCTTGAGGGTTAAATTGTACGGAAAGTGGCTGCTGACCGTCCATCTATCCAGTTTCTCTACCAATTTGGTAACCTGATCTTCACTAACTATATGGGTAAGGGGTTTGCCTAATAGTTGATTGATAGGGTAATTGATAATCTGTTCAGCATTTTTACTGCCTTGTACTATAGTATAATTGTTTTGAACATCCAGCACCAGCATAACCCCATGGGGCTGAACCAGATTCATAAATTGCAACGGAATGCTACCACAAACCTCAGAGTCGTAGTTTTGTATTTGGGGTATATGCAGGGAGTTTTCTTTCAAAATAATAGATATTAGAGGATTTAGCCTATAGCTAATTAGTTAACCGAAAAGAAGTAGATTAAAAAAATTAGTATGAAGCAAGTAGGCAATTAATTATTGAATTACATAAAATTTAACCCTTTAGTTCGGTAGGCGGCGGCAACCTTATGCCTACTAACTGGTTGTGCATTTGAGGTCATTATTTAACCCGGAACATGATTGAATTATACTACTCCATATTAGATGTTAAGTACCTGATAAAATTTTTAAACGAACGAACCCATTCGGGCAACGGACTAATGCTGCAATTGGTAGGCAGTCCGGCCGGCGTACGCTTAACCTCCGAACTTAACGATGCCCCTTCTTGCCAGACCGTAAAAGTAGAGGGTACGTTGCCCGATCAGGAAGAATTTGATGAGCATTTTCCGGTTAAAGAAGAATTTGTAAAACTTATTCTGGAAACTGATAATTGGGGCCATCTGGTACTGGCTTTAACCGAAGACGAAATGAATGTGTTTCTGGAAGAAAGCGGTATGCGCGGGTGCATGAATTAGAGGGTGGACAATAGATGGTTGAGTCAGGAGTCAGGAATCAAGAGTCAGAAATAAATAGTCTAGAACTAAGACGTAAGACCTATCCTCACTAAAAATTAGCAATCAAGCACTAACCTACTACTTCACCAACTCGCCGTTGCCTTAAAGTAGGTTATATATGTTAAAGCCGAATAATATAAAGGTAAGTAAAGTGGCCAGAAGGGTAGGAACCGGAAACTTACCAATTGTACCCCTTACCCTAAAACGGGGGTCCTCGGCTTCCGGATTACTATAGCGAAAGTAGAGCAGCGCAATATTTACTGAGAGAAACACTATAAAAATAAAAATATTGCTGATAGAAGCTACAACTTTAAGGTCACCTATTAAGCTGATACCAATTGCTATGGCGGCAATTATTAGTATAGCCACTACCGGAGTACCCGTACTCTTAAATACATTGGTAAAGTGCTTGAGCCAGTTAGCGTCACTGTCACGGGCTACATCGTAAAGCAGGCGCGAACCACCCAATATATTACTAAGAATGGTTTTGGAGGTAGCAAATAGCGCTACTACTACCAGAATTGTTGCCCCGGTCTTGCCCCAGGCGGTGCTGATAACTTCCGCCAGTGGTCCGTCGCTTTCGGCCAGTTTTTGCCAATCCAGCACACTTACGGCCGATATAGCAATCATTAAATAGAGCGCTAAAACTATTAAGCCAGACCATAACACGCCCCTCGGCATATTTATTTCCGGCTTTTTGGTTTCTTCGGCCATCTTTACCAAATCTTCAAACCCTATATAGCTAAAGAAAATTAAAGCCGAGCCCGAGAGAATACCAGTATAGCCCCCGGGGGGCGACTCAAAGTAACTAACGCTGCCCCATTCGGGTAGGGCAAAGGCAATTACCAAGCCTAAACCAGCCAGGGTTATAAGAGTGGCAATCAGGTTAAATTTGGCCGACTCGCTTACGCCTAAAGCATTCACCAAACCCATAAGACCAATTATACCGGCGCTGCCCACCCAGGTAGGTATATTCCACAAGCGAATTAGGTAATCGGCAAAACTAATGCCTATGGCCGCCGCTGCCACAATACCGGTAAATAGCATAAATACTGAGAGTATGTAGGCAGTTTTCGGGCCGAAGCTTCTTTTTATATACTCAAAACTGCCCCCGGCATCAGGGAAACGGCTAACGAATTCGGCGTAGCTTAGGCCGGTAAGCAGGGCAACTACCGCCGCCAGCACAAAACTAAGCCAAAGCATATTACCGGCCATACCCCCGGCTTTACCAATTATAGCGTAGATGCCTGCGCCTACTACCGAGCCAATTCCAAAAAACAGTATATCCCAAAAACCTAAATTTCGCTCCAGCGAGGAGTCCTTTTTCTTCTTTGCCATAGTCAGTACCCTAAACTGATGACCCACCCAATGGTTTTGCCAGCGGCTACCTCTGGGAATCAAGAATCAAGAGTCAGGAGTCATGAGCCAGGAATCAAGAGCCAGGAATCAGAAGTCAAGAATCAAGACGTAAAACATATCCTCACAAATAACGAACAACTAACAACCAACAACTAACCACCCCCTCACCAACGTCATCCTGAACTTGTTTCAGGACACTACCTCACTACCTAAGTATGTAGGCCACATTCGGTTTTGGTAATTTCGGCCCAGCGGCCGCTACGGCCCTCGCCCTGTTTAGTGCAGTAGGTACAGCCTACCGATTGGTAGCCGCGCCGGGTAAGCGGGTGGGGCGGTAGCTCGTAAATCATCTGGTACAGGGCAACCGATTGGGCGCTCATATCCAGCAGCGGATGAAACTTTATAATTTCTTCTTTTTGCTGAAAAAGGGTTAAGTTCTGCCGGTTGGCATTCTGGTGGGCCATTAGTCCCGATACCCAAACTTTATGTTTTTTCTTTATCTGGCTCAGCGGTTCAACCTTATTTATAAAGCAGCACAGATCGGGGTTTAGCTGCCAGGTGTGGTTCTCATGGGTGAATTTATTTCGATTAGCCCGGGCACTTACATCCACCACATTCAGGTTAAACTGCCGGATTAGGGTGTCTTTATAGGCCAGGGTTTCATCAAAATGGAAGGTGGTATCAATAAAATGTATAGGGTGTTGGGGGCGTACCCGGCTAATCAGGTGCAATAGCACAGCCGAGCTGCTTCCGAACGAGGAAGTCAGTAGTACATCCTCGGGGTTAAAATCTTCAAACAATTTCTTTAGACGTTCTTCGGGGCTAAGCCCGGCGTATACCGAATCGGCTTCAGTAAGGTCGGTGGGTAGCATGCTTATTTAGTTAGAAGTTCCTGAGTGGTAGCATTGAGCACGCGAATTTTTTCGGCAAACGAGCCTTGCAAGCGGTTGCGTAGCTGGTTTAGGTTGGCCAGTAACTGGTTGGTTTCGTCGGGCAGCGCCTCTTCCAGCACCTGCCGAAATCGCTTGGCAAAGGTTGGCGACTGGCCATTGGTACTTATCCCAATTTTTAAATTGCCTTTGGTTACGGTGGCACCCAGGTAAAAATCGCACAAGTCGGGGGTGTCAGCTACGTTGGTTAGTATACCGCGGCTTTTGGCTTGGGCATACACTTCTGCACTAAAATCTCGGTTATCGGTGGCTACAATTACCAACTGTTTGCCGTCCAAATCCCCGGGCACAAAGGGTCGCTCGTGCAGTACTATGTGGGGCAGCCGGGCAATAGCCGCTTTTAATTCGGGCGAAGCTTCTTTAGCTACAATGGTTAGCCGCACCTCAGGGTCGTTTTTAAGCAGGGCACCCAACTTTTCCAATCCTACCTTGCCGCCGCCAACCAGCAGCGTGTTTAGTTGGCCTATTTTCAGAAATATGGGAAACAGACGATTTTCAGAGGGCATGGGCTTGCGGAATTAATGAATTAACCACCGGATTAAGTTCGCCTACCGATTCGCCGGCTACAATTATGGCCGGGCCAGGCAGGTTAGCGCTAAGTTTTTCAATAGAACGCACGGTACCGCGCACTACCTGCGCCTCGGGCAGCGAACCTTGCGAAATAATGGCGACGGGCAAATTGTGCTTGTTTTGTAGCTTGTATAAGCCTACAATTTCGGCCAGTTTTTTTAAGCCCATATAGTATACCACCGTAGCGCTGCTTTGCGTAGCCAATCGCGCATCTTGCGAAAGTTTGCCGTGGCGGTTGGTAGCAGTTACCACCCAAAAGCTCTGGTTGGTTGCTCGGGTAGTTAGTGGTATGCCGTAGTAGCCCGGTAGGTTCAGGCTGGAAATCCCGATAACCACCTCAACTGCCAAACCAAAGCTTTTGGCGTAGTCGGCCTCTTCCTGCCCGCGGGCAAAAATGAAGGGATCGCCGCCTTTTAAACGCACCACCTGTTTGCCGCTGAGGGCGTAGGCTACTATCAGCTCGTTTATTTTTTGCTGGGTAGCGCTGGGTTGGCCGGCCCGCTTGCCCACGTACACTTTTTGGCAGGCAGTAGGCGCGTACTTGAGCAATTCGGAATGCACCAGGGCATCGTAAAGTATTACCTCGGCCGAGGCTATAGCTTTTACCCCCTTCACCGAAATAAGGTCGGGATCGCCGGGGCCGGCGCCGACTAAGGTTATTTGTCCGGGTTGGTTCATGCTTGGTAGTAATTAGTGATCACGGCTTGGTTTTGGTTAGTCTGGTGCCGGGCGCGCCACTGTTGCGCCCACTGGTAGAAGTTTTCCGCTTGGCTTAAATATTCTTGGGCGAATTCCGGTGAGGGTTCGTGCCGGTTAATGCGCAAAACAACTTCCTCAAACGGGGCTTCCAGGGGTAGCTCAGCAAAATTCTCCGCAAAGTCTTTAATTATGCCAATGTGCGTATTGCACTGAACATCCTTACTCAGCAACAAAGCCTTGGCCGCAATCACAAAGGTGCTGTAGCTATGGTATATGCTATCCGAATAATACTGTTGCGTATAGGCTTTCTTAGCTAAGTGAAGGCGCTCTTCGGCATCCTGCAGAATGGTGCTAACTACATCATAACTGATACCGGCGCACTCGCCCGTGCCAATCTCCGGTACAAAAGCATCGGTATGGCCCCAGTCCACATATTCGTCCCTAGCTAATTCTTTGGTTTGGGCCAGGGGCTTCAGCAGGGCGTAAAAGTACATCTTGCCCCTGCGCTGGTAGTAGGTATTAAAGTATTCCTCTTCCTCGCTAAAGGCTTGGTAATCATCCAGCAGTGCCCTAACCGCATCGGGTATTCTTTTGGTTGGAAGCTTTATAACCTTATCGGCAATAAATCCCCTTCCGTTAGGTGCCAGGCCGCCGCCCAGTACCACTTGCAAGGCCGGTACTACCGCATCCCCTACTTTAATGGAGCTGCCGTGAAAACCAATGTTGGCAATCATGTGCTGCCCGCAGGAATTCATGCAACCGCTTATTTTTATATGGATTTGTGAATTGGTAATCAGATCATGGTATTCTTCCCTGATTACCTGTTCTAGTACCTGGGCTACGCCGGTGCTATTGGTTACCCCCAGGTTACAGGTATCGGTGCCGGGACAGGCAGTTACATCGGCTATGGTATCGGCCCCAGCCTCGGCCAGCTCCAGATGGTTAAGTAAGTAGTATAAATACTCTAAATGTTCTTCGCGTACGTATTTGAGCAGAATGCCCTGGCTTATAGTTAACCGGATATCATCGGCAACATAGCCCCGGGTCAGGCGTACCAATTCACGGGCTTTTTCCGAAGAAATATTCCCAAGGGGCAACCGAATCTTTATAGCGTAGTACCCATCTTGTTTTTGCGGAATTAAATTAGTGCTCTTCCATAGGCTAAATTGGTACGGATCGGGTACGGAAACCTCCGGTGCGGATGCCGGCTTTGGCAGTTCAAGGGGAACCAAATCTCGGTCTACGGAATAGCTTTGTACTTTATTTGCCTTCCGTTCCTGCGCTATTAACTCCAGAAATTTGGCTAGGCCCAAGCCCCGCTTATCGGCTACCAAAAATTTCAGGCGGGCTTTGTGCCGCTTTTCCCGTTCGCCGTAGCGGTCAAATACCCTCAGGCCGGCCTCTAAAAACGGAATTAATTGATCCTCGGGAAGAAACTCAAAGGCAGTTTCGGCAATGAATGGTTGAGCACCAAGGCCGCCGCCCACCACCACCTTAAACCCTCTTTTTCCTTCTTCTACCCGGGGTATAAAACCAAAATCGTGAATGTAGGTAAAGGCCGAATCTTGTTCGCTGCTGGAGAATGCTATCTTTATCTTCCGACCCATATCCTGGCAAATGGGGTTGCGCAGCAGGTAATCGGTAGCCGCCCGGGCGTAGGGCGATACATCAAAGGGTTCGTGGGGATCGATACCGGCCAAGGGCGAAGCGGTAATAGTCCGGACCGTATTGCCGCAGGCTTCTTTGGTTGTTATACCGGTTTCTTCCAACTTAGCCCACATAGCGGGAGTATCCTCCAGGTGAACAAAATGAAGCTGAATGTTTTGGCGGGTGGTAGCGTGCAGGTTGCCATTGGTATATTCTTCGGCTACATCGGCTATGCGAATTAGCTGCTCGCCGGTTAGGCGGCCAAATGGCAACTTTATCCGAAACATCTGCACGCCTAATTGACGCTGGCCGTAGACGCCCCGGGTCAGGCGGAAAGCTTTAAAGCGATCTTCGTTTATTTGGCCGCTTTTGTATCGCTGAATGCGATCCTGCAGATCCAGGATATCCTCGCGGGCAGCTGCGGTTACGGTATCTTTTATCTCTACTAACATTATTTTTGTAATTCGATTAGAATGAAAAAGGCCTCTTTCGCTATCCGGAAGAGGCCTAAGTTGGGCTAGGGCAATACGTACCGGATATAGTTATTCCCTGCGGTTGAAGCAACAGCTACAGCACATCTGGCAATATGACGACGGGTAATTCCTCATGCTTTAGAGGCAGTTAAGGCATTTTCAATATCTTCTAGAATATCATTCACATTTTCCAGCCCTACCGATATTCGGATGAGGCCGGGTTGTATACCCACCTCGGCCCGCTCGGCTTCGGTAAGTTTGGAATGGGTGGTAGAAGCCGGGTGGGTGGCTATGGTGCGGGTATCGCCCAGGTTGGCGGTTAGCGATAGCATTTTTAGGCTATTCAGGAATTTGCGGCCCCGGTCTACGCCGCCGGTAACTATAAAGCTAACCAGGCCGCCGCCCCACTTCATTTGCTTGCGGGCCAGGGCTTGCTGCGGGTGCGAGGCTAAGAACGGATACTTCACCAATTCTAGCTCGTGGTGGCCTTCCAGATACTCGGCTATGCGGCGGGCGTTGTCGCAGTGGCGGTCCATACGCACGGCTAGGGTTTCCAGGCTTTTGCTCAGCAACCAACCATTGAAGGGCGAAAGCGCCGGGCCGGTATGGCGGGCAAAAAACCGAATCTTATCTATTAACTCCTGCTTGCCCAAAATAGCCCCGCCAATAGCCCGGCCTTGCCCATCAATAAACTTAGTGGCCGAGTGGGTAACCAAATGGGCGCCGTATGTAGCCGGTTGCTGCAAATATGGTGTGGCAAAGCAATTATCTACGTTCAGGATTATATCATGTTTCTCGGCAAGTTTGCCCAGCCACTCTAAGTCAATAATATCCAGCGCCGGGTTAGAAGGGGTTTCCACAAAA
>CAZDEY010000002.1:308484-365465 GCA_964504565.1 uncultured Roseivirgaceae bacterium
ATCGGGCGTAATTTTTTCTTCCCACTCTTCGGGCCTGCCAATATCGGCGTAGGAGTGCTTTATTCCCCAGGCCGGAAACACCTGAGTAAACAATTGGTGGGTAGAACCAAAAACCGAGCGGGAAGCCAGCACATGATCGCCGCTTTTCAGCAGGGCCGCCATACTTGAAAACATGGCCGCCATACCCGATGCAGTGGCTATACCATCGTCGGTACCTTCCAGTTGGCTAAGTTTGTCTATGAATTCGTTATTGTTAGGGTTGCTGAAGCGGGTATAAATATTCCCCTTTTCTTCATCGGCAAAAAGGGCGCGAGCTTGTTCGGCATCCTCAAACGTAAAGCTGGAGGTAAGGTAGAGCGGCACCGAATGCTCGCGAGCGCCCGTTCGCTCGCTTTGCAGGCGCACTGCTTTGGTTTCAAAATGTTTATATGCTGACATTAGGATAATTAGTTAGTGAGGTAGTTATTTGGTGAGTTAGTATGGAGTTTAGAAGTTGTAATTTTAGGTCTTACGTCTTGCGTCTTATATCTCACGTCTATTACATTTTAGGAGGCATGCAACCACTGTTGTTTTAGTAGAAGTTCCTCTTGATTTTCGGCGTAATCGGGGTCGGCCACGCAGCAGTCTACCGGGCAAACGGCCGCACACTGTGGTTCTTCGTGAAAGCCTACACATTCGGTGCACTTGCCGGAAACTATATAGTAAAACTCGTCGGAATAGGGTTCCTGCGGATCGGCGGCATCAACCTGGCTGCCGTCTTCCAGCTCAATTTCGGTAAGCTGGGTGCCGTCTTGCCAGTGCCAGTTAACCCCGCCTTCGTAAATGGCGGTGTTGGGGCATTCGGGTTCGCAAGCTCCGCAGTTTATGCACTCCTGCGTAATTAGTAAGGCCATGGGTTTGCCTGGTTTAAGTAGAGAAAATGGAGAGAAAAGGGTAGAAAACACCCGGGGCAGGGTAAGTATAAGACCTGCCAAATGCGAAAACGCTAAACTACAGAGAAGCTTAGCAACAACAGCAACAACAACAGCTTAAGCCGGCAGGCATCTGCTGGAATAGCATTGTTGGGTTTAGTAAAGAAGATGTAAAGTTAGTAGCCGAATTCATGGGGTCGTAATTTATATTTTCCTTATTGCTACCTTGCAAATCAGGATCAGGAATTGGCACCTTTATCATTAGCGATGGTTGCCAGAGGGTCGTAGAGCCTGTCTCTCGCCTCATTCTGTATAAATCAACTACACGAAGGCCGGTAATTGATGCGGTAAAGATAGAATAGAATTTCTGAGATAAACAACCTAACCTCTAAAAATTTTTTATAATTAGTATACCCAGCCGGTCTCATTACGTATACTACTCAACCTTATTTTTTAATTATTGACATGAGCTATTTGCTTTATATCATTGCCATAGTACTGATTATTGGTTGGTTACTAGGCTTTTTTGTCTACAACGTAGGCAGTTTAATTCACATTTTACTGGTAATTGCCGTAGTGGCAATTTTAATCAGGTTAATTAGGGGTAGGCCGGCTATATAGGTCCGCAATCAGAAATCAGGTAAGCCAATTGCTAATGCAGTAATTGGCTTTTTTTATTTTAAAGGTTGAATTCCAAAACTTATTTACAGGCTATATACTTAATGCAGTACCGGTCAGAACCTAAAATTTTTTAACCTATATGCCTATTCTTCACTCCATCGGCACAGCCAATCCGCCTACCTCCATTGCGCAGAGTAAAATTGCCGAACAGGTTGGTAGTTATTTACACCTCGAAAATGATGCGCAGCGAAAGCTCAATATTCTCTACGGCCGGAGTGGTATAGACCAACGCCAAACCGTAGTAGCCGATTTTGCCGAACCGGAACATTCCGTTTTTTTTAAGGATGGGCAGTTTCCGGGTATGCAGGACCGTATGGAATTATTTAGCCGGGAAGTTCCTAAATTGGCCTACCAAGCTGTAGATAACTGTTTGAAAAATAGCTTGTACACCGCCCAGGATATAACCCACGTTATAACCTGCAGCAGTACCGGCTACTATTCGCCCGGACTGGATATTCAAATTATAGAAAAATATAACCTAAAAAGAGGCGTAGGCCGTACCTGTATTAATAATATGGGTTGCTGTGCAGCATTTAATGCCCTAAGCGTAGCCGATGCCATAGCCCAACGAAACCCTTCGGCCGTAGTGTTAGTGGTTTGCGTGGAACTTACTACTTTACACTTTAGGCAGGCGGCCGAGTGGCGCGATATTGTAGGGTACTCGCTGTTCGGCGACGGTGCTGCGGCCGCCCTGGTTAGTTCACCTAAAGCTCCGGGACTTAAAATTAACGACTTTTTCACCGTTATAGCTCCGGATGGTGGCCGCGATGTTAGCTGGTACGTGAAAGATGATGGCTTTGAGGTGAACCTTTCCACCTACGTGCCCCAATTGGTGGGTGATGGTATAGGCTCGTTAGTTGATAGCCTGCTGGCCGACAATAACCTGAGCCGGGAGGGGCTGGATGTGTATGCTTTTCATACCGGCGGAAGAAAAATTCTGGAGGCCTGCCAGCAAGCCTTGCACCTGACCGATGAGGATATGCAGTATAGTTATAAGGTACTGAAAGAACACGGCAATATGTCGTCGCCCTCCATTCTTTTTGTGCTGAAAGAAATTATGGATGCAGATATCTTAGCCGAAGGCAAGAAGGTGTTAGGTGTAGCCTTTGGCCCCGGTTTGGCTCTGGAATCGATGTTATTGGAAGGGGCACCATGGGACTAGAGAAGC
The DNA here is from genome assembly GCA_964504565.1 of uncultured Roseivirgaceae bacterium. GTDB lineage: Bacteria > Bacteroidota > Bacteroidia > Cytophagales > Cyclobacteriaceae > Cesiribacter. Next base: position 311,245 of record CAZDEY010000002.1, read on the forward strand.
GGGAGCTGGGCCGCGAGCTTACCGATGACCTGGAGCTTGCCACCGAAGAAGTAGGAGAAAACCTGCTGGAAATAGAGAAAATTAATAAGTGGCTGGGCGGCCATCAGGTAAGTATTAGCGGAATTGAAACCTTACTTCTGGCCAAAAATTCGCACTTTACCCTGGCCGACTACGGCTCGGGTGGGGGGGATACCCTGCGCGGAATTGCCCGCAAATTTTCCGGCAGCCAGCCGCACCTTACCGGTATTGACGGGAACAGCTATACCGTAAAGTTTGCCCGCCGGCATACACCCAAAAACATGCCTATTCGCTACCAGGAGGCTGATATATTTTCGGAAATGGTAAAAAGTCAAGAATTTGATATTATACATTCCAGCCTTACCTGTCATCACTTCTCTCGCGAGAAATTGGTTCAGCTATTCCGGCAAATGAAAAAAAACAGCCGCTTAGGGTTTGTAATTAATGATTTGCACCGCCATCCATTGGCGTTGGCCGGTATAAAATTTTTGAATGGCCTACTAGTTAAAACAGAATTAGGAAAGCACGACGGAGTGCAGTCGGTACGGCGGGGTTTTACCCGGGCCGAACTGATTGATATTTTGCACGAAGCCGGAATAACAAATTATCGCCTGCATTGGAAGTGGGCTTTCCGGTGGCTGTTGGTAGTACCTAAGCACTAAATCTGTATTTAAGCATAGGCAATGCTGAACTTTCTGGCTATTTCAGCTATTTTTGGAGTGTGAAGGTTAAGTATTTTCATATTGCCCTGATTTTTCTAATATCCGCCTGCTCTCATCAAGGCGAGCGGGAACAGATGCGCGAACTACCGCAAAATTCACCGGAATATTACCGCCAAGCGTTAGAGGTAGTGACTGATTTAGCCAAGCAATACCCCGCCGCTGCCGATGCTTATTACCAAAAAGCTAAAGTTCAGGAAGCACTGGGCAACACCAATCAGGCAATTATAAATCTTAAACGGGCCACTAAGTACGATTCCACCAACCAGCTTTACCGTCAGCAACTAGCCCGGCTTTTTCTGGAGGATGGAAATTTTAAACGAGCTGAGGAAAACATAGTTAAAGCCCAGCAACTAGGCGATAGAAGTGCCGATACCTACGCCATGTTATCGTCAATCTTATACGGCCAACAGCAATACAGCCAGTCGCAAAACTATATAAACCGGGCGTTAGAAAGCGAACCTAACCGCTTAGAGTGGCTTCTCCTTAAAGCTAATTTATATAAAGCTGAAGGTGATACCAGCCAGGCTATTAGGTTTTTAGAAGAAAAAGCAGAGGTTAAAAACCCCTCGCCGGATCTGTACAACATACTTGCTGTAACCTACGCCGATCAGGGTAATTATGCTAAAGCCCTATACTACAGCAGCAAAAGAAATGAAACCGAACCAGCCGGCGCTACTGAACTACTTACGCAAGCCCGGTGGCTGGCCGCCGCCGGGCAGGCCGATAGCGCCGTTATTTTGCTTAAGAGAATAAACGTACCCGACGATATGCGGATCAGCAAAAACCTGGCCTTAGGCGAGGTTTTGGTTAGCACCAATCAGTTAGATTCTGCTCAAAAATATCTTAACCAGGCGATCATGCTTGACAGCCGAGCTAAAGAGGCGTACTTTTGGCTCGGAAAGCTCTACGACAAAAAGCGCCAGTACTTTACTGCCCGCGATCAGTTTACGAACGCTTTGCTTATTGACTCAGCGTATACTAAAGCGCGGCAGGAACTAAGCGGGGTAGAGCAAAAAATTTATTGGATACAAAAAAGACGTCAGCAGGAAGAAACCGAACGCATAGCGGTTCCACAACCTCTGAACCCTACTTTAGGAAACTAATTAATGGAAGAAATGAATATTACACTGCCTGATGGTAGTGTACGTACCTACCCTAAAGGCGCAACCGGCCTTGAGGTTGCCCGCAGTATAAGTGAAGGTTTGGCCCGTAATGTGCTGGCTGCCAAAGTTAACGGCCAGGTATGGGATGCCACGCGGCCAATCAATACCGACTCAACGGTAGAGCTGCTTACCTGGACGAACGATGAGGGGAAAGGTGCATTCTGGCACTCTTCGGCCCACCTGTTAGCTGAGGCGCTGGAAGCATTGTATCCGGGCGTTAAATTCGGTATAGGTCCCAATATAGAAAACGGCTTCTACTACGATGTGGACTTTGGGGATAGGGAATTTACTGCGGCCAATTTAGAAGAAGTAGAAAAGAAAATGCTGGAACTGGCTCGTACTAAAAGCGAGTTTACCCGCAGCTCAGTATCTAAAGCCGAGGCGCTGAAGTATTTTGCCGAGAAAGGCGACGAATACAAAATTGAGCTGATTAATGACCTTGAGGATGGTACCATAACCTTCTACCAGCAGGGTAATTTTACCGACCTATGCCGAGGGCCGCACGTACCCAATACCGGTTTCATAAAGGCTATAAAACTGTTGAATGTTGCCGGGGCCTACTGGCGCGGCGATGAAAAGCGTAAGCAGCTAACCCGCATTTACGGCGTAAGCTTTCCTAAGCAAAAAGAGCTTACCGAACACCTCGAGCGTCTGGAAGAAGCCAAGAAGCGAGACCACCGTAAACTGGGCAAAGAGTTGGACCTGTTTACCTTCAGCGAGAAGGTAGGTATGGGCTTGCCTTTATGGCTGCCAAAAGGTACTATGCTGCGCGAACGCCTGGAGAACTTCTTGCGGAAAGCCCAGCGCAAAGCCGGCTACGATCAGGTAGTAACGCCGCATATTGGTAACAAAGAGTTATATATTACCAGCGGCCACTACGAAAAGTACGGAGCCGATTCGTTTCAGCCGATTCATACCCCGCACGAGGGGGAGGAGTTTCTGCTGAAACCAATGAACTGCCCGCATCACTGCGAGATTTATAAGAGCCGCCCGCGCAGCTACCGCGATTTACCGTTGCGCCTGGCAGAATTCGGTACGGTGTATCGTTACGAGCAAAGCGGTGAGCTTCACGGCTTAACCCGCGTTAGGGGCTTTACCCAGGATGATGCCCATATCTTCTGCCGTCCCGATCAGGTGAAGGAGGAGTTTAAGAAGGTGATTGACCTGGTGCTGTACGTATTTAGAGCCTTAGGCTTTAGCGAATATACCGCCCAGGTTAGTCTGCGCGACCCGCAAAATACCACCAAGTATATTGGCGGGGATGAACTTTGGGACAAGGCCGAGCAGGCTATTATTGAAGCGGCCGATGAAAAAGGCCTTAAAACCGTGCAGGTTGAAGGCGAAGCAGCATTTTACGGCCCTAAATTAGATTTTATGGTGCGCGACGCGCTGGGCAGAAGCTGGCAGCTAGGCACCATTCAGGTAGACTATAACCTGCCGGAGCGTTTCCAATTGGAATATACCGGGGCCGACAACCAGAAACACCGTCCGGTTATGATTCACCGGGCGCCGTTTGGCTCTATGGAGCGTTTTGTGGCGGTACTTATCGAGCACTGCGGTGGTAACTTCCCATTATGGCTATCGCCGGAGCAGGTTATTATTTTGCCAATTAGCGAAAAGTACGCTGCATATGCCGACGAGGTGAAGTCCCGATTGCAGGAAGCCGAGATTGTTGGTACGGTTGACCACCGCGATGAGAAAATAGGCCGGAAGATTAGGGATGCGGAAGTTAGCAAGGTCCCATATATGTTAATTGTAGGCGAAAAGGAGCAGGAAGCCGGTGAGGTAAGCATCCGCCGCCACGGACAGGGCGACTTAGGAAGTATGTCGGCGGATGGTTTTATTGCTAAGTTTGAGGAAGAAATCCGGGAGATTTTGGCTTAACAGGAACATTTTTAGCATAAGCTACATTAGTTATATAGAAAAGAATTATATTTGCGTCAACTATGGGGCAGCTCTGTTCGGGCTGCTCCGGCGTTTTGTTCAACTAAATAATAGGAGGTTACAATTAGAAGACCCAGATCCAGAGGACCGCAAAACCGTGGCCGTGTTGAAGAACCCTACAGGGTTAATGATAAAATTAGAGTACCCGAGGTACGTGTAGTAGGCGACGATATTGAAAGTACCGTAGTTTCTACCGACCGGGCGCTGGAAATGGCGCGCGAACGTGGACTCGACCTTGTAGAAATTTCTGCCAAAGCAAGCCCGCCGGTTTGCCGTATTGTGGATTATTCCAAATTCAAGTACGAGCAGAAGAAAAAGCAAAAAGAGATTAAGGCGAAGGCGCAAAAGACTGTGCTTAAGGAGATCCGCTTTGGTCCTAACACCGACGATCACGACTTTGAGTTCAAGCTTAACCACGCTAAAGGTTTCCTTAAAGAAGGAGCGAAGGTTAAGGCCTACGTTCACTTCCACGGCCGTAGTATTGTGTTTAAGGAGAGAGGGGAAATTCTATTGCTTAAATTTGCCCAGGCTCTGGAAGACCTGGCAAAAGTTGAGCAATTGCCGAAGCTGGAAGGTAAGCGTATGTTCTTATTTTTGGCTCCTAAGCCGGAAATAATCAAGAAGGTTGCCAGCCAGCAGAAGCGAGACGCTATTAAGGAGAAGGAAGAAGCCAAAGAGGCTAAGAAGGAGAAGGACAAAGCGAAGAAAAAGGAAACCGAGACGGAGACATCCAATAGTTAATTAATTTTATAAACATGCCGAAAGTAAAAACCAATTCAGGTGCTAAAAAGCGGTTTAAGCTGACGGGTACCGGCAAAATTAAGCGTAAGCATGCCTTCAAGAGCCACATCCTTACTAAAAAGGAGACTAAGCAGAAGCGCAGCCTTACCAACATGACGCTGGTACATAAGTCGGACGAGAACCGGGTAAGAGACCTGCTGAACATCTAAGTTCAGGCTTTAATTTATTATTAACCGGCTCATGGAGCCAAAGCGTAGGTTGTACTAACACGTAAGAAGCAATTGCCTGCGATTAAACAAAAAACGTAATGCCAAGATCAGTAAATCACGTTGCATCACGCGCGCGCCGCAAGAAGGTGCTAAAGGCCGCCAAAGGATATTGGGGCCGCAGAAAAAATGTTTGGACTGTAGCTAAGAATGCGGTTGAAAAAGGTATGGTGTACGCCTACCGTGACCGTAAGCAGAAAAAACGCGAGTTCCGTAAACTATGGATTGCTCGTATTAATGCCGGTGCGCGTCAGAACGGCATGTCTTACTCTCAGTTAATGGGTGGCCTTAAAGCGGCTAACGTTACACTGAACCGTAAAGTATTGGCTGACCTAGCCATGAACCATCCGGAAGCCTTTACTGCTATTGTAGCTAAGGCCAAGTAAAAACCGGATAACCGATTACTCCGAAAACCCAGCCCTGTGGCTGGGTTTTTTGTTTGCTTACAAATTGCATTGCAGTAGTTGTTAGCCTAGGGTTTAAACCCTAGGCTGAATAAGCTGGGTATAAAATGCAACAGCTTGCTTCAAACAGATTCCCCTAGAATTTACTCCGTTACCTACACAAATTCGGGGAATGACGGCTTGAATATTGTCGTCATTCCCCGAATTTACGCAGCCTAGCGAAGTGAATTCTAGGGGAATCTGCTAATCGCATGAGCATAAACCTCCATTCGGTTAAACTTCTATCGGTTCAAATTGGGTATTGAAAATAGTATAAATAGAAGTAATTGCTAATTTGCTGGATCACAAGCTTGTTATTCTGATTACCGAGCTATGCAGGCTGCTTAGGACACCAAACTGGGGCGGGCTAGCCTATGCTTAAATCTGAATGCATAGGAGAAATAAAAAAGCCATCCTGCTAAGGAATGGCTTTTGGTGGGGAGGGCAGGATTCGAACCTGCGAAGCCGAAGCAACGGATTTACAGTCCGTCCCATTTGACCGCTCTGGAACCTCCCCGTAATAGGGACTGCAAACCTAAGGTAAAATTTTTTAAAAGCTAACGGCCGGCCTATAATTTTTAAGGAAATTATTTCTGGTACACTATTTCCCCGTCAATTATTGTATAAAGCACTTGGGCGTTGCGGGTGGCTAAGGGTTCGGCCGTCATCAGGTCGGTATCTAAAATAACCAAATCGGCTAGTTTTCCCGCTTCCAAGCTTCCCCGATCCTTATCCTCAAAATTAGCGTAGGCTGCCCAAATTGTCATTCCCCTGAGTGCCTGTTCGCGCGTAAGCTTATTTTCGGGCTGGTAGCCGCCGCTGGGGTACTTCTCAGCATCTTGGCGGGCCGTAGCGGCGTAAAAGCCGTACAGTGGGTTAATATCTTCAATCGGGAAATCACTGCCTAGAGCTACCAAGCCGGCTTGCTGTAATAGATCCTGATAGGCGTAAGCCGTAGGTTCGCGTTCGCCCAAACGCTCTCCGGCCCAGTACATATCGGAGGTAGCGTGGGTTGGTTGTACAGAAGGAATTATACTAAAGCGGGAGAATTTATTCTGGTCGCCAATGGTAACTACCTGGGCGTGCTCAATGCGCCAGCGCTTATCGTTTTTCCCCTTTAATTCATTCGCGTATATATCCAACACCAACCTATTAGCCGAGTCGCCTATGCAGTGGGTGTTCATCTGGAAGCCATTGGCGTTAAATTTAGCGGCCAGATCCTCCATTTTTTGGGCTTCGGTCAGTAACAAGCCTACATTGTGCGGATCATCGGTGTAGGGCTGCAGGAGCAGGGCACCGCGGCTGCCCAATGCACCATCGCTATACACTTTAAATGACCTAACCGTAAGCCGATCTTTTAATAGCGGACCGTACTCAAAGTAGCGGGCCATGTTTTCGGTGGTGGGGTTCAGCATGGCGTACACCCGCAGTTTTAGGTCGCCAGTTTGTTGCAAGGAGTCAATTAGGGCGATTGTAGCGTGCTCCAGGCCGGCATCGGCTACGGAGGTTAAGCCCACCGCTAGTAAATTATCCTGAGCGGTCTTTAAGCCCTGAATCTGCTGGTTTCGGCTAGCCTCCGGAATTACCTCACTTACCAGGTCTACGGCGTTATCAATAAGCAAACCACTGGGCTGGCCATCAACCAATACTATTTTACCGCCGGCTATCTGGGTGCTGGCCGTTATACCGGCTTTTTCCAGGGCCAGTTTATTAGCTAAAGCAGCGTGACCATCAATCCGGGTTAGTATAACCGGTACATCGGGGTAAAGCTGGTTAAGCTCTTTATTGGTCGGAAAATCCTTACGCTCCCAGTCGTTCTGGTCCCAGCCCCGGCCGGTAAGCCAGGCTTGCTGCGGATAATTGGTTCGGTGAATTTGCAACCGATTTAGCACATCTTGCCAGGAGGTGGTACCTACCAGATTGGCCGACTGTAAACTTAGCCCGTAGCGGTAGTAGTGCCCGTGGGCGTCGTAGAAACCGGGATAAACCGATTTGCCCGCCAGATCGAAAACTGAATCGGACGAAAACTTAGCCTGGATATCGGCACTACTTCCGGTGCTGACAATTATATTGTTTTTTACGGCAATGGCCTCAGCTACGGTAAAGGCACTATCTATAGTGTAGACTTTACCGTTGGTCAGGATAACATCAACGTTTTCCAGCTCGGAGGTTTCCGGTACCGAGGTACAGGCCGTGGCCAGAAGTACTGAGGAGAATAAAAGAGGGATGAAGGTTTTCATGCCGGAAGATAGAGGGGAAAGCGGGAGAAAACCAAGTAAGCCGCCGGAAACTCAGGGTTGCCCTATTAATGGATGAAAATTTGGTTACTTAAAATATCTTTTTTAGAAACTCTTTGGTCTGATCTTTTAGTAGTTGGGGCGTAATAGTATGGGTAAGCCCGGGAATAAGATGGTAGCTAAACGTTTGGCCCGGGTAGTGATTGGGCAGGTAGTTTAGGGTACTGGCCGGGGGTACGGTGGTATCTAATTCGCCCAGTATAAGCAATTGTTTACCAAATATTGGTAGGTTTCGGTAACCATTAGGTACGGGGTGGCGACTATCGATAAGCGGATGCACCAGGGCCGGGTTAAATAATAAAGCCGGAAGTTGTAAGGCATTAGATAAATAAAATGCGAGCCGCCCGCCCATACTGCTACCAATAAGAAAGTCGGGTTTTTCGGCCTCTATCCGTTTTTGTATAGTTGGTAAAATATTTTCCATTTGCGGGTAGGCATAAACGGGCGCTATGATTTTTAAATCAAGCTGTTCTAAAGCAGTTTTCTTTTCAGAAGTTAAACCAGGACTAGTATAGCCGTGGAGGTAGAAGGTTTTCATAGATTTATTTGATAAAAATATGCTTCCGGTGGTAGGCAAGGTTAGTTTGAGAAGGATAGTGTTTGATTTCAGAAGGCAACAAAATTTGCTGTCCGGTAAACTGTTTTATTTGGTAAGGTGAAGTTGATAATTCGGTAAAATGAGGCGAAATCATTGTACGATAATCTTCATCAATAGATAGTAACCCTCGATCAAATGCGCGGTGAAGATTGGGACAAAGTGAAATTCCGTTCGGTGCGGTATCGTCATGACAAATACTCCACGGTTTTATATGACAACCATCAATCATAGAAATATTTTCCGTGGCGATTATCCGTAAACCGGATATAGCGCATGTGTGTTGATACAGGTTGGAAATTACTTGTTTGAATGCTCCATCCCGGACGAAGGTCTCTTCTTCTAGTTCTTCTTTATTTAGTTGTTGCTGAATTTCCTGAAAGCGAGTTTGGTATTCTTCGGCGCTTTCATTTAGCATCTCATTTTGCAATTGAAAGAGATAGGGGGCGGTTGGCTGAACTAATGGATCAAAGCGACCTCCAAAGTAATACTCTAAAATCGTTAACCTTAAAATTTCTAAATTCTCTTTCACTTCTAGGAGTTTAAAAAGATCCGTATCAAAACTTGCCCAGCCTACAGCATCTTTAAGTGCGGAAAAGCTTTTAATTGAATGGGATTTTGTGAGAGCCAGTTGATGCCCGGGCTTCACAACTAGGTGCCAGAAAGGTTCAGATTTTAAATGATAAAATGGAAGCGAAAAATTAGGTGTATGCGGAGTTGTTACGAGTAAACGCCAGAAATCTTTAAATGTGCTGACTAATTGAGGGGTTATTTCTATACGGTTTTGTTTGATTACCCCCTGTTCAAATAGATGCAAAATACTTAGCAGGAGTATAGGCTTATGGGGTGCTCCACCAAAAGTATGTGCTCGGCGTAATTTAGCAAATTGCTTGGTATAGGCGAGGAGAGTTCCCAATGGCATAGACAAAATTACAATAATATCATTTATTGAAATTAATATTCATCTCTATTGCAACAATTTCGTACCAAATACCCTCACGGTTCTTATTGTAGACCCTAAGTATAAATTAGCGACATTTTAAAATTGACCTTTAAAATAGCTCAGAAACACAACCTCCCCTTAATTTTTCCCCATCTCAATTACTCATCATAGCTACTATAAAGCCCTATACTAATTCTACCCAGCCTTAAAAATCATTAGGATTCTAAGTTTAATTGTTATTCCTTCTTTGCCCACTTATCATCCCGACAAAAAAATTAATAAATCGTTAATTCGTGTTATGTTATTTTAATTTGCAATACTATTGCGGCTAGTTAGCGGTATTTCTATATTTGAATATACCCAACCGATTGTATGTATGAAGAAACTCATAATTTTCTGCCTGGCGGTTCTGGCTTTAGCATCCTGCGATGACGACGATTTAGGCCCGAATAACCCTAATGTGGTTGCCGATGAAAACCTGATTGAGCTTGAAGAATTGGTGTTGCTGGTTACTATTCAGAATGCCAACGGGCAGTACCTGGCCGTTCAATCCATAGATTCCCTGGCTATTTACGTAAATAATCAGTTTTGGGCTAAACCGGCCTCCGAACCGCTGAACCTTGACGGTATTGAAACGGAAGCAGTAAACGGCTTACCGTATTCTGAGGAGCCACTAAGCTACCTGGTGCTGGCCGAACAAACTACTACCGATTATAACTTTGAGACCGCCGGAGAGTACGCCGACTACCTTACTTCTTCGCTGGTATTAGAACCGGGCGATTACGTGGTTTACCTAGACTCTCTTACCATAACTTTAGCCGATGGTACTACGCAAACCTACTACCCCCGATTGTACAAGGTTATTAGCGTTCAGGAAAATAAACGAAGTGTTTACGTAGGAGAATTTACCCTAACCCTTAACTAACCATGAAATATTCTCTACTTCTAGCTATTTTATTTACGCTGAGTTTGCAGTCGTGCTACGACCCCGGGGACATTAGGGTGCGCAACAGCATTTCTAACGTAGAAATTACCAGCGTTAAGTGGGGCGATCATACCCTAAGTTATTCCCTGCTGCCGGGCCAAACCTCGCAGGAGCAAACTATACGGAAGAGCGATGAAAAATTACCGGCAACGCATAGGGTTACGTTTATAATGCGAGCCAACGGTAAAATGGTTTATTTAGAAACCGAGGAAGAATTTAGCCTGGATCAGGATGAAGATTTACTAATAATTCTGGATGATGAAACCCAAGTGTATAATTCTAATTCAGATTAAATAATAGTTGGTTAAAGTTGGAAAACACGAAAGCTGCAGCTAATAGCCTGCAGTTTTTTTGTTTATCGCAGTAGGGTTTCGTATACCCTCTTAATTCTACCCGGTGAGGCACCCAACCTGAAGAGTGAAAAAGCTGCCAGGTTGGCTACGTTTACCCGCATATAACTATTCTTACTGTATTTTCGGGCTGAAACTAAAATCTTTTTGGGAATATGGTGGTAACCGTAGGTAGGTTCCAAACGCTTTACCAGCTCAAAATCTTCCATAATTACCCATTGCTCATTATAACCGCCGGCGGCTTTAAAAACCTCTCGGTCAATAAATAAGGACTGATCGCCACCACCACTAACCCCGGTTTTAAATCCGGAGAAGTAGGTGTTAATCCTAATAAGTTTATTATTGACCGGGGTTAGTACCATTTGGAAACAGCCCAGCTTATGCCCTTGCTCTGCCGCCTTACGAATGTGGCTAAGGTAGCTGGCCGGCGGCCACCCATCGGCATGTAGAAAGTAGAAGATATCGCCGCTGGCATGCTTAGCGCCCAAATTCATCTGTACAGCCCGGCCTGATTTTTCGGCCTTACGTACCTTAATATCCTCAATTTGGTTAAGCAGGTTGTAGGTACCGTCGGTGCTGCCGCCGTCAACCAGTATAATTTCCGAGTGCTCATCGGCGCAGCGAAGCAGGTGCGCTACCAGCGGTTTTATAGTTTCGTACTCGTTAAGTACCGGAATAATAGTGCTGATTTTTAGCGGGCTATTGCTCATTCAGGCTCCAATCGTATTCCATATAGCTAATTTTGGCCGAAGGCTGAATTTTAACTTGGCTATACTTATTCAAATACTCGGTAAGGCTGCCGTTTTCAGTAAAATCGCCGGTGAACCAATTAAAGATTTTCGAAAGTTCGGCTGAGTTAGCCTTTATCTGGTTGCGCTTAGGGTCATTTATAAAGGCTGCGGCTTGTTCGTTAAGTTGCTTATCCAAGTTTTCGGCGGTAAATGCCTCGTTGCGCAGCAGCGGGCAGGAGAAGGAGGCGCAATTAATAGCAAAGTGGATACGCGGTTCGTTGAACTGTTTCCTGAGTATATCGTGCTCAATTTGGTCCAGGCTGCTTTCTTCACCGCCAATTTTAAAGAATTTTTTGTGCCAAACCGTATTTATGCCGGGAATTTTAAGAGTAGGGTGCAGATCCTGAATGCTTTTCAGTGGGTAGTTATCAACAATTAACTTAACGGTGAAAGCATTGTAAGCATTTATCCAGTAGGCTAGTTGTTCCTCTCGGGTCCAGGTGGCGGGGTCGGGCGGGGTATTGCTTATTTTATTTAGATAGGTATTTAATTCTTCCCGATCATCCAGAAAACCCTGGTAATTAACCATGCCTTCCGAGTCTACGTGCTGCTGCAGTAACCCATTCCAGATTTGGTGCGAAGGTGGTTTGGTGCCGCTAGCCGCCGGAATAGGCGTAGAGTTACAACCGAGTATAGTCAGTAGAAATATGGTTAAAGTCGTGGTTATTCTTAGTTGAAAATTCATAATTAGCTATATCTACGGAGTTTAGGGCAAATTGTATTTCCCCTTCGCAGTAAAGTACAGAAAAGTATTTAAAGATATATACTTAAGAGTAGGCTCAATTCTATAAACTAACTAGCTGCTATTTCATAGATAGATTATTTCGTTTCAATCACAACTTTAAGCTAACCATTGCGGCCAAGAGGGCCCCGCAATTATAGGTCACGCGGACGGCTAGTCACGCCGACAGGCAAAACGACGGAAACAAGGGCTAGGCGGAACCTGGTAGGGAAGGAGATGTTTTTGTTTTAGAACTTCATAACTAGAGTAATTAAAGTTAGTGCAGATTATCAAAAGGTTGGCGTGCTAGAGTCTTAATACTTATATCTTAATACTTAAGACCATAACCTATACCCTAATGGAAATATAAAAAAAGGCCGCTAATAAATTTTAGCGGCCTGATTAGTGAGTTAGGGAATCTACAATCCCAGAACTTTAACCCCTTGCTCAAAGGTAACATCCACGGGAATATTATTTTCCGCCAGACGATCCAGATCAGCTTGTAACTGTTCAGTAATTACTCCTTTGTCCGCTACTAAGCGGGCCACGCCGGCGTAGTTGCCGTCGCCCTGCAGCACCAGTATATCGCGGCTAAGGTCGTTCATAGCCTGCTGCATTTTATCGTAGTTTACCCGGTAGGTACCGCTGGCCTCATCGCGGGTAAAGGCACCCTTATCGGCAAAATAGTTAAAGCGAATCATATTGGCTTTGCCGTGGGCACTGCTGGCTCCAAAACGCACACTCCGAAAAATAGACGCTAAAAAGGTAGTATAATAGTCTTTAAGCTCGCCGGTTAGCTCACCTTTACCGTGTAGTTGGGTAACCATATATAACCCCAGAAGATCGGCTTTACCTTCTTCCAGGGCCGAGGCGTGTTCTTTAAGGTTCTCCCGCACGGTACCTTCTCCGCTAATAGTATTTTTAATGCCCAGGCCGTGCGCCACTTCGTGAAACATGGTATTAGCAAAGAAGGCATCAAAAGTTATATGCCGGCGCTGGTCTTCGGCAATTAGTACCTCGGAAATCGGCACTAGTATTTTATCAAACTTAGCGCGCATAGCGTTTTTTAGCTGTAAACGACGGGTGCCTTTCTTAAGCTGAACTTCCTCATCGTTAGGCAGATTTATGGCTATGGTCTTAGAGCCGCTATTACAATCACCAGCGTAGTATACCACATCGTAAGCATTCAGGTCGGCGTCGGAGCCGGGCATTTCCTGTTTGTACCTGGCCTCTACCGGTAGGTTTTTTTGCAATTCCGGAAGGAAAGCTGCGTACTTAGCCAGGCGGGCACTCCAATCCATATCCTTAATAAGCACATAGCCTTCGTGGGCAGCTTTATAACCGAATAGCTGGTCTTCGTAGGTTTCTATGGGGCCAATAACTACATCAATCTGGTTATCTTTCATGTCCATCCAGGCCATATCGCTGGCTTGGTAGTTATCATCTAGCAAGGCGTTTGCCCGTAATTCCAGGTACTTCTTAAAGCCTGGGTCCTCGGCTAGGGCAGCTGCTTGGTTCAGTAAATCGCTGGCTCGTTTAACTTGTTCGCCAAAGGCTTTGTGGTACGGAACGCTGGTTAACTTGCCGTCTTCATCGCGACGGATTAACGTGTACTGGCTGGTTTTATCCGGCAAGTTAGCGGCCTCAAACTCTTCTTTGGTAATATTGGCCGGATAGAAATTGGCGCCTTCCGGTTTGGGGCCTTCTCCGGCTATAAAAGGTTCGTTCCCGTTAAGCCTATCCCAGGGTCCGTAATTTATTTGAATATAGCGTTTCAGCGAATCGCTCATGGGCAGGCTCATTAATAAATCGCGTTTGCCGTAGGCCTGGTACCAAAAAATTTCATCCATAATATCGGCTGCCTCAATTAGCAGGGGAATCATTCTTTTTTGGTTGGCACTCAGCTTACTCATATCGGCCGTTAACTGCACTGAGGTATATTTACCTAAAGCATCGGCCAGATTTACCGACGGCCTAACCCGGTTAATATCGACGGTATCTACGGCTAATTTTTCGCTTTCGGAACCAGTTTGGCTGCTTTGGCAACCGGCTACTAATAACGAAGCGGAAGCAAAACCCAACCCTAGAATTTTGGAGAATTTCATATAAAATATAGCATTAAAACTAACGGAAAAATACAGCAATAAAATAGTTAATAAAAATATCAACCAATTTCTGTTATTCACGTAAAGATGCAGCATTATAACCGCATATTTCACTCCAATGAATACAGATACTAAAGGACTTAAACTCAACCTGCTGAATTATTGTATTGAAAAGCAGCAGAGCATGGTTGATACCGCCCGGGAAGCTATGCTGAATATGCAGGAAAGTGCTATTTCGGAACGCAGCCACGAAGACCTTACCGATAGCTTTACCGCCCAGTGCCAGAACGACCATAGTATGTACGCCCGCCGTATGCACGAGGCTAACGGGGTGCTTACCATTTTAGAACGGGCCAAGGGTATTCAAAGTGGCAATACCGTAGGCTTCGGCTCGCTGGTTATTACCGATAAAATGAATTTCTTTATTGCCGCCAGTGTAGGTAAGTTTGATCTGGAAGGCAGCGACTACTTTATAATTTCTGCCCAAACCCCAATCTATCAGGCTATGGAAGGCAAAACCATCGGCGATTCGTTTAGCTTCAGAAATCAAAAATATACTATAAAGGAAGTGGTATAAGAATTAAGAGTTAATTTTTAGTGCTTGTTCAACCTAAATTATAACTCAAAATTAAGCAGCTTTAGGCTGCTTTTTTTATGCAGTTTGCAGGCGGTCTTTTCGTTGCCGGTCGTTTTTCTTTTCTCCTTTTACCATGTTTAAGCTGTCTTGGCTAATCCAACCTTCCTGAAAAGCGTGCCGGGCGGCGGTGGTAGTATCGGGTACAAGTAACATTGGTATATTTTTGGCGGCCAGCTTATCGGCAATTTCGTTAATGTCGCTGTGGCGTTCTTCCTTGCCAATATCCCTTATATAAATAGCTAGCACCCGGTTGGGGTACATTTCGCAGATATCTTGGTAAATTTCCGGATCTTTTTGGCCGCTATCTCCAATTAGTATAAATTTTTTCTGCGGAAATGCGTGCATTATACTATCTACTTGAATAAGCTTGTGCCCTTTGTGCAACGAGGTTTTAAACTTGAACCTATCCAGGCGGCTATCGCGCAGAAGAAGCGGCCCTTTAGGAATGTTCTGCAGCATAAAAAACTCGGATAGCAAATCGTACAGTTTCCAACTGCTGCTGCTAACGTAAAAAATAGGCCGGAACTGTTTACTGCTGTAGCCGGTATGCAAAGCCTGGTAAAAGGCCGATACGCCCTCAAACGGCAGGCGGGTGCGGGCATTTTTAAATAGCATTAGGCTAAGTTTCCGGTATAAGTTGGTAGCCTTGGATACTAGTACAGTATCGTCAATATCACTTATTATGCCTACGTTATTTTCCGGACCGCTTAGTAGTATTTCGCCCTTAGCGCTTACTAAACCTTGTTCAGGGGTAATTTTGTCCAGTAATTCTATATGTACCGGCTGCCAAGGGTCTTGGGGGGGGGGCATTTTATTTACTTTAAAATTTAGGCTGAAGTACCCCTCGCTATTTGTTTGGGTTATTACCGTTTGCCCCTGAAATGTACCCTGCAACTGCACGCGCGGAGCTTCGGAACTAATGTAACGTTTTAGTATAGCCTGGGCATTTTGCCAGCGGCTAATATTTTCCGGGGCACTAATGCCCCCTTTATTTTCCAGTACCAGCCCCCGTAAGCAGGCTGTTTTTTCGTTGCCGAAACCTTTAAAGGGTAAAATGCGGGGTTCACCCAGCCAGCCGTGCCGTTGCTTAAGCCGAAAACGATAGTAGTCAAGTTTATTGGCGGACCGGCCCAGGTATTTAAAAACCTTATCTTTCATAGCTATTGTAGTAAACTAAGGCAGCTATATAAGGTTCGCCAATTTAAGGCCGCCACTTACGGTTAATTTTAGCCAATAACCTACACCTAGTTCCGTTCATGCTTAGTAAACTTTTAATAAATCAGTTGCCAAACTAATTTTGCGCAAAATCAGGTTAGGGCTGTAACGAAATGGCTGAAGGGTACATCTGATGAGTAAACTTGTGTTATGAATTTTTCTTTTCTCGCTGCCTTCTTTTTGCTGCTGAGTTTTCAACTGCTTCATGCCCAGTCGGGTGTGCAACGCAATGAGCTTGTTACGCAGCGCTTGGGTAGTTCGCCGCAGATAGATGGATTGGGTGATGATGAAGCCTGGCAACAAATTGATTGGAATTACGAGGGGAAATTTACCCAATTCGTTCCCGATAACCTTGAGCCTTCGGCCAATACCACCCGCTTTAAAATAGGCTATACCGATATGGGCTTGTACGTTTTTGCCCAACTAGATGACCCAAACCCCCCAAGTATAGCCAGGGAATTAGGCTTGCGCGATGATTTTGGCCGCGCTGCCGATAGGTTTGCGGTGATAATTGACACCTATAACCAGGGGCAAAATGCGGCTTACTTTGGGGTAACAGCAGCCGGGGTTCAGCTTGACCTCTTTAACAGTAGTGGAAATGAAGATGTAGGCTGGGACGCGGTTTACACCACGGCGGTAGAATTTACCGAGCAGGGTTGGCAGGTAGAAATGGAAATTCCCTGGTCAATGCTCCGGTTTTCGCGCCAAGAGCAGGACAAATGGGGCTTTAATATAATTAGGGAACTTAGGAGCGATGGCCGGGAACTGGCCGCCTGGAACCCCATAAACGCTGAAATTGACGGGTTTATAACCCAGCTAGGCTACTTGCGGGGCATTCAGGATATTGACCCGCCCCTACGCTTACAGTTGTTTCCCTACGTAAGTGCAGTGGCCGGGCGCGATGGTATCAGCGGGGAAAACAATACCAATTTTGGCGGCGGAATGGATATTAAGTGGGGTATTTCGGAAAGCTTTACCCTAGATATGACCCTAGTTCCGGATTTTAGCCAGGTGCAGGCCGACAACCAGATACTCAACCTTTCGCCTTTTGAAGTTCGGTATGAGGAGAACCGTCCGTTTTTTACCGAAGGTACCGAATTGTTTAATCGGGGAAACATTTTTTATAGCCGCAGGGTAGGCGGGGTAAGAAGGGAATTTGAAAGTGATTTGCCCGATTCAGTCGAAATTGTAAGCCGCCCCTCAGCAGCTAAGCTTATGAATGCCTTTAAAATTACCGGCCGTACGCCTAAAGGCTTGGGGGTAGGGGTGTTCAATGCCATAACCGAACAGGTAGTCAGTGATGCCCGCATAGTTCGCGAACGCATACCCACCGAGCAAAACCCGGATACCCTGGAGTATATTCCTACAACCTATATTACCGATCCGCGAGCCAATTTTAGTATGGTAGTAGTAGATAAAAACCTGCCTAATAACAGCAATGTAGCCCTGTGGAATACCAATGTTACGCGCTTTGAGGGTGGGCAGGACGGTAATGTGGTGGGAACTGATTTCCGTTTACGCGACAAAACCAATACGTATCAGCTCAGTGGTTTCGGAGCCTACAGTACTCAGTTTTATGCCAGCTCGCTAACTGACTGGGATAAGCAAAAGGATGGATATAGATATCGCATTGGGTTTGATAAAATAAGTGGCAATTGGCAGTTTGGTGGTTCGCGGGTTGTAGAATCGGAAAATTACGATATTAACGATTTGGGTATCTTATTCTTCCCAAACGAAATAAGCCATAATATTTATAGTACCTACCAGATTTTTAAACCCTTCTGGATATTTAACAATTTAGGAAGCTGGATGGGTGGAGGATATAGTCAGCTTAAAGAACCGAGAAAATTTGGGTCAGTAAATTTCGGCAACGAACTCTGGGGGCAGTTTAAAAACTTCTGGAATTTTAGTTTGAACATGAACTTTAATCCAACCTCTGCCTATGATTTTACCGAACCTCGCGTTTGGGGCTATCAGTTTGAGCGGTTAAGGCACCACAGCAAATCTCTGTGGGTAGGCACTAACCCTCAGAAACGATTTTATACCGGCTTTAATATCTGGAACTTTGAGCGGAAAGACTGGAATGCCTCCGATTGGGGAATGAGTTTAAGCCCCCGCTACCGGGTAAGTAATAAGCTTTCGGTAAGTACTCGTATTCAGTATACCCGGGTAACCAATGAACGGGGGTATGCAACCCAACTGCGAACCGAAGAAGGTGAGCTGCGCCATATAATTTTTGGTGATCGGGATAGTAAATTGGTAGTGCCGGAGTTATTTGTAGAGTACACCGTGAACGATAAAATGGGTTTAAACGGACGGCTAAGATTATACCGCAACCGGGTAGCCTACGATGATTTGTACGACCTGACGATGGACGGAGAAACCGTTAAGTTAAGCCAAGCCTTTCTGGATAGAGAAGAATTAGTACCCTCGGATTACAACCGCGACTTTACTACCCTTAATGTAGAATTGTTGTATCGCTGGCAGGTTGCGCCGGGTAGTTTCTTCACGGCATCCTACCAGGGCTATTCCGATAACTTTTTTGAAGACGGAAGGTATCAGGGCCGGGTTACTGACTTTAGAGACAACCGCTTTGCCCGCTTACAGCCCTTAAAACAAACTGTCTCGTTACGACTGACATATTTTATTGACTACCTAATGATGAAAAACCTGGTGTCAAAAACGCCGGATAAACCAGAACGTGCCGGATAAGTTATTGGTATAAACCATATACCAGTATGTTAAAAATAAAGCAGTTTTACGATAAAGGCTTAGCCCACGCATCTTACGCCCTAATTAGTGATGGCCAAATGGCGGTTCTGGACCCCGCGCGTAACCCCCAGCCATACCTAGATTTTGCTCAGGAAGAAGGGGTGAAAATAACCCATATATTTGAAACCCACCCTCATGCTGATTTTGTAAGCAGCCACGCTGAGCTACATCGTAAAACCGGGGCACCCATCTACGTAAGCCAAAAGCTAAAAGCCGATTATGAGCATATTCCTTTAAAAAATAAGGAAGAAATTAGGGTTGGTAAGGTAAAAATTGTAGCCTTGGAAACGCCCGGCCATTCACCTGATAGCTTAACATTTTTGGTAATTGATGAAAATGGCCGCCAGCACAGTGCCTTTACCGGCGATACCCTGTTTGTAGGCGATGTTGGTCGACCCGATTTGCGGGAGGAAAGTGAAAATAATGACACCAAACGCGAGAGCCTGGCCCGGCAAATGTACCGGAGTACTCGCGAAGTTATAATGAAATTGAATCGGGAGGTGCTGGTATACCCTGCGCACGGGGCCGGTTCTTTATGCGGTAAAAACCTAAGTTCCGATACGGTTAGTACTATTGGCAGGGAGTTAGACGAAAACCCGGCCTTGCAGGAGAAGACCGAGGATGAATTTGTTAAGGATTTATTGGAAGATCAACCGTTCATTCCCAAATACTTTAAATATAATGTGGCAATGAACCAGAAGGGTGCTCCGGATTACGGTGATAGCCTACGTGAGGTTCCCAGGATAACCAAGGATGAATCGCTGGATTCCAACAAAATTATTGTAGATAGTCGTTCGCAAGAAAAATTTAAGAATTGCCACATAGAAGGTTCTTTAAATATCCAGAATGGTGGAAAGTTTGAAACCTGGTTAGGCAGTATAGTAGCTCCGGAAGAAAAATTTTACCTGATTGCCGGCGACGAAGGCACTTTAACCGAGCTAATTGAAAAATCGGCTAAGATCGGGTACGAACAAAATATTGCTGGTGCTTTAGTAAACGAATGCCCCGGCCAACAGCGCGATAAGTTTATCAACCTGGAACACTTCAAAGCCTCACCTACAAACTACACGATAATTGATATTCGCAATGAGTCGGAGTTTAAGGAAAACCATGCATTTGACCATGCAATAAATATTCCACTTCCTCAGCTTAGAGAGCGGACCCAAGAGATTCCGACTGATAAGCCCGTGGTGGTACATTGCGCAGCGGGTTACCGTTCGGCCATTGGCTATAGTATTCTGGAAGATAAATTACCAGATATTGAAGTTTATGACTTAGGCGAGGCAGTAAAGGAATATTTATAGAAAAATAGAATTAAAGGGCTGGTTAAGGAAAATCAGCCTTTTTTTGTACAACCTTTTGAGTGGTTTTAGGGTAAAAGGTTCATACTAGAGCTTCTGCTAAGTATAAAATTTTTTATGCGGAACATTTTTTACTATATAGCCACATTTTTAATAATAACGTTAGCCATGGCTCAGGCGTGTTCCAGCCTGAACGATAACAGCACGCTGGGTACCGAAGAATTTATTGCCGCAATCTACGAAGAACCCGGCACCATTCTGGACGTTCGCCCCACCGAACTATATAACCAGCAGCACGTTAGTGAAGCCCTTAATTTACCAGTAGCAAATGAAGAGGAATTCCGCCAAAAAATTGCTACGCTTTCCCGTAAAGATGTTTACTACATTTACTGTAATGACGGCGTATTTAGCCACAAAGCAGTAAAAATTATGCGCGAAGCCGGCTTTCAGCAAGTATTTGAGCTTAAAGGCGGATTAGCCGAATTGGAATCTTCGGGTTATGCCGTGGCCGGATTATAAACTTTGCACCACTGTCTCGTACTGAATATAAGCTATTATGGAATCAATTTGAGCTGTAGTAAAATTGAAGGGCGGCATCTGGGTTTGGTTGTATTCTTTGTACAGTGCCGTAGCCGTTTTATCCCCGCTTTGAATTAATACCTGCGAATTTTTTACAAACTGGTGAATCCATTCGGTACTTCTTCTGTCGTACACCCCGGCCAGGGCCGGGCCAACTACTACTTCACCAATGGCGTGGCACTGCGTACAATTGTTCACAAATAACTTTTCACCGCTAAGGTTTTGGCTAAGCCCAGCATCAATTGCCAGTTGTTCGTTTCGTGCAGGTCCGGCTGCGGCCGGAAGATTGGGGTCACCGCCCGAAATTGCTGGTGGGTTGTTATCTATATAAGCATATAGGCCTACCCCGCTGCTTACCAGTATAACCGCTAACAATGCTAATAAAGTAGCTACGGCCTGTAGGGCCTGAACTGATCCTTGCTTGTCTTTCATTCTTTTGTTGTTTGGCTGTATAAATTTACAACCGGAACAATTTGTATAAAAGAAAATCACCCACTTTTAAATACGCAGTAAACCTTTAATAACGCGGGTGGTTCTGCCTATACAGAAATCAACATATAATGAGTATACAATCCGTAAATCCTTATAATAACGAAGTAATTAGGCAGTTTAATGAGGCAACCGACCAAGAGGTACAGGACGCTATTAAGCGATCGGAAAAGGCCTTTAAACTTTGGAAGAAAGCTCCGTTTAAGGAACGGGCGGAACGCATGAATGCCGCAGCCGATATTTTTGAAAACGATATCGAACACCACGCCCACCTTATGACCTTGGAAATGGGCAAAACCCATCGCGAGGCCCGGTCGGAAATTGAAAAGTGCGCACTGTGTTGTCGCTACTATGCCGAAAATGCTGAAAAATTCCTGAAGGATGTACCTCTAAACGTAAATAAAGGAAAAGCTTATATTCATTATAATCCTATTGGAACGGTACTGGCCGTTATGCCCTGGAATTTTCCGTACTGGCAGGTTATCCGGTTTGCGGCTCCTAACCTAATGGCCGGTAATGTAGGGTTGCTAAAGCATGCATCTTCAGTACCGCAAATTTCTTTAGCTATTGAAGATGTTTTTCGTCAGGCCGATTTTCCCGAAGGAGTCTTTCAGAGCTTACTTATAAGCGGAAAGAAAACCGAACAAGTTATCAAGCATAGCGCAGTAAAAGCCGCTACGCTTACCGGTAGCGAAAAAGCCGGAGGCACGGTAGCGGCCTTGGCTGGCAAACATATCAAGAAAACCGTATTGGAATTAGGCGGCAGCGATCCGTTTATTGTATTGGAGGATGCTGATATTAATACGGCAACCGATTGGGCGGTTAAAAGCCGGATGGTAAATAATGGCCAGAGTTGCATAGCGGCTAAGCGCTTTATTGTAGTAGGCCAAGCCTACGAACCCTTTTTGGAGCAATTCACCCAAAAAATGAAAAAGCTGAAAATTGGCGACCCTACCGAAGAGGAGTTTGATTACGGTCCTATGGCTCAGGAAAGTTTAGCCAAAGATCTGCTGGAGCAGGTAGAGAAATCGGTAAAAGCCGGAGCTAATGTGCAATTAGGCGGCACCAGGCCAGACAGAGAAGGGGCATTTTTTAACCCAACCATTTTAACTAATATCCCCAAAGATAGCCCGGCTTACGATGAGGAATTGTTTGGCCCGGTAGCCTCGGTTTTTAACGTTAGTGATGAAAAAGAGGCCATTAAGCTGGCCAATAACAGCCGATTTGGTTTGGGCGGTTCGGTATGGACTGCGGATAAGGAACGTGGCCGTAAGGTTGCCGAAAAGGTAGAAAGCGGGGCAGTGTACGTAAATAAAATGATGGCTTCCGATCCGGCAGTTCCCTTCGGCGGTATTAAAACTTCCGGCTACGGACGCGAGCTATCGCACCTAGGCATCCACGAATTTATGAACCAAAAATCTATCTGGATAGGGGAGTAAATTTTACTCTTCTGCCTATTCATAGTTTGTAGTCATCCTTGGCTCGGGGCTAAAAATAGGTGTATATACTGTAATAGTTAGCTGATAACTGGAATTTAACTTTTAAATGTAAGTCAGTTGTATTGGGGTACCAGGTTCAAACTAAACATATCCTCTTAGCCAGTAGGAGGCTAGGCCGGCCCATTCTTTAAATAGTATTTCCCAGGCCCGGAACGCCCCGGAATTAGGTATAATGTACTGGTCAATTGTAAATGGTGGTTGGCTAGCCATGAAGTCGGTGGAGAATGGCTGAACTTCTACTTCATTAGCGTTAAAGCAGGCCTGAGCCCGGCGCATATGGTATGCACTAGTAATAAGTATATAGGGTGGATTTAAATTGTTATTCAGTAGTACGCTTTGGCTGTTTTTGGCATTTTCAAATGTATTTCGGCTGCTTTCTTCCACTAATAAGGCTCGCTTAGGTACGCCGGCCAGCGTTAGAACTTTATACATTCTTTGAGCTTCCGACACCGAATCACCGGCCAGCCGACCGGAGCCACCGGAGAGTAATATTTTCTTAACGTAGCCTTTTTTGTATAAGTCCAGGGCATGTAGTACCCTATCGGCACCGCTTTTGATATGAACCCGATCGTAGGGTGCTTGCTGGCTAGCGGTGATTCCCCCCAGTACAATGGCTGTACTAAATTTTTGGTCAAGTTGTTGGTAAGGTGTACCCGGGACTTCCCACCAAATAAGTAACTGGTTACCAATATACGGATTTGAGAATAGAAGAAACAGAAAAATAAAGCTCAGCCCTAAGCCCTTTTTCCACCCCGATTTCCTATTGGTAATTAGGTAGGCTATTAATACCAGCACCAGCAAGGTAACCGGGTTAAGCAGCAGTCCTACAGTTTTGGAGAGTACAAAAAACATATGCCAAAAGTAAGCTATTTGGTTGGGCAAACCCGGCTATTTTAAAGTTAGGTTAGGCTTTTTTAGCTAAAGTTTTTATATTCAATCACTTGAGCCTTTGTGGTAAGGGGGGATTATCTGCCGTTTTCATTCTGTTTAACCAAAACTCCTGTACCTATGCAAGCCGTTTTACTTAAGCAAACCGGTAGTTCCCATGTGCTGGTGTCCGAAAAATTAGCCAAGCCCGTACCCCGCGATGGCGAGCTTCTCATACGGGTTCACAGTATCGGAATTAATTATTCTGATATTCTGATTAGAGAGGGTCGCTATCCCTATATGCCCGATCTTCCGGCGATTTTAGGGACTGAATGCTCGGGGTATGTTGAGCGGCTGGGGTCTAACGTGAAAGGCTTTACGGCCGGACAACCCGTGCTGGTTTTTGGTAAACCCAGTTACGCCAGCCATATAACCGCTGGTAAGCGGCAGGTTTACCCCTTGCCCGAGGGAGTGGACTTGGCAAAAGCTGCGGCCCTGGCGGTAACGTATTTAACTGCCTACCACCTGTTGCATACTGTGCGCCGCGCCCGCGCGGGTGAGGTTGCTCTGGTATACGCCGCTGCCGGTGGGGTAGGTACCGCTCTATTACAGTTAGCCAAATTGGCCGGGGTTAAAGTTATTGGCTTGTGCGGAAGTGATGAAAAGGTAGAATGGCTTCAGAAAAACGGTTGTTGGAAAGCAATAAACTACCAAGAGGAAAATGTGCTTAAAGCCGTGCTGGATGCTACCCACGGCTTAGGGGTTGATATGGTGTTTGATTCGGTGGCCGGTAAGGGTTTTAGGGATAACTTTCGAATGCTAAAAAATTTAGGGCATGTAGTGTGGTTTGGTATGTCGGACGGGCTGCCGAAGCTTAATATTTTAAAGACCTTAGCCAGAAACCCGGCCCAAAGTAGCGCGATAAGTATATTTCACCTATTCAGTATAATGCAAAACGCACCCTTGCTGAAGCAATCGATGCTGGAGCTTATTCAACTATTGGCCGAAGGTAAAATAAACCCGGTAATCGATTCATGCTGGCCGTTGCACAAAGTTTCAGCAGCACAAAAACTGCTGGAAAGCCGCCAAACTATTGGTAAAGTACTGCTTCAACCATAAAAAAGCCGGTTACATAACCGGCATAATAATAGTGGTGCTAAATCTATTTAGTTCGAAACACGTTTTTCTTTAGCTTTTTCAGTTTCCATAGCGGCTTTTCTTTTCAATATCCAACTACGGAATGGGTATTCATCTTGGTTAGCATTAGAATTTTTACTTTCAGATTCCGAGGTTAATTTTTCCAATGCTGGATTGCAATAAATATTATATGCCATAATCAATAATTATATAAGTTTAAAAAGTCTAACGTCCTCACTATAGCGAGGGATTTATACCTACGATAAAGAAATGATTATGTTATGGTTAAGCAGGCTTTAATCCCGGTCAATAAACTTGTAGAACGTACTTTTCTCACCGTTTTCCTTATCTTCCTGGTATACCATGGCCAAGTCATTATCTTCAAACTTCTGAAAGAACTTATCCCAGCTGGTTTCTTCAAATGATTGATTGCTTGGGCTAGCCTCCGGAAAATGGATGCGTAATATGCCATCGCCCTCCTGGTTTTCAGTATCTTTAACAAAGGCGGGTACGCCGTTTCGGGCTTCCGCCCAGTTCTTTATTGTATGCTTGTCGGTAGTTTGGTGTGATTTGCTCATAATACTTTATTTACAGTTGTCTTCTTTACAGGGATCGTGCCCCCAATTTTTTAAACTATATCGCCAGGTAGTTTCCGTAACATCGCCACTGGGTTTTTGGGCGGTATGGCGGGCAATGTAGCTGTTCACTTTCTGCATATGGTCGTAGTCAGAATCGGTGAGGTCATCCTTTTTCTTGCGCTTAATTTTAATAATCTTTTCACCGCTCTGGTAGCCGGTTGATTTGCCGCTTTCACTACCCTGGCCACTATTTTTTGCCTTATCGGTTTCTAGCCAGCTTTCAATTTCGCTGGGGGTCATGTTTACGTTATCGTAAAATTCCTTATAAATCTCGTTATGCGATTTGTCGCTCATTATAATTTCCTTTTTAAGTAAAACATAAGAGCTAAGCCATTGTTTTCTAGGCTGAATTACTACTAAATTATGATACGAGAAGGAAGCAAAGTAACGTGGAACTGGTCGGGCAGTACGGCCGAAGGTAAAGTGAAGGAAACCTTTGACCATGAGGTTACCCGAAAGATTAAAGGCTCGGAAATTACCCGCAAAGGTGAGTCGGGGAATAAAGCACTTTTAATTGAACAGGAAGATGGAAGCCAGGTGCTAAAACTGGAAAGCGAAGTGGATAAAGCCTAGCTACTAGCCCACTTAATTTTTTTACAATCTAAATTTTTTAAACGTGAATAAGACTGTAGAGAATAAAGCCCGGCAAATTACCGAGCAATCGCAGCGCCTGCCTGGTAGCGAAGCCAAAATGAAACCAGAGCCGGAGGTAATTCGCAAAAACTACCAAGGAAGCGGCAAGCTGCAGGATAAGGTAGCGCTAATTTCCGGCGGCGATAGCGGCATTGGCCGCTCGGTGGCCGTGCATTTTGCCCGTGAAGGGGCCGACGTAGCTATAATTTACCTGAGCGAAAGCAAGGATGCTAAACGAACCCAAAAGTTGGTTGAACAAGAGGGGCGGCAATGCCTACTGCTGGAAGGTGATTTGGGCGATAAAACGTTTGCGGCGGATTGCGTTACCAAAACTATTGACAAATTTGGTAAACTAAACATCTTGGTGAATAACGCCGCAGAACAGCATAATGCCGATAGCCTGGATGAACTAGATTTGGATGTAATGGAGAAAACATTTCGCACCAATATATTCTCTTTGTTTTACTTGACTAAACCGGCCCTTAAGTATCTAAACGAAGGCGATTGCATTATTAATACCACCAGCGTAACCTCGTATCGGGGCAGCGAACATTTAATGGACTATGCTTCTACCAAAGGTGCTATTACTGCTTTTACCCGAAGTTTAGGCAGCAACTTGGCCCCTAAGAAAATTAGGGTAAACGCCGTAGCACCCGGCCCAATTTGGACACCATTGATACCCAGTACCCTGGATGATGTAGATGAGTTTGGTAAGGATGTACCGCTAGAAAGGCCCGGCCAGCCTAGCGAATGCGGTCCGGCCTACGTATATTTAGCCAGTGAGGATGCCTCCTATATAACCAGTCAGGTAATTCATATAAACGGAGGAGAAATTGTGGGTGCATGAAGCGAGCCCGAGCTAAGAAAGGAGCAAAAACGCTCTGGACCATACTGAAAGCAACTTACCTGCGGTGGATAGAGAATGACCCCTTCCGCCTAAGCGCCGTAGTAGCTTACTATGCAGTATTTTCTATGCCGGGCTTATTTGTGATTATTTTTTACCTGGCCGGTCAATTTTACGGCGATGAAGTTGTTCGCAGCGAGGTGTACGGACAGCTAAGCGGGCTTATAGGCCCGGAAGGTGCCCGCCAGGTTGAAGCTACCATTATGAAGGCTGGTTCAGCTCAGAATAGCGCCTTGGCCACCATAATTGGTATAGGTTCCTTAGTATATGCCGCTACCGGGGCCTTTTTTCATTTAAAAATTAGTATAAACGATATCTGGGAACTAAAAGTAGTGCCGGAGCGGGCCTTTAAACAGGTACTAATTGACCGGGTATTCTCCTTTGGAATGGTACTGGTGGTAGGTTTTTTACTGTTGGTTTCACTAATTGTATCCTCTTTAGTTAGTGCGTTAAGCGGCTATTTTACCAGCCACCTGCAGGAGTACTCTACCTTTGTTTTAGATATTACTAATTTTGGAATTTCGCTGGCGGTAATTACGCTACTTTTTGCTACTATCTATAAAATAATGCCCGATGCCCACGTAGCCTGGAGTGATGTACTAATCGGTGCTTTAGTTACTGCCTTGCTATTTTTGCTGGGTAAAGCCCTTATAACTCAATACATCGGCCTTGCCGACCCGGCTTCGGCCTACGGGGCGGCCAGTAGTATTATTCTGATTCTGCTCTGGACCTCGTACGCTAGTTTGATTTTCTTTTTAGGGGCATCATTTACGGCGGTTTACGCCCACCGCTATGGTCGGCAAATTACCCCCAAAAGTTACGCTATCCCGGTTTACGAGTATTACCGCCGTATTTCGCAAAAGGGCGGTACAGATTACGTGAAAGTGGAAAGTGAGAAAGTAAAGAAAGTGCTGGACGAACAGTACGAAACCAACCGCCTAACCGATGAAGGTGAAAAGCCGCCTAAGCCCGATGAAATGGAAGACCCGGAAGCCGATGACGCTATAGAAGTTGATACATCGCCGGATTCAAAAGCTTAGATACTCCAATTCTCATTCAAAAAATATACTGGTGTCCTGTAAAGGTTTTCGGCTTAGTTTAGGTACGTAAGCTTCTTGGGCCGGATAGCCCACCGGTAATAACAAGAAAGGCCTTTCGTTTTGGGGCCGGCCTAGTATATCGCTCAGAAAATTCATAGGGCTGGGCGTATGGGTTAACGTAGCCAGGCCGGCAGTATGTATTGCGGCTAGTAAAATACCGCAGGCTAAGCCAACCGATTCGTTTACGTAGTAATTATTACGTTTAGAACCGGTTTCATCCATTTCGTATACTCGTTTAAAAACTACAATAATCCAGGGCACCGTTTCCAGAAAGGGTTTTTGCCAGTCGGTGCCTAGCGGCGCCAGGTCTTTAAGCCAACTTTCCGGCATGCGCGAGTGGTAACTTTCGTATTCTTCTTTCTCGGCAGCTTCCCTAATCTTTTTCTTTAAATCCATACTGGAAATTGCGCAGAACGTCCAGGGTTGCTTATGCGCCCCAGACGGCGCCGTACCGGCAGTTTTCAATATATTTTCAATAACTGACTTATCTACTGCTTTATCGGAAAAGTGCCTCAGGCTGCGCCGGGTATTCATTTTCAGGTAAAATTCCCGGCTGGCCTTTAAGCTGTCATCGGGTTTTAGGCTGGGGTGGTGGTAGCGTATATGAGGAAAGCCCTCCACTAAAATCTCTTCAGAATGCTTTACTGACATGGGTTGGTGTACGAATTAGGTAGGTGAAAGGAGCTTGTGTATATTTGCAGCAATGAAATACGCGGCTCTAGTTGGCATAGCAGTTATTTTAAGCCTGATGACTGCCTGCACCCCCGATACTACCGAAGAATCACATAAACTACTGTTGGAAGGTAATACCTTTCTGGATAACCGCCAATACCCGGAGGCTATTCGCACCTACACCGAAGCTATAAAAAAGTACCCGGAAAATTTTGAGGCCTATAATAACCGGGGAATTGCTTACCAGCGGTCCGGCCGTAATAGCGAGGCGGTTACCGATTTTGATAAAGCCGTAGCTATAGCCCCGGAATATGCCCAAGCCTACTACAATCAGGGTTTGGTGTATATGGATATGGGAAATTGGGAAGCTTCGGGAAAATCGTTACGTACGGCCGCTAACCTGCAAGCCGACTCGGCCTCTTACTGGCAGGCCCTGGGCATAGTGTACACCTACACGCAGGAGTTGGATTCAGCTTTAAATGCCTTTGACCGGGCAATTTCGCTGGCCCCCCGAATAGCCGATAGTTACGTAAACCGGGCGTTAGTTAAGCTGGATTTGCAGGATTATACCGGTGCCCATCTAGATTTGGAAACCGCACTTAAAATTGAACCAACCCATCCGGAAGCCCATAATGCACTTTCGCAGCTATTAGTTACGGAAAAAAATTACGATGAGGCTCTGAATGAAGTTAATAAAGCGTTAATGGGCAATGCTCAAAATGCCTACTACCTTAATAACCGGGGATTTATTCTAACCAACCTGGAAAAATACGCTCAGGCGGCTGCCGATATAGAAGCCAGTTTGCGCATAGATTCCGCCAACTCAATGGCTGTTCGCAATAAAGGAATATTAGCTCTTTATCAGGATAAATATGCCGAGGCCGAAATTCTGCTAAAGAAAAGCATCCGGATGAATCCGTTCTTAGATGAGGCTAATTATTATTTAGGAGAGGTATACTATCGCCAAAACAACCTGGATGCCGCCTGCGAGATTTGGAGGAAAAGTGCTGAATTAGGAGATGCCGCCGGCCAGCAGGCAATTCAAGAGCTTTGTCAATAATTAAGTTGTTGAATATTTCTGTTGCAGATTCTTAATTGCCCATTTTGTTTCTTCCAAGCGGTTTTGAATTTGAAGGTGAATAGGCTCGGCCGCCCGCTCGTGGCAATCAACTGCCGGGCACTGCTCGCAGGTTTGGTTTACCCGGCGTATAGGTAGGGCATCATCCTGCCACCATAATACTTTTTCTTTCAGGCTATCGTTAATTTTTAGGCCTATAGAAAGGCTACTGTTTCTATCGGGTTGGGGGTTTTGGGCTTTGGCCAGGGCTATTACCAAATACTCATTTTCACTACCAATATATTTGCTGCGCTGGGCCCGGCATAGCACATTATTGCTTTTAGAATTTTGCAGCTCTTCAAAAATAGTTAGTGATACCCAACGCCGGCAGTAATGCTCGTTCAGCATACTGGTATGGGGGTTGTGGTGGCCACTTAGGTGTAATTCTTTAGTTAGAAAAAATTCCGAGCTAGTAATTTCGTGGTTGAAGCGGAGGAAAAACAGTTCGCTGATGCCAAAGAAATGAGGTAGCAGGTTGGTAAGTCGGTACAAAAGAGTTTCAGGGCTAACCTGATACTTATCCAGCAACCCTAAAAGGTATCCTTCATTCCAGTTGGGTAGCCGAAGCCAGGCACTAATATCCTCACGTATTTCCTCCTGAGGTATAAGCAGGGCGCAGCTAAAGTAGGATGCCTTGAAATTATTTAGCACCTGTTCAAAACTATCTACTTCTACCCAACTGGTAGTATAACTTCTTTCTCTCAGGTTTAATACATTATAGGCTAATTCTCGGGCAAGGGCAAAGCACCGCTGCTGCTCACTTAAATTTCCGTTTAGGATAAGGCTGGTGTTTTTGCCTGGTAAGCATACACTTCTAAGATGCCTCAGTTTAGGTTCTTTTTCTAGCCCCGAGGTATGAATCTTATATGCATAATTCTCCTGAAGGATTGTAATAAGCGCCTCGGAGTTAAGATTTACATTAGTTAGAATTGAACTGCGAAATTTCGCTGTTTCTATTTCAATATCTTCAAAATAATTATTGTGAAGTTCTTGGTAAGAGCGGAGTGAGGAAAAGTAAAACTCCTCAATCGTCATATTATAATTACGGGTTATCTCAAAAAGGGTGTTAATAAAGGCACTAACCCGGGTAGGGGCCCCGCTCAGCATTTCCAGTAAATCCGGAACGCCAATTCCAAACATATGTAGGGGCAGTTCATGAAGTAAGTTAGATTTTAGGAGCTCAGCTAAAGGAGCCAGATTTTTAGCCAGTTGCAGGCTAACCATATAATCATAATCGGTATTCAAGGCTGAACTTAAGGCTGTTATCTTATTAGATTTAGGGTACTTCTTGCCTTTCTCGATTTCGTTTAAATAACTGACCGAAATACCGCTGGCTTTAGAAAGCTCGGCTAGGTTCATATTATTCTGTTGCCTAAGCTCCTTAAGTTTAAGGCCAAAAATTAAGCGAATATTCTCTTCGGTCATATAGAGTCAAAATGTGCTTCAGGGGCTAAATTAAGTAATTTTATCCAATTGTAATTTATGTAATGGTCATCGAACGAAAGCGTAAAATAAATATTTAGCGAAAATTCGCTTGTTTTTATTTTTTCGTTTTTATACATTTGAATCATACCAATTACTCACATCTACACATGGAAATTAGTACCACAGCCAAAATTCAGATTGAAGGGAAAAACTACCCTGAGATACTGACTGAAGATGCGCTGGATTTTTTAGCCTTTCTTCACCAAAAATTTAACCAGCAACGTACTGCTTTGCTGGCCAAGCGTACTGAACTAGCCCAACCACTATTAAACGGTGGCACCCTAGCATTTCGCGATGATACCGCGGAGATAAGAACCGGAGAATGGCAGGTTGCCCCGCTACCCGAAGATCTGCAGGACCGCCGGGCCGAAATTACCGGACCGGTTGACCGCAAAATGGTTATTAATGCCCTCAATAGCGGAGCCAAAGTGTTTATGGCGGATTTTGAAGATGCTACCTCGCCAACCTGGACTAACCTGATGGAAGGTCAACAGAATTTGTATGATGCCATTCGCCGCAAAGTAGATTTCACGAATGAAAAGGGTAAAAAATACGCGCTAAATGAGGTAGTCGCTACGCTTAAAGTTCGTCCGCGCGGTTGGCACCTGGAGGAAAAGCATCTTACTATTGAAGGCAAGAGGTTATCCGGTTCAATAGTAGATTTTGGCTTATTCTTTTTCCATAATGCCCAGGAACTAATTAAGCGCGGCAGCGGACCGTACTTCTATTTACCAAAATTGGAAAGCTACGAAGAAGCCCAATTATGGAACAGTGTATTTGTGGCCGCGCAAAACTATTTACAAATTCCGGTAGGCACAATTAAAGCAACTGTCCTTATTGAAACCATTCCGGCTGCCTTTCAAATGGATGAAATCATATATGCCCTGAAAGACCATATGGCGGGCCTGAATGCCGGCCGCTGGGACTATATCTTCAGCTTTATAAAGAAGTTCAGGAATAATGAAAATGCCGTGCTGCCCGATAGGGTGCAAGTTGGTATGCAAGCCCCGTTTATGGGAGCCTATGCCGAGCTGCTAGTGCAAACCTGCCATAAACGCGGGGCGCACGCCATAGGCGGTATGTCGGCTTTTATACCGGCTAAGGATGAGGAAACCAATAAAAAGGCATTTAGTAAAGTAGAAGCTGATAAAAAATTAGAAGCCCAGCGAGGTTACGATGGTACTTGGGTAGCCCATCCGTTTTTAGTAGATATTGCCCAAATCCAAATCCAGGAGAAGTTTACCAATGGTAAAACCCACCAAAAGAGTAACCTGCGTAGCAATCTGGAGGTAAGCGCTCAGAACCTACTGGACACTGATATTCAGGACGCTAAAATTAAGGAACAGGGCCTTCGCACTAATATTAACGTTGGCATACTTTATATAGAACACTGGCTGCGGGGCATAGGGGCGGCGGCTTTATACAACCTGATGGAAGATGCCGCTACGGCAGAAATTAGCCGAGCCCAAGTTTGGCAGTGGCGGGGACATAAAGCTACCCTGGCAGATGGCCGCACCGTTACCGCTGAACTGATCGAAAAAACAATACAGGAAGAACTAGAAAACATTAAGGGCATGCTTGGCCCAGAACAATTTGCTAAGGGCAAGTTTGCCGATGCCGAACGCTTGTTCCGGGACTTAGTACTGGAGGATGAATTTCCTGAATTCCTGACCTTAAAGGCTTACGAGCTTTTACCCTAAAACTACTTCTGAAAACAATTTTTTTAAACAAACACATACACTATACCTCACCATGAAAAAGCAAGAACAAATTGATCAACTAAACAAAAGCTGGGAAACTGATAAGCGTTGGGCCGGCATTGAGCGCCCTTATAAGGCTGAAGAAGTAATTAAGCTTAGAGGAAATTACCAAATTGAGCATACCCTAGCCAAGTTAGGCGCGGAAAGACTGTGGAAGCTGCTACATTCAGAGAACTTCGTTGCCGGACTAGGTGCCTTAACCGGTAACCAAGCCGTGCAGCAAGTGCAGGCCGGCCTTAAAGCTATTTACCTTAGCGGCTGGCAAGTAGCGGCCGATGCTAACCTGGGCGGCAGCATGTACCCCGACCAAAGCCTCTATCCGGCCAACTCGGTTCCTAATGTGGTTAAAAGAATTAATAACGCCCTGCTTCGGGCCGATCAGGTAAATAGCCTGGCCGGCGATGAGGATACCCACTGGTTGGCTCCTATTGTAGCAGATGCCGAGGCCGGATTTGGTGGTAACCTGAATGCCTACGAACTTATGCGCGGTATGATTGAGGCTGGCGCGGCCGGAGTTCACTTTGAAGACCAGTTGAGTAGTGCTAAAAAGTGCGGCCACCTTGGTGGTAAAGTTTTGGTACCTACTCAGGAAGCAATTCAGAAGTTAGTGGCCGCTCGTTTAGCTACTGATGTTGAGAATGTGTCGACTATTTTGGTGGCTCGTACTGATGCGGATGCGGCTAACCTTATAACCAGTGATGTAGATGAACGTGATCACCGCTTTATAACCGGCAAGCGCACCGTAGAAGGCTTTTACGAAGTGAAGAACGGCGTTGAGCAAGCAATTGACCGTGGCCTTAGCTACGCACCTTACGCCGATTTACTTTGGATGGAAACCAGCCACCCGGATATTGGCGAAGCGCGCGAATTTGCCCAGGCGATTCATGCCAAGTACCCTGGTAAACTGTTGGCTTATAACTGCTCGCCAAGCTTTAACTGGGCGGCTAAACTAAACGAAAGCCAGATGTTGCGCTACCGCGAAGAATTGGCTGATTTAGGCTACAAGTTCCAGTTTATTACCCTGGCCGGTTTTCACTCCCTTAATACCGGTATGTTTGAACTGGCTTCTGCTTACCGCGATAGGGGTATGGCTGCCTACAGCGAACTTCAGCAAAAAGAGTTTGCCCTACAGAAAGAAGGCTTTAAGGCAGTTAAGCACCAATCGTTTGTAGGTACTGGCTACTTTGATGCTGTACAAAATGCAGTAACTAGCGGTAAGGTTTCTACCAAGGCTCTGGAAGGCTCCACGGAAGAAGAGCAGTTCCGTAGCCCGGCTCGCCGTCCGGAAGCAGATAAGGAAAAAGAAGCAGTAACTGTATAGTACATTTGTTGTGAGTATATAATAGAGTTGGTTAAAAACCGTCCGGTTTCGGTCGGTTTTTTCTTTTTTTAGTATCTTCTGCCAAAATAGAGGATACTTTTTTATATGAAAACAGCATTAATTACCGGTGCCAGCTCCGGAATTGGTTGGGCCACCGCTAAGGTTTTGGGTAGAAACGGCTATGCCTTAGTACTTTGTGGCCGCCGCGAAAAAAGGCTAACCAAGCTGGTGGAAGAGCTTGGAGCGGAGGTTCCAACCCATGCGCTGGTATTTGATGTAGGAAATAAAGAGGCAGTTTTTCAGGCAATTGATTCTTTACCCAAAAATTTTCGGAATATAGATGTATTAGTGAATAACGCAGGTAACGCCCACGGCCTGGATGTAATTCAGGAAGGAAGTATCGACGATTGGGATGCTATGATTGATAGCAACGTAAAAGGTTTACTGTACGTTAGCCGCGCGGTAATGCCTACTATGCAGCAACGTCAGCGCGGACATATTATAAATATAGGATCAATAGCCGGTAAAGAGGTTTACCCTAAAGGAAATGTATATTGTGCCACCAAGCACGCCGTAGATGCCCTAAGCCAGGCAATGCGTATTGATCTGAATCCCTACGGTATACGCGTAACCGCAATCAATCCGGGTTTGGTAGAAACTGAATTTAGTGAGGTACGCTACAAAGGAGATGTCGAAAAGGCCAGTGAGGTTTATCAGGGATATAAACCACTTACAGCGGAAGATATTGCCAATACAATATTATTTGCGGTAAATTGTCCGGAACACGTAACCATAGCTGACTTAACTATATTACCGACTGCCCAGGCTAGCGCTACAGTTGTTAATAAGAAGGCTTAGCTATTATATAAGAAAATTAGGTTGACGTTACTTTACTTAGAATGGTATGTTGCTACATAAAATTCAGGAGTTATACGAGGAGTTAGAGGACGATGGGCTTAGCTTATTGTATTTGGGCGACGAAAGTGACCAAATGACCGATAAGCTAATAAAAATAAACGACGAGAACCTAAAAGCGCAGCAGCAGGCTCAATTAGGAAGAAAAATGGCCTTTTTAATTGCCGAGAGTTTTCAGAACATAGTCAGGCACCACAGCCCGGCCGGCAACCCCGAGCTAAGAAAATCGCCTAATATGTTTATGCTCCGGCATAGCCAGCAGGAAATCACTATTAGTTCGGCCAACCATATGCCCAGCCTCAAGGTTGAAGAACTTGAATATCAGCTAAACCATTTAAATACCCTTACCCAAGCCCAATTGCGGCGGCTTTACCTGGGAATTCTTCCGGATGATACCCTAACCGAAAACGGCGGGGCCGGGCTGGGCCTTATTGAAATGGCGCGTAAAACCGGCCAACCTTTTACGTACAATTTTGTGCCTGTTGAGCGTAAAACATCAACCTCAATTTTCTACTTCCAGCTACGCCTGCGCTTAAATGAGGGCAAGATGGTGGAAGAACATACCTTAACCGGTATGCAGCGTATGTATCAGATTATGCGGGAGCATAACGTTATGTTGTTGTACCGCAGTAATTTTGCCCAAGAAAGTATGCTGCCCGTGCTTTCTATGATTGAGCATAACGTAGCCTTATGGCAGCCTAACCGATTTAAGCAAAAATCTACTTTGTATGTATTAGTAGAGATGTTTCAGAATATTATGAAACACGCAGCCGTGCACAAAGAAAGGCAGGACGGAGTGCTGGTTTTAGCCAGAAGGAACGACAAATTTGTACTTTGCACCGGAAATTTTATTGAAAATAGAAAAATAGATAAGCTTAGAGAGCATCTTCAGTACATAAATTCTTTAGATGAAAATAAACTAAAAGAATACTATAAGGCCGAACTTCTGAAGGATCAGAAGAGCAGAATGGGTGGTGCCGGCTTAGGTCTTATAGAATCGGCCCGCTACGGATTGACTCCTTATAATTTCAGCTTTACATCAGCCTACTCAAACTACTCATTTTTTACTCTTTCTATTGAAGTTTAATGCTATGCAGAAAAATTTAACTATTGAAGCTAAGCCTGATACCCCGGCTATCTCCTTTGATGCTAACGGAACTATGTTAATTAAGGGCCGTTCGCTGCCGGAAAATGCCGAGCGTTTTTATCAGCCTGTAATTGAATGGGTTTCTGACTACATAAACGGTGCCCCGGCTAACCCTACCGTGCTTTCTATCGAATTAGAATATTTTAACTCAAGTTCGGTAAAGCAACTTCTGGTAATTTTGCTTGATCTGGAAAATCTTCTGGATGAAAATATCGATGTAAAAGTAAAGTGGCTGTATAATCAGGATGACGACTTAATGGAGATGAAGGGCCGGGAAATGGCCAGTATGGTTGATATCCCTTTTGAATTAGAGTCGTACAGCCTATAATTAAGGAAGCCGAATACCTAACAATAATACATCATCGGTCTGGTCGCGGGCGCCTTTCCAATCGTTAAAAGTTTGTTCGGCAATATTTACCTGGCTGTGGCGGTTATGGTGCTGAATATCCACTACCATTTCTTTGAAACGGCGGGTATTAAATTTTTCGTCCTCGGCTTCCCCGAATTGGTCCATGTAGCCATCGGTAAACATATAAAGCATAGCGTCCGGGCTGTAGGTAACCGCTTTATTGGTAAAAGTTTTCGGCTTGGGTTTTCTGCGCCTCCGCAGTAACTGACCACCCACGGAGGCTACATCAGCCTGCAGTATTTCAATTTGGTCTTTGGTTACCAGGTAGGCGGGGTTCATAGCCGCAGCAAAAGTTAAGGTTCTAGAATCGGGGTCAATTTGGCAAATGGCTATGTCCATTCCGTCTTCCACCACCTGTTTATTGGTTTGGTTACTGAACGATTCTTTTATTCCCCGGTCCAGCTCAAGCAGTATTTGGGCCGGGTCATAAATTTTTCTTTCTTTAATAATTTCCCTTAATAAGCGGTTGCCAATCAACGACATAAACGCCCCGGGCACCCCGTGGCCGGTACAGTCGGCAACCCCCACCAAGAACTTATTTTCAAATTGATGGAAAAAGAAAAAATCCCCGCTTACAATATCTTTTGGTTTACTAAGAATGAAAGATTCCGGTATAGCCTCCTGCAGTAAGTACTCATCGGTAAATACCGATTGCTGAATCCGCTGGGCGTAGGTTAGGCTATCGGTAATTTGGCGGTTTTTTTCTTCAATTAATTTTATGCTTTGCTGCCTTTGCCTATAAAAAAATATGATTAAGCCTAAGGTTGCTAAAACTACCACCAATAATACGGCTAGTAATACCAAACTTTGGCGCTGGGCGCTCATAGCCTGGTTTTGCTGATCTATCAACTTCTGGGCCGTTTCAATTTCCTGCTCGGCAAATTCTATCTGAGCTTCCCTTTGCAAAATGGTTAAACTATCCATTTTGGTACGGCTAAGAAGTTTATCCATAGCTAATTGTTCCTTAGCCAGCCTTATATTCTCTTCCTTATCAGCTAAATTCTGATCAGAGGTTTGGGTACTATTTAAATTGTAGTCGAATTTTTTTGAAATAGTCAAACTCCTTTCCCGTTGTACTAGCCGGGCAATCTTGGCCGAATCCAGCGAATCGGTGTTTACGAATTCAGGAACGGTAAGGGCAGAGGATTGAGCTATTCTTCGCTGGTTTAAAAAGCCGGTATTTTGCTGAACCCGCAGGGTGTTTTTTTCTAATGATCGTTCCAATAACTCAACCGGGGCATCAACTTCCTGGGCAGGGTCCCCGGCAGTTTTAGCCAGTTGCCAGGCTTTCTGCGGAGGGCTCCAAAATACCCGACCCAGTTTACGGTCCAATCCCCGGTCGGAGCCTTGCTTGTAACTATTGAGTATAAACTCCAGGCCAATAAATTTATAGCCTTTATCCTGAATATTTTGGGGTAGGGCCCGGGTGTCAAAGTAAAGTTCCTGACGATTATAGCCTTCCTTAGAAACCCGTATTACGTATAAGTAGTTGGCGGAAAGTGGTATAGAATACATGCCCTGAGCGTTGGTATTCTCAGTGCTTACCAGGGTATTATCCCTAAAAACTTCAATTTGCGCCTTGTCAAGTGTTCCTTCCAGTACTGCGGGCTTTTCGCGTTTTAGCAGTCCTTTGGGTGGCTCAAACCGGTAACCATGCACCGTTCCCTCTAGCATCAGCTTTCCTGACTGACTAAGTGCCGGCCAGCTAAGGCCTATTAATATAACTAGGAGAAGAGTACGAATCACCACTATTCAATTCTAACCAAAGTTACTATTTTAAGTGCCACACTACCAATGCAGTGTGAGTTATACGGTATAATTCAAGATTTATTGGGTGAAATAGAGGATTAGAGGCTATCTACAAGCTGGGCCAAAGCATCTTCCTGAACCGTATGTTCACCCTTAAAGCTTAGGCACCTAAAATCAGAACTTATCTTTTGCAGCAGAGAGGTTTGTTCAGCAATATCATCCGGCGTAATAAACGAATCATCTTCACCGTATACCATCCGGATAATTTTACCACGCAAAGCAGGAATATCTTTCTCTGGGGATACATCCGGGGGGAATTTACCCGCCCATTGTACGTAGCCGGCTATTTCTTTTGGGCAATTAGTCATGAAGCGAGAAGCAGTTGCTGCCCCTTGCGAGAAACCAACTATATATAAAGGTGAGCCTTCCGGAACCATTTTATTAACCAAAGTGCTCAGGTAGGTCTTATAATTTTCAATATCAGTCAGGCGATCTTCCTTGGTCATCCAGGTAGCGCCTACCCGGCCAGAGAAACCATTTAAATAAAAGCGAGATAGACCTTCCGGTGCTATTACCGAATGGCCTAAAGATTCCAGATAGGTAAACTTTCTGATGAAATACTGCGCTAGTTGCCCGTAACCGTGCAAAACTAACCAACAAGGTTGGGCTTCAGCAAAATTGCCCAGTGTATAATAGCGGGCTTTAAACTCAATAGGCAGGTGGTGGCTACTAATTTTATTCATAAAAAAAGCAGGACTACAAATCCTGCTTAGTAATTTTCAATGCTTATAAACTATCGCTTAAAGCCCAGCACCGAGCCCCCGCAATTAGCAGTAGATTCTTTAAAGGTGTAGGTTATATAATAAATGCCGGTGCTATTACAGCTGTAACGTACGCCCTTAAAAATTTTACCGTTAGCCTGATTAGTAGTTACCAAGCGGCGGTTAGAATCGTAGAGGCTTACAATTATACCATCCGGGGCTTCGCCCGGAGTGCAGATGTTTATAGTGTATTCAGTACCGGTAGCGAATACGTAGGAGTACTCAATTTTATCTTTTGAGCCACCTTGCCCGTCAATTGGAAAGCTTTTTACGAAGTTAAAGCCGTCGGCTAACTGACTAATGCAATTATCGGCCAGATCGGAGGCGCTGCACTGGGCTGAGGCTACCCCGCTGGTTAGTACAAATAATACGAATACGCTTAATAATTTGCTAAATTTCTTCATGGTGCAGCGCGCTTTATTTAATTATTTTGTTACGTATTGACTGAGTTAAGCTAAGAAGTTCGCGGAAGTTATCGTCCGTCATAACAACTTCACTGGTGCTGTTATCTTTAACCACCAGCATTCCGTCTACTTCTTCAAATGTTGGTTCACCGTAGGTGGTTACAATTTGCACTTTATTAAAAGCATCAGCCAATGGTTTCAGGTCTTCCATATATCGTGCCATATTAGGGTTGCTATCCGCATAAAAGCCTAATAGCAACATCACATTGTCCATGATAATCTTCTGCTCACCAATACGCTCGCGAAGAACATCGTTGTTAGGGTTTTTATCGGCTACCTGGCAAGTAATATGTAAAGCTTCTAACCAACCCCCAGTCAGGATAAGGATACTTAGGTTAGACCTTTTCTGTTCCTGAAGGTAGGAGTTAATATTATTGAAATTCTTCGTTGTCAGGTACAGCAGCGAGTCAAGGTTACTGCTGTTGGTAGCCAACCGCTTAATGGTACCAAAATCGAAAAACTGGCCTATGCTTAAATCATCGGCAAGGTCTTTTACACTATTCAGGTAGAAAATGGCATCCTGATTTTTCTCGTAAATATTAGTATACCCTAAATCAGTACCGTAAATGCCAAGGTTCATGGCTTTTTGGTAGCTAGTATTGTAGTTACTAATGTTCTTAGGGTCGTTGAGCAACTGCTGGTTGTAGCGGGTACCCGATTCTTTAAGAAGCACAGAAATTTCCAGCGGGCTGGGTATCTGCTGAAGAATGTCGTGAATTACATCTTCTGAAATTTCTGGCTTAGCAACTTTAGTACTATCCAGGGCAGCCTGGTAATCCTCGGCAGCGGGTCGGCTGGAGTCACAGGACATAAAGCCTAGTACGATAAGGGTAAATAACGATATCTTTTTCATAACACAGGGGCCAAATTAAATTAATTATTAATAAACTACCTGTTAAACGGATAGAAATTATTACATAGGGTGGAGCTAATTACTTCTTGGAGGTGAATAAACCCAAGAATTTACTAATTCCTTCGGCGTATAGTAGTAAATAAAGCAAACCCGCCATCAGCCAGATAACTGCAATGTTAAACCAGAAAGTATCGAAATACTGGCCAAAAAAGTGCTTTTGGGGGGCGAAGAAGTGAGCCCGGTAGTCTAAGGCATGCTTGGGGTGTTTCGGTACATTGTAAATTGGGTCAATTAACTGAATCAGTTTGTTATCCTGCCTTAAAATCCTATCCTGAGTACCTATATTTCTAAGCAGGTCAGTCATTGCTTCGTTTTGGTACTCATCCTTAAATTTATTAACATCAAAACCTTCTTCCCGCTCAGTTCTTAAGGCTACTAATTGCTCCAAACGGGTTTCGGCAAGCTGATATTCTGTTAGGTAATGATCCTTTAAATCGGCCAGGTATAACCTAAGCTGGCCAATCTGGCCGTCGGTTATAGTTTGCGGGCTTAGCTCGGCCAGGTTCAGGTTCTGCCCTTCCTTAAATGGTTCTTTACTTAGTTCATTTACAATAAGGTTCCAGTCCTTTTCGGCCACGGCTTTCAGGCTATCGTTGTTACTCAGGCGGTTATCAGCTACGTTATTAAGAGCTTCCTCCAGGGTGCCAACCCAGTAATTCGATTTGTAGTCAGCCTCGTGGGCCACTATATCGGTAGGGTAGGCAAATACATTATAGTCATTATTTTTAAACTGGTAGGTGGCCATAGCCTCATAAGCCCAACGCGAAGCCATTAGGTCGGCTATAATAGGCACTTTACCCTGATTGCCGATGGATTCGTTTAATTTATCAAACGGAAATAACAATCCGCTCAAAATCATCTGCGGTATTAGTAATAGCGGAATCAGAATATAAACCGTTACTGCCGAATTGAAGGCTGAGCTAATATTAAGGCCTAGCACGTTGGCAAAGCAACTTACACTAAACAACACCAGCCAAAATGACAACAGCATACCGTCAATTCCTAGTACTAGATTACCAATCAGTACAAAACAGAAGGTTTGTACGGCACTAAGCGTAAAAAGAATTGCCAGTTTACTTATCAGGTAACTGTTCCAGCTCAGGTTAAGAAAACTTTCCCGGCGCAAGATTTTTCTATCCCGAATAATTTCTTCCGCACTAACGGTTAGCCCCATAAATAGAGCTACCACTATGGCCATCATTAAATAGGCCGGAATGTTCTCATTAAAACGGAACAGGTACTCGTTGCCGGTTTTATAGCGAATTATAAAGGCTAGTATTAATGCCAGAAGGGGAGCCTCTAGCAAGTTAATCATCAGGTACTGGCGGTTATTGAGCTTGCTCAGTAAATCGCGGGTACCAAATATTATAGCTTGTTTAATTTTAGACGGTATACTTAGATTTTGCGGCGGGGTTTCCTCCACGTCAGATACCTTTTCCAGGTTAAACTTTTCCTGAAACTGATCGTGCCACTGCGGCGGGGTTACTTTACGTTTATTAGTTAACTGGCCGTATTCATCAACTACACGCGCTTCAATTATATTAAATATCTGCTCGGGGTTTACGTTGCTACAGGTTGGGCACTGCCCGCGGTCACTGTCAATTTGGTTGGTGGCTTTTTTAAAGTAGGTAACTGCAGCTACCGGGTTACCATAAAATACGGGGTAACCACCGGTATCCATAATGTACATCTTATCAAACATCTTGTAGATATCCGATGATGGCTGGTGAATTACCACAAATATAAGCTTGCCTTTAAGCGAAAGTTCCTTCAGAAGGTCAATTACATTTTCTGAGTCGCGGGAAGAAAGACCGGAGGTTGGCTCATCAACAAATAGGATGGAAGGCTCGCGGATAAGCTCCAGGGCAATGTTTAAGCGTTTGCGCTGACCGCCGGAAATTGTCTTATCTAAAATTGAACCAACTCTAAGATCCTTACGCTGTTCAAGACCTAAACTTTCCAGCATGGCCAATACCCTATTCTTCAGCTCTTCTTCCGGCATACCGGCGAAGCAAAGCTTGGCATTATAGTACAGGTTTTCGTAAACCGTAAGTTCTTCAATTAACAAGTCATCCTGGGCTACGTAACCTATTACGCCCTGAAGTTTGTCTTTATCGGCCTGCATATCCAGGCCGTTAATTAGTATTTTTCCGGAAGTGGGGCTTTCTAGGCCGGCCAGTACGTTTAGTAGGGTGGTTTTACCGGCACCGCTAGCTCCCATAATACCAATTAGCTGGCCGGGGCCTTCGCTAATATTAATATCTCGTAGGCCTATGCCCCCGTTAGGAAATGTAAAGCCAACATTCAGCGTATTAAAGCTGAGTTTGGTTTGTACCACATCCAGGTTAAAGTGGGTGGTAACATCGCTATAGTATAGGGCATCACCCTTAGGGGTTTTTATGGTGCTACCGTGCGAGAACAGGTAAACTTGTTGAGGCTTCATTACAAAGCCGTTCATAACCACCTCTTCGTGCCCAATATACTTTACAAAGTACATATCGACACTCTGCACATTCATGAAAATGAGTTCACCGGTAAGGTCGGCGTGCAAGTGTTTTTTTAGGTCTTCAAGCCCGGCATCGGCGCCCGCTTCACTTACGCCGGTATCAGCCAGAAGCTCGTTCAGGTCAGTACCGGCAACCAGAATGTCTTCGTAATTAAGGGTTTTGCTGGAGTCAGTCAATACAAAGCTTTCAATTAGCTTGTATTCCTCTCGTTTAAAGCGGAACACGGTAGAAACCGTATCAATAATCTCCATCCGCTGCGGAGTAAAGTTGCCGTCGGAGGCTACCAGTTCCAGTATTTTTATAAGAACAACAACTTTTTGCTTCTGAGTAAGAGTCTTATTGATTTTCTTACAGATTGCCAGGGTTTTTACCGAGTCGCGAACGGAGGTAAGTTTTCGGGCTTTCTTCTGCTTAACTTCCTCGTCTTCTTCGGCTTCCTCCTCGCCGTAGCCTACAAACTTATCGTATAGCTCTAGGTACTCTTTAACCGAATCCTGATCTAACTCTTGCTTAAAGAAGCCAATAACAAATAAGCGCTCCTTTTCGGTTACCCCGCCGTCTTGCTTGGTTATTATAGCAAACAGCTGGGTTAAGGCTTTTAGAATCTCTTCACTCATTGCTCAATTGTTGGTCCAGGGGTAAACTTACCCCAACTACTATAAAATGAAATCGGCAACAAGTTAAGTTGTTGCCGATTCATTTTCAGTAGGTTTTGAACTCAAAAGGTACCTCCACCAGTTCTGAGAACTCTTCGCCGGCTTCTTGCATATCCTCGTCGTCTTCGTGGTAATACCAGACTACCGAAGCATTGTCAATATCCTCTAATTGAGATAGAACATCCAGTATTAATTTAGAAGAGGCTGTGTTGAAATACTCAAGTTTAACTACAAATTCAGTTGAGTCATTCGAGTTTTCTTTGTACTCCTCCAGCCAATCTAGCACCGGCTGAAAAAACTCAGCGGAGTCTTCGGGTAGGGAACGGCCGCTTATTTCAAATATGCCGTTTCCTTTATCTAACATTATTTTGGGCGTATCTTCGGTGCCTTCCAGATTTATGATTTGCATGGTTATATTCTTTTTTAGTTAACTATAGGGTAATTATTCTTTGCCGATGGTAGTCCGTAGTGAGAAGAAGGAGTATGCATCATCCATTTTCTCAAAATCGTATTCCAATTTCTGACCAGATTTACGGGCCATATCTACAAAGCCTAAGCCCGCGCCCCCCTTATCGGAGATAGTGGTACTTTTAATAATATCCTTATATAGTTGCTTTAAGCCATCCTTATCCAACTCATTAATATGATCAAGCCGCTCGCGCATGCGTTCAACCTCATCGTTTTTAATTGGGTTGCCGGAGGTTATAACGTAGGCGCTATCCTGTTTGCCAATCATAAAGATTGCAGTCGATTTCTGGTTGTTTTCCAGGGTTAACTCCTCACCGTGTTTCACGATGTTCTGCAAGCATTCTACCATTACATTGAATACCTTGCGCTTGATGCCGGATTCTTCACCCATGGAGTCCATATTGCGCTCGGCCATGGCCAGCACCGATTTGGTAATTTCCTGGGTAAATTCTCCTTCATACACCAATATCAGGTTTCTGGCA
Source organism: uncultured Roseivirgaceae bacterium (assembly GCA_964504565.1). Lineage (GTDB taxonomy): Bacteria > Bacteroidota > Bacteroidia > Cytophagales > Cyclobacteriaceae > Cesiribacter. The sequence continues at coordinate 355,986 of CAZDEY010000002.1, forward strand.
AGCATGGTTTTATGCAGGTCATAGATGTATTTCATGGTATTTTGGGTAATTAAAATTTCTTTCAAGGCTATTTTAGGTTGTCAAAGTAGTATTTTTTACAGAATACTGCTAATTAGAAACGAATTCCTATAAGCAGCATATCGTCAGTTTGTTTGGTTTCACCCATCCACTCCATCCAGGCTTCTTCAAACACCAGTTTTTGAACCGGCATGCTGTTACTGCTCTGGCTGGTAATTATTTCCCTCAATCGTCTAGGGCCAAATTTTCGGTTGTCCGGCCCGCCAAACTGGTCGGGGAATCCATCGGAGCAGTAGTATACCGCATCGCCCGGCTTAATTTCGATTTTGGTAGAGGTAAAGTCGGTCTGGTTTTTAAAGGTACCTCCACCAATCGGGAAGCGGTCACCCTTAATTTCGGTTAGTTCGCCCTCGCTCATATAGTAAAGCGGACGGTGGGCTCCGGCATACTCCACGGTGCGGTCCTTAAGGTTTATTTTACATAAGGAGATATCCATACCGTCTTTAGTCTTAGAGCCTTCCTCATCCTGGCGAAGGGTAGAGGTTACCCCGGCATCTAAAGCATCCAGAATTTTGCCCGGATCTTCAATTTTACGGCTTCGTACAATATCGTTCAGCAAGAAGTAACCAATTAGTGATATTAACGCGCCGGGTACCCCGTGGCCGGTAGCATCTACCGCGGCCAGGTAAATATTATCGCCTACCTGCATAAACCAAGGGAAGTCACCACTTACTACATCGCGCGGCTTGTAAAGGATAAACGAATCCGGTAGCAGCTTTCTAATTAAGTCGTTATCCGGCAGAATAGCACTCTGTATACGCTGGGCGTAGTTAATAGAGTCGTTAATCTTTTTGTTCTTGGCCTGAATTTCCAGCTCAATCAGTTTGCGCTCGGTAATATCGTGGCTAACTACCAGAACTGATTCCAGCTCGTCCACATCGTTATACTCCGGTATAGCATTCACCTGCATAATACGGTCGCCCAGGTTGTCGCTTGGGAAGTTTAGCTCGGTGCTTACCTTGCTGTTTTCCTGCTCTACATTGCGCAAAATCTGCGCTAACTGATCCACTACTATCTGATTAAATCCGGCTTCCTGAATAGACTTATTCATGAGTTCTTCCGGGCGGTTGCCGGTATACTGCTCAATAGTAGGGTTAATATAGAATACCTCTTGGTTTAGGTTTAGGCGGGTAATAAGGTCCGGCGAGTTTTCCGATAGGGCCTGCATTTGGCTCCGCATACGGGTTTCCTGTTCGGCACGGCGGCGTTCGGTAATATCGCGGGTGTTCACCATCATTCCCTGAATTGCCGGGTCGTTCAGTAGGTTATGGCCAACGGCTTCCAGCCATACCCAGTCGCCATCTTTACGTTTAAACTGGAACTGTACTGTAACCGCTTCGTTCGGGTTATCCAGCAACTGCTTAAACATGCTTTCAAATGCCTCTAGGTTATCCGGGTGCACGTAGGCCATATCGCGCTTACCAATTAGCTCATCCTGGTTGTAGCCTAAAATACTTTCTACCGAAGGCGAAATGTAGCGTACGGTGGCATCGCCTTCGTAAATTGTAATAACTTCAGATGCATTTTCCAGCAGAAGCTGCATACGTTTTTGGGTACGACCTACCTCATCAATTTGCTCTTCCAGGCGGTGGTTGGTGCGCTTAAGCTCTTCCTGCGTAGCCTCCATTTCCTCGGCATTCTGGCGAAGAACTTCCTGCTGCATCTGCAACTCCTTACTCATATTCTGAGATTCGGTAAGTAGGTTGCGTGTGCGTTCGTTTACTTTAATGTTGAAGATTGTACGGGCAATAATTACCGATATCTCTTCTACAAAACGCTGATGCTTAGGGGTAAACCTACCAAAGCCGGCAAATTCCATTACGCCATATACCTGCTCATTGGTCATAAGGGGAACAATCAATAAGCAATCCGGGCGCTGCTCGCCTAGTAGGCCGCTGGTAACGGTTACATATTCGCGCGGAATTTCAGTTCGTACTAAAGTATCCTGCTCAATGGCTGCCTGACCTACCAAGCCTTCGGCAAATTTGTAGCTACCTTTTAGGTACTTCTTCTTATTGTAAGCATAACTGGCCTTTAGCTCTATAAAAGCATTCGATTTATTATCATCGTTTACTACGTAGAACGCACCCTGGATAGCCCCAATTTTTTCGGTTACGTAGGCAATTACGGCATCGCCTAGCTCTTCCAGATTGGTGTGCTGGCGCAGAATGTCGCCAATTTCAGCCACACCGGTTACAATCCAGTTACGCTCTTTATCGCGGACTTCAGCCTCTTGAATGCTATTGCGCATGTTTATTAGCGAGGTGCCTAGCGTATCTTGTTCGCTTAGGGGGGTAAAATCCGTATCAAATTTTCCATCACCAATTTCATAGGCAAAGTTAGCGGTGCGCTTTAGAGCTGATACCACTTGTTCCACAATACCCCCCATTTGGCCAATTTCGTCGTTGCTGCGTACTTCGGAGGTTTCCGGTAGCACGCCCCGGCTAAGGAGCTGTAAGGTATTTTTTAGGGAAAGCAGCGGGCTAATTAGTACTCGGCTGAAGATAATTGCTACCAGTAAGCATATTATTATTATAACCAAGCCGGCAATTGCGTATACCTTAAGCAGATCGCTGGTTTGGGTATCAATCTCTTCCGTATCCATTTGGGTTACTATACCCCAACCGGTTAGTGGAATTTGGTTCCAAACCGCCAGCACCTCACTATCGCGGTAATCGTTTCCAATATCGGCGCCGGATTTACCATCGGTAGCGGCTTGTATGGGTAGAGCTTTCTTTTCCCCAACCATAATCTTTTGCTCAAACGGCTTAGCCCCGCTATTCCTTAATGGGCTAATTATATCTACTTGATTTCGGCTAAACCGATTTCCAATATAACTTTCGCCACTTTGGCCTAATCCGGTCGTATCTTGAAGAATATCAAAAATAAGATTAGCGTTAAATTGGGCTACTACAACTCCTGCATTTCCTCCATTTGGGTTTTCAATAGGAGCAGATATTCTCATTGCTAAGTTGGCAGTGTCAACTCGGTTGATATTGGAAATATATAAGCCCTGTTGTCCTTTTTGAACCTCATAACCGTCTATCACTTTATATTGACTTCCGGGCTCCGTGGCACTATAGCCGGCGGCTTCAATTACATTTCCTTCGTTGTCCAGCACGGCTATATGGTCGAAGTTGTATACTTCTTTTATAGCGGCAATACTTCCGGCTAAATCTGCGCTAACCATATCGCGGGCACTATCAGCGTTAACCGCCGCTCCTTCATTGTAGCCAGCAACGGCTTCTTGCACCGACGGCATACTGGAGATAGTAGTTACGCCATTAGCCAACCCACTAAGGTGGTCTTCAATCTTATCGGCCTTAAGGCGGTTAATTGCTGCTAAACCTTCGGTATAACGCTCTTTGTAGGCCGTATTGGCAAATCGGTAGGTGACAAAGCTTATAGCAATTACGCTTAGCAGTACTACCGCCAACACCAGAAGCGTAATCTTATTGCTTATACTAAATTTCTTAATCATACACCTTTTTATTAATCCGGTTAGTATCCTTTTTAGCGGTTTACATCCGCCACCACTTCTTCGCTAGTTCCTTCCGTATGGTCAGGGGTTTCCCGGATACTTTCTTCAAAAACTTTTCCTATTAGCTCAAATGCCTGTTTTACTATTTGCGATTGTCGGTTGGTAAACTTGGTAAATGAGGCCAATTCCACAATACCCTTAATTTGCTTATTCACTTCAACTGGACAAATAAGTAAATTTGTTGGTGTGGCCGAACCTAAGCCACTCAGTACCTGAATGTAGCCATCGGGTACTTTGCTAATATTTACAATATTGCCCTCTTTAGCTACTTGGCCGGGCAAGCCTTCACCATACTCATAACGGGTAATCTGGCTTTCGCTTTTCATTAGCGCATAACCGGCTTTCAGTTCTATATAATTGGGCGAGGCAGTATTGAAGCAGGCGTAAACTGCGCCCTGGCTGGCTTCCAGGTGATTGCATATGCGGCTCAGTGCTTTTTCCAGTTTTGTATTAGCTGAATCTTTAGTGGCTGCAATTTTTTTAATATCGTCCACCACGGTTTCGTCCAGAGCACTAACATCGTGGGTATCTTCGTCTTCCTCATCTAGCTTAGCGGTGGTTGCCCGCTGGTTAGCCATAGGGTCGTATACCTGCTGAACTTCGTTAACCCTTCTTCTCGTCATCATAAGCTGGAAGAAAATAGCCGCCAGTCCCATCATAAGGCTTAGCCCTACTACTATTGCCAGTTTAGTAATTTCCGGTTGCATCTCACGGCTAACATTTAGGTCAACCGCCGAAGAGCTTTCGCGCAAGGCTTCCGGTAGCACAATAAATTGATAGGCTACCAAAAATATTCCGAGTACAAACAGTGCTACTGCACCAATGGCTAGAGGTTTACTTAGTTTATTCATAGCCCTTAACTGTATTGTTTATCTAGTTCAATCAAAAAGCGCACGATTTCGTCCACCCTCAGCACATGATCTATTGGGGTAAGTGCCAGTGCGGCGGTTGGCATGGTATCAATCATACACTCCGAAGGTTCCTGCACTATAGTTAATCCACCCCGATCCTTAATTTTTTTCATTCCCAGCGCCCCGTCTTTATTGGCCCCGCTAAGCAGTATTCCAACCAGCTTATCTTTATACACATAGGCTGCCGATTCCAGCGTGATATCAATGGCCGGCCGGCTATTATTTACCATATCTTCGGTAGAGAGGCTAAAGGAATTGCCTAACTCAACCGACATATGATAGTTGGCCGGGGCCAGGTATACATTACCTTTTTTAATATTCTCTTTGTCGTAAGGCTCTAACACCGGCTTTTTACTTTTTATAGAAAGCGCTTCGGTAAAGCCGTTTCTAACGTGCTTTAAGCGGTGTAAGCACAAAATTATAGGCAGGGTAAAGCTTTCCGGTATGCTGCTCAGAATTTTAACTATCCCCTGAAAGCTACCGGCCGAACCGCCAATTACCACGGCTTTATATCTGTTATGTAGGTCGAATTTCTTCATCCTTTTTGCTACAGGCTAACCGCGGTTGCTAATCTTTTATCTTTTTATAAATCTTCTCCTCATTATTCACCACAATGAACTTATTCGCTATCTCGCACCAAATCAGGGATTCCTTAGAGCCAATTGCCAGGTAACTATACTTAAACATGCTTTCGTGCAGACGCTTCAGTACATCGTTCTGCAGGGTTTGGTTAAAGTATATCATTACGTTGCGACACAGTACCAAGTCAAACTTGTTGAAAACCGGGCCGCTCACCAGGTTATGCTGACGCCAGCTTACATTGGCTACCAGCGAGGGGTTCATAATGGCTTTGCCGTCTTTAACCTCGTAGTAGTTGCTCAAAGAACTTGTACCCTGAAAGCGGATATAGTTTTTCTCGTTGAGCTCCATATTTTTTACTGTATAAGCTCCTTTCTTGGCCTTTTCCAGAATCTGGGTATCCAGGTCGGTGGCTATAATTTTAGCTTTATGCAGAAGGTTCATTTCCTTTAGCATTACCGCCATGCTAAAAACCTCCTCGCCACTGCTGCAGCCCGCATGCCAAATACTTATAGTTTCAGTATTTAATAATATGCTGGGGATTATATGTTCACGTAACTCGCGCCAGAACGACGGATCGCGGAACATTTCGGTTACGTTAACCGTGATTTCCGATACAAACTGGTGAAAGAAGTCTTTCTCGGACTGTAAGCGCTGAATTAGTTCAGCTACCGAGTTCATTTTAAAGATATCCAATACGCGCTGTATGCGTCGCTTAAACGACGACATGGCGTAGTTGGTGAAATCATAATCGTATACCTCCTTAATTACCTGCGTAAGGTTCCGCAAATCTGCTATGTCGATGTCGTGCATATTGCCTTTTACTTAGTGGCAGCAATCAGCGGTTTTAGCTGAATAATTTGCCGGCACAGCTTGGTAAATCTTATTTTCCTTCAATTTTCTTAGGCAGCAGCAGCGAGAATAAGGGTTTTTATAATCCTTGTAATCTACTTTACCACACCTAAATACCTGTTCAGATTCTTAACGGGCGTTTTGTACCCTTCTCAAATCTTTCCTAATTATACTAAAAAGCTGGATGCTGACTAAAATTCTGTAATAAAATTGGAGATTATCCATATTTTCTGACTTGGCCGAAATGTAAGGAAAAGGCGGCCGGCGCAAAAAAATACCCTACAGGCTGGTAGGGTTAAAGCTTAGGGGAAGCAATGTAGCAACCGAATCTGCTTTCAAGTAGCTGCTGTTCTTCCAGGGGATAGTTATTGAATACGACTGTTGTTGCTTAAATTCGTACTCCAGTAGCACTTGGCGGCAGCTACCGCAGGGGGTAACCGGTACAAATACCCCAACCTCAGGCTTAAAGGCCGCTATAGCAATTGCCTGAATAGGTACATTAGGGTAGGTTGCCCCGGCGCTGAACAAAGCTACCCGTTCGGCACACAAGCCCGAGGGGTAAGCGGCGTTTTCCTGATTGCTGCCTAATACAAATTCGCCGGTTACCAGACGTAGGGCAGCACCAACCTTAAAGTTAGAGTAGGGCGAGTAGGAAGAATTACAAGCCTGGCGGGCCAGGGTTACCAATTCCTGATCGGCAATTGGTAACTCTTCTAAGCTACTAAAGGCTGTAAAAATTGTATCCGTACTAAATTGCTGCACCATGGCCTGCCTACCTAAAAATTCTAAAAACGGGCTTTAAATATAGCGTTTTCCTGAATCTTTCCTAAACCTTTGGTGCTGTTAGCCTAAAAGGCTACTTTGAGCGTCTTTAGAACGCTTAGGATGAAACAGATAGTAATTATAGGAGCCGGCCGTTCGGCTAGCAGCTTAATTCAATACCTTATTAATTATGCTAAGAACAACCCGGTATCCCTAGTAGTAGCCGACACAAGTCTAGAATTGGCCCGGCAAAAAATTGCCGGTGCCGGTGAACGGGTTAGCGCCATTTCCCTCGATATTTTTAAGCAGGAAGAATTAAGTGCTACGGTTGCCGGTGCCGATGTTGTGATAAGTATGGTGCCGGCCCGCTTTCATACAGTAGTGGCCGAGGCCTGCATCCGCCATAAAAAGTATATGATTTCGGCCTCCTACGCTTCGGCTGAAATTCAGGCCTTACATGCCCAGGCTGAAGCTGCCGGAATATTGATCCTGAAAGAATGCGGCCTCGATCCGGGTATTGACCATATGACGGCTATGGAAGCCTTGAATGCTATACGGAAGCGAGGTGGTAAAATAAAGTCATTCAAAAGCTATACTGGCGGGTTAATAGCTCCGGAGTCTGATACTAACCCCTGGCGCTATAAATTTACCTGGAACCCGCGCAACGTAGTATTGGCGGGACAGGGGGCAAACCAACCTGGCGTAGCGCGCTACCTAGAGAATGGGGAGGTAAAGTATATACCCTACCACCAACTTTTTACCCGCTCCGACCAAATGGAAGTACCGCCCTACGGGAATTTTGAAGGCTACGCCAACCGCGATTCGTTGAGCTATCGGCAGGTATACGGACTTAACGATATTCCAACTATAATTAGAGGTACACTGCGGGTGCCGCCCTACAGTATTGCCTGGCACCAATTGCTAACCCTGGGCATGACCGATGATTCTTACCAAATGGAAGGAGTAGCCAATATGCGTTGGCGCGATTACACCAATGCTTTTTTACCGTACGATACCCAACTTAGCGTTGAAGAGAAAGCTGCCAGATTGCTAAAATTAGACCCGGAAGGGAAAATTTTTAGTATGCTGAAGTGGTTAGGCTTATTTAGTGAGCAAGCAGTAGGTTTAACGGAAGGTAGTCCGGCTCAAGTTCTGCAGCACCTGCTAGAACAAAAGTGGAGCCTAAGTGCCGATGACAAGGATATGGTGGTGATGCAGCATATTTTTGAGTGGGAAGAAAAGGGCGAAAATAAGCGAATGTATAGTAGCCTGGTTAGCCTGGGCGACGATCAGGTGCATACGGCAATGGCTAAAACAGTAGGCTGGCCGTTAGCCATAGCGGCTAAGTTAATTTTGGAAGGAAAAATAAGCAGGAAGGGAGTTTGCCTACCGGTGACCGAAGATATCTACCAGCCAATTTTGCAAGAGCTAAAAGTATTAGGGATTGAATTTCAGGAGAGAATTGAGAAAATTTAGAAGGCTAAAATATTGAATAGAAGGGCGTAAGTAGCTGCCTGTATTCGTAGTTAAATGAATTATCAGCAACTCGGATCGTGATTTCACGATTAGGATGCTGATTTTGCTTATAGCTAAATTGGGCCACCCTACGAATATCCTTCTTACCGGGATGGGCGTGAATTCTGAATTCAGAATTTATATGCAAATTAAATTCAGCAAGTTTTTCCGATGCCTTTTGCATTTCGTAGGCTGGAAGCAACAGCCAGAATTCGCCGTTTGGGTCTAGCAGCTTGCTTACTGATTTAGCCAAGTCGTTCAGGCTTAGGGTAGTTTGGTGCATCGCCTTCGCTTTACTAGGATTTTCTCCCAGCAAACTATTTTTATAGAAGGGCGGGTTGGTTAATATTAGATCGAAGCTGCCGAGGTGCTGATCGGCAAAATTTTGGATAGTAGTGTTATAGGATTCTATTCTACTTGTCCATAAACTATTCTCGAAATTGTGCTTCGCTATCCCGTAAGCAAGCTTGTCTGATTCCACCGCAGTAATGGCTGCTCCGGTATAAACCTGGGCAATCATTAAAGCTAATAGGCCGGTGCCGGTGCCAATATCCAGGCCGGATTTAATTTTTGGATGACCGTAGGCTGCCACTACTGCCCCAAACAAGCAAGCCTCCGTAGAAACCCGCAGCGGGCTATGGGTTTGTTCTATACTAAATTGTTTACAGGTAAATTTGGAAGGCTTCACTTGGGTAATAAATAAAAAAGGCGACCCGATGAGGACCGCCAGTAAAGCTATTCTAGTTTAGCCTGATTATAAAGTATTGCCTTCCCTAATATCAATCTGATTTTCCAGTTGGGTTTTGGCGTCAAATATTTTATCCTTTATAAAGGGTAAATCTTTGCCTATTATATGAAAAATGGCATGGTGATCCATTTCCATTTCATCGTTGTACTCAGCGTTACTCAGGCCTTCCAGCACTCTAAAATCAATTTCATCGTACTGATTTTTAAAGTCATCGGAAAGTAAGCGCGCGGCCTGGCCAATCTGGGTTAGGTTTTCCATTACCGCAGCTTTGTCTTCTTCATTGGCTACAAATTCCTCGTAGCTTTGCCTATTATTATAGCCCTCAATTTCCATTATACACTGAGCTATATTCTGAAGGTGAACTAAATCTTCTTCTGGAGTCATAATTTCTACTTTAATATATGAACCCGGTTTATTGTAAATGGTTTGGTTGAAGGAATGAAGGAATGAAGGAATGAAGGAATGAAGGAATGAAGGAATGAAGGAATGAAGGA
>CAZDEY010000003.1:0-41591 GCA_964504565.1 uncultured Roseivirgaceae bacterium
ATGACGATGATGACGATGATGACGATGATGACGATGATGACGATGATGACGATGATGACGATGACGACGATGATGACGATGATGACGATGACGACGATGACGACGATGACGACGATGATAATGATCGTAGAGCAGGTTCAACGTTAACCCTTACCATACAGCATGTGCAACTGAGAACCAGTTTGTTTGAGTTTGAAGGAGAGCGGGAGCAGGGGCAGGATTACCAGTTTACCCGGGACTACCCTGATGTTAAAACCACTCAAGTGGAAAAAATGGGATTAGTTACGCTGGAGCAATTTGACTTACCCGTAGGCAATTACGATAATATTGAATTTGTGCTTAGTTTGCCCGAAGCTCCCTCCGGTACCAGCCCGAAGGTTCAAGCTAATTTTTCGGGTTTACTGGGCGGATCTTTAGTTATTAGCGGCACCTTTACTAAGAAAAATACAACCTACCCCTTTGTTTTTGAAGTAGCCTCTGCCGAATTTATTGAGGTAACCCTAGATGCCGGGGCCGGTCACAACCTACAGGTTGTCGATGGAACAGGAAAAAGTTTTGTGCTGCAATTTAACGCTGAATATTGGTTAAGCGAAATAGACCTTCAGAAACTAAGACGCGTTAAGCCGCTGGAAGTTGAGGGACAAAAATATATATTCATTAGTAATAACTTCCAAAGAGGAATTTACAGCGACTTAAGCCGTAGAATTCCTAGGTCGTTCAACCTTCGTGTAGAACCGTAGCCAATATGGGTGTCAACCAAGACGATATAGATCAAGTTGTAGAAGGCTGCCAGCGAAGTGACCGTAAGTGTCAAGAACAGTTATATAGACTATACGCACAAAAAATGTACGCTATATGTTTGGCGTACGCTAAAGACAAAGCCGTAGCTCAGGATATATTGCAAGATGGTTTTGTAAAGGTATTTCTACATATTAAAAAATTTGACCCGCAAAACTCGCTGGAAGGTTGGATTAGGCGAATTATTACTAATACTGCAATTGATTATTTCCGATCTGGCCGCCGATTGAATGCTTATATAGAATTAGTAGAAGAACATAACAGCGAGGTAGCTGAGGATACTATCAATAAGCATATAAATGTAGAAGAAATTTTGTATTTTTTAAGAAAATTACCAGATGGCGCCCGGGTAATTTTTAATTTATACGCCATTGAGGGATACAGCCATAAAGAAATTGCCGAAAAACTTTCTATATCGGAAGGCACCTCAAAATCGCAATACAGCCGGGCTAGAGGCCTGCTACAAACTTATTTAACTAACTTAAATGCCACCTGATATGAAGCCGGAACACAATAGGTTGGAGCTAGACTGGCTTAGGGAGAGCATTGAAAATAACCCGGAACGTCTGCCCGATCAGTGGGATAAAATTGCTGATAAACTCTATTTGGAGGAGAGTTGGTTAGAAGTATCTGCCCAATTGGAGGCTGAAGCGCTGTGGCCTCAGGTTCAGAAAAAGTTAGCTACCGCCGAGCGCACGATTTATATTGAAAAAATAAGCCGCCGCGCAGTTGCTGCTTTTATTTTAATGTTTGGCATAGGCACAATATATCTATCTCAGATTACTCCAGAAGCCCAAAAGCAAAATCAATTCCTGAGTACTGAGCCAGAGAACTCGCTGGAAGAGACGCTGGTTGAAACCCAGAAGAGCTATGGTGGAAGAGAGAGCCAAATGAACTCATCCGATGGTTCAAATTCTAAATCATTAGATAGTAGAACGACTAAATTACAGGGTGCTGTTGAAACAATCTCACCAGATAACTATTCTTCGCTTAATGAGATTGGAGAAAATGGCTCCAATACTTATCATACTGCCCATTCTATTCCGAATGAAAACTTTGTATTGCTGTCAACGCTTCGTGGCCAACTGATTCCACTCGATATTAATTCCACTCCAGTAAGTACGCTTACAAATACTCCGGATTCTGCTATGTCTGACAGTGGAATTCAACTACCCGTTAAAAATCATTTTAAAGGCAAATGGGTAGCTTTGGGCATTTCAGGCGGAGCTAAAATGGGTTGGATGATGAATTATAAAACTCAGGAAGCCCTGCAAAGCTCATCATTGGTAAGTACCAAGCCTGGCTTAAGCTCGCATTTAGGATTAACTGCTGAGTACGCAGTTACTCATCGCTTAAATTTGAGCGGAGAACTTCACTGGAATAAGTGGAACCAGGTATATCAGGAATACTCAAACGGATTTTTTGGAGAATCTAAGCAGGTTATTAATAGCTATAGAGGTAGTATATTAGCGAATACCAGGCTCAGCAAAAATTTTGGTTTTTCCGGAATGGCCGGCTTGGCTTTTTCTTATAATCATTCGATGTACGAAGTGCGGGGTTCCGATAAAATTTATTTAGAAAATTCTTACCGACCCTATGCCCTAGGATCAATAATAGGGTTGGAATACAATATACCGGTAAATTCTGCATGGTCGTTTGGGTACGGCCTGAGGTTTTACTATGACTTAACCAACCTTTACCAACCCAATTTTTACAATACCTACCAAGTAGATCCGTTCAAGCGAACCTCCCTAGATTTTAACGTAACTATTAAGCGCTTCCTCAACAATTACTAAATTTAGTGTCTGCCGCCTCAATTCATTAATTATTGAATATAAGGCTATCCAGTACCTTCAATAGATCGGCCGATTATCATTATTTTTTTTAAGGTTACAACCAATGCCATTTACCTACCGTCTAGCTAGTAGAAATAATGGAGATCAACCTAATTTTTTATGATCCGATTTAATTTTTTGTTTCTTATACTGTTTGCTGGGCTATTTTATGGTTTTATCTCCTTACTGGATTCCGGTAAAAATGGCCTAAACCCATCTAAGAATTTTTCAGAAGCCGAGTTAAAGTATGAATGGACTGTTGATGAAGCAATATCGCAGCCTGATCAGAATGACTTATCCGATAAATTCTCTAATGTTCGATACCAGTTTTTAAGCTCCGGTGGATTTGTAGAGTATAAAGGCCCATTAATTTATACCACTGGTAGTTATCAGGTACAGGGCAATACATTAGAAATAGATTACGATAACAGTGAAAGCACCAGCTGGTCGCTAAATATTATTGAGGAAGAATTAGAGCTTAGCAATTCGGATGTAACCATAAGGCTCTCTAAGGTGAATTTATAGAACTATCTTTTTGGTAAGAAACTCCCCCTGAAAATTTTATAATCTGTATAACTCCTCACTTTTTAAACTAAAAAACCTTTCCGATTAACGGAAAGGTTTTTTTATTCATAGGCATTTACACCTATACGTTCACATTTTCTTTTTTAGCCACCGAAGCGCCGGCCGTCGGGGCACCGGCCATTATTTCATCATTGGCAAAATCCATGAACTTGGCAAAGTTTTCGTTAAATGCATTTGCCAGCTTATTAGCTTGCTCATCGTAGGCCAATTTGTTCTCCCAAGTATTTTTAGGGTTCAATAATTCCGCCGGTACATTCGGGCAGCTTTTTGGCATAGCAACTCCAAAAACCGGGTGTTTCTCAAATTCTACGTTTTGAAGTTGGCCATTAAGAGCAGCAGTAATCATAGCACGGGTATACTTCAGCTTCATACGATTACCAACTCCGTAGGGGCCGCCGCTCCAGCCGGTGTTTATCAACCACACATTCACGTTATGCTCAGTCATTTTATTGCCTAGCATCTCGGCGTATTTAGTAGGGTGGAGGGGTAAAAACGGCGCACCGAAGCAGGCGGAAAACGCAGTTACCGGTTCGGTAATTCCGGCTTCAGTACCCGCTACCTTCGCGGTGTACCCCGAGATAAAGTGATACATTGCCTGCCCCTTGCTTAATTTGCTGATTGGAGGAAGTACTCCGTAAGCATCGCAGGTCAGGAAGAAAATATTCTTAGGAATGTTACCAACCGACGGCTCAACCGCATTATCAATGTGATAGAGAGGGTAAGCAGTCCGCGTATTTTCGGTTACTGAAGTGTTAGTGTAGTCTACCGTGCGGGTATCGGGTGCAAAACGGGTATTTTCAACAATTGCTCCCCACTTAATAGCATCCCATATTTGGGGTTCGTTTTCGCGGGTAATATCAATAGTTTTAGCGTAGCAACCGCCCTCAAAGTTAAATACTGCCTTATCAGTCCAACCATGTTCATCATCGCCAATAAGCATACGATCCGGATCGGCCGAAAGTGTAGTTTTGCCGGTTCCGCTCAAACCAAAGAATACGGCCGTATCACCATCATTACCAATATTGGCCGAGCAGTGCATGCTAAGTACGTTATGCTCCTCGGGCAGAAGGTAGTTAAGAACTGAGAAAATACCCTTTTTCATTTCGCCGGCGTAAGCCGTACCACCAATTAATATAATTTTTTTGCTAAGGTTGAGAATAGCAAAGTTAGATTGGCGAGTTCCGTCTACTGCCGGGTCGGCTTTAAAATCCGGAGCGCAAATAATGGTAAAGGTTGGGTTAAAGCCTTGTAGCTCTTCCCGCTTTGGCCGAAGGAACATATTGTGGCAGAACAGGTTATGCCAAGCCTTGGTATTAACCACTCGCAAATTTAAACGATATTCCGGGAGGGCACCGGCGTAAGCATCGCGTACGTACAGCTTTTTATCGGCCAGGTGCTGAACTACTTTATGGTAAAGGGTATCAAACTTATCTTCATCGAAGGGAATGTTGATATTACCCCACCAAACCGTATTGGCTGTAGTATCATCTTTTACAATGAATCGATCCTTAGGGGAGCGGCCGGTAAATTCGCCGGTATCGCACATAAGGGCACCGGTGTCGGTAAGAGAGCCTTCGCCATTGGCTAAAGCTTGTTCAACTAATTCAGCAGGAGTAAGATTCCAGTAAGCTTCTTTAGCTTGAGAAATGCCCAAATCGGCAAGGCCGCTCTGAGCTGATTTAAGACCAAATTCTTGCATCTTGGTGAGGTATTAATCTACTAAAAATGACGTTTCAAACGTTTGCACAAATATAACAGTATTTCCTGCATCAAAATAATAAATTACGTTTTTGTTAGAATGATTCTAATTATATTTTGGATAAGTTGAATTATCTTTTGAGATAAGATTTAGTTATAGTAAGTTTCAGCTTTGTTTTATAATTATACAGGAGAATTTACTGCTTATATGAGTCAACCAACCAATCCCAATCTTCCAGATGTAGATGAGCATCTAGCCCCTGCCGAATTGGCAGCCGGCTCCGAACCTCAGCTATTTGGTCATCCAAAAGGGCTTCTTTATTTATTTTTTGCCGAACTGTGGGAACGTTTTAGTTTCTACGGTATGCGAGCCTTGTTGGTTTTGTATATGACTAATATACTATTTGACAAGCTTGCTAATGGCACTGCCGATACTATTGCTTATGCAATTTATGGTGGCTATGGAGCTTTGGTATATTTCACTCCGGTGATTGGTGGAATGATAGCAGATAGGTTCTTAGGTTACCGCAAAGCTATTATGATTGGAGCTATACTGTTCGTTTTGGGCCATTTTGCCCTAGCAATTGAACACCCAGTCTTCTTTTATGGCGCTTTAGGTTTACTAATCGTAGGAAACGGATTGTTTAAGCCAAATATCTCCTCCTTGGTAGGAGCATTATACCCAAAAGGCGATCCGAGACGAGATAACGGGTTTACGATATTTTACTTAGGTATTAACTTAGGTGCATTTCTGGCTCCTTTAGTATGTGGGTACCTGGGCAGGGAATATGGTTATCACTATGGTTTTGGAGCAGCCGGTATAGGTATGCTATTAGGTCTTGTAGTATTCTACTTTGGTAATAAAGGCGCAGTATTTGGTCAGCAGGGTTTGCCTCCGTCCAAAGATATTCTCAGTGCAAAATCTCTTATGGGTCTGTCAAATTATGCGGTAATCCTAATTTGTACATTTTTGGCAGTACCGTTCTTTGCATTTTTGCTTTACGTATACGAAGCCAATCCGGTAAATTTGTTCGGTAATATAGTTGACCTTGACCTGGTAGGTTATCTGCAAATTGTATTACTAATAGGTATACTATACGTAATTGTGAAAACTTTAGCCTCAGTATCCAAAGTAGAGCGAGAACGATTAATCGTAGTAGTCATTCTAACGTTTCTTATGACCATCTTTTGGTCGTTTTTTGAGTTGGGAGGTAGTGCATTAACCTTATTCGCCGAGCGTAGCGTAGCGCTGCCTAGCTGGCTAGGTGCCGCCGAAACTAATTCAATTAATCCTATGTTTATCATCCTGTTTGCTTTCCCATTTTCTTTTATGTGGGCGGCATTAAGCAGGGCTAAAGCCAACCCTTATACACCTATCAAGTTTGGACTAGGAATTGCCCAGCTTGGTTTAGGGTTTTTAATATTTGCAATGAGTATTAATTATGCCAATGAGGCCGGTAAAGTACCTTTCCTTTTCCTTTGGCTAGGCTATATGTTCATAACCACCGGAGAGTTGTTTATGTCACCAGTTGGCCTTTCCAAAGTAACTGAATTATCTCCTACCAAGGTTGTTGGCTTTATGATGGGGGTATGGTTTCTTTCGTCTTCATTTGCCCACTACGTTGCCGGGCAAATTGCCCAACTTACGGCGGTAGAATCTTCTGAAGGCACCGAGGTAAGTCCCATGGAATTGTTAACAACGTATACTGATGTATTTCAAACAGTGGCTTATATAGCAATAGGATTTGCTATTGTAGCACTGCTGTTTACGCCATTAGTTAAAAAGTGGATGCACGGTGTCCATTAATTGGCTGATTAAAAGATTTGAAACCCGGATAAAACCGGGTTTTTTTGTATCTAATCAGGAACATTCTGCATTTGTAAAAGGGATGTAGGCTTTTAAATAGGATTGATTTGCCAGCCCGGTTCTTTTCTATTACCTTTTATCATATTTTACGCATTACTGAGCTATAATGGAAAATTTCTATCTGGAAGGCACCCCCAAAACCCCGCATATAGATTTCGATGCGGGTACTGGTCAGTTGCAGATCAGCGGCCGGTCTATTCCGGAAAATGCAGTAGAATTTTACCGACCCTTAATAAGTTGGCTAAACGAGTACGCAGCCTGCCCGCTACCGGAGTCTACCTTAGTGGTGCGGATGGAGTATTTCAATACCAGTTCCTCTAAGTGCCTAATCGATATGTTCCGCAAGCTTGAAAAAATCCATTTGAACGGAGCTAACGTGTACGTAAAGTGGTATTACGAAACCGAAGACGAAGATATGCGCCACTCCGGTGAGGATTTTCGGGAAATTATAAATCTTCCAATTCAAATGCTGGTGCTGGAGGAAGAAAATCAATAAAAAAATTTGACTTTAAAACCATAAAAAAAACCCGACCAGTACTGATCGGGTTTTTGTTTTGGCTTAGCCTGATATTACATCATGCCGCCCATTCCGCCCATGCCACCTGGCATACCGGCTGGGGCACCACCTTTATCTTCCTCCGGATCGTCGGCTACTACACATTCAGTAGTTAGTAGTAACGATGCAATTGAAGCAGCATTTTCCAGAGCCAGGCGCGTAACCTTAGTCGGGTCAATTACACCGGCTTCAAACATATTTTCGTAACGGTCTTCACGAGCATTGTAACCGTAATCGCCGCTGTTTTCACGGATTTTCTGAATTACCACGCTAGCTTCACCACCGGCATTAGATACGATAGTACGTAGTGGAGCTTCCAATGCCAAACGAACGATATTTACACCGGTCGATTGATCTTCGTTAGAAGTTTCTACGCTATCCAAAGCTTCCAGGGCACGTACCAGGGCAATACCGCCACCGGCAACTATACCTTCCTGCACCGCTGCGCGAGTTGCGTGTAAGGCATCATCAACGCGGTCTTTCTTCTCCTTCATTTCAACCTCGGTAGCCGCACCAATGTAAAGAATGGCCACACCACCGCTCAGCTTAGCTAAACGCTCCTGAAGTTTTTCTTTATCGTAATCCGACGTTGTGGTATCGATCTGAGCCTTAATTTGGTTAACCCGGGCTTTAATATCGTCCTGAGAACCGGCACCGTTAACAATGGTAGTATTGTCCTTATCGATGGTTATTTTCTCAGCAGTACCTAAGTACTCCAGAGTTGCGTTATCCAGCTTGTAACCGCGCTCTTCGCTTATTACCGTACCACCGGTAAGAATGGCAATATCCTCTAGCATAGCTTTACGGCGATCACCGAAGCCTGGAGCTTTTACAGCGGCAATTTTCAGCGCACCGCGGATTTTATTTACAACTAGCGTGGCCAGTGCTTCACCGTCTACATCTTCGGCAATAATCAACAGAGGCTTTCCGGTCTGTACCACTTGCTCTAGTACCGGAAGCAGCTCCTTCATATTACTGATTTTCTTGTCAAAGATCAGGATATAAGGATTATCCAGTTCAGTAACCATTTTATCGGCATTGGTTACGAAGTAAGGAGAAAGGTAGCCGCGGTCGAACTGCATACCTTCTACAGTTTTAACCTCAGTTTCGGTACCTTTTGCCTCTTCTACGGTAATTACACCGTCTTTACCAACTTTGTCCATAGCATCGGCAATCATTTTACCGATCTCTTCGTCGTTGTTGGCTGAAATTGTACCTACCTGAGCAATTTCGTTAGAGCTGCTGATAGTACGGCTCTGGCTCTTAAGGTTTTCTACAATAGTCTTAACTGCTTTATCAATACCGCGCTTGAGGTCCATTGGGTTAGCACCGGCAGCTACGTTTTTAAGGCCGTGGTTAAAGATAGCCTGAGCAAGAACAGTGGCAGTAGTAGTACCGTCACCGGCATCATCGGCAGTTTTAGAAGCAACTTCTTTAACTAGCTGAGCACCCATATTCTCGATAGGGTCTTTAAGCTCAATTTCTTTAGCTACTGAAACGCCGTCTTTAGTTACGGTAGGGGCGCCAAATTTCTTATCAATAATCACATTACGGCCCTTAGGTCCTAACGTAACTTTAACGGCATTAGCTAGTGAGTCAACGCCCTTTTTAAGCTTTTCGCGAGCGGTGGTATCAAAATTAATTGTCTTAGACATAATTTTAGTTTTTAAAAATTGTGAAGAAGGAAAAATTACAGAACAGCGTAAATGTCGGACTCTCTCATAATAAGATAGTCTTTACCTTCAATTGAGATTTCGGTACCGGAATACTTTCCGTATAGCACCTGATCGCCAACTTTAACGGTTAGCGGCTCATCTTTTTTGCCATTGCCAACTGCTATTACTGAACCGCGCTGAGGTTTCTCTT
The DNA here is from genome assembly GCA_964504565.1 of uncultured Roseivirgaceae bacterium. Classification (GTDB taxonomy): domain Bacteria; phylum Bacteroidota; class Bacteroidia; order Cytophagales; family Cyclobacteriaceae; genus Cesiribacter. The sequence goes on from CAZDEY010000003.1 coordinate 9,206, forward strand.
TAGCAGTGTCAGGGATAATAATTCCGGAAGCAGTTTTTTCTTCCGCTGCAGCAGGCTCAACCAAAACACGGTCAGCCAAAGGTTTAATGTTCACGTTTGACATTACTGTATGTGCATTAAAGGGTTAAAAATTCGATATTAAATTCTGGCAGCACAACTACATAAGATATGCCAGCCTAAAAAATCTGCCACTTAGCTACATTTTTGCGTCATCTTTTCAGGTAAACCTGACAAAAAGTTACATTGCCCTAGGTTGCCTATATAATTACACTGTCATAATGCGTATATTATATAGAAATTCCGTAATCCTATGGCAGACTTTCCAACCGGCTGGCCTACCAACGGCCCCCTCGATTTTGAATATCAGACCTATTTGCTTCTAGCGTATCTGCAGCGGGTAGAAGGGAGCTTTCGTCGAGTTGAGTTGTACCCTGAGCTATCTGAGCTTATTGAGCATTACCGGCAAATTCAAGAATTGCAAACTAACAAAAACCAGCTTAGTAACGCGTTGCCTAAATCAATTAGAAACCTCGACTTACAAAACCTGAAAATAAACTATCAGGAAGAAGACAACGAACCAGCTTTAAAAGAACTGGACGAGATACTGGGCTTTGCCGTTGCCAATATGCAGGTAAGCCTGGACTACGGAAGAAAGTGTTTTGACAAGGTGGTTCAGGAACTAGCAATTACGTGCATTGGACTAATGCCACTGCACAAAAATGATGGCTACGTATTCTTACAAAACGGTGACCGTAAGTTTTTGCAGATATACCAGTTTAGTTATCGGTCTTTTTACGAGAACGGGGAACGCTTTGGCAGCCTTAAATGGGAGTTTGTGGAAGAGCAGGAGCTGGGACTGCTCAATACGGTCGATAGTCTAAAACTGAACCTGATTACCCGATTTGACTACCTGCCTAACCCGGCTACCTTCTGGCTAAAGTCGGCCCGGGAACTGCCCTACGAGGAAACTCTGCTGCCGGTGGCTAAACGAAGAATTTTAAGGGAACTTGTTCCAAAAGCGGCATAAAAAAAGGCCCGATTAGGGCCTTAAATATTCTTGGTACGCTTCAACTTACTCGGCAGAGTCAGCCGGTGTGCTGCTACCTTCAGTATCAAGCGGGGCAGTTTGAGGAATGCCTGCGTCAGGTCCACCGCTGGGTAAAATGGTCTGCTGAGCCTTTTGCTGGTTAGGGCTAACTACGGTTTCTTCGTTATTAATTAACAGAGTAGTGCCCATGCTAAGTGCCAGCATTGCAATGGCCAAGCCCCAGGTTATTTTTTCCAGAAGGTCGCTGGTGCGCTTAACACCAATCATTTGCTGGGCACCGCTACCGCCAAAACTGGCCGATAGTCCGCCACCTTTACTGTTTTGAGCCAGAACCACCAATATTAATAGTACTGCTACGAAGATAATAAGGCTAACCAGGATAATCATTTATAAATCGTTTTTCAATTGATCAATACGGCCTGCAAAGTAAGTGCTTTTCTGCGGATATTTCAATATAAGTTTTTCGTAAATATCAATGGCCCGCTCAAATTTGCCCTGCCTAACCATAATATTGGCTAGCGTTTCGGTAACCAAATCGGGCGGGGTAGTGGCTGAGTTAGCGCTCAAATCAGATGTAGGGGCGCTATCTAAGTTGGGCGAAGGGCGACTGATACGTTCCGATTTATTCAGAAAATCGCGGATTAGGTTACGCTGAAATACCACCCGGTCGTTCTCCAGATTACGCTCGGGGTGATTATGGATAATCTCCTGTAAGGTTTCATTAACCTTAATTGGAGCTGGGGCTGCCGCTTCTGATTTTTCTTCAACTTTAGCCTCTGGCGATGATTCATTTAAGGTTGAGGACTCAGGTTTACCATCCTCCAGATCGGCATTTAGCTTATTTCTCTGGTCCCTAAGTCGGCGGAGGTTTTCTTCCAGTTCCTTAAAAATATCGACTTTAGGGGTAGCCGGAGTTTCTTCAGTTGGCTGGGTAACTTCACTTTCCTCAGCAGTCGACTCGGCCTCTTCATACTTAACTGCCGGCTGTTCGGTTGGGTAGAAGGTCTCCTCGGTCTGTTCTAATTCTGTCGATTGATACTCAACGGTAACTTCAGTATTTTCTTCAAAATTAGGTTCCGAAGTTTCAGTAGGTATCTCGTTAGCTGTAGGAACGGAATCGGATTCGGTAGTTAACTGATGGGGAGAAACTTGTTCATTAGCAGCCGGGGCAGTATAAGTTGAATCTGTTTCCTGAGTAGGTGGCTGAGGCTCAGCAGGCCTATCAGCTTCCATAAATTCGCGTAACGCCCGGCGGTTGGGTGAATAAAGTGCAGCAGTAGCCAGCAAGTTCCGGGAATTGGTATCGGTTTGCCCGGCCTTAGCTAACAACGCGCGGATAGCCGAAGCGTAAGGGTACTGCTCAGCCATTTCACTGAGCATAGCTACATGCTTAGTTTGTAACGATTCGGGCTGATGAAGGTATTTGAGCAGTTTCTGACGGTTCACACAAAAATTCTTTAAGGGTAAGTTATAGAAATTTTACCAATTGGCCACAGTACCGTTGAATATATCAAATATAATCCGCTCAAATATTTCGTCAACTAGCCTAGTTTCTTCCGCTTGTAAAGTAGTCTGATCGGGGTTATAATCGGCAAAATAGCTGAAGCTTTTTTCAAAGTTCTGAGTCTCATCTTTAAGATTAACGAAGTTTACCTTAACCGCTATGGTTAACCGCTGCTGAGCGGCCAAGTCACCTCCCACGGCCACATTAGATGCCTGAGGCGCCACCGGAGCTAAATCCCAGCCTACTATACTACCGTCAAGTTGCAAATCGCCTCCGTCCTGCACCAGGGCAAGTCGGGTGTTCCGCTGAAAGTAATCCTTTAGGCCCTCCGTAAATATCTGAGTTAGGTTAGGTGGGCCACCGCCGGAATCGTTAAAAAAATTCTGAATTGAAATAGTTTCGACATCTGGGCCTATAACAGTTCCGCTGAAAGAATACCCGCCATTTCCACAACTTGTAAGAATTATCATTAGTAAAAACATGGTAAGATAAATTCTATAGTTATTCAATTTCATACTGTTTGATTTTGCGGTACAGTGTTCTTTCCGAAATTCCCAAATCCTGGGCAGCATACTTACGCTTGTTATTATTCTTTCTTAACGCTTTAACGATCATTTCGCGCTCTTTCTTTTCCAGAGAAAGGCTTTCGTCTTCGGTTTCGTGCGAAATATCTTCAACCTTGGCTAACTCGTATTCTTCGTCGTTGCCGCTGCTTTCGTGGTTTACAAAAGTAGGGGGGGCGGGCCGTTCAGTATTTTCTTCAGCTTGCTGCAGCCTTAGTGGCGCATCTTGCAACTCCTGATAGTGGGAGTTTATATTATTAAATAGGTTATGATGCTCTTCAATCACTTCCGACCCATCCTGCTCTTGCTCCAGTACATGGTGCATCAACTTCTTGAGCTCAGTTATATCGCGCCGCATTTCAAACAAGACTTTATACAGAAGGTCGCGTTCCGAATAATTTTCTGCACCGGAGCCGGCCTGAGCCTTAACCAAGGCTGGTAGAAAACTTGATTCTTTGGGCAAGTATCGGCGGAGGGTATCAGCATCTACCGACCTGTCCATTTCCAGTACACTTATTTGCTCAGTCAGGTTTTTTAACTGGCGAATATTGCCGGGAAAACGGTAGGATAGAAGCACCTGTTTGGCTTCCGGTGTAAGCTGAATTGGGGCAACGCGGTACTTTTCGCTAAAGTCTCCGGCAAATTTCCTAAATAACAAATCGGCATCTTCTTCGCGTTCGCGCAGGGGCGGCACAAAAATAGGCACGGTGCTCAGGCGGTAGTACAGGTCCTCGCGGAACTTACCATTTTGTACCGCTTCCATCAGGTTTACATTAGTAGCGGCTACTACCCGAACCTCGGTTTTCTGCACTTTGCTGCTACCAACCCGAATAAACTCGCCTACTTCCAGTACCCGCAACAGGCGGGCTTGCGTACCCAAAGGCATTTCTCCAATTTCATCCAGGAAAATAGTGCCGCCGTTAACTACCTCAAAGTACCCCTTACGGGCTTCGCTGGCTCCGGTAAATGCTCCCTTCTCGTGGCCGAATAGCTCACTATCAATAGTACCTTCGGGTATGGCTCCGCAGTTAATAGCTATAAAGGGTCCGTGCTTACGGTAGCTGAGTTCGTGAATTATTTTGGAAAAACTTTCTTTACCCACGCCGCTTTCGCCGGTAATTAGCACGGTCATATCGGTAGGGGCAACCTGGGCGGCTACCTGTATAGCGTGGTTTAACCGTGCCGAATTACCAATTATGCCGAAGCGGCGCTTTATAGACTGTATCTCTTCGCTTTGCGTCACTATAGTTTCTGGTTTAAGCTTCGGAGATAACCTCGCCGAACAGGGTAGCAGCGGTGCAGCCGGTAATTTTTACCAGTGCGTATTCACCTTTTTGGTGGCTGCCCTTATCAAATATCACAACTTTATTAGCGCTATTTCGGCCCTGTAGTTGGTCATTTGATCGCTTGGAATAACCTTCAACCAACACTTTTTGTACCTGCCCCACGCTCATGGCGTTTCGCTCCTGGGAGTGCTGCTGTTGCTTCTGAATTATTTCTTGTAACCGGCGCTTTTTAGTTTCTAACGGAATATCGTCGGCGTATTTGCGGGCAGCCAAGGTGCCGGGACGTTCGCTATAGAAAAACATATAACTGAAGTCATATTTAACCTCGTCCATCAGAGTTAGCGTTTCCTGATGTTCTTCTTCGGTTTCGGTACAAAACCCGGCTATAAAATCGGAGCTGATGCCACAGTCTTTGCCTATAATCCGGTGAATAGCGTGTACCCGATCCAGATACTCTTCGCGGTTATAGGTGCGGTTCATTATGTTAAGTACCCGGCTGTTGCCACTCTGAGCCGGCAAATGGATATAATTACAAATATTTTCGTAATCGGCTATAGCGTGTAGCACCTCGTCAGTTATATCCTTAGGATGCGAGGTAGAGAATCTGACCCGTAGCTCCGGGCTAACTTGGGCCACCAGTTTAAGCAAATCGGCGAAGTTTACTATTTCCGGAAGTTCAGCTTCTTTCTTTTCTATTTTTTCCAGACGGGCTTTATTATTTTCAGTAGCCGACCATTTGTAGCTATCTACATTTTGCCCCAGCAGGGTAACTTCGCGGTAGCCCTTAGCAAATAAATCCTGAGCTTCCTTTACAATAGAATGCGGATCGCGGCTACGCTCCCGGCCCCGGGTAAAGGGCACTACGCAGAACGAACACATATTGTCGCAGCCGCGCATTATCGATATAAAGGCGGTAACCCCGTTGGAATTTAACCTTACCGGGCTAATATCGGCATAAGTTTCCTCGCGGCTAAGAAACACATTTACGCCCTTCTGGCCACTATCGGCCTGGTTAACTAAGTTAGGCAGGTCGCGGTAGGCATCCGGGCCTACCACCAAATCAACAATTTGTTCTTCTTCCAGAAGTTGTTCCTTTAAACGCTCGGCCATACACCCTAGTACCCCAATTGTCAGATCGGGTTTTTGCTTTTTTAGGGCATTGAAGTGGACCAGACGGTTACGAACCGTTTGTTCGGCTTTCTCGCGTATGGAACAAGTATTTAGGAAAATTACGTCGGCCAAATCGGGCTCACTGGTGGTATCAAAACCGTTTTCGGCCATTACCGCACTTACAATCTCACTGTCGGAGAAGTTCATCTGGCAGCCGTAGCTTTCTATATACAACCGCCTACTAGCGCCGGTTTGAGAATCTAGAGTAGTTTTAACCCCGCACTGCTCGCTTACTTCGGCAGTTTCCGCCCCTACAATATCAATGTCCGCAATTAGTTCTTTCATGAAATTTTCAGTAGAGCGCAAATATACAGAATAAACTGGCCGTCTGCCAATGTGTCAGCCCGCTTATTTCTGAATGCGGGCATTAAGAGCGTTCAGTAGCCCCTGAGCTTTAGTAAGGCATTCCTGATATTCCTGCTCCGGGTCAGAGTCCCATGTAATAGCCCCGCCCACCTGAAAGCTTAGTTTTTGACTGGTTTCAGAATAAAAGAGCGTGCGAATAAGAACGTTAAAATCAAAATCTCCTTGGGGACTTATATAGCCCAATGCTCCGCTATAGGGGCCGCGCCGGGTATCTTCGTACTTATCGATTAGCTCCATAACCTTTTTCTTAGGGGCACCGGTCATACTGCCCATCGGAAATGCCCACTTAAGTGCTTTAATAAAATGAGTATTTTCTGTTAACTGCGATGTAACGGTACTAATCATTTGGTGAACCTGAGGAAAGCTATATATTTTAAATAGTTCTGGAACTTGTACCGAACCGGGTACGGCGGTTCGCCCTAAATCATTGCGTACTAAGTCTACAATCATCATATTTTCTGCCCGTTCCTTTTCGCTGCTTTGTAGCTGCGCTTTTAATTGCTCATCCTGAATAGGGTCTGCCGAGCGGGCAGCGGTTCCTTTAATTGGCTGAGAAATTAACTGATTGCCGGTTTTCTTAAGAAAGCGTTCGGGCGAAGCCGAAATTATGTATTGGGTATCCAACTTAAAAAAGGCCGAAAACGGGGCAGGAGATACTATACCTAGCTTTAAGAAGAGTTGTACCGGGTCGAGCTCTACCTCACTGGCCAAAAATTCCTGACATAAATTGAGTTCGTAGCAGTCACCTTCCAGAATATGGTTTTTAACCTGCTCTATTTTCTTTAGAAACTCCAGCTTTGAAGTTTGGGCTACAAAATTTAGGGGGTTGGTACTTTTCGGTACTAAAGAGCAAGGCTTTTGAATTGCCTGCCATACCTCATCTGGATCAGCCTCCGTTTCAATGATTAGCACGTTTTCTTGAAAGCTTATAAGCGTTTCCGGTTCAAATAAGCACGCTTCGGGAAATGGGTTAATATCCGGAAGCCGGCTAGAGAGATCGTATATTTCGTTTTTCAGGTCATAACCTAAGTAGCCGAATAAGTAGCGAGGGTGGTCGGTAAAGGTTTCTTCTAACGAAGAAAACCAGCTTTTTCCACTTTTTGGCCTAAAGGCCCGGCGGCCCCAGGCAATGGTTGGCTGAAATGAGCCATAGAAAGATTCAATTCCCCAATTTTGTAAGGCTATAAAATAGGTATAATGCTGGCCGTATACTAAAGCCTGATTGAATAGCTGGGAAGTTATTTTACCCTTTAAGGTATAAGTGGCTCTATTTTTCAAACGAGGCAAGTATAAAAAAAAGAGGGAACAAGCTAAAGCCGTTCCCTCTCAAAATTTGTAGCGAGTATAATTATTTGCTGGCTACTAAGTCCAGGCCTACTGCTACGTTATTGTAAATAAATTTATCTTTAGCGCGGTCAGTTACGGCGCTTTCATCACCGTACATTACGCCCCAGTCGGTGCGGTCAATTACAAATCGCGCCATAGCTTCAATGCTATTATCGGTCATATTAACCCGGGCCGGAAAGCTTACGCTTTTGGTCTGATCGCGAATGGTTAGGTTACCGGTAATGCGGTGGGTAGGGTTCTCAACTACGGGCATAAACTGATCGGCTGCATCATCAACTTCTTTTTGAGCATCCTCGCTAAGGTTGCTTTCATTGGCAACATTTCCTCCGTCTATAGCTTCTACGTTAGTTATTTCGAAGGTAGCTTTTGGATACTCAGCCACGTTGAAGAAGTCGTTAGACTTTAGGTGATTAACCAGGTCGGTTTCGTATTCGCCTTCCAGGTCTTCTACGGCAATATCGTTAAGGTCCATAGAGAATGTACCGCCCACAATGTTGCCATTTTGTACTTTTAGGCTACCATCTTCCAGGCCGAAGGTACCGTAGTGGCGTCCGCCGGGCTTTAGGCCAATCCAGCCTACTTTGCTATCCGACATTTGTATGGCGTAGGTAGCATCGGCGTTAACTTCCTGAACTTCCTGGGCTTCGCCAACTTCGGCAGTATCGCCTTTTGGGGTGCTATCGCAGGCGGCTACTAATAAAGCGGCAGCGGATAGCGCTAAAAATGAATTGCTTAGTTTCATAGAGCAAAATTTGGGGTTAAGAATAAAAAGCAACGAAAGGTAGGGAGTTGCTTTTAGAGTTACAAACGTAGCGAAAGATAATTAAAGTTCAAACATTGATTATAATTATAAAAAAACCAGAGGGGTTTAGGCCTCTGGTTTTTTAAGAATTAATTTTTAGGGAATGGTATGGTAGGATAAGTAGCTATTTGCGAATCAGTCAATGGAACCAAACCAGCACCATACTCAGCGTTAATAGCTTGAATAAATTGATTTGCTACCACTGCATATCCACGTTGATTTAAGTGTACACCATCCAGACTGAATAATGTTACTCCATCAGCCATGCCAGGGTTATTGCTTAACCCTCCTGGAGAATCTACATCTGACACATCAGCGAAGTCAGCATTGTAGTTTACACCGTTAATAGACAAGCCATTAGAAACAATACCATTAAAATATGAGAACATATCCACTAAAGCTAAATCGTATTCGTCGGCTAGGTCAGCTATAATTGCATTGTATTGCCCTACTGTTTGATTAATTATTGCAATCTCATTCTGATCTAGTATGAACTTATCCTCAATAATATAATTCCTACCCACTAAATATGCACCAATAGCCTCTGGCGAGCTATAACCAGCAGCTATAAAGTTGAAGGTAATCCGGGCGTCGTTATTTATCTGAACCAAACCAGTAGGGCTGAGGCCGCTTTCTACAACAAATCCATTTGTACCGTCAACAAATTGTGGGTAGAATCCTTGAGCCTTTAGACCTGTAATATTTTGAGCTGTTATGCCAGCTATTGCGGTAGCAAGTTCCTGTTGCTGAGCTGCTGGAAGCTGTTCAGCTCTATAAGCTGCCAGAGTTTGTTGGGTTTGGCTATCAATACTACTTTGGTTAGCCACTACCTGCTGATCTATAATAGTATATGCTTGGGCATAAGTTGGATCGCGAGCGTCATTAGCCAGAAAGTAGTTTTCACGTAACGCCTGCTCTACGGCTGCAATTTGTTCATTTGCTCCACCACTAGCTATAACGGCATCAGCGCAGGCATCTGGGTCAGTTGACAAGGAACAAGGCTCTGAATTAGCAATTTGTTCCCGCACAATACCTTCAGCAACGGGTGGAATAATTTGGCTATTAACAGCAGTTTCTAAAACCACCTGCGTAATAACTCCTACTTCGACTTGTGCTTCAATTTGCGGATCTATTTGAGCCGCAAAACCAGCGGTTAGCTGACCTGCCTGGGTAGCATCTAAGGCTAGTCCGTTATTGCCGATTATTTGTGAGGGAATAGCAAAGTATGGTATACTAGTAATTGAAGGGATGTTGGCAATTGCTCCTTTAGCCCCGTTAGCCGTTAGCTTATTTAATATAGCATCATATGCTGATTCAAATACACCAGAATCGGTAATCTCATCAGCCCCAAAAATCAATTCTCCGTCACCGCTTCTACTGATTTGGCCACCGTCAAGTGCATTTCCTAAGACATCGTTATTACCGAGCCATATAGTAAAAAAGGTTGGATTTTGCTCTACAGCCAAATCAATTAGTGTATTTTCAGAACTGATTCTGCCTAAATAAGTATTAAATCCATTGTAACCAGCCTGATCAGCATCTACTAGCCGAATTCCCGGAATTCCTAAATTTTGAAAGGTGCCACTAACTGGTTCAGCTATAACACTCGGATCCAGCCCTCCGGAGGATACGCCGATTGGGGAGGCAATATTAGGAGTTAGTATAACCGTACCGTTAATAACTCCTTGAGGTAGGAAGGGAGTGTTAAAGGTTAAGTCTTCATTTAAGAAAGCCATTCTATCAGCTAAAATTGCTGGGTAGGCATTTACCTGGCCAGAATAATTAAGTGCACCGTCGGCAAAGCCGGCAGTAAGGCTATTACCAATGGCAATGTAGCGAGAGAAGTCAGCACTACCACTGCCGGCAGCCGGCTTATCTAGTTCAATTTCCGGCTCGCACGAGGCAAATAATACTGCCCCCGCCGCTAAATAGCTTAAAACTTTATATTGCTTCATAGTGAATCAGATTAGTAATTGAAGGTTAAGGTAATGCCGGGTATAAAAGCATACGTTTTATAAGTACCGGTAGGTACATCGGCAGTAGGGTCATTATTCTCAGTGTTGGTTCTCTGTTCTTTGTTAATAAATAAGAAAGATCCGTCAATAGTAAACTTTTCGCTTAATGCCAGGCCAAAGCCGCCGGTTAGTCCAATAGTATTAGCATCCGGGGTTTCAGGAGTTAAATAACCATCCGGTACCGGTGCTTCATCGTAATAACCACCGGCCCTTAACATTAATTCATCAGTTACCGAATATTCTAGACCCAACCGATAGGTCATAGTGTTTTCGTACTTGCGATTAGAGGTTTGAGTATTAGATCCTAAAACCGGGTCCGCAAACTCAAATGTTAATGCTTCGTAAGCAGACCAACCGGTACGGGCTATATCTAGGCCAATGGTTAGCTCATTAGTTGGCATAAAGGCAACACCTAAGGTTAAATTGCTGGGGAGCGGTAATGATGATTGGAAGGTGGTTTGCGATGGAAGAGTGCCATCATCAACCAATGGGGACTTCACAAATACTGCCTCTCCATCTTCTACCTCCATATCAATCCGGCTACGGTAGTTTAAGCCTAAACTGAATTTTTCGCTTGGGGTAAAGTATACACCTAGATTGTAACCCCAACCATTAGCACTACCATCAAGCTCAGAACTACCAAACGAACCATCAGGGTACGCTACCGCAGTAATATCGCGCTGTAGATTTACTCCACCGGTAGAATAAATTAGTCCTGCTCCAACTGAAAAATTATCACTTAGTTTATAGCTTACGGTAGGTTGAATAAATATAGCCCGAAGTGACAGGCTTGTAAGTGATCCACGACCTGCCCAATTATCTTCCCAAGTTACGCTACTGCCAAAAGGGGTATACACTCCCAAGCCAAATCTTAAATTGCTTTCCGTGTTACCAAATGTTGCAAATGCGTGAAACGGCGTACCAGGGTCATTTTCAGTATTATAAACTGTACCTGAACCCTCAGCTTGGAAAGCTACTTTGGAGTAAATCAAGTTGGCCCCAATTTGAACGCCGTTGCTGCGCATCATAGCCATGGCGCCGGGGTTAAAATTGATGGATGAAGCGTCGGGTCGAAGGCCTACGCCTACGTTGCCCATGGCAGTGGAGCGGTTGCTTTGCAGCAACACCTGATAACCGCCGGCATACGCACCTGTGCTGAACGCAGCTGCGGCAAGCAGTGTTAGAAATCCTCTTTTCATTTAATTAAGGTTAAGTAAATTTAAGTTCCCGGCCGCGAATAGGCTTTCAACCATGCTAAACCAGTTACTAGCTAGTTACAAAGTGCAAATTATGTTGAAATATACAATTTATGTACGATTACAGCTAGTATTTATGCGGAATTGGCAAAAAATATTCGGCATGCCGAATATTTTTCACTACAAACGGTTGCAGTAGGTAGAAAATATTAAAGCTGATCTTTTTAAAGAGCTATATAACGTTTTATATATCAGTCCTTTAAAAATTTTAATTAAAGCCGGGTGGTAAGCAACTCAATAATTACTTTGCCATGCAACCTACCATTTTCAATGAATACTTTAGCCGTTTCTTCTCCACCAATAATTGATCCGGCCAAAAACATTCCCTCAATATTGCTCTCGTAGGTTTCGGAATTTATCTGTGGAATCAGGGCTTCTCCACCTAATTTAATACCGCTTTTTTGTAAAAAATTTGCATCGGGCCGGTAGCCAGTCATTAAGAATACATAATCGGCCTCAATTTGCAATTCCTTACCCTGGTCATTTTCAGCGTATACATGGTCCGGGCTTATTCTCTTTACCTTACTGCTAAAATGGGCAGTAATACTTCCTTCCTTAATACGGTTCACTGCATCAGGCCTAACCCAATATTTTACGTTTTGGTCAAGTTCCTCAAACTGATGTATTAAGGTAATATTGGCACCGTGGCGGTATAAATCAAGCGCGGTTTCTATGGCTGAGTTGGCCCCGCCTACAACCACACAATTGGTACCGCTGTACTTAAACGGTTCATCGTAGTAGTGGCTTACGTGCGGCAGGTCTTCACCGGGTACGTTTATATATTTAGGCAAATCGTAATAGCCGGTAGCAATTATAACAAAGCGACTTTCCAGCATACCCTGCGAGCTGTGTACCCTGAAGCCCCGCTCAGTTTTTTCTACCCACTCAACTTCGGTAAACCGTTTAATGTTAAGTCTGAACTCTTGGGCTACTCGTTGATAGTATTTAAGTGCCTCGAAGCGGGTAGGGCGGATGTCGTGCGAAATCAGCGGCACTCCGCCAATTTCAATATTTTCGCTAGTACTGAAAAAATTCATTTGCACCGGATAGCGTCGTACGGCCTCGGCCACATTTCCCTTATCCAGTACTAAATAGTTTAGTTGCTTACGGCCGGCTTCAATAGCACAGGCTAATCCGCAGGGGCCAGCCCCAATTACAATTACATCTAGCATAACTGCTTAATCACAGATCCAGCTTATTCCACATAACTCTTCGCTTTGTGCCCATAAACCATCCGCATAGCTAGGGTTTAGCGCCGCCCGGCTGGGACGCGAGACCTTAAAGTTTTTAAAGTAAAGCCCACTTGAACCTTTTACCCGCTCGTTAGAAGCCAGATAGGCGGGTAAGCGGGCGGCTTTTGCACTACTAATTGCAAAGGGTTTAATTATACCAAATAAAAAAGCAAAAGGCGATTGGACGCTACTACCAAAATTGCTAGCCACTACACCCGGATGCAAGGCATTTACCGTAATGTTATCTTTATCTAGGCATTGAGCTAGTTTAGTAGTAAACCATATATTGCATAATTTGCTGATAGCGTAGGCGTTGAGGCCATTATATTTATGGTTTCCCAATTGCAGATCATCAATTTTGAACCGGGCTATCCGGTGGGCTTCGCTGCTTACGTTTAATATGCGAGCCGAGGATGAGCTTTTAAGTTTTGGCAATAGGAGATAAGTCAGCAGAAAATGCCCTAAATGATTAACTGCAAAGGACATTTCGAAGCCATCCTGACTTGTAGCGCGCGAGTTACCCCAGATTAACCCGGCATTATTCATCAAAATGTCCAGATGGTGATAGCGTTGGTTGAACTTTTCGGCAGCCTTTCTTACTGATTCCAGGCTGGCTAAATCAAGCTCTATTATGTCCACCGCGGCTTTAGGCGAGGCTTTCATTAATTCAGTTTGCGCAGCCTCGGCTTTCTCTAAATTGCGGCACATTAAAACTATCCGGTAGTTCTCCCGAATTAATATTTTAGCGGTTTCCTTACCAATACCGCTGTTGCCGCCGGTAATTACACAAATTTTACTTTCCTCGTATTTCAAATCTAAACATCTTTGTATACTGGCCTAACTAGTATAAGGGCCGGTAGTTGGGCTGCATTCAAATTTTTTTACAAATGAAATTTATAGTAAAGATTTTACTGCTGGGTTTGTTGGTATTACTACTTGCCAATTTTATGCCCGGTGTAGCGGTTAGCGGCTACGGTAGTGCAATTCTGGTGGCACTGGTTTTATCCGTTTTAAATGCTGTAGTGAGGCCCATTTTGGTTTTACTAAGCCTGCCCATTACTATTTTAACCCTGGGCTTGTTCCTGTTAGTTATCAATGCCCTGATTATTCTGCTGGCCGATGCTTTGTTGAGCAGTTTTGACGTTAATGGATTCTGGATTGCCTTTCTGCTGAGTATACTTATAAGCTTAGGCACTTGGATAATTGAAAAGATAGTTGGCGAGAATAAGTAATTACTGAGCATAATATGGCGTAGCCTCGTGGTTAAACTCTCTGATTACGCCCTGAAGGCTGAGCTTAATTAAAATCTTCCGGGCCCGGCGTTTACCGTAGTTTAAATAGTTTACCACATCTACCAGGGTAGTTTTATCCCTACCGGATACAAAATCCAGAATTCGTTCTTCCTCCTTATTTAATTGATATGCAGGATTTTTATCGGGCAAAACCTCAAGTTGTTGGCTAAGTTTTTTATCTGCCGGCAGGCTTTTATCGTGTTGCCTTATATAAACCTGCCAACCTGCACCGGGCTGCAAGGTGGCGTACGGTTTATGCTCACCCTCCGGTATTTTTACTACTAGTATAGTATGATTTTCATCGTCTTCAACTTCTTCTAATGTATAGCCTACCGGCGGATTGCAATATTCATTGGCAGCTTTTTCCAATTGAAATTTTTCTTCTTCCGGGTCAATACCGGTAACCTTACGCTGATCGCTGATGCCAATGTAAAGTACGCCCCCGTAGGTATTGGCGAAAGCGCACAGGGTTTTGGCTATTTTGGCCGGTTGGCTTATTCGTTGCTTAAAATCCAGATGTAGGCCTTCTCGCTGGTTTAATACCGAATGAATATCCATAAGTTTAAATAAATTAGCCCTGATATTGGCAGTTACCAAGTTTTTTCCCTAAATAACTCTTCAATACCAAACAGCTCAATAAAATTAAAAATTATCATGGCAAGTCAGGAAAAATCTTTGGCCAGTTACCGCGAAAAAATCAGCGCAAGCGGTAAAAACCATCTGATTGTTGATTCGGACGATAACTCGGATGACTACGTTAATTTTTATTTTATTGGAAATTACGAAGGCGAGGAAGTCTTGTTTGACGCCGCCCTCTATACGCTACGGGTTCATTACCATAGCGAGCTATACGAGTTGGCTGAACACAAGGCTGCCCAAAAATTCCCTAATTTTCACAGTATAACCTACGAGGAGGACGAGAATGGGGATATGAAATCGCTATCGGCCGAGCAGGAGGAATTAGGGTTGTACCTGGCCGAAATTATGATGGACCTGGAAGAAGATGAGGCGGTTAAAGTTCAGGAACACATTTACTTTGATCCAAATATAGACTTTGGGGTTGGGCTAGATGCTTGCCTGAACGTAGAGGCTATCACCGAAAAAACTATTTCTAAATTTGTAAATGATTTTAATAACGATAGTTTAGAATTAGATGAGACGCTCTATTCATTTGTAGAAGAGGAAGAAGAATCGGAAAATTAGTAGCGAAATGCTTAAAATAGCGTGGGCCGAAAATTACGCCCATTCGTTACCGGCCAACCACCGCTTTCCCATGATTAAGTACGAGTTGCTACCTAAGCAACTTATGCACGAGGGTACAATCACTAAACAAAGCCTATTTAGCCCAACGGCGGTACCTGAGCGCTACATTACGCTTACTCATACGCTGGAGTACTGGCATAAATTAAAAAATTTGCAGCTAAGCCGGCAGGAAATTCGGCGTACCGGTTTTCCGCTAAGCCAAGCATTGGTAGAGCGAGAAATTACCATTACGGGCGGCACCATACAAGCTGCCTTATTTGCCTTGCGGTACGGTATTGCCTTTAATATTGCCGGCGGAACGCACCACGCATTTACCAATCGGGGCGAAGGCTTCTGCCTACTTAACGATATAGCCATTGCCGCTAATTATCTGTTATTCCATAAACTAGCCCGAAGGATTTTAATTATTGATCTGGACGTACACCAGGGCAATGGAACCGCCGAAATATGTAAAAATAACCGACAAGTATTTACCTTCAGTATGCACGGTGACAAAAATTATCCGTTGCAAAAAGAGGTAAGTACCCTGGATATACCGCTTGCCGATAATATTGGCGATACTGAATATTTAATGTTGCTCGAGCAAGCAATAGCCGGGCCGTTAAAAAATTTTAATCCAGATTTTATATTTTATCAATCCGGGGTAGATATTTTGGCTACCGATAAGCTGGGGCGCTTAGGATTAAGCCTGCAAGCCTGCAAACAACGCGATGAAAAAGTTTTGCAGTTTGCCAAAAGACTGGGTGTTCCAATCTGCTGCGCTATGGGGGGCGGCTACTCACCAAGTATTATTGATATTGTAGAGGCTCATGCTAATACTTATAGGCTGGCACAGTATATTTTTTTTAACTGATTGTACTTTAATAAGTAACCCTAAAACTACTTAGCCGTAGAAATTTGTAGTTCCACTCGGAACTATGATGAAATAATGATTAAGCAACCCGCCGTATTACGTAATAGCCTAATAATTATCTTAACGTTTATAACAATGTTATGGGTAATTCGCTGGCTTGAGTGGACTGCCCAACTTGATCTTGGTTTTCTAGGTATTTTGCCCCGTACACTTACTGGAACCATGGGTATAGTTACCGCCCCCTTGGTTCATGGCGACTGGCTTCACTTAATTTCCAATACTTTTCCGCTGCTTATATTGGGTATTAGCGTATTCTACTTTTATCATCGGATAGCTCTGGAGGTGTTTGGCTGGATTTACTTTATGTCGGGTTTTTGGGTTTGGATGGCCGCCCGCGAGGCCTACCATATTGGTGCCAGCGGTATAGTATACGGTTTAGTTACTTTTCTGTTTTTCAGCGGCCTGTTCCGGCGCGACATGCGATCCTTATCAGTTTCGTTACTAGTGATATTTTTATACGGAGGAATGATTCAGGGAATTTTTCCAGGAAATGAGCAGATCAGTTGGGAGTCTCACTTTCTTGGGTCACTGGCCGGCTTATTTTGTGCCTTTTTTTACCGGGCTGATAGGGAAATTGAAGAGGAAACCACCGAAATTTTACTTCAACCAGCACTTACAGCGCAATCTAGTTATAGGGAATTGCAGCAAAGGGTAGATTTGTACGCTTTAGAAGAAATGCGCCGTGACCGGCCCTCTATGCCTAAGCCTAAACCATTTGTTTCCGTTGAGCATACCTACATTAATACTTCTGTTCAATTTCTTCCAGTCAATGCTAAATCAGGCACTGCGGTTGGCACAATAAAATCACCTTTTCAGGCTCCGGTTTTTTCTAAACCTAATTACAAATCGGCCTTAAACTCGGAGCATAAGCCTATCATTCAAAGTTCATATTCCGGTTCGTATATTAAAAAGTCCGCCGGTGGTACGGCCGCAGCCTAAATGCCATTTCGGAATTTGCCCGAATACCCTATATTTGCAGCTTATTTAAACCTATAAGTTGTGAAGAATTTATCCTTAGTCTTTAATGTAATTTTAGCCGTTGCCGTAGCGGTTCTTTATTTTCTGCACTTTAACGATAGCAGCCCTCAAACTGAAGAAACTAATGCTGTAGTAACTTCTGCGCCCCGAGGCAAAACGGTTATAGCTTATATCAATTCCGATTCCTTACTAACTAACTACGAATACTTCAAAAGTATGGAACAGGAACTTACCGAACTTCAGGCTCAGTACGATCAGGACTATGCCGGACGTGCCCGAGGTCTTCAGCAAAGCATAATGGACTTTCAGCAGAACGCTCAGAATATGACTATTGCTAAAGCTAAAGCTACCGAAGAAGATCTAATGAAAAGGCAAAATAACCTTCGCGTATATCAGGAGGGGTTAACCCAAAAGCTTATGAAGCGCCAGGCCGAGCTTCAAGACTCGTTATATTTGCGGGTTTCGGAATACCTAAAAGACTACGGCCGGGACAACAACCTTGATATTGTTCTTACTTACCAGCGGGGCAGTGGAGTATTGTTTGCCAGCGATAGCCTAAATATTACCCAAGATGTAATTGAAGGGTTGAATAAAGATTATCAGCCTGCTGAAAGCACAAACTAATTAATTTCCCGGTTTAAGCCGGGATTTTTATTTATATGGAAGCCAGCTTTAAAAACCGATTCGACAAGTTAAATAAACAAGCTCAATATTTCTGGAGCCTGGCCAATTCACTGAAAGACGAACAACTGCACTATAATCCTGGCCCTAATCAATGGTCAGTAGCCCAAGTGTTAGAACACCTCTACGCGGTAGATAAACAAACCCTGGCCTACCTTCTGAATAAAAATTACGAAAGCATCCGTCATAAGGGCCGGGTGCGGAACTGGGTATATACCCTACTATTAACCCTGGCTCTAAAAAGCCGGAAGAAATTTAAGGTGCCGGGAAAAGCCGATATCAGACCTAGTGACCAGCCTGACCTTAGCTTGATTGTTTTAGACTGGAAGAAAACTAGGCAAGATCTAGCCAGCTATTTAGAAAATTTTCCGGCGCCCGGGCGGAATAGAATGGTTTTCCGGCATCCGCTGGTTGGGGCTTTAACCATGAACCAAACACTAGACTTTCTGTACAACCACCACGGACACCACCTACCGCAAATACAGAAGTTGCTTAGTACTGATATTGAACGGAGAGGGTAAACAATTAAATAAGTTATCCGATTTATACCCTATATGATACATGCTTTTGAAAATTTGAGCCTGGCCGAGCAAGACCAAATACTTAACGCCCCGGCTTATATAACGGCCCTGGTAGCAGGTTCAGATGGCACATTTGATGAGGAAGAACTGGCTGCCGGAACCAATTTAGCCAAGTGGAAAACAATTAACGCCCGCCCCGATCTGCTGGAGTATTATCAATTAGTAGATGCTCGTTTTGCCGGTGAGCTTAAGCAATTAATGCAAAAATTACCGGATGATACCCTGGATCGGGGTCATGAATTAGTAGCAAAAATTAAGGAGCTTAACCCAATTTTGGCCAAGTTGGAAATTACCTTTGCTGAGCAGATATACGCTAGTTGGAAGGAACTGGCTAAGCGTATTGCCGAAGCTTCGGGCGGGGTTTTAGGTTATCTGTCCATAGGCTACGATGAATCTAAAGTGGTAAATTTAGAAATGCTAAAATCGCCCCGCAGCCAATCGGTATAGCGCTTATGCTGGCAAAATTATCGGAAAGTGTATTAGTGCCTGCGCGCCTCACACTACTAATGTGGGGCGTTTTCTTTTTTGAAGTATCCTTTGGAATTGATTTTAGTTTCTTGGGAATATTTCCGCGAGATCTTTTTGGTGCGGTAGGCATTGTAGTATCACCCTTGCTGCACGGCAGTTTGGGTCATATATTTTCCAACACTGTACCTTTTATTGTGCTGGGTACCACCTTGTTTTTTTTCTATCCGCAAATTGCCAACCGGGTGTTTTTCTACTGCTACTTCCTGACTGGCGCGTTGGTTTGGCTTCTCGGCAGTTCAAATTTACATATAGGTGCCAGCGGGGTTATCTACGGCCTGGCGTTTTTCCTGATCTTCTACGGATTTTTTAAAAGAGATTTTCAGAGCCTGGTAATCTCAATTTTTATAGTTGTATTGTACGGTAGCTTGTTTTACGGTCTGGTACCTACTCGGCCCGGAATTTCCTACGAATCGCATATATACGGAGCTTTAACCGGGTTTCTGATGGCAGTTGCCTACGGTAAAAAGCGAGGAACTTTTAGAAATAGGTGGTAAGCTACTTCTTTAGGTTTTCCAAAGCTTCCTCAACTTCAGCTTCGGTACTTTTTAGCCTTTTTTGGCAGAATTCGGTTAGTTGGTGAGCTTCTTTTACTAAAGCTCCCAATTCATCTACATCCGGTTCTTCTGCCTCAATTTTCTGAACTATTTCTTCAAGTCGGGCTATTGCTTCGCGGTACGTCATAAAATTATTCAGAAACTATGCTTTTGAAGGTAAAATTAATGGTTTTGGTTAACACAATATCACCGGTTTGTGGTTTTTGGCTTAGGCGCTTACCATCAGGCGTCAGGGTTAAGGTATAGCCTTTGCTTAAAAGTCGTTCCGGATCTTGTAATTCCACCTGACACTTAATATTGTCTAACTCAGCTTGTTTACGGCAAAGTAGGTTATTGGAAGCACTTTGCAACAGGCGAACCTGAGCGTATAATTCCTGCTTTTTAAATTTTAATTGGCTCCGTACGCTGCCGGCAATAGATTGGCTATACCGCTGTATTTTATCGCGGTTTCGGTCTAAAATATTTTCGGCCGAACGGTTTATACCTTGGGCCAGCATTAATACCCGGCCAGCCTCGGAGTTTATTAGTTTACCTGCCCGCTTGCCTATACCTTCCAGCCGCTCAATCAAATATGACTCAAACCGCATTGCCCGGTTAAGGATAAATTCAGCAACGGCAGTTGGGGTTTTCAGGGTAGTATGGGCGACCATATCTACTACAGTTTGATCGCGTTCGTGGCCAATGCCACTGATTATCGGCAATTGAACCTGCGCTAATGCTTTAGCTAGTTCATATTCATCAAAACAATCTAAATCGGTGCGCGCCCCGCCCCCTCGTATAATTACTAAAGCATCAAACTGATTGGTATCTATCAGGTTTAGGGCTTGTTTAATTGAAGCTACTGCGGCATCGCCCTGCATACTTGCACCAAATAATTTTAGCTTAAAGGTATAACCGTAGGGATTATTGACTAGTTGGTGCTGAAAGTCGCCCCAGCCGGCTGCAGTGGGAGAAGTAATAATTGCCAAGCGCTGTGGTACAACTTCTAACTGAAACTTTTTATTCAATTTTAACAAACCGGCTTCTTCCAGTTTCTGGATGGTTTCAGCCCGTAGGCGGGCCCGTTCCCCTAAGGTAAAATTTGCATCTAGGTTTTTTACGTTTAGCGAAAGTCCGTACAGGGCATGATACTCAACGCTAAGCTGAAGCAGAACTTTCATTCCGGCTTTAAGGCGGGAGCCGGTTAGCTCTTCAAAACTTTGGCTAATTAGTTTGTAAGTAGATGACCATATGGTAGCCCGTGTTTTTGCCACTAGTTTGTCATCTTCTTTCTCAACTAACTCCAAATAGCAGTGGCCCCGCTGGTGGGTACGCATCTCGCCAATTTCAGCAACTACCCAGTACGTCGGTTGCAAAACTGTAGCCAGCGCATTGCTAATAATAGCGTTTAGTTCAGAAAGGGAAATACGGCTTTGGGTAGAAACCATAATTCAAAATTAACTGAATCTATCCACTCTAAAAAGCCGCACAAAAAAAGAGCCTTGCATAAGGCTCTGATTCTAATTCTTGGGTCGGCTCCGGCCAACGCTTCCCCGCCGGTCCTTCAGACGATCTAACAGCATTTTTCGAAATTGTTTTTCAGCTATCATTAAAGTTATAACCCGCTTAGACCCTAGTATGCGGCTTAGCTTATTACCGTAATATTCTTCATTCAGTTCGTCCTCTTTACGTTCTAACTGAAAATAACTATTTAAAATTTGATCCGAGCGCTTATCATCCAGTTCCGCTGATTTTCTTTCATCAAACAAGCTGCGCTGTTGGTCTTTAATTTGCTTACGCTTTTCCTGAAATTCGTTAAATACTGGCCAGAACTCTTTAGCTTCAGCACTACTCAAATTCAATTCTTTGGTTAAATGAGCTATCAGGGCAGCCTCAACTCGCTCTTCCGAGCTTTGTGAGTAAGCCATATTCCCTAATAGGAGTAGGGCAGTCAATATTCCGATTATATTTCTAAAACTTACCATAAGTCTTCGTTTGAAAAGTTTTCAAAAGAGTTAAGCAGCTCCTGATCGTTTAAATTATCAACATCTTCAGCATGTAGGCTGTAGGTTTCATTGTATTTTATATCCTCTAAATCAGCCAGAATAAGCTCATCATCGTTTAGGTAGTCAATAACCGCCTGGCTTTCGGTTTGGCTTAGCAAAATAGTTAAATCCGAGGCACTGCTTTTCTGCTTAAAACTCCCTGAAACTCCCAGAGTAATCAATACAGTAGCCACAACCGTATAAGCGTACGCGCTTAATTCTAATCGCTTAAACCACGGATTAAGTGCGGACTTACCAAGTTCACCTAGTTTATATACAACTTGGCCGGGCAAATAGTAGAAATACCCGTCAGGTGCCCGGTAAGGACTAGGTGATTTCTTATTTGGTAGGTTAAATCCCATGCTGGTTAGATGTATAGTATATCTAAAGGTTTAATTAACTGCTAATTAAATGCTCCTCAACCTTTTTAGCGGCAATATGATAGCTAGCTTTTAGTGAACCTACCGAGGTACCGGTAATTTCGGCTATTTGCTCGTAGGGCATTTCATCGTAATATCTTAAATTAAATACCAATCGTTGTTTATCGGGTAGTTTCAGCAGTGCGGATTGCAATTTGCATTCCACCTCATCGGCAGCCGGGCTAAGTTCTACTTCCAGCTTCCCGGCTAATTCGGCATTATAATCGTGAATAGGTAAAAAGTACTTTTGCTTTTTTTTTCTAAGGAAACCTAAAGCCTCGTTAGTAGCAATGCGATACAGCCAGGTAAACAAACTGGAATTACCCTTAAAACCTTCCAAATTCTTATACGCCTTTATGAAGGTTTCTTGTAATAGGTCATCAGCATCTTCGTGAACCACTACTAATTTACGAATGTGGTGGTATAGTCGTTCCTGATAGGCGAACATAAGACTACGGAAGGCCGGCTCGCGGGTTGCTGGCTGGGCAAACTGCTCTAAAATTTCCGTATCCGTAGGTTGTCTGGCTTTCACCGCACTCACAAGGGCTTAGATGATTGCTCAAGCCGGAGGTTTAATTATTCTTCAGAAAAAATTAACCCTAAGGCCACGCCGTTGGTCCAACCAAAGCCATCTTGCAGGGGGTATTCACCACCGCCGGCGGCTAAAGTAGTATCAATTACATTGTATTTTTCCATCATACGGCCACTACTTAGGTACACTTTGCGGTTAAGCCTTAACCAGCGGGAGCCGGCAGTATCGGCTAAGCGGTTATGATCGTAGCAGCGCAAGCCATTTATAGCCAGCCATTGCAGGGGTGCCCAGCCGTTGGGGGCGTCCCATTGTTGTTCCGATTCTAATAAAGTGGTGACAAAGCCACCTTCCTTCAAAAACTTATCTTCCAGAAGAGAGGCAATTTTATCGGCTTGCGGCTGAGTAGCAACTTCGCAGTACAGTGCTGATACTGCCGCCATGGTAATTGCCGGGGTAAAGTTTTTCTGCACCCAATCATAATCTCTAAACCAACCTACTGCATCATCCCATAAATATTGGTGAATGGCAGCCTCTCGCTTATTGGCCAGCTGGTCGTAATGTTCCGCCTTAATGCTGTTTTGCTGGGCCAGGTATAGTTCGCTCAGCAAAGTTTCGGTTTGGTGAAGTAGGCAGTTTAAGTCAATCGGGATAATATCGGTAGTATGGGTGGTAGCCAGGCGGGGCGGTTCAGACATCCAACGGCTGCTAAAATCCCAACCCGACTCAGCTGCCGCCCGCAAATTTCGGTAAATTTGGCTATGCTGCTTAGCCGGAAGCTCCCGGGCTATGGCAACATCTTCACTATAGCTTTCCGGGCGGGGCGTATCCAAATCATCATAATATCGGTTTAGTACTGAGCCATCCTCTAGTTTTACTACCCGTCGGCTTAATTTATTGCGGTCGTTAAGTAATTCCGAATCGTTCATCCAGAAATCATATTCGGTTTCCAGGGCCGGCAGATAGGGTAGGGCGGCCTCTGTTCCGGCTTGTTTTTGGTATAACTTCACCATTGAGCCAAAGTAAGGTGGCTGCGAACGGCTCAGGTAGTAAGTGCGGTTGCCATTGGGTATATGGCCCACCTGATTAATTAGCCAGGCGAAATTGTCCAGCATATCCTTTACCAAGTCCATACGGCCTGATGCTACCAGGCCCTGCATGGTAAAGTAACTATCCCAGTAATAAATTTCGCGAAAGCGGCCGCCCGGAACCACGTATGGCTTAGGCAAAGGTATTAAACTGGAATTAGCAATATGCTCATCGGCCGGACGGGTTAGATTAGGCCAGTGGTTTTGTAAATGATCTTCCAGGCTTAGGCTTAAGTCGCTTTCAAAATCGATGTCAACAATTTCAGGCAAATAGAAATTTTCCAGAACAAATGCCTTCAAATTAAAACCGGGGGTTGACCGCTGTCCTAGGTAAGCTGCCACAATAGAATCAGGATTTGATTTCGGGCGGCAATCGACGAAGGTTTTGCTATCAGCAAAAATGCCACTGGTTTGAACAGCTATGAAAAGATCCTGCAAGTCGGTAGAAGGTTGATAAAACTGGGTATCGGAGGCCGGCAAGCTACGTTCGCTTACTGGATTGCACCCCCAAAAGAGTATGCTATATATTAGTAAGCTTAGGTAGCTGATGGTTCGCATATCTAAATATCTTTGATAAAATCCCAAATTCCGGCATTTTGGCCCTTTGGCCTAACTATAAATAGCGGATATTTATGATTCATTTGAATGGCCCGTTCGGCAATACTACCTAGAAACAGGGCAGTGGCGGCGGTTCGGCCTTTAGCACCCATAACAATTCCGTCTACATCAAGCTCTACGGCCTTATCGTAAATGTCGGACATCTGGTTATCATTAACGTCATTAGAGTAGGTGTCTTTCACATTGACACCTTTTGTATTTATTTCTTTAATGAATTTACGATACTCCTTGCGGGCGTGCTTTTTCATAATTTCGGCAAACTCCCCAAAGCTTTTGCCGCTGTAATGGTAGCCCGCCGGAACCGTAAACACGTTTTGCACTATAACTTTACCTTTCTCTTTATTTCGGCGAGAAATTATGTCAATAGCCATATTTAGGGCTAGGCGGCTGTTATCTGAAAAGTCAGAAGGTACTAATACTTTATCGAATGCTAAACGGCTGCCTTCCGGTACTATAAGCAGGTTGCAACTGGCCCTACGAGCCAGGCGCTGAACAACTACGCCGGTGCCTTGCAGCCTGGTTTTTTTACCGGCCACAATAATATCAATATTAGAATCTTCCACCATTTGCAGTATTTTGCGGGGTGGCAGGCCATGTTTAACCAGAACTTGAACCTTTACCTTACCGTTAATATCAGCAGGCAAGCTTAACTTAGCATCTACCAGCGACTGGATTTTTTCTCTACGCTCATTTAGGGCATTATCCAGCATATCTGGAAACTCTTTCAGAACAGCTTCCGGCACGTGAACATCTTTCACCACATTCAAGAAATATACCCGCTCAACATTTGGCCCGGTAGCAATTATGTTGGCAAATTCAACCAGGGTTTCATCCAGTTCAGATAGGTCAAGGCAAACTAATATTCGCTTAAGAGGATTCATGGGCTTAATTTAAGGCAGCCGTTATCGCCTGAATTCTAACAATAAATCGGCTAGTCGTTCTACGTTCTCTTTTGAGTGTGCCGGGAAATTAGCAATTCGAATCTGATTTCCCTTATTATTTCCGTACCCAGTGCTTACAACAATGCCTTTTTCATCTAAAAACTTCAGCAAGGAAGGTTGATCACCGGGTTCTTCCAGTTCAGCCACAATAGTAGTTTTGCTGCGGCATTCTTTTTTAGTAACAAATGGGCGTAAGTAGTTGCAGTCTTCCAGAGCTTGGTAAATTATTGCGCTTTTTTGCTCGGTTTCCCGCTTAATTTGCTGAAAGCCCCGAGTATTCATATCTTCCAAAACCTGAGCCAACAGATAAATGGCTAGCATATTTGGTGTTTCCGGGGTCTGAAATTTCTCGGCAAACTCTGCCAGATTAGGTAGGCTATGGTAACTACCCACACTTAAGCCAGAGTCCAGCTTTTTCTGGCTTTTAAGTAAACAGCGTTCGCTAACTATCAATATTCCTAAGCCTGCCGGCAACCCTATACCTTTTTGTACTGAAAAGAATAAGGCATCAACCTTGGCAGGATCAAAATTGATGTAGGGTGCACTGGAAACCACGTCAACTGCCAGAAGCGTATCCGGAAAGGCTGAGTGAATACTACCAATATCATCAACCGGTTGCATGGCCCCGGTACTGGTCTCATTGTGGGTAAGGGCTATAAGCTCACTGTTGTTGCTTAGAAGGATATCCTTAGGTTCGCAGCACAAACCTTGGCCGGCCTTAAATATTTGGGTTGAAAGGCCTAAGTCGTTGGCGGTATCGGCAAATTTTTGGCTAAAAGCTCCGTTCACCAAATGGCAACTTTCGCGAATTACGCAAGACTGAAGTATGCGTTCCCAAGCCTCGGTAGCCGAACCTAAAAAGAGTACGTGGTAGCTATCGGGCAGCCCAAAAAATTCCTTTAATAAGCCACTAACCTGGCGATATAAATTCTGGAACTCGCGGGAACGATGGCTGATGGAAGGAATTTGTTCTTGCAGGGCTCGTTTTACGTGTTGGTCTACCCCAAAATAAAGTTCAGAAGGTCCGGCGGTGAAAAAAGTTTTCCTCGGCATAGAAAATTTTGCAAAAATTAAGTCTGTAAAAGAAATACCTAGGTAGGCTGAAACCAAGCTTTTACCTAGCTTTAACCTTTTTTAGGCAGGAAGGTTAAATTTATGTAGCTGACAGGAATTATTTTAATCTAAGCTATGTAGTTTTGCAGACAGCAAATAAGACTTTAAAGAAAACCCGTACTGGCTTCCGTACGTTTTTCGAACCTAACAAGTATATATTTAACGGGTGAAGCCCCCGATGAAACCAGGCCTCAACCCTGATGAATTTCAGGGTCCTTATTCTATAATAAGGTTAACAGTGGAAGGTTGAAACGACCGGGCAGCCCAAAACGTGTCTATCGGAGGTTCGATAAAACCCCAAAGGGAGTCGGTCGGGTATTTTTATGCAATACCCAAAAATAATCTCTTTAGCCTTTCTTTTACTTAGTGCCTGCCGGTTTTCCGGCGAAAATGAGAACCCTGCTGCTCAAGACTCGACGGAAACCCCTTCCGAATATCTATACCAACTGCCTCAACTTACCAACTGGCCCGCCAGTCGCCCGCTGAACGAAAGCTTAGCTGAGGATGCCATGAGCAAATTGCTGCGCTACCAAGGTTTACAAGTACTGGTAGTACAAAATGGAAGTGCTATTTTGTGGTATGGGGTGGATGATACCTTGTGCCTAAAAGCTAACAATCCGATAATACTTAGCACGCTGGCAGCCCTAAGGTTTACCGCTGATGCCGATATTCCGGAATTACTAAAGGATAATTCATTACCAGATACCCAGCAATTAATTGACTACGCTGAATTTGAGGAGCAATATGCCAAGATTTTGCAAATGCCGGTTAGCTTATACGCTGAACTCAATCTGTTTGAACCCTTGGCTATCGATACTTATTCGTGGAAAGACAGCTTATTTTGCAGTTCCTTGCCCGAATTTGCTAAACTAGCCAGAGTCTGGACTAACGGCGGCAAATTTGCCGGGGAACAAATAGTATCGCGCGAAGGCTTAGAGCAAGAATGGAGCTATGTCTACCAGCCGGCTCACCACGGCAAGCAGTACCACGGCTGGACGCTTTTCTATAACACCATAAAAGGCCGCCGACAGCCAGTTATGTTCTGGCAATCGGGCAGCCTTTACTTATATTTCTATCCGGAATTGGACGCTATGATTTTTATTGCCGCTCCCTCAGCTAACGCAGCTGATCTTTGGAAAATAGTTCAGGAGAATTTAGCAGCCAGTTTACTTCCGGGATAGTTTTAAGGAAAAATTCCTAACTCAATATACGTTGCCGTAATTCTATCTAAGGCTAGCACAAATGCGGCGGTCCGCAGGTTAGGGAGTTTTTGGGTTTTCAGGGTTTCGTGTATCGCCTGATAGGCATTCACCATGCCATCCTCCAAACCACTGAGGGCTAAATCGCGCTCGCTGGCTCCTTTAACTAAAGTTTTTTTTACCTCGGCACTTAGCGAGTGGCCACTGGCTTGCTCTATGGCTTCCACCATACGCTGGTTGTTCATCATATCGTAGCGACGGTCCAGACGACCGAAACTTACCCGGCTCAGGTTTTTTAGCCATTCAAAATAACTTACAGTAACCCCTCCGGCGTTAAGATACATATCCGGCACTACTAACACGCCGCGTTGGGTAAGTATATCTTCGGCCTCAGCGGTTACCGGGCCGTTAGCGCCTTCACCAATAATTTTAGCCTTAATGCGCGGTGCATTTTCGGCAGTTATCTGGCCTTCCAGAGCGGCCGGAACTAGTATGTCGCAATCATACTCCAGCATTTCGGCTGAGTTAGGTACGTTGGAGCCTCCTGCGAAATTGAGAATGCTGCCTCCATCACGACGGTGTTGGTAAACTTCGGCTACGTCTAACCCATTTTCATTATATATTCCGCCTTCGTATTCGGCTATACCAATAATTATTGCCCCCTGTTCGGCTAGATATTTAGCACTGTGGTAGCCAACATTGCCCAGACCCTGAACAATTACCCGCTTACCACTTAGCCCGGCCGATAAGCCCAGGGCTTTCATATCTTCGGTAGATTCACAAGCCTCTCGCAGGCCAAAGGTTACACCCAAACCCGTTGCCTCAGTACGGCCGTCAATACCACTTTGGGTAAGGGGTTTGCCCGTTACACAGCCGGCCGCATTAATTGCCTCTGGGTAAAATTCGCGGTAGGTACTGTAAATCCAGGCCATTTCGCGGGGCCCAGTACCATAGTCAGGAGCCGGAACATCTAGAGCTGGGCCAATAAAATTTTTCTTAATCAGCTCCATAGTATAGCGGCGGGTTACCTTTTCTATGGTTTCAGCGCTATGTTTTTTGGTATCAATTCTAATTCCGCCCTTGCCACCGCCAAAGGGTACATTTAGTACGGCACACTTATAAGTCATTAATGCGGCCAAGGCCTGCACCTCGTCCTCATTCACCGTCATGGCGTAGCGAATACCGCCCTTAGTAGGCAGTTTGTGGTGGGAGTGCTGCACCCGGTAGCCTTCAAAAACTTCGTAGGTGCCGTCCTCCATACGGATTGGGAAGTTGAATTTATAAATGCTGTTGCACTGCTTAATCTGGTTAATGAGCCCGGCTGGGTATTTAGTGTAGCGGGCTGCATTGTCCACAAAATTACAGACATCGCCAAAAAAGCTATGGTTAGCCAGTTTACTGTTATTCGCCATAATTTTAGTTGTTACGCTAAGTTTAAGCGAATAAGGGCCGTATATGTTTGGCAAAATCAGACCCATAAGGTTTTAGAAACCTTATGGGTCTTTAAAAATCAGGAGATAGCCCGGGCGGCTTCTGCCAATGCTTCGTTCGGATCCTGTAAGCCGGATTCTATAAATTCATTAATTTCCGAATCGCGAACTAGGCCTTTGTTAATTAATACCCCCAGAGCCAGCATTACCCCAATGCGGGTTCCTACTTTCTTGGCTGAAGTATTAAATAACGGCTGTAGATCCTCGTAGGTAACCGATTCGGCCAGGTTCATAATACTGGCTTTGGCCGTTTCCAGTTTTTCGCCGGAAAGGTTGGTATATTTCTTACTTATTTTCTGGATTTCGCTAATTGCCGAACGCTGTGGCTGACCTTGCTGTTTGTTGGCAGCAGTTTTAGGTTGGGCCGGCTGGCTTTGTTGTTGCGCCCAGGTATCGCGCAGGCCTACTGTTTTATTGAAAATCAGTTTTTCTGCCTGGCTATCTTTATCTAGGGTAAAATAGCCTAACCGCTGAAATTGAAATTTATCATCCAATTTAGCTTTCTTTAGGTACGGTTCTAAATAGGCTTTTTCTACAAGCTTTAACGAGTCCGGATTAATAAATTCCATGAAATCTTTATCGGCGTGGCTATCCGGGGCTTCATCCAGAAAAAGGCGGTCGTACTCGCGCACTTCGGCCGTAATAGCGTGCTTAACGGAAACCCAGTGTAGGGTACCTTTAACCTTACGCATACTAGCTTCAGTGCCGCTGCCCGACTTAGACTCCAGATCGGCTGTAGCGTGAATTTCTACTACGTTGCCCTTGGCATCTTTAATAGCCTTTTCGCCTTTAATAATATAGGCATTTTTTAAGCGAACCTCCTCGCCAATTGTCAGGCGGAAGAATTTTTTGCCGGCATCCTCTTTAAAATCTTCCCGCTCAATATAAAGCTCCCGACTAAAAGGCACCTCGTGCACTCCGCTATTAATATCCTCCGGATTGTTTTCGGCTGTAAGCATTTCCGCTTTGCCTACCGGGTAGTTAGTAATTACCAGCTTTACCGGATCGAGGACTGCCATAACGCGGGTAGCAGTTTTATTCAGGTCTTCGCGTATGCAAAATTCTAAAAGAGAAACATCAGTAATACTATCTCTCTTGGTAATACCGGAAACCTCACTAAATTTTCGGATTGATTCCGGAGTATAACCCCGGCGGCGTAAACCGGAAATGGTAGGCATACGCGGATCATCCCAACCGGCTACAGTTTTAGTCTGTACTAATTGTAATAATTTGCGCTTGCTCATAACCGTATAGTTTAGATTACGGCGGGCAAATTCGCGCTGTTTGGGTCGGGTACCTCCGGTATAAATTTGGTCCAAAAACCAATCGTATAACTCGCGGTGAGGTTTAAACTCCAGCGTACATAGCGAGTGGGAAATACTTTCCACGTAGTCCGATTCACCGTGTGCCCAATCGTACATAGGGTAAATTTTCCAATCGTTACCAGTACGGTGGTGAGCTTTATCAATAATACGATAGAGTAGGGGGTCGCGCATTAGCATATTGGGCGAGGCCATATCTATTTTAGCGCGCAGTGTATAACTGCCCGGTGCAAATTCCCCGTTTTTCATGCGCTTAAACAAATCCAAGTTTTCTTCAACGGAACGCTTGCGGTGGGGGCTGGCCGTACCCGGCGTGGTAGGGGTGCCTTTTTGTTCTGCCATAGCTTCGGCACTCTGCTCATCTACATACGCTTTACCTTCTAGTATAAGTTGTACCGCCCAATCGTATAATTGCTGAAAGTAGTCGGATGAGTAACATTCATGCGCCCATTTGAAGCCCAGCCACTCAATATCGTATTTAATGGCATCTACGTACTCCTGTTCCTCCTTGCTGGGGTTGGTATCATCAAAACGCAGATTTACCGGTGCTCCGTAGCGCTGGCCCAGGCCAAAGTTTAGGCAAATAGAGGCCGCATGCCCAATATGCAGGTAGCCGTTAGGTTCAGGAGGAAACCGGAATCGAAGCTTATCTTTAGAAAAACCTGCCTTCAGGTCTTCTTCAATGAGTTGTTCTATAAAGTTGAGCGAATCTTTCTCTTCGGCCATAGTTGCTAGGTTTGAAAGGCAAAATTAAGGGATTGATTATAATTAACCAGAAATTAAAAATTTGAATTGCGGCCAATTAGGGTAGATTGAATGACACGCCAGATTTCTTGCAATTAAGTACCTTGGCATAAGCATCAAGAATGCTGGTGTCCGGCTTTTTCCCACCATTTGGCAATTAATGCCTCTTTGTTCTGCCTAATGTATTGAAGAAATGCCTTGGCAATAGGTGTAAGGGGGCGGTTGGGCAACCATATGAGTCGCCAGGAAGTGACAATTGGTAAGCCTTTAGATTTAATAATGAATAATTCTCCACTAGCAAGCTCATGTTTTATACCAATAAGGGGAAGCAGAGAATAACCTAAGCCGGCTATTACGCCCTGCTTTACTACCTCATTAGAGATTAATTCAATTCGCCTCCGATTAGGTTTAGGACCCAAATATTCATCCATAGCTTTGCGGGTAGCTGAGCCTTCTTCCCTAAATAGATAAGGTCGGCTATCGTTTAGTTGAGGTTGGTTGCTAACCAAGTATAAGCGGTTCTCCAATAACAGTTCGCTGTTAATCTCTAAGCCTTCCGGTATGGTTGAAACCAAGGCAAAATCAATGGTATGCAACTTTAAACTTTCAATAACCTGCGATTTGTTGGTTACGTCCAGCGTTAGGTCTATACCACTATGTTCATTTATAAAGCCAGCTACAAAATACGGTATAACGTATTTGCCGGTAGAGGCCGAAGCAATGCGTAGCTGCCCGGTTAAAAGCCCTTCGTATTCTTTGGTTTTATACTGTATTGAGTCAGAAGTGCTTAAAACATCTTCCGCCAGGGCGGCAATTTCCCGACCAAAATCAGTTATCCGCACCCTTCGGCCTACAATTTCAGTTAAGGGTATCCTAAACTGTTGCTGAAAGGCTTTTAATTGAATAGATAAAGCCGGTTGAGTCATATGAAGGGCGTTAGCGGCTCGGGTAATGCTTTGTCGTCTAGCCACTTCAGCAAATATGCGTAACTGATGAAGGGTATAGTTCATAAGTTTTCCTTATAATCAATATAACAAATATAAATAAGAATTTATGGACTAACTGTGCTTTCTTTGCGTAACTTAATTAAAAGAACTCACAATGAAGAAAGTTACTATAGCCCACGGCGATGGCATAGGGCCGGAAATTACCCAAGCTACCCTCCAAATTTTAAAGGCTGCGCAAGTACCGGTGGAGTTTGACGAGATTCAAGTAGGAGAGAAGGTGTACCTGAGTGGTAATACTAGTGGAATTACTAAAGATGCTTGGCAGAGCATTCGCGAAAATAAGGTGTTTTTAAAAGCACCTATAACCACACCCCAGGGTGGTGGCTATAAAAGCCTTAATGTAACCCTGCGCAAAACCTTAGGCTTGTACGCCAATGTGCGCCCGTGCAAAAGTTTTCACCCTTTTGTACAAACCAAGCACCCCGAGTTGGATGTAGTTATAATTCGCGAAAATGAGGAGGATTTATACGCCGGTATAGAGCACCAGCAAACCGATGAGGTAGTGCAGTGCCT
>CAZDEY010000003.1:41601-58787 GCA_964504565.1 uncultured Roseivirgaceae bacterium
TTATAACCCGCCCTGGCTGTGAAAAAATTGTCCGCTACGCTTTTGAGTACGCCAAACTTTACAATCGTAAAAAGGTAAGCTGCTTTATTAAGGATAACATTATGAAGCTTACCGACGGTCTGTTTCATAAGGTTTTTAAAGAGATTGCCGCCGAGTATCCCGATATTAAAAGTGATAGTTGGATAGTAGATATTGGCACAGCCCGCCTGGCCGATACGCCGGAAATATTTGATGTGGTGGTATTACCAAATCTATACGGCGACATAGTATCGGATATTACCGCCCAGCTATCGGGTTCCGTAGGTTTGGCTGGTTCAGCCAACATTGGCACCGGCGTGGCTATGTTTGAGGCCGTTCATGGTTCGGCTCCGGATATTGCCGGTAAGGATTTAGCTAACCCCAGCGGATTTCTTAGAGGGGCTATTATGATGCTAAATCATATAGGGCTACAGAGTTACTCCGAAACCATTAAAAATGCCTGGCTGTGTACCATGGAAGACGGCATTCACACTGCCGATTTGTACCGCGAAGGTTTCAGCAAAGAACGAGTAGGCACGCAAGCCTTTGCCGAGGCTGTAATACAACGCTTAGGCCAAAAACCTAAAACGCTGGCAGAAGCCTCCTATGCCAAAGATATGATATTGTCGCCCAAACCGTACGAACGCAAACCGGCTGCTCGCAAAACCCTGAAAGGAATTGATGTATTCATTGACTGGAAGGGCCAGGAGGCAGACCAATTAGCGGAGCAACTTGAAACCTTAAGTAAGGATTTTAAACTGACCATGATAACCAACCGCGGGGTAAAGGTTTGGCCAGAAGGCTTTGAAGAAACATTCTGTACTGACCACTGGCGGTGCCGTTTTGAGGCTCCTTACAATACTGAAGGTAGCGCCGCAGCTATTCCCCAACTTTTGAGCAAGGCCATAGAAGCCAATTTAGAAGTTATTAAAACTGAAAACCTGTACGAATTTGACGGACAGAGGGGCTATTCGTTAGGGCAAGGCCAGTAATGGAAATGTTTGCCGGCCGTAAGCTAATAATTGCTACTATGCATGGCAAAGAAACGGTAATTGGGCCGCTACTCGCTACAAATTTGGGTATAATCCCTCAAGCGGCTAGCGGCCTGAATACCGATGATTATGGAACATTTAGTCGGGAGGTTAAACGCCCGGACAATGCCTTAAACACCGCCCGCCAAAAATGTAAAGCTGCTTTACTAAACGCAGAAGCTAGCCTAGTGGTAGGCAGCGAAGGCAGCTTTGGCCAGCATCCATTTATGTTAGGTACCGCCATAAATGAAGAATGGGTACTGCTACTGGATTCTGATAATAAAATTGAAATATACGGCTATGCCCTAAGCATGGATACCAATTTTAGGCAAGGTTACGTAACCAACTGGCAGAGCCTGGAAGAATTTGCCCAAGAAATTGGGTTCCCGGATCACGGAATTATTTTGAGCACTAATGACAAACTGGAAAAAAATATAGGACCCAATTGGTCTGAATTGCAGCGAGTATATAAAAGGCTGGCTAAGGAAAACCCACAGGTGTTTGCCGAAACCGATATGAGGGCGATGCGTAACCCTGCCCGGCAAAAGGTTATATACCAGGCAACGCTAAATTTACTAGAGAAGATTAAAACCCCCTGCCCGGCTTGTGCTATGCCGGGTTTTGGAATTATTGATACCAAAGCTGGCTTACCTTGTCGGCAGTGCCATAATCCGACTGATTCGGTGTGTTATACTATTAAAGGTTGCCAGGTTTGCGGTCATAAGGAAAAGGAAAGGGTAGAAGCTTCTTATGAGAACCCTCAGTACTGTAATTTTTGTAATCCTTAGTTTCTGTAATATCTTGAACCCTCAAGTTTATTTAATTTTTATATCTGCCTGCCAATCCACTACGCTGATTAGAATTATCAACCATTAAGAGCTGCGCTAATATATTATCATTAAGTTTTTAAAAGATTCACACTAAAGAATGGATATTAATTTACTAATAGATAATCTTACTAATCCGGCACTGCTTTTTTTCTTTCTAGGTATAGGGGCGGTTTTAGTTAAAAGTGATTTTGAGATTCCCCCTTCATCCTCCAAATTTATTTCGCTTTATCTTTTATTTTCCATAGGGTTTAAAGGCGGCCAGGAACTTTCGCACAGTGATTTCAACGCGGAAATTCTTTGGGCGATTTTATTAGGTATTAGTATGGCACTGCTGGTACCGATTTATAGTTTTTTCATACTTAAGAGAAAATTAGGAACTGCCAACGCCGGAGCAATTGCTGCTGCTTACGGTTCGGTTAGTGCGGTAACTTTCGTTACAGCAATATCTTACCTAGAAATGCAGCAAGTAACTTCTAGCGGTTATATGGTAGCGGTTATGGCCTTAATGGAGGCACCGTCGATAATTGTGGGAGTATTTTTACTTAGTTTTTTCGGCGCCTTGGAAGGTTCAAATACTTCGTGGGGAAAGCTTCTGCACCACGCTTTAACCAATGGCAGCGTATTACTAATTTTAGGTAGCTTAATGATTGGGTATTTGGCTAGCCCCACTCAGGCCGAAGGCATTGAGCCATTTACCAGTGATATTTTTAAAGGGTTTTTGGCCGTTTTTCTGTTAGATATGGGGGTTACCAGTGGTAAAAAACTGGGCGGTTTCATTAAAGCCGGATGGCAACCACTAGCCTTTGCTGTAGTCATTCCGCTTATAAACGGTTGCTTTATTGCTTGGTTCAGCCAGTTTGTTACCCTGGAGCCAGGAAACCGCTTCTTATTTGCGATTTTAGCAGCAAGTGCCTCATATATTGCTGTTCCGGCGGCAATGCGGCTGGCCGTACCTCAGGCTAACCCGGGGCTTTATATACCTATGGCGTTAGCAGTAACCTTTCCATTTAATATTACTTTGGGTATGCCACTATATTTTGGTATTGTAGAAATGACCTAACTAATACAGCCCTGAGCATATTGGTTAAGTTCAGAGCTGTATTTGTATTTATCATAAACCCAGCCGAAAGAAACTTTACAAGCTTATTTAAATTCCGCGTTGGCCGGCAGAGCCCGATGGCGGATATTGAATTGTGTTTTGCAGTTGGGCTTTTTTGTCCTCGGAAAAGGTAGGAAGTTGCATTTCCCCGGTTTGTTTCCACTGCCTGACTTTTTCCTCGGCCTGCCGGCTCTTTTCTTCCGATAAGCCTTCATCTTTAGCCATATAAATGGTTTGCGATGGGAAAGCAAAACTAGTACCACTAGCCTCTACCACATCCATCATCCTTAGCATAATGTCCTCGCGTATTTCGGTAAATTCGTTGAATTCTTTAGCAAGGATATAGGCGAAAATTTCAATATTTAACGAGGCATTTCCGTACTCGGTAAACCTTACCCGGGCCGGGTCAGGATCAACCTTGGGGTGGGCGTAAAGGACGCTGCGTAACTCCACCAACAAGTAACGTAACTGATCGGCAGTGGTCTCGTATCTAAAGCCCCAAACGGCATACATCCGGAACCGGTCGCGATGGGCAAAATTTTCAATCCGTACCGAGGAAAGCTCACCATTAGGGATACTGACCACCGTTCTATCCAGCGTGCGGACGCGAGTTGCCCGCATGCCAATTTCTTCAACCGTACCGATTGTTTCACCAATCTTACAAAAATCACCTACCCGTATAGGCTGATCGGCAATAAGGGTAACGCTACCTACAAAGTTCTCTACAGTTTTCTGAGCACCCAAAGCCAGGGCAATGCCGCCAATACCCAAAGCAGCCAAACCAGTGGTAACATCAAATCCGAATATGCCCAGTATAGCAATAAAGCCAAAAACAACTATAGCAATTAAGGCCAAACGGCGTACAAATAATACCACCGAAACTCCGCTAACGTGCCCTTTAGCCGATAACCGGTCTCGAGAAAATGTGCTTATAAACTGAGTTAAACGCCAGAGCAATAAAAGGATGGCTATTAACCCAACCACAATTGTTATACTACTAAACCACTGGCGCACAACTATTGAAATTCCAATTTCCCGGCTGGCCTCTTTAAATAAAAACATGGCCAGATAAAGGCGTACGGGTAGGGCAAACGCCCGGGTAATGCCGGCAGTAGGCTGGGTAGCTGCCTTTTTCCAAACCCTGCGGAGCACAAAAAGAATTAACTCAGTAATGCCCCAGGCTACCAAATACGACAAAACCAAAAGCACTAGCATTGCCAACCATTGGCCCACCGATACACCAGCAATAGGCAACCGACCTAAAAATGGCGGCAGTAGGCGCTCAATAATAGTCCGGTAATCGTTTTCGGATGCTTGTTCCAGAATCGATACTGTTTCAGTTGAAAATAACCAAATTGGTGCGCCATCCTTACCCTCAACCTTTTCCATTAGTAGCGATACGGTTTTTCCGTCAACCGTTATATCGCCAACCCGATCTACATTTGGCGGAAGGTTATCGTCCTCACGACCGCTGAAATCATTACTCAAAAGTGAATAAGGTACTAAGTGGCCACCGCCGTCCAGCAGGCGCTGCATGGTTTGAGCCAATTCTTCGCTTTGTTGTTGGTCAATATTATCCTGCTTTAGAAAATTGCCGGCCCGAGTGTAATTTCCGGCCGAAATAGCGGTCATAAATCCGGAAAGGGCGCTGCGGGGGTCACGTCGGTCTAAAGAATCCAGATCCCAATCTGGTTCTTGAACTTCATCGTTATTGGCGTCTGATGACTGATTATTAAGTAACTGCGCCGGGAGGTCGGTGGTAATAAATGAAGTACTTATTACCGAGATTATAATATAGAGTAACAGCTTATTAATCATGAGCCGGTAGATTTCTTTTAATAACTAATAAGTAACATGATTTTGGGTGATGAACCAAAGACTAAAAGTATACATAATTATATGTACCTAATCGAAAATGTTGTATAGTGTCTAGCATTGTATTAGTGTAGCCTAGGTTTCAATTAGGCATGGTAATTTTTAAATTGGCCCTTTCTAATTGTTTTCCTCACTACGTTTACTTGACTTACACTGAACATTATTTATGCGATCAATGCCAATTTTGTTTTCCACAAACTTGTAGTGGGAGGGAAGCTTGAAACGAATAATGTGAGCGATTTCTATGTCACTATCTCATTTTTACCTTAACAAGTTCGTACGCGCTAGATTGACCAATAAGCTTATCTTGATTTTTAACAAACAGTTAAGTTTTAATTATATTAATCAATCTTCAATCTCTCCACGATCAACGAAGAAAAATATTGCACCCCTGACTTTATAACATTTTCATCCACTGCAAAGTTGGGCGCGTGTGGCATAGAAATAATGCCTTTTTGAAAGTTAGAGGCTCCCAATAGAAAGTAAACCCCAGGTATCTGTTGCTGGAAATAGGCAAAGTCGTCACTTCTTCCGTCAGGAACGGCACCGTATAAAGTGGATACTCGATCTTGACCATAAATTTCACCTATAGTGTTCATTGATGCTACAGTCAATTGTTCATCATTGAGGACAAGCATTTGTTCATTATGAAATTGGATATCCTGAAACTGAGCAGCGTATTTTGATGACTGAATTTCCTTTCTAATTTTTGGTAACAGTGCACCCAACTGAGTATCTTTTTCCGCACTCAGATACGTTTTTATAGTAATGTTATTAGCTGTTTCTTCCATTTTCGGATCGCCTTTTACAATAATATAATCTTGGTAAATAGTGTTAGGACTAGCCAGCCCAATATTCGGGTCTAACAAATTTCTATTATCCCAAAACTTACTATCTGGAGCAACATTCTGCAAACTGGAAATAAGTCCTTTCGTATACTTGATCGTAGCTTGCTTATCATCCGTTTTATTAAAAACTATTTTGAGTCCTCTATAATCCGCATACGGATTTTTTCCTTTTGTGGCAATTATTCCTTCAGGCATTGGAGCCATATGTAAAGCATATATCTCATCTGGATTGATTAGGTTAAACAAGCCGTTATTAATCATGGCTTTTGCGCCTCGTAGATTTTCTTCAGCGGGTTGAAAAATAAAGTAAATTGTGCCCCTCAGATGATCCTTATGCTTTGTTAAAACATTAGCCATGCCAAGTGCGATTGTAGTGTGCACGTCATGCCCGCATATATGTCGCACCCCTTTTCTTTCAGATTTGAAGTCTACGGGATCTGGAAAGTCTGATGTCAGGGCATCAATATCTGCTCTCCAAGCGATCTTTTTCCCTTTTTCATTGGTTTCAAGTATGCCAATTACTCCATAACCACCGATATTAGTATGCACTTCTAAGCCTAATGCTTCAAGATATGTCGCGATTATTTGAGCAGTTCTCTGCTCATTTTCAGCTAATTCAGGATGACTATGCAAATCTCTACGAATCGAAATTAAACTATCGAAAATATCATTAGTCTCTTGTTGTATATTATTGTGGATTGTGGTATTCGCTTCTCGAGTTTGACCAATAAGAGTAAAGGGTAGAATTAGTGACAGCACAAAGTGTATAAATGTAAGCGATTTAACTGAAATGGCCATTTTGCTTCTTTTTTAATTATAGCTTAAAGATGCAAAGCTAATATGCTTATTACTTGACACATATGTGACAAAATTAATGTTTTGCCATTTTACTTCTGATTCTACTTAAAGATTGCCTCTCAATGCCTAGGTAAGTCGCCAAATGAGTTAAACTCACTCGTTGGGACAGATTTG
The DNA here is from genome assembly GCA_964504565.1 of uncultured Roseivirgaceae bacterium. Lineage (GTDB taxonomy): Bacteria > Bacteroidota > Bacteroidia > Cytophagales > Cyclobacteriaceae > Cesiribacter. Next base: position 48,275 of record CAZDEY010000003.1, read on the forward strand.
GGTTTTCTTCAATGAACTTTACATACCTTTCCTCAGCGCTATTAAATAGAAAACTTTCCAACCTATCATTTAATATAGTTAATACGTTTTCAGCAATTATACGCCCGTGTAGCTGGCTATTTGCATGTCTGCTGTAATTCTTCTGTATTATGTCATAGGGTAAACCGATGATGGTAGTGGGCTCAAGACATTGTATATAATATTTCGATTTCCTTTGTCTAATGAATGCAGGGTAATCTGTAGCGTATTCATTTTCCTTGACAAATCCTGTGGTTACTTCATTTCCTTTATTATTTATATAATATCGTCTCAGTAATCCTTTACAGACAAAGCCCATTGCTTTTTGAATATCGCCTTCGTTCAGGTAGAATTCTTTTCTATTATATTCTCTAATGGTCAAGTGAGGTATTATATACTCAATTTCTTCTGAGGTCGAAAAAATAAATGTTTTTAAATACTCTTTAATATATACTTGATGCTGCTTCATTTTTTTAGCAAAGAGTTATAAACCCAACTCTCATTTGTAGTGGGAAGGAGCAACTAGAAACAATTTATAGCCGTTTAGTCAGGGAACGACCGAGCGATAAAATATGCACTAGCCGAGCAGCTAATTAATTTAACTTCTAGTTATATAATTTATATTATGTTAACTAAACCTTTTTCAGCATAGGCACTTACTATCTCTATATCCTTCTGACAATTGAAAGACTTTCGGCAATTTTCCAGAATAGCCTCCTGCTCACTAATTAATACCTGGCAATGTAGTTCATTATTCGTTAGCGGTAATAGCCGCTTTATAGCCTGCAACAATTTTAGTTGCACCGTAATATCAGTGCCGGAATAATTCCTGATAGAGCCCATAGTCAGATAATAAACTTTTTCAAAACTAGTTTCCCAAAAGTATAGCCTGCTAATTCCTAAATTGTCTTGGTACGATTTATAGCCATTTAACTGATTCATGAGTGCAAACATATGGCTCAGATAATCTATAGCCTGAATTGCCGTGGCCGGATCGTTTATACCCGGACTAAGTGCTCGCAAAGCCATTTCGGTTATTTGCTTAAATCCGTACAGATAATTTACTTGAATATCTTCCTGGTGGCGGTAAATAATTGTATTGGTTATATCGTTCAGGAGTTTTTCGCTCAAAGGTTTGCTGCTTTTAAACATTGGAGTAGTTTCAAGCAAGAATGCTCCTTTCTCTACTAAAAAAACCAATTTTATATCTTCATTATGGCATATAGCAACCAGCTTGCCTGTATTCACACTATGAAAATACCCTGCTTGCGGGCTATAATACTTTACATCTCCCTGTTCCAATTCATCAGGCACCTGCTTAACATAATGTTCTTCCTGTTCTTTCTTTAATAGGTTAATTGTAGTGTGATATAAACTGGATAAGATATTGCCTAACTGGATTTTCTGGCTAATGCTATGAATAAAATACACGAAAGCTATAAAGCTGCAAAACCCTAAGAAAGCATTAACCACCAGAGCCAACTCTGGCACCACAAAATTAAATTTCTGCCCCTCAATGTTAGTAAGCACGGTTATGGTAAAACCGATACTGCCAAGGTATATGCCCAAAACAACTTGGTGACTCTTTTGGCTGATAAGCCCGGGCAATGCGCGGGGCGTATAGTTACTGCTGGCCTGGTTTAATACTACCATAACCATAGTAAAACTAAATACCATCAAGCTAATTAAACCACCGGCCAACGCAGTTAGTAAACTTCGGGCAGTATCCGCATTTCGAGTTAACCAAAAGGGTACATAATGATAAAAGTTGTAGGTGAACCCGCTTTCATCCAGCAGCATGCAGGCGTAGGATAGCATTAATATAAGAAATGCTATCAGCGACGGATAAAAGGCTATACTAGTAGTAACAGTATAGTATAATCGTCGCAAGAAAAGCTGGTTGGCCAGCCGTTCCAAAAAATTCTTCATTGCCTATGTAAACCTACCGATAGGCAAAAGGTTAGCTTTTTTCTTACGCTGATTTTTCTTTACTGGTTTTCAAAAATTTATCGATTTTGGGCTTAATGATAATCTGGCAATACGGTTGTTGCTGGTTTTCATTAAAGTAATTCTGATGATTATCTTCGGCCGGATAAAAAGTAGGTAGTGCTGAAATTTCCGTCACAATTGGGTTACTGAACTCACCGGACTGGTCAAATTTACTGGTCAGCTCTTCGGCAATTTTCCTTTGTTCATCATTATGATAGAAAATTACCGACCGGTACTGAGTACCACTATCATTACCCTGGCGATTTAAGGTAGTTGGGTCGTGGGTTTTGTAAAAAACCTCCACAAGCTCGGCATAAGAAATCTCCTCCGGATTGTATGAGAACTGAACTACCTCGGCGTGGCCGGTTTTTCCGTAACATACCTCGCGGTAACTAGGATCCTTGACCTTGCCACCTGCATAGCCCGACACCACCTTCTCTACTCCCCTAACCCGTTGAAAAACAGCTTCGGTACACCAAAAACAGCCTCCTCCAAATGTTGCTTGCTCCATAATTACTTTTTGTATTTGTCTTTTAGAATATCTGCGTAAATTTTTTCTACCTTTTCCACCTTAGGCCTGCTTACCTGCACAATATAACTATCATTGGGATGCAGCTCGTAGTAATCCTGGTGATACTCCTCAGCCGGGTAAAAATTGGTGAATTTACTTAGCTCGGTTACTATAGGTTTGGTAAACTTCCGGCCAATTTCATCTATAACTTCCTCAACAACTTCCTTCTGGTAAGGGTATTGGTAGAAAATTGCGCTGCGGTACTGCTTCCCTACATCCGGCCCTTGTCGATTTAATTGGGTTGGATCGTGGGCATCAAAAAATATTTCAACCAATTTTCTGTACATTATTTCCGTAGAATCATAATAGACCATAATGCTTTCGGCGTGGCTGGTACGTCCGTAGCTAACCTGTTCGTAGGTTGGATTTTCTTCTTTGCCCCCTGCATAACCGGAAATTACCTTATCCACTCCCATGATCCGTTCGAAAGAAGCTTCCGTACACCAAAAACACCCCCCGGCAAATACGGCCACCGATTGCTTTTTACTTGGCTGAAGATAATTAGGCTGGTCTGTTACACTCTCGGCTTCAGTGGTATTAGATATATTAGAATCTGGAGCTTGGGAAGAACCTGATGGTTGACAGGCTAATAAACTACCCGAAAGCAGAAACAGGCCTATAAAACTATTTACTATTTTCATACCTACTGATAACGCCTGGCGCTTAGTTATGTTGAAAGCATGGTACAAAAAAAGCCGGTCCATATAAGACCGGCTCTAAATATATCGTCAGTTTAGCTTACTGGGCTTTCAATTCTTCTATTTTATCTCCCATAGCATCACCCTTAGCCTTCTCGCCAACGCGATAGTACGATACCATCAGGCGGTCCATTAGGGCTGTATCATCCGGGTTAAGCTTAACTGCATGTTCCAGGTGAGGTACGGCAGATTTAAACTGATTTTCAGCTTTCTTCATAAGCTCCTTACGCTTAGCTTCATCAGCGCGGCTGGTACCCAAGTTGTTAGCTTCTTTAATTGTTTCGGCAGCCATATTATAATATAAAGCTCCTAAGTTATAAGCCGAACTAGCGTGGGTGTTATCAATTTCCTGAGCTTTTTCATAGGCAGCTATTGCCTCTTCCATATTATTGGTCTGCTCATTCAGGTAGCCTTTAAGGAACACCAAGTCGGCATTGGTTGGGTCACCGGCAATAGCTGATTCTAAAGCTTGCTTGGCCTCCTCGTTTTTCTCCTGCTTTAGGTACATGTTTACCTCCAGCTTGCTAAAGGTTACGTCGTCCGGAAACTTAGTTTTAGCATCGCTAATAACCTTAGCCGTTTTCTCATAATCCTTGTTCTTATCCATCTCATAGCTAATGAGAGCGTAGTAGTAATCAGGATTATCGGTAAGGTCGGTAAGCTTATACAGCATCTCTACTACCTTATCATCGTTACCAATTTGGCTGGCAGCTACGTAGGCATTCATTACCGCATTAGAGTCGGCAGGGTTCACAAACATAGCCCGTTCAAAATTAACCAAGGCCGACTCAAAATCTTGTTCGTTAAAATTTGCTACACCGGCATTAAATGGAGTGGTGTACAAGTTTTGTAGAGACTGATCAGCAAAAACGTAATAAGTACCGTTTTCTTTTTCTAATTCTTTGGCTTTGTTAAACGCAGCAATTGCCTCGGTAAGGTACTGATCGCCCTGGTCGGTGTTACCGGCCTCATCGGCTAGGCTACCGTAAACCTGACCCTTAATAAACCAGGTTTTAGCTTTATCCGAAGTTTTTTCGTGCTTAACGGCAGCATCAATTTGTTCTTTGGCCGCGGCAAAGTCCTTATCCTTTACGTATGTTTCGGCCTTACGTACCGCGCTGTTCTGAGCACTTACCGTAAGTGCGCCAACGCCCAGCGCTATGGTTAAAATTTGCTTTTTCATATTAAGTTAAAAATTACTATCTGGTTAAAATTAATCTTCCGGAGTCTCTTCTACATCGTCAACACCTTCTTCCGGCGATACATCCGTTTCTTTAACGTCGGCCGCATCTTGTTCAATTAGGGTAGCTTCAACCTCTTCGTCCTCAATAGCTTCAATTTTCTCAACTGAAGAGATCTGGTCACCTTCCTGCAGACGGATCAGTTTAACCCCTTGCGTTGCCCGACCCATAACCCTTAGGTCATCAACTTTCATTCGGATGGTTATGCCGCTGCGGTTAATTATCATCAATTCGTCCGAATCAATAACTTCTTTTATAGCAACTAGTTCGCCGGTTTTTTCGGTCACCTTAAGGGCTTTAACTCCCTTACCGCCCCGGCGGGTAATTCGGTATTCTTCGGTTACCGAACGTTTACCGTAGCCATGGGCAGTTACTACCAGCAAGCTGGCATCCTCTCTGGAAACACAAACCATGCCAATTACCCTATCCCCGGCCTTGTCCATACTTATGCCGCGTACCCCAGCTGCCGTACGGCCCATAGAGCGAACATCGGCCTCGTGGAAGTGAATTGCCCGGCCGCTAGCCAATGCCAAAACAATATGGTTATCGCCATTGGTAATACGAACATCCAGTAATCTGTCACCTGGGTTAATGGTAATAGCATTTACTCCATTCTGGCGCGGACGGCTATAAGCTTCCAGCGGGGTTTTCTTTACCGTGCCATTTACCGTTGACATCACCACGAAATTATTATTTACGTAGTCTTCGTCCTTAAGATTTTCTACATTCAGTACCGCTCGTATAGTATCGCCGGATTCTATATTAATCAGGTTTTGGATAGCCCTGCCTTTAGAGGCTTTGCTTCCTTCCGGAATTTCGTACACCCGCATCCAGAATACTTTACCGAACTCAGTAAAAATCAGCAGGTAATTATGGGTGCTGCCGATAAACAAGTGTTCGGTGAAATCATCTTCCTTGGTAGAAACTCCGCGCGAGCCTACCCCGCCCCGGGTTTGGGTACGGTATTCGGATAGCTGGGTGCGCTTCATATACCCTTGGTGCGAGATGGTAATAACCACCTGCTCGTTCGGGATCATATCCTCAATGGTAATATCATCGCCGCTATGTACAATATCGGTGCGGCGCTCATCGCCGTAGCGTTCCAGCACTATGCCTAACTCATCTTTTATAATCTGCATACGGCGCTCCTCGTTAGCCAGAATATCCTTCAGGTCTTCTATTAGCGCCATTACTTCGTTATATTCCTGCTGGATTTTTTCCCGCTCCATGCCCGTAAGGCGCTGCAGACGCATATCCAAAATGGCGCGAGCCTGAATTTCCGATAGTTCAAAGCGCTCCATTAAGCCGTTACGGGCAACTTCCGGATCGCGAGAACTTCTAATCAGGGTAATAATTTCATCCAGGTTATCTAAGGCAATCAGGTAGCCTTCTAGAATATGGGCGCGCTTTTCGGCTTCTTCCAGCTCGTATTGGGTACGGCGAACTACCACCTCGTGGCGGTGTTCAACGTAGTTCTTAATTAAATCTTTAAGGTTGAGGGTTTGTGGGCGCCCTTTAACTAGCGCCACGTTATTAACCCCAAAGCTAGACTGAAGCTGGGTATACTTATACAAATGGTTTAATACGACGTTGGGTATAGCGTCCTTTTTAAGATCGTATACCACCCGCATACCATTTCTATCCGACTCATCCCGAATAGCCGAAATACCCTCAATTTTTTTCTCGTTAACTAAAGCCGCAGTTTTTTCCAACATGCTGGCCTTGTTAACCTGATAAGGAATTTCGGTTACTATAATTTGTTCCTTTCCGGTTTTGGTCTGATCGAAGTGGGCCTTAGCCCTAAGAACGATTCTTCCTCTACCGGTTTCGAATGCGGACTTAACTCCTTGATACCCATAGATTGTACCGCCGGTAGGGAAATCCGGAGCGGTAATATGCTCCATTAATTCCGGTATAGTAATGTCGCGGTTATCGATATAGGCTATAATACCGTTTATTACCTCGGTAAGGTTGTGCGGGGGCATATTAGTAGCCATACCAACGGCTATACCGCTAGAGCCGTTTATCAGCAGGTTAGGCAGGTTGGCCGGAAGCACGGTAGGCTCCTTTAAACTATCATCGAAGTTGGGCTGGAAATCAACGGTATTTTTGTTGATATCATTCAGCATTTCCTCGGCTATGCGGCGGAGGCGGGCCTCGGTATAGCGCATAGCTGCCGGTGAGTCACCATCCACCGAGCCAAAGTTACCCTGACCGTCAACCAAAGGATAGCGTAGCGACCACTCTTGGGCCATCCGTACCATGGTATCGTATACCGAGGAGTCGCCGTGGGGGTGGTATTTACCCAGCACCTCTCCTACTATACGGGCCGATTTTTTGTACGGGCGGTTATAATTTACACCTAGCTCCAACATACCATAGAGTACCCGCCGGTGTACTGGCTTTAAGCCGTCGCGAACGTCGGGCAGGGCTCGGGAAATGATTACGGACATCGAATAATCGATGTAGGCTCCGCGCATTTCATCCTCAATATTTATAGGTATGATGTTTTCGTTTTCTCCTACTGCCATCTGAATTTATCTGTAGTTTATAGGCGCCGCAATTTAGTGAAATTTTGCGGTTTTTGAGAGGCCATTAAAGCATTACTTTAACTGGCTGATTTTCTGTTACCTAAACCAGGGAAAAAAGCTCTTTTTCGGTTTTTTATACTGCCGTTGCTGCTCAGTATCGTCCTTTTTGCGGCGTTTGTTTCGTTGAAGCTCACGGTGGTTCTGGCCCATTTTTGGGTTTTGCCACTTAGTAATTGGTTGACCCCGGTATTGGTTGCCGTAGTGAACATGATCGACCTGGGTTTCGCAGTGTTTAATTGGGCAACGGGGCAACCGGGGATAATTAAGGCTTACCCCTGCCTCCAGATATGCGGAAGGCACCGAGGTTTTGATTTCTTTTCTATTAAACGGGCTATCTTCTTTTTTGGAAAGAGTTGAAGTAAAGGCATGATATTCCATCGAAGGCCGTAGGGTAAACCTGAAGTATTCGCTAAAGCTTCTTTCCAATTGATAACCGGCATTAAAGAAAAGCCCGGTAGAAACGTCGTCGGAAAATTGGGTTAATAGTACCCGCTTACCAACACGTATATCGGCGTAATGATCCCAGAACAGAAAGTGCATGGTACGATAACCCAGGGTTCCGTAGTAGCGAAGTGCTAAAGCGGACGATACATCGGTTTCGTATTCCTGAAAATTTTCAGCCGGTTCTTTAAAAGCAAGTGTGCCAATACTGAACAGCTCCAAGCCTACTCCCCCGCCAATTTTGAAGCGTTCTTTTATTAGTACGTGCAACCCTATATTTATCGGCAGGCTATGGTTTAGTCCTCGGAGACTGATGGTATCGCCGGAAGCTTGGGTTTCACTCTGGTTCAGGCCCCTTTCGGAAATTGGTGAATTGGTCCAATTAGTTATACCTTCTGAACCATCAACCAAATAATATTGACCTTCCTGAAAATCCAGCGTATACCCTTCCAGCGACTGGCGGTAGTTATTTATGCCATAACCCAAACTGCTGGTAAAGGTAATTTTATTAAGAATATTGCGGATGCGGCGGGGTTTAACTTCCTGTGTGCTGTCTTCGGCCGCTTGGCCTTCCTTATCTTCAGTGCTTTCCTCATCCTGATTACGGATTAGCCGGCCGCCCTCCTGCTGGGCGTTTGCTAAGTTACAGAGTACCAGTAGCCCAAAAACTATAAGTAGTTTCTTATACATCATTTTAATGGGCTGCAATCATCGCTTCTGTATAATCTAATTTTAGAGGCTGCATCTAAAACCTAACGAGCCGTTTATCCATCTAGTGTAGATCGCCCGCAACACCTCTAAAGCTCGGCCGATCGGCTGTCCAGCACTATAACTTGACTTAGGCTTAAAACAACGGGCAAAATAAACAGGTTATTACTCTACATACAACCATTTGCTAAACTCAAAGTAAAAATATATGAAATTGTTATCGAAAAAAGAGTTTGATGAGCTAAGCGACTGGTCTCAGGAAGGCTCAGTTTCTATTTATTTACCTACGCACCGTAGCGGCGAGGCAGTTAACAACGGCAAAGATGCCCTTCGTCTAAAAAATCTGCTACAAACGGCCAAAAGCAAGCTAAGCGAGCAAGGATTTACTGATGCTGAGATTCAGGAATTGCTGGCCCCGGCCCGCAAACTTCAGGAAGACCATAATTTCTGGCATCACCAGTTGGAAGGCTTGGCTTTATTTATAGGGAAAGGCTTCTTTAAATCGCTGCGGTTGCCTACCAAATTTGAAGAGTCCGTTAGTATTTCGCCTAGTTTCCACCTATTACAGTTAATACCTCTGCTGAATGGCGATGGCATCTATTATATTTTAGGCCTGAGTATGGAACGAGTTCGACTGCTTGAAGCTACTCATTATTACGTACACGAACTTGATTTGAACCAGCGGGTGCAGCAAGGCCTAGAAGAAGTACTGAAATACTATGAATTTGAACGCTCCGAGGAAGGCCAAAGCGGCTTAGTACCAAACCCTCAAAACCGCAACGGCCAGGGTGAACCTAAGCCTAGTAAAAAGGACCTGATAGACGAATACTTCAGAAATGTTAACGAAGGTTTAAAAAATATTATAGTAAACAACCGAACTCCGATAGTGTTGGCCGGGGTGGAATATTTGCACCCAATTTTTAAGCAAGCTGCCAGTCAGTTTAATATTTGCGAGGAAGGTATTACCGGCAACCCCGACCAAATGACCGCTTCGGATTTGCACGCCAAAAGCTGGGAGATAGTAAAACCCCATTTTAGCCAAAAGATGGAACAGACTATTGAAAATTACAATAATTTGGCCGGCACCGGCAAAACCACTTACAACCTGGAAGATATTGTTGCCGCCGCAGAAAACGGGCGGGTCGATTCGCTCTTTGTTGTGAAGGGCAACCACCAATGGGGCAAGTTCCATAAAGATCGCCAGGCGGTAGAGTTGCATAGCGACCCCAAACAAGGGGATGAATGTATGATTAGTAGAAGTGCCGTAGCCACCCTTAAAAATGGCGGTCAAGCCTACGTTTTAGAAGAAAGCGAAATGCCTAAGGATTTAGCCGACAATCACGTAGCTGCAATTCTAAGATTCTAATTCGGTAATTATATTTTATGATAGAAAAGGCTGGTCTACTTAATAGGCAAGCCTTTTTTCTTTGTCTGAACTACCACTTTCAGGTTAAAAAAGCGGGCGCTAAGGGTATTAGGCACTGCATACTGAAATCCATTTACATCCTGTATATAGGAGTAATTAATTACATTCTGGTTACCCAATAAATTTAGTACCTCAACCCCTAACCATACCGATTGCAGGGTTTGAGAGGAAGTAGTCAGAAAAATTTTACTTAATCCTAAATCTACCCGAGTGTAACTTGGCCCACGCAGCATGGCCCGGTTCTCCAGACTACCCGGCGGATTAAACGGCAGTCCGGAACCGTACAGAAGCTTTAAGTACGCTCTCAGGCTGGGATCGTTGGGTATATGATCTTGTAAGAACAGGCCCAAATTCAGGCGCTGATCGGTAGGTCGGGGCAGGTTTCCCCGGCTATCTCCGGCTATATCCTCTCGGGCAACCAACGCCCCCAAACTTATCCAGCTTTCCGCACCCGGAATAAACTCACCGCTCATTCGGGCATCAATGCCGGTTATGTAGCCGGTAGCTTCGTTATTAGCAAAGTAGCGAATGCGCACATTTTCCTGATCGTAGGCGTTTAGCTCGTATAATTTTTTATAGTAAGTTTCGGCCGCAATGTTAAATAGCCTATTCCAAATCTGGAGGTTCCAATCGCCGCCGGCCAGTACCTGAAAGCTGCGCTGAGCGTTCACATCGGGGTTAATAGTTCCCTGCACAGTCCGGTACTCCCGATAAAAGGGCGGTTGATGGTAAAAACCGGCCGCAAACGTGTATACAACATCCCGCACTGATACCGGGCGGTAAGCATATTGAAAGCGGGGGCTTACAAGTAACTCCTCGTTAAGTGAACT
>CAZDEY010000003.1:58797-71880 GCA_964504565.1 uncultured Roseivirgaceae bacterium
ATAGTGCAATCGCGCACCGTAGGTTAAAGAATGCCTACCGCCAGCCAATTGGGTGCTATTTTGCAGGTAAGCCTGAGCCCGGGTTTGTTCTAGCCGGAGTTTATTGTTTATAGTTTTATCAGGATTGTACTGTACAAAATCAGCCGAGTCTACAAATTGAAACTCTTCTAGCCTATCGTTAATAATTTCATTACCGAACCTAAAGCCAAATTCCAAGCTCTGGTTTTCTTTCCAATAGTAGAAATTACGGTTAAATAATTCAACTACTTCTCCTTCCAGCGTATTTCGGATACGAGTATATTCGGTACCCGCTCCAATAGCCTCCAAGCGCTTATCTACCGGGTTTTCTTCATTGTCCCGAATTACTCGGGAAAGTAAATACGCACCTTCCACTTCGGAGCGTTCCCGTTCAATGGTTTTAAAGTAGCTTAAGGCTAACGTACTTTTAAATGATGAGCTAGGCTGATAAATGTAGTTAACCGCCTGCTGAAATAAATCGTTGCTAACCTGCTCCCGGCCATCATAAAAAATGCTTAATTGTAGCTGTTCGTTAAAAGTGCCGAATGTACTCTGCCTGTCGGAAGGTACAAGATTATAGCGATTAAGATTGTAGCTGCTTAAAAACTGAAATTGGTGTTCCGAATTAGGAATATAATATACTAATGCCTGTACATCGCCGGAGCGAGGCCGGTATTCGCCGTTGATTTCAGTGCGGCCCAGAAGTGGACCGGCATTTTTGTATCTGGTTCCCAGCAATATCTTAAACTTGCCCCGGTCAACTTCAGCATGTAAACTTCCGCCTAGTAGACCGGCAGTAGCTGATAGATGAGAGCTATCAGGAACCTTATATTTTATATCAAGCACAGAACTTAGCTTATCGCCCAAGCGCGGCTGCCAGCCACCGGCTGAAAAACTAATTCGGTCTACTAAACGAGGATTTACGAAACTTAAGCCTTCCTGCTGGCCCGTTCGGGTAATAAAAGGGCGGTAAATAGGTATATCATTCACATATACCAGGTTCTCGTCAAAATTACCACCGCGTACTGAATAGGCCGAGCTGAACTCATTTATCCGGCTTACCCCCGGCAGCGTAGCAATAATATCAGTAATTTCACCAAAAGCTCCGGGTAGATACTCAGCCTCCTTGGCATCTAAGGTAGTTACTCCGGCGGTTTCTCGTTCGGCAGCCCGCTCTCCTTCAACCTCTACCGTTCGTAAGGTTTCCTCATCCGGTTCCAGCCTAACTATTATCGGCTGCTGAGATAAAGTTCTGGGGTTTATGGTTATTCTTTGATTGGTATATCCTATAAAGGATATTTGCAGGAACAAAACCGAACGGTCAGGTACGGCCAAAGTAAATTGCCCCAGCGAATCAGTAACTGTGGCCCGAGTGGTATTTTCTACATTAACTACTGCTAAAGGAAGTGGTTTATTTTGTTCGTCTAGAACCGTACCGCTAATACTTATATCCTGCGCTGCTGCCTGGCTAATTTCCAGAAAAAAACCAGCTAGTAGCAATAAGGTGAGTTGTAATAACTTAGCGGACAGATTCAAGGGTACAACTAAAAACGTTTGAGGTTACTTATTGTATCCTGAGGGGAATTTGATTTAAAAACGAAGCTGCCGGCCACTAGTACCTCAGCCCCGGCATCTACTAACTGCCGGGCATTTTGGCTGCTTACGCCACCGTCAATTTCAATAAGGGCCTCGCTACCGCACGCCTGCTTAAGCTCGTTTAATTCCTGGGTTTTCCAATAGGTATGTTCAATAAACTTTTGGCCACCAAAGCCGGGGTTAACCGACATTAAGCACACCAAATCAATATCAGCCAGGATATCTTTTAATAAACTTACCGGCGTATGAGGATTAAGGGCTACTCCGGCTTTTGCACCTAAATCTTTAATTTGCTGAATAGTGCGGTGCAAATGCGGGCAGGCTTCGTAATGTACGGTCAAAATCTCGGCCCCGGCTTTACGAAAATCTTCCAGATATTTTTCCGGCTCCACTATCATTAGATGCACATCCAAAGGCTTTTTGGCGTGCTGATGAATGGCTTGGGTTACCGGAATACCAAAGGAGATATTTGGTACAAACCGGCCATCCATTATATCAATGTGTATCCAGTCGGCTTCGCTAGCGTTGAGCATATTTACTTCCTGCTCAAGGTTGGCGAAATCGGCAGCTAATATGGAAGGTGCTATTTTATAGCCCATGGTAGAATTGGGTATTAATTTATTAATAGGCGAACGGTCCTATGACCTTCATTAGTGCGCAAACTTACTAGATATATACCTGATCTCATACCCTGAGTATCCAAAAGTGTTGTATTCTGGGTTTTATCGTATACGGCGGTAAAGTTTTGAGACTGCCCTTGGCTGTTGTATACTGAAATTGCAGTTGCTTCTGCGCTAGCCAAAGTTATAAGTTGGCCAGGCTCAGCCGGGTTCGGATATATTTTCTTAATTAGGGCTTTAGGTTCCGGGATATATTGTATTCTTAAGTAATTAGGTAAGCCATAACCATAGTCAAAGTCTGGGTCTGAAAACTGATTGCCGGATTGGATGATCAATTCGCGAAGTTCTAAGTTGGTAACATCGGGGTATTTACTCCAGACGCTGGCTGCAAAGCCGGCCATAATTGGAGCCGCAAAAGAGGTTCCATTACTAGCACCCGTTTTACCGTTGGCCCGTATAATGGCCGCACGTTGGCCCATAGCCACTACCTCGGGCTTGATCCGGCTATCGGCAATTGGCCCCCGCGATGAAAACCCGGCTACCGTGCCATTATCATTTACCGCCCCAACGGCTAAACTATTAAGTGCATCGGCAGGTGTAGTAATCGTTCCTTCACCGGGGCCGTTATTTCCAGCACTATTTACTACTAGAATTCCCCGTTCGGTAGCAAAATTTGCGGCCTGGGCACCTACTGTAGTTTTACCGTCCAGATCGTTCAGGGTATAGTCCATTCGGTCATCATCGAAATCGTAATACCCCAAAGAAATATTGATTATATCGGCCCCCAGGCTATCAGCCCATTCCATGCCAAATAGTAGATTGTATTCCTCAACTACGTACTCTGATTCTACATCTTCCGTAATTGCAATAGCGTAATTAGCTCCCGGAGCAGTTCCGGTATAGTTGGGACTTTCAGCCGCCATTGTACTTAGCACTTTGGTGCCGTGGTCGTGCATGCTATACACCTCCTGATTGTTCAGTGGAAAATTTTTTACGCCTACTACCCTATTTTCCGTATACAGTTTCTGAAAGGCTCTGATAGTATCGACGCCTTTGTATCCGGCATCAAGCACCGCTATAGTAATGCCGGCACCGTTGTATCCTTCCGAGTGCAAAATATCTACTCCCAGCATTTTATTCTGTATATCGCTTTCTACCTGATCTTGACCAGGGATATTTATTTTGGAGCCGGACTGTATACTCTTTTGGTTAAGACGCGAGCCGGGGGCTACAAACTCTACTCTATCTACAAATTCAAGGGCTTCAACTTGCTTTATAACTTCCTCGGACTCTTGAATTAATACTGCATTAAGCCAGCGGCTAGTATGGTACGTCTTTATACCTTTATTCTTTAAGTACGAGAGATAGTTTGGGTTAACCGGCAGATCGGCTTCGGTTAACTCAATTCCTTGATTTAGACGCCGTTCTATACCCTTTTTACCTAAGAATTCTTCCGGCCGGGTTAATGAGTACGGCGTATTAACCTTATCAGTAAAGAAAACTATATAACGGTTTTGTTCCTGGGCAAAAAGATTGAGTGAGGTGAGAATTATTAAAATTGTTAAAACAAAACGGTTCATTGTTCTAATGTACCACTTTCTTTTAAACTCATATTCATGTAGTTAATACTTTTTTCACCTACCCCACTGGTGCAGCTATTGTCGTTAGCCTGACAGTGAACTCTATTATTAATAAATCGAAAAACTTCACCTACCCCCTCCTGAAAAACCCGGAACCGCAGATCATACTCCACAATTGGGTCAGGAATGTTTACCTCCTCAATTACCAAGGCATCAGAAAATTGAAGGCCTATAGAATCTATTGTAAAGGTATTGTCCAGAGAAATTAGCGTCCAGGTAGTTACGGAATCGGCATTTAGGCGATTTATGTTCCAACTGGCTCCTTCCTTAACCGGGTAATTTAATATAACCTTCGATTTATTTTCAGAGGTTTCAACATAGTTAAAAAGGGTTCGCCTAACCTGCCACACGGAATCCGTTAGCCAGGACATTCTCGCTTCCGGTCTGCTTTCCCTTACAAACAAGTACACCGAATCGCCCGCCTGGTTAAGGGTAGTATCGTAAACTCGTACGCGGCTTTCAAATCGTTCTTCCTGGTAGGTGGTAAACTCATTGTACTCAATAGAGTGAACGTTGTATAGCCAGTACATCCCTACTTCAAGGGGCGTATATTCCAAGCCTAAAACTTCCGGAGAAACTTCCCGCTTACTATTACACGAAATAACAGTTGCAAGCGTAAGTACCGGAAGTAAAAACTTAATTAAGGTGTACATGTGCTTGCTGAAAACTTTTATAAATCCAACCGCCGCCAACTACATCGTCTCCCTCGTAAAAAACCGCCGCCTGGCCGGGGGCAATTGCTGAAACGCCCTTGCCGAAAAACACCTTCATAGTATCGCCCACCTGCTCAATAACGGCCGGGGTGCCTGCATCGTTATAACGGACTTTAGTTACGGTTTCCAATCGCTGGCCGTTCAGGTTGGCGTACTTGTTCATTACCAAGTCTTTCACGTACATTCCGTCGCGGCTCAGTTCGTCAAAAGTTCCTAATACCACTTCGTTGTTTTCCTTACGGATTTCAGTAACGTAGACCGGGTAGCCTAAGGCTACGCCTAAGCCTTTACGCTGGCCTACAGTATAAAATGGATACCCCTCGTGCGTACCCACTACCTGACCGTCTTCAGTTACAAAGTTTCCGCCGGCCACTTGTTCTTCCAGTCCGTCAACCCGTCTTTTTAAAAAGCCGCGATAATCGTTATCCGGTACAAAGCATATTTCGTAGCTTTCGCTTTTATTTACAAGTTCGTGAAAGCCCCGCTCGGTAGCCATTTCCCGTATTTTGGCTTTAGTAAGGTGCCCTAACGGCAGCATGGTGCGGCTAAGGCTTTCCTGGCTAACCCCCCACAGGGCATACGATTGGTCTTTACTGATATCGGTGCCGCGGCTAATTACGTAGCGTCCGTTTTCCTCACGAACATTGGCGTAGTGTCCGGTAGCAATATAATCGCAACCTAATTTGTCGGCCCTTCTCAGCAGGGCATCCCATTTAATGTGGGTATTGCAAAGTACGCAGGGGTTGGGGGTTCGGCCGTCCAGATATTCGCTGGTAAAGTGGTTAATTACGTAATCGCCGAATTCTTCTCTTATATCTAGTATGTAATGCGGAAAGCCGAGGTTTACCGCAATGGTGCGGGCATCGTTAATGCTATCTAAACTACAGCAGCCGGTTTCTTTCTTGCTGCTACCGCTGGAGGCATAGTCCCAGGTTTTCATGGTCATGCCTATAACTTCGTAGCCTTGTTCGTGCAGCAAAACTGCGGCCAGGCTACTATCTATGCCGCCACTCATGGCAACAAGTACTCTACCTTTATTATTCATGTTATTTGGGTTAACAGGGTTCAAAGCCCTGCACTCGCTACAAATATAAACAGGAAGCAACCAAAAGGCTACTTCCTGCACAAACAAAGGTAATTAGTAAATAATTCTAACTTATACTTTCGCGTACTTTTTTGGTGTATTCGCGTAAGGCCGTTTTAAAATCGACTCCATTATCATCCATATGATTTTTAATGAAAATGGCCGCCATTACGTGCGTTAGCTGCTCGCCTTCGTCATCACCCTTCACCTCAATCTGGGGCTTTTGCTCCTCAATTATTGCTTCCTCGGCCGCAATTAGCTCATCCATTGAGGCAGTTTCTACCAACCCTTTTATAACCGGAATTTTCATACTATAGCTTAGTAATTAGGTCCACCACTGATTCTTCCTTACTGCTGGCTACCCCCTCAATAAATTCGCCATTCTTGAAAATTGCAAAATATGGTAGCGATGACACCCCGGCAGCGCGGCGGGCTTCCGGGTTTTTCTCAGCGTTTATATCTAAAAACGAGATCCCCTCGAAGCGTTCATCACCACTTAGCCTTTTAAATTTAGGCGTAAAAAGCCGGCAACTTCCGCACCAGTCGGCGTAGTACTTCACTACTACCTTATCGTTTTGGGTTAACTTTTCCTTAAATTCTGCGTCAGTAATTTGTTCTACTGCCATTTTACTTCAATTAAATTATGCGTTTAATGGGTACAAATATATAAACTCAATTTTTGTTCTGCATCTAAAATAATTTTGGTCATTTTTGCGGTGCTATGCTGAAGACTTTTGTAAAAATTAATCAGGTAAACAACCTAAGTGATGCCCGTTACTGTGCCGGTATGGCCGTGAACGATCTAGGCTTCAACGTAGAAGCCGGCACCCTTCACTATATTTCGCCGGAAGACTTTAAAGAAATTACCGATTGGGTGGCCGGGGTACGGCCGGTTGCGGAATTTACTACCGCTAGTACCGAAACCTTAAACGCTGTAATTAATAGCTATGCGGTGGGTGCCGTTCAGGTTTCAAACCAAGATCAGCTTGCTGCCGCCAAGGGCTATAATCTGCCGATAATTTATCGCACTACCCCGGAACTAATGTCCGGTGTTTCAGAAAGATTAACGGATGATGGTTCTATAGAATATTTTTTGGTTGAAACCGATAGTATAGCTGAGCTGGACAGTCTGGTTAGCCATTTAGCTAAGGCTCGGGTGGTAGTTTCCGGAAATTTTTCGGCCGAAGAATTTGAAATGCTGCTCGAAAAATACCCGCAGTTATACGGTATAGCCATGACCGGCGGCGAGGAAATTAGGGCCGGTTATAAAGATTTTGATGCACTAGCCGAAGTGTTAGAAGCCTTAGAGGCTGAGGAAGAGTTTTAGTTTTACCACTTAAACCAATCTGATAACATATACACCTTTGGCTAACAGGTCGGTCAGGACACCAACCAAGGAGTTGGTTTACTTTTAACCCATAGTTAGTGTCCGCGCCGCGGCGGGCAGCGACTTTTCGCTAGTTAATTGCTTTTGTGCAGACGGCAGCGTAGGTAGTTAATTTTTTTGCCCTCTTCTAAAAACTTCTTTTCGTATCGGGTCTGCAGCCCCCCGTGCTCTTCTAGAAGTGTATGAGCGTAAAGGTCATGGGTATATACTAAATCGCTGTGCGGGATTTCTTTAAGTGACTCCAGAGCAAAATCGAAAAATGGTGTGGCATCGGTTTTTAGGTGAAACCATCCTCCGTCTTTTATTATTTGCTGATATAAGTTGAAGTAGCGTGGGTGGGTCATTCGGCGCTTTTCGTCCCGGTCTTTAGGCCGAGGATCAGGAAAAGTCATCCAAATTTCATCAACTTCACTGTCCGCAAAATACTTATCAATTTCAAGTATTTTAATTCTAAGAAAAGCTACGTTAGCTAAACCTTCGTCCTCGGCAATTCGACTGCCGTAAAAAATTCGGGCTCCTTTAATATCTATACCAATGTAATTTCGGTTTGGGTATTGGCGGGCCAGGCCAATAGTATACTCGCCCCGGCCACAGCCTAGTTCAAGGGTTATTGGGTTGTTATTACCAAAATGATTATTCCAATTGCCTCCAATGGTTTCAAAACTAGGTTTACCGGGCTGAATTATATTATATCGCTCCTCATTCTCAGCGAAGCGGGTAAGTTTATTACGCACAGAAATAGTAGTATAGTATCCGAAATTTTGCGGCCACAAAAGTAAGCATTTCCGGGCAGCAATTAAAGTTCAGGAACTTCAGCTACCACGAAGGTAGAACCGGTAATTAAAATTAAATCCTCCGCAGTAGCCTGTTCTTTCGCCTTAGCTAATGCTTGTTCTACAGTTAGGTAAGCCTCGCCTGCTAATCCAAGTTGGCGGGCCTGTTGCTGCAAATCGTAGGCCGGTAGTGCCCGGGGTATTTGCGCTTGGCAAAAATAGTACTGAGCGGTTTTAGGAAAAAGTCGTAGTGCATGCGCTAAATCTTTATCGGCTACTACCCCCAAAACTATATGAAGTTTGACAAATTGCTCGGAAAGAATTTGCTCCAGCAAGGGTTGCAGTCCGTCAGGGTTATGGCTTACGTCGGCAATGGTTTTAGGCTGGGTATTTAGAATCTGGTAGCGACCTTTCAAGCCCGTTAGGGAAACTATATTTTCTAAACCTTCAGTCAGGTTATCATCCGTAAAATTGAAACCTAGTTTGAGTAACTCAGCGATTACACCTAATACACCAGGCAAATTCTTAACAAAATAGCCTGCCTTAATATCCGGGGAAATTTTAAGGGGGTTGCCGGAAACGGGCGAAGTGATAATTACTGAACCGGGTACACTAGATTCTACCGAAAAATTTTCCTGAGCAAAGTATAAAGCAGAACCATTTCGGTTAGCTACCTCCTGATACACCCTGGAAGTTTCAGCTTGCTTTTCACCGATAACTACCGGCACGCCGGGTTTAATTATTCCGGCCTTTTCGCGGGAAATTGCCTCCAGGGTATCACCTAAGAATTGGGTATGGTCTAAGCCTATTCGGGTAATCAGGCTAACCAGCGGACTTATAATATTGGTACTATCCAGCCGGCCGCCCATACCAACTTCAACTACGGCTATATCAACTTTTTGCTGAGCAAAATAATCAAATGCTAAGCCTACGGTTAGTTCAAAAAAGCTGGGCTTAATTTCTTCGATCAGGGCCTTATGCTGCTGAACCCAGGCTACTACCCTATCCTCGCCTATTTGCCGACCGTTAAGCCTTATTCTTTCGGTAAAATCTTTTAAGTGGGGCGAAGTGTATAAACCTACCTTATACCCTGCTGCCTGCAGTACCGCGGCTATAGCATGGCTGCTACTACCTTTACCGTTAGTACCGGCTATATGAATACTTTTAAATTTATTTTGGGGATTATCTAGCGCTTGGCAAAGGGCAATCGTATTGGTAAGGTCTTTTTTGTAGGCACTTCCGCCCACCCGCTGAAACATAGGCAACTGACTATATAAATAGTCCAACGTTTCCTGATACTTCATGAGCTGAATTATCGAGCTTTAATTATAAACGTTACAGTACCGGTGGTGCGATCTGGAACTATACCGCCCGCAGTACGGTAAAAAGTAGTTTGTTCCAACTGACGCTTATAAAACTGTACTACCGTAGGGCTAACCGTAGTGCTGACCGTTTTAATCTGACCCACATTGCCGCTGGCATCCACGCTAAATTCAAAAACTATACGACCGGTTTCGCTGGAAGAATCCTTTTTATTAGGCTCTTCATCCCAAAACCATCCGGCAATCTTCAAATCGGTTCCGCCTTGCCCGCCCCCGGCCTCACCGTATAAATTTCGGGCATCAACTTTACCCTCTTCTTTGCCCTGATCACCGGTAGCCCCCTTTTTATCTCCCTGATTCGCAGATTTATTAGGATTGTTCGACGGGGCCCCCATGAGTGCCCGGGAATCTACCTTAGGTTCAGGCTTTTTAGGTTCTTCTTTTACCTCAGGTTGAGGTTTAGGCTTGGGTTTAGATTCTTTTTCCTGAACAACCGGGCTGGGGTCAGGTTGGGTAACCGATTCGGTTACGGTTTTAACCGCCGGCTCCGGTGTAGGTTCGGTAACCGTAGTTTCGGTAACTGACTCTGTAGGCGGGCTTGGCGTAGGCTGCGAAACTTCCTGCTGAGTTTGAGTTTCGGCAGTTTGCTCCGAGGTTTCACTTACCAAAGGCTGCTCATCGCCGGAGCCAGCATCGATCATACCAAAATTAATTTCTATACCCGGAGATTTAGCCGGAGGGTCTGGGGCTCGCCAGGCCATAATAAATAAGAAGGCAATAAGGAGAACAGCGTGAACACCTATAGAAACTATAGCTCCGGTTCGCTGATTTTTTTTCTCCCTTTCGCTCATAAAAATTGTAGTTTATTCAGGTTTGGTAGCTAAGGTAACTTTTGCCCCCAATTCGGCACCTATACCGGCCACCGTAACGAAGTATTGGGTAGGAACGTTCTTGTCCACATGCAATACCACCACGCCTTCACCCTCTTCGGCAGTAGCCAGCGCATTGGTTAAGGCGTCCCGTACCCCTTCCTGATCAACCTCCTGATCGTTAACGTAGTACCGCAAATCGTCAGTAATGGATACGCTAACTTTCTGCATTACAATTTCCGAGCGGCTAGTGGTCGGTAGGTTTACGTTTAGTCCGTTGGGCGTTACAAATGAAGCGGTCAGCATAAAGAATATCAATAACAGAAACACTATATCCGTCATTGATGACATGCTGAACGATGGATCAATTTTGTTTTTTGATTGCAGCGCCATAGCCTTTACGAATTAGGTTCCTGAAGAAGGTCTATAAACTCAACGCTATTATATTCCATTTTGTGTACTACCTTCTGAATTTGGCTCACAATATAATTGTACATCAGGTAAGCCATAATTCCCACTAGTAAACCGGCGGCGGTGGTTACCATAGCCTGGTAAATACCTTCGGAAAGTAGTTTAGGGCTTACGGAACCTTCTTCCTGCGCTATAGCAATAAAGGCTTGAATCATACCGGTTACCGTACCAAAAAAGCCAATCATAGGAGCAGCACCGGCGGTAGTTGCCAGCAGGTTTACGTTTTTCTCCAGGCGGTAAAGTTCTATTTTACCCACATTTTCAATTGAAACCTCAATATTTTTGAGTGGGCTGCCAATTCGGCTAAGGCCTTTTTCAATCATTCTGGCCACCGGCGTATCGCTATCGCGGCACACCATGCGGGCTCCGTTTACATCGCCGTTTAGAACCAGCGTTTTAATTTTGTCACTAAAGGTATCGGGGGTTTTGGCCGCGCGTTTTACGGTTAGCAGGCGTTCCACAAAAACGTATACTGCTAAAATTGACAGCAGCAGAATGGGAATCATAGCCCAGCCACCGTTTAGTAAGAGCTCCCAAAGGGAAACACTACCCGATTCACCGCTTTGCTCCACCACCGCTGCCGTATCAGCCGCAGTAGTGGTAACAATCTGTAACAAATTCATACTAATATTTTACAATCCAAATGTTGTCTCCGTAACGGCTCTTTAACTCCGGAAGCTTGGTATTTAAATCGGTAAAGTTACCGCTGCTTACCGCCAGGCGATAAAACTTACGATCGCCGCTCGGCTCAATTACCGAGGCTTTCATTCCTTCAGCTTCTAATTTTTTACCGTAGTCGTAGGCCATATCGCTATCAATAAAGCTGCCGACAATAATATGGTAACCTCCGGTTGGTGAACTTATTGTGCTAAGGCTGCCTTGGGCGGTATTATTTTCCCAGGCGTCCGGGCTTTCTTCTACCGGCTCCTCATAGGTTATGGGTTCGGGTTCGGGTTCTACCGGCTGTTCAACTTTAGGTTGTTCGGCTATTGGTTGCTCAGCCGGCTCCGGATCGTTAAACAAAAATAGCCATACCGCTACCCCAACCAGGGCCAATAAAATTATCAGGGTTATCCATAAACCAGCGCTACTACTGTCTTTCTTTTTTACCTCAATTTCGCGACGAGGCGGCGGCGGGGTGGCCGCTACCGGCTCTTCTTCCACCGGCTGAGGCCGGGCTATGGGATCGTATTCAGCTTCCGGCAGACCGTAATCGTCATCCTCCGGCTGGTTATAATTGGGGTTGTGCGGATCGTATTTATTATCGGAACTCATAATTTTTTACCCTGTTAATTTTGCTGTTAAAGCTATTCTTGAAATGACCGGTAATAATACTGAATTCAGAACCGAATGCAAAAAGTTAAAACCACCTATACCGTTTAGAAGGCGTAAGTTCCGCCCAATTGTACAACCAATCCGCGGCTGGGGTAGCGTAAAAAACGGCTATCCTTTCTACCCAACACATTATCAAACGTTATAAAACCGGTTGCTTGGGGGCTTATTCGGTACTCACCGCCCAAATCAAGCTTCAATACCGGATCAAGGGTAACTACCGAAGCATTGGCCTTATCTTCTACAGTGTAATCCAGGGCTTTTATACCACTTATTGCACTAAAGCCGGCCCGCCCATAAATTTTATCATAAATATTTAAGCTAAAATTGGAAGTAAATTCCAGATTGGGCATATGGTAGGCCTCACCCAGCTCGTTGGTAGTGTAATTAAATAGCTTAATTTGAGATTCAAGTTTCCATTTATCGCGGTAGCTATAATTTGCTTGCGTCCAGAAACTTATTCTTGTAATATTTTCGCTGTCATACACCAAATTAAATTGCTCAAGCTGGGTAGAATCATTTAGGAAAAAGTATTGATCGTCTAAGGAGGCAACTTCAAATCCGGCATGAAGGCCAAAACCGGCAAAGGTGGTATTGGCTCCGGCAAAAAAGGCAAAATCCTTTTTGGTAAACCTTATATCCAGACTATCTCCTAGCCAAGGGTTTTCCTGGGTAATTTGCTCGTAGGTTGTTGGGGCAATATCACCTTCAATTCCGCCGTAAACCTTAAGCCCGGCAATCGGCTGAATTTCAGCACGGGCCGAGGGGGCAAAAAACAGCTCGGAATTATTATTCATATCGTTATGAATAGCAAAATTGAACGCGCCGATAATTTTTATTGCCCCAAATTCAGTTTCAAATCCTGGTTGTATTTTCACCAGGCTACGGCTGCTCGATTCATCAAATTGGCTAAAGGAGCTAAGCAGGGAAGAAACTCCAATTTTTAATGCTAATAAGTCACTTAGTTCGTAGCGTAGCTTTCCGTTTAAAATAATACGGTTTTCCGCCAAATTTAAATTACTGCTGGTTCGGCCAAAATTTAAGCCGGCGTCAGCTTGCAAGTTTTCACTGTCTAATTTTGCCAAATCAGCGCCCAAGCCCATACGGAGGTAAGCTTGTTTTATATCACTTTTGTCAACTTCAGTTTCGTCCGGCACATTATAGCCATAAAAGTTGTAGCGATCGCGATTGAAGTTAGCGTGAACATTGGCCCCCACGGTTTTGGTAGTATACCTACCGTAGCCGGCGATACCGGTTT
>CAZDEY010000003.1:71890-100084 GCA_964504565.1 uncultured Roseivirgaceae bacterium
ACTATAGCCGCTGTTTCCCCTATCAACCGAACCGGTAGCGGCCGATTCATGGGTAAGTTGCAAATGGTAGAAATACGGGCCGGCCTGGGGGCTGCTTAGCCTTGCCTCCAGCAGAGGAGTCCAGTAATTGCCGAACCCTACTTTTACAAAGCGGGGGTAGTACGGAGCCGGCGGGTCGGACTTAACGCGAACCACTCGCATTTTAGCCTCCAGCGGCTGTAGCGGGGCTATAGGCTCAGTAGTTGAATATTCAAGCTGTTCAGTATCGGTTTTGGGAGATTCGGGTGCTATTTTTTTGTAACTGCGCGTGGCTGGTGGCAGCTCGTTTTCCCGTTCTTTTAAAATTACAACCTTTTCCTCTTCTAACTCCGACTCCGTCCAAGGCTTGTTTTGCTCCTGGGCATAGGCACCGGCTTGTAGGGCAAAAACTGCGGAAAGTATAGCAATAAGCTGTCTTTTCATTAAAGTAAGAATTAGTTGCCCAGGCTGTCGCTAGCCGTTTCAGTTTGGTTTTGTAGATCGGCGGCAGTTTGCGCTTCTAGTTGCGCTAAACGCTTCTTGGCTTCTTCTGTAATGGCTTTGTCGGTGCTATTGGCAATTATGGACTTCAGGGTTTCTTTAGCCTGGAACATCTCGCCGAGCTTAACATTGTTTTCAGCAATTAGCAAGAAGGCTTTGCCCAACCAATACGTATACGAACCATAGCTGGAATTAAATCCATATAAGCTGTCGATTGATTCTTCGTAATTCTTATTAAGAAATTTGATATAGGCGAGTTGATAGTAGGCCTCGGCGCCACTTTCATCCTTAGCGGCACTTACTACCTTCTGAAATGCTTGCTGGGCCTCATCTAATCTATTTTGCTTTAGGGCAACCCTACCCTTTATAAGATTGGCCCGGCCGGCACTTAGGCTACCGGCGCCTTCGGTTTCTATTAGCCTGTCGGCAAAGTACACCGATGAATCGCCCATCTGCCGTTGAAAGTAAGCTTCCATTAAGCCTCGATAAGCATCGGTTTGCTCGCGTTTGTTTTGGCTAAATCGGCTAAGCTGGCGGTAGTATTTGCTGGCAGTTACAAAGTCTTTCTGTTCATCGCTAATATTAGCTAAGCGTAGCAAACTACGGTTTCTAATGCTAGGCGTTTGGCTTTTGGCCAGGCTGGCATACTGTAATAGAGCTTCCTGCGCCTGCCCATTTCTGTAAAGGGCTTCAGCTAGATAAAATTTAGCATCTTCCAGGCGAGAACTCTGAGGATAGGTTTGGATAAAGCTATTTAATTTATTTATAGCCTGGCTATATTTTTGAGCGAAGTACAGGTTTTTGGCCGCATCGTATTCAACTCCCTCTAATGACTCACTGGTTGGGTTGTCGCGCTTATAGAGGCTTAAGTAACGGTCGAATTCTTCGCTGCGGTTAAGCTGGTTTAAAACCTCCTGCAAACCTAGCAGCATACTATACCCACTGCTATGGCCGGCGTAGCGTTCCAATCCTTTTACGTAGGTTTGGCGGGCGGCCTCGTACTGTTGCAAATTATACTGGGCTAGCGCTTTGCTACGGTAAGCAAACGGTACAAACGGGCTATCGCTAAACTTGGCTATGACTGCATCAAACAGCGGAATAGCCTTTTGGTAACTGCCCTGTTCAAATTCGGCCTGAGCCATATTGTATTGGGCATCATCGCGGTACTGGCTTTGTGGGTATTTAGTTAATAACTGGTTCCAGTAGGTATTGGCTGCCGGATAATTATCTAAAAGTCCGTTCACTAACCCTAATTGGAGCAGGGCATAGTCAGTTTCTTTTACCCCGGCATCCACCGCTTTCTTATAATTAGTAATAGCTTCCCCGTATACTTTATTAGCGTAGTAGCTATCGGCCAACCTTAACAGGGCGTCGGTATAAAAAGGATCGGTGTTGCCAGATTTGCTTACGTATTCCTTAAAATGTGTAAGTGCCCTGTCGTATTGCTGGCTGTTATAATAAGCGTAACCAATACCGTAGCGGCTCTTTAAGTGAAATTCGGAATCGGGAGTTGCTGCTCTAAAAACCCCGGCGTACGAATTAATTGCCTCTGGCCACTTTTTGCCTATGCTGTACGCTTCACCACTCCAGTAATTTGCCTTAGCTACCAATTCCCTATCCATAGGGTGCTGCAAAGATTTTTGCCAAAGCGTAACGGCATTGTAGAATTTACCATCGTTAAATTGTTCGGTTCCGCGCAAATAAGTTACTTCCTGGTAAGCTCTTTCCAGGCGCGGAGTATTTAGGCTTATACTTTCCAAATACGCTATGGCCTGGTCGTAATTGCGCGTTTTTAGTAGCGAGTTACTTAGCAGGTCGTTTACTTCGGCGGTGTACTTTGAGCGGGGATAGTTTTGCTTAAACTCCTTCAGGTTATTTCCGGCCAATTCGTATTGTTTCTGATCGTACTGTAGCTTAGCAACCTGAAACAGGCTTTCTTCCTGAATATTCTTATTAAAGCTTAATTCAGAAGCTTTACTGTAGGCTGATTGGGCAAATGCTTTGTTGTCGGCACTTACATACAGGTTGCCTAGGTAGTATGCTGCGTACTGGGCCAGGCTATCGCTTTTATCGGCCAGCGGTTTAAAGTTTTCTATAGCCTCCTGGTTCTTACCGGTCTTATATTCCGAAAAAGCCATTCGGTAACGTACCTGATCGTCTGCCCGGTTTTTGCGGGTATATCGTTCGAAGCGGGTAGCGGCTTCAGCGTACTGTTTTTTCTGAAAGTAAGCTTCGGCAGCCAACAGATCTAGTTCACCACCGGCAGTTTGGCTATTCTGCTTACTTTCTACATAGCTAATAAGCTTATCGTACATTCTCTGGCGATAATAAATATTAGCCATGAGCGGAGGTACTACCGATGCATAAGCCTCATTCTTCTCGGCCCGCTCTAGATCGTAAGCGGCCTGGTCGTATTGGTCTTTTGTATAATATATATACCCGGCGTAATAACTGGCGGCATAACTATAGCGGTTATCGGTTCTCTTTAGGGTATTAAACCTGCTTAAGGCGTTATCAAACTCCTTTTTGCCGAAATAGATATAGGCAATAGTAAAATCCAGCTCTTCTTGCTGGGTAGGGTTAAGCTTGCTCCGGTCGGTAAGCTCCAGATAGTTTAGTGCTTTGCTTAGATTATTTTTTTGGTAGTAATACGTGCCTAATTCGTAGTAAGCCAGGCTGGCCTTAGGATGCTGCTCATACTGTTGAACAAAGTTTTCAGCTAGAACTTCAGCATCGTCGTTTCCTAATCGTAGCGCGCTCATGGCGATATAGTAGGCAGCTTCGGCGCGGCGCAAATCGTTTTTGGATACGGCCGGATCGGCAACAAACTTTTGTAGTGAGGCCCTAGCACCAGCCCACTGATTGTACCCATAAAGTTCTAATCCTTTCTCGTAGTGAGTGGTACCCTGCGGAAAAGTAGCAGGGTGTTGCGCACTTACGTTAAAGTAAAAGTGGGTTAACAGAAGTAAAAATACGGTGCAGATTCTCTTCATCTAATAAAATTGTCAACTGGGGCTGACGCTAAAAGCAGTGCCTACCGATTAGCAGTATCCGAATAAGCAACGCAATTTTTGTATTTTATCTTGTACTAGCAAGTTTATATACATCATTAATTTTTTTGCCGGTAGCCACCGGTTTTTCACTAAAACTTAAAGTATTACGAACTAATGAACAACAGAATAGCCCGCTGCCCGCCTCTAACTAAAGTATAACTTTAAGTAGAAATAAAAAATCCGGAACTAGCGGTTCCGGACTTTCCGTAAATCCTCGACATCACATTATTTCTACTGAATTACTTGAAAAGCTACTCTTCGGTTAAGTTCCCGGCCATCGCGCTCATCGTCGTTAGAGGCTAAAGGTTCTAGCTCGCCTTTATAATCAATTAGCAGACGGTCGGGGTTTACCCCCTGAGACTGCAGAAAGTCTTTAACCGCTCTTGCCCGCGATTTACTGATTGCCAGGTTAGCCTTATGGTTACCCATTTCGTCGGCATGGCCGGTAATTTTTATTTTAACTTCCGGGTTAGCCAGCAGAATTTGCGCAACGTCCGTCAGGTACTTTTTGGCTTGGCTTTTAGCTAAATTAGCCTGGTTGAAGTTGAAATAGATATTCTTAAGTAAATCAATCCGCTGATTGCCCTTGCTATCTGATACCAGGCGAACCGGAACTGACCGGGGAATTTCTATCTCTTCGCTATCCCCTTCGTTGGTAGCAAGGTTCACGGTACGGGTAGAAGTAATGGTTCCGGCATTTCCGGAGCTTAGGGTATAGGTTTCAATAATGTTTTCGGTAGGGTATTCTGGTCGGTTAACCTGATTAACCTTTTCCGGTGTTTCAGAAGTGCCGGCCGCAACCCGTTGGTTCCCCTCTTCTTCGTCATTAATTTCATCTTCCTGCAAATAAGCCAGTTGGGTATCTAGTGAGGTTTCAGTTGCTAAATTACTTTGTTCATTACTTTCCGGCATATTAGTACCCGCCTGAGCTACAATCTCTTCTTCGTTCAGGTTGGTTTCCGTATCCGCTGCTACTTCTTGACCAGCATCTTTTTCATCAGCTACAGCTGCAATTTCTTTTTTATAGGTACTTAACTTTTGCGGCTGATTAGGGGTTAAAACAGTTTCTGAAACCGCTACGGCAATTGGCGCTGCTTCTAAAGGTGGTAAATCCAGTACTTCTTCTTTTAGTGGTAAAGAAATAATATCGCGCTTGGCACTACCGTGGCGGTAACTAACAAAGTAAAGGGTTTTAAGGTCGATGGTGGCGGAAACATAGGTTTCTTCGCCGCTGGTGTTAACTGGCTTACCCATATTTACCGGCAATGACCAATTGGTATAAGTATCATCGAGCCGGTGACTGTAATATATATCCGCACCACCTAAACCAGACCAACCGTAGCTGCAGAAAAATAATGTACGGCCGTCAGAACCTAAAAAGGGAGCAAAATCAGATCGGTTGGAATTAACATTAGGGCCGGCATTTACCGGTTGCGACCAAATTCCGTCTTCTTGCTTAAAGCTCACATATATATCTTGCTCGCCGCGGCTATCCTCCCGTTCTAAGGCCATAAATAACACCTCGCGCTCAAAGTCCATATAAAAATCTATGTACTCACTATTATTATAATAGCGCTCAATTTCTACCGGAAACGGCCCTTCCCAATTATTTCCGTTACGGGTAAAGGTTACTACTGGACCTTTTATTTTAGAGTAGGTGTTCATGACTAGAATTTGCTGGCCGTCCGGGCTTATACTACAAATGCTATTGGCAAACTTATTATTAACCTCATCGCCCAGGTTTTTAGCGTTAGACCAGCCTTTGGCGTTCATCTCCGCTACGTAAATATCCTGTAGATCCCGTTCCCCTTTGATATTATCCGGGTGCTCGCGCCGCCCAAAGTATAGGGTTTGGCCATCCGGTGAAATCAGCGGACGTACCTCAATGTATGGGGTATTGATGGACTTGGGCAATACGGTACGCCTCAAATCTTCCTGATCGTCTTCATCGGTACTTTGAGCTGACGACTTATGGCCTACTAGCAATAGTAACCCTATACCTACTAATGTGATGTGATGATGAAGCTTCATGGCAACTTCATTTAAAACTTTAATTAACTGATGCTAAGTTATTGAAATTCACACATTAATATCAAATTTTATGTAAGTAAAAATGATGAATAATAATTTTTTATTTCCTTGAAAATTTTAATAAATAGTTTTCAGATTTAAGTATACTAACCTATTATACTGAATGCCAATTACTTATATAAGTACGCTTTAGCTGAAATATAGTATATAACCCCGTTAATTATTTCTTAATTATTTTTATTGGTAAGCCTGGGAATGTAAAGCACCCTAATGTTGTTTTACTAAAAAAGATAGCTTATTACTAAATTTTTTAGTATTTTTAAATATGATTGACAGGCTAAAAGAGAAGTTGGAGATTTTGGCTGATGCCGCTAAATACGATGTCAGTTGCAGTTCCAGCGGTAGTGCTCGTAAAAATAAAAATAAAGGGTTAGGTAACGCCGAAGGTATGGGTATATGCCATAGTTATACTGCCGATGGTCGGTGTGTTTCCTTACTGAAGATATTATTAACTAATCATTGTATTTTTGATTGCGCCTACTGCGTAAGCCGGAAAAGTAATGATGTAAAACGAGTAGCCTTTACCGTTGACGAGGTAGTAGAATTGACTATTAACTTCTACCGAAGAAATTATATAGAAGGATTATTTCTAAGCAGTGGTATTTTCAAGAGTGCTGATTACACTATGGAGCGGTTGGTAAGAATTGCTAAAAAGCTCCGCACCGAACATAAGTTTAATGGGTACATCCACCTTAAGGCAATACCCGGTGCCAGCGATGAGCTTATTCACGAAGCCGGTTTATACGCTGACCGCTTAAGCGCCAATCTGGAGATTCCTTCAGAAGTTAGTTTGAAGAAGGTGGCGCCGGAAAAAGACTACAGCTCGGTGTACAAACCAATGAATTTCATTCAGGATCAAATTAAAGAAACCGAAGCTGATAAAAAGAATGCCCTCATAAAGCATGCTCCGCTGTTTGCCCCCGCCGGCCAAAGCACGCAATTAGTAATTGGAGCCAGCCCGGAAAAGGATTATCAAATTTTAAACCTAGCCGAAAGTTTATACGAAAAGCAAAGTTTAAAGCGGGTATACTACAGTGGTTATGTACCGGTAAGTAACGATATTCGGTTGCCAGGAATTGAAACCCGACCGCCGGTCATACGGGAGCACCGGTTATATCAGGCTGATTGGTTATTGCGCTTTTACGGATTTAAAGCTAAGGAATTGCTCAATAGTCAGTTTCCGGATTTGGATCTTCAATTTGACCCCAAACTTAGTTGGGCTCTACGCAATCGGGAGAAATTTCCGGTTGAACTTACTACTGCTCCTTATCAGGATATATTAAAGGTGCCGGGTATTGGAGTTAAAACGGCCAAGATGATTGTAGCTGCCCGGCAGTATTCTCATATAAACTACGAGCTGTTGAAAAAATTTGGGGTAGTACTAAAGCGGGCTCGCTACTTTATAAGTTGTAATGGCCAAAGCGTGGTATCTACTGATATTGAAGAAACCAAATTAAAATTACATTTATTAAAACAAACTGCCACCCCAAGCCTGGCTACTCAACAGCTTAGTTTATTTCAACCCCTAAGTTTGGCCAGTTAATGATAGTCTTTAAATACGATGGCTCCTACAATGGATTGCTAACTGCCGTGTTTGATAGTTTTGCCTTAAAGGTTAAGCCGGATAAGTTGCTTACTCCTTGTGCTACAGACTCCTTATTTGCGGATAAGGAAGTTGATATCGTTACGGATTCTAACAAATTTACCAGAGTACGTAGAGGCTTGGAACAAAAACTCACCCAATTAAGCCCGGAACAAATTTTTTGGGTTTACCTAAGTGAGGAAGAGGGAGCAGATTTAATATTATTTAATTTTTTACACTACATATTTTCTAACAAGCGAGGAGCCGATGAAAATATGGCAGAAGATTCGGTGTTTAAAGTTAAGCGGCTTAGTAGAAAAGTATTTAGAGAAATTCACCGGATGCACGCTTTTTTACGATTCAACGAAATTGATAACATGTGGGTAGCACTTATTGAGCCGGAGTGTAATGTACTGCCGGTTCTGGGTGAACACTTTGCCGAACGCTACGCCGACCAAGCCTGGGTTATTGCTGATAAGAGAAGAAAAACTGCTATCTGCTATTCCGGTAATCAGGTTTACAATATTAATTTAGATGCTAAGTTTTGGCAAGGCCTATCTAGCTTGTCGCAAAGTACCAGCCGCTACGATAATTTATGGCGTTCTTACTTTAAGTCCGTAGCTATACCGGAACGTACTAATGATAAACTACAGCGAAAACACATTCCTACGAAGTACCGGAAATTGCTACCGGAATTTCATCCAAGTGAACCAAATAAATAGTGAAAATGCGATACGGGTTATACCGGCTTTACTTTCTTATCGATAAATAATACGGATTATATATTCAAGAGGGTTTCCACTTTGCGGCTAAATTTAAATGCATAGCCAAATAGAGAAATTTAATTATCCTATTTCAATAATTTCAATTTATAAATATTGGAAGGTTACCAACCAATTTTTAGGACTTGTCAAGCTGGAAAAGGTTAGAGGCTATCATCCAATTTACTTTTTTACTTAGCTCTACTCTGGTAGAAGCACTTGGCCCAAGTACAGAGTTACTCACTGTGCAAGCATCTAGGTGTAGACTAAAAACTATACTCAGCATGAAATTACTTTTGCGTTATTCTGTTCCTATAAGTGGTTAAAATCAAGCAATTAGCGTTAAGGTGGCCATAAATTTGAATTCACATAATAATAATCAGTAATAATTACAACACAGTATACACTAGTAACTAATTATTATCAGGTAATATAATATTACTAATTATTTAACGGCAGTTCCGACGCTATTAAGTCAGCTACTAACTCTCCGCTCCGCATGGCCCCACTAATTGATCCATTCAATAAGTAATCACCGGTTCGGTATACTAGATCATCTACTTTAAATCGGGCGGGAGAAATATCATACTGTACGTGCTTTTGGGTAGGTAGCGCATAGCGGATTTTATACGTACGTAGATGGTGCCAGTTTTTAACTTCCTCACCAAAATATAACTTTAAATCATCCTTCACGGCGCGTATGCAAGCATGCTGGTTTTCATCCAATACGCCTAAACAGCTAACAGCTATTAGATGCTTATTACGGGGGGCATAGGCCGGACTAACCTCGCTCATAATCGCAATATTATTTATGATCGAATCATTATCAGCGCAAAGCATAAGCCAAGGTCCGGAATAAGGCAATTTTTCAGTCCAGAAATATACGGTAGTTGTGCCCACTCCTTCTTGGTGATTCAATTCATCCTTATCCTCCTGATTATTTAATAAATCATTTTCATTACCCGCTAATAATACAGTTTTTGCATAATAAGTATTACCACTCACATCAATAACCTCCCTAACATCGGGTTGATTGGTAACACTGTTAACATTTTTAACCTTTGTATTAGTAATAATCTCATGTTCACTAAAATGCAAGGCTAACTGATTTGGTAATGATTGCATTCCAAGTTTTGGTACTGCTGCGTAGCCTTCACTAAACATCTTGAAAACAAAGTCCAGCATTCTACTAGAGGTATTCAAACTATCATCTAAGAAAATTCCTCCAAAAAACGGTCGGAAAAATGTGTCTATCATTTCCTGACTAAATCCTCGGGCATGTAGTTTATTCAGGCTTGAGATTTCCGGTTTGGCAAAGATCTCACGAATGGTTTTAGAGGTTGTATTTTGCCGCAGGGCAAGTATGGAAAATTTATCCGTTAAGGTGCCAATTCGGCTAAAGGCAGTTTTGAGAAGTAAAGTTGGGTGCCGTAGCGGATCGGCCAACGTATGCATTTTCCCATCTTTCAAAATAATGGCTCCGGCATTAAATTTTTGAAGCTCCAGTTTTTCGTAGTCTAGATAGCTCTTAGTTTCCGGGTATTCCGTTAGCAATACCTGAAAGCCCCGATCTAAAATGAAATCATCTACTACATCACTGGCAACCCGCCCCCCAACCTGGCTTGATGCTTCCAGAATTAAAACTTTGTATCCCTTGCTCTTTAGGTTAATGGCGGCGGTTAGGCCCGACATACCCGCACCTACTACAATTATATCGTACAATTTTTCCATGGCTACTTAGTATAAACCATCCATGCAAAAAAAGTTGGGTAAGAATTTGCCGAAGTCAGTCCGACAAATTTTATAACTTGGCATCTAGAATAAAATCAACCCTATTTTTTATGAAAAACGTATCAGTTATCGGTTCCGGAACAATGGGAAATGGTATCGCCCACGTATTTGCCCAGCACGGTTACCAGGTATCGCTGGTGGATATTAACGAACAAGCCCTGGAACGGGCGCTAACTACTATAGGTAAAAACCTTGACCGCCAGGTAAGCAAGGGAATACTAGATGATAGCGGAAAAGAAAATACGCTTAAGAATATAAACACTTTTACTGACCTAAGTGAGGGAGTAGCCAAGGCCGATCTGGTAGTGGAAGCAGCTACTGAAAACGAGGAGCTAAAACTAAAGATTTTTAAGCAACTAGACGAAGCCGCCCCGGCACCCGCTATCCTCTCCAGTAACACAAGTTCAATTTCTATTACTAAAATTGCCGCTGCCACCAACCGAGCCGAAAAGGTTATAGGCATGCACTTTATGAATCCGGTGCCGGTTATGAAGCTGGTAGAGGTTATTAGAGGGTACGCTACTACTGATGCCGTAACCGAACAGATTATGGAATTGAGCCGTAACCTTAAGAAAATTCCGGTAGAGGTAAATGATTACCCCGGGTTTGTGGCTAACCGTATTCTGATGCCTATGATAAATGAGGCAATCTATAGCTTGTACGAAGGTGTTGCGGGCGTTGAAGAAATAGACACCGTAATGAAATTGGGTATGGCCCACCCTATGGGACCACTTCAACTGGCTGACTTTATTGGTTTAGATGTGTGCCTATCAATATTACGAGTGTTACATAGTGGCTTTGGTAACCCTAAATACGCACCCTGTCCGTTATTGGTTAATATGGTTACTGCCGGCAATCTAGGGGTAAAGTCCAAGGAAGGATTTTACAACTATAGCCACGGCACCAAAGAACTAGTGGTAGCCGACAATTTCAAAAAATAATACAAGTAATAAAATAATATTAGTGTTACTTGATAACATTTAATTACATTGTAGTACCATATTTATAAGGTTATCGGTTAACGCCGGTAACCTTTTTTGCTATATCGGTACCTACCAGATATGAGGTTGTCCAGGCTGCCTGAAAATTAAATCCTCCCGTAACTCCGTCGATATCTAGCACCTCCCCCGCTGCATAAATGTTGGGGTGTTTATATAGTTCAAAGGTAGTTTTATTAACTTCAGAAAGGTCAATTCCGCCGCAGGTAACAAATTCCTCCTTAAATGTGGTCTTTCCCTCCAGCTTATAACGATCGCCGTATAATAATTCCTTCAAAGGATTGAGTTGTTTTTTGCCCGCATCTTGCCAAATTAAACTTTCGTTGATTTGAGCTTTGCTAAGTAGGTATAACCACAACCTACTAGGTAAATCAAATAAAGGATAGTTACCTATAGAGCGTTTAGGATGAACATCTTGATACTTAGCTAAGGCTTTCGCTAACTCTTGTTCTTTGTAGATTCCTGACCAATTTACCATTAGATCCGTGGTATACATCTCATTAAATAAATGCACTGCGCCAAATGCACTGGTTTTTAATACTGCCGGCCCACTAAGGCCCCAGTGGGTTATTAGCAAAGGACCATTATATATAAATTTAGTTCGGGCCAGCTTAACTTGGGCATTACTAACCGATACTCCGGCCAACTTATGCAAGTTCTGGTCTTTAATATTGAATGTAAATAAACTGGGGATAGGTGGGTTTAGATTAAGCCCTAATTCACTTAAGTAACTATACCCCAATCTCTTATTGTTTCCACCAGCAGCGATAATAACATAATTGGCATCAATAACACCAATATCGGTTTTAACATTAATAACATCATTATTTTTTATAATACTAATAACTTTATTATTATTAATAATATTGATATTAAGTTTAGCACTTAATTGCAAGAACAAATCAATTACCGATTGGCTGGAGTTTGATTTGGGAAACACCCGGCCGTCGGGTTCGGTCTTAATTTCAAGGCCGTGCCGTTCAAACCAAGTTTTGGTTTCGGCCGAACCAAAAAGTTTAAATGCTTGAACCAATTTTTTATTTCCTCTGGGATAATTGGTACTTAATTCCACCGGGGCTTCGCAGAGGTTAGTAATATTACAGCGCCCGCCCCCGCTCACCTTAACTTTGCTTAGCAACTTACCGGTTTTTTCAATTATTGTGACTTTAAGTATACCGCCGCTGGCTTCGGCTGCCCTTATTGCTCCAAAAAAACCTGCGGCGCCCCCTCCTATTACTACCAAATGTTGCTCTTGCATGTTAAAGCTTTAACTTAGTTTTAAACCATAAAATTGATGAAAAAGAATAACTCTACGAAAATTAAGGGGTGGCTAGTAATGTTAGCGGTATTTGTATTGGTAATTACTGCAGTTTGGTTCCTTGATTCATTGCGCTCCCGAGAAAGAAATGACCCCCAGGTACAGAGGCAACCTAAAGAACTGCCTACGAATACCAATCCGGATTGGCTACAGTACACAACGGTAAGAAGTTTTGGTTGGCCCATAACCAATAAAACCTTCGAGATTCGGGAATTTACCCAGTTTACTGTTGGCTACGATAACGAAAAAAAGCAAGCTGCCTGGGTAGCCTACGAATTATTACCCGCAGAGGTAGAAGGTAACGTTGGCAACCGACCGCGTTTCAAGGTTGATCCGGCGGTTAAAAATTCTGCCTCTCCCGATGATTATACCAATAGTGGTTACGACCGGGGACACCTAGCTCCGGCTGCTGATTTTACTTTCAGCAGGGAAGCCATGGCGGAGACTTTTTATATGTCGAACATAAGCCCTCAGGAACCCGACTTCAATCGTGGAATTTGGCGACTGCTAGAGGAGCAAACCCGTCGATGGAGTCTGGATAAAGGCCGGATTTGGGTGGTTACCGGGCCGGTATTTGGTAAAAGAAGCAAACGGATAGGTACTAACAGGGTAGCCGTTCCAAAAGGTTTTTACAAGGCTTTATTTAGCCCCGACACCGAGCCTCCGGCGATGATAGGATTTTATTTTCCAAACCAATATTCCAAGGACCCTATTCAGATGGCCGCTATACCAATTGATTCGGTGGAAGGTATTTGTGAGTGCAATATGTACTCCACCTTACCCGTGCCCCTACAATCAAAACTGGAGGTGAATTTAGATACATCTAAATGGTTTTAGCCTTAGCTAAATTTACTTATAATAATTTAGGCTTATCTAATTAAATATTATATATTTAGCCCAGGCTAAACATCCTGTTAATTGTATACAGCACATAATTAAATAGAAGGGGTGCATTGACCTTTAAGCTTAAGCTGTGGCTCCAGTCTTAAAGCTATCCTGGCAGACAAATTTGTTGGAGTATTTGTATAATTTAAAAAACGAATATTGAAGTCGACTTTTAAATAAGCCTACCAATTTTTTATCTATTGGGAAATAGAAATTGACTTGGGTTAAGCCTAAATGATTATATATTCTGCTAAGTCACAATTGCTTTTACTCCTTTTCCATTTTAGGAAGAAGTACCTAGCTGGAAGGTGTATTATGGAATTTACCGAAGTAAAAATTAGCAAGGGTCACTCGTCAAGAACCGTAGGTACTTGATGACATAAATAAACTAGCGAATTTAGTTAGATGTACGAACGGTTACTTCTGGGTGGAATAGGCTTTGATGTTCTGGGGTATAAGTTCACCACCACCAATATTAAATACTAAAAATATAGGGGATTCGTTCTAAAAACTGACGTGCTAAGTCTAAAGCTATGAGTTTGACTTACTCTTTTGCATAACGCAATCAACTTATCTAGCGCTGCTCATAATAATAGCCCCAGGATTCTCTACCCTTATTCTGAGTCAATCGTTGAAAATGTAGTTAAGGATCAAATATTATAGAAACCAAACGAGTAAAGCCGATAATTCTTATCCGTAACTAATTAATTGTACTTTTTTGAAGTTATATTCTGATCTTAGTAGGTACTAATAACTTGTTGAAAATTAAAGACTTATATATACTTATTTAGTTAAAAGATTAATAGGGGTGTTTCAAATTACTAGCTCGTTCAATCTCTACTATTCCGGAGCCTACAAACATATTAGCTTTAATAAGAAGAGGAATACGGTTTTCATCGGCACTAATCCAAATTGATATAGCATTTTCCCCGTCAAATATCTTGTTATCCGGCATTAACGGAATAAGCTTATAGGCTGTCATCTTACCTAATTCAGTTTTGATCCGCTCTTTTCCTACGTATAGTACTTCAAAATCGTAAAATTCATCCTCAAAAAAACCGTAAATTTTTATTGTATCCGATTTACCAATTCGATTATAATCTAACCGGCGCAAATACTGATAGGCAGAAATGAGATCTAGAACCTCTTTGCGGGCTTCTAAGTACTTGGGTGGATCAGGCTTATCATTTTTGAAATTATGACGCTGATAACGTAGCTGGTGTTTATCCTGGTAGAATTGGGTAGTTTCGTCTCGCTTATAGCTATTCTCCCTAATATTTCGGTACCCATATACCGGCAATAAAGATGATGTATCAATATAAGCTCCCCAGCGGTCGTTAACTTTAGCAAACCAAGCTACGGCTCCTAGCGTTTTTCCTTCTATATCAATATGATAACAGTTTCTATTCCGCTTGTTGGCTATATCATTATTGGTAGAAATTTTAGCTTCTCCAACAGTTAAAAAACCAAAGGAAACCTTATAATTAAGCTCCTCTCCTAAGCTAACCTTATCATCCTGAAGCAAGGGCAATTGAGCCTGTAGCTTGCCTACACTTAGAACTAATAGTACAGCAAGTACACATAACATTGAGCGCATACTCAAATATGGCTTCTAAATACTTATATACCAATTTAATAGTTACAGATTTCCTACATTACACCGCTACATTGTTTTCACGCAAGGCATCATTAAGGCTGGTTTTAAGATCGGTGCTGGCTTTTCTCTGGCCAATAATTAGTGCGCAGGGCACGTTATACGTGCCGGCCGGAAATTGCTTGGCGTAACTTCCCGGAATTACCACACTTCTTTCCGGAACGTAGCCTTTATATTCCTTAGGTTCAGAACCGGTAACATCAATAATTTTACTACTGGCGGTTAAGGTAACGTTT
Source organism: uncultured Roseivirgaceae bacterium (assembly GCA_964504565.1). Lineage (GTDB taxonomy): Bacteria > Bacteroidota > Bacteroidia > Cytophagales > Cyclobacteriaceae > Cesiribacter. Next base: position 86,779 of record CAZDEY010000003.1, read on the forward strand.
GCCCCCAGTACCGCTTCTTTGCCAATCCGCACCCCCTCAACCAAAATACAACGCGAACCGATAAACGCTCCGTCTTCTACAATTACCGGCTGGGCCTGAACCGGTTCCAGAACACCGCCGATACCAACCCCCCCGCTTAAATGAACATCCTTGCCTATTTGAGCACAGGAGCCTACCGTGGCCCAGGTATCAACCATAGTTCCTGAGTCAACGTAGGCTCCTATATTTACGTAGCTGGGCATCATTACCACGCCTTTGCTTAGGTAAGATCCGTAGCGGGCAATTGCGTGGGGTACTACCCGGACCCCTAAGCCTGCATAGCCTTGTTTTAGCTTAATTTTGTCATGAAATTCAAACGGGCCAACTTCAATTGTGCGCATTTGCTGTATAGGAAAATACAGAATAACCGCCTTTTTAACCCATTCGTTAACCTTCCAGCCGTCATGGCTAGGTTCGGCAACTCTTAGTTTACCCAGGTCCAGTTCGTCTACAATAGTTTTGACCGCAATTTGGGTGTCTTTATCTTTCAGCAATTCCCGGTTGTTCCAGGCATTTTCAATAAGCGATCGAAGCTCCATAATGAAGAATAATAAGGTTAAAATAGTTATAGCCTCCGTGCTTAAGCCAATTGATGACCCCCGGATGTACTATAAGTTTGGTATTACGCTGGCTGAAACAAATAAATACCACGTTAATATCATAGGGTATCCATCAAAAAATACGGTTTACCACCCCAATATTTCATTTTTTCCTCATAAGGCTTTTAAAAGGTTGAGCTTTGGCAGGCTCCAGGCTCAGTACAATTTTGCTAAAACCTTATTTCATTTAAAGCCTGAACTAACTATAGTTAATACCCCTGAGCTCGCAGTTGTTACAATTATATTCAGAATATTATTTGGCTTTAAATTTATAGTTGATATTAGAGAAAATTATGCGCGAAATATTATTTGGTCGCATAGATCAGGGGTTATAAGAAAGGCATTAGGTATGCTCATGGTTTTAGCAGAACGATTGAGCTTTAGATTAGCACACAAAAGTATTTTGGCTGAGAAAGGATATAGGTCAGAAATGAAGTATTTAGATTCGGCTAAAACTGTAATTTTAGAAAATAAAGCTTTGGCTCAACTTACGCCCAAGACTTCCCGGAGTTCTAGAGACAAATTAAGACTTCTATACTCAGGAACCGTAGCTGAATCATATGGTATCTGGGATTCGGTAAACCTATGTCAAAAACTAGTCAATCTGGGGATTAACCTGGAACTTCGGGTTATAGGCCATTGCCCGAACCATACCCTCTTTAAGAATTTAATGCGCCTAAACTATAAATGGTTAAAACTTACTATATCCTTAACTCCAATACCCTACCCCACTATCCTAGAATCCTACAGCGAAATAGATTATGCTCTTATAGCATACCAACCTAACCCATCTAATATAAATTGTATACCCACCAAAGTATACGAATGCCTACTGTATAAAATACCCATGATTTTGAAGAGGAATTCACCGTGGCTTCAAATAGCTAAAGACTACCAGGCGGGTATTACAATTGACTTTGACCAGCCCAATGCAGAAGAGTTTTTGCTGCCAACCCAATATAAGTTCTATTACAAAACCGATACCACGCATTTGTCCTGGGAACGGAGCGAAGCCAATATGTTGCTAGAAACTATAAATTTAGCCTTATCTAAATAATAGATTATTAGCTTTACCTAAATATTTTTTTACCTTTGTATAAACTAATTTAAGATTCACTCGTTATAGTTCTGTTATATGCTTAGCTCGGCTGAAGAAAATTATTTAAAGGCAATTTATCATCTGCAACAGGCTTCCGAGTCGGTTTCTACTACCCACCTCTCGGATGCTATGAGCACCAAGCCCGCCTCGGCCACCGATATGATTAAGAAACTTTCGGATAAAGGGGTTATTGAATACCAGAAATACCAAGGCGTTAAGATTACCGATTCCGGAAGGAAAATTGCCCTGGCTATTGTGCGTAAACATAGACTTTGGGAGGTCTTTCTCTCCCAGAAATTAAAATTTGCGTGGGACGAAGTACACGATCTGGCCGAAGAACTGGAACATATAGGTTCCGAGAAATTAATTAACCGGCTGGATGAGTTTTTAGGTTTCCCCGAATATGATCCTCACGGGGACCCCATTCCCGACAAGGAAGGTAACATTTCAGCTAAGCCTAAAATAGTTTTATCGGAGCTGGAACTCCGTACGCCGGCCACCATAATCGCAGTAAAAAATTCAACTCCTACCTATCTTCAGTACTTAGATAAGATGGGAGTACAAATTGGCGGGTCCATTCAAGTAACCGATCGCTTAGATTTCGACAATTCAGTAGAGGTAAGTTTAAATCAATCGCGCGGTTTCTTTATGTCGCACGAAGCTGCCAAAAATATTCTGGTACGCCCTCTGGATAAATAATTTATGAGAGTTATTATAAAACTAATTATGTTAAGTACGGCAATAGCCCTTTCCGCTTGCGGCTCGCCGAATAATGAAACTTCTGCAGGTGGTAAAAAGCTAATAGTTACTACCACCAATATTTTAGGCGATGTAGTTAACGAAATTGTTGGCGATTCGGCCGAGGTTAAATCACTTATGGGGCCGGGTGTAGATCCGCACTTATACAAACCTTCGCAGGGCGATATAGAATTACTGAGCCGGGCTAATATAATTGTATACAACGGCTTGCATTTAGAAGGGAAAATGCAGGAAATTCTGGAAAAGATTGGCCGCCAGAAACCTACAATAAGCGCCGGCGCCGGGTTAACCAAAGGTGAATTACAGTACCCAGCCCAACTAAAATCGGCCCCCGACCCGCACATTTGGTTTGATGTAGCATTATGGAGTAAAGCCGTAAACCATGTCAGCCGGCAATTAGCTAAACACAATTCTACAAATTCAGCGTACTACCAGCAACGATCCCAAGCTTACGTTCGAGAGTTAGAAAGTCTGGATATATGGGTGAAGGAGCAGGTTAATTCTATTCCTCAAAACAGAAGAATTTTGATTACTGCCCACGATGCCTTTGGGTATTTTGGTACAGCCTACGGCATAGAGGTTAAGGGTTTGCAGGGTATATCAACCATGTCGGAGTACGGTATAAAAGATATTCAGGATATGACCGAGCTGATTAGCTCCCGAAATATTCCGGCGGTTTTTGTGGAAACTTCGGTACCCCGAAAGGCCTTAGAGGCGGTAGTGGCCGGTTGCAAGCAGCGAGGCCACCAGGTTAGTATAGGTGGCAGTTTATACTCCGATGCTTTAGGTTCGGCCGAATCGGGTGGCGGTACTTATATTGGCATGGTCAAGTCCAATGTTAACACCATAGTTAAAGCATTGCGGTAGGTTTATGATACATCAAGTTGAAAATCCCGCCCTGGAAGTTCACGATTTAACGGTTACCTACCACCGTAAACCCGTACTCTGGAATATTGACCTAACTGCACCCAAAGGCAAACTTATTGGAATTGTAGGCCCTAATGGGGCCGGTAAAAGCACGCTTATAAAAGCCTGTATGGGTTTGTTGCCTATTGCCAGCGGTCATGCTGAAATTTTTGGCAAGAGTCTGGATGAGGTTCGGCAGCAGGTTAGCTATGTTCCCCAACGCGAATCGGTAGACTGGGACTTCCCCGCCTCGGTGTACGATGTTGTGGCCATGGGCCGCTACGGAGTGCGTGGATTATTCCGAAGATTACGACAGGCCGATAAGGATATTATCGAGCGTAGTATTAAGAAGGTTGGCTTGGAGTCGTTTAAGAATCGTCAAATAAGTCAGTTAAGCGGTGGCCAGCAACAGCGGGTATTTTTAGCCAGGGCGCTGGCTCAGGAAGCCGACCTCTATTTTATGGATGAACCCTTTGCCGGGGTTGATGCCGCTACCGAACGCGCTATTCTTAGCCTTCTTCAGGAAATGAGTAGCGCCGGCAAAACCGTTATAGTTGTTCACCACGATTTACAAACCGTAGAGAACTTCTTTGATTGGGTTATTCTGCTGAATTTACGATTAGTGGCCAGCGGTCCGGTTAAAGAAGTATTTACGCCGGAACTGCTGCAGCAAACCTACGGCGGCCGGCTTACGGTATTAAGTGAGGTTACCAACTTAATGCGGCAAAAGGAAATACCAACCCGTAAAGGATAAATGTATGCTTGGACTGGATGATCCCACTTTTCGCTACGTTCTGGCCGGTATTATTCTCTTAGCGGCTAGTTCGGCCCTAGTGGGTTGTTTTACTTTTTTACGGAAAAGGGCACTGGTCGGCGATGCCATTTCGCATAGTGTGCTGCCCGGTATATGCTTAGGCTTTTTGCTCAGCGGAACCAAAAACCCAATTTACTTAGTGCTAGGCGCACTGGTTACCGGCTGGCTGTCGGTGGTAGCCCTGGATTTTATTACTCGAAAAACCAAACTTAAAGAAGATACAGCTACAGGAATAGTGCTATCGGTATTTTTTGGGATAGGAATTCTGTTGCTAACGGTAATTCAGAGTAGCGGGAATGCTGCCCAGGCCGGTTTAAATAATTTCTTATTTGGAAAGGCAGCTTCCCTTTTACCGGAAGATATTCTGGTTTTTGGCATAATTGCCGTTGTTCTAATTGCCTCAATACTTATATTTTATAAGGAATTCACCATGATTTCCTTTGACGAAGCCTATGCCTCAACTACCCGGATTCCGGTACGAGGTTTGGAGCTATGGTTAACCACGCTAACCGTACTGGCCGTAGTAGTGGGTATACAGGCAGTAGGCGTGGTGCTTATGGCCGCTATGCTGATAACCCCGGCGGCAGCGGCCCGCTTTTGGACCCACCGCTTACCCCGCATGCTGTTGCTGAGTGCCGTATTTGGGATAATAAGCGGTATTGCCGGAGCGTACATTAGTATTTCGGCACCGGCTATGCCTACCGGCCCCTGGATGGTTATAGTACTAAGCACCATTGCAATTTTGAGTTTTTTCTTTGCCCCGCAAAAGGGCATCTTTTTTAAACAGCTTAAGCAGGAACGGTTCAGCCAAAAACTAAAGGAGGAAAACCTTCTGAAAAAAATATACCACGAATTGGAAAAAGACGGCGTAGTAGAGGAACGCTACGCCCTACCCTACCACCAGGTTATTGAAGCCGGAAAAGACCTTAAGGGTACCACAAAGCATACCCTAACCCGCCTCAAAAAACAAGGCTACTTATTGGCCAATCGGCAGAGTATAAGCTTGACTCCGGCTGGCTATACCAAAGCGGAGCGGGTGGTACGCTTACACCGCTTGTGGGAGGTATACTTAACCCGCTACCTGCAGGCCGCCTCCGACCACGTACACGATGATGCCGAAAGTATTGAGCACCTAATTACCCCCGAACTGGAAGCCCAACTGATGAAAAAACTGGACTATCCGGAAACCGACCCGCACCAGAGCAAAATTCCTTACGCTAACCTATGAGCCAAACTGACTTTTATATTATTCTAACGGCTAGCCTGGTAGCTATAAGTTGTAGTCTGCTTGGCTGTTTTCTGGTGCTGCGAAAAATGGCTATGGTAGGCGATGCAATCAGTCACGCCGTATTGCCCGGCATAGTATTAGCCTTCCTTATAAGCGGCACCCGCGACTCCGTGATAATGTTGATTGGAGCCATGATTGTTGGTGTACTAAGTACGTTTTTGATTGAGTACTTTACCCGCAAAGGCCGTCTGCAGTCCGATGCTTCAATTGGCGTGACCTTTACGTGGCTATTTGCCGTGGGAGTAGTATTGCTTAGCGTATTTGCCGGTGATGTAGATTTAGACCAAGAATGTGTGCTGTACGGAGAAATTGCTTATGTGCCGTTCGACCTGTGGTTGCTACCCTCCGGCCAGTCAATGGGGCCGCGGGCAGTTTGGATAGTGGGACCGGTTCTGCTGGCTATAATTCTATTTATAGTTTTTGGCTACAAGGGCCTAAAAATAACCACCTTCGATGGGGCTTTTGCTACCCTATCCGGCGTTTCGGTTTTGGTTTGGCACTACGCGCTAATGTCGCTGGTATCCGCGGTAACGGTGGCCTCCTTTGAACTGGTAGGAGCTATACTAGTAGTTGCCTTCTTGATTGTGCCGCCGGCTACCGCCTATTTGCTTACCAATAAGCTACAAGCTATGCTTTGGCTATCGGTGGGCCTAAGTATAGTAACGGCAGTAGGAGGCTATTATATGGCCGTTTGGGTTAACGGATCTATTGCCGGAGCAATGGCTACCGTAGCCGGAATACTATTTTCGGCTGCTCTAATCTTCTCGCCGACTGGTGGCTTACTTTCCACCAAGCTCTATAACCGGAAGCTTGAAAGCGTGGAGTGATGCCCCCCCGACAACTCCAAAGCCACCTTCTACATTACTTTTTATCTGGACTGGTTCGGCCAGCGGGTTATCCTGGGCATCTTCGTTGGCGTTGGCGGAAAGCAGGTAGTTATAGTAGTCCTCCGTTACATGATAAAGCAGCAAATAGGAGCCTGCGTACCTGTCATTTATATCTGCTGGGTTTCCACCGTATTCATCGTATACTTCAATTTCGCTGGATTGACCAAAAGCATTGTTGTTAATTAGTAAATCAGGGCGATTTATGTGGATGTTGGTTGTACCCGGGTAATCGCTTTCTAATTCACTATAATACCAGTAAGTTTCACCGGGATTGTCTGGGTTTTGGTTATAATATTGTTGAGCCAGCCTTAGTAAATAGTACTTTGGCGTTGAGCCCGAATCGTTTATCCTGATTTTAAAGTAGGTTTTATAATTATCACTGCCCGATACAACTGAACGAGTTTCTACGAAATCAAACGTTACCTTTTCAGGAATTTTAAAACTGGCTGAAGCTTGGCTAATTTCATTATTGTAAGGATAACTCACTACTATACTATAAGGCACGTTAACTTGGGTTGCCCCCTTAGGAATATCAAACCCTGAAGGCTCCGAATCAGTGTTTCGCAAAGTAATAGTATCCGTAGGGGAAATTAATTGAACGGTAGCCCAAGGCGCTAGGCCATAACTATCTCCATCACTGTATATATTCCTAGATAATGAAAGATACAATACGTTGCTCGTGTCGGGCAGCACCATACTGTGCAGCACAAAGCGGGTTGGCTCAGCCGGCACATCAAAATCAATTACCGTTTCGCACGCTAAAAGTACGGGAAGGGCAAGCAGGCTGCAAATTAGCTTCTTCATACCTTAAAATTTAAAATTGTAGGCTACCGAGGGAATTATAGTAAATAGGCTGTACTGCACAAATTTATTCTGTTCAGTCTCGTAGTCATACTCCAAGTTTATATAGAACGGATTTTTTCGGTTATATAAATTATACACACTAAACACCCACCTTCTTTCGCCCCAGCGCACTTTCTTAACCCGGCTGTAACTAAGGTCCATACGATGGTAGGCGCGCATTCTATAGGCATTACGTTCGCTATAGTACGTTAGCTCATCGCCGCCGCCCTGCTCATCTTCATACACATAGGTGGCCAACGGCAGAGTTATAGCATTGCCCGTACCGTATACCCAAGTGGTAGAAAGTACGGATTTTTTATTAGGGCTATAATTAAGAACCACGCTCACATCGTGCCGGCGGTCGTACTTATAAGGAAATTTGTTGCCCAGGTTAAGGGTAGGAAACTGGCGGTTAGACCAACTCAGCGTATAGCCCAACCACCCGGTTAATTTACCCTGCTGCTTTTCAAAAAACAGTTCAGTTCCGTAGCTTTCTCCCCGGCCAAACGTAACCTGTTCCTGCCAGTCGGTTCGCGGGTCTATATAGCTGGCGGCCTCTTTGTAGGCCACCAAATTATCCATTTCTTTATAGTACCCTTCTAAGCTCACCTGATACCCTCCTTTTAATTCTTTGGCTAAGCCAACCGCTGCCTGCCAGCTTTTCTGCGGCTTTACGTAATCCGTTGAGGGTACCCATAAATCGGTAGGCAGCCCTACCCCACTGTTAGTAAGCAAGTGAATGAACTGGCGCATAGTAACCGCAGAAGCTTTCAGGCTTAAGCTATTGGATAGCAGGTAGCGACCGCTGATTCGCGGTTGCAGCGAGATGTAGTTTCTACCCTGGGTTATAAAAGCGCTACTGTGCAAACCTAAATTTAATTTTAGTTTAGAATTTACCATCCAGTCGTCTTCAACGTAGAGTTGCGATTCCCACGAATCCAGCATTAGGCTATCGGGCGGCATATAGGAATACTCATCTTCGCCCTCGCTTATAAACTGAAAAGCTCCGGGTTTAAAGCGATGCTGGGTAAGCATAAACCCGGTTCTGAGTTGGTGCTGGTTGTTTATGGATATATCAACATCGTTGGACAGCGCAAAATCGCGAATGAAGGAGATATAGTTAGCGTTGATCTCTTCCTTTCTTTTGCTGCCATTATCGCTGTACTCATTGTACTGGTACGAGAATAAATCGAACTGGTATTTACTGTAAGTAAGGGTAGTATTAGAGAAGATTTTATCGGAGAACACGTGGTTCCAGCGCAGGCTGGAGGTAATATTCCCCCACTTTATTCCAGAATTTGATTCATCCTGATATACCTGCCCATCATAGTCAGTGTACTCATCGCCATTGTTTACGTAAAACTTGTCGTTACCTAAGTAAGCGCTGGCATATAGCCGGTTTTTCTCGTTTACTATATAGTTGAATTTAGTATTGAAATCGTAAAAATAGTAACCTGCTACTGCCTCTCCGTCCGACTGGACCTTAATAATTGGCCGGGCCAAAATATCGATATACGTGCGGCGGCCGCTCACAATCATACTGGTCTTGTTTTTCTTTAGTGGCCCTTCAACTGTTAACCTCGAACTTATAATACCAATTCCTCCCTCGCCGTGCCATTCCTGCATATTGCCTTCTTTCATGCGTATATCCAGCACCGAGGATAGCCGCCCGCCGTAACGAGCCGGAAAACCACCTTTGTACACATCAACGTGCTTAACCGCATCGGAATTGAAAACCGAAAAGAAACCAAATAAGTGGCTGGCATTATACACCGGCACCCCATCTAACAAAATCAAGTTTTGGTCCGGACCGCCGCCCCGCACATAAATACCGCTGGTACCTTCGGCCCCGCTTTGTATACCCGGTAGCAATTGTAATGTCTTCAGAATATCAACCTCCCCAAATAGGGCAGGCATACTTTTTATTGTAGTGATAGGAACCGATATCTTGCTCATCTGTACATCCTCCACCAAGGTAGGCTCATCGGCCATAACTACCACTTCATCCAGGTAGTCTTCTTCCTTAAGCAGTATAGTTACTTTATCGCCCGTATTAGGCTGTAATGTAAGATACTGGGTAACGTAACCTACATAACTTACACGTATATCTTTGGCGGTAGCATCGGGCAGGCTTAGGCTAAAGAAGCCGTACTCGTTAGTAGCGGTGCCACTTCCGGAAACAGGCTCGTAGAGGGTAGCACCTATAAGGGCTTCTCTGCTGCCGGCATCCAGCACGTAGCCACTTATAACGAAGCCGCTTTTTTGAGCGGAAGCAGCGCTACTCAGTACAAGCAATACTAAAATGGTTAAGGTATATCAATACATTTTGCAAATTTATCTAATAAATATACCAAGGCTTACTACTTTAAACTATTTCTTTGTTAAGAATGACATAGGAGAATGATTAGCGGTATATTTTCGTTACCGAACCGTACAACTTCCTAAATTCGAATTTAAATAAGCAATATATGTACCGAGTAACACTAGTATTAATTTTATTACTTATATCACCGTTATTATCATTTAATATATTGAATAATAGTAACACCGATAATAAAGAAATTGAATGGCTCACGTTGGAAGAAGCCTACGAGCGCAACCTTACCGAACCGCGCAAAATTTTTGTAGATGTTTATACCGATTGGTGCGGTTGGTGCAAAAAAATGGACAAAGATACTTTTCAGGATGAAAAAGTGGCGGCTTACGTAAACGAAAATTACTACGCGGTAAAACTAAATGCCGAAAGCAATAAGCAACATTCTTTGGGTGGGGCTATGGTAAGTGAACGCCAGGTGGCCCGTCAGTGGAAGGTAAGTGGCTACCCTACCGTGGTTTTTCTGGAAGAAGATTTTAGGACTATTATGCCGGTTGGCGGCTACAAAAAACCTAACGAATTTTTGAAAATACTGGAAGGCTTTAGAAATTCGTCCTCTAATTAATTCGGAACCGTTCAGTTGAGTTATACTACCCAAGATACCATAATAGCCCTGGCAACCCCGGCGGGAAGCGGGGCTATTGCCGTTATTAGGCTTAGCGGCCCCCAAGCTATAACGCTTACAAATTCATTTTTTAAGGGGAAAAACCTTACCGACCAAGCCACCCACACTATTCATTTTGGCACTCTGGTTAACGAAGAGGGGCAGTTAATTGACGAGGTACTGGTAAGCCTTTTTATAGCTCCGCGCAGCTTTACTAAAGAAAATGTAGTGGAAATTAGCTGCCACGGCAGCCAGTTTATAGTTCAGCAGATACTTAATTTATTTATCAGGAATGGTGTCCGCCACGCTACTGCCGGCGAGTTTACCAAGCGAGCCTTTTTAAACGGCCAGTTCGATCTGGTGCAAGCCGAGGCTATTGCCGATTTAATTGCTGCGGATTCGGCCGCGGCCCACTCATCGGCGCTAAGCCAGCTTAAAGGCGGGTTTAGCAATGAACTTAAAGAGTTGCGGGAAAAGCTAATCCATTTTGCCTCACTTATTGAACTGGAGCTGGATTTTGGTGAAGAAGACGTTGAATTTGCCGACCGCGATCAGGTAGAGCGGCTGATTAACCAACTGCTAAGCGTGCTAAACGGACTGCTGGCCAGCTTTGTGACGGGTCGGGCTATTAAAAATGGGGTGCCTACAGTTATAGCCGGTAAACCTAATGTAGGCAAAAGCACCCTGCTTAATGCGCTGCTGAACGAGGAAAAAGCTATAGTATCGGATATTGCCGGCACTACCCGCGATTTTATAGAGGACGAACTGATCATAAACGGAATCCATTTCCGGTTTATTGATACGGCCGGCCTGCGCGAAAGCTCCGACGAAATAGAAAAGTTGGGCATAGCCCGTACCCGCGAAAAAATGAGCCAGGCCTCGTTGATCCTGTACCTAGTAGACTTGAAAAACGAGCAACCGGAAAATGCCCGACGCGAATATTATGCCACTACCGAAGGTTTAGGTAAACCGGTAGTACTTATAGGAAATAAAGCCGATACTAAATCGGCGGATGAATTAGGTGAGTGGAAAAAGGTACTACCGGAGGTACAATTTATATCGGCGGCTCAGAAATTGGGGCTGGATGAACTGCAGAACAGCATATTGGAGGCGGTTGATCTGCAAAAGGTTGCTAGCGACCAAACTATTATTACCACTGCCCGCCACTACCAAAGCCTGCTGAAAACCAAAGAATCGCTAGCCGCCGTGCTGGATGGGTTACAAAACGGGGTAAGTGGAGATTTTCTGGCTATGGACATTCGGCATTCTTTACACCATTTAGGAGAAATTACCGGTGAGATTACCACGGACAATTTGCTAGCTAATATTTTCTCGAAGTTTTGTATCGGAAAGTAATAGCTTACTCACCTAAAAATTCTCACTGCTGGTATAGTATATAGTGTTTGTATGCCCACTTAATTTCGTAAGAATATACCAACACTATGGTAGATTAATGGCCTAAACCAGCCGCATCTCCTTATTTATCAATACAATCAGTCATTTTTGCAGTCCTACCGCCCTGCTTACTATGCGTTCACCGTACTTATTTTTAAGCTTATCCATAGCCTGGTAAAATTTTACCTGTTCTTCGGTATCGTCGAAGAGGTTAATCTGGTACTGGCCGTGCACTAAATGGCTCACCTTTACACCTAGTAGCCTAATACGCAGCCGGCAGTTGTAGAGCAGTTCAAATAACTCGTGGGCTAGAAAAGTAATTTTAAGACGCAGTTTTCAAGTATAGCAAATATGTAACTGGCTTGATTATGCCAGGCTAGGCTTAATAGCTCCTAATCTAAAATATTAAGGCTTTTTTACGTAAATAATGCGAATAATATCGGGTCTGCTTGTAAAATAAGTCCCTATCCTACTAGCATTGCATTAGCTAAACTAAGCCGTCAATGTAGTTATATGAATTGACTTAACAGAAATGTTTATCCTTTACTATGTTTTTATACTAAATAAACCAATTACTGTATCCATTTTAAGACAGGACCTAATTAAAAAAGGCTCCCAAAATGGAAGCCTTTTTTATTAGTCTACATTATCGTGCAGGTACTTATTATTTCCTAAAATCTGGTTTTCGTCATTTAGGTTAAACTTTGAAATATTCTTTTGGCTGCTATGCGGTACATCCTTTAACCGAATATTTTTCCTTAAGTAAGCCGGAACGTCCAGCATATCCTTCAGGTCTTCGGAATCTTGTACCGGCGGTTGCTGATGGCGCATCCCTCGCAAGCGCTTAACCCGCTCCTGAGCTTTAGCCGCCAGCATTTTACGCTTCTGAATTAATTCTTCCTGAAGAAGTTCTTCCTCATCAATTGAGTCCGGGGAAGTACCAAATACATTTCCGTTGGCCGGAGCATCCACTATTTCAAACTCTTCACTATCCCACAAATTCTCATCCTGGGTTTGCTTTTCTTCTGTATCAATTCTTGGCTGAGGCTTACGGGATTCCGGCTGAGCACTTTCCGGTTTTGCCGGGCTAGGCATTTCGAAAATATAGCCCTTTGGCTCTTCTTCTTTCTTAGCTGGCTGAGGAGCCGGCGTATTAATGGTACGGTTACTTTCCAAATCAATAATCCGCTTACGCTCCACGCGCATAGCATCCTCTTCCTCATCCAATTCAAAACCGGTTGCAATTACGGTAACCCGAATGCTATCGTTAAGATCAGGATCGATACCGTGGCCAAATATAACCTCCGCATCATCGCCGGCTTTTTCCTGAATATGCTCGGTAATTTCGGTAAGCTCGTCCATTTGCAGTTCGGCTTCCTCACCAGAAATAATACTAAGCAGAATTTTCTGAGCCCCGTGAATATTACGGCTATCCAGTAAGGGAGAAGATATGGCTTCTTCAGCTGCCCGGCGGGCCCGGTTTTCACCACTTGCCTGGGCTGAGCCCATAACCGCCGCCCCACTATCCTTCATTACCGTTTTAACATCCTCAAAGTCAACGTTTACGTAACCTGGAACCGTTATTATTTCGGCAATACCTTTGGCTGCGGTAGTCAATACATTATCGGCTTCGGCAAACGCTTCGCGAATGGGCAGGTTGCCGTAAATTTCCCGAAGTTTATCATTCAGGATTACAATA
>CAZDEY010000003.1:100094-151626 GCA_964504565.1 uncultured Roseivirgaceae bacterium
CGTATCGCAATTATCTTTTAGACTCTCAATACCGGAGGAAGCCTGCTTAAGCTTTTTCTTCCCTTCCCACATAAATGGCAGGGTTACTATACCCACGGTAAGAATACCCAGTTCCTTGGCCACACGCGCAATTTCCGGCGCAGCCCCGGTACCGGTGCCGCCGCCCATGCCTGCCGTAATGAATACCATTTTGGTATCCTTACTAAGCATATCGCGGATATCTTCTTTGCTTTCAATAGCCGCATTTTTACCTTTTTCCGGATTGGCGCCGGCGCCTAAACCTTCGGTAAGGTTGGTACCAATTTGTATGCGGTTAGGTATAGGGCTGCTTTTAAGAGCCTGGGAATCGGTATTAACTACCACAAACTCTACATCGCGGATGCCCTGGTTAAACATGTGGTTAACGGCATTGCTACCGCCACCACCTACACCAATAACTTTAATTATGGAACGCTGATGCGTTGGTAATTCAAATGAATAGTTGTTTTCAGCCATCTTTCTTTCGCCGGATTAAGGGTTAATACTCGTCGCGGTCATCCAAATCGTCTATCAGCAAATTGCGGGTGCGGTCCAAAATCTTAGAGAAGAAACCGGTACCTTGGCGCGGGTGCTGCTGATCTTTCTTCACCTGCTGATTGCGTTGCTGCACTCGTTGTTCGTAATGGTTTTCCCTATCGTCCAGTGCTTTATAACCGCTCAGAACTAAGCCAACGGTAGTTGCAAACATCGGGCTTTTAACCATTTCAACCTTGCTTTTACCCAAATGCTCGTTCGGGTACCCTATGCGGGCATCCATGCCGCTCATATACTCAAATAGCTGGCGCACGCTGGTAAGCTGCGAGCCTCCGCCCGTTATTACCAAACCACCGGCCAACTTATTATCGTAGCCACTGGCAATAATTTCCGCATGAACCATTTCTATGATTTCCTCCATGCGGGCTTCAATAATATTAGCCAGATTTTTAATGCTAATCTCTTTAGGCGGACGATTGCGAAGACCCGGAATGGATACTATCTCATTCTCGCTCGCTTCTTCGCCTATTGCCCGGCCAAACTTAGTTTTGAGTAACTCAGCCTGATGCTGCATTACCATACAACCTTGCTTAATATCGCTGGTGATAATATTGCCCCCAAATGGTATAACTGCCGTATGGCGAATAATATTATCGTGGAAAATAGCGATATCAGTGGTACCTCCGCCAATATCTACTAGGCAAACACCGGCTTCTTTTTCTTCATCGCTTAGCACCGCCAAGCTACTGGCCAGTGGCTCCAGAATCAGATTATCAATTTCCAGCCCGGCCCGTCTAACGCACTTATTAATATTATTAATAGCATTGGTTTGCGCGGTAATTACATGAAAATCAGCCTCTAATCGAACCCCGGTATGGCCAACCGGGTCTTTAATACCCTCGTGATAGTCAATAGTATAACTCTGGGGCATTACGTGGATAATTTCACTGCCCGGCGGTATAACTATTCGGTACATATCGTTGGTCAGACGGTTAACATCTTCCAGCGATATTTCATCTTCGGCCGAGTTACGTACAATAGAGCCGTGGTGTACAGCACTTTTTATATGCTGCCCAGCTATACCTACGTTCACTACCCGAATATCAATACCTGATTGTTCTTCAGCTTCGGCAATTGCTTTCTGTATACCCAATACCGTTTTGTCGATATTGGTTACTATACCGCGCACTACGCCATCCGATACGGCTTTACCCATACCCATGACTTCGAGTTTGCCGTACTCGTTACGCTTGCCAACAATGGCGCATATTTTGGTTGTACCTATGTCCAGGCCAACAACAATTTTTTCGTCTTGCATGCCCCCTATTTAGCGGTTACTCACACACAATTTGATTCTTGTGCCGCAGATCTACCCGTTCGTAGTGGTTCCATCCTTTACTGGGTAAAATCTGCTTGTAAAATATATTTAGCTTATCAAATTTTTCCACATAGTCCGTAGGCTGCCCAAACTGAATAAGTTGCTTGGTTAACTGCGGATACATGGTTATGCTGCCGGATTTATCAATATCGAGTTGGGCAATTTGGGCACGCCATTTAGGGTTTGAATCCAGATAGCGCAGTAAATCCAAAAGTTGCTTGCCCTGCTCGTTACTGGTTAAGGCGGACTTCCACAGCCTTTCGGCAAAAGCCCCGCTTAGCAGCACTACCCGGGCCGTATACTTATCAGAAAGTGGCAGAATATCGCCGTTCTGATCGATGTAAGCTCCGGGTCCATTTGGTCGTAAAATACGCGCGATTGGTTTACGTTGGGTCAAATACACGTACATATTTCCCTGGTAATCACGCGATACCTGCGACCTGTCTACAAACTTATGATTCTTAAGGCGATTTTCAAGGGTTTTTAAACTTAAACTTTTTGTACTGGCACCTATAATTTCCTCCTGACCATTACTCGAAAGAAGTTGCAATACATCCGCCCGATTGATAAAATAATTACCTTCCTGATTGCCAATTTCCACAATAACATTTTGAACTTTACCACTTTCACTTCTTATTAGCGAGAACGAAAGTAGACCCCCTACAACTATAGTTGTCAGTAAGATATAAGCCGCCTGTTTAAGTTTAGGTTTAAGCAATTTTTTTATCTTTATTTTGAAGTATTTCCTTCAATTTAGGTACCAATTTATCTATGTCTCCGGCACCTATGCTTAACAAAATATTAAGATTTTCTTTACTAATCAAGTCTTCAACCTGCGTGTAAGAAATTAACTTATATGGCACCGTTAGTTTTTGGGCAATTATGTCCGACTCTACCCCCTCAATTGGTAATTCCCGGGCCGGGTAAATATTAGTCAGGATAACCTCGTCGGCCAGGCTCAATGATTCAGCAAAGCCATCCTGAAAGTCACGAGTTCGGGAATATAGATGGGGCTGAAATAGTGCAGTAATTTTTTGACCTGGGTATAAAGCTCGTACTGAATTTATGAAGGCTTTAATTTCTTCCGGGTGGTGGGCATAGTCATCTATAAATACTACAGGCTGCTTAAGTATGGTTTCAAACCTGCGCTTTACGCCTTTGTAGCTGGCCAACCCTTCTCTAATTTGGGCTTCCGTGGCTCCCAATGCTTTGCTACAGGCTATGGCTGCTACTGCGTTTTCCACATTATGAAAGCCCGGTATACCTAATTGCAAATCTTTCCAAACAACATCACCATCGTTATAGGTAAAGTAAAAGGAACCTGCTTTAATTTCAATACTACTGGCCTTACAAACAGCTTCGGCTTCCAACCCATATTTCATAACGTTGGAATTCACATTTTTTATGCGCTGGGCAACTGCCGGTTCGGCCCGGTAGTTTAGAAACAGGGTGCCCCCGGCCTGCAATTGGGCTGCAAAGTCCCCAAATGCATCAACTAGAGCTTCTTTTTTATCATAAATATCAAGGTGGTCGGCATCGGTGGCGGTAATTACGGCCAGGTTGGGGTGCAGCCACAAAAATGAACGGTCAAACTCATCAGCCTCGGCCACAATCACTGCTTCGTCTTCTGCTTCGTGCAGAATAAGGTTGGTATTGTAGTTAGAAGATATGCCCCCCAAAAAAGCTGAAACCGGAATTTGAGCTACTTTTAGCAGATGGGCTACCATGGAGGAGGTTGTGGTTTTTCCGTGGGTTCCAGCCACTGCTACCGTTTTATGCTGCTGGGTAAGCATTCCCAAAACCTCTGCCCTCTTTTTTATTGTATAGCCCTGTTCCTTTAACCAAGCGTGTTCCTGATGATCTTTGGGTATAGCCGGGGTAAAAATTACCAGGGTTTCTTGCTTGTTTTCTTGTACCTCCGGCGGTAGGCTATCCACACCACTATCATTAAAATGAATTTCTATACCCTGCTCTTGAAGCTGCTTAGTAAGTTCGGTTTCGGTTTTATCGTAGCCTAAAACCTTAAACCCTTTTATATTGAAATACCGGGCCAAGGCACTCATACCAATGCCCCCGATACCCAACAGATATATAATTTTGTACTGATTCATGCCTATGTAGCTAGCGCTAATATTTGGTGAGCAATTTCTTGGGCCGCTTGGGGCTTGCCTAGTTTCATAATATTTTCGCTCAACTTTTTTTGGCCTTGCTTATCCTCAATTAGGTCAATTACCCTATCAATAAGCTTAGCGCCGGCTTCTGAATCCTTAATTAGAATTGCCGCATCTGCTTTTACCAGCGCCATAGCATTTTTAGTTTGATGGTCTTCGGCCACGTTAGGTGATGGCACTAAAATGGCCGGTTTAGCGGCCAGGCAAAGTTCCGAGATTGACAAGGCACCCGCCCGGCTTATTACCACATTGGCTGCAGCGTATGCTAAAGGCATTTCCTTTATAAAGGGCACCAGTTTTATTGAGGCGGAAAGCTGATCGGTAAGTTTAGCCTTCAAATCTTCGTAGTAGAATTTTCCGCATTGCCAGATAACCTGAACCCCATTGTCTTCAAGCTTCCGCCAGTCGGCCAATAGACTTTCATTGAGAGTCCTAGCCCCTAAGCTTCCGCCTAAAATTAGCAACACCGGTTTGTCTGGCGAAAAACTAAAGTGGGTTAAGGCTTCGGTACGCTTATTTTCTAACTTACTAATATCCTGCCGGACAGGGTTACCCGTAAATTGGATTTTTGAAGCTGGAAAGTACTGCTGCATATGGGGGTAGGCCACGCAGATTTTCTGTACATATTTAGAAAGGATTTTATTGGTAAGACCGGCATAACTGTTTTGCTCTTGCAATACTGCCGGAACCCCGCGCCGCGCCGCCGAAAATACCAGCGGTCCGCTGGCGTACCCTCCTACGCCAACCACCGCATTTGGCTTAAAATTTTTAACAATTGCGGAGGCCTGAGCCAAAGATTTTAGTACTTTAAACGGGAAGCTTAGGTTTTTAAGGGTAAGCTTACGCTGAAGACCGGCAATATCTAAACCTTCTATAGCATAACCGGCCTCCGGAACCTTTTCCATTTCCATTCGGCCTTTAGCTCCAACGAACAATATTTCAGCCTTAGGTGTAATTTCTTTAATAGCATTGGCAATAGCAATAGCCGGGTAAATATGCCCGCCGGTACCGCCTCCGCTAATTATAATTCGGGGTGAATCCACCTTGTTTAATCCTGTTTAATTTAAAAAAATACTTAGCTGTTAAAGCAAACTACCTACAACTAAGCTTTAACCAAATTGGCTTTAACATCGCGTTTTGCCCGGGCTTTTACCTGGGTTTCGCCCCGGCTTACACTTAATATAATGCCTAAAGCAAAGCCGGTAAAAAGTAACGATGTACCCCCCATACTAATCATTGGCAGGGGCAATCCGGTTTCTGGTAGTAACCCTACTACTACTCCCATGTTGGCAAATGCCTGCAAAACTATAGCAAAACTTAGGCCTGCCGAAAGCAAACTACCAAAATCCTGCACCTTATCCGATTTAATATTTTCGCCCCGGTACACATTGGCTACCGCTCGAACCCCCCGGTAGAGCAATGCCAGATAAAGAAACAGCACGATAGCTCCGCCAAAAAGGCCGTATTCTTCTATAATAATGGCGTATATATAGTCTGAAAACGAAAGGGGTAAAAAGTTTTTCTGGTCACTATTGCCCGGACCTTTGCCGGCAATGCCTCCGGTAGAAATTGCGATATAGCCTTGCTGAGCCTGAAAACTAACCTCACCCGATCCGTCAGCAAATCGCTCAATCCGTCCTTTTAGGGTTTCCCAACGTGATCCGAACATCATGGCTACACTACCGCTCAGCAAGCCAACCATACTAAGGATAACCAGATACTTTACCGGCACTCTGCCAATAAGCATAAGCAAACCGCAGGTGGCAAATAATAAGGCCGAGGAGCTGAAGTCAGAAAGGGCTATCAAGCCACAAATTACCCCGATCCAGATTAGTACCGGAAGCAGTAACTCCATATCTTTTATATTCTTTTGCCGCTTACTTAACATAGCGGCCAGGTTGGTTATAAGGGCCAACTTGGCTAAATCCGAGGGCTGAAAAGTTTTGTTGATAAGCGGAATTTCAATCCAGCGGCGGGCCTCGTTAATTTCAGCCCCAAAAAAGAAAGCATAAAGCAGCAAAGGTACCGACACCAATAAGGCAATTCTAGAAAGGCGGCTGTAATAACGAAAGTCTATACGGTGAGCCAACCACATACAGAACAGGCTAAAAAGCAGAAGTAGCGTATGGTTAATCAGGTACTGCTCTACCATACGATCGCGCTGGTAGGCTAAGGTTCCCGTAGCACTGTATACAGTAAGTACACTTACAAAGGATAAACCAAATACAATTATCCAGATTACCGGATCGCCGGTTAGGTTGCGGTGGGCCCAGGCTCGTAAATCATTCATACGCTTTCCAACTTCTCCTTTAAAATTAATACTTCTTCGCAAAATTGCCGGCCCCGGTCCTCGTAATTTTTAAAAAGATCGAAACTGGCGCAGCAGGGCGAAAGCAACACTACGGCCCCGGGTTTAGCTACTGAATGAGCCTGTCGCACCGCCTGCGCCATGGATTGAGCCTCCACCATATTTTTTTGAAAACTAGAAAAATAGTGCAGTAGCTTAGAATTATCAGTGCCAAGGCAAACTATATCCGTGACCTTCTCTGCAACCAGTTCTTCTACTTGATCGTAATCATTACCTTTATCTACTCCCCCTACAATCCAGACTATTGGCTTTTTCATAGCATCCAGGGCATACCAGGCGGCATCTACGTTGGTAGCCTTGCTGTCATTAATATACTCCACCCCGGCCAGGCTCGCCACGGCTTCCATCCGGTGCGGGGCATTTTTAAAACTGGCTAAGCCGGCCTGTACTTCTTCTATTAAAAGACCGGCCAATTTGGCTGCCAAAGCTGCGCAGCCGGTATTAAGGGTATTATGCTTACCCTTTAATGGCGAGTTATTTAGCTGCAGTCCCCATTTTTCCGGGGCTATATAGTCAATTTTATTTTCAGATATAATTGCGGCCCCTACAGTCTCTTTGTATTCCGATAGGGTTAATAGCCTACCGGGTAAACCCGCTTTGGCTACTGCTTCACTGAGTAGGGAATTGTCGCCGTTAATAATTAAATAATCCGAGGGTTGCTGATACAGGCCCATCTGGATTTTGCTACGAACGTAGTTTTCCAGCTTGTAATCGTAGCGGTCCAGGTGATCCGGGGTAATATTGGTAATAACCCCTATTTCGGGTCTGAACCCGGGCATTCCATCTAGCTGAAACGAACTAACTTCCAATACCCACCAGTCGGGTTCAAAACCACCCGCTACCTGACCGGCCAGGCTTTTGCCTACATTTCCGGCCAAGCCAACTGAATACCCTGCTTCTTTGAGCAGATGATAGGTTAGTAGCGTGGTAGTGGTTTTACCATTTGTACCCGTTATAGCAATAAATTTAGATCTTCCGTTTAAGTAACGCCAGGCAAAAAGTAATTCATCAATTATCTGAATTCCCTTTTTCTTAGCCTCCTGAATAAGCAGTACGTTATCCGGAATGCCCGGGCTTTTAACAATTATACCGCCCTGTAGAACTACTTCAGCCGTATGTTTTCCTTCTTCGTAGGCAATATTGGCTTCAACTAAAACTTTTCGGTTAGCCTCTAAAATTGTGCCTTTATCACTTACAAATACTGAGTAGCCTTGTTTTTTTGCCAATAATGCAGCCCCGGTTCCGCTTTCGCCTCCACCCAGTACTACCAGCTTTTCTTCCATACTAGCGTAGTTTAAGGGTTGTTAGGGTTATAATGGCTAGTAATACGCCCACAATCCAGAAGCGGGTAACAATTTTACTTTCGTGAAATTCCATTTTCTGATAATGGTGGTGTAGCGGCGACATTTTAAAAATCCTCCGCCCTTCACCGTAGCGTTGCTTGGTATATTTAAAATAACTTACCTGAAGAATAACCGATAAATTTTCAACCAAAAATATTCCGCACATGATGGGAATGAGCAATTCTTTACGAACGGCAAATGCCAAAACCGCAATTATACCCCCTAATGAAAGGCTACCCGTATCACCCATAAATACCTGGGCCGGGTAGGCATTAAACCACAAAAATCCGATACATGCCCCCACAAACGCGGTACAGAAAATTACTAATTCGCCCGTATTAGGTATGTACATTATATTTAAATAATCGGCGAATATGGTATTGCCCGAAACGTAGGAGAAAATAGCCAAAGTAAGTCCGATTATTGCCGAAGTACCAGCCGCCAAACCGTCGAGTCCGTCGGTAATGTTAGCGCCGTTGCTTACTGCAGTGGTAATGAAGATTACTACCAGTACATACAGGACCCAAGTAAAATCTTGCAGGTTTTCCGGAATCAAATCGCGGTAATTGAACTCATTATTCTTAAAGAAAGGAATTGTCGATACCGTACTTTTAATATCCTGATAAGGGGTTATTATGCCGGAACCTTCTACCTCCGGATTTTCGGTACGCTCAATTATTGGTTCATCAGTGGCAAATTTTCGGACTACCACATCATCGTGAAAGTAAAGGGTAAGCCCCACAATTAACCCTAAGCCTACCTGACCAACTACTTTAAATTTGCCGGCTAGACCCTCTTTATTCTTCTTAAATACTTTAATATAGTCATCTAGAAAACCTATAAAGCCCATCCAGATGGTGGCGGTCAGCATCAGGATAATGTAGATATTATCCAGCTTTGCGAACAGCAAGGTTGGAACTACAATAGCCGAAATAATTATAATTCCGCCCATTGTTGGAGTACCTTTCTTCTCAATTTGCCCTTGCAAACCCAGGTTTCGTACAATTTCGCCGATTTGGCGCTTCTGTAGGTATCGGATTAATTTTTTGCCAATTAGCAAACTAATTAAAAGTGAAAATAAAGCGGTTGCCCCCGCCCTGAATGAAATATACTGAAAGACCTGCGCCCCGGCTAGGTTAAATTCCTTCTCTAAAAAATCGAAAATATGATAAAACATTCAGGTAGGCTGGGTTAAAAGTGCTTGAAAACGGAATTAACTAAATCTTAAACAATTTCACCCCTTTAATTGGGCTAAAATTTCCCGTATAACCTCCCTATCGTCAAAATGATGCCGAGTTCCATTTACCTCCTGGTAGGTCTCGTGTCCTTTGCCGGCTACCAGTACAATATCCCCGGGCTGAGCCATCATTAGGGCGGTGCGTATAGCTTCTTTCCTATCTAAAATGCTCAGTACTTTGCGCTGTTGGGCAGCGGTAATACCCTGCTGCATTTCCTGCAATATGACTGCCGGATCTTCGGTACGGGGGTTGTCCGAAGTTAAAATAACTTTATCGCTATGGTTAGCCGAGGTGCTGGCCATAATTGGGCGCTTGGTTTTATCCCGGTCGCCGCCGCAACCCACTACAGTGATAACCTGCTCATTGCCCGTTCGAAAAGATGAAATAGTTTGCAATACATTTTCCAGGGCATCGGGCGTATGGGCGTAATCCACTATTGATAATATACCACTTTCCGGCATTACCTGCTCAAACCTGCCCGGGGCCGTGTTCAGGCTGCTTAACTGGGTAAGAACCGCATCTTCATCTTCGCCCAACAAAACCGCAGTCCCGTATACTGCTAAAATATTATATGCATTAAAATCACCTATAAGCCTAAACCAAACTACTTTTCCATCTAACTCAAGTTCCAAACCCTGAAGGGTATTACTAATTAACCGGGCCTTGTAGTCTGCCGGACGCTTTAAGGCGTAGCTAAACTTTCGGGCGCTAGTATTCTGCAGCATTACCAGTCCCCGCTTGTCATCAATATTTGTAAGGGCAAATGCCGCCTTAGGCAGGTAATCAAAAAGTTGTTTTTTAGCGGCTATGTAAGCATCAAAGGTTTTGTGGTAGTCAAGGTGGTCGTGGCTGATATTGGTGAAAATGGCCCCATCCAGCTTCATACCTCCAATTCGGCCCTGCACTATAGCATGGCTGCTGGCTTCCATAAAGCAGTGTGTACACCCCTTATCCAGCATCTTACCTAATAATTCCTGTAAACTAATGGCGTCCGGCGTGGTATGGGTTGCCTTTATCTCTTCGTCGTTAATTAAGTTACGCACAGTAGAAAGTAGGCCGGTAGTGTAGCCTAATTCCCGGAATAAATTATAGAGCAAAGTTGCCACAGTGGTTTTACCGTTAGTACCGGTAACCGCTACAATTTTTAATTTCTCTGAAGGATTGCCGTAGAAATTAGCGGCCATGGTACCCAGCGCCTGGCTTGTGTCCCTTACCTGAATCCAGGTAATGTCTTCAATAGGATTTTCGGGCCAGTTTTCAACAACAACTACCTTAGCCCCATCCTCTATAACCTTCGAAATATAACTATGCCCATCAACCTGGGTGCCTCGCATAGCTACAAACATGCTGCCCTGGCTTACCTTGCGGCTATCAAAGGTTAGGCTTTCAATAATGATATCGGTTGGCCCCTTACTAGCCGTCAGGGAAACATTGTAGAGAATATCCTGAAGTTTTGGCATTACTTAAGCGAAAGCTGTATGTACGATCCCTTTATTATTTTATCACCGGGTAAGAGAGATTGTTTGCTTACCCGACCACTACCGCGATAATTTACCTGTAATCCCCCATTTTCCAAAAGGTATATAGCATCGCGCAGAAGCATACCCCGCACATCGGGTACCCGGCCGGTGCTGTTGGCCCGACCCTGCCAAGCTACGCTATCACCTAGTACCTTAGTTTGTCCCCAGTCTGCGTCCGGGTTCTCTTCGTGGCGAATATCCAGTTCAGCGCACAAATCAACCAGTTCTGGCAGAAACCCAGCCTGAATTACGGGCAATTCTTGATTAGTGGTGCTATCCACGGTTGCCAAATAAGCCTCGTGGATTTCCAGATCGCGAGCGTAAATTTTATCGGCAATTTCTTTAAATACCGGGGCCGCCACATCGCTTCCGTACTGGCTATAGCCTTTAGGGTTATCAATAACTACTATGCAACTGTACTTAGGCTTATCGGTCGGAAAGTATCCTACAAAAGAGGTATAGTACTTGCGTACATACCGACCATTTTCCAAGGTTTGGGCAGTGCCGGTTTTGCCGGCTATACCATAATGGGCATTTCTGATGTTGCTGGCTGTTCCGCTTTCAACCACCCCGGCCAAAAGTTGGTGAACACTTTCTAAGGTTTGGGGCGATGCTATTTGCTCATTAAGTATGTAGGGGTCAATCTGTTCCTCTACCTGATTAGCGCGGCGAACGGCCGAAACCAGCGTAGGTTTCATCATTTTACCATTATTGGCAACTGCATTATAAAACGTAAGGGTTTGTAGGGGCGTAATTTCGAAACCGTAGCCGTAGGCCATCCACGGTAAGGTAATCCCACTCCACCGGTCTTCGGTAGGAAATTTAGGTATACCCTCGCCCATAAGCTGAAAATCCAGTGGGTCACTCAGCCCAAACCTCCGCACATATTCCATAAACTTCTGGGGTTTAAGCCCAAAGTGCGAATCAACCAATTTGGCAAAGGCTATGTTAGAAGACTTTTCAAAGGCATCCTCAATAGTAATTTTACCGTAGCCGCCCGGCTTATGGTCCCGTACCACTTCTTTGTAAAATTTTAAAACACCATCGCCGGTATCAATCGTATCTGCAATTTGTAAGTGGCTATCCTCAAGTAGTGCCATAAGGCTGGCCAGTTTAAATGTAGAGCCCGGTTCTCTAAGGCCATGGGATCCTACCGCATAATTGTAGGTTTCACCGTAGTAGCCGTTTTTATTTCGGCTGAGGTTAGCCATAGCTTTAATATGCCCGGTAGCTACTTCCATAACCACCACACAACCCCGGTCCGCCTCATGCATTTGTAAATGTTTCAGCAGGGCACTTTCCGATACGTCCTGTAAATTAACATCCAGGGTGGTTACTATATCCAGGCCTTCTTGCGGGCGGCGCTGCTGATCGTTAAATACTTGTACCCAGCTACCGCCGGCACGCTTAGTAAATAATGCTTCCCCGTCTAAGCCCCTAAGTTTATCGTGGAAGCTTCGTTCCAGGCCGGCGCCAAAACCTTCATCGTTAACGTAGCCTATGGTTCGGCCCGCCAGGTTGCTAAATGGCCTAAAGCGCTTATC
The DNA here is from genome assembly GCA_964504565.1 of uncultured Roseivirgaceae bacterium. Taxonomy (GTDB): domain Bacteria; phylum Bacteroidota; class Bacteroidia; order Cytophagales; family Cyclobacteriaceae; genus Cesiribacter. The sequence goes on from CAZDEY010000003.1 coordinate 112,170, forward strand.
GGCTTTTTCAAACAACACCCCGCCCCGGTAGCGGCCTTCCCGAAACAGCGGCCACGTTTCCATAACTTTTTTATCCTGATAGCCTACCTGAACCCGATTTAATACTAAGTAACGGCGATTCTTAGCCCGGGCAGTTTTAATACGCTCCCGGTATTCTTTTTGGCTCCGGTCGCCATAAAACTTGCTTAATAGTAGGCTTAAACTATCAATTGATGCATCAAATAGTTCATCGGAAGCTACGGTAGGGTCCAGGCAAACTTTGTAGAACGGTAACGAAGTTGCCAACAAACTACCATTATCACTGTAGATGTTGCCGCGAGTTGATGGTATAGTACGGTACTGCAGACTGGTGGCGGCCGCCACCTTTCGCCAGCGTTCACCTTCTACAGTTTGCAGCGAAAATATGCGGTAAATAATGGCTGTAGCAAAAAGAAAACTAAGTATAAATGCCAGCCTTACCCTTAGCAATATAGTTCTTTTGCTATTCATCTTCAGAAATTACAATTTTATGAGGTGGTTTTTGACTTTCAATTAATCCAAGGGGCTCTACCCGGCGGGCAACTTCTGACTGTTTACTACTAAACATATAATCGGCTTTAAGGGTGGTATAATCGGCTCGTAAATCCTCAACCTCCTGCTCCAGGCGCTGCACCTTACGGTTGGTTTTTTCGCCGTAATGGTTATTGCCGATATAGGTTAGCAGCAATACCATTACAAATAGTACAAAGGGCAGGTGTTTAACCGGAACGCCTTCGTCAAATAGCGACTCCATTTTAAAAACGCCTTCCACCTTCTGAAAGAGGCTTTTGCCTTTTTTTCGGGTCTTTGGCGGGTTTTTTGGCAGATTCCTGGCCATATCTATATTTTTTCGGCTACTCGTAAACGGGCACTCCTTGCCCTATTATTGCGGGCTACTTCTTCTGCTTGAGCTTCCAGTGGCTTACGGGTTATTGGCTTAAGGGGCTTAAGCGGGTTTCCGTAAAAATCCTTTTCAAGCTCACCGCTAAACTTTCCTTTAGCTATAAAATTTTTGACCAGCCTATCCTCTAAGCTATGATAACTAATTACTACGAGGCGGCCGCCGGGTTTAAGTACTTCTGCAGCCTGTTCCAGCATCTCTTCTAAAGCAGCCAATTCATCGTTCACTTCAATTCTTAATGCCTGAAAAACTTGGGCTAAATACTTGTTTTCTCGATTACGCGGCGCCAAAGGTTCAGCCACTTCCTTTAAATCATCAATAGTTTGTAGTGGGCTATTAATCCTCCGAGAAACCAGAGCAGAGGCTAAGGTACGGGCATTTTTAACTTCGCCGTACATACCCAATATTTTATGCAATTCCGATTCCGGGTACTCATTTATTACCGACTCGGCAGTTTTACTTCCGGCCTGATCCATACGCATATCCAGCTTAGCATTAAAACGGGTAGAAAAGCCCCGTTCCGGAACGTCGAATTGATGTGAAGAAACCCCTAAATCAGCCAAAATACCGTCAACTTGCTTAATTCCGTGCAAGCGTAAATAACGCTTCAGATAGCGGAAATTGGCAGCAACTAGAGTAAAGCGCGAATCATTCAGCTTTTCTGCCTGCTGGTGGGCGTCGGTATCCTGGTCAAAGCCCAGCACTTTACCTCCTTTAAGCTCGGCCAGAATTTGCTGGGTATGCCCCCCGCCGCCAAAGGTCAGGTCCACGTAGGTGCCATTATCCTGAATGTTGAGTCCATCCAAAGATTCGCGCAGCATTACCGGATTATGGTATTCCATTTAGTATACTAATTTATTCGGAAAGAAATTTTTCGGCCAATTTGCTAAATTCCTGGCTATCCTGAATTAAATACTGCTGGTACTTATCGGGATTCCATAACTCTATGCGATTACCCATACCTACCACCACCACATCTTTTTTAAGATCAGCAAATTGCAGCATTGACTTAGGTATCAGAAACCTTCCATTAGCATCCAGTTCCACCTGGGCATTGCCTCTAAAAAAATTTCGCTGGAGTTTACGGTATTCCTCGTTAAACTCATTTAAGGAGGCAATTTTTGAAAAAATCTTTCTGTACTCAGTATAAGGATATACCACCAGGCAAGGCTCAAACCCACAACGAACCACCAACTCCCCTCCGGCCGTATTCGGCAAGGCAGCCTTAATGCGAGCCGGCAAAACAATGCGGCCTTTAGCATCAAGCTTACATTCGTATTCGGAGGTAAAATATCCCATAGTATAAGGGCAAAAATAAAGAAAATCGGAACACACTTATCCACAATCCCCCACTTTCTACCACCTTTCGTGCATATTACCGCCATTTTGGTATATAACTTGGAATTATTATATAATTTGGTAACTCAGTAACCAATTATATTAAAATAATTCAAATTTAATATTAATCATAATCCTTTGTATTACTGGTTATCAATGACTTTTCCAAATTATTTGACTTATAAAATCTGATAATTTGTACATGATTAAATATTTGACATTCAATTAGTTAAATAGTTTTACCAAGAGTTATACACAGCTAAGTGGTTCACAATTAGAGATTTGACTATATTGTTTGATATTTAGGCAATTTACCTTAAACAAACAGTTATCAATGCTATAAATCATTCTGATTTTGACTTTTTAGCCGATCATTGGATTTTGATTAAAAAGCTCTACTTCTGCTAGATTCTTACTTACAATTTCCCCACTTTGCCCCACTTGCAATTTTTAAATACATCATCGTACTATTGTATAATGAAACGGTTACTATTATTTGCCATTGGCATCAGCTTACTTTCGGCTTGCGGACAGGATAGGCCTGAATCAACAACCGACCAAAGTGTTATAGGGCTTTGGCGGGGGGTACTGAGTATTCAGGACCAAGAGTTGCCCTTTAATTTTAGAATAGCACCGGCTAAGGACGATAGCCTATTATTAACCCTACTTAATGGAGAGGAACAACTTCAGGCCGGCTCAGTGCAGGCTACCGGCGATTCGGTAGTAGTATCTATGCATATTTTTGATACCCAGATATTGGCTAAATTTAGTGGAGAAGGTGAACTAAGCGGCAATTTTGTCAAAAATTACGTAGACAATTATACTATTCCATTTAGAGCTACGCGCGGCGAAACCTACCGATTCAGGGAAAACGAACAAGAAACTGAACCTCAAAATTTTGCGGGTCGCTGGCAGGTAAATTTTAAAGGCGAGAATGGCCAGGATACTACCTACAACGCCGTGGGCGAATTTGAACAAAAGGCTGGCAGCATTAAAGGTACGTTTTTAACTCCTCTAGGCGATTATCGGTATATGGAAGGGCGCGTATACGGTAATGAATTTGCTATTAGTGCGTTTGATGGTGAGCATGCCTTCTTAATGAAAGCCAGCCTTGGCCAAACAGATACATTGAAAGGAACCTTTTGGAGCGGTAAAAGCTGGAAAGAAGAGTGGACTGCAGTTAGAAACGACAGCGCTAGCCTACCCTCGCCCGATTCGCTAACCTTTTTAAAAGAAGGATACGATAAACTGGCCTTCACATTTCCTAATTTGGAAAATAGGCCGGTAAGTTTAACCGATGCCCAATACGAAAACAAGGTAGTTATAGTACAGCTACTGGGAAGCTGGTGCCCCAACTGCATGGATGAAACCCGCTTTTTGGCCGACTGGTACCAACGAAACCAGAATAAGCCGGTAGAAATTATAGGTTTAGCCTACGAGAAAAAAGCAGACTTTGATTACGCCAAATCACGATTGGAAAAGCTTAAAGAAAACCTGGGCGTGGAGTACGAGCTGCTAGTTGCCGGAACTGCCGATAAGGCGGCCGCTGCCAGAACCCTGCCTATGCTTAACCACGTGCTGGCTTTTCCTACCACTATATTTATTGATAAACAGGGAAAGGTAAGAAAAATCCATACTGGCTTCAGTGGCCCGGGCACCGGCGCTCATTATAGCAAGTTTATTGAAGATTTCGATTTATTTGTAGATAAATTGGTAAATGAAGAATAAAAAAAAAGACTGACAATTGAGTCAGTCTTTTTTTTGATCTTTTGGTCTGGTATTAGAAATTATAATTAATACCTAACAAGTATTGACGGGCAGTGCGGTCGGTAGCATAGTGTTCCCGAGACTCATCACCTAGCAGGTTTCTAATAGTACCTTCCAGTTTAAATTTATCGTGTAAGCGGTAAGAAACCTTAGGGTTCAGCAATAATTTTCCGTTTAATTGCTGAAGGTCGGTAGGCATAATTCCAACTCCAGGAACATAGTTTTCCTGATTATACAAGGTTTGCTTACCTAAATAGTAACCCATTAGATTAATATTTACTTTTTCGTTTACAGTATAATTTGCCGAAAAACCACCAAATATCGTAGGGGTACTATCCAAATCCTCATCTTGGCCATTATAGGCTAGTGGGTGAGTCAAATAGTAATCGAAGTTACGAAGCTGGCTTTTTTGCATAGTTATAAACGGCCTAAGCTGTATTTTACTGGTAGGCACATAATTAGCTGAAATGGTAACCCCTAGTTGCTCAACTTCTAATGGCAAAGTAGTTTGAGTCAACGTTAAAGGCGATTGTTTTACTATAGCAAAATCGTTGATGTTCTCTAGCTTTTGACTAAATAGCGCTAAGTCTAACTGTAAGTTGGATAGTACACTATAGCGAATCCCCAACTCCATCATGGTATTATTGGTAGGTTCTACGTATGGGTTCGGACGGTACATGGCCATTCCACTACTGGTCATTGCATTTAGGCTAATAAACGCTTGGCTATAATACAAACCACTGTAGCTAGTGCCGTATACCCCGCGCAGCAATAGTTTATTAGTTGGAGTATAGGTAATTGCGCCTTGGTAAGAGAGTTGGGCATCGGGGCGCAACTCAAATTTGTCTACCCGGGCACTGGCTATTATCCGCAGCTCTTCAATTGGGGTAATATCTGCTCGTAGCGATGCAAAACTTAGATCTATAGTAGCGTCACTACCCAGTACTCCCTTACCGTCACCATGCTGTTCATCGGAATATCTACTGGTATGATGCCCAATCATGGGCTTCAGCTTTACTATATTCTTAATACTAGCACTATACTCTAAGGTAGACTCCAGCACACGATAGTCATATCCGGCATCATAACCAGTTGAGGCACGGTGTAGGTCATCACTTCCTTGGGTATAGCTAATTCTAGATTTTAACCCTTTATATTCGCTAATTAAGTTAGCGTACTGGCTATTGCTTTGAGTAAGTGTAAGCGGTGCCTCCGCTTGCCAAAACATGCGTTGGGTTTCATTTTCCTGATAGCCAAGGCTCAAATCAAATGTGAGGTCAGATGTAGGTTTATAGTTTGCGTAGCCATTAACACCCGTGCTGCTGAGCGAATTTTTCAAGTTAATATCCTCTTCTTCCACAAACTGATACGTTTCGGAATATACTTCACTACCTACAAATCGGGAAGGTGACATACCCCCGCTCCCATCCGGACCACCAAATAAATAGTATTGATCGTCAGTACGTTGGCGTTGCTGAGTATTAGCAGTAATACCCACTGAAACTTTATCAAAAGCTTTACCAATTGCCAAATTACCAATTAAACTGTTACCGGGAGCAGCTCCGGTAAGCCTGGCTGAAACCTGGGTTTCCTTGCTATCGAACGAGCGGGTTATAATATTAACAACCCCGGTAACTGCATTTGGACCAAATAATGGTGCCGAAGGACCTTCTACTAACTCAATACGTTCAATATCGGCAATAGCCACCGGTAAACTTTCCCAGAAGGTACCCCCCATATTATAATTGAATACGGGTCGGTTATCAATCATTACTAAAGTTAAGGTATTACTCTGACTTACCCCATAGGTATACTTACTGGGGTTATCATATCCCCTAAGGTGTATATCATAATTACCATTGGTAGTTTCGCGGACAATAACTCCGGGTATAAGCCGTAGAGCTTCCGGAATAGAGGTAACCCCGGCTCGGCTAATTTCTTCCCGGCTGAGCGCATAAATACTAACCGGTGCGTCAAACAGTTTTTCTTCTTCGTTAGAAGCTGATACTACCGATATATTCATTAGGTCTTCTAATGACATATCGTAAATATTTTCCGGCTGGTCTTGGGCAAAACTGGGTATGCTTAAACCCACTAGCAAAGATGCAGCTACAATCCTATTCAATTTCATATTCAGATTTTATGATCCGGTGCAAATATCTACCAGCATTAGAAATATTTTACGATAAAATTGCACTAATACTTACGCTGGTAGTAGTACTCGCTAAGACTGAACTTTACTAGAATATGGTACGCTATGAAATTAAATATGGCTGGCTACCAATACGCCAACCAATGTTATATGAATCAGTATTGAATACTGTAGGCTTTTAAGAAAATTTAGATATATATTTTTTACGGTAAGGGAAATGCCTGATACATTTCTCTTGATTCCTTACGTAGTGCACCCAATTATTTCTTTCTGTCTATAGTATAGTGCACTATTTGTTCTAGGCTAGTACGGTAGTTAGAGGGTGGCAGGGCTTCCAGAATAGCCATAGCTTCAGTCACGTACTGTTCCATAACCTTAGTAGCGTACTCTATTCCGCCACTACCTTTAACAAAGTCAATGACTTTACGTACCTCCTTGGGCCGATTGCTAAGGTTTTTAATTCGGAAAATTTGGGTTTTCTTTTCAGCCCAGCTAGCATTATTTAGCGCGTAAATTAATGGCAACGTCATTTTACGCTCTTTAATATCTATACCTACCGGCTTGCCAATTTCTTCATCACCAAAGTCAAAAAGGTCATCCTTAATCTGGAAAGCCATACCTACCTTTTCGCCAAAGGCGTGCATTTGTTGAACAAGATCTTCACCGGCTCCGGCCGAGGCAGCTCCTATAGCACAACAGCTGGCAATAAGCGAGGCAGTTTTTTGGCGAATAATTTCGAAGTAAATTTCTTCGGTAATATCCAGTCGACGAGCCTTTTCTATCTGAAGCAACTCCCCTTCACTCATTTCGCGTACCGCTTCGGAAACAATCTTCAATAGGTTAAAGTCGCCATTATCTATACTCAGTAGAAGGCCTCTACTCAACAGATAGTCACCGACCAGCACCGCAATTTTGTTTTTCCAGAGAGCATTTATGGAGAAAAAACCCCGGCGGTATTCAGCATCATCCACTACATCATCGTGCACCAAGGTAGCGGTATGCAGAAGCTCAATGAGGGCTGCACCCCGGTAAGTAGCCTCCTGGGTTTTACCCATGGCGGCCCCGGCAGCTAAAAAAACAAACATTGGCCGCATTTGCTTACCCTTGCGCTTAACTATGTAGCGCATAATTTTGTCCAGCAATCTAACCCGGCTACGTACCGATGCACGAAATTTCTGCTCAAATGCCAGCATTTCAGCAGCTATGGGGGTCTGTATATCGGCTAAAGTTATGGCCATGCTAAACGGCTACAAGTATACGACCCTCAACGCATCAAACAAAACCTCTTTTTTTTAATTTGGATTGGTATGGATAATTGGAAGCAGGAAAACGTTACCGTTAACTCTCAGCACGGCAATAAGCGCGCGTTTACTTACGATATTCGCTATTTGTCTAACGATACCAAAAAGCCTTTACTACTGTTTGTGCACGGTTTTAAAGGTTTTAAAGATTGGGGCGTATTCAATTTAATGGCCGATGATTTTGCCCGGGCCGGTTTTGTATTTGCCAAATGCAACCTCAGCCATAACGGAACTACCCCCCAAAACCCAAATAACTTTGCCGATCTGGAAGCATTTGGCCATAATAATTTTAGTATTGAGCTAGACGACCTAAGTGTAGTATTGGATTCGATTTTAGGCAATGATAAAAATTGGGCCAATGAAATTAACTACAAGCAGATTGCTTTGATAGGCCATAGCCGAGGCGGCAGCCTGGTGCTGCTTAAGGCAAACGAGGACTCACGAATACGAGCGGTAGCCAGCTTGGCGGCAGTGGCCGACTTAAGTACCCGTTATCCGCAGTCGGTTCTAGACCAGTGGCAGGAACAGGGGGTGCTCTATATTGATAATAGTCGTACCGGCCAACGTATGCCTATGTACTACCAATTTGTAGAAAATTACAAGGAAAATCAGGAGCGTTTCTCAGTAGAGCAGGCGGTTAAAGGGCGCGCAATCCCTACTCTATTCGTTCACGGAAGTGCCGATAGCTCGGTAGCCGTGCAAGATCTGTACGATTTAAAAAGTTGGAAACCTACGGCTGAAACTCTAGAGGTTCCCGGGGCCGATCATACATTTGGGGCAACACATCCCTGGCAAGAAAATAGTTTACCGGGCGATTTTGAAAAGGTAGTTAGTAAGCTTAAAAGCTTTTTTAGTCAGGCTTTCACTTCGTAGATAAAAGATTCTGATATAGGTTATGATTTTCATCATCAAAGCATACAAACACTACCTTATCAATAACTTCATCCTTATTTAGATAATTCTGAACCGTAGAAACGGCTATTTGGGCAGCTTGTGCTTTTGGAAAACCATATACCCCCGTACTGATATTCGGAAAGGCAATAGAACTACATTTGTTTTCGGAGGCTAATGCCAAGCAGTTCTGGTAGGCTTTAGCCAATAACATGGCTTCTTGCTTGGCGCCACCATACCAAATAGGCCCGGCAGTGTGAATTACGTATTGGCAAGGTAAATTTCCTGCAGTGGTAATAACTGCTTCGGCAGTATGTATATTACCGCCCCGCTCCTTCCTGATTTCTTTACAGGCTTGTAAAATAGCCGGCCCCCCAGCGCGGTGAATGGCCCCGTCAACGCCGCCCCCGCCCAATAAAGTTACGTTGGCAGCGTTAACGATAGCATCGGTGGTTAATTGGGTTATATCTCCTTTAACCAGTTCGATTTTAGCCATTACAGTACATTCAGCATTTTGTTGGGTAACTTATTTCGGCCGTAAGTGGCTACATACGCTACCTTGCGTTTAATTGCCTGGCATATTCCTTCGGCAAAATTGGTTTCTTCCATACGCGAAATGGTGGTTAAGGCTCCCGGACTAAACAGGTTGGTTTCCATTAATTTATCTCCGGCAATATCCAGGCCGGCTATAAATATTCCGTCGGCAATTAGCTTAGGCCGTACCATTTCGGCTAGTTCCCGCATTTTACTGGTTAGTTTAACTTTTTTAACTTTTCCCCCGGCGTGAATATTGTTTCGGGCATCGCCGGTATCATTATAGCGGTGCAAGGCAGCTACTTTTCCTTTATGCTCAAATATATTACCGTTAATCATAAATAATCGAATATCGCCTTCGGCAGCCTGCGGCAAATATTCCTGGGCAATAATGTACCCATCGCGCAGGTTAGCCTCAATCATTGAGTTGATATTGGATTTGTTTTCGTCGGTTACCAAGAATACACCCTGGCCGCCGGAGCCTTGCAGAGGCTTAATTATAATTCTGCCCTGATCCTCGTAGAATTCCTTTATTTCGTTTATATCGCGTGTAATTAGAGTTTGAGGGCGTACTGCTTCCGGAAACTGCTGAAAGTACATTTTATTAACACTATCCGAAAGGGTAAACGGGTCGTTCAGTACAATAACCCCGGCTTCTACCGCAACCTGCCCAAATACTACTCCAGCCGTTTGAGCCCAAGGTTCGTTAGAAGGTGCTGCTGAAGGGTCATTTCTAATAAAAAGAACATCCAGATCGCTGGCCTTAATTACATCGGTATGCGCCTTTTTACCTTTAATCTCCAGCATATACTCTTCCTGAGCCTTATACTTTTTTTTGCTGGCTCGCCAGGCTCGGGCACCCATCTGCCCATCGGGGTAATAGGCTAAATTATATACGTCGGTCATATAAACCTCATGCCCTTGGCAGTGCATATAGTGAGCCATAAGAACCGATGAATATGTTTCCTTTTCGTTTTGGACATTGTCCAACACAAATAAAATTCGCATTTGAAATTTTGGTTGAGTAGGTTATATAAGCGTTAATACGTCAGCTTTATCGCGCAACTCAGTTAAGCGCTGCTTTGCTTCGGGTTCTGTAAGGTAACGGGGTAGTATAGGTGCGGGTTTTAAAATATGTCGCTGAATAAGCTCATCAACCAGTGGCAGGTAATCTTGCTTAATTTTTCCTATTAGCAGAGGCTCAATTTTTTTGCCGCTGCCTACGTATTTTAAAAGCTGAATCAAGCCTCTTAGGTAGACTGCATCTTTAGTCATGCCCCCACCCCGGTACACTCTTTCGGTAATATTATAAGCGGAACGAGCAGGAAAGTTATGAGTTTTGTGAAGGAGATTGAATGTCTCCAAAAAGTGTGCCTTCTTCAGCATGCAATCTACAGCCAGCACCCGGCCGGCCAGGGTGCGCAAGCGGGCCGGATTTAGACCACCTACCAAATATTCAGCTAAAACGGCCAAACCCTCCTGTAAATCTTCGTAGCCGGGGGTGCCTACGTACATCTGCCGCAGGGGTTGGGCACGGCCGTTGTAGTAAGTAAGCACATGGGTACCTACTTCGTGCTGGATTAGTGCTTTAGCCCGCATGGCCGTAATAGTAAAGCCTTCTTTAACGTAAAATTGACCCTGCGATACCATTAGACTGCCGATATCATTGCGTACGCAGACTTTAGAATCAACCGCTTCGTACTGCGATTTTAGGTACTGCACTTCTTCTTCGGCCAGCTTTACAAATTCTTCCGTAGTTAACCTTACAGGTTCGCTATCTTCTTTTTGCTGACTGTTTACATCGCAAGTGGCTAGTATTTTCTTGGCGGCCTCCAGCAGTTCAGCTTCAATATGGCCGAAAACCTGAATACTGCTTAAGTAAAAGTTAGGGGTGTTACGCTCATTGAGCATCGTCAGCATTTTATCCAGCTCCTGCCGTTTATCCCGAAATATAAAAGCCAACGTAGGGTCTTCAATATCTTCAATTTTAATATTATATAACCGGCGCTTAACCAAATCCGGATCGATAGGGATGAAGCGGTACCTGAAATTGGGCTTCTTTGAGAATTTACTCCGCTCAAACTCCGCCCATGATTCGTTATGGTTTACCACCGAGGTTAGTAATAAAAAGTCGAAGCAATTACTAATTTCAACCAATTCCTGATCTACCTCCCACACCAATTGGTTTTCTCGCTGGCGGCCTAAGCCGTGAAAATGACTTACCTTATACTTAGTTTGTATCCTAACAAAATCGAAGAAGAATTGCTGGATGCTCAGGCCTAGTTTTTGCCGGTAACGGCGGTATACCATAGGGTATAAACTACTGCCTTTTTCATCTTTATAAACCGGTTTTAGCTGTATACCCACTGCATGAACTGAAAAACCTTGGAGTAGTTTCTCTTCCAGAATGGGTTGTCTGTCGTCAGGAAAACCCTGCTTTCTTACCGGTTTATGGTATAGGCTAAATTCACTGGTTTTTAGTTCGTCAATTAAGCTGGTTACCAATCCTTCGGCCTCGTCTTGGCGGTCATATACTATATAAGAAGGTTTTTGACTACTTTCTCCCGCCCAAATTTCCAGCAGCAAAAATGTACCGAACCGTTTGGTCATGGTTTCGGCTATTTCGCTAAGCAAACGTTTTACAGCAGTTTCATCTTCCTGAGTAAGCAGAATATAGGAAGCCTGTAACGTAAGCAGACCGGCCTCCGCTGTCTTTTTGCTTTCCTGAGGGTAACGATACAAGCTGATAAATGGCAAAGGGCGGTCAATATGGACTAAGCTACCGCCCGGAAATACGTGATGGACACTTTCATCGCACTTTAACTTTTCAATTATAGCGTGGTGATCGGATACCTTAGTTTGACTCATACGTTAAGCAGGCTGGTTTACAGATTGGGCAGTTGCCAGTACATTTTTTTCCGTAGCCTTCAGGGCGGAAGCTAGTAAATCCAGATGAGTTTGGTCCAAGGCATTGGTCCACTCATCCATAAAGGTTTTCTTAAATTCAATAGCTATCACACATATTTTTTCACCGAAAGTCTTATGCAGATAGTGCATAAAGTGCCCGCCGTCAAACTTTACATTTTCTCGAATGTCAGCATTATGGTTTTCCTTATAAGAGGAAGTAAAAGCATCAACTACAGGTCGCCAGGTTTCCAAATCCATATTGCCTAAGCCCAGGTTTATCTCCGGATTTTTCTGAGGATCGGCCGGTTTACCGTCTGCACCATCGCGCATATGGTTGTAGCTGTGTAAATCGTATACTATTGCGTAGCCGTGAGTATCAATGACTTTCTGTAGTTCTTCGGTTACTATTTTATAAAAGTTGTCGTAATTGGCCAGGCTAGTGTTTACTGCATCCTGGCTAATACCATTTTTCCAAACCTGTAAACCCCAGGCATCTTCCGGCTTTTGGTATATAGCCTTATCACGGGCTCGGTTCAGGTCAGTTTCAAAGCGCGAATACGTACCTAAAATATGATTTTCGAATTGCCGCGCCAAATAACCGGTATGCGGGTCTTCTTCGCGAAGGCGTTCGGTTTCAGTGAGGTTAAATTCTTCTAAGAGATCGGAGCGGACTTGGTGTCCATCGTGAATAGCGGTTGCAAGCAGCGGAGATTTATTAGGTATGTTAAGTTCAAAAATTTGAGTAGGCATAAGAATTACAAGTAATTTACATACCTAACCGCTCTCCTACCTTATGGTTGCCTACTCACTGTAATTATCGCTGTAATCTACGTTTTCTTGCACAATCCACCGCCATTCGTCAAGGTTTAAGGCCAATAAGCACCCTTGTTTTTCATTAGACCTATAAGGGCAGCCGGCATCCAGGCTTATATGCTTTTTTTTGCCTTTGGTAAGCCGCTTAATAATCTTTTTAATATTGGTGGGTGTATGGCCGTGCAAAACTTTTCTTCCTTCAGTTTTGTCAAGCTTCACCTTGTATTCCCTGATATTGAGAATATCCTCGCAAATGGTAAATGGTTTCTTTTTACTGAAGTCAAAACCCGCATGTACCAGTATATAGTCAGGAAGTGAGAAGTACCAATCTAGGCCTTTCATAAATTCCACGTATTTTTCGGGTATTTCCGCCGGGTGATCCACTGAAAAACTTTTAAGAAAAGTGCGCCCGCCCTTATCCAAAAATGCCTGTAGGGTACTGGCATCGCGTAATAGGTTTAAAAATTCCTGCTCGTGATTACCGCGCAGCATATGAACTTTTAGTTCCGAGGATTTGAGGCCTATAAGGTAATCGAGTACTTCTTTACTGCAGGGACCTTTGTTAATGTAATCTCCCAGAAAGTATATTTCATCCTGCAGAGATGGACGAATCTTTTCTTCTAGTAACGTTCGAAATGTGTGGAAGCATCCGTGGATGTCCGTAATAACCCACCTACTCATTCACTAGCTACTATAGCTTCGGACTGCAGAGCCGTCATTCGTTCCGGATCTCTATCTACTGGCTTAGGGTTACTAGTAGGATTGCCAGACGGCACCGAACCTTGGCCTGATTTTGCCTGACGGCGAGCCTGCTCATCGGCTAGAATTAATTCAGCAAAGCCACTTACCCCACCGGATACGGCAAACTTCATAACGTCGGCCGATGGTAGGTTTAACAGGGTAACCCGTTCTCTGGGTACCAGATACAAATTACCGGAGAAGTTGTAACTGTGCGGCAGATAGACCGCTACTGAGCCGGGCAAGGTCATTACCTGCATATCCTGTTGGGTCATGAAACCAACTTTGTACAAACCAGAGTTAGGCTCCATTTCAACAATAATTGGCTGGTTGAACTTCTTTTGATCACCGACAAATGCGGCAAGCATATCCTTTATACTGCTATAAATAATTCCCACCACCGGAGCCCGGGCTACCTGCTCTTCAATATAATCGAAAATAGGCTGGGTTATAAATGATGACGCTAAGTACCCTACGGCAACTATAACTGTAAGAACAATAATAAGGCCAAGGCCGGGTAAGCTAGAAGGAACCAGATTATCAACCCAGTTAAGGGTGACAAGGATTAGATAGACAGTAAATACTAAGGGTACAAGAATTAAAATCCCCTTGAAAAAGAAGTAGAGGATTTTTTTAGTAGTAAAACGGCTCATAGTAGCGAGTAAGTAACTGGCTGGGTAATCAGAAAAGTAGTTTATTTTCTATACGCAAGTTAAACCAGAAAGATTGTATTCTCTTGATAAAAAGCATAAAAAAAGCCTCATAAAGAGGCTTCTAAATATTGTAAAGTGTAAGCTTACTCCGCCCTGGTAAGGTTTTCTTCCGGGTTCACCACTACTTCAGTAGTTGTTTCCTCGGTATCATCCTCGCCCTCGTTACCTAGCTTAATACCCATAAATGACATAAAGCTTAAGCCCATAAGTCCGGTAATAAGCATGGTAATTCCTAGGCCTTTAAGTCCGGCCGGCACGTTTGAATACTTTAGGCGTTCCCGTATAGCAGCCAGGGCAATAATAGCCAATAACCAGCCAATGCCGCTAGAAAAACCAAACACCGTAGCTTCAACCAGGGTGTATTCGCGCTGCACCATAAATAGCGATGAACCTAAAATTGCGCAGTTTACCGCGATAAGTGGCAAAAATATACCTAAGGAACCATAAAGGGCCGGGGAAAACTTCTCAATTACCATTTCTACTAATTGTACCATTGAGGCAATTACCGCAATGAACATAATAAATTGAAGAAAGGTAAGGTCAACATCGGCAAAGCTTTCGCCTAATAAGCCGGCTAAAGCACCTTCCCTCAGCACATACTCCTGCAAGAGCCAGTTAGCCGGTACGGTAATAGAAAGTACAAATATAACAGCTAAACCTAGCCCCAATGCGGTACTAACTTTCTTTGAAACTGCCAGGTACGAACACATACCCAGAAAGTAAGCAAAGATCATGTTTTCTATAAAGATGGACTTAACGCCCAGATTGATCAGATCCATAGTTTTGCAGCTTAATTTTCTACGTAACCGGTTTTAGTACGCTGTACCCATATTAATAGGCCTAAGATAATAAATGCTCCTACCGGGGTAACCATAAGGCCATTGGTAGGGAAATTGGCGCCAGCCCAACCTTCTTCAGACCAGCCAATCATTTCAAATACCTTATAGCCAAATATAGCACCGCTACCCAGCAATTCCCGGAAGAAAGCAACCGTCAAGATAATCCAGGCGTAACCGATACCACTACCCAAACCATCAAGGATGGAATCATACGGTTTATTACCCATTGCGAAAGCCTCTAGGCGGCCCATTACTATACAGTTGGTAATAATTAGCCCGACAAACACCGACAGCAGTTTGGAAACATCGTATAAATAAGCCTTTAGAACCTGGTCAACTAATATAACCAACGAGGCAACTACGGCTAACTGCACAATAATCCTAATACGGTTAGGAATTACATTGCGCATTGCAGATACAATAAGGTTAGAGAATACAATAACCACAACTACCGCAATGGACATTACAAAGGTTGGCTGCATTTGGGTAGTTACCGCCAATGCTGAACAAATTCCTAATACCTGAACGGTTATAGGGTTATCATCATTAAGCGGATCGCTTAACAGCTTTTTGCGCCTTTTACTTAATAAAGCTTCCGAGGGTTGTACAACCGCGGTTTCTTTTACTTCAGCAGTTTCAGTACTCATTATTCTACCTCCTGCGTTTGGTTTTCTTTAACATCTGTATTAGCTGCCTTATCTATTTCAGCAGCATTGCCACCAATTGACTTGAAATACGCTCCGTATAACTTAAAGTAATTTCGAAGCATATCGTTCACGCCGTTAGCGGTCATCGTAGCTCCACTCATGCCATCTACCTGATAGTCATTATAGATAGATGCATCACCAGTCTCGGCTTTAACCATTTCGATTGAAACTAGTTCGCCCAGGTTATCATAAATTTTTTTGCCTTCGTAGCGTTCTTGCACGCCAGCGTCGGTAATTCTGGCGCCCAGTCCAGGGGTTTCAGCCTTATGGTCAAAACGTACACCACGAACGGTAACCAAGTCTTTTTCTAAGGCTACAAAGCCCCAAATTCTATCCCAAAGACCATTACCATATACCGGGATAATGTAGGCAGAAACCTGGTCGGATCCCTCTTCCTTATATTCAAATACTGGAAGAAGGCGTTCAACTGCTGGCTTTTTAAATTCTTTTTCTACGTTAATCTGCTCGGCAACTATGGCATCACCAACCTCATTGGTAGTAACTACATCGCCGTCAGTATCTACTACCAATGAAGAAATCTGAGATTCGTAAATAGCATTTACATCGTCTCCTTCGTTTATTGGCATTACCGCACTTAAAATTTTAGTACGGGTATCAAGCTTAATTGCTTCTTGCTGAGGCTCGCGCAGAAACACCGCCGCAGTAGCCAGAAGCCCTCCTAAAACTATAGTAAGAATTAGGGCAAAAATTATTACGTATGAATTAGACTGTCGCACGGCTTAGTCGTTTTAATCTTCTGTTTTTATTAGCCTCAACTACGTAGTGGTCAATAAGCGGAGCCAACACGTTCATTAGTAACACCGCCAGCATAATTCCTTCCGGATAGGCGGGGTTAAATACCCGAATTATAACAGTTACAACTCCAATAAGGAAGCCATATAGCCATTTACCGGTTTCGGTATGGGCAGCACTTACCGGATCAGTAGCCATAAATACGGCACCAAAAGCTAAACCACCAATAATTAGATGGTAATAACCCGGCATAGCCATATAGGTATTAGCCGCTAACGCATTACATAAGTAGCCCATAAAGGCTGCGCCGGCAAATGTACTCACTATAATCTTCCAGCTACCTACTCCGGTAATTATTAGTATGGCCGCGCCAATTAGGCACATTAATGTTGAAGTAGCGCCAATTGAACCCGGATAACCACCTAAGAATAAGTTTAGATCGCTAAACAAGTTACCATTTTGTCCAAACCAACTGCTTGCCCACTCGCCAACTACACTGGCTTTATCAATATTAGCCTGAGCAGCTATGCCTAGCGGAGTTGCCCCGGTAAAGCCTTCAACCGCAACCTTATCACCGTAGTATACCCATACATCGCCGGCCATATCGGATGGGTAGGCAAAGTAAAGAAACGCCCGGGCGGTCATGGCTACGTTAAGCACGTTCATGCCGGTACCGCCAAAAACTTCCTTCGCAATAACTACTGCAAAGATGGTGGCTAAAGCTACCTGCCAAAGCGGTATCGTTACCGGCATAATAAGCGGAATTAGCATACCCGTAACCAAGAAGCCTTCGTTAATCGGGTGCTTACGTATTACAGCAAAAACCACCTCAATTAAACCACCGGCCGCATAGCTTACCAATACAATTGGTAAAACCAGGTAGGCACCTAAGCCTACACTTGCCTACTGCAATAAAATGCTGGTAGCCGCTGTTCCAGATACCAAACAGCAAGCACGGCACCATGGCAAATACCACAGTCATCATAAACCGCTTCAGATCAATGGTATCTCTAACCTGAACGCCGCGTTCGCCAGTAACATGGTTGGGCACGAAAAGAAAAGTTTCGTTTGCCTCCCATAGATAGTAAAACTTCTCAAACTTGCCTCCTTTTTCAAAGAGGTGCTTTTGTTTATCTAGTAATGCGCGTAAGCCTTTCATTAACTGAATTGCATTAAAGTAAGTCCTTCCCGAATAATTGCCTGTACATCATGCTTGCTTATATCTATAAACTCGCACAGTGCCAGGTCTTCCTCAATTACTTCATATATTCCTAAAGCCTCCATGCCGTCGTAATCCTCGGCCATAATAGCTTTAAGTAAATAAACCGGCATAATATCCATTGGGGTAACATCCTCAAAGGTTCCGGTTTGCACAAATGCCCGCTCCTCGCCGCGAGTATTCGTATCAAGCACAAATTCTTTCTTAGGATTTAGGAATGATAATAACCCTAAAGCCCGATGGTAGCTAAGTCGGCTGGCATCTGGTTTTAGCCAGCCAAGGAACTCGTATTCATCGCCTTCCAGAATAATGGTTATCAGGCTATCAAAGAACCCTAAGTACCCATCAGCCCCAACATTGGTACCGGTAAGCACATTGCCACTTATAAAACGATTAGTTCCGGTTTTAATATTGCCCTGAGTTATATCACCTACATTAGCACCGGCTACGGTTTTAACGTACGCTGGCTTTTTAACCTGCGAACCGGCTATGGCTACCAATTTAGTAGCATCGTAATAGCCTTCGGTTATTAGCTTGCCAATTTTAGCTACCCCAACCGGATTAATTGTCCAGACAATATCGCCTTTATTGATTGGGTCGATATGGTGGATTTGCACGCCTACGTTACCAGCCGGGTGTTTACCACTAAATTTATGGATGGCTACATTTTTTGATTCAGCAAATACCGGGGCAATTTCCGCGTCAGCATTTAAACTTAAATGCACCGGACCATCAGTAAGTACAGTAAGTGCATCTAAACCCGCCTGAAAATACCTTTCTTCACCTTTAAGAATAAAGGCATAGTCCGGAGCAAGCGGAGATGAGTCGAAACCGGAAATAAAGATAGCCTTAGGCGTTTCGGCCGGATCGGCTAAAATACCGTACGGACGTTGAACCAAA
Source organism: uncultured Roseivirgaceae bacterium (assembly GCA_964504565.1). Lineage (GTDB taxonomy): Bacteria > Bacteroidota > Bacteroidia > Cytophagales > Cyclobacteriaceae > Cesiribacter. Next base: position 130,661 of record CAZDEY010000003.1, read on the forward strand.
TACGGCCATACACCGCCCGCAGTCAGCATCTCTACCAAGGTTTCCCGACCGGCATTGAGTATTTCATTAGCTCCCAGCTTATTAAATGACTCATTGGTTTGCGCACCGTCAACTTTAATTCTGATTTCCAGAAGCTTACGCTTAGCTCCCCGAACAATTTCGGTAACTTCACCACTAACCGGCGATGTCAGCTTAATAGTTTCGTGGGCTTTATCGTAAAGTATTGGAGTACCTACCTTAACCAGATCGCCCTCTTGCACCAGAGGTTTGGGCCTAAGCAGGCCATGAAAATCGGTAGGCTTTAAGGCTACGGTTTTAGGCATAATCTCGGCGGCAACCTGCGTTTGTGCTTTACCGGCCAAGTTTATGTTAAAGCCTTTTTTAAGCTTTATAGTGTTGGACATTTTTTAGATTTTATCCCTTAAATCGCTGCAAAGATAGCAAATAAAGCGACATTAAAAACAGAAAGCTACACCTAAAAGGCACAGCTAAAATTTGTTTTTACCCAATAGGCTCAACTTCTGAACTCTCTACTTTCTGAACGTAGCTAGCAACCTGTTGCATTAGCCACATTGGCGTTGAAGTAGCCCCGCAAATACCAACTGATTCTGCTCCTTCAAACCACTGGGTATCAATATCGTTTTCGCTTTCTATAAAATAACTTTGCGGGTTAAAGCTTTTACATACTGCATAAAGTGCCTTACCATTACTACTTTTTTTCCCGCTTACAAATAATATTACATCAAATTCCTGGCTAAACTTGGTCAGTTGGGGCTCGCGGTTACTAACCTGGCGACAAATAGAATCGTTAGCATTAAAATCAAGTACTGAAAGCTCAGCACCTTCCCGGGCCTCTTGCAGGCGTTTAGCTATCTCATCGCGTATGGCGTAAAAACCGGCAGTGCTTTTAGTAGTTTGGCTGAACAAAACTACCGGACGGCTGAAATCAATCTGATCTAGATCATCAAAGGTGGTTACTACCAATGAGTCCCCCTCGGTTTGGCCGGTTAAACCAATAACTTCAGCGTGGCCTTTCTGCCCGTATATTATCACCTGACCGCCAATTTCGTTGGCTTTATCGTAAGCGTGCTTTACCCTATTCTGAAGTTTGAGTACCACCGGACAACTGGCATCAATGAGCTCCAAGTTGTTATTCAAGGCAATTTTGTAGGTTTCAGGCGGCTCACCGTGAGCCCTAATTAATACCTTGCTATCACGAATTTCTTTTAAATCATCGCGATCAATTACCTTAAGGCCTTTGGCGTGCAGGCGCTCCACCTCTTTATCATTATGTACAATATCTCCCAAACAGTACAGGGTATCATTATCCTGCTTTAGCTCGTCTTCAGCCATCTGAATGGCAAATTCGACCCCAAAACAATAACCGCTATTCTTATCTATTTCTACACGCATATAAACCTTATTTTGCAGCCGTATTAGGCACTGATTTATCTTCTAACTGAGAAATTTCGGTTTTGGCTAATTCAATTATTTGCTCAACCTGTTCCACTAACGATACATCGGTCGTATCAATTACGTGGGCATCCTCCGCCTGGCGCAAGGGGCTTTCTTTTCGAGTGGTATCAATGTGGTCGCGCTTAGCCAGGTTTTCTTTAATATCATCCAGATCAACCAACTGTTTCTTTTCAAGTAGTTCAAGCTGCCGACGGGCTGCCCGTACATCAAAGTCAGCCGTCATAAAAACTTTTAGTTCAGCATCCGGAAAAACCGTTGTGCCAATATCGCGTCCGTCCATAACCAAACCTTTTTTCTTACCCATTTTTCGCTGAAGCTCCACCATACAACTTCTAACCTCGGGCAATGCACTAACTTCGCTCACCTGTTCGGAAACTTCCATAGTTCGGATTTGCTGCTCCACATTTAAACCGTTCAGACATATTTCGTTAGCGCCGGTTTTAGAGTTGAACCCAAATTCTATACTGATATTTTTTAGCGCCTGGTTAACCGCTTTAGGATTAGAAATATTTATGAAGTTTTGCTGAAAATAGTAGGTCACCGCCCGGTACATTGCCCCGGTATCAACGTAAGCATAGTTTAAACGGGCAGCTACCCTTTTGGCGGTTGAACTTTTTCCACAGGCCGAGTAGCCGTCAATAGCAATAACTATTTTCTTCATGAGAGGCGTTTTGGAGGAAGCGGGTCGGTCAGGCAAATTCACTTAACAATCTTTTACTGGACAAGGAATAGGACCTTTTTTCGGCTGTTGTCTCCCTTTTTTAGCGGTATGGCAGCTTCCCAAAGTAAGGGCTAACGAAACCGTAATGCAAGTGATTAGTTTTATACTTTTCTTCAAAATAGCTTTGCCTGTTTAATTGTTGCAAATATAAAAGAAAAAGACCTGCTTTGGTTCCTATTAATTAGTAATACCTTATATGAAACATACATTGGAAGGGCATTTTGTTGATATTCTGGCAAAACAGATTACACCCACCCGCTTTGTAATTGAGGATGGAAAAATTATCAGCCGGACCCAGATTGATACCGCTCCGGAACGCTATCTACTGCCCCCGTTTATAGATGCCCACATTCACGTTGAAAGTTCTATGTTGCCACCGCGCGAGTTTGCCCGGCTGGCAAGTATACACGGAACCGGTGCTACAGTAAGCGATCCGCACGAAATAGCCAATGTATTAGGGATTGAAGGGGTAATGTTCATGCTGGAAGAGGGCAAAAAAGCCCCGTTTCACTTTCATTTCGGGGCCCCTAGTTGCGTTCCGGCCACCAGTTTTGAAACCGCCGGCGCTACGCTGGATGCGAAGGCAGTAACCGATCTGTTAGCCCGGGAGGATATTGGTTACTTAGCCGAAATGATGAATTGGCCTGGAGTATTGAACAGGGATGAGCAGGTTATGGCTAAAATTAAAGCTGCCCAGGATGCCGGGAAACCCGTGGATGGCCATGCTCCGGGCCTAAAGGGGGAACAAGCCCGTACGTATGCATCAGTCGGTATCAGTACCGATCATGAGTGTTTTACTACTGAAGAAGCCCTTGACAAGTTGGCAGTGGGTATGAAGATACTAATTAGGGAAGGTAGCGCAGCGCGCAATTATGCTGCTTTAGCACCGCTTATACCCCAGCACTACCAGAATATGATGTTTTGCTCTGACGATAAACATCCTGATTCGCTTATTCTGGGGCATATTAATAAGGTGGTAAGCCGGGCCGTAAAAGATGGGTACGATCTGTTTCAGGTTTTGCAAATGGCTTGTACCAATCCGGTACATCACTACCAATTACCTATAGGGCAAGCGCAGGTGGGCGACTCAGCAGATTTAATTGTTACGGCGGATTTAGTAGAATTTAACATACTTGAATGCTGGCTAAAGGGTGAGAAAGTAGCTGAAAACGGAAAAAGCCTCATCCCATTTGAGCCGGCTCCTACCCCTAACCTATTTAAGGCTAACGATATAACCCTGGATGATTTAAAGGTTCAGGTAACCTCCGGGGAGGAAACCTCCGTTCGGGTCCGGGCAATTAAAGCAATTGACGGCGAACTTATCACTGAAGAATTAATTGCTGATTTACCAGTAGTTGATGGAGAAATTTTAGCCGATGCAGAACAGGACATCCTTAAAATTGCAGTAGTAAACCGCTACCAAGCCGAAAGCCCGGCAGTTGCTTTTATTAACGGTTTTGGGTTAAAACACGGGGCAATTGCCGGAACCGTAGCCCATGACTGCCATAATATTATTGCGGTAGGTACTAGCGATAAGGATATTGCCCAGGCTATAAACTTATTGATTGAAGAAAAGGGCGGTCTTTGTGCGGTAGAACACAGCGAAGGCTACGTTTTGCCTTTGCCAATAGCCGGGCTAATGTCTAATCTGGATGGTTTTTCAGTAGCCGAGGATTATACCAAGCTAGACGCTAGAGCCAAAGCATTGGGCAGTAAACTAAAATCGCCATATATGACCCTTAGTTTTATGGCTCTGCTGGTAATACCTAAGTTAAAACTATCAGACAAAGGATTATTCGACGGCGAAAGCTTTAACTTTAAATCACTAGAAGCATAAAAAAAGGGAAGAGTTAATTCTTCCCTTTTTTTCTATGCCGCTACCGGCTCCCCTTTATGTTCAGGCTTAGCGTTTTGCTGCTGCCTAAGTTCTTTAGCGTGATCTTTGTTTTTAGAATATTTAATGTGGTGTGGCACCCCCTGAAGATCCCAAATTAAGCCTAGCCAGCTAAGAAGCTTAAGACCGTAATAGGTAAAATCTACTTCCCACCAGAAAAACCCTTGCCGGGCGCTTACCTGATAGTAATGGTGGTTATTATGCCAACCTTCGCCCATAGTTAATAAGGCCAACCATAAGCTGTTCTTCGACTCATCGCCCGATTCGTAGCGCTGTTTGCCAAATTTATGCATGATAGAATTGATGCTAAACGTTCCGTGGTACAGCAAAACAGTACTCAGGAAAAAGCCAATCAGCAAGGTTGAAAAACCAGCCGAGGTAAACATTTGGGTTACACTACCGCCGTTAACCCAACCTCCTAGTGCCATCAACCCTATGGCCAAAAGTGTAGGTGGAACTAAGTAGTGCTTATTTAACCAACGTAATTCCGGGTATTTAGCGTAGTCGGCTACCAGGTTGTAATGGGTATCCTTGTAATCCGGGCCTACAATCCAGCCTACGTGCGAATACCAGAAGCCGTACAGTTTCATGCTATGGGGATCGGCCGGCGTATCGCTGTGGCGGTGGTGTACCCGATGGTGCGAGGCCCACCACAGCGCCCCTTTCTGCGCACTGGTTTCGGCCATAAAGGCAATTACCGCCTGAAACCAACGAGAAGTTTTATAGCTTTTATGGCTGAAATAGCGATGGTACCCACCGGTAATCCAGAACATCCGGAAGAAATATAGGAAAATACATACCGCCCAGTCAAATAGGGAGGCACCTGTCCAGATTGCCGCCAGAGGCAATAAATGAACAATTAGAAAAGCAATTTCCTGCTTTAAAACCGGCTTGCTGCGGCTCTGCAACGTTGGAGTGGGGTTTGACATATATAACTTTAGCAACTGGTTAAACCTGTACCTTTAGGACAAACCTGAACCAGTTTTGTGACAAATACCTAAGTAAATTTTACCTGACACCTTACGGTAAAATAGCTGGGTATAGCTAAAAAAACCAGATGCAGATGATTTAGCCAATAACTATGGCCTCTACCAAATAATTCAAATTATAGGTATTACTTTTTAATTAAATCAGCTAAAAAACTTACCCACTCCGGGCGATTATTTAAGCTAGGCACCAGCTCCCAGGTTTCACCACCGTGTTCCAAAAATTCCTCTTTAAATGCTTCGCCTACCTCTACAGTAGTTTCCAGGCAATCGGCCACAAAAGCCGGGCTAAAGGCTAATACTTTCTTTTTGCCTTCTTCCGGAAGTTTTTTAAGTAGTTCATCAGCGTAGGGCTGAATCCAGGGGTCTTTACCAAGTCGGCTTTGAAAGCAGGTAGTATACTTATCGGCCGGAATGTTAAGAGCCTCAGCTAATAAACGGCTGTTATGAAAACACTGGGCTCGGTAGCAGTAGGTGTTATTAGCAACTGCCACGCTACAGCATTTGTCGTTAATCTGGCAGTAGTTATTACAACTGGCTTTATAAATTTGGCGTTCGGGCACGCCGTGGTAGCTGAATAAAAAATGATCCCAGTTCTCTTTGGTCAAATACGGACGAGCCACATCTGCCAGCAATTTTATATACTGTTCGTTATCAACAAACTTATTTATAAACCTAATTGAAGGAATTACCTGCCAATCCTTAACTTCTTCCATAACCCGCTGCACCACCGATCCGGTAGTAGCGGAAGCATATTGCGGAAATAGAGGAAGCACTATAAGTTCCTGTAACTGACAGGACGAAAACTCCTGCAGTACGGAGGCCACCGAAGGGTTTTGGTACCGCATAGCCAGCTTAACATCGTAACCTTGCCCTAATTGATCCTGCAACTGCCGGGCTACATCTATGCCGTAAAATTTAAGAGGACTACCTTTGCCTTCAACCCATAATTTTCGGTACTCGGCTGCCGATTTTGGAGCCCTAAACGGAGCAATTATACCATTTACTAACGCAAAGCGTTGTGGGTAAGCTATATCAATTACCCTTCCATCCATAAGAAACTCCCGAAGGTACCGCCTTACATCTGAAGTTTGGGTACTATCGGGAGTTCCTAAATTTACCAGCAGTACGCCGGTTTTTGCTCTATTCTTCACAAGAGCAAATATAAAAGCTTAGTTTTTAATAAAAACTTTTCTTTGACCCTGATCTGTAGTTAGTATGTATTGTCCAGGCTTTAAAAACGAAAGATCTATCGATTTTTCGGTGGTATACCCGGCATCATCCTGATATAAAACCCGCCCCATCATGTCGTTAATTCTAAGTTTGCCCAGTTTCTGATTAAATGATAGGTTCAATTGGCTAGCGGCCGGATTAGGGTACACTTTAAAGTTTTCATTATCCGCAAAATCTTCAAATCCGGTAATAGCCTGAGGATTAAACATCCAGAGAAAAGCTTTTTCAAATTCGTTGCTATAAAAGTTTTCGTCGTGCTGCCCCTCGTTAGCAAACCTTAGTACGTTTTTTGAAGAAGGATTTTTATAGCGCTCCATTAACTGGTACATAGTATTAAGGTTAGGAAGCATACTCCCTTGTTCTTGCTTACTGGCTACCAGGTAATTCCGAGTACTTTTGGACTCTGTTGATGATGAGTACAGTTGAAAAATACCATCTTTGTTCCACGAAATCATTGGCGAGAAAATAGCCGACATACCGAATACATCATTGTACTCTCGGGCCATGTACAGCGAAATCAACCCTCCAAACGATGCACCGGCCACGGCAGTAAACTGTCGGCCAGGGCGCGTATGGTAGGTGGCATCCACGTAAGGCTTTAAGGTGTTAATAACAAATTCGGAATACTGTTTACCTTCACCCCCTTTGCCGTTTTGAACATAAGGGAGGTACTCACCTTCTCGGTATTTAAGGTCACTTTCAATACCTACCACAATTACCCCGACAATTTTCCCTTCATTATACAGCTTGTCTAGAGTTTCGTCAATTTTCCACTCTTTATTGGTAGGAGAATAATCCGCATCAAACAGAGTTTGCCCATCGTGCATATAGAGAACCGGATACTTTTCCTGGGAATTTGAATGGTAACTTGGTGGCAAGTACACCCAAATCTTACGCGAGCGATCTAATTGGGGAATAAAAAAATCTTCGGAAAGAACTTCGAGTGAGCCTTTTTGAACATCTAAGGGCGCCTGCGCTAAAACCTGGCTACAAAACGTAATTAGACCGATAATACCTAGTGATATTGAGGTAATTTTCATCTTTAAGAGGAGTAATCTTTAGTGTAGTATCTATGCACTAACGACGTAAATGTAACGAAGAAAGTTGCTATCAATAGGTACTATTTTTACCAATATTTTATAGAAACCACAGAATCACTGCTTTATCCTCTAATTTATTACATAAATTCTAGTTCTATTTTGGCTCATAAAACTTTCTAACGGTTCAGCCATAGCATTGCATCCTCCATCTCTCGTTTCCAGTACCATTCCTTATGCTCACCGTCTTCATCAACCTTTAATTTCAGGTTACTTTGAGCAATACCTTTGGTTAGCAAAAGGTTATACAATTTTCTGCTATCGGCTACCATACTTGAGCTTTCTTGTTCGCCTGCTAATAGGTAATATTTCTGGCCATTAGCCGAGTTAAAGTTATTTTCTACGTACGTAAAAATTTCCGGATCGTTAATCCATAAGGCGGAAGAGAAAGCCCCTACCCGGCCAAAGGTATTTGGATATTCTACCGCCGCATACATACTTATCAATGCCCCTAGAGAGCTACCCATTATACCGGTGTTTTCAGCAGTTTTTAGGGTTCGGTAATTTTGGTCAATATAGGGTTTAAGGGTTTCTACCAGGAAATTTACATACAGCGGTCCTTCCCCACCTCCGTACCGGCTATTGGGCCAAGGAGTATATTCGGCAGTTCGCAGTTCGCCGCCGTTTTCAATACCTACTATAATAATGCCGGGCAACTCGCCATCAGCAAATAATTTATTTAAGGTTTCGTCAACTCCCCACTCCCCGGCAAAACCCGTACTCTCATCAAATAAATTTTGAGCATCGTGCATATACCATACCGGGTAATTTTTTCCACTGCTGTGGTAATCAGGCGGTAAGTATATCCATATATGCCGGTTCCGGTTTAGTTGGGGCATCAGTATAGGTTCGGCCAACCGCTGCACATTTTTGGCAGCAGTACTTTGCCCGGCAGAATGCCCAAAGCCGTGTTTCCAGCCATTTACCTGTAAATAAGTAGTATCGCCGGCACTTAGTACAGTTTTTCTATCAGCTATATCATTTCCACTAGCAGTACATTCTACCGCCGGCCAGCCTCCCTGGGTAAGTTTGTACTGCATCTCAAAGCTCGGCTGCTCAACTTTCACGGCAAATTGATAATTGCCTTGGCTATTGCGCGTAAAGGTATACTTAGGGTTTGCCGGGTTCCAGTTATTTATATTAGCAGCTAAGTATATGGCCGAATCGGGGCTGGTGTTCTCGGGTAAGGCTTCAATAATAAAAATATGGGCTGTAGGTTCTGGCTGTAGCAGAGGAACATCCGGCTGAGGTTGGGTAGGTTTGCACGCCACTACTCCTACCAAACAAAGGGTAGCAATTATTGATTGGTATTTCATAGCCTATAAATTCTACCCAAACATACTCTATAAGAATGAATAGCCAAATTGTTCAGCTTGCAACCAGCTCCGGCAGCAAATTTAACCTTGCGGTATACCACCCAACCGGGGGCTTATCGGCCGGCAGTTGCCTGCTATTTCACTGCCTTCAGCCTAAGTCAGATTCTGAAACTGCTCTGCTCCAATCGCTAACCCAAGGCCGCTATAAGGTTTATAGTTTAAATTTTAGCGAATTAAATCTGATAACTCCCGGCTTGCTTGAAGCTTCACTTAACTATATAGCTCAGAGAAAACAGCCTATACTACTTGTAGGCCATAGTTTGGGCGGATCAGTTATGCTTACTGAACTACCAAAAAGCACCATTAAAATTGGTGCAGTAGCTTTAATAGCCACTTTTCCTAATATAAAATTTTTAAATTCTGCCTTAGAAGAAGATAAGAGTGAAGAAGAAGCAGCCACAATTAACTTAGCAGACCTTTCATTGGATGTGGACCCTGAAATACTTGATGAGCTAGCCTCCACTGAATCGTGGCGCCTTAAAGTACCTGGCATAATTATGCAAAGCCCGCAGGATGAGGTTCTGGATATTGAAGCTGCCTCTACACTCTATAACCAGTTTCATCACCCAAAAAGCTTTATTAGTTTAAATGGTGCCGACCATTTGCTTAGCCAATGGAAAGATGCCCGCTATTGCGGAAAAACTATTGTAAGTTTAGCTGAGCGCTATATGAATTTACCGGAAAGCGAACCTCTGCGAACCGATATGGAGGTAGTAACCAAAACTCCGGCCAATACCTTCACTACAGAAATACGGGCGGGAAATCACACTTATTTAGCCGACGAACCCCTTAAAGTTGGCGGTAATGATTTAGGGCCTACCCCCTACGATCTACTGAATTCAGCCTTAGGCGCCTGCACCAGCATGACCTTACAAATGTATGCAGCCCGTAAAAAATGGCCGCTAGAGCAAGCTTTAGTGCATCTAAAACATAGTAGAGTCTACAGTCAGGATTGCGAAAGCTGCGAGGAAAAGGCCAGTCGAATAGACCAGCTTAGCCGCGAAATTGAGCTGATTGGCGAGCTTACTGAAGAACAAAGGGTTCGACTAATGGAAATTGCGGATAAATGTCCGGTGCATAAAACATTAGAGGGCAAAATTGATATTGTAACCAACCCTTTCCCAGTAAAATCTAAGTAGGTCGATTTAGCTGGTTAACATCAATCTCCTCATCTTCCGGAGCCAAATAAAATTCATCGTAATCTTCCAACAGTGCCCAGGCATCCGGTTCGTATTTTCCGTGATCGAAGACCAGCAGTAAGGCCGGTAATAAGATAAGATTGGTTAGCATAGCGACTAATAAGGTACTGGAGGTAAGTATACCCAAGGCTACCGTTCCGCCAAAATCGCTAAACGCAAATATTATAAATCCAAAGAACAGAACTATGGAGGTATAGATCATACTACTGCCAGTTTCGCGAATACTGGTGCTGACCGCTTTTGCCGAGAAGAAATTTTCCCGGACCAATTCCATTCGGTACTTAGCCAAAAAGTGTATGCTGTCGTCTACCGCTATACCAAACGCTATGCTAAAAATTAGGGCCGTACTGGGTTTTAGCGCAATACCCAGATATCCCATCAGTCCGGCAGTAAACAACAGCGGTACCAAATTAGGCAGTACCGAAATCAGGATCATCCGGATATTGCGGAAGAGTAACGCCATGATAAAAGCAATTACTACAATTGCTATAACCAAACTACTTCGGAGGTTATCAATCAGGTAATTATTGCCTTTAAGAAACATAACGGTAGTGCCGGTATACCTAGCCGATAGCAGACTGTCGGCCGCTAACAAGCTATCGGTATGGGGTATAACCCTTTCTTGCAATAGCTTAGCAGTTTCTACACTGCCCAAGTCTTGTACCTTCATTGAGAGCCGTAATTGCTGACCAGCCGAATCTAAGAATGAATCTTGCAACCCACTTAATTCAGACTTATTTCTCAAATATGGGATAAGAAAGCTACGTTCACGATTGCTGGGCAATTCATAAAACTGGCTGTTACCGCCATAAAATGCCTGCTTGCTGGCCTTTAGAAAGTTAACTACAGAAATAGGCACTGAAATTTCCGGTTGAGTGGCTAAATAGTTTTGCAGGGAGTCTAGCGTGCGTAACGTACGCAAATTCATGACGCCCCGGGGCCGGCCGGTATCAATTACCAGTTCCAGCGGCATAACGCCACCAAAATTTTCCTCAAAAAAATATAAGTCTGTTTTTACCTGGCTTTGCTCGGGTATATCATCCACCATATAGCTTTTTGCCTTTACCTGCCAGGCACCAATTGCACTTAAAGCCGTTAAAATTAAAGCCCCGGCAATTACCCGGTAGCGGTGACGATGGACCAGATAATCCAGGTTATTAAGTACCCAACCTAAATTTTTCCTATCCAGATGATTCAGATGTCGGGGCGAGGGGGGCGGAAAGTAGGAGAACAGGGCCGGAATAAGGATTATACTTACCACGAAGGTGGCAAAGATGTTGAGCCCGGCTACCAAACCAAACTCCTTCAGTATTGAAATTCCGGTAGTGGTTAGAACTAGAAAACCTACGGCAGTAGTAAAATTGGTTATCAGGGTCACAAAGCCTATGCGTTGAATAATGTTCGCTAAAGCTTGCAGTTGATTGTCTGTTTTTCGGTATTCCTGATGGTATTTATTAAGCAGATATATACAATTCGGTATACCGATAACTACGATAATAGGGGGAATTAACCCAGTAAGCAGCGTTATTTTGTAGCCCAATACCACCACAGTACCAAGCGACCATACGATCATCACCCCAATAACCGCTAGGGAAATAATTACAACTCTAAATGAACGGAAAAAGTAGAATAAGATTATTGCGGTAACTAATACCGAAAGAAGCAGGAACAGCTTTAATTCGGCTTGTACCTTATGAGTCATTACCGCGCGTACGTAGGGTAATCCGGCGTAGTGAAGGTTAAGACCGGTAACGTCGGTAAACTGCTCGGCAGCCCGCTGAATATCTTCCATTACCGTTAGGCGGCGCGGCGAATTCACTACCTCAGTACTAATAGTTACCAAAATAATTGTAGCCCCGTTACCCTGATTTACCAGTTGTGAGGAAAACAGCCGCTGCTCAACAATTAGCCCCAAAATACTATCGAGTTCAGTTTGGTTTTGAGGGTACTCCTGAAGGATTAACTGAGGCTCAAAAGCCTTTAAGGAATCGTTACGAACTATTTTAGGAACCAGCGGCAATGACATTACAGCTTCTACCCCTTCAATTTTTCTGAGTTCTTCGCTAAGCATACTGTACCGCTTAAAATTCAGAGGCGTATACAGTGTACTATCCTTCAGCCCAATAACCAGCGTATTGCCATCCTGCCCGTACTGAGCCTGAAATTGCTGCAGATACAGCAAATCCGGGTCATTGGCGGGTACCACTTTGGAGAAATCGTAGCTAAGCTGGAGTTTGGGAAGTTGTAGCCCGAACAATACCGTTAATAACCCAACTGCAATAAGCAGGGCCAGACGGTGCTTAAGTATAAATCGAGCCAAAAACTGGAACATGGTTTTGGCAATTTTGCTTGGACTGGAAAAAGGCATTTAAAACCCGGCCAGCGTACTTCCTTTAATTTTCCTATATAAATTTACCGCGTGGCCGTCCGTCATGCCCGATACAAAATCAAGGCAGCGTAAGGTGAGGCTATAAGCCGAATCGCCCGGTTGGGGCCGGTAAATTTCCGGCAATAGCCGTAGAGCCGATTTATGGCGGGCGGTAAATTTTTCGGGTGCAAGTTGCTTATAAAAGCCAGCAATCACAAACTGCTCAAGTAATCCCCCCAAAACTTCAAATCCGGCCATCTCTCGTTCCAGTACTACTTGAGCCCTATAGATTTTTTGTACCGAAATATCTTTAATCCTATCCAGATAAGGCGTTGCCGGAATTGCGTCGGTTAACGCCTGGTGGCATTCCCCTGTCAACAACTCTTCTTCCAGTTTTAAGAAGGCATCGGCGCACTGCTCAATCAATAAGCCGATTGCCATAGCTCTTAGTACTCCAATTCTTTCTTCCTGAGTAGGTAGTTTATCCAGCTTTTCCGGGCGATACTTATCACCTAAAATCGGGGCTATTAAGTCGCGGGTTTCTTTGTATGAAACCAAACCTAAGCGGCACCCATCTTCCAAATCAATCAGGTGGTAGCAGATATCGTCGGCGGCTTCTACCAGAAAAGTTAAAGGGTGGCGGTGCCAGCCATACGCTTTATCAGCCAGGGGTAGCATGCCGGTTGCTTCGGCCATGGCCTGAAAAGTTTTTTGCTCGGCCTGAAAGAACCCGTATTTCTTCTGGGCAGCCAGTTTTTTGTTCCGGTTAGGAAAATGAGCCTGGCACGGATATTTGCTAAAGGCAGCCAAGGTAGCGTAGGTAAGCTTCAACCCATCGCCGCCGGCAGTATTTAGTATCCTGAATCCTTGAGAATTACCTTCAAAGTTAGTCAGGTCGGCCCATTCGGCTTCGCTGCAATGTTTTTTTATTTCTGTCCCAATTGGGTGATTACGAAAGAAATCAGAAATTGCCGTTTCGCCGCAGTGGCCAAAGGGCGGGTTGCCCAAATCGTGAGCCAAAGCAGCGGCCGCTACTATAGCAGCCAGGCTATACTGGGTTAAGCCTTCTTCCATTAGTTGCGGGTGGCGCTGTTCCAGCACCTCGCCTACCCTTTTGCCCAACGAACGAGCTACACTGCTAACCTCTAAACTATGCGTAAGCCGGCTATGCACAAAATCTTCTTTCGGCATAGGAAAAACCTGGGTTTTATCCTGAAGCCGGCGGAAGGCGTAGGAAAAAATAATTCGATCGTAGTCCTGTTCAAAATAGCTGCGGGTAGCGTGGCGTTCCGGCGTCCGGCCATCGGCGCGTTGGCTGGAAAGCAACTGCACCCAGTTCATTTTTTGCTTAGTAGTAAGGTTAGGATTTACCTCTGAGATTTCCATAGTATACTTTTACCGGGATACAACTAACGGGTCTTGGTTGAGTAAGAGGCTCAGAGTTCTATATAAATGGGGTAATTCCTCCCAAAACCGCTGGGGGCGTTCAAAGAAATTTTCTACCGCAATAGCAAAAAACTCTTCTCTGTCTACCTTAGCATAATTTCTAAAAAAGTGGCTGTGCCCCTCGCGCATTTTCTGACGCTCCTTTATACTCTCTTCTTCCCAACGTTCTAAGATGGCCTCATCAAGAAAATTATGTTCCCCGTTATTAATTACATTTTCCAGCCTAAGCGCATGGGCCATTTCGTGCAAACCTAAATTTAAGGAATCCTCGGCGTTGGCAATTCCTTCTACAAAACCGGACCAGCTTAGTACAATTATACCATAGGCCGGGTTTACCTCGCCCTTATGGTACATTTTATTTATGGTAGAATAGTAGCTATCCGGGTAGATAAGAATGGTTTTAAAATGCTTTAAAAATACTCTACTCAGGCCAAAGGTAAGCTGTACGGCCGAAGCCGCTATCAGCACTTTCATCTCCGTAGTTACCCGATCCATATTGCGCGGCACAAAGCGTTTCATTAGAACGAATTGCTGCACCCGGCGGGCAAATTCAATTTGCCTATGCGCGGGAAGACGCTGATAATAGGTAGAATATTGCCTAAGCAACTGCTTTATTGCCGGATGAATTGGAACCGGTGGAGCAGTATCTTCCGATCGGTTTATAACCCAGAAAGCTACTGCCCCACCAGCCAAAAAGGCCATTACCAACCCGCTCATCAGAGCAGCCTGATACGTTTCTGCATATAATACCAAACCCCATAGCATTAGGGAAAGGTACGAAAATTTACAGACTACGGAATATATTTACCGGATTAACTTCTTTGTCAATTTCGGCCTTTAGCTCGCTGATCGGCACGCGCTTTTGCTCGGTGGTATCGCGGTAACGGATGGTAACGGTATCATCTTCCAAGGTTTGGTGGTCAACCGCAATGCAAAACGGCGTGCCTATTAAATCCTGACGAGTGTAGCGCTTGCCTATACTTTGTTGCTCTTCGTATATCAGGTTGAAATCGTACTTCAGGCTTTCGTAAATTTCGCTGGCTTTTTCCGGTAAGCCGTCTTTTTTAGTAAGCGGAAATATGGCCGCTTTAACCGGAGCCAAAGCCGGATGCAGTTTTAAATAGGTACGGCTTTTCTGGTTTTCGCCCTCGCCTACTGTTTCCTCAACATAGGCATTACATAAGGTCATCAGGAATAGGCGATCGGCCCCAATAGAGGTTTCCACCACGTAGGGAATATAATTTCCGAAAGGCTTCCCATCATCATTCAAATCGGCATCGAAGTACTGCTGCTTTTTACGGCTTAACTCCTGGTGGCTCTTTAGGTCAAAATCCGTACGGCTGTGTATACCCTCTACTTCTTTAAAACCGAACGGAAATTTATACTCTATATCCAGGGCGGCATTGGCGTAGTGAGCTAGTTTTTCGTGATCGTGTACGCGAAGGTCTTCTTCTGGAATACCCAGCGCCTTATGCCACCTTAGGCGGGTTTCCTTCCACTGTTCGTACCACTCCATTTCGGTACCGGGGCGTACAAAAAATTGCATTTCCATCTGTTCAAATTCGCGCATACGGAAAATAAACTGGCGGGCTACAATTTCATTACGGAATGCTTTACCAATTTGGGCTATACCGAACGGCACCTTCATACGGGCCGTTTTTTGCACATTTAGGAAGTTTACAAAAATACCCTGGGCCGTTTCGGGTCGAAGGTAAATTTTATTGCTATCGTCAGCTACGGAACCTACTTCAGTTGAAAACATTAGGTTAAACTGCCGCACTTCCGTCCAGTTAGCGGTACCGCTTTGCGGACAAACTATTTTGTTCTCAATTATCAGGTTTCGAACCCCTTCCAAATCTTCAGCTTCCAGAAGGCGGCTCATTTCGCTAACCAAGTTTGAGGCTTCCGGGCCTTTGCCCTCTTCCTCTAGTTTTGCCGCAAAATCTTCAATCAACGTATCAGCCCGGTACCGCTTTTTAGAATCCTTATTGTCAATCATCGGGTCATTAAAACTATCGATGTGACCAGAAGCCTTCCAGGTAAGCGGGTGCATAAAGATGGCGGAATCCAGACCAACCACATTCGGGTTAAGCCGGGTCATGCTTTGCCACCAGATTTCCTTAAGGTTCTTTTTGAGCTCGGCCCCATACGGGCCATAATCGTAAACTGCCTGCAGGCCGTCGTATATTTCGCTGGAAGGGTATACGAATCCGTATTCCTTAGCGTGAGAAACTACTTTCTTAAATAACTCTTGGGTGTCCGTTGCCATAGGGGGCAAAAGTAATAATTACGAATTTATAATTACGAATTACGAATTGTAAGTTCTTAGATTTCTGCTCTTAAATGAGTATTAGGCAAACTACATAAATTGTAATTAGCCATTCGTAATTCGTAATTCAATACTATTCCGGTTGTAGCCAACCTAAAAAGCTAGCGGCGGCTAGGCCTAGCAGCAGGGCGCCGGTAAATACTTTGGCGGAAGTTTCCCACTGGCGTTTACCCTTATCGCCCATAGTAAACCCTATATAAGTATACACCATAGCAAATACTGAAATTATACCTGAAAGCAGCCATACCGAAGATTTTTCGTTGTTTAACCCTAAGCTAAAGCCGGCTATCAGGTTATCCATGCTTAACCCTAATTCCAGCAAAATTAAGCCTTGCCAGGTACTTAGCTTATCGGCGGTTTTTTGGCTGGTTTTATCTTTGAAGTAGGCTTCATATAGCGCAAAAAAGCCTAGGCCCGCTAATAAAGCCGGAGCAACATACTGGGCTATTTCGCCTACACTGGTGCTTACTTTTCTGCCCAATAGCATACCTAGCAGCGGCATTAAAAATTCAAATATTCCAAAAACTGCTATTGCCCGCCAGCGGTATTTTTTCTGGCCCAGTGCCCCTAATGCTAAAGAAGCCGCAAAGTTATTGGAGCCAATTATCGCTCCTAATACCAGCAATTTTCCAACCATCATACCGGATAGTAACTGATAACCTATAGATTGGTTAACGGTAACAACTAGAACAAGTCCTATTTCAGCTTTTAATCAAAACCATTTCTGATTTATAACTTCTAATTTCTAAAATATTGTTATTTTAAAGCTAGCGTAAAACTGTTGCTTATTTTTATGTACGCCAAAATTGCTTTAGCCGTAGCTTTTTCGCCTCGTATGGAAGCCCTGTTAATTGAGGCCGCTCGCTTGGTGAATTTATTTGAGGGAAAAGCCGTACTCATTCACGTTGGTGCCAAAACCGATGAGAAACTGGCAGCCCTGGCTAAGGCGTTGCGGGAGGCCGGTTTTGCGGACTATCAGCACGAGATAGTTTGGGAAAACGGCGATCCGGTAAAGCGAATTCTGGCGGTATGCCGAAAAAAAAGAGTAAATCTGCTTATTGCCGGTGCCCTTAAAAAGGAGAACATATTTCGCTACTATATTGGAGGGGTTGCCCGGAAGATACTCAGAAAAGCCCCCTGCCCGGTATTGGTACTAACTGAACCCTCAGAAAAACCTAAACCCTTTAAATACCTGGTAATTCATGCCGGCGATAAGCGAGACGCCCAATTAACAATTGAAACCGGGTGTGCCTGGGGCAAGCTGGAAAGGGCCCGGCAATTGCATGTGGTGAAGGAAATTAAAATGTACGGCTTAACCATGGCCCTGGCCGGTGAAGACCCCGAGCATGAATACTCTGAAACCCGCCGGACAATCGTGCAGGAAGAAATTGCCGAAGTTCAAAAAGTAATAGATCGGAGCAATTGCGGCGATTTAAAGATCAATATAAAAATAGCTGCCGGAAAATCGGGCTACGAGTTAGGCAAATTTGCCCAAAATGCCGAAGCTGACCTATTGATTACCGAAGCCCCCCGCCGCGCCCTCAATATATTCGATCGGATGTTTCCGCACGATTTAGAATACATTCTGGCCGATTTGCCCTGCAACCTTTTAATTATTCCCGGACACTAACGCTATGGATAAACTTACACATACCGAGGTTATTCACTTAATGGTTCAGCTAAGCGCCATGCTGCTGCTAGGCCGGGTGTTTGCTGAGGTAGCTCGTAAGTTTAAGCAACCTTCGGTAGTTGGAGAAATATTTGCCGGAATTCTGCTAGGCCCAACAATTTTAGGTACGCTGGCTCCGGATTTTTTCCATAACCTATTCCCCCACTCCGGTGCGCCTGAATTGGTTTTAGATGGATTTGTGCAGGTGGCGGTAGTGTTGTTACTATTTATTGCCGGGCTGGAAGTCGATCTACAAATTGTAAAACAGCAAGGAAAGCAAGCAGCCTATACCAGCCTGTTTTCGTTGGCAGTGCCGTTGGCCCTTGGGGTTGGCCTGGTCTATATGTTCCCCACAGTTTTTGGCCACGCGGATATGAATACGCGGCTGGTTTTTGCCCTGTTTTTAGGAACTACTATGGCAATAACCGCCCTGCCGGTAATAGCCCGTATTTTAATGGATTTGAATGTATTTAAGAGCCAAATGGGCATGCTTATAATTGCTTCGGCCATGGTTAACGACATTCTGGGTTGGCTAATATTTTCGGTAGTGCTAAGCATGATGGGTACCAATGAGGGAGGAATGGGTGTATGGGCCACCGCCGGAATTACCTTAGGCTTCACCTTTTTCATGATTACTATTGGCCGGGGGTTAATTAATAAAGCCTTGCCGTGGATTAACCGTAAGCTAGCCTGGCCGGGCGGCCTGTTAAGCTTATCGATAGCTTTTTGTTTTTTGGCAGCAGCCTTTACCGAATACATTGGCATCCATGCTATTTTCGGGGCTTTTATTTTTGGGGTAGCTTTGGGAGATAGCGAACACCTTACTGAGCGTGCAAAGGAAATTGTGCATCAGTTCATAAATAATATCTTTGCCCCACTTTTCTTTGTAAGTATCGGCTTATATGTAAACTTTGTAGAAAGCTTTAATATTTACCTCGTTTTAGCAATAACCGCCCTGGCTGTAAGTGGCAAAATTAGCGGGGCAACCCTAGGTGCCAGAATTGGCGGCTTACCTAAGTGGCGCGCTTTAGCCGTAGGCTTCGGCATGAATACACACGGTACACTAGAAGTTATACTTAGTGCAATAGCCCTTCAGGAAGGGTTTATTACAAAACAGGTTTTCGTGGCTATTATTTCCATGGTAATTATTACAATTGTTAGCTCAGCCCCCCTTATGCGCTGGAGTTTACACCGGGCTAATCTGCAAGATATATCCTCCTAAGAATCGTGCCTGCGCTATATATTTTGGATCGTAATGCTTTCTACTACTGCCCGTTACTTGTGTAGATAGTGCCCTGGCTACTTCTCAGCGTATAAAAGTTGCTGCTAACCGAATGAGCTGACCCAACTTTCATTAATCTATTGGTTTGTAAAAATTCACTAGTGTCACTTTTATAAACCGTCTTTCAAAAGAAAATTATTCCCAAAAGAAAAAGCCGAAGACAGTATCTTCGGCTTTAAAATTTGCATACATATTTGCGCTCAACTAATGGCCAACTCTAAAATGTATAACCTTAGTCTTTAAAGATTTTGGTAATAATTACATTTTCACCGTCAGTTACTTTAAGGAAATATATACCCGCTTTTAAGTTATGGATTTCAAGTACATCTTCATTACTTTCTACGTGGCCTTGGTTTAGCACCTGACCGGCGGCGTTAGTAATAGTATAGTCTACATCCTTCATCTTTCCGGTATAAAGGTTAAGAATACCGCTTGTTGGGTTCGGATATACCCGGAATCCATCTTCCCTAATTCCATCAGAATACTGGGTTGTCATGCTGGTGGTGCCGTTTCCTACGCAGAAATTAGTAGTTTCGCTAGAACCAAACGCCCCTCCGGAAGCTAAGGTAGTACTGCCGGCCGTTAGGTTATAAGAACCATTACCGTAGGAGCAGCAAATTCCGTCGCCGTAAACATCACTGATAATGAAATCGTAGCAGCCATCGGCTAAGGTCACGTTTTCTACCACAGTATAACCATCCGCCTGCGAGCCGTAGGTACCTCCGGAAGCCACCACGGTGCTGCCGCTTCTTATCTGCCAACTAGTTTCTTCCGGATAGTTATCTAGAACAATGGTTAACGTTACATCGGTGGTACCGGAACCGCCGCCGGCATTCATGGCTAGGTTGTCAATGGCCATATCGCCCTGCCAGGTGGTGCCTGTAGTTCCTACGAACCGTAGCTTAACTGTACTACCGGCGTACGCACTCATATCTACATCCGCATTAAGCCAGCTGTTTCCTTGGTTACCCGATCTGGACCATACATTTGACCAACTGGTACCATTGGTTGAAGCTTGTAGGCTTAGGCTACCCATGGCTGAAGCTCCGTACATATGGTAGCGGAACGTAAAGCTGGCACTGCTTTCTCCGGAAAGATTAAAACACGGACCTTCAATTATAGTAGTCTTATTTGAGAAATTCGGACTGGAAGATTCTACATATAAGTAAAAACTTCCTTCTACTGCCGATGCTGGACCGGTACCGTTAGACGGGGTGCCGCCACTGCGGCGAGTCCAGTTAAAATCATCTCCACTAACCTGGGTCCAGCCTCCTAATCCTGACTCGAACCCTTCGGTATACGGAGCATTTACGGTTGAAGAACAAGCGATAGCTCCGCCAGTGGTTGTAACATTTATTTGGTTACTAGCTTCGGATACGTTTCCGGCAGCATCTTTGGCCCTTACGGTAAAGGTGTAGGCAGTACCGGCGGTAAGCCCGGTGATGTTAGCCGATGTTCCGGTAACAGATCCCAGATTATTAGTTCCCTGGAAAACCTCATAACCGGTAACTCCTACATTATCGCTAGAGGCATTCCAGTTTAACGTAAGCGTGGTTTCCTGAACGTTGCTTGCTACCAACCCGGTAGGAGCTGTTGGAGCTTGGGTATCTGCCGCACTTCCGCCGGTAACTTCTATATTATCTAATGCAATATCGCCCTGCCAGGAAGTACCCGATACACCATTAAACCTTAATAAAATAGTGCTTCCGGCGTATGCTGCTAAATCTACATCGGCAGTGTTCCAGGCTGAACCTTGATTGCCCGTACGCGACCACACGGAGTTCCAGCTTCCGCCGTTGTCTGCGCTAACTTCTAAGGTAATAGTTCCTACGGCATTTCCGGTCATCTGGTAGTTAAAGGTAATTGCCGCCCCGGCCTGACCGGAAAGAT
>CAZDEY010000003.1:151637-188444 GCA_964504565.1 uncultured Roseivirgaceae bacterium
GAATAGCTCGCTTGTTGGGGAAACCAGTTCCATCGCCGGAAACTTCCATATATATATAGTATGACCCATCGGCGGCGCCAGTTGGGCCAGTGCCACTAGATGGGGTACCTCCGGTTCTAAGTGTCCAATTTATATCATCTGAAGTAGACTGTGACCATAAGCCCAGGGTATTCTCAAAACTTTCGCTATAGGGATAGGAAGCAACCCCACCCGTACAGTTAGATGAACTGGTTGTGAAATTTACGGAACCTGAGTAGGCAGAGGTAGTATTATCCGGGCACTTGCTTCTGACCTGGGCTTCATACTGCGTGCTACCGGCCAAGCCTGAAAGGTTAGCGGTGGTGCCGCTAACTGCCAAGGTGGTCCAACCAGAGGTGCCGGCCACTCGGTACCGTACATCGTAAGTAGTTCCGGGTACGGCATTCCAGCTTAGTGATGCTGTAGTGGCCCCTACCGAACTAGCTCCTAAACCAGTTGGTGTGGTAGCGTTACATACCGGGGGGGTTCCAGCAACTCCGGTTACTATAAGGGAGTAATCCTGACTGCCGCCGCTTAACGAACCCTTATGGGTAACGGTAATAGTATAGGTTCCACCGGCACCATTTATATTAATTCGTTCATAAGGATCAACATTATTATCTCCGGTGGTATTAGAATTTACTCCGGTTAGTTTATACGGAGTGTAATTAGTTCCACCCTGGGTAATACGAATATCCAGGTCATTCACCAGCACGGGCGTAGTTAAGTTAGCCGTTCCGGTATTGGCAGTGCCAGCCGGGTCAGTCCAGGAAATGGATGCAATTAATGGGCTTAACCCGTCAGAATTAACGTTTATTGAGTACGATTGCCCGGCAGATAGTGTAAGTTCACTAATTTGAGAACCATTGCCGTTGGCAGTTATAGCCTCGGCTGCTGCTTTAGCATTTAATAAGCCCCAGCCAAATACGGCATCCGGTCCGGCAATACCCGCATCATCGGCAGTATGTAGTGCCAAACCTTTAAGCGTAGCCGCTCTCATATACGAACCTAATACGTTTTGGGCGTGCTGCTGTAATAATAGCAGGGTACCGGTTACGTTGGGCGAAGCCATTGAAGTACCGCTAATTGAGTTATAGGCTACATCGCTGTTATCGTAGGTAGAATAAACCCCGGTACCGTTGCCGGTAATATCCGGTTTTATGCGCAAGTCATCGGTTGGCCCTTCGCTACTGCTGCTATTAATAGCTACACTATTTAAGCTACCATTAGCGTTAATGTTGGCATCCTGAGCGTTAGCTACCACCATATTATTTTTAGCAGTAGAGTGGCCGGTTAGTTTATCATAGGCCGATGCACCATTCAAAGGGGCGGCATTAGAAGAATTGTCGTTTCCATCGTTACCGGCGGCCACTACCATTAGGTAATAGGGCGAATTATGCATCAGGTTATCCCAGTCGCGCGACTCATCGATGTATGCTCCAAAATACCAGTCGGGTACCAGGCTTGCCCGGTAGCCATACGAGTGGTTAGATAAAAGCATACCGGCGGCGGCCTCATTGGTAGCCTCAGCCAAGTCGTTGTTCCAATCGTGGGTAAGGGCACCCGCCTGCGGAGCCATACCTTTGGCCGCGGCCTGTACCCCGGAAGCTACAATAGTACCGGTTACGTGTTGGGCGTGAAAGCTATTACCGTTTAGCGAGGTAACTCCATCGTTAATAACCACCCGGTTGTTGCCGCCGGGGCCATCAAACTCCTGGTGGGTTACGCGGGCAGGGCCTCCGTCCCAAACGTGGGCGGTCATGTTCTGCCCATCCAGGCTTAGGCCTAAGGCTCCTCCAATGTTGAGAAAATTAGCCCGGGTAGATCGGGCGGCATCCGCGTTATACACGGTATAATAAATGGGGAACCCGTCGGTTGATACGGCAATAAGCTCATCCACTGAGCCATCGGGGTTGCGCTTAAGTACCTCCCACCCGTTGGCGGCGGCCACCCGAATTGCTTCCTGTTTGTTGGCTTGAGCTTTAGAAGCAAATTGGGTTTGCAGGGTAGTAAGCTTGGATTGATCGTATCGCTGGGAAATCGCTGCTTTTTCAGATTTAGTCTGCCCGAACGACACAGAAGTACTGAGTAAGAAAATGCCAATAAACATTTTCCAAGGGGTAAATTTGTTAATCATGTAGTGTGGTTGTAGTTGAAAAATTAACAGTGTAAAAAATTTTACATCCTTAATTTATACAAAATTTGGATATAAATACAATTTTCAGAATATTAATTGGCTTACATAATCAATATTTAAATAATTAACAGTTAAACATCAATTATTTAAACTTATATGTAACAATTAATACAAATATGCACCCTTTCTGAAGCGAAACTTTTTATACAAACAATCAATTCACACTAAAACCATTTTGCTTGAACTGAACTGAAATACGCTAAGGGTAAGGTTTAATTAACCCTTAGGTAGTATAAGCCGTTGGTACACCTAGGCCTTACATTATATGAGTACTGATAAACAGCCGGCAAAGAAAGTAGTAACTAAAACTCAGCACGCTACCAACGCTATAGCCCAAACCGTACCTGAATTCTTTTTTTTGTATGATTTGCGGGTAAACACCATTACCTACTTAAGCCCCCAATTCTATGATCTGGCCCAGCCAAGTCTGCCCGACAGTTTATATGAGCAGTTGAAAACCCACATTCATCCGGAAGATCATGAGCAGCTGGCCAACTTTTTTACCGATTTAGTACCCAAAAACAACTATACTGGTAAAATTGAACTTCGTAGCAGCAGCAAAATGGAGCATATCCGTTGCCTGGAAATTTACACCTACCCGGTAGGCCAACCTCAGGATGGTGAGGAAATTACCGAACTGGTCGGGCATATACAAGATGTTACCAGCCGTAATAACCGCCTGGAATTACTGGAACAGGAAAACCAGAAACTGGATCACATCATAAAAATCTTAGGGCACGACCTGCGCAGTCCGTTCAATAAGATTAGCCTTATTGCTGACCTGCTGAAACGCAATATGACGGACGAAGAGTACCGGCGCCACAGCCGGTTTCTTACTATGTTAGAAGATATCAAAGGTCATTCGGTAGCCCTACTGGAACAACTGTTAAACCTGGCATCGGTACAGGGCGAAGCCAAGCATATTCAATTTAAGCGCTTCGATGCAAGAGAGTTGGTGGATCAGGCGATTGAAAATTACAGCCTACAGGCCAAAGTAAAGAAAATTAAGTTGGTAGCGCATAAACCGGATATACAGGTGGCCATAACCGCTGATCAATTACTACTGGAACAGGTAGTGAAGAACCTTATGAATAACGCCCTGAAGTTTACCCCGGCGGGTGGCCAAATAACCCTGAGAATTAAACTTTTTGAGCCGGAAAAAATGGAACTTACGGTTACCGATACCGGCATTGGCATTGCCCCCAAAGATATACCCCATCTTTTTAAAGAATTTACCCGCATACGCAAGCAAGGCCTGAACGGCGAGCCATCGGTAGGCTTGGGCCTGGCTATCTGTAAGCAAATTATTACGCTGCATAAGGGTAAAATTTGGGTAGAAATACCCGAAACCGGCGGCACCCGGTTTATAATTCAGGTGCCTTGCTAAATGTAGTTGGAGTAATCCTATAGGGAGTACCTTCGGTCTTAGGGGCTTTTTTGTATATTTGCCCTCTTAAAATCGCAAAGAGGCAGTACCGTGAAATACCCTGAATATAAAAACCTGAACTACGCCGAAGTAGCTGACGAAATCCTGAAATTCTGGAAGGATGAAAAGATTTTTGAGAAGTCAGTATCGGAGCGTTCCGAGAACCCAACCTTTACCTTTTTTGAAGGCCCACCTTCGGCTAACGGTACGCCGGGCATTCACCACGTAATGGCCCGAGCAGTAAAGGATATTTTCTGCCGCTTTAAAACCATGCAGGGTTACCAGGTTAAGCGTAAAGGAGGCTGGGATACCCACGGCCTGCCCGTAGAACTTCAGGTTGAAAAAGAGCTGGGCATTACCAAAGAAGATATCGGTAAGAAAATTTCGGTAGAAGAGTACAACCGGAAATGCCGCGAAGCGGTAATGAAGTTCAAAGATCAGTGGGATGACCTGACTGAGAAAATGGGCTATTGGGTGGATTTGGACAATCCCTACATAACTTTTGAGCCCCAATACATTGAGACGCTTTGGCATTTACTTAAGAAACTCTACGATAAAGATTTACTCTATAAAGGCTACACCATACAGCCCTATAGCCCGGCCGCCGGCACCGGCCTAAGCTCGCACGAGCTTAACCAACCCGGCTGCTATCGCGATGTGAAGGATACCACTGTAGTTGCCCTCTTCAAGATAGAAGGTACTGAAAATGATTACCTCACCGCTTGGACAACTACGCCTTGGACACTACCCAGTAATAATTCACTGGCCGTAGGCAAAAATATTATATACGCTAAAGTTGCTACCTATAATCCCTACACCTTCCAGGCTATGAATGTGTGGCTGGCTAAGGATAGAATAAGTGCCTACTTTAACCCCAAAGCGACAGATTTAGCGTTGGAAGATTATAAGGAAGGCGACAAGCTAATTCCGTATAAAGTATTGGAAGAAAAGCGTGGCAGCGAATTGGTAGGCACGGCTTACGAGCAGCTCATGCCTTATATTTCATTAGAAAAGCCGGCTTTCACAGTTTTGGAAGGTGATTTTGTTACTACCGAAGACGGTACCGGCATAGTACACCTGGCGCAAGCCTTTGGTGCGGATGACTACCGCGTAAGTGTTCAGAACGGTGTGCCGGGTATTTTCGTAAGCGGAGAAGATAGTGAACAATTACCAGTTGTTGATAAGCAGGGTAAATTTGTAGCCGAGTTGGGCGATCTGGCTGGCCGCTACGTAAAAGAAGAATATTATTCAGAGGAAGAGCGTAGTAAGGAAGACTTCCGCCCTACCGATGTCTATATAGCGATTAAGCTAAAGGAAGAAGGCAAAGCCTTTAAAGTAGAAAAGTACGAACACAGCTACCCCCACTGCTGGCGTACCGATAAGCCTATTTTATACTATCCGCTGGAAAGCTGGTTTATTCGTACCACCGCTTATAAAGATGAGCTGGTTCGCCTAAACAAAACCATTAACTGGAAGCCGGAAAGTACCGGCATTGGCCGCTTCGGCAACTGGCTGGAAAATCTGGTAGACTGGAACCTGAGCCGCAGCCGCTACTGGGGAACTCCCCTGCCTATTTGGCGCACCGAAGATAAGAAGGAAGAAAAGTGCATTGGTTCGTTTGAAGAACTTAAGAATGAGGTTGATAAGGCAATAGAAGCTGGAATTGTTCAAAAACCTATCACGGGTGAGTTTGACCCGCACCGCCCCTTTGTAGATGAGGTAATTCTGATCAGCGAAAGCGGCCAGAAAATGTACCGCGAGCCGGACCTGATTGATGTTTGGTTCGATAGCGGCGCTATGCCCTATGCGCAGTGGCACTGGCCGTTCGAGAACAAAGAAGTGCTGGATCATAACTATCCGGCTGATTTTATTGCCGAAGGGGTAGACCAGACCCGAGGTTGGTTCTTTACCCTGCACGCACTGGCGGTAATGCTGTTTGATGATGTAGCCTTTAAAAATGTGATTGCTAACGGTTTGGTGCTGGATAAGAACGGTAACAAAATGAGCAAGCGGTTAGGCAACGCCATCGATCCGTTTACCACATTAGCTAAATACGGCCCGGATGCTACCCGCTGGTATATGGTAACTAATGCCAACCCTTGGGACAACCTTAAGTTCGATTTAGAGGGCATAACCGAGGTGCAACGTCGTTTCTTTGGTACGCTTCAGAATACCTATAATTTCTTTGCCCTTTACGCTAACCTGGATGGCTTTACTTTTAAAGGTGAGGCTATACCAGTAGGCGAAAGAACCGAAAGTGACCGCTGGGTGCTTAGCAAACTGAACAGCCTGATTACGGAAGTTGAACGCGCGTTCGAAAGCTACGAACCCACCCGCGCTGGCCGGGCCATTCAGGACTTTACGGTTGATGACCTGAGCAACTGGTACGTTCGCCTTAACCGGAAACGTTTCTGGCGGGGCGATTATACTAAAGATAAGGAAGCAGCCTACCAGACCCTATACACCTGCCTGGAAACTATTGCCCGGCTTTCAGCGCCAATCGCGCCCTTCTATATGGATCACCTGTACCGCAGTCTGAATAAGGTAAGCGGCCGCAGTAAGGAAGAAAGTATTCACCTGACCCTGTTCCCGTCGGTACATCACGATCAGGTAGATACCGGCCTGGAAGAGCGGATGCATAAAGCACAATTGGTAAGTTCACTGGTTCATTCGCTTCGCAAAAAGGAAAAACTAAAAGTGCGCCAACCGCTTAGCCGTATTCTGATACCAATATTAAACGAGCATCAGCAGAAGCAAATTACGGCGGTAGAAGACCTTATTCTTTCCGAAGTAAACATTAAGAAGATTGAGTACATAACCGATACGGCCGGCATTGTAGTAAAGCAAATTAAGCCCAATTTTGCCAAATTAGGTAAAGAATACGGCCCGCGTATGAAGGAAATTAGCAAAGCCGTTGCGCAGTTTAAAGCGGAAGATATTGCCGAAATTGAAAAGACAAACAGCTATCTGCTAAAGCTGGACGGTGGCGATATTAACCTGACGCTGGACGATGTACTCATCACCAGTCAGGATATACCGGGTTGGTCCGTAGCTTCGGAAGAAGACGTAACCGTAGCGCTGGATATTACCCTTACAGATGAACTAAAGCAGGAAGGTATAGCCCGCGACCTTGTAAACCGTATTCAGAATTTACGTAAGGATATGGGCCTGGAAGTTCAGGATAAAATTAATATTACCGTAGAGCGAAATGATGAACTGGTAGCCGCTGCGCTGGAAAGTAACATGAAATACATCTGTACCGAAACCCAAGCCCTACAACTTGACCTTACCGAAGAACTAGCCAACGGCACCCTGCTGGAAATGGACGATGTTCAGGTGAATGTGAAGGTGGATAAGGTATAGTATACATCTTTCGCGGCTAGGAGGCCTTAGAATTAACTAGTCACTCAGCTACGCGCCCCGGCGAGAGAGCGAGCTACGGAATACATTTATGAGTCCGACCCACCAGTCGGGCTTTTTTTGTTTAATAGATTTTCGGCCTAAGTCTTAACTATTTAGTAATTTCAGCACCATTAATCGTTTTACATAAAAATTATAATATGAAGAGGATTTTTAGTCTGGCCGTTGTCTTTTGCCTGAGTTTGAATAGCTGGGCTACCGAGGGCATGTGGCTACCGCTAATGCTAAAAGCTATGCAGGATGATATGCAGGCGCAAGGCATGAAGCTTACCGCCGAAGATATTTACAGCGTAAACCAGAGCAGCCTTAAAGATGCGGTTGTATCGTTTGGCGGCTTTTGTACCGGCGAGCTTATTTCCGACCAGGGTCTTATCTTAACTAACCACCACTGCGGCTACGGGGCAATTCAGGATCATAGCACCGTAAAGAATGACCTGCTGACCGATGGTTTTTGGGCTATGAATAAAAGCCAGGAAAAAACTAACGAAGGCCTGTTTGTAACATTTTTGGTTAGAATGGAAGACGTGACCGACCAGATACTAACCGGACTTAGCGAGGGCATGAATGAAGAAGAACGTCAGAAGCTTATTGACCAGCACATTGAGGAAGTTAGTACTAAAGCAACCGAAGGCACCGGCTACGGCGCAATAATTAAGCCTTTTTTCTACGGTAACGAGTACTATATGTTCATTACCGAAACCTACGAAGATGTTCGCCTGGTAGGTGCCCCCCCTAGCAGCATCGGCAAATTTGGTGGCGATACCGACAATTGGATGTGGCCCCGCCATACCGGCGACTTCTCCCTTTTCCGGGTATACGCCGGCCCGGATGGCAAGCCGGCTAAGTATTCACCGGAAAATATTCCCCTAAAGCCCAAAGCTCACTTACCGGTAAGCCTCGATGGTGTTCAGGAAGGTGATTTTACGATGGTGTTTGGCTTCCCCGGCCGCACGCAAGAATATTTGACTTCCGATGCGGTTAACATGCTGATGGAGCAAACCAACCCGCACCGTATCGATATTCGCGATAAGCGCTTGGAAATTATGGCCGACCATATGGCTAAAAACGATACCGTCCGCATTCAGTACGCCAGTAAATATGCCTCAGTTGCTAATTACTGGAAGAAATGGATTGGAGAGAATCGAGGTCTTAAGCAGTTAAATACGCTGGAAGCTAAGAAGGAACAAGAAAAAATGTTTACCGAATGGGTAAATGCCGACGATGTCCGCAAAAGCCAATACGGCAATCTGCTTCCTCAATTTGCCGACCTGTATAAGCAGCAACAAAAAGTAGATTTAGCCAGCACCTATCGCCGCGAAGCTATTTTTGGGGTTGATCTAATGCGTTTGGCATCGGCAATGTCCACCCTAGCCACCGAATCTATTCCCGCCGAAAACTTTAACCAACAACGCGACCGCTATACCAGTTTTGTCGATCGCCATTTTAAAAACTACGACCTTAAAACCGACCGTGAACTGTTTACCGAAATGCTGCTGATGTATAAAGAGAATGTTCCGCTCCGCTATCAGTCGGGAGAAATGGTTCGCATACCCAATACCCACGGCGCCGTGGAAGCCTTTGCCAAGTATATTTACGATAAATCGGTACTAACTGACCGTAAAAAGGTAGAAAACCTGCTGGCCGATTACCCAGCTAACCGGGCGGTTCGCAAACTTCGGAACGATGTAGGCTATAAGTTTTTCAGCGAAATTCAAGAAATCTACGACCAACGTATTGCCCCGGTATACGCGGAAACCGACCCAAAACTGGAGCTACTGTACCGCACCTATGTAGCCGGTTTAAGAAGTATGAAGGAAGATTCGTTGTACTACCCCGATGCCAACAGCACTATGCGCATTAGCTACGGTATTGTTGACGGCTATAAACCGGCTGACGGAGTTCGCTATAAGCACTATACCACGCTTGTCGGTATAATGGAAAAGGAAGACCCAACCAACGAAGAATTTATTGTTCCGGCACGCCTAAAGGAAATTTATCTGACGAAAGACTACGGCAAGTATGCTGAAGATGAGTATATGCCGGTATGTTTTATAGCTAGTAACCACACTACCGGCGGCAATAGTGGCAGCCCGGTTATTGATGCTCAGGGCAGGTTGATCGGCCTAAACTTTGACCGGACCTGGGAAAGTACTATGAGTGATATTGATTACAGCGCCGACATTTGCCGAAATATTGCCGTCGATATCCGCTACGTACTACTAATCATTGACAAATTTGCCGGAGCCGGCCACCTGGTAGATGAAATGACCCTTTCGGAAGGCGAATTAGTTCGAGTTGAGGAAGCGGTGGAGATGAATTAGGTAAATGTTAATTCATCTCCAAAAATTTAAAGCCCAAGGTTTAAACCTTGGGCTTATACTTAAAGAGATTCAATACTTCAATGAAGTTAGAAAAGGAAAAATATGTTTATGAAAGTACCTTCAACTGGCGCTTTACTGCATACTATCTATTTCCTTTAGCTATCGTTATCCTATCCTTGTATTATACTTGGCCCCAGATTACTATACATGAATTTAAGGAAGGCCTATTGATTTACCTTTTAATCTGTACTTTCCTAGCAGGAGCCAGCCTGTATGCATTACTTACACTCAAGCGTATCAAATTATCTAAGGAGTATTTAACGTTAATATATCCTCTTCTTCAAAAGAAGGTGAAGATACCTTGGTCTGAAATTACATCTGTGAATATGCAAATGGCTACTACTAAAACTAGTCCGGGGGATTACATATTTAGCACAGGAAGGAATATAAAGACAGACAATAAAACCTACCGAATACTATCCTTTAACTATACAAACTTTCCTCTCTTCCTTAGAAATTTAGATAAACGTCTAAACAGTAAAATTAAGAAGAATATGAAGTTGGCTTATACTAAGGAAAGGAGTGATTTCTGGAAAAGCGAGAAAAGTTACCGAAGATTTATTGCTCGCTATGTAGTTCCGGTTGGCATAATCGTTCTTATTATAATATTTATTTTCCTTAAATAGACAAATAATATTAAAAAGCCCGCTATTCGATATAGCGAGCTTTTTTCTTTCAACTTGAGCCTTAGTATCTTGCTAAGTGCCTTTTTTTCTCCCTAGATTGGATTGATGATAACCAGCACCATCTTGACTTTATAGCACTATGCTGAAGTAAATTCTTATGGTCGAAGATCGGCAACGGCTGCTACCGCTTCTATCGCAAACATTAAATTCAGCGTAATCTTCGCCGGTGTAGCTTGCATCGGCCTTATAGTAGAACTCTATTTCGTTATCGGAACCCCGCTGGATGCCACTTTCTGCAGTGTGCATTGGAGCGGCAATAGTTATTACTTCGCTCTGGTTATCGAATAAATCAAATCCATAAACATAGGTTTCTCCGCCGGCTACTTCTACATCAATTTCACCATTCACTATATCGTCTTCGGTTTGGCAGGCTGCTAGGAACAAAATCGAAACTAAGGATGCTAGGGTAACTAAATTTCTCATACGGTTAAAGTTTGATAGCCTGAAAACAAAAAATGAGCCAGTTTTAAGCCGACTCATTTTTCTAACATCTTCGGATTGAATAATTGTTGTCTATCAAGCTATATCGTGAACATTAATGATTATGTAATTGAATGCTTAGGTTTGGCTATAGCTGATACAATCATCCCTCCAAGAAAAATCATTGCACCATACCCCATGTTGATAGCCACAATCCCAAGCTCTTTTTCTCCTTCACTCATGACTTGATTAGAGAGATTTGTGTATACTAAAACTAAATTTGTGGATACAATAGC
Organism: uncultured Roseivirgaceae bacterium; assembly: GCA_964504565.1. Taxonomy (GTDB): domain Bacteria; phylum Bacteroidota; class Bacteroidia; order Cytophagales; family Cyclobacteriaceae; genus Cesiribacter. Next base: position 162,482 of record CAZDEY010000003.1, read on the forward strand.
TATAATCAAACCCATATTCATAAGGACCTTTAACAAGTAGCTTATTTTATGATTTTTAGGGTAATTTATAACCATGTAATACATAAGAACCAATGGATAAATTAGTAAAAACCAATTACTAATTGTCTTAACTACTTTAGTAGGTTCAAGGATGAATGTTGGTAAATACGCTATTAGCACAATGGCAGAACCTATTAAATAATACTTTACCAAATGCTTCTTCATAAAGTGATTTAGCCACGTTGATACCTAAATACCAGCCAAGCTCTCCTCCAAAGCCTTAATCTTAGCTTCGGCATCGGCTTTTTTCTTTTTTTCCATTTCTACTACCTGGGCCGGGGCACCGCTTACAAAGCGTTCGTTGCTTAACTTTTTGTCTACTGATTTTAGGAAACCGCGCGTATACTCCAGCTCTTTTTCTATGTTCTCTCGTTCGGCTTCCATATCCACCGAGTCCGCCATAGGTATAGCAAATTCATCGCCACCAATAACAAAGCCGGCACTGCCCTGCGGCTTCTGCTCCGTAAACTGGATAGCATTTGCGTTGCCTAATTTAGAAATAATCTCTTGCCAGTTGTTATATAAATCCGGACGTTTAGAAATGGCATGCAGGTCTAAGGTTTCTTTGGGCGATAAGCCTTTGCTGTTTCTAAAGTTTCTAATATTCTGAATAAGATCAAAAGCTATGGCAGCCTCATCAAGAATGGCTTTATTAGCGGTAGATGGTATAGGCCAAGCACTAACGCACAGGCTTTCCCCTTCCTTACGCTCAGCCAGGCTCTGCCAAATTTCCTCGGTAATAAACGGCATAAACGGATGCAGTACACTGACCACCTGTTCCATAAAGTTTACCGTAGCCGCGTAGCTGGCCTTATCAATAGCCTCACCGTACGGTGGCTTAACCATTTCCAGGTACCAGCTACAGAAATCATCCCAAGCTAGTTTATATACGGTATGCAAAGCATCGCTTATCCGGAAACTGGCAAAGTGGTCTTCCAGTTCGGCTACGGCCTGCGCAAAGCGGCTTTGGAACCACTCGATGGCTTTTTTGCTACCATCTGGCTGCTGAGCCGAATCGCTTATTTCCCAGCCTTTAATCAGGCGGAAAGCGTTCCAAATTTTATTATTGAAGTTACGGCCTTGCTCACAAAGCTTTTCATCAAACAACAAATCGTTTCCGGCCGGTGAGCTAAATAGCATACCCGTACGTACACCATCGGCTCCGTATTGGGCAATTAAGTCCAGCGGATCGGGGCTGTTGCCTAAGGATTTGCTCATTTTGCGGCCCTGCTTATCGCGCACAATACCGGTTAAGTATACATTTTTGAACGGCTTCTGGCCTTCGTATTCGTAGCCGGCAATAATCATCCGCGCTACCCAGAAGAATAAAATTTCTGGCGCTGTTACCAGATCATTCGTAGGGTAATAGTACTTCAGGTCTGGGCTATCCTTATCCAGAATTCCGTTGAATACCGAAATTGGCCACAGCCACGAGCTAAACCAAGTATCCAGTACATCCGGGTCCTGGCTAAGGGCATCAGCGGTCAGGCTGCTATCGCCGGTTTTTTGGCGAGCCAGCTCCAGGGCCTCTTCAGCCGTTTCGGCTACTACAAACTCTTTAGTTCCGTTAATATAGAAAGCCGGAATCTGCTGTCCCCACCATAGCTGGCGACTGATGCACCAGTCACGCACATTTTCCATCCAACTCCGGTACATATTCTTGAACTTAGCCGGATGCAATTGCACCTCATCGTTCAGCACATTTTCCAGCGCCGGAACGGTAATCTTATCCATTTTCAGGAACCACTGGAGGGAAATTTTTGGCTCAATTACTGCGTTGGTACGCTCACTATAGCCAACATTGCTGGTGTAGTCCTCAGTCTTTACTAAGTAGCCTTTTTCCTCTAATTCTTTCGCAATTTTCTTCCTAACCACAAAACGGTCCTCGCCTACGTATAGCTGCGCTTTTTCATTAAGCGTACCATTATCATTTAGTATATCAACAACCTCCAGGTTATGCTTGAGGCCAAGTTCGTAGTCATTGGGGTCGTGGGCCGGCGTAACTTTTAGGGCGCCGGTACCAAACTCCATTTCTACGTACTCATCGGGTATAATAGGTATTGGCCGGTTAATAAGCGGTACTATTGCCTTTTTGCCATGCAGGTGTTTATACCGATCATCTTCCGGGTGAACGCAGATGGCGGTATCCCCCAGTATGGTTTCCGGGCGAACCGTAGCAATAGTAATAGTTTCTTCGCTGCCTTCAATTTTATACTGTAGGTGATACAGCTTGGCCGGGGTTTCTTTATGGTTTACCTCGTCGTCGCTTAGAGCCGTTTGGCCTATCGGGTCCCAATTCACCATCCGGATGCCGCGGTAAATGAGGCCTTTATTGTATAAGTCAACAAACACCTTAATTACCTGCTCGCTCATTTCCGGCTCCATGGTAAAGCGGGTACGGTCCCAATCGCAACTGGCGCCTAACTTCTTAAGCTGTTCCAGAATTATACCGCCATATTTTTCCTTCCACTCCCAGGCGTAAGCCAGAAAATCTTCGCGGCTAAGGCTACTTTTATTAATTCCTCGCTCCTTTAGCATTGCCACTACCCGTGCCTCGGTAGCAATTGAAGCATGGTCGGTACCCGGCACCCAACAGGCGTTTTTACCCTCCATTCGTGCCTTGCGCACCAATACATCCTGGATGGTATTATTAAGCATGTGGCCCATATGCAACACGCCGGTAACGTTTGGCGGCGGAATTACAATAGTATAAGGTTCGCGCTCATCGGGCTGGCTATGAAAATACTTATGCTGAAGCCAGTAGCTATACCACTTATCTTCAACTTCGGCCGGGTTATATTTGGAAGCAATCTGCATTTTAGTGCTTGGTTCTTAGTGCCTGGTGGCTGGTTCAATCAAATTTTAGTTTCCCTCCTTTTAGGAGGGATTAAGGGAGGTACCGCAAAATTAGCCATTTTAACGAAAAGCCGAAGCGGAACAAGGTTTGCTTTTTGGGGTTAGATAAATAGCTTTGCTTTTTTTGAAGCTAGGCTTGAGAAATTAGATGTGAGATTTGAGAATATGTTAACAACTCCATATACTTTTTACTAAATACCATATACTTATCACTCACCAATTCACTACTTCACTTATTCACCAATTCAAATTATGCACCGTACCAACAACCCAGACCTTAAGAGCTGGTTAACCATACCGGATACTACCGACTTTCCAATTCAGAATTTACCTTTCGGAATATTTAGGGTTAAAAAGAAAAAGCCCCGGGCCGGGGTAGCCATTGGCGACGATATAATTGATCTGCACAAGCTTCAGAAAATGGGGTATCTGGATGGAATAGATACCCTCAGCGAAGGAATTTTCAAACAACCTTCGTTAAACGAATTTTTTGCTTTAGGTAGAAAGGAAGTAGGTAAGGTACGCCGCACACTAAGCAAGCTCCTTCGCGATGATGTAAAAGAGGAGGTACAAAAAGAAATACGCCGCCGCTGCCTATATGCCCAGGCCGAAGCGGAAATGCTAATGCCCGTACAAGTTGGCGACTATACCGATTTCTATAGCTCGGAAGACCACGCCCGCAACGTAGGCACTATGTTCCGCGATCCGGATAATGCCTTGTTACCCAACTGGAAACACCTGCCGGTAGGCTACCACGGCCGCGCCAGCAGTATTGTTGTAAGCGGCACCCCCATCAAACGACCTAATGGTCAGCGTAAAGCCCCGGATGAAACCTCCCCTACCTTTGGCCCTAGCCAGCGACTGGATTTTGAATTGGAAGTAGCCTTTATTACTTGCTGCAATACCAAATTAGGCGAAACCATCAGTACCGAAAAAGCGGCGGATTGTATTGTTGGCCTGGTTTTATTTAACGACTGGAGTGCCCGCGATATTCAGGTTTGGGAATATGTACCGCTTGGTCCATTTCTGGCCAAAAACTTCGGTAGTAGCATTAGCCCGTGGGTGGTTACGCTAGATGCCCTGGAGCCCTTTAAAGTTGATGGCGCCAAGCAAGACCCCGAACCGCTGGATTATTTAAAATACGAAGGCCAGCATAATTACGATATTAAACTGGAAGTAGATATTGAGCTACCGGACGGACAGAGCAAAACCATATGCCAAAGCAACTACCGCCATATGTACTGGAATATGGTGCAGCAATTGGCGCACCAGACCGTAAACGGCTGCAATATTAAAGTTGGCGATATGTACGCCAGCGGAACTATTAGCGGACCGGAAGAAAACAGCTACGGCAGTATGCTGGAAATTGCCTGGAAAGGCACCAAACCCATTAAAATGCCCGACGGTAGCGAACGCAAATTCATCCACGATAACGATACGGTAGTAATGCGTGGCTGGGCCGAAAAGGACGGCGTGCGCGTAGGTTTTGGCGAAGTTCGCAGTAAAGTACTACCCGCTGACGCTGAAATTAAAAATTAGAAATTACGAATTACGAATTACGAATATGGTAGTACGACAATCCTAATTTCATTACCTCAAGTTCACTTATAATTTTTAAAGGCAATTTTTTTCTCATGACTCAAGCCTAAGGACTAATGACTATAAAAATAGACCCGAAAGAAGTTTCTACCCCTAAATTTCACGGCATGATGTTGGGGGCCATTGCGCCTCGGCCTATTGCTTTTGCCAGTACGGTTGATAAACAGGGAAATGTAAACCTGAGTCCGTTTAGCTTCTTTAACTGCTTTGGAGCCAACCCGCCAATACTTATATTTTCGCCGGCGCGCCGGGTTCGCGATAATTCCACCAAGCATACGCTGGAAAACGTTTATGAGCATCCTGAGGTAGTAATCAATATAGTGAACTACGCTACGGTAGAGCAAATGAGCCTGGCCAGCACGGAATACGATAAGGGAATAAACGAATTTATTAAAAGCGGACTTACCCCGGCTAATAGCGATCGGGTTAAACCACCGCGGGTACAAGAGGCCCCGGCTGCCTTTGAGTGCAAAGTTAATGAGATAGTGCCTTTAGGAGAAGAGGGCGGTGCCGGTAACCTGGTTATCTGCGAAGTTCTTCTAATGCACGTTCAGGAAAGCATACTGGATGCCGAAGGGCGGATTGATCCGCACCTATTGGATGCCGTAGGCCGTATGGGCGGTGACTTCTACTGCCGAGCTTCAGGCGATGCTGTTTTTGAAGTGGCCAAGCCAACCAGGCATTTGGGCATAGGCATAGATCAGCTACCGGAGCATATAAAAACCAGCAAAATACTAACTGGCAACGATCTGGCTAAACTAGGCAATACCGAACTGGCTGCGATACCCGATGAAAATTTAATACAGGAGTTTTCTAATGCCGGCCTAAATAATTCATCGGAAGAACAGCGTCATTTGATAGCCCAAAAATTTCTTGAGAAAGGCGATGTGGAGGCTGCCTGGAAAGTATTACTGAGCAATAAGGGATTATAGGCACAGCAAAATGAAGCCTGAACCAGTGAATGGCTATAGACTATAGTTTAGTCTGAACTTCCTTCTCTAAAGCTAAATTGTGTACTTGAAGTTTTTAAAGTTATAAATATACCTTTAAGCTAAGCCAGGCTTTTTACCAAATGAACTACCAGCCCTAATAACAGGGCAATAGTAAACATAAATAGTCCGTATAGTATAAAACCCAACAAGTATACCCCCGCACCTTTAAGATAAGAGAATACCGATTGCCTTAGACTAAAAATCTTCGCGTTATAGTAGGCAGCAAAAGCTATCATAATGCCCATAGCCGTTAAAAAGGGTACTGTGCCGGTAAGCTTATAATACCCTACCTGCAGGGGGGCTAACCAAAAAGTATGCGCTACCAGATAAAGGTAAATAACTATATGTTCCAGGTAGCTCAACTTGTTTTTTCTATATACCCATTTAGTAGATAAGGCAAAAAATGGAGCCAACAAAATAGGCAAAAACCGAAAATAAGCACTTAGTTTTTTGTTCACCACTTCTACCTTTTTAGCAAAGTCGGTGGAGCCATTAGGGTTTATATCTTTCTGAAATGACTGGCTGGCGTGCATAAATTCCTCCACTGAAACATCAAGCAAAGCCAGGGTAAGCAACATAACTGCCGAAGCGGTAATAAAATACCCTAGCGGTCCCAGATACTTTACCCTATTTCCGCTAAGCATGCCACTTATTACCTCTTGGGGCCTCACTGTAAGGTCGCGAATGGTTCTTGCCAGCTTATTGTCAAAACCAAACCAACGGTTCTGAAGGTCATAAAATAAGCTTCTCCAAGTAATTTGCTTTACCCCGACCTGCTGCCCGCATTGGCCACAATAAGGCGTGCTAACCGGCTGGCTACAGTTAATACAGCTATTCACAGAAGTAAAATCATACCTGAAATATAGTATTTATTGAATAAAATCAATAGCAAACAATATTTTACTAAAATTTTTACCAAAACCATTTGCTAATATTTTTCGTATTGCTAACTTAGTAGGCAAATACTATAAATATTACCAAATGTTAACCGCTACTAACTACCAAATCCGCCTTAGCTCTCGCCGGGTTAATAAAAATCAGAGCCGTATTAAGTTTTCAGCTCAGAACAATACTAAAGAAACTAAAGGCCACTTATTGCTTATCGGCAATTTGAGTTTGCGCGAAGTAGTTGAGATTATAGCCGATAAGGTTGATAAAATTAACCGACACGCAACATTAAGCCCGCAGGATTTGTGCTGCCTTACCAGTGCTAATACTAACGCCGGTTATATATTTTTTGAAGGTTGATACTAACAGGCTTAGTTTTGCCTTACAAAAATTTTTAGCAAAATAGTATTTTTAGTACCTTGCTTACTAAGTACAATACACCGCTCCAAATCTACAATTAATTAGCCATGACTCTGATCAGTAGCAATATTAAAACCCTTCGCAAGTATCTGGGGCTTACCCAAGAGCAGTTTTCCCAAAATATTGGGATCAAACGCAGTTTACTGGGTGCGTACGAAGAAGGCAGGGCCGATCCGCGGCTTAATAACCTGCAAAATATGGCTAATGAATTTGGCTTACCGGTAGATATACTATTGAGCAAAGATTTTGCCGCTATGAGCCGGGCTGATTTAGAAAAGTTTATGAAAAATCCTAAAGCAGCGGGTGGGGCTTCTAAACTTAAGGTACTAGCATTAACAGTCGATAAAAACGAAAGAGAAAATATTGAGCTGGTTCCCCAAAAGGCGGCTGCCGGTTACTTAAACGGTTATGCCGATCCTGAATACCTAGAAGACCTTCCTCGTTTTCAGTTGCCTATGCTTGGCGGCGCCGGTACCTATCGGGCCTTTGAGATTAGCGGAGACAGTATGTTACCCTTACCTTCCGGCACAGTTATTATTGGGCAGTACGTTGAGCAGCTTGCCGATATACGGGCGGGCCAGTGCTATATTTTGGTAAGCGAGCAGGAAGGCGTAGTATATAAGCGGGTGTTCCCTAATCAGGATAGTTCAGTTCTTAAGCTGGTTAGTGACAACCCTTCTTACTCCCCATATCAGGTTGATAGCAGCCAGGTAATGGAAATTTGGGAGGCTAAAGCTTTCATAAGCCAGCAATTTCCCCAACCTATGACTTCAGTTAGTTCCGCACCTTCCAGCCTATCCTTACCAAAAGAATCAACCAATAAATCCGAGGAAAACCTGACGCTGGATAAGTTGGTGAATTTAGTAATTGAACTTCAGCACGAAGTAATAAAGTTAAAAGAGAAATAGCCTCAACCTCGGCTGTGTCGATTTAGTTTAAAAAAATGCCCTCTAGCAGGGCGGTTACCAGAAAAAGCCCGGCTATTCCATCCTGCCGGGCTTTTCATTCTTGGTTATTATAATTATAGGTTCTCCTCTTTTGCGGCTAATTGCTTTATCATACTTTTTAGCCTCAGCAAACTTGAGGTTTCCCCTTTAGGTTCGGTTAAGCTCTTTCCCCACTCAAACCACAACCCTTCGCCAGTGCTCAAATACGTACCACTTCTTTTGGGCAATTCGGCTATAGCTTTATCATAATCATACTCAGGCAAGTAAACCTGCTGCATAATTTCGGGTAGCCTTTCCCATTCCACAGCTTTAGAGCGCTTAACCTTATCGGCTTTTCGAGAACTAACAGTAATTTTTCGGTGCTCAAAACTGGCCTCCAGCTCTATTTCTTTATGAATGTGTTTATTCTCCACCTCAATATAATTGAGCACAAAAGGCATTTCCTGATTTCCAGTTTCCAGAATAGCCTGAACTAACTCTTGCAGAAAGTATACCCATTCGTCTAAAGTACTCACCTCGCCGGTGTAGTTACTATTTCCACCTAAATCGGTTACTTGTAAATTTACTGAAGAGGCTTTTCCATTAACAAATGGCTGATCGATAGGAAAGTCTGTTAGCTGGTCTTTAAGGGCTTGCAGCCAAATTTGGGGCAGCTCTTCTTCGGCCGACCAGTCATCATCCAGGGTAAAACCTTCCTCTATAATTTCCTCCTCAGTCAAATCTTCACGGTGCAAATAGGCTACCTGATAACTGGCAAAAAGTCCATTATTGCTTTCTTTAAGTTCAAGCTTATATTGATGATAGTGCGGCGGTGGCACATCGGCCCCGGTATCATAGGAAAATGTTAAGTGTAAAGGCTTATTTTTTTGGGTATTCATAGAATTGTAGGCCATTTGGTATAACCTGTAGCCCGACCGGCAAGTTATAATACTATGTGGAAACTCGGAAGATATTTACTAATCATATCAATATTTATATTAAGTACACTAGGCTGCAGCATGTTTGAAGAAAAGCCAGAATGGGTAGATAAGGCTCAAAATTTATATGAGCGATTGGACGATAATGCTGAGTTTGTAACCATTGAGGAAATACCAGTAGTAAGAAAAACTCGGTTTTTACAAGAGGAAGATAACTTAGTACCTGAATATAGCCACTTACGACAAATTGCTCTTATTCGGCATGGCGAGCCCGATTTACTAAAAACCGGCCGGTTTTCTTTTGAGGACGCCAAAACATACATTAAAAATTACGATAGCGTAAAAATTATAGAACCAGACGAACCTTTTTTTATGCTGGAACCAAACGAAGATGTAGCTTTTTTTACCAGTACCATCAACCGCGCTAAATCTACTGCCCGTTACTTGTTCGGCACCGACCAACCAGTGGAGGCAAACGAAGATTTCCGGGAGTTTGAAAGGCAAATTGGCAACCGCCGGTTTAAAATGAAGCTTCCTCTTAAATATTGGACTACCTCAGCCCGCATTTTTTGGATGCTGGGTTGGGATAATGAGGGTATCGAATCTTTTTCAGAAGCTAAGGATAGAGCCCGCAGAGGTGCTCAACTATTAGAGGAATCGGCTGAGAAACATCAGAAAGTTGTACTTGTAGCTCACGGTTTCTTAAACCGCTATATAAAGAAAAACCTGGAAAAACAGGGCTGGGAAGTACTTAGAGATGGGGGCACCAATTATTTCGCCACTACTATTTTGGGTAAAAAGTACGATCATGCCCCGCTAAAAGATACGCCAATAGCCAACGGAAATTCTGGGTATAATTAATGTAGGCTGGAAGATTTTCTAGTACCAGACCGATCAATTTTACCGGAAGGCAAATAACTAAAGCGATGTATGCTTACCATAAACTTTGGTTCCCAATACCTAGGCAAATTCTTTTTAAGAAAGGCCAATAAGTCAGCTTGTTGCTTTTTACTTAGCTCAGTATCTATTTCAATAAGTAGGCCAAATTCTTGTCCTAATTCTTCGCTCTTTCTGTAGGTACCTAATGCCTTTGCAGAAATTTTATACTCACCAAACCAGGCTTCTGCTAATACTTCTACCCTTTCGGGTGAAATTTTAACTGCACCGGAATTTATAATATTGTCGGCCCTACCCAATACCCTAAAACTGGCCCGATCCAGAATTTCAACTATATCGTTGGTTTGAATTCGCGCGGCTACCATTGGCCCTTCAATAGCCAGACACGCCCTTTCATCCTGAAAAATTTTAACCCCTGCAAGAGTTTCGTATACGTCCGTATCCTCACTCAGCTTTCGCAAAGCTATATGAGAGCAAGTTTCCGTCATTCCGTAAGAACTATAAATGTTGGGATTTAGGCTTACAAGCTTATCAGCTAAAGAACTAGGCACGGTTGCCCCACCCAATAAAATTACCGACGCTTTACGTAGGAATTCAATACCGCTCTTCTGATTAACTAAAGCCTGCGCCTGTAATGGAACCAGGCTCGTCCAGTAGTTATCTAACTTAGGTAACTGCCGATAAAAATCAGTTGACGGCTCCGTAACCCATACTGGACTACTATTTAGCATAGCTCTCACTAAAACCATTTTACCGCCAATATAGTCAGGAGAAATAGCTAATACTGCCGGGCTACCCGGTTCAATGCTCAGGCTTTGCAGACTAAGTTTTGCACTAGCTTGCATAAACCCTCGCTTTAACGTGATAATTTTGGGCTCGCCAGTTGAACCAGAAGTTTTTTGCTGGAAGTCAGGCTCATTTAGCAACCACTTTTGACAAAATATATAGGCTTGTTGAGCATACACCGGCCAGGCCGTATTTACCGATTGAGAGACTATTTCGGCCTCCATAAATTGCCGACCAACTACATGCAAAGAAAAAGACATAAAAAAAGGTGCTGTAATTACAGCACCAAAGTTTCTTAAAAAAATGCGGTTAAAAAATTTCTGCCTAAAAGTTGGCTAGGAGTTATAAAGAAAAGGCGTGCAGCTTATCCTCCTCAACAGTTGCAACAACATCAAATCTGCGTTTAACATCGCTAAAGCTAACGGCATCTCGCATTTTGGTTTCTTTTCTGCCAATAAGTTTGTTATAAAGAACTTCAACCTCGGCAGGTTTTAGCTTATCTATATGGCGAAACAGGGCAAGTTTACGTTCGGCAATTGTCATAAGGTAATAATTAATAAAGTACGCGCAGGATCACAGATACATTACGGTGGTCAGTAAGAAAAAGTTCATTTGCGCCAAAAATCTTACACCTTAAAATACAAAATTTTTTTCTATACAGAAAACACCCTAGTTAGGCATTATCCCACAAGCTTTTGAAATTTTTAAAATGCTCAGCATTGTTTTTCGAGTCAGTTCTTAGTTCTAGAATAGCAGTATTTTCGTAGGCTATGAAGTCACTGAGTGAATTTTTGAAAGTATCCTTATTTTCACAATAAAAGTATTTAATTTCCGATTCTTCCGCTAAATGCTTTGCGTTAAGCGGTTGCTCAGTTTCAAAAAATTCCTCTAGTTCAGCTTGTTGGGCCGGCCCGTTAATTAACCTAAAAATGCCGCCGGCATGGTTATTTAGCAAAATGACTTTAAGATTTCTAGGCACACGATGCCCCCAAAAGGCATTTCTATCGTAAAAAAAGGCCACATCGCCGGTAATAAGGTAAACCGGCCGCTGGGTACACATAGCGTAGCCCAAGGCAGTGCTGGTACAACCATCAATACCGCTAGTGCCTCTGTTGGCATACAGCGATAGGTTTCTTAGCTTAGCCGGCAAGCCTACCCAGCTCGCGTAGCGCACCGATGTGCTGTTGGCTACGTGCAACACCGCATTTTCCTCAATATTCTGAAGTAAATAGTACACTGCTACTAATTCACTCCAATTAATATCTTGCTGCATCCAATCTGGAATGCGCTGGCGGGCATCTTCTTCTAGTTGAAACCATTTTTTGCGGTACTGAGCTTGCGTCTGGTCCACCGAACGAATGTGGCGATTGAGCAATTGCATGAAAAATTCAGCCGGTTGCATTCTTATAATTCGCTTTACCGATTGAAATGGGTCAGCCACCAAACCTTCAGCCTGAATGTGCCAATGCGTAACCGCCGGCTTAGCCCTAAGAAACTGCTTGACCGATTTGCTAATTACTGAATTGCCGTAGGTAATTAGTAGATCCGGTTGCAAATCAGCCCAAGCCTCTCGGTTTAGCAAGAAACTATCGTGCTGCCGGATTGCGCCATCCAGGCTATGCAGATTAGAAAGCAAATCAGCTAAAAGAGGAATTTTTTCAATTCTGGCCAGTTTACCGATATTGTCTGTAAAATTAGTGTCTGGCCAGGCCTGACCGGCTACGATTAACTTACGGTTGTAGCGTTCCCAATCTGTAGCCAAGGTTTGCCAGTGTTTGGCACTGAGTTGATTATTTCCTTCCCAAACTTCATAGGGAGGCAATTCTCGATAGTTCCACGGGGTGTTAGCAACTGGGTAGAAAGGCTCCCGGAACGGCACATTTAAATGGACCGGCCCCGGAACGCCGGACTGAGTTACTGAAATAGCCTCGTTAACCTGCCGATGAACATGCCAAACCTGATCCAGATTGGCAAAACTATCAGGCAATTGGTAGAACGCCTTAACGTGCTTCCCGAATAATTCCTGCTGAAATATGGTTTGTCCGTCCAATTGACCAATCCACTCAGGGGGTCTGTCGGCGGTTAGTATTAGTAAAGGTATTTGCAGGAAATATGCTTCGGCAACAGCGGGGGCGTAATTATATGCGGCCGTACCGGAAGTACAAATTAATCCTACCGGTTGGCCGGTTGCCTGCGCCATTCCTAACGCAATAAAACCGGCTGAGCGTTCATCGGGCACTACGGTAGTTTCTAAACCGCTGTGGCGGGCAACCGCCAAGGTAAGCGGTGCACTACGCGAACCGGGCGAAATTACAAACTTCCTGATTCCGGCCTGAAAACACAATTGGGCAATATCGCGAATAGCCTGATGTACCACGTTAATTTTGCTTATATAAAATATCCAGTAAGGTGCGGCTTTTAGCCTCGGTTTCCTGCCACTCCCGCTCCGGATCCGAATCTCCGGTTAGTCCGGCACCGGCGTAAATTACTGCTTTGCCGCCCGTAATCTGTAGACACCTTAAGTTCACATATAAATCAATTTCTCCTGCCTGAAAATTTACCGGCCCTAAATATCCGGCATATAAGTCTCGGTCAAATCCTTCGTGTTGGCTTATAAAGCGGGCAGCAACTTGTAACGGCATACCGCATACCGCCGATGTTGGATGTAAAAGTTCCAGCATTTTACTGGCTAAATCAGGTCGTTGGGTGGCAAGCGTATCTACTAGAAAATCGGTGCGCAGATGGAGCAGATTGGCAGCGGCAACCGTACGTGGGCCAACTTCACTAAATTCGCGCAGCCTAATTTGCTTAAAGCAATTAATTATATAGCGGCTCACCAGCGCTTGTTCCTCTATATCTTTTTGCCGCCACACGGCATCCGCTGACTGAAGGCCTTCGGTTCTAAGTTGAGTACCGGCTAAAGCCATAGTTTTAAAAACTCCGGCTGGGCTTTGTTTAATTAATACCTCCGGTGTGGCACCTACCCACATACCAAAGCCCGGTATATATATCAGGCTTACAAATGCCTGAGGGTAGCTGCTGCACAATAGATTAAAAAATTCAGCAATAGAAAAACCAGTCGGTAGATCCTCAATTATAGTACGGGCTGCTACAACTTTTTGTAAACGATCTAATTTAATCTCTTCGATTGCTAACTCCACCCATTTAATAAAGTGGCTTTTATTGGTTGGATTAGGTGGCTGAAGAGTGGTTTTATCTGTTTCAATAGAACCGGCAGGTAATCCCTTTAAATATTCAAACCCCTCAACCCAATTACGCTCATCTTCAGAATTGAGGTAGATCTTCGAGGCAAGAAAATAGGCTTCCTTGGGTAATGAGTCATCTTCTGGGTGGCCGTAGGGACCTATCAGAAAGCCGGCTGGTAATTTTTCTACCTGAGGGTTACTTAGTTTGGTTACGGACTTAGCCAGCATTAAATACTGAGTGCTCTCACCGGGTTGGCGCCAGCCGGCAAAGGCTGGAAGTTTTTTTGCACTTAGCTCAAGTAAGTCGGTAAAGTTTCGCTTAGAACCAGTACTCAAGAGCGCGGGCTTTTAGTTAATACCGACATAGTTATACGGCTCAGGCAAACCAACTTTCCCTCTTCTTCGGTAATTCTTATTTCCCAAACCTGGGTACTTCTGCCAATATGAACCGGAACAGCCTTACCGAATACCCAACCGTTGCGCACCCCCTTAATATGGTTAGCGTTAATTTCCAGCCCTACGGCATATTGGTTTTCGGCTAAGGTAAGCTGGGCGGCCACTGAACCTAAAGTTTCGGCCAGTGCTACCGAGGCCCCGCCGTGTAACAGCCCAAATGGTTGGTGGGTACGCGCATCAACCGGCATTTTAGCTATAATAAAATTCGGCCCTAATTCAGTAAATTCTATACCCAAATGCGAAACCATTGTATTTCGGCTAAGGGCTTCTAATTGGGGCAGGGTTGGGTTATTTTGAAAAACCGAAGGGCTGGGTTCAGTTTTAGCCATATATGCTTGCTTATTTTTTGTATTTTCAGGCCTGACAAAACTACGGCAAATTGACTCCAAAAAAAATCTTTCTTATACGCCACGGCCAAACCGATTACAATAAAAAAGGCATGGTACAGGGCAGCGGTATAGATGCCCCGCTGAACGATACTGGCAAGGCTCAGGCCCAAATGTTTTATGAAACCTACAAAGATTACCCTTTTGATAAGGTATATACTTCTGCCCTAAAAAGATCGCAACAGAGTGTAGAAAAATTTGTAGCCAACGGAATTCCGCACACTATTTTTGAAGGCCTGAACGAAATAAACTGGGGTGAGCAGGAAGGTAAACCGTTCGAAAAGGAAACCCACGACTTTTACCTGAATGTAATTAAGCGCTGGCAGAAAGGTGAATTGCACGTAATGATGGAAGGCGGTGAAAGCCCAAACGATGTAGTAGAACGGCAAGAAACCGTATTGAAATATTTAACCCAGGAAGAAGAGGGCAATACTATTTTAATTTGTATGCACGGCCGGGCAATGCGCATTTTATTATGCCGTATGCTTAACTATCCCCTAAGCAATATGGATATTTTCGAACATAGCAATCTGGGCCTTTACGAGCTTACTTATACCGGAAGTATGTTTAAGCTAGATAGTTATAATGACTGCCGGCACTTAGCTTAAACAAACTGACTTAAGCCGGCGTTTACACAGTAGTTTTCTTCAACCATTATTTAATTTATGGAGACAAATAAGAATCAGGTTACTATCTATTATAAGCCGGAAATAAAAAAAGATATTAATACCTATAATTTAGCCAAGCAACTTTCTGAACACATTAATGATATTAATGTAATGAAAGATATGCCCAATGAACGCCAGCTAATTGAAATTCTGGACAGGCTGAACCGGAAACCTTCTGATTTGGTAGATAAGGATAGCCATAGTTACAAGGCCAAATTTGAGAACCACGATTTTGACGATATGGACTGGCTTAAAACTTTGGTAGCAAACCCCGATATGCTATATACCCCAATAGTTTTTTACGGTGACCGAGGAATGATTGTAGATACTCCTAGCCGGGTGCTTGATCTGGACCCTAGCCACGGAACCAACGATTTAAAAACCTAGATAAAGTAACCAGCCAATAAAAAAGCCGCTAGATGCGGCTTTTTTATTTATAATGTATTAAACTACTTAACGCGCAGCGGTACGGCGGCCCCGTTTAGTAGAATTTTCCATTTCAATTTCGTCGTCTACATCCGACATTATACGGCCACAGTGTTCGCAAACTATAATTTTTTTACGCTCACGAATATCGGCCCGGCGTTGCGGAGGTACAATGTTGAAGCAACCGCCGCAGGCACCACGCTTAACGCTAACTACCGCCAATCCGTTACGGGCATTATCGCGAATGCGCTCGTAGCCTTTAACTAGCCTGTCTTCAATAGAAGATTTAGCTTTTTCGCGCTTGTCCAGAAGTTTTTGCTCTTCATCGGCACTTTCAGAAGTTATTTGCTCCAGTTCCTTCTTTTTGCCTTCCAAATCTTTTTTTAATTCATCCAGACGGCCTTCGGCAGCACTAATTTCTTCTTTTTTAGCGTCAATTCGGGTTCCGGCCTCACGAATCCTTTTTTCGTTAAGCTGAATTTCCAAAGTTTGAAGTTCTACCTCCTTGGTAATAGCATCGTATTCGCGGTTATTGCGAACATTCATTTGCTGCTCTTCGTACTTCTTAATCAGCTTTTCAGAATCCTTGATACCAACTTTAAGGTTAGCAATATTATCTTCAATATCCTGAAGCTCAGAATTGAATTTACTAATACGGGTTTCGTATTGGGCTATTTCATCTTCTAAATCAGCAACTTCTTCTGGCAGCGCCCCCCGAATTTTTTTAATATTATCTAAAGCGGTGTCAATTTCCTGAAGACGCTCCAGCGCCTCTAATTTTTGTTTTGTATTATTTTCCATGTAGTTCCTACAGGTAACAGACCGGGTTTGTGACGGTTTGGCTAATATAAGTCGCAATATTAGGAAAATTTTCCCGCATATGCTCGGCAATTAAACCTTTTGTGCAAGCTTCCGATTCGTAATGCCCAATATCTACTACCAACAGTTGACCTTCGGCGTCAAAAAATTCGTGGTATTTTATATCAGCTGTTATGTAAGCATCGGCTCCGGAGGCTCGGGCAACTTTAATTAGGAAGCTACCGGCACCGCCGCACAGGGCCACTTTCTTAATTTTCTTCTCTGATTTGAGCGGGGTATACTTCAGCATAGGTACCTCAAATTTTTCTTTTACCAACTCAATAAAATCTCCAATTTCCAAAGCATTTGGCAGCTCCCCTATTTGCCCGCTACCGACCTCTTGGTGGTAATTTGCCAAAGGTTGCAGAAAATAAGCTACCTCTTCGTAGGGATGAGCGGCACGCATAGCCTGTAGAATTTTGGAACTGCGATGGGCCGGCACCAATACTTCAATTCGGCTTTCCTGCACAAATTCCCGCTGGTTGGCCGAACCAATTGTAGGGTTTGCTTCAGCATTGGGTTTAAACGATCCCGTACCTTCCTGTTTAAAGCTACACTCTGAGTAATTTCCAATAGTTCCTGCCCCGGCTTTAAATAGCGCAGCCTCTACTTGCGAACTATTTTCTTTAGGAACAAATACCGTAAGTTTTTGAAGGAGGCCGTCTTTAGGGGCCAGCGTTCGCATATTTGTTAAATTTAGCAGCTCGGCCATCCGGTTGCTTACTCCGGTATGTACGTTATCCAAATTGGTATGGATAGCATAAATTGCTATATCGTTTTTTATGGCTTTTATAATGGTACGCTCAACATAATTTTTACCGATAAGCTGCTTTAATCCTTTAAATATTATTGGGTGGTGGGCTATTATTAAATTACAGCCCTGGGTTACGGCCTCATCAATTACTTCTTCGGTGCAATCCAGCGTGCAGAGCGCACCGTGGCATAGCCAGTTGTAATCGCCGCAAAGTAGCCCGCTGTTATCATAACTTTCCTGATAGGCCGGCGGTGCCCAGGCTTCCAGTGAATTTACTATTTCTGAAATAAGCATATCTCAAATATAGGCAATTGACCCAGCCAGCCAGAATATAGACTCCAAAATTGCGTAGGCTTTGCTGAACATTTTTTATTTTTACTGCTATGCCTTCATTCAGCCCTCTTCTTTATCCCTTTGCCTTAGCTTATAGGGCGGTAACTTCGGTACGCAATCGTATGTACGACAGCGGCCGGTATAGGTCCGTACAGTTCGACAGAACCGTAATTAGCGTTGGCAACTTAGCAGTGGGCGGCACCGGCAAAACCCCAATGGTTGAATATTTGGTAGAAAACCTAAGAAAAAACCATCAGGTAGCCACTTTAAGCCGGGGTTACGGCCGCAAAACCAAAGGCTTCCGCCTGGCCGGGGCGGAGGATTCGGCTCAAACTCTGGGCGATGAGCCATTTCAGTACTACCATAAGTGGAAAGGTGCGGTGCCGGTTACGGTTGGCGAAGAACGGGCCCTGGCTATTCCTAGCCTGTTAGCCGAAAAACCCGCTACCGAAATAATAATCCTAGACGATGCATTTCAGCATAGAAAGGTAAAGCCTCAATTTCAGATATTGCTTACTACCTTTAAGCGACCCTTTTGGAAAGATAAGGTAATGCCCGCCGGCTTACTTAGGGAAAGTCCTAAGGGAGCTAAACGAGCGGATATGTTGGTAATTACAAAGTGCCCTAACCACCTAGATACAAACCAAAAGGAAAAGTACCGAAACAAAGCCCTGAAGTTTTTAAACGAAGGTACGCCGGTACTATTTAGTTCGGTAAATTACCAGGCCCCGGTTCAGTTGTTTCCAAAGCCAGATAGTAAACTTGGTAAAGGCAGTCCGGTTATCTTGGTAAGTGGTTTGGCTAATAGCAAGCCTCTGGAGAAGTACGTAGCGGCCAATTTTAATTTACTTACCCACCATAAATATAGCGATCACCACAGGTATACGGAAAGCAATATTCAGGGCTTACTGGATGCCTACCTAGCAGCTACCAGCAAATATCCGGTAGTTAATATTATTACCAGCGAAAAAGATGCTATGCGCTTACTAGATCCGGAGCATACACCGTTACTAGAAAACCTGCCGCTGTGGTATATTCCAATTGATATACGGTTTAGTAAGGAAGATGAGGATACTCTAGGGAATTACCTGAATCAACTCCTTACTACTAGGCCGCAGGTCTAATTTAAATTTCTATTTTTGCGCTGTGCAAAGAATTTTAGTTTTCTTATTGGTTTTTGCGGGTACGGCGGTAAACTCCCTGGCGCAGATCCTGGATGATTCGACCAAACTGGTTTACGGTCCGGCCACAGTTAATTACAGCTTGGAAAGCAGCCTGTACTACATGAACGACCAGGTTTACTTTCCGGATACCAGCATAAATTACTTTTACCGTAACCTACCGGTTGAGCAAAGCGGCTATACCTGGCAAGAGTTGGATAATACCGGAACTGCCCTGGCCCCTATTTTCTATCAGCTTCCGGAGTCGGTAGGTACCCGCAGTGGATATACCGCATACGATTACTGGTTTGCTAGCCCCGAAAAGGTGCGTTATTATAATACTCGTTCTCCCTATACCCGCCTTAATTATAATTTGGGAGGCAACGGCCGGAGCTGGCTGCAGGTGACCCACGCCCGTAATATTAACCCAAACTGGAGCGCAGCCTTTACGTTCAACCGCCTAACTACCGAGCCTCAGTACGGCACCTTCTTAAGTCAGGCTAAGCAAGTGGTTAGCACCAGCTATCAACTTAATACCCGATACTATTCGCCTAACGGCCGCTACAAAGCCTTGGCCCACGTAAGCCGGTTGCACCACGAGGCGGACGAACTAGGAGGAATTTTATTTACCGCCGAACTACCTACTGATTTCTTCGATATTATAGAGTACGATAACTCTCAAAGCCAGCGTACTGAGGCCTACTCCGAAGATTTACGGGTAAACTACCACCTATATCAGGAATTTAAGCTGGTAAATGCCCTACAGGTATACGGAGTTTTTGATAAGCAACACCAAATAAATTATTACGAGGATACCCAGGCTTCCGAAGAATACTACAATATACAATTAGCCGAAGGGCAAACCCGAATTTACGAACGCTTACGCACCGACTCGTACATTGGCCAGGGCGGTTTAAAAGGCTCGCTAAAAGCCGGTAAGTGGAATGCCTATACAAAATACCGGCGTTACGTGTACACCCCGCACCGTACCAATATTTTTATTGATAATGAATACGCAATTGGGGGATTTATTGCCCTAAACCCGGATACTATACGAACCCTTAGGGCTGAAGCCGAAATTTACTCGGAGGGAATGTACCAATTTACTGCCGAGGCTAAAAACAAGCTGGTAGCGGTTAAATACCAGCGAGCCCGCTACAAACCGGCCGTGATTTACAATTTTAGCGAGGGTACTATTGATAACTGGTATAACAATTTTACTTTTCCTCAGGCCGACCGTCTGGAAGGAAACTTTTCGTTAAAATTCAGAAATTTCACCATTAAGCCTGGTGCGGTATTTAGTTTAGTACAAGATCCGCTTTATTTTAAGGTTGATAGTATAAGTTTGCAGAATTATCCCACCAATTTACGGCCGGTTCAGGCCAGTGGGGCCGTGCAACTACTACAACCTAAATTGGCTTTTCGCTGGCAAAATAATAAGGGCATACACTGGGATGCCGATGTAACGTATTCTTTGGTTACCGGTGGTGCCAGTGAAGCCTGGCCAGCCCCGGACTTAATTGCTAATTCAGCCCTGTATTACGAGGGCAAGATGTTCGGCGGCAATTTGCTGGCTCAGTTAGGAATAGATTTGCACTACGTAAGCAGCTACTACGCCCGAACCTACGCTCCGGCGGTGCAGCAATATGCCGTGCAGCAAAATTTTCAAACTAATAATTACCCTATAGCAAATTTCTTTTTCGGTTTTAAAATTAATAATACCCGGGTATTTGCCCGCATGAGCCACCTGAACCAAGGTTTTACCGATCAAGGCTATTTTCTTACACCCTACTACCCGGGCATAGGCCGCAGCTTCGATGTAGGCATTGACTGGCTGTTCTTTGACTAACCTTTATAGATTATGAATTCTGAGGAGAACGACTACGTCAAAAGCTTATTAGGACTCCAACTGCCTACCGATCCGCGCTGGGTTAATATAGCCAATAAAAATATAGAGGATATTTTAGTTGATCATGCCTATTGCGAGCAAAAAGCAGCTTCCAGTTGTATTTCGTTGATTATAAGATTTAATGATAAACCGGAGTTGGTAGAAATGCTGACTCCGGTAGTTGCTGAAGAGTGGAGCCATTTTGAGCGGGTTCTTGATCAGCTTAAAAAGCGGGGTATGCAACTAGGCCCCCAGCGAAAAGATGAGTACGTTATAGCTCTAACCAAAACTATTCGGAAGGGCGGCAGCCGCGAGCGGCAGTTAGTGGATAATCTACTTGTAAATGCGCTAATAGAAGCCCGCAGTTGCGAACGCTTTAAATTGCTCTGGCGGAATATTCCTGATGAAGAACTGCAAAAGTTTTATTATGAACTAATGGTTTCGGAAGCTAGCCACTATAAAAACTTTATACTTTTGGCCAAGCAGTATTTACCAGAAGAAGAAGTGGAAGTTCGCTGGCAGGAATTACTTAAAGCCGAGGCCGATATAATTAGAA
The DNA here is from genome assembly GCA_964504565.1 of uncultured Roseivirgaceae bacterium. Lineage (GTDB taxonomy): Bacteria > Bacteroidota > Bacteroidia > Cytophagales > Cyclobacteriaceae > Cesiribacter. Next base: position 183,535 of record CAZDEY010000003.1, read on the forward strand.
ACCTGGAAGTTAGACCTGACCGAATGCACTGAGTTAGTGGATTGGTGAGTTGGTGAGTTGGTATGCTAGTGAGAAACTGAGCTAATCTATCTAGCGACTGTAGGAATTTTGAATGAAGCTATATGGTAATGGTTTATAATTATTTTTAGAATTTGGGGTATGAATGAATTGATTGCTGAGTTTGAGGGTAAGGTGTTATATTATCAGCGGCAAAAACTCAAAATGTTCACTACCAGTAGTTTTCAGACTCATAGCCTGGTTCTATTACACCTTCTTGCTAAACTTGACCCAGAGGTGCCGGTTTATATAATTAATACCGGTTATTTATTTCCGGAAACAGTTGCTTTTGCGGAAGAGGTGTGCACAGCTTGGGGATTGAGCCTCAGAAATTTGAAAAGTCATACGCCCAAATCGCAGCAGCGCGGCGAAGATGGAAAGCTTCTGTTTACCAGTGACCCGGATTATTGCTGCTACCTGAACAAAACCAGCCCATTGGAGGGCGTTCTAAAGGAACACGATGTTTGGGTTAACGGCATCCGGGCCGACCAAAGCCAAACCCGGGCAGCTATGCAAACCGAACAGCCGGCCCCCTTCAATACCCTACGGTACCACCCTATGCTGAATTGGAGCAAGCAGGAAATATGGCGCTACATAAAGCAGCATAACCTACCCCGCCACCCCTTAGATGCGTCCGGTTACATGAGCATAGGTTGTGAACCTTGTACCCGAAAGCCCGATCCGGCTATGGACGAACGAGAAGCCCGCTGGTATGGTCTCAATAAAACCGAATGCGGGTTGCATACGGATTTAGTGCGCACAAAATCTTAGTAATCAAATCCAGAATGAAAATATTAATTACCGGAGGCGCCGGTTACATTGGCACCTCATTAGTTCAGGCCCTAACTATGCAGGATGAGGTTGAATCGGTTGTAATTTACGATAACCTGAGCCGAGGGAATTTTAATTTATTTTTAGGCCAGAAATTTGCTGGTGCTGCTAAAATCAGTTATGTCAACGGTGAGTTATTGGATAGCCGACGCCTAGCTAAGGCTCTGCAGGGAGTTGATACGGTATATCACTTAGCGGCTAAGGTTTCTACCCCATTTGCTAATACCGACGGCCATATGCACGAACAGGTAAACCACTGGGGTACTGCAGAATTGGTGTATGCCATTGAAGAAAGTAAGGTAAAACGGCTTATTTACGCCAGCAGTACCTCAGTGTACGGCAGCTCTAATAAAGAGGTAGACGAACAAACCGATCCCCAGCCTAAAACTCTGTACGGCATAAGTAAATTGCGAGGCGAGGCGCACGTTAGGCGCCTAGGTAGTAAGCTAAAAACTTATATTTTAAGACTAGGGAACGTCTACGGGTATAACCCCAGCTTACGGTTCGATGCGGTAGTAAATCGGTTTATGTTTGATGCCCACTTTAAAAATCGCATTCAAATTGACGGCAGTGGGGAACAGTATCGGGCGTTCATTGAGATAAACCGCTTGGCAATGAAATTAGGCTTACTGGTTCGTAGTGAAGTTCCTTCCGGCACATATAATTTAGTAGATAGAAATTTGCAGATACTGGATTTAGTTGATGTTTTTAAAGAAATCTACCCCAATTTGGAATTCAGCTTTACTAATCAGCACCTAAAACTGGCCGAGTTACGGGTCAACCCCAACTCTGCTCTGGACAAATATTTACCTCCGCTAGACTTACCGCCACTTAACGAAGAGTTAATTGCTTTCAGAAGCCAATTCAGATTCTAAAAAGGGAGCCTTAAGCTCCCTTTCTTATTAACTAATAAACTTTTTGGTAACCTCCACTACTCGTTTAGCCTGAAAGCGGGCTGCCTTTCGGGATGTTTCATCAGGATCTAGCTTACCATTTTGGCTGATAAAGCTGGCGCCGTACGGATTACCGGCCTCAAACTGAATAGGATCGGCGTAGCCGGGTGCTATAATTATGCAACCAAAGTGATAGAAAGTAGTATTCAGGTTTAAAATTGTTGATTCCTGCCCGCCGTGGGCAGTGGCAGTTGTTGTAAACGAGGAGGCAATTTTATTTACCAGTTTCCCCTTTTGCCACAACGGGCCGGTGCCATCTAAAAATTGCCTAAGTTGCGAGGTGGGCGATCCGTAGCGGGTTGGTGAGCCTAAAATTATAGCATCCGCCCATTCCAGGTCATCGTTAGAAGCTTCCTGTACATCTTTGGTAGCTTCCAGGTGTTTTTTCCACTTTTCGTTGGATTCGATGGCTTCTTTAGGCGCTAACTCCTTGACTTTTCTCAGCCGCACTTCGGCCCCGGCTTCTTGGGCAGCAGCTTCCATTTCTTTTGCCAAATCGTAGGTTGTACCGGTTGCACTGTAGTATATAATAGCAAGTTTAACTGACATAATATAGTAGGTTAGTTTGTGCCTAACTAACCTTAAACCTAAGTCAGTGTTTAGCCTTTAATTGCTAATTTCGGGCAGCCATAAGTAAATTTAAATCTTTGTGCTTTAAATTAAATTTCCGGGCCACGTGGGCATTGCTTAAAAATCCTTTGTAAGTATACACGCCGTTCATTAGCCACTTATGCGAGAAAATCATATCATCGATTCCCATTTCACCGGTTTGCAGTAGTATTGGCGTAAAAATATTACTAAATGCCTGAGAAGCAGTACGGGCTACCCTAGCTGGTATATTGGGTACACAGTAGTGTATTACATCGTGTTTGTGAAAGACGGGTTTACGCAGCGTAGTCAATTCACTGGTTTCCACACAACCGCCCTGATCTATACTAACGTCAATAATTATACTACCGGCCTTCATTTGCCTAACCATATTTTCGGTTACCACTGTCCGGTTTCGGCCTTTCTCGGCCCGCATGGCTCCCACTACTACATCAGCAGTCTTCAGACTATTAATTAGGGTAGTTGGGTCTAAGGTAGAGGTAAATAAATGATGACCCAGCGCGTGCTTAATTCTTCGTAATTTGTAAATGTGCAGATCAAATATTTGCACGTTGGCTCCCATGCCTAAGGCTGCCCGGGCCGCATATTCACCTACGGTTCCCGCCCCTAGTATTACAACTTCGGTGGGCGGAACCCCGGTTATGCCGCCCATTATTATACCTTTACCACCACCGGCAGTGCTCAAATATTCGGCCGCAATTAGCATAACATTGCTACCGGCAATTTCACTCATGGCTCGCACTACCGGCATACCCCCCACCTTATCTTCAATAAGCTCAAAGGCTATAGAAGTTATTCTTTTTTTATTGAGTTTATGGAAATACTCTTCCTTCTGATTGCCGATCTGTAATGCTGAAATAAGGGTTTTTCCAGGCTTAATTATTTCTATTTCTTCAGCAGTAGGCGGCTCTATTTTTAGAACTATTTCAGCCTCCAGCACCTCCTTGGCATCGTATTTTATATGCGCACCCGCTTCACTATAATCCTGATCTTTGTACCGAGCGGCAGTTCCGGCACCATTTTCTACCCAAACCTCGTGTCCATTATTTACTAGTAAAGCTACCGCTTCCGGCGTTAGGGCTACCCGGTTTTCTTGCATGGCCCGCTCTTTAGGCAACCCAATATGCAGGCGTTTACGCCCAGAGGGTAGCTCCAGCATTTTTTCCTGTGGCATCAGGCTGGTTTGTCGGCTTAATGCTTCAAGTCCGGTGGTAATAGGCTTATTCATTATAACTAGCTGTTATTTTACGAGAGTTGTCCGGCTGGATAAGAATTTCAATGGTTGAAAAAGCGTCCGGTAGTAGGTTTTCAATCTTTTCCGCCCACTCTAACCAACATAATTCCCCACTGTCCAAATATTCTTCAATTCCAATCTCCCTGGCCTCTCGTTCATCCTTTACCCTATAAAAATCGAAGTGGTATATTGGTTTGCCATTGCCGGCATAGTACTCGTTTACAATACCAAAGGTAGGACTTTGAACCATATCTTCAACCCCAAAAACTTTACCCATGGCGCTGGAGAAGGTAGTTTTTCCGGCACCCATCACCCCTTCTATCCTCCATACCGGAGGTGCATCGGACAAAAACTCCTTAATGGCTTCAGCTACGGCGGGAAGTTCTTTAACCGTGTGGGCTACCCAATCCTGGCTAATTTTGCTGTTCATTATGCTCCGCCTTTGCCTTTCAAGCTAATAAATGGCACCATCATTTCTTCCATAGAAATTCCACCGTGCTGAAAGGTATCGCGGTAATAGTTTACGTAGTAATTATAATTATTAGGGTAGGCAAAAAAGTAATCTTCCAGCGTAAATACGTAGGCACTGCTTACATTCACTTTAGGCAATCCAACCTTATCCGGGTGCGGAAATTCTAGTACGTTGTTGCCGTCCCAGTTTAAATTTTTACCCTGCTTGTACCGCAAATTGGTGTTAACGTTTCTATCACCAATTATCTTAAAAGGCCGTTTAACCCTTATGGTGCCGTGGTCGGTAGTTATAAAAACTTTGCAGGGTTTTTCGCTCAGCTTTTTAAGCATCTCAAATAAGGGCGAATGGTCAAACCAACTCTTGCTCAGGCTCCGGTAAGCCGATTCGTCAGCGGCCAGTTCCTTAAGCATTTCTACCTCGGTGCGGGCGTGGCTCAGCATATCTACAAAGTTATAGACTACCACATTCAGGTCGTTATTCAGGAGGTTGTTGAGGTTATCGTTTACCGCCTTACCCTGATTATTTTGCAGAATTTTATGGTAACTAAATTTTACCTTGCCTAATCCGGCTTTTTTAAGATGACGGGCCAAAAATTCCTCTTCGTGTTTATTTTTCCCTTCTTCATCATCTTCGCCCTTCCAGATATCGGGGTGCTGCTGGGCCATTTGTAAGGGAAGCAAGCCGCTGAAGATGGCATTACGCGCATAGGCCGTAGTGGTAGGTAATATGGAAAAATACAGGTCTTCGGAATCTA
>CAZDEY010000003.1:188454-199645 GCA_964504565.1 uncultured Roseivirgaceae bacterium
CACTGAAGTATGGGCTAAGAGCCGGCTGTATGCTCTTCCACTGATCGAACCGCAGGTTATCAATTACTATAAAGAATACCGGTTCGGGTTCTTCCAGGTGAGGGAAAATCAACTGGCGCATCAGCCGGTGGCTCATCATGGGGCGGTCGGCATTGGGGTCGCTCAACCAATCGGCGTACTCATCGGCCACAAAGCGGCTAAAATTCACGTTGGCCTCATCCTTCTGCATACTCAGCACTTCGTTCATACTGCCGCCCTCGGCCCGATCAATTTCTAATTCCCAATAAACCAGCTTTTTGTATATTTCGGACCACTCCTGCCAGCTTCGGCTATCGCCCATTTGCATACTGATATTCCGGAACTCCTGCTGGTAGTTCATAGTGGTTTTTTCCTGAACCAGCCGCCGGTTATCCAGAATTTTCTTTACCGAAAGAAGAATCTGGTTTGGGTTTAGCGGCTTAATAAGGTAGTCGGCAATTTTAGAACCAATTGCCTCTTCCATTATATGTTCCTCTTCGCTCTTGGTTATCATAACCACAGGTATAGAAGGGTGCTGGCTTTTAATTTGGCTCAGGGTTTCCAAACCGGTCATTCCGGGCATATTTTCGTCTAAGAACACCAGATCGAACTGGCTCTCACCCACCTTATCCAGCGCATCGGAACCGCTGTTGACCGGGGTTATATCGTAGCCTTTGTTTTGGAGAAAAAGTATATGAGGTTTGAGCAGATCAATTTCGTCGTCGGCCCAGAGAATACTATATCTTTGCATAAAAAATCGTTACTTAGCAGCCTGTAGAGGCTTAATATAAAAGTAGAAAGCTATTTGTGTTATCAGATGTTTGCTATAAATAGGTTGCAAATAACTCAACCAATTTTTTCAAGTTACATAAACCGGAGTGAATAAGAAAAAAATTTTCAACGACCCGGTCTACGGCTTCGTTACAATCTCCAGCGAGCTGATATTCGAAATAATTGAACACCCTTTCTTCCAGCGCCTTCGCCGGATTAAGCAGTTAGGGCTGACCGATCTGGTATACCCCGGCGCATTGCATACCCGCTTTCACCACGCTATTGGCGCTATGCACCTCATGAGCATAACCCTGGATAACCTGCGCAGCAAAGGCCACGAAATTTCTAAAGAGGAATACGAGGCTTGCCAATTGGCCATATTACTGCACGATGTAGGCCACGGACCGTTTAGCCACGCGCTGGAGTATACGCTTATGAATGGCGTAAAGCACGAGTTCATGAGCCTGCGCATCATGGAGTATTTCGATAGACTTTTCAGCGGCGAACTGGAATTGGCTATCCGGATTTTTACTAACCAGTACGAGCGCAAGTTTTTTCACCAGTTGGTAAGCAGCCAGTTAGATATTGACCGGCTGGATTATTTGCAGCGCGATAGTATGTTCACCGGTGTAAGCGAAGGTACCATAGGCGCCGACCGGATTATAAAAATGCTGGATATATATCAGGACCAGTTAGTAGTTGAAGAAAAGGGTATTTACAGCATTGAAAACTTCCTGAGTGCCCGCCGCCTTATGTACTGGCAAGTTTATTTGCACAAAGCTACGGTTAGTGCCGAAATGATGCTGGTACTAGTATTGGAACGGGCTCAGGTACTACGCCGGCAGGGTATTGAGCTGGGCGTTACCCCGGCATTAGATATGTTTTTAAGGCAGCAAATTCAGGCCGTGGATGTTACCGAAAACTCCGAAGTACTTAAATCGTTTGCCCGCCTGGACGATTACGATATTTGGGCCGGCATAAAACGCTGGGCGCATCACGAGGATAAAATTCTAGCCTCACTAAGTGCTATGTTGCTGGAACGACGCCTATTCCGGGCTATACTTTCCAATACAAAATTCCCTGATGATCAGGTTCGTAACCTTAAACAAAAAATTGCGGAAGACTATTCTATAACTAACCGGGATGTCCGCCACTTTCTCTCTACGGGCAGTATAACCAATGCCGCTTACTTGGCCGGTGGCCAGCACATTAATATACTTACCAAAAAAGGAAAACTAATTGATGTAGCCAAAGCCAGCGACCTGCCTAATATAAAGGCAATGAGTAAAATTGTGAAGAAGTATTACATTTGCTGGCCCAAGCAAATTAAATTTAATTTTGAGCTACCTCACTAAATACTATGAAGTTCACCGCTGAACAGATTGCCCTGTTACTAGAAGGAAAGGTAGAGGGAAACGGCCAGGTAGAAGTTTCTACCCTAAGCAAAATTGAGGAGGCTGATACCGGAAGTATCTCGTTCCTATCTAACCCTAAATACGAACCCTATTTATATAAAACCAAGGCCAGTGCTGTTATAATTAGCGAAGATTTAGCGCTTAAACAGGCTGTTAAGCCGGCAATTATTCGCGTTAAAGACCCCTACTCCGGCTTTACCCGGTTGTTGGAGGAATACCACAAAATTATCAGCTTCCAGGCCGAAGGTATTGAGGAGCCTAGCTTTATTGGTAAGAATAGTACGGTGGGAGAAAAAGCCTATAGGGCGGCGTTTAGCTACATAGGTAAAAATTGCCAGATTGGCCAAAACGTAAAAATATATCCGCATACGTTTATTGGCGATAATTGTACTATTGGCGATAACACAATTATATTGGCCGGGGCTAAAATTTACGCTGAAACTAAAATAGGCAGCAATTGTACCATACACGCCGGGGCGGTTATCGGCAGCGATGGTTTCGGCTTTGCCCCGCAGGCCGACGGCAGTTATAAAACTATACCTCAGTTAGGTAATGTAGTGCTGGAAGATTGGGTAAGTGTAGGTGCTAACGCTACCATAGATTGCGCTACACTAGGCAGCACCGTAATAAGGAGGGGGGTTAAGCTGGATAACCTGGTACAGATTGGCCATAATGTAGAGGTTGACGAACATACGGTTATAGCTGCCCAATCGGGCGTGGCGGGCAGTTCTAAAATTGGCAAACAGTGTGTATTAGCCGGGCAGGTTGGCGTAGTAGGCCACCTATCAATAGCCGATCGCACCACCATTGCCGCCCAGGCCGGAGTACCCAAAACTGTAACCAAGCCCGGGCAAACCATTATTGGTTCACCGGCCTTCGATTTAGCGGATTTTAAGCGCTCGTTTATATTATTCAAGAACCTGCCTAACTTGGCTACTCGCCTTAAAGAAGTTGAAGAAAAAGTTGTTACCTTGCAGCCCAACGATTCTAATTCATGAAAATAAAGCAGCATACCATTAGTCGTTCAGTAACGCTAAGCGGCGTAGGCTTACATACCGGCGTAGAGTCTAATATGACTTTTGTACCCGCTAAGCCTAACCATGGTATTAAGTTTCAGCGAGTTGATATTGAAGGCCAGCCGACAGTAGATGCTGATGCCGACAATGTAGTGGATTTAAGCCGTGGCACCACCATTGAGCAAAACGGTGCTCGAGTAAATACAGTAGAGCACGTGCTTGCAGCCCTAGTGGGTCTGGAAATTGATAATATTCTAATTCAATTAGATGGACCGGAACCTCCGATTATGGATGGCAGCTCCATAATGTTCTTAAATTCCTTAAAGGAAGCCGGCCTGGAGGAGCAAAACGCCCTACGAAACTTTTTTGAGATTCCGGAAGGAGTGTTTTACCGCGATGCCGAACGCCAGATAGAAATTGCTGCCCTGCCGCTTAACGACTACCGGCTGACCGTAATGGTTGATTATAACAGCCCGGTTTTAGGTAGCCAGCACGCCAGTCTGAACAGCCTTTCTGATTTTGAAAAGGAAATTGCCCATAGCCGTACATTCTGTTTTTTGCACGAACTGGAAATGCTGCATAAACAAGGCTTAGTTCAGGGTGGTGATTTGAATAATGCTATTGTAGTAGTAGACCGCGTGGTTCAGGACAATGAGCTGGACGAACTGGCAAAATTGTTTAACAAGCCTAAGGTAGAAGTTAAGAAAGAAGGCATTCTTAATAATGTAGACCTGCGCTATAGCAATGAGCCGGCCCGCCACAAATTGTTGGACCTGGTCGGTGATTTAGCTCTGGTAGGCCGCCCAATTAAAGCTCAGATTCTGGCCGCTCGTCCCGGCCATGCCGCCAACGTAGGCTTTGCTAAAAAGCTGAAGAAGTTGATGAATGACTTCAGTAAAAATAATAACATTCCTCCTTACGACCCTAAGCTGCCCCCGGTACTGGACTATGTGCAAATAAGCAAAATGCTACCGCACCGCTATCCTTTTGCCTTAGTTGACCGCATTTTTCACTTAGACGAAACTACGGTTGCCGGCGTTAAGAACGTGACTATAAACGAACCGTTTTTTCAGGGTCATTTCCCGGGTAATCCGGTAATGCCGGGGGTATTACAAATTGAGGCTATGGCTCAAACCGGAGGCATTCTGGTACTCAATACTGTGCCCGATCCGGAAAATTACTGGACCTACTTTTTAGGTATTGAAAGCTGCCGTTTCCGAAAAATGGTAGTGCCGGGCGATACCCTTATTTTTAAATGCGAATTGCTTCAGCCAATAAAGCGCGGAATTGCGAAGATGAAAGGTTATGCCTATGTTGGTGACACATTGGTGAGCGAAGCCGAACTTTCAGCCAGCATAGTCCGCAAAGATTCATGAAGTACCCACTAACTAACGTACATCCCGAAGCTCAAATTGGCGAAAATGTTACCATTGAGCCATTTACTACTATTGAAAAAGATGTAGTGATTGGCGATGGCTCGCATATTGGCCCGAACGTAACTGTTTACGATGGTGCCCGAATTGGCAAGAATGTTAAGATTTTCCCTGGTGCGGTAATTTCGGCCGTGCCTCAGGATCTTAAATTTAAAGGTGAAGCCACTACGGCTGAAGTTGGCGATAATAGCACCATACGCGAATGCGTTACCATCAACCGGGGCACTGTCGATAAATGGAAAACTGTGGTAGGCAAAAACTGCCTGATTATGGCCTACGTTCACTTGGGTCACGACTGTATACTGGGCGATAATGTAATTGTAGGAAATAGCGTACAGTTTGCTGGCCACGTTCAGGTAGATGATTATGTAATTTTTGGCGGCACCTGTGCCGTTCATCAGTTCGTTAAAATTGGTGCCCACGCCTACATAGGTGGTGGGGCATTAGTACGAAAAGACGTACCTCCTTTTACCAAAGCTGCCCGCGAACCACTTAGCTACGCCGGCATTAATTCGGTAGGCTTACGCCGAAGAGGGTATACGAATAACCAAATCAATGAAATTCAGGAAGCTTACCGCGAAATTTATTTGAGAGGAAAGAATAATTCTGAGGCTTTAGAGCGTATTGAATTAGAGTTTCCAGTTTCTAAGGAACGTGACGAAATTATTAATTTCATTAGAAACTCTACTCGCGGAATAATGAAGGGCTATAACTAGTAGGACTTGGTACTTTTAGTAGAGAACCTGGGGAAAAAATATGGTAAAGAGTGGATTTTCAGAAAGTTTGCTCACCAGTTTGAACCCAATACTATATACGCAATTACCGGGGCCAACGGCAGTGGAAAATCTACTTTGCTAAAAACTCTAAGTGCCGCTCTGCCGCCTTCTGAAGGTACTTTAATATTAAAAAATCTGAGCACCTCCGTTTCACCGGATAATTTATATAAGCATGTGAGCTGGGCGGCTCCGTACCTTGACTTAGTTGAAGACTTTACTTTGGCAGAAATGCTTAATTTCCATTTTAAGTTTAAGCAACCAATTGCTGGTATTGAAGTAGGGCAAGTGGCATCTGTACTGGAGTTAGGTACTCACCTAAATAAGCCGATCAGAAATTTTAGCAGCGGAATGAAGCAGCGGCTAAAGGCAGGCCTAGCCATCCTGAGTAAGTCTGATATTTTAATATTAGATGAGCCGGGTTCTAACCTCGATGCATTGGCTAAAGACTGGTTATCCAATTTAATTTCGGAGTTCGTAAAGAATAGAATTGTTATAATAGCCTCTAATGAGGAAAATGAAATTAACATGACTAATTACAAAATTTCATTACTTGATTATAAGTATCTTTAATCTTTTTAATTTTACTTCTTATATTGCTTACTGTTTATAACCTTTAGAATATGAATTTTAAAAGACTACTAATGGCCACGACCCTATTGGCCTTTGCGTTTCTTACCAGTTGTAAAGATGACGATGGAGGAGAAACTGCCGAGCAAATGAACACTCGGATGCTCAGCAAAACCTGGACGGTTGACGACGCTTCAGTTTCAGATACTGACTATGACTATTCAGGGTCAGTTACTGTTACCTTCAATAGTGATATGACATTTTCAGTTACCAATTCAAGTGTACTACCACAACTAGCAAGCCCGCAACGCGAAATACCAGCTTCCGGCACTTGGATGTTTGAAGGAAGTGATTTCAAAAGAGTTACTCTTACTAGCTCAGGTTCAACGGCTACATTTACTATTACTGAGCTAACTGATTCTGACTTAACTGTAACCTATGATGCTGCGGAGCCTAAAGAAACTAACTTAGGAACAGCTACTATTGAGCTCTCAAGCAATTAGTCCAGAGTTGCAATAATATTTTAACCCTTCCTTTTTCGGAAGGGTTTTTTTATGCCTTTAACTGGACTATACTAACCCCCGGCCCACCCCGGTCGGCATGTTCGTCTTGATAGGATTTTACGATGGAGTAGCTGCGTAGGTGGGCTCTAATTTGTTCCCGCAAAATACCGTTTCCTTTTCCGTGAACTATCCTCACTTCAGGGGTACCGAACATTGACGCGTTATCAAGTAGTTCATCAACCAATTTTAAGGCTTCATCCGTTCGTAAACCGCGAACATCAATATTAGTATTGAAATTAGCCCGCCGTTCCGGGGTATGAATATTTGAGTTAACTACCGAAGCCTCCCGCTGAATTGTTCTAAATGCCTTTTTGCTGATCTTCTGAAGTTTATTTAGCTTGGTTTTAGTTTTTAAAGCTCCAATAAGTACTTCTACGTCCTTACCCTTCAGATCAACTACCTCACCTACAGCATTCTGACCTTTAATCTGCACCGCATCGCCTACTGAAATAGGCCCGCTTTCGTACTCAAAATTATGTACATCCTTGGCTATGCTGGGCTGGGGCTTTTCTTCCGGTTGAATTTCTAACGAGCTCTTCGATTTTTCTAATGCCGCCCGGGCCGACTTAGTTCGGTGTTTATCGGCCTGGCTTTCCTTAATTTCCCGTATGGTATTTTCAATATCGCGGTTGGCACTGCTAATTATAGATCGGGCCTCCAGCTTGGCCTCCCGTAATAATTCATTCTTACGCGATTCCAGAAATGCCTTTAATTCGCTGTAGTGCTTCATACTACTGCGCGCTTGGTGTTCCTGTTTCTGAGTTTTAGACCTTAGTTCCTGCAGGTTTTTCTTTTCTTCTTCCAACTCCGCCAGTAGCTTATCTACTCGTACCTGCTCTTCGCCGGCTAATGATTGGGCGTGAGCTAAAACCTCCTTAGGCAGACCTATTTTTTTGGCAATTTCCAAGGCAAATGAGCTGCCCGGGCGGCCAAGCTCCAGTTCGTATAATGGCTCCAATTGGCTTACGTCGTATCGCATAGCACCGTTAAAAATTCCGGGATTATCCTCAGCCAACTGTTTTAAGTTACCATAATGGGTATTAATTATACCCCAGCCACCCTGTTCGTACAAATTTTGAAGAATTGCCTCTGCAATAGCGCCACCGATCCTGGGCTCGGTACCGGTACCAAATTCATCAATCAGGAACAGGGTTTTTTTATTGACCGCCCGCAAAAAATAACGCATATTAGTCAGGTGCGAGCTGTAGGTACTCAAATCGTTTTCCAGCGATTGTTCGTCACCAATATCAATAAATAGATTTTGAAACATTCCAACCTCCGAGGCTTCATCTAGCGGCACGGCCAAGCCACACTGTATCATATATTGGAGCAGGGCCACGGTTTTTAGCGTTACTGATTTACCTCCGGCATTCGGCCCGCTAATTACTAGTATTCGTTTCTCCTTGGTTAAAGAAATTGATAGTGGAACTACCGGTTTATTTTGCTTAACATGTGATAAATATAGTAACGGATGTACCGCTTTTTGCCAGTTTATTCTGGCCTTGGACACCATCGGTGGTACCACCGCATTTAAATCAATTGCTAATAAGGCTTTAGCCCTTATAAAGTCAAACTGAGCCAGCAAGCGTTCGCCTTTCCTCAGGCTTTCTAGGTTAGGTCGTAGTAAATCAGTAATGCGCGTTAGTATTCTAATTATTTCCCGGCGCTCTTTTAGCTGGAGTTCCCGTACTTCATTATTGATTTCCAGTACCTCGGCTGGTTCCAGAAAAACCGTTTGGCCGGTGGCCGACTCATCCTGAATAAACCCTTTTATGCTGCGCTTGTACTCAGCCAATACCGGTATAACCAGTCGGCCATTTCGGATTGTAAGTTCTACCCCTTCATTGGTATATCCTTTATCTATGGCTGCTTTTAAAATTTTGTCCAGTGTTCGGCGGGCCCGGCTAAGCTCAGATATTAGGGACTTTCTTATTAGCTGAAGTTCCGAGCTGGCATCGTCGCGCAGATTGCCGGACTCATCCAGAATTTTATTTATTTCAGATACCAGCCTTGGATCTACCCAGACCGGAATTGTTAAGGCGGTTAAATTGGGGTAACTATCCTCTTTGCCTTTAAAAAATTTCAGGCAATCGGCCAGTGTTTGTATGCTAAGTTTTAGCTGGTGAAGTTCATCGGCCTGAAGGTGCGAGCCTTCAATTTTAGCCTTGCTTAAATACGGGTTCAGCGGCCGGTAACTACCACCGGGAAATCCTTCCCCCTGAGAAAGTATGCTTATGAATTCTCGAGTTTGACCTAAGAGCTTATCTAACAACTTAAAATCGGTAGAAAATTGCAGCTTATCTACCCAACTGCTGCCTAAACTGCTTTGGCACTTCTCCTTTAATAATGTCCGTATCTGATCGAATCCTATCTTTTGCTCTACCTGTTCAGGATATACCATATATCTTATGAATGCTCTTGTCTAATCAGCCAAACTACTATCACTACTACGGATTGGTTTGCCGTTTAGTGGCTTCATCCGGCGCAATTTTGCCTTATTTTTAACCGAGTCTATATTGATAACCCTTTTTACGTCTTCACCTTCCTCTTTTGCAGCAGCCGAAACCGGAACTGATTCTTCCGGCTTAAACTCTCGGCTAATTTCTTCGGCCTGCGCCTGCCTGGCAGTTAGGGTATCAATAACTGCTTGGTTTATGCGACTCATAGCCCGGCTATTTTCCAGATAATACTCCAGGCTACTCAGGTAGGCTTTATCGGTTATGCCTAAACGCTCAAAAATTTCTAATTCGTAGTTTGCGTACACTACTTTAGCGCTGTCTACCCTAATTCTTAAATTTTTTACCTTAGCTTCGGCTATTTGCAATTCAGTTATTACTTCGGCCATTTTCTCCTCGCTTAGTACATTGGCCGGCCTAAATGCATCGTTACAACTAAAACTTAGCACACCAATAATCAATCCCAAAAAAATCCGCTTCATTGTCGAAAATTAAATAAACAATTCTAATTTTAAAATTAGTCATTTTGGCCATGCAGGAACTACTAAAAAAGCTTAGAAAATATGAAATGCGTATGCGCAAAGCCATCAACTGGCAAATGCACGGCGATTTTCATGCCATTTTTAAAGGTTCGGGCCTGGAGTTCGATGATGTGCGGGCCTACCAATACGGCGATGACGTACGAATTATTGACTGGAAGGTAACCGCTAAAGGCCACGGCACCTACGTTAAAATTTTTAAGGAAGAACGAGAGCAACTTGTTTATTTTCTGGTAGATGTTAGTGCCTCGCAAAGATTGGGGCGGAACATCTTAAAGGAAGATATAGCCAAAGAAATTGCCGGGGTCCTTTCACTTTCGGCGGTAAAAGAAACTAGCCAGGTAGGCCTAATTGCCTTTTCGGACCAACGCGAGCTTTACGTAAGCCCGGCTAAGGGTTTACAACACGCCTACGATCTAATAACTCGTCTGTTCAGCCTCACGCCGGAATCGAAGAAAACCAGTTTAAGCGAGGCATTCCGCTATACTTTAGGCCTGCTACGGCGGAAAAGTTTGGTAATAGTTCTATCGGATTTTATTGACCGCAATTGGGAGCATAATTTTAAAGCCCTCTGCCGTAAACACGATGTGGTGGCCATACAAATTGGCGATAAACGCGAACGTAAAATTCCGGCTTTAGGCCTTATACCCCTGCTCGATAAGGAATCTGGCAAAACCCTATGGATTAATTCGTCTCTAGGAAATTTTAAAAAATCAATACAAAGTAGATATTCACAAAACCAGCAAGCCCTCAGTAATTTATGCCGCAAAATTAGTGCTGATTACCTCTATATAGATACGTCGGAAGACTATGTATCGCAGTTAATTACCTTATTTAAGCAACGAAACCACCGATCGAGGCGTGCCCGTTAATTTCATAAAATATTTTGCACTCATAAGCTGCTTAGCGCTGCTTAATGCTAATCCAGTATTTGCCCAGGAAATTAAGCTAGAAGGTAAATTCCGAAAAGATACTGTGCAGGTAGGCGAACCGGTAGAATATGAGATTTCTATTGAGCATCCACTTGACATCAACCTGATTTTGCCGGATAGCCTTGCTCAGTTTCCCGGACTGGAAATAGTACATAAAGGCTACGAACCAACTAAATCAGATAGTCTGGTCAGTACCGAAAAAATCTGGTACACCTTCACCAGTTTTGTACCCGATACCTTAATTACGTTCGCCCTGCCGGTATACTGGATTAGAGAGGCCGATAGCATTGCGGTATTTCCGGCTCCGGACACGCTAGTTATCAGTACCATATTGCCTAAAAATAAGGCTGTAGCCGATACCCTGCAGCTAACTTCAGATACGGATATTATGCCGGTTGAACCCCAGTTTAATTATCCCTACCTGCTAATTGGCCTGGCCGCCCTGGCAGTTTTTGTCATTGCTATTATCTCTATTTTTGGAGATCGGATATTATTAAGGTGGCGAGCTTTTGTATTACAGAGAAGGCACCGCAAGTTTATGCGAGAGTTTAATACCCAGCTTGAAGCTGTTAAGTTGGGTCAGGCTTCGGCTAAATTACCTTATTTCCTATGGAAAAATTATTTAGAAAATCTGGAGAAGGAACCTTATACAAAGTTAACCACTGCCGAAATCAGTAGAATTGATAAAGAAACCCAAAGCTGGCA
>CAZDEY010000003.1:199655-210814 GCA_964504565.1 uncultured Roseivirgaceae bacterium
CCCAGCCTGCACGCTTTGGATATGGTGTTGTTCGATTATGAGCCTAGCGACCAAAATACCCTACTGGCCCTTACTACGTTGGGGCAGGCAGCCGAAAGCAGGTTTAGGTTAAAACAAGACGAAATACTTCATGCTTAATACAGCGCAAGATAAATGGGCGTGGTTAAGCACCCAGTGGTTTAGCCCCGATACCCTTAAAAATTTTGAGTGGGAAGCCCCCTACGTATTGCTACTTATTTTGGGCATACCCCTCCTATTCATTATAAAAATGTGGATAGGTTGGCAATACCGCCAGCGATTGGAAGTTGCCCTTTTTCAAGATCAGCAGCGTAAATGGAACCCAGTGGTTTTGCTCCGGCTTATTCCGCACCTTTTTTTGGTGATGATGATAGCTATGGCCCTAATAGCCCTGGCCCGCCCCCAACTCACCAACGAGCGGGTTGAGCAAACTTCAGAAGGAATTGACATTATGCTGGTCATTGACATTTCTAAAAGTATGGAATTGACTGACTTTAGGCCAAATCGCCTGGTGGCGGCTAAAAATACGGCTAAGCAATTTATTGATGGCCGTTTTCAGGATAGAATTGGAGTGGTAGTTTTTAGCGGAGAAGCCTTTAGCCTGGCTCCTTTAACCACTGATTACAAATTGCTATACGATTACGTAGAGGAAATAAATTTTGATTTGATACGGGCCGATGGAACAGCTATTGGCAGTGCATTGGGTGTAGCCACCAACCGTATGCGCGAATCAGAAGCTAATAGTAAAGTGGTTATTCTACTAAGCGACGGAGAAAACACTGCCGGTAATATTGACCCAATAACGGCGGCTAACCTGGCTCACGCATTCAATATTAAAATTTATACGGTTGCTATGGGCAAGCAAGGTAAAATACCTTATGGCTACGATCCGTTTGGCCGCCCTCAGTATATTGAGAACATGCTGGACGAAACTACCCTGCGTAAAATTTCGGAGATTGGCGAAGGGCAGTTTTTTCGGGCCGGCGACAACCAGGCATTAACGGAGGTTTTTAGCCAGATTGATGAGTTGGAAAAGAGTGAAATTGAGGAAACCCGTTATAAGGATACTACCGACTTTTACGACATCTACCTTAGTTGGGCAATACTATTCTTTTTAATTTGGTTGGCGGTAAAAGGAACCTATATAAGTAATATATTAAAAGATTAGGCTTGAATTCTTCCTACCCAACCCAATATTTATAAGCAAAGTGAAAAAGGGTAAGGCTAAAGAGTATAAGGGCTACCCCTACCAAACGATTCAGCCACAGCATTCTAGTAGGCGTTACCAACCTTCTTAGGCGGTGCGCCAGTAAAGATTTAAGAATATCGGTAGTAAATACGGTACCTATAAGGGAGCTAAAAAAAGCCAATTTTAACGTACCGCTTTGCTGATAGCGAATTGTGGCCATACTAGCCATACCAAACCAAAACAGCAGCACAAACGGATTTATACCGTTTAAGAAGAAACCCTGAATGATTAGCTTCAGCTTCCCACTGTTGGTAGTACCCCTCTGGTTACCCGGTCCCGGCGATTTTTTTAAGCCGTTTACCAAACCGAACAGCAACATAATTATACCCCCAAACAACCCTAGCCAGGCTTTAAAACTATCGTATTGAACTAATATTGCGGCACTAAGGGTGGCAGCCAAAATATATAAAATATCACTGGCGGCTATTCCGACGGCTAAAGAAACACCGGCCCGGAATCCTTTTTCAATACTGGTTTGTATTAAAGCAAAGAAAACCGGGCCAATCATAACCGAAAGCAAAAGCCCGGACCATATACCGTACAGGATAGCATCAGTATAAGTCATGCTACGTGCCGTAATCTTCCTTAAAATTCAAGATTGCTTGGTACTGCTCGCCCTTTACTACGCGAGGAAATTTGTTCTGCCCGCCAACTTTACCACCCTGTTCTAGAAAATCATAGAAGAAGCGGTTAGGAACCACATCAACTAAAACTTCTTGCAAAGCGTGTTTGCGCTCGGTAGCATAGTCATCGTTTAGTTCTTTCAGGTGGTGGTCTAAGCTCTTTTTGACCGTCTGACAGTCTACTTCAGCATCCGTGCCGATGATCCAGTGGTGGGCAAACAGGCTATTGTAGGGTATACCGGCCACAGTAAATTCTTTAATGGTCAGGTTCAGTTCTTCGGCAACCTTGTTTATAGCTTTCGTCATATTATCTACCGACAGGTGCTCGCCGCATAGGCTTAAGAAGTGCTTGGTACGGCCGGTTATTTGTATCTCATGGTCTTCCTTAGATACAATTTTCACCACATCGCCAATTAGGTAACGGTAGGCGCCGGCTACAGTAGTCAGTAATACTGCGTACTCCTTCCCTTCTTCAACCTCATTAATCATTAGTGCCTCGGCTCCTTCTTTGATTGAACCATCAGCGTTAAAATTTTGGGTATTGAATGGTACAAATTCCGTGAAAATACCATTGTCTAGTACCAGATCCATTGCGCCCTGCCGGGGTTTAGATTGATAGGCAATAAAGCCCTCGCTGGCTAAGTAGGTTTCCATATAAACTAACGGACGAGCCAGCAACTTTTCAAAACTTTTGCGGTAGGGGTCAAAGGCAACCCCTCCGTGTACAAATATGGAAAGGTTAGGCCAGATATCGTGTATAGTTTCTACCTTATAGAACTCTAAAATGCGTTCCATTAAAATTTGTAGCCAGGCCGGCACACCTACAATCACCCCAATATCCCAATCTTTAGCTTTGCGGGTTATTTCGGTCAGTTTTTCTTCCCAGTCTTTAGCTTTTGCTATTTTTTGCCCCGGCTTGTAAAAATTCTGGAACCAGTAGGGTAATTTAGACGTGGTAATACCGCTTAAATCTCCTTCAAAATAATTTCCAGCATCGTGCAGATCGGTGCTGCCGCCCAACATCAGTATTTTTTTGGTAAAAAGTTCGGTGGGCAGATCATCGTACCTACTTAGGGAAAGAATTTGCCGGATACTGGTTTTGCGGATAGCCTTTAGCATATCGTTAGTAACCGGAATATACTTACTGCTGGCCTCGCTAGTACCGCTGCTTAACGCAAAGTACCTTACCTGCCCAGGCCAGCAAATATCCTTTTCGCCGGTTCGGGTTCGGTGCCAATATGCCTCGTATATTTTGTTGTAGTCGAATACGGGCAGAACGGTTTTATACTTTTGGTAAAGCTCCCGAATATTGCCCTCGGGAGTTGCTAAAATATCTTTAAACTTATAGTCATTGCCAATAGCGGTGGCCGAAGCTTTGCCTAAAATATTGCGTAGTTGCTTTTCTTGTAACTGGCTCGGGCTTCCTTTCTCCTTGTCAAAACTTTCTCTAAGCTTTATTCCTTTCTTGAGTAGCGTTCCTAAAAGTGTCATGGCTGAGTAAAGGGCTGGTATTGCTAGTTTTAAAAAATACTATAGTTTGGTCTTCTAACGTCAAGGTGCGTAATTTTAGGCATCCAAAATAATTTTTTACCCATTTATAAGATGAATATTGAGGAAAACCTGAAAAGGTTTAAAAATATAACCGAAGATGACCAACTAACCTTAGTAGCCGTTACCAAAACCCATCCGGTTGAACTGTTGCGCGAAGCCTACGCCGCAGGGCTCAAAGACTTTGGTGAAAACCGGGTTCAGGAACTAATTGAAAAGTTTGAGGAGCTACCCAAGGATATTTGCTGGCATATGATCGGCCACCTTCAGCGCAATAAGGTAAAGCAAATTGCTGCCTTTATTCACTTAATCCACTCGGTTGATAGCTTTAGGTTACTGAAAGAAATTAATAAACAAGGCGAAAACGTGGGTCGGGTAATCAACTGCCTGCTACAAATTCATATAGCTAAAGAGGACACCAAGTTTGGCCTGGATGAAACTGAATTGTTGGAAATTCTGGATTCTGAAGAGTTTAGGGCTATGAATAACATTAAAGTTTGCGGCTTAATGGGTATGGCCACCAACACCCGCGATGGCGAGCAGGTGAGAAAAGAATTTAAATACCTGAAAGAGCTTTACGACCGCATAAAAGGCAAATACCAGTCAACAAACATTGATTTTAGTGAACTAAGCATGGGAATGAGTAGCGACTATACAATAGCCCTGGAAGAAGGCAGCACTATGATACGGGTAGGAAGTGCTATTTTTGGCAAAAGATAATTTATGAAAACTTTTATAATTCTGGGCGCTGTTCTGGCGGCCTTATCCGTTGGTTTAGGTGCTTTTGGTGCGCATGGCCTAAACTCAATACTTACTGCTAATAACCGTATTGGCAACTGGGAAACCGCCGCCCAATATCATATGTACCACGCCCTGGCTTTAATAGTAGTAGGCTTGCTGTACTACCAGTTTCCAGCCCGGGAGTTAGTGTGGTGCGGTTGGTTATTGATTGTAGGCATACTCCTGTTTAGCGGTTCGCTGTACGTTTTAAGTTTAACCAACATAACCAAACTAGGGGCTATTACACCTTTGGGCGGTTTGTCCTTTTTAGTTGCCTGGGGTTTGCTAATATGGGGAGTTTGGAAAGCATAAAAAAAGCCGGTTCAGAAACTGAACCGGCCATAAATTCTTAAACTAGGAATTTACTTAGTATCGTTATCTTCTTTTTTAGCCGGAAGAATATTACCTACCAAGCGAACCTTCTCGTTATCGTTAACCGCGTTCGACATAACGGTAATAACCTTGTTTTGGGCTCCCATTTTGCCGCTGCTGTTAAATACCACGTGAATTTCTGAAGTGGCACCCGGGGCAATTGGCTCGCGCGACCAGTTAGGCGCAGTACAACCGCAGGTAGTCATTACATTGCTTAGTATTAGCGGAGAAGAACCATTGTTTTTAAATACAAAGGTATGTTCAACCTTATCACCTTGGTTAATATCACCGAAGTTGTATTCAGTTTCTTCAAACGTAATTTGCGGACCGGTAGCGGCAACCTGGGCCGGCGCCTTCTGCTGAGCCGTAGCTGCTACTGAAAACAACATAATCACCAAGCTAAATAATACTCTTTTCATAACTATAGTTTAATAAGTTTTTTAGGTTTCTCTGTTCACTACAAAGATCTTGCCTCATTTTCGTAAACAAAAATCAAATAAAAAAATTCACATTAAAATTAACAAAGTAAAGTTCAGTGGTGGCGCGGGTAATAGCGGTATATAGCCAGCGGCACCATTCCCGGTTAATTTTATCTTCTTGCAGAAAACCTTGCTCCACAAAAACAGCACTCCATTGGCCACCTTGCGCTTTATGGCAAGTTAATGCATAGGCAAATTTAACTTGCAGCGCATTTAAGTACAAATCTTGCCTGAGTGATTCTTTCAGTGCTTTGCCACTCAATTCCGGGTAATCATTCTTAACCGACTCGTACAGAAGCTGAAAATCTTCGGCCGGCAGTGCCGGGTGCTGGGCGTGCAGGCTCTCCAAAATTAGTTTAGCTTCAAAGGCCGGGGTTTCAGGGTAGTCGGGTAGTTCCAGCATTACCGTAGCAAACCGGAAGCCGTGCATTTCTTCTTCGGTAACTATTTTCTGAATACGGGCAAAATCGCCATTAGCCAAAAAGCCGGCCGGGCTATCGTTGGGGAGCCAGGTATAATTATTTTTGGCAATCATGATTAGATCACCGGCATCCAGTTCGCTTTCGGTAAAGAAAATAGACCGCCTAATATACTGGTTATACATAACCGCCGCCTTGTTCGATCGGCAGATTATGAGTGTATCGGATTCGCCATACTTATTATAGGCGTAGCGTAAGCCGTCTTCAAGTTTCTCGCCACTCATCCGGTAGGTATCCTCAAAAGAAGTACTATGAAGTTCAATTTTTAGAGGTTCCTGAATTAGGGCGTGGCGCAAATTGGTAGCATTAAATAAGATACCGCTGGTTTTTTCCTGCCGTACCACAGTTGTTAGCTCAACTTCTTCTACGCTCAGCCTTAATTGCTGCTGTAAATAACCTTTATTAAGGGCCGGGCTACCCGGCTGGTGTACCGGGGGAAGCTGGGCCGTATCGCCTACCAAAAGTAATTTATTACTTTCGTGCTGGAATACATAATTTACCAAATCTTGTAATAGGCCGTAGCCGCCCCCGCTGGCAGTATCGCTTAGCATTGAGGCTTCATCTACTATAAAAACTGTATTCTGGCTATAATTTTTGCGGAGCCGCTGATCAATATCTGGCCCTTCCTCGCTGCGGCTGTGCTTATATATAATCTTGTGGATAGTAAATGCCTGCCGCTGAGCGTAGCCCGACATAACCTTGGCCGCCCGCCCGGTGGGAGCCATCAGCAGGTACTTATAATCGAAGCGGGGCAAAGTTTGAACCAACGCACTTATAGAACTGGTTTTACCTGTTCCGGCGTAGCCGCGTAGCAAAAATGTTGACCGTTCTACCGGTTCCAGCAAAAATTCATCTAATTTTTTAAAAAGTTGATTTTGGTCGGGAGTTGGAGTATGCTGAAATTTCTGAACTAAAAATGCCGAGGGCAGAACCATAATTATCCTGAAACAAATACTCTTAAAATTACTTCAAAGCCTGTTGGCTAACAAATTCTTAAGCAATAATTGTAATGGATATTTCAACCAATATTACTGAGAAATTCGGACACAAAATCAGGGTTAGGGTAAATGCCCTTATATGGCAGGGCGACAAACTATTACTGATAAAACACAGGGGCTTGGGGCCGGAGGGTATACTGTATGCCCCGCCGGGCGGGGGCACCGAATTTGGCTCGGGATTAGAAGAAAATCTGCTTAGGGAGATTAAGGAAGAAACCGGCATACTCATTGAAGAAAATCAATTTCAGTTTGTACACGAATATATTGCCCCGCCCCTGCACGCTATAGAATTGTTTTTCAGCGTTACTACCTACAGCGGAACGTTGCTACACGGCTCGGACCCGGAACTGGGTAAAAATGAGCAGATTATTGAGTGGGTTGGCTTTATGGCTTGGCCGGAATTAAAAGGCCTGCCGCCTAAGCAGTTGCACCAAATTTTAAAAAGCTGTCCCACGCCCAAATCACTAAAAAGTATAAGTGGTTTAGTTAAATTTGGCTCTTAGGCTTCTATAGCCTAACTTTCGCTATATATTCTATAGATAATTTTAGTATACTTGCACAAACTAATTATTCATGACGCCGTCTAAAATTTTCTCTGCCGCCCTATTTATAGTTGCAATTGTTTTGGGGTATTTTCTGGCCAACTCTATTGCTACGCGCATTAGTGACGAAGGAAACATAGCCAAAAATGAAGAGCAGGTAGTTCAAAAACTACAGTGGATTCGCGATGCTCAACAGGCTTACCTTTCAGCGAACGGTACCTATACCGATAATTGGGATAGCCTGATTTCATTTATACAATCCGGCAATATTCCGCAGATCCTTAAAAAAGAACATATAAAAACTTTAGCCTACGGTGCCGATAGCATCTGGTATACTTATGATACCCTGGGCTACGTTAGTGTACGCGACAGCATTTTTAGCCCGGCCCGCTATCCTGATTTCAAGCCGGAAGCTTTACCTCGAGTACCCGGTAGCGATTCAACCTTCTTGCTGCAGGCGGCAACCATACCAAGTAAAGTTGGTAACCGCCAAGTGCCGGTGTTTATGGCAGAAGATACTTACGTAATTGATAAAAGCCGTTTAAAGCCTACCCACCCCAGAGGGCCGCTACGCGTTGGCTCCTTGTCTGAGGCCAGCACTCAAGGTAACTGGGAAAAATAGGTGCCCGCTCAGGCCCACTATACCCTTGAGCTGAAGATAAAGGATCCTAACTTCAGCATTGACCATTTGCAGGACTATAGCTTGCTAATGCAGGCGGGTAGTGCTCAGTTTCAGTTGGCGGTGGTAGACACCAAAAGCTCAAGGTGTTTGTTGCTGGAACATTATCAGCTCCATCAGGTGCAAAGTACGCAAGATTTTGCCAAACTGGTGGAGCGTATGTTTGAGGAACACCACCTATTAATGGCCGGCTTTTGGCATTCGGTTAAGTTCAGTATAAAAAACCAGCGCTTTAGTTTGGTGCCGGCCGCCTTGTTTGATAAAGAGGAGGCCGCTGCTTATCTAGTTCCTGTAGCTCAAAGCTCCGCTGTAGACGAAGTACTGTACTACAGTCATATGAAAGACAAAATTGTGACTGTTTTTGGCTTTGAGCAGGCTATTCTAACTTGGCTCAATACCCGCTATCCTAACCTTAAACTCCAGATTCTGCACCATGTAAGTGCCTTTACGGAAGGGGTACTGTATTCGCCCGACCACAGCAGCCGCAAAGATGTTTACCTAATGCACGAAAACGGTCAGCTTACAGTACTAATTACTCAGCAGGGTCACCTTTATTACTGTAATATTTTCCGTACCGCTTCTCCGCAAGAAGTGGTTAAATACTGTATGATGGTGTTCCGGCAGTTTGGGTTAGACCAGCAAAACACTAAAGTGCAGGTTTATGGCGATGTGCAACTGGAATCGGACTGGTTTAAAGAATTAGCCCAGTATATTCAACTGATTTCATTCGGCACCCGGCCTCGCTTTTTAAAATTTCGCTATATGTTTGATGAGGCGCCGGACAACCGCTTCTTCGATTTATTTAGCCTTTACCTCTGCGAATAATTGGAAAAACGAATCTGTCTGTTTCCCGGCTCCTTTGACCCCTTTACCCAGGGCCACTACGATATTGTGGAGCGGGGACTAAAATTGTTTGACAAAATAATTATTGCGATCGGCTATAATAGTGCCAAGCAGAACCGCTATTTCGAGATTGAATTTATGATTGAGCGGATTAACGAAGCCTTTAAGCACGAATCGCGCGTATCGGTAGTAACCTACAGTGAACTTACGGCTACGCTGGCTCAAAAATACGGTGCCCGCTACTTATTAAGAGGCTTACGAAATACTACCGATTTTGAGTACGAAAACTCGGTAAGCCAGGTAAACCGCCACCTCTACCCCGATCTGGAAACTGTATTCCTGATTACCTCACCGGCCTACGCTGCCGTTAGTTCAACTATTATTAGAGAAGTACACCGCTACGGCGGCAACGTTGAAGACTTTCTTCCCTATTCCCTGAACAAGTAAGAAGCCATAAGTGGCGTTTAATTGTCATTAAGAGTTGCTGCTAAATTTATACCCCCTAAGGCAATTTTTATAATATTCATTAGTCAAAACGTCATTCCTAATTAGCCGGCAGGCAATGACGGCAAAACTCTAACGTCATCCCCCAATTTACGCAGCGTAGCGTAGTGAATTCTAGGGGGTTCTGTTTATTAAAAGGCAACGGCCTAGATTAGCAGGTTTCCCTTTATTCCTGACAGATTCCCTTAAGGTTTTTACCAACCCAGGGGATGACGGGCCATTAATAGCTAGATTCCCCCTATACTAGTTAAACTATAGATAGGTAAAGGTTACCAGCTATTGATATCCAGGTTTATATCAACTTGGTACTAAGGTCCAGGTACTTTTTTATTACGTGCCGTATGCTACGGAAGGAGTTCACCATGGCTTGTTGAGTATCGTGTTCGCCCATCCAGCGTACATCGGTAATACTTTCTTCCAATTGAGGGCGCATATCGGAATCATCCAGTAAATTCATGCGGTACCAGTAGGTCTTTTTGAGATGTTTCTTCCCCTTGCGAATATAGGTATGCCAGGTAGAAGTAATTTTTCCGGCAATTTCAACCTTAACATTGCACTCTTCTTCAACCTCGCGTAAAGCTCCTTTCTTCTTTTTTTCGCCCTTATCCAGCTTACCTTTGGGCAAATCCCACTTACCTTTTCTGAAGATCAGTAAAATTTTATCGTCTTTTTCCACTATGCCGCCGCCGGCCTTAACTACTTTAAACTGCTTTTTAACCGATTTCTTAATAGCCTTATAATCCTCCGGCTTCACGCTAAAGGTTATGCTATCTAATTCACTAAATTCCTTCTCGTGCATCAGGTTAAGCAGGGCTTGTACCTGACTTTGGGCGGCATTATCAATCAGTACATCATCTTTAAGCTTTTTATGGTCAATATTATTAATGCGGCCGTCCAGCACTACATCGTACAGGCGCTGGCTAATTTCCGGACTGGCTTTGGCTAAGTTTACCGATATATCGTTTATAAAAATCTTCATTAGATCAGTTTTGGAAATGAGAATTGAAAGTAAAAACTTTTTCCAGAGATGTACAACCAAATAAGGTAGGGCATTTTTACAATATTGTTAACTTCGCAGTTATGAGCATGGCCGAAAACGCACAAGAAATAAGCCGGGAATTAGCCCGTAACCTACTGGAAATTGGAGCAGTTAAATTGCGCCCTACCCAACCGTTTACCTGGGCGTCGGGCTGGAAATCCCCAATATACTGCGACAACCGCCTAACCCTGGGCTACCCCGAAATCAGGTCGTTTATTAAACGCGCGCTTGCCGGCATGGTTACTTACAGTTTTCCGAATGTAGAAGCAATTGCCGGGGTAGCTACGGCTGGAATTCCACAGGGCGCTTTGGTTGCCGAAGAGCTAAACCTGCCCTTTGCTTACGTACGTTCCAGCCCTAAAGGCCACGGCATGGAAAATTTGATTGAAGGAGATTTGGCCCCGGAAAGAAAAATAGTGGTAATTGAGGATTTGGTTTCTACCGGAGGCAGCTCGCTAAAAGCGGTGGAGGCTTTACGAAAGCACGGCTGCCAGGTACTGGGCATGGCCGCTATTTTCACGTACGGCTTTGGCGTAGCCGACACCAATTTTGCCGAAGCCGGTATACAATTGGTAAGCCTAAGTAACTATAATACTCTTATTGAAGAGGCACAAAAGCTAGGCTTAGTAAGTGAAGATGAAATAGAATCCTTACAAGCTTGGAGAAAAGCCCCGGCCGAGTGGAAAAATTAGTTCTTGCCGAACGCTTCTTCTACTCCTAAACCAAACAGCGCGTAGTCATATTTAACCGGATCCTCAGAATCAAATGCACGGAGGGCCTCAGTAAGTTGCAGTGCAGTTTTCCAATCGGTTTGCTTTCGTTCAATCAAGCCCAGCTCTCGCCCTACCCTATCTACGTGTACATCGCACGGACAAATAAGTTGGGCAGGGCTTATGTTTTGCCAAAGTCCGAAGTCAACCCCGCCGTCGGCCGGCCGTACCATCCAGCGCAGGTACATAGCCAAACGTTTGCAAGCCGAGTTACGGGCCGGAGTAGCTATGTGTTT
>CAZDEY010000003.1:210824-212359 GCA_964504565.1 uncultured Roseivirgaceae bacterium
GGCATTGGGTAATGAAAAGAATATATTATGAAAATTCACCAAGCCCGCTGCTATATTTTTTTCGGTGGCTAGCCTCCCTTCATTGATAAATATTGCTTCCAAACTGGCATATTTCGTATAAACCCACTTCAGCACTTCTACAAAATATAGTAAATCGGTATCGTTAAAAGTACGGTGCTTAAAACCGAGAAGATTTTTTAGATCCTCCTCGGAATGGTTTAGTATAAAATCATGCGGAGAATTATCCAGCCTGGTCATAAGTTCGCGGCACTTATTTAGGATAGTTTTACGCTGCCCCCAAGCCAGCACTGCCGCAAACAACCCACTTATTTCAATATCTTCAGCTTTGCTAAAACTGTGGGGTATAGCTACCGGATCGTTAGGTATAAAACTGGGCTGGTTATACTGAGCTACCTTGACATCCAAAAATTCCTTGAGGTTTTTTCTGTCCTTAGGCAATTGCATTCACCTCAACTTTTACTTGCTCGTTGGTATCTGGGTAGCTTACAATTAGTGAGCCTTCTTGCTCAATAACTACCCAATTAAAATCTTTGAAAGACCCTAAAATTGCAGCAGTTTGCTTCTGGCTATCCAAAATTAAAAGCTGATATTCGCTGAGTAGGTGTTCTTCGGTTTGGGGCCAATGTTGCAATAAAGTATACCCACCCGAGGTGTACGACCAACTCCCAAACGCTTGATTTATCCAAGCGGACATAAACATCGGTCCATGCTTCAGGCTATACAATTGAGGGCCAAAGTGGATTTCTTTAAGAGGTAAAAAGCTAAGCTTAGCCTCTCCTACTGGAATATTCAGGTAGGGCTTAGGCTGTTCGCCAATTGGTTGGCTATTGGTATCTAAAAGCTTATGAACTCCTTCGGAAATTACCGAAAACAGGCGGATTAGCCCCGTAAATGTTACTGAAAACAAGGTAAGAAAAGGATACAGGATGATAAAGATAACCTGCCAAACGTACCCTAAAACCTTCTGCATAGTTTATGGAACGTACGATAGCCTTACCGGTACTTTTTCACCATAGGCACCTAATTTCTCGTAGGCTTTACGCGAAAGCTTGATCAGCACCTTATCATTCTCGGAAGTAGATGGCATTTTACCAACTACCCGCACAAATACGCTCAGGTTATTCATTTCATTATGAACTTGCATAATAGTACCTATAGGAGCGGTGCGGTGCAGCGCCAGATATTTTTTCGTGTTTAGCGAGTCGCTAATTGACATGGCCATTCCTAACTCGGTAACCTTGCGTACGCTCCCTGAATTGCCGGAACTATTGGAACTCTGAAGCTCCTCTTGGCTTGGGTCGCCGATTTGGGCAATTGACATTGGATCGGTATTAAAGCCATAATCTTTTGGCTTAGCCGTATCCTGGTTATTATCTCTAACATTGCGGCTGGGGCGGCTGGCCAAACCCTGAACCTTCCCCACAATAAGCTTCTGGCCGATACCCAAATTATCGGTAGCCAATTGGTTCATTGAACGAACTTCTTCTACTGTGGTGTCGTACATTTTGGCAATG
>CAZDEY010000003.1:212369-319955 GCA_964504565.1 uncultured Roseivirgaceae bacterium
CGCCAGGGCATTCACATCCACCTGGTAGCGCGCGGCAATGCTGTACAGGGTTTCCTGCTGCTCCACCGTATGCACAATTTTGCCGCTATAGTCCAGATTGCGGCTTACTGGTTGAGTAGTGCTGGTTGTAGCCGGAGTGGTAGAAGAGCTTCCGCTTACTTTAAGCCGATCGCCCGGGTTAATTTCGTTGCTTACCAGGCCGTTCCACTTTTTAATATTATCAACACTTACGTTGTACAGTTTACTTAGGCTATACAAAGTTTCCTTAGGCTCTACCGTATGAAACTTTTCACCTTTAGCCTGACCAGCCAATTGCGATACCTTATTGTAGGGTACCCGAATTACATCATTAACCTTTAAGCCAGCCTCTAGCTGAGGGTTATGGCGAACAATATCATCAACCGCAATATTATAGCGATTGGCTATACCGTACAGGGTTTCCTTGGCGGCAACTTTATACAGTACAAACACCTGGCCGTTCACCGTTTCCGAACCAATTGAATCGCCGGGAATTTGAGTGAAAGAAGTAATTTCCAGCGTACCGGCCGAGGCAGCAAATGTAAACAGGAGTAAATATATGAGAGAGCAAATTCTTTTCATACGCCTAACGATTTGAGGTCGTAACCCTCAAGTGTATTGGGGTTGGGTAAAGTTAAAATGTATGAGTTCCAAACCATAAAGGTAGTAGTTCCGTCAGGGCTTTCCTTCTTTTCGTAGGTATTTTTATACAACAGCTTGCCCGACTCGTTTAAAAGCATTAAATGCCGGTGGAACAATTTTCCATACTCAGTATAGTAAGAAATCAGGATTTTGCCAAACATGGGTAAATACTCCGCCTTATAACGTATTTTTTCGCCACTAAGTTGTTCAACAAAGTTACTTACGGTAGCAAAATACTCCGAACCTTCAGGGTACAATTGGGGTTGGTAAACCTTGTTTTCTTCAGCCGAAAGACCCTTAAAATTTTCTAATTTCTTAAATCTGACTAAATCTAGCCAATATTCGTGCCAGACCTCATTTTCAATCTGCCTTACTTTAACTGCAGTGCTGGTAAATTCCAGTACCGAGGCCGAACTTAGCCTAAAATTTTCTTTAAAATCGCCAGTAAAAATAATTAAATTAGGTTCATGAGGTTTATCTAGTTGCTCGTAGGCTTGCACCAGCATACACTTACCAGTAAACCCTATGAGTTGATAATAGACCGGCAATTCCAGGCTGGTGGTAATTTCCTGATTTTTAACATCGCAACTATGTAACCTAACGGCTCCGGCCTCACTTACGGACTGTAGGGCCACTAAATTTCCGTTTAGGGCGGGTTGTATACGGCTAATTTTGTAAGGAAGTTGAAATGAAAAAACCGGGCCTTCTTGCTGCACGCTACTATATTTCGTTTCTTGAAGGTAAAATTACAATTCCTTAATTGTTTTGAAAACCCTTATCCTATCTTTACTTATTTGGCCGGCCTTACTTACAGTGCACAGCGGAGCCGCCCAAACTACTACTAATTCCTTGCCTGAGAATGGTTCGCGCGTGTTCATTATTGAGCTGAAAGGCGATATTGACCCTCGCACTAACCGATATACCGAATTGGCGCTGGAGGAGGCTGCTGATTACGATGCTGATATAGTTATAGTGGAAATGGATACCTACGGCGGCGTAGTTACCGATGCTGATGACATCCGCACCCGTTTTCTCAACTACGAAAAGCCGCTATGGGTGTTTATAAACAAGGATGCTGCCTCCGCCGGAGCCTTAATTTCTCTGGCCTGCGATTCTATTTATATGGCTAAGGGAGCTAGCATTGGCGCAGCTACCGTAGTAAATGGCACCGACGGCGCGGCCGCACCCGATAAATACCAGAGCTATATGCGATCGATTATGCGGGCAACAGCCGAAGCGAACGGTCGCGACCCCCGAATTGCCGAGGCTATGGTAGATGAAAATCTGGCGGTTGATTCAATAAGCACAAGTGGACAGGTGATTACTTTTTCTACTTCGGAGGCTATAAAATGGGGCTACTGCGAGGGCCAGGTAGAATCGATTGAGGATTTACTGAGCCGCAACGGGATTGAGAATTACCAGCTAAAAACCTTTGAGTTGAGCTGGGCCGAAAAATTGATTGCCTTGGTTATAAACCCTTTTGTCAGTGGAATTCTGATTCTCATAATCATTGGCGGCCTGTATTTTGAACTGCAAACTCCAGGCGTAGGTTTTCCAATACTGGCATCCGCCATTGCCTTGGTGCTTTACCTGGTGCCCTATTACCTTAACGGCATAGCGGAGTATTGGGAAGTGATTATGTTTTTTGCCGGCTTAGCCCTGATAGCCCTAGAAGTTTTTGTAATTCCCGGTTTTGGTATAGCGGGTATTAGCGGTTTCATCCTCACGTTTGGGTCGTTAATACTGATGATGATCAATAACGATAACTTTGACTTCTCCCTAATACCGTTCTCCCAAATTATAAGTGCTATGCTTTCGGCGACCATCGGTTTGCTTGGGGGTGTATTGCTGATAGTATTCGGAGGAATTCGCTTTACCCAGTCCAAAGCCTTTCGCCGCATTGCCCTGGAAGAGGTTCAGGATAGAAAAGCCGGCTATACCGCCGCCTTTAGAGAAGAATCATTGGTGGGGCAGGTTGGCATTGCCTATACGGTGCTTCGGCCATCGGGGAAAGTTAAAATTGGTGATCGCGTGTTTGATGCTTATACACGCGGAGATTATATTTCGGCCGGCGATAAAATTCTGGTTATGGAGGATAATGGCAATTCGCTTAAAGTTCAATTGGTGGAAGAATGAAGATTGTAGCTATTATACCCGCCCGCTGGGCCAGCAGCCGTTTCCCCGGTAAACCCCTGGCCGATATTGAAGGCCGACCTATGATTGTGCGGGTTATGCAGCAGGTAGCCAAATGTCCGGAGATTTCGGAAGTACTGGTAGCTACTGACCATAATTCTATAGTACAGGCCGTTGAGAACGCTAGGGGTCAAGCCATACTTACCTCGGAAGATCACCAGAGCGGTACCGACCGTTGCTACGAAGCATATACAAGTAGCGGTTTACAGGCTGATTTTATACTAAATGTTCAGGGCGATGAACCCTATATAAACCCCAGGCAACTTTCGGCGCTGTGCCAATCCTTAACCCAGGAAACCCAACTGGCTACCATTGTAAAGCGAATAACTTCGGCCGAACCGGTGCATAACCCTAACGTAGTTAAGGCTGTGCGGGCGGCAAGTGGACAAGCCTTATACTTTAGCCGTTCAGCGGTGCCCTACCTTAGAGGTGAACTGCCGGAAAATTGGCATCAAAAAGCATCTTATTGGCAGCATATCGGTGTGTATGCCTACCGTAGCGATTTACTGGCGAAAATAACTAAACTACCGGTTAGTCCATTAGAAGACTCTGAAAAGCTAGAGCAACTGCGCTGGCTGGAAGCGGGCTATACCATCCATACTACCGAAACCAGCCAAAGTTCCGTAGGCATTGATACTCCCGAGGATCTGACGGAAGCACTAAAACTCTATACCGGCTTTTATGAAGATAGGTAAACAAGTGTTTATTGCCCCCAATGCTACGGTAATTGGCCAAGTTGAGCTGGCCGATGAAGCCTCCGTATGGTTTGGAGCGGTAATGCGGGGCGACAGCGATAAAATAACTATTGGAAATAGAACCAACATTCAGGATGGGGCTATAATTCACGTTGACCCGGGCGTACCGGCAACTTTAGGCAACAATGTTGTTATTGGCCACGCCGCCATTGTGCACGGAGCCGAAGTGAAGGATGGAAGCCTGATTGGGATGCGGGCTACCCTATTGAATCGGGTAGTAGTAGGTAAAGGCTGTATAGTTGGGGCGAATGCGCTAGTAACTGAAGGTACTGTAATTCCGGACGGCTCATTGGTGTTAGGCTCGCCGGCCAAAGTAGTTCGACAGTTAAAGCCGGAGGAGCAAGAAAAAATTATAAAAAATGCCGCTCATTATGCAGAACTCGGGAAAAAGTATCTGGCTGGGGAGTTTGAGATTTATAAGCATTAGAATTTTAAATTCGGCAAGAGTAAATATTGCTATACAAGTGCTGTGAATCTTAAGTTAGTTAGGCTTAATAAAAGTACGCGTTTTGCCATCCTAATCCGCACCAGGTCAGATATGAGATTTCAAGACCTATAAGGTTTTAGAAACCTTATAGGTCTAAATACGCACAAAAAAAGCGAAACCTGCGCAGGCCTTGCTTAAATATTCATAAATAATCAATACTATAATCGGGTATCCACTACCGTTACGCCAGGGTATTTTTTCTTGTCAAATGAAAACTGGCTGTCCGGTATATTGGCTCCGGCGTTTAAGTTTTTAATGTTGAATACGTAGCGGGTGCCGTTCTTTTCGTAAAGCGTAAAGTTCGAAATTGTCATATCAGCTTTGTTTACCGCCATCTGGATCTTAAAGAAGTTAGTTTCCTGGGCTTTCTCCGGTACCAAATCAATTAAGTGATGGGCTTTACCGTTAATACTCTGCTCTCCCTTTAGCAGGTACTTAAACCCTTTACGGTACAGGTTATGAATTTCCGATGGGTTAAAATCGTCGTTCATTTCATCTTCCAGACTACTAATATACACTTCCTGTGCATCCGGCTGGTAAACCCAGAGCGTAGAACCGTCTGACATATATTCCTGCCCGTTCCATTCCAGGCGAAATTTTCTGCCGCTGCGGCTAAATTTGCCTTCCATTTCAATATTGGTATTAGCGGCATCATTAACTAACTGATTAGTAAAATCGGCCGAGAAGCTACCCATAGCTTCGTACTTTTTGCTAACCTTATCCAGCACCTTCAGGGCTTCCGGATCGTACTGGGCGTATGCGGCCCCTACCCCTAGCACCATAATCAGGCTTAGTAAATACAATCTTTTTATCATATCATTAATACTTAGTATGCTTTTCCTTTATGCTACTCAATAATTGTTCCAAAGCGTACTCATCCGGCACTAAAACTTCTCGGGCCTTGCTTCCTTCAAACGGTCCAACTATTCCGGCGGCCTCTAGCTGATCAATTAAGCGGCCGGCGCGGTTGTAGCCTAACTTTAGTTTACGTTGAATTAGCGAGGTGCTTCCCTGCTGGTGTATAACGATTAATTTGGCAGCATCTTCAAACATGTTATCCCGATCGGCCAAATCTACCTCTCCTACTTTACTATCATCGTTATCACCTACAAATTCCGGTAACAAATACGCATTTTCGTAACCCCGCTGGCTACCTATAAATTCAACTACCGCATCAACCTCCGGCGTATCTAAAAAGGCACACTGCAAGCGTATTAAATCCGAACCCAGAGAAAGCAGCATATCACCCTGCCCAATTAGCTGATCGGCCCCGCCGGTATCCAGAATGGTGCGCGAGTCTACCTTACTGGTAACCCGAAACGATAGGCGGGCGGGGAAGTTTGCCTTAATGATACCGGTTATTACGTTTACCGACGGACGCTGGGTAGCTACTACCAGGTGTATACCAATAGCGCGGGCTAGCTGAGCCAGCCGGGCAATGGGGGTTTCAACCTCCTTACCGGCCGTCATCATTAGGTCGGCTAGTTCATCAATTACTAATACAATATAAGGCAAGAAGCGATGGCCTTTTTCCGGGTTCAACCTGCGCCGTACAAATTTGGCATTGTACTCTTTAAGGTTTCTGCACCCGGCATCTTTCAGTAAGTCGTAGCGGGTATCCATTTCAATACACAGTGAATTAAGCGTATTTACTACTTTACTGGTATCAGTAATAATAGGGTCTTCGCTATCGGGTAGTTTAGCTAGGAAGTGCCGTTCTATTTTATTAAAAAGGGTTAATTCAACCTTTTTAGGATCGACCAGTACGAATTTTAGCTGGCTAGGATGTTTTTTATAAAGCAATGAGGCCAGCAACACATTTAAACCAACCGACTTACCCTGACCGGTAGCCCCGGCAATTAGCAAGTGGGGCATTTTGGCTAAATCGGTAACAAAAACTTCGTTGCTGATAGTTTTACCTAAAACCACCGGCAGTTCCTTATCACTCTTCATGAACTTCTCGGTAGTTACCACCGAATGCATGGACACCATTTCGCGGTTCTTATTCGGTACTTCAATACCAATAGTACCCTTACCCGGAATTGGCGCAATTATCCGAATACCCAGGGCGGCTAAGCTCAAGGCAATATCATCTTCCAGGTTTTTGATCTTGGAAATTTTAACGCCTGGCTCCGGCACAATTTCGTAGAGGGTTACGGTTGGGCCAATGGTAGCTTTTATGCTGCTGATGCCTATTTTGAAGTTCACCAGCGTTTCTACAATCTTATCTTTATTGGCCCTAAGCTCATCTTCGGTTACCCGCACGCCGCCGTTATCGTACTGGTTCAGTAGGTCCACAGTAGGGTAGCGGTAACTGGCCAAGTCTAAGGTTGGGTCATAATTTTCCTGCTGTTCTACGGCTTCTTCGTCAAAATCATGGGCGGCAACCTCAAACCCTAAATCCTCCTCCGGCTCTTCTTCGTAGGCTTCTTCCGGTTGCGATGTAGCATCGGTAACTTCAAAATCCAATCCGTCGTGGCTGTTTATCACTTCCGAGGCCGGTTTAGGTTCTTCAGTGCCTTTCTTAACCGTCCAGCTCTGAAGTTCTTCTTCCTCACTATCATTACCTTCAACCTGAGCTACCGAAACCTCTTCCCGTGATTCTTCTTCCCAAGGAGCCAGTTCTTCTTGTTCCTCATCCGCCTCATCAAGTTCTTCCTCCGGTTCTTCGCCACCAATTGTTCTTTCTTCGGTTTGCGAAGTAAATAAGGTGGTTACGTTAAAAGTAAAAATTACAAAAACCAGCAGGGCAAAAACCAATAACAGTATCGTTCCCCAACCAATAAAATCATGAAACATGCGAGCCAGTTCGTAGCCTATGCCGCCACTCAAAAAGCCCCAGGTTCCGGCGGTTTCCGATTGATATACCAGGTAGCCTAGCAACGTTCCAATCCAGAAAATCAGAAAAAAGCTGAAGCGGAAAACTTCGGTAAAGGCTAGTAAATCCTTCTTAAAAACTAGCTTGTAACCGGCTAAAAACAGCATAGGTGGTATAAGAAATGCCCCT
Source organism: uncultured Roseivirgaceae bacterium (assembly GCA_964504565.1). Lineage (GTDB taxonomy): Bacteria > Bacteroidota > Bacteroidia > Cytophagales > Cyclobacteriaceae > Cesiribacter. The sequence goes on from CAZDEY010000003.1 coordinate 219,472, forward strand.
AGCCCAAACCACATGAATATGAAATAGTACCCCACCCAGGCCCCAAAAAGACCCAGGAGGTTTTCAATCTCTGCCCCGGATTCGCGCAGGGCTGTATCCCCAGTGCTTTCAATAACACTTTGGTCGGCCTGGCCGGTAAAAAGGTACGATACGAATGCCGTTAGCAAGTATACCGAGGCAATTATTAAGAAGAAGCCCACGGCTAGTTGCAGGCGGCGATCATTCAGAAATTCTAGCTTGAGTTTAAATCGGCTACTCCCGGAACTGCTGCTGCGCGTAGCCTTTTTGGTATTAGGTTGTTTTTTAAATGTATTGCCTTTGGCGGTGTTTTTAGCCATATACTTCGCTTTCCAGAATAGCAAAGCTAACGAAATTAGAGCAAAAAATAGTGCGGAAATTCTACGCTTTACCGCTAAAGCTCAGTTGTGAATTACCCTCCTACCTTATTTAGCTCTACATCTATAATTGCTTGGTTTATCTCTTTAATCAGGGCCGGACCCCGGTACACAAAGCCGGTATACAACTGAAGCAAAGAAGCCCCGGCCTCTAGTTTTTCCAGCGCATCGGTAGCTGACATTATGCCCCCTACCCCAACTATCGGCACTTTGGGGCCCAAGGCTTTATGCAAAAAGCGTATAACTTCGGTACTTCTTCTTTCTAACGGTCGGCCACTTAAGCCCCCGGCTCCAATTTTACCAACCTCAACCTCCGGGGTGCTTAGGTTAGAACGATCAATGGTTGTATTGGTAGCAATTAAGCCATCAAGCTCAGTTTCGAATGCTAATGCTATAATATCATCTAATTGGTGCTCGCTTAAATCGGGGGCAATTTTTAAAAGAAGGGGGCGACGCTTATTCATGCTATTGTTAAGCTCCTGAATAGATGAAAGAAGTTTTTTTAGCGGTTCCTTATCCTGAAGTTCTCGCAGGTTAGGCGTGTTGGGCGAACTTACATTCACCACAAAATAGTCTACTACCGGGTACAATTCTTTAAAAGCCGAAAGGTAATCATTCGCAGCCTCGTCGTTTGGGGTATCCTTGTTCTTGCCAATATTTCCTCCTAAAATAATATTGCTGCGGCGGGCTTTTAGGCGTATTACAGCTTCCCGAACACCACCGTTATTGAAGCCCATTCGGTTGATTAGTGCTCTATCTTTAGGTAGCCTAAACAGTCGGGGTTGGGGGTTGCCTGGTTGGGGACGCGGCGTAAGCGTACCAATTTCCAGAAAACCAAATCCTAAGTTGGCCAGCTCATCAACTAATACAGCATCTTTATCCAGGCCGGCGGCTAAACCTACCGGGTTAGGAAATTTGAGGCCGAACAATTCTCTTTCTAAAGCCGGGTGGTTTTGGGTATATAGTCTTTGGGTGAGCTTGGCGGCCCCCGGTATCTTCATTAATCCTTTAATTGAACTAAAGGTGGTGTGGTGGGCTTTTTCGGCCGGTAACCGAAAAAGTAATGGGCGGATTAGTTGACTATACACGGGCTTGCTTTTGGGCAAATATATTAAATAGAATTGTGTAGCCCTCAAGTTAGCCTCCGATACATCTTATTACATCTGATTAATTTCTTTTAAAAGCCAAATTACCCTCTTGGTACAGGCTGGTACTTGAAAACCATATCTAATTTTTCAGTCCGGCAAGAGTTTCATTGTTATACTTAAGGCGGGGTTCAGGCAATAAGAAGCCCGGTTTAGTAGTAAGCTTTTCTCTAAGTATATAGAATAGGAACTTCCACCTACGAACCATCAACCAAAATATCAGTTTTAAGAATTGCTAATCACCACCACACTATAAAGATATGAAACGATACGCCCAAGCCTATTGGAAAGGCACCGGACTAGAAGGTAGCGGAAAAATTTCAACCCAAAGCCAGGTATTGAACAATCAGCCTTATTCTTTACAGACCCGCTTTAAAGATGAGAGTGGAAAATCCGGCACCAACCCGGAAGAGTTACTGGCTGCCGCCCACGCCGCCTGCTTTAATATGGCCTTAAGCTTTATGCTTAATGGAGCGGGCTACACTGCCGAAAGCCTGGAAACCAAGGCAGTAGTAGATATGGATACTTCGGGCAAGGATTTTAGAATTACCCAAATTACGTTGATGCTGGAAGGCAAAGTAGCCGAGATTTCGGAGGACAAGTTTAAGGAATTAGCGGAAAACGCTAAGAAAAATTGTCCAATCTCCGCTGCCCTGGCCTCGGTTTCTATAAGTTTGGAGAGTAAATTAATATAAAAGCTTTCTTAGTCTACTATATATTAACTAAAACTAGATTAAAAGGGATTGTATAATATCAGGAAAAAAAATATTACTATCCCGAATGACCGTACAGCTGTTGAAAGCAAATAGTTATTGGTAAACTCTGATGGAAAATTATTCTCTTTTAGCTTATTGAAAGACCTGAAGGAGGTATAAGCTATATATATTATCAATGAGAAAAAATACGCTGCGAAAGATAGTATTGGTGAAATCATTTCAATACTTATAGTAATATTATACACCAATAACATAATAATTACTAATCCGAAATAAAGAATACGATCTTTTGAAAATAGATCAATTAGCTCAGCTTTCTTTTCTGTACTTAGCTTCTTGTTTGCTCGTTCATTCAGCGCTCTAGCTATAAGAATAAATGTTAAAAACACTATGAAGGGAATTATAAAATTATTCATGTATAAAATTCTAACTATATAGAATGGCTTTCAGCTAATTATGTCTTTAAAAATAGGCTAGCATATCCTCTTATAAAGAGCTTATTCGAAGTAAGCTCTTTATAAGAGTAATTAGCTACTACATTTGCTTCACAAACTCCTTAAACACTTCCTTATGCTTTTCTAAATCAAGTTTGGGCGATAGGGAAACCCGGGCTATATAGTCTTTATCGCCTTCCTTAGTGGTGCCTTGGGTAGAGGTGGCGGGTATAGTCCAGTAGCAACCTTTAAGTTGGCCGTAGCTTACGCAATATTTACTTTCATCCGGAATTTGGCCAATCATCATATTGATCAGCTTTAGGTTCATTCGGCGCTTGTAAGCTTCTTTTTCTTCGGGGCTATTGCCTTTAGTGGGTAAATCCAGCGAGAATACCGAAGGCGTAAAACCTTGGTCAGCCAGTTCCTCGGATACAAAATTTATCTTAGCGGCCGGCAATTCTTCCTGAATAAAGTTTACCAGTTCACGGGTATTCCGATAAGCATCGGCTATGCGCTGGTTCATAGATGGCATCTGCTGGTGAAGTATTTCGAGCTGCTGATCAGTTGCTGCATTATCGCATACAATCAGGTGCTTTTCAATCTTGGGCATCAGGTTAGCCGCTTCATTATTGGCTACGCAGTAACCGGCGGTAACCTTGCCCCCGCTCGGAAATTTAGAACCGCTAACATACGAAATTGCGCGAATACCAGCGAAGACTCCGTTCTCAGCCATAAATTGCACATTGGGGCAAAAGGTCTGGTCCAGAATAAAAACCGGATCAATGGCGGCGTTGCCGGCGGGGGTAATTCGTTCTTTCCGTAAGGCTTCGCGTAACTTCTCCAGATTAGGTACTTCTACCCGTGGGTTGGTCGGTATTTCGGCAATAATGTACGGAATGGCATTTAGCTCGGCTACTTTGCTTAGTACTTGTTCTACACTTTGCACCATATCGTTTTCCCGATCAACCGGCAAATCTACTACCTCTACGTTCGGCAGGCAGGCCGCAACCCTACGCGCCTGATCGTTGGTGCCACCGTAACAATTAGGCGGCACAATAAATTTGATCTCTTTATCCGGGTGATTATCCAAGGCTTCCTGTACCAATCCCATCATAATGGCATATTGAATGGAAAGTCCGCTGGAAGCTATCAATGGTGTAGTGCTGGTAGCAGTAATTTCCTTAATGGTACGTTGCAGCTCAGTTTTTATAGATGCCCTATTCTTAATTTGCTCAGGTTGTACTTTTACTCCAGCTACCTGTTGCAGGGCTACCAAACAGTTAGCTGGCGTCATGGCAACAGATTCTCGGCGGCGCACGTGCTGAATTTCAGAAATATACGGCTGATTAGACGGGCCGTTCACTACAATAATACTGCCTAATTTTGGCACAAGCTGAATGTAGAAATCCACTTCCGGCTGTAATTTAATCTGACCGAAAGTAGCCTCCTGTGAAAGCAAAATAGTACTTCCCTCGAAAGCCGGAAGATTATCGGTAGAGCTAATTTTTTGTAGCTCAAAACTATACCCATATACCTTATGAATAGCCTCCGCGTCAAAATTAGCGGGTAGCTGGCCGGTAAAAAGAATGCGGGTAGCTTTGTTTAGAAAAAGGTTTTTACGCAACACCGCCAGTATAGGCATAGTACTGGATTGAAAGCTGATTACGTTGTGAGCTGGTAATGAATATTGTTGCCCTATACCCCATTCTAGTATCGTAGAAAGCGGGTGACCCAAACGTATATAATCGTAAGCGGTCGGTAGTTCACTTAGGGCATTTCGATCAGCATTTTCGGCTTGGTACAGAGCATTAAACTGTTCTAAAAACTCAGTTTTGGCAAACTCTTCGTTATAAATATCCAGGCGGTGGGTAGTTAGGTGTAGCCAGTCGGTAGGCATATTTTTAAGAACCTGCTGAATATAGCCGAATGCTTTATTGGGTTGCATAGTTATTGCGAATTTTGAACCCTACAAAGTTGTCAAGCCTTATAGGTGGAGGTATATATGTTTACGACCAAAATTAGTAAAAGGCTTTAACCTTGGCAAAAACTACAGAAATCATCCTTGAGCTTCTTTAAGGTATAGATGTAGTTTTATCAAGCATTACTTTGTAATTCAAAGTACTTTTATTTATTTTGAACCAATTACGAATTTGTTTAAAATGTCAGGAACGGTTTCCACCGGATTTTATAATTCAATTGCCGTAATCTATCCGGTGATAGATGCATGTCTGATGCCTCAGAAGCTAAAATTCTACCGAATTATCAATGAGCAGCTACCCGGCAATTTACTAGAAATAGGCGTTGGAAATGGCAGTCATTTGAAATTTCTAACTAAGCACCGAATTACCGGAATTGATACCTCGGAGCGAATGCTGAATTTTGCCCGCCGGAACGCAAATAAAGAAACCTCATTATTGGTAATGGATGGAACCCATACCAGCTTTGCCGACGCCAGCTTCAATTATATTGTGCTTTCGCATATACTATCGGTAGTTAAAGAACCAAATCTGTTGCTAGAAGAGGCTTACCGGATTCTCAAGCCTGGCGGTAAACTCTTTATTCTCAATCATTTTACCCCCAACAATTTTCTAAGTTGGTTCGATTTTGTCTTTAACATTGTATCGCCTTTATTTTGTTTTCGTTCTTACTTTAGGCCGGAACACCTAAAAGCATTAAATAATTTTATTTTAAGTTACGAAGAAAGTGGTGGGTTGTGTAACTACTTCAGAATTCAGGTATATGAAAAGAGCCTATAGTTTAGCCGCAGTTTTGTTGCTAATTAGCCTGCTTATTTACCTGTTTTATCGAACGGATCAGACGCTGGTTAATATGGTACTGGCTCAACTTATTCCTGCCGATTCATACTCGGAAGCTAAGGCAACTATAAGCTCTCGACTACCTTTGAATTCCATACTAATTTATTCGGTACCCGGCGGGCTATGGGTTTTAGCTACTACCCTGCTGACCAAAGAATATCATTTAAAATTTTTCAGATATAAGGTTAAGGTTGAATTATTGCCCCTGGCATTTGCTTTAGGCTTAGAGGTTCTACAATACTTCAATATAGTTTTTGGCCGGTTCGACTGGCTGGATGTAGCAGCTTATCTGGTAGCTTTCTGGATGGCCCGGTGGGTTTTAACTAAAAATTACCAATCAAGCTCCGCCGATATTCTTCAGCCATTTACCCTCCAAAGTGTGGTGGCTATACTGGCGATTATTGTGGTGCTTATGGCTCACGTTTGTCACTAAGCGTATGATTAGGAAGCACTTTAGAAGTTATATATATGCCGGTCGGGGCCTATGGCTAGCCTTTAGGTTTGAGCCAAATATGAGGGTGCACAGCTTTGCAGCTATTCTGGTTTTAGTGGCTAATATTATGCTGAATGTAAGCCGGACTGATTGGGTGTTAACCATTATTATCATCAGCATTACATTTTCGGCTGAGGTGCTGAATACCGCTATTGAAAAACTAGCCGATCGGGTTAGTTTAGAACAAGACCCACTTATTGGTAAAGCTAAAGATTTGGCCGCCGGGGCTGTATTGATTATTAGTGTGGGGGCAGCCATTTGCGGGGCAATTATCTATCTACCCTATCTGTTTAGTCTGTAATGCCTACCTTCTGAAGTATGAGATATTTTGTAGCGGAGAATTCCGTAGTAAGAAAAACTTGGGGTACTAGCGATACCGTATTGTTTATTTTCGCCGGGGCATCGGCCGAGTTTGCCCTGAACAAATCGGTTCACTGGCTGTACTATACCGGCAAACTGCCCCAGGCTCCTCTGGAGAGATTATTTTCTACAGTAGCCTATGCCCGAAAAATCATATTTTCACCCTACCAGCAAGCCACTTCTTCTATAGATTCTATAGCCGCAATTCATAAGAGTGTGGAACAGCAGCGTGGGGAAAGTATACCGCAGTGGAGCTATCGCGATGTGTTGTATATGCTGATAGATTATTCAATTATTGTGCAGGAACTACTGGAAGGCAAGCTTACCCCAAGTGAGAAAGAGGAGGTTTTTGATGTATTTTATCGCTTAGGTAGCCGAATGGGCATAACGAATTTGGCTACTTCCTATACCGAATGGTTGGGCGATCGGGAAAGGCATATGCTTGAGAACTTGGAGTGGAGTTTTTATACCCAAGATTTATATAGTCAGTACAAAAAACATCTGGGATTTACGCGGTACTACCTGTTGCGAATGGTACAGGGCCTTATTTGTCCTAAACAGGTGAAAATGCAATTAGGGCTAGTAAGTAACCCACTATTTAGGTTAGCTATACCTACTTACCGAATTTTGCGGTCGTTAAAGCTAGACGGGCTTATAAAGGCACTTTTTTTACCCAATGAGTACAAAGCTCAGATAAAACGTATTGATAGGCCTACAGTAGAATTTGCTTAATCTACTTTAAAACAAAAGAGGCACCGAGTATTCGGCGCCTCATTATCAATGTCAAATAGAATTTCTAAGCGTCGTATCGGTCCAGGTTCATTACCTTATTCCATACATTGGCAAACTTTTGAGCAAAGCGTTCGCCAGCCTCTTGGGTAGCGTATACTTCGGCCAGGGCCCGCAATTCAGAGTTTGAACCAAAAATTAAGTCCGCGCGGGTACCGGTCCATTTTACCTCATCACTTTTACGGTCGAGGCCTTTAAACAGGTACTGCTCATCATTTTGTTCTCGCCAGGTAGTTCTAATATCCAGCAGGTTCACAAAGAAATCATTCGTTAACGCACCGGGGTTAGAAGTAAACACTCCGTGGGAAGATACGTCGTAGTTGGTGCCCATTGCGCGCATACCGCCTACTAAAATCGTCATTTCTGGCGCGGTTAACGTTAGTAGCTGAGCCTTGTCTACTAACATTTCTTCGGCCGTAGCCTTAACGTTATCGCGCTTATGGTAGAAATTTCTAAATCCATCGGCGTTAGGTTCAAGTATAGAAAATGCTTCTACATCGGTTTGCTCCTGGGTGGCATCTACCCGGCCTGGTCTAAACGGCAAGTCAATTTCTTTACCAGCCTTCTTAGCTGCTTCTTCTACGCCTACATTTCCGGCTAAAACTATCAGGTCAGCCATAGAAATTTCCTTACCGCCGCCTTGAGCGCTATTAAATTCCTGCTGAATCTTCTCGAAGGTTTTTAGCACCTTATCCAGCATTTGCGGATTATTGACTTCCCACTGGCGTTGCGGATATAAGCGGATACGTGCCCCATTAGCCCCACCCCGTTTATCGGAATGGCGATACGTTGAGGCCGATGCCCAGGCTGTTCCCACCAACTCAGCTATAGAAAGTCCGGAGTCTTTAATTTTTCCTTTTAAATTACGAATATCCTGTTCATTTACTGGCTCGTGCTTGCGCTCCGGCAGAGGATCTTGCCATACCAGCTCTTCCTGGGGCACTTCCGGACCTAAATAGCGGGAAACCGGACCCATATCGCGGTGGGTCAGCTTAAACCATGCCCGGGCAAATGCATCGGCAAACTCATCAGGGTTTTCATAAAAGCGACGGCTAATTTTCTCATAAGCCGGGTCCATACGAAGCGATAAATCGGTAGTCAGCATAAAGGGCGCGTGACGCTTGCCCTCGATGTGAGCATCGGGTATTGTATTGGCCCCGGCCCCATTCTTCGGTTGCCATTGATGAGCCCCGGCCGGGCTTTTGGTTAATTCCCACTCAAACTCAAACAGGTTTTCAAAATAATTATTACTCCATTGGGTCGGGGTTTTAGTCCAGGTGCCCTCCAGGCCACTGGTAATAGTATTTTCCGAATGGCCGTGGCCCAGGGTGTTTTTCCAGCCTAAACCCATTTCCATAATATCGGCACCGGCCGGCTCCACACCTATGTATTCGCGCGGATCGCCCGCGCCGTGGCATTTGCCAAACGTATGCCCCCCGGCAATTAGCGCTACGGTTTCCTCATCGTTCATAGCCATACGGCCAAAAGTTTCGCGTATATGGTGGGCGGCTTCTACTGGATCGGGGTTTCCGTTCGGCCCTTCCGGGTTTACATAAATTAAGCCCATATGCGAGGCAGCCAGTGGGCTTTCCAGCTCACCGCTTTCGTGGCGAATGGTATTGCCCAGCCATTCGGTTTCCGAGCCCCAGTAAATATCAGTTTCCGGTTCCCAAATATCCTCGCGGCCACCGCCAAACCCAAAAGTTTTAAAACCCATTGACTCCAGGGCAACGTTACCGGCCAGAATCATTAAATCGGCCCAGGAAATTTTACTGCCGAACTTTTGCTTAATTGGCCACAGTAGAAGGCGGGCCTTATCAAGATTGGCATTATCCGGCCAGCTATTTAGTGGGGCAAATCGCTGCGAACCGGAACTGGCCCCGCCCCGGCCATCCTGAATACGGTAGGTGCCGGCACTGTGCCAAGCCATCCGTATAAAAAATGGGCCGTAATGTCCGTAGTCCGCCGGCCACCAATCCTGGGAGTCCGTCATCAAATCATTTAGATCCTTTTTAAGCGCCTGATAATCTAAGCTTTTAAAAGCATCTTTATATTTGAAATCCTCATCTAGGGGATTAGAGGCTACATTTTGATGCAAAATCTGTAGATTAAGCATATTAGGCCACCAGTCGCGATTACTGGTACCGCTACCGGCCGCCGAGGTAATTTCACCGTTTAAAAAAGGACAGCGGCGCGATTCATTGGTATCCCAAATTGGGGTGTTCGGCTCGGTGTGTCGGTCTTGCTTATGTTCCATAAAAAATTTTTAAAGGGTTTTGTAAGAATTTTTAATTGTTTAGGTAAAAACGATTTGGTTAGCCCACTTAATTATACGGTAGTAAGCTATAAAACTTTAAAGCTTTAATACTTTATTAATCAATGCATTACTTATAAATGTTTCGGTGTTAAGCGCTAAGCCAAATCTTACTTTTTATTTAAACTATAAGCCATTAAGTAAAATTAGCAGTATCCTAATAAGTCTGCCGTATTGCTAATGCTATCTGAAAAACAAGAAGTACCTGCACCTAATTTCGGCTTAGAATATTCAAATATGTACCAATATAGTATTTATAAAACCAAAATTATTAATCAATAGATTTAATCTATTTAAACTATAGGTGAGTACTATTATTTAAAAAAAAAGCCAGACCCGTTTATAGGTCTGGCTTTCTTGTTAGTACTTATTCTGTTTAGCGACTAATAACCAGTGGCAAGGTGGCTGATTTATTATCTGCTTCAATTCTCAGGAAATAAATACCCTGGCCTTGCTCTAAGCTTATAGGAATACGACTTAGATGCTGATAGGAATAGGTAGCCAAAGTTTTTCCTAAAGAATTGACAATGGTTAATCTAGTATTCTTATAAGTTGAACCCAACTCCAACTTAAATTCACCTGTAGAACTTGGATTAGGGTATACCTTCAGATCTTTCTTAAACAAGTCATCCTCAAGTCCGGTAACTATAATATTGTAGCATTCGGAAAGCTTCGAGCAGTTTTCAGTAGTAATTTCTACTGCGTAATTACCCGGCACCAGCGGCATAAACTTCTTCTCAGTAGCTCCTTCTACTGGCTCATTATTACTATCGCAATTTAACCACTGGTAGGTTGCACCCTCTTGCTGGGCAATAAAGTAGAAACCATCGAGCACCACTTCGTTATTAATTTTTTCTACCGTCAGGTTCAAGGTCATGGTGCTATCGCAGCCAACGGAGTTTGGTATAACCGCGCTGTAATTCCCCGATTCGGTATAGGTTTGGCCCAACCACTCAAACGAATCGCAAGCGTACTCGGTAAAGCTAGCCAAAGTAGATCTGTTAATGGTCAGATTCAGCGTCATTACGCTATCACAGCCTACGCTGTTAGGTATAGTTGTGGTGTAGCTACCGCTTTCGGTGTATACCGAACCTTGCCAGGCATACTCGTTACAGGCGGTTTGGGTAAAATCAGCACTGGTTGAATTATTAATCGTCAGATTTAGGGTCATTAGACTATCGCAGCCTACACTGTTAGGTATGGTAGCGTTATATATACCGGAAACTGAGTAGGTACTTCCTTGCCACTCGTAGCTGTCGCAGGCAGTTTCGGTAAAGCTGGCGATAGTAGATTTATTAAGGTTTAAGTTAAGCGTGATTACACTATCGCAGCCTACTGAATTAGGTATAACCGTGTTGTAGGTGCCTGATTCGGTATAATTCACTCCAAACCACTCATAGTTATCGCATTGGGTAACGGATACGGAGGAAGAGCTGGGCTGATTAACGGTTAGGTTTAGGTTTACCGTACTATCGCAACCAGTAGAGCTGGTAAACAAATTTGAATATGTGCCAGAGGTTGTATAATTATTTCCGGCCCACTCAAAACTACCGCATACTGTTTTATCAACATCAACAATGTAGGTAGAACCAATAGTAAGATCTAAGGTCATTACACTGTCGCAGCCTACGGAATTGGGTATTACTTTAGCGTAATTTCCGCTAGTGGTATAGGTGGTTCCAAACCACTCGTAGCTATCGCAGGCGGTTTGGGTAAAATTAGCGGCGGTAGATTTCTTAATTGTCAGGTTCAGTGTTATTACGCTATCGCAGCCCGCGGAATTGGTAATGGTTTTAACAAAGGTACCAGAATTGGTATAACTGATTCCCTGCCATTCATATATATCGCAAGCAGTTTGGGTAAAGGTGGCGGTGGTACGGTTCTTTATGGTCAGGTCCAGTGTCATTACGCTATCGCAGCCTACGGAGTTTGGTATAGTTGCCGTATAGGTTCCGGAAGCAGTATAGGTAGTACCTTGCCACTCATAGCTTTCGCAGGCTTCCTGGGCAAAATTAGCAGCTGTGCTATTTTTAATGGTCAAGTTTACGGACATTATACTGTCGCAACCATATTGATTCGTAAGGGTATCAGTATAAGTTCCGGAAGCTGTCCAGGTATATTTAGTGCTAGGGCTGGTGTACGAATCGCAAGCCTCAATAGTAACCGAACTTCTGTTTACCCCAGCATCACTGCCATCGGGCTTTCGCCAAGCTGCACTGGTATTCATGTTAACCAGCGTACCATTGTAGGAGCCGGCTAGATCGTATACTATAGTATCTGCTCGGCCAATATTAAAGCCATAGTAATTGGTAAGTGAGCTTCCGGAGCTAGTTCCAGTACTATACAAAATACCGACCTCGGCCAGGCTAAGTTCAGTATTATAAAATGCCACCTCATCAATTTGGCCGGAGAAGAAATTGTTTGCAGTTGAATTAACAAACCGGGCACCTATAGTTGCATTGGCCGGCGGGGCCAAATTAGTAAGTGCGCTGGTCGATTTTTGTCCTTCTAAAACCCCGTCTAAGTAAAGCGTGGCGGTTTTATCGGCCCGAGTTAAAACCACATGATGCCAGTTTCTATCGTTATAGGTATTGGCTGAAGCTGAAATAATAGGGTTATAGCGAGGGTTGCCCCCTTCGTCTAATTCCGTAACAATTTTTCCGGTGGGGGTAATAGTGATAGTCCAGAAATTTCCGTTACTAGGTGCCGATCGCTTGCCAATAATGGTTTGGGTAGCCGAGCTTGGGTTAGCTTTAAACCAAACCGATACACTAAAATCATTGGTCCCAAAGTTGCCAAGGTCAGGGCCTAAGTCCACATAATCATTGGTTCCATCAAATACCAAAACGTTACCGCAGGCATCATTATAGGGTTGCTGACTCCAAGCGTTTAGTATTAGGGTAAATAAGGCAACGGTCAACAGTAAAGGTTTTTTCATATACAAGGGTACTAAGGTTAGTCCTTTCCAGAACTAGGCAGTATGCAATTAATATCCTACTAAGGTAGTACTATCCGCATACAGCTAAAATTATATACCCTATTAGTAATTGCGTATGTAATAATCATTTAATCCAACATTAAAGCCGAATTAGAATACTTAATTACCGCTTTAAAAAATATGAATAGTATAATTTTACCTTAGATATAGACCGTATTTAAACAAAAAATCAGCTAACTACCGATAGCTGATGATGTAAGTAAAGCTAGAATTAAAAAGTATTGGCACCTAATGTTTATTAGTTTCTCTGATCACCCTACCATCGGTACTAAACTCTACATCGTGATTTTTTCCTTTTTGCTTAAACTCTACATCATAAAATTCTCCTTTGGCCGCACTCGTTACGTGTTCAATCTCGGTAATTTCGTCCTTATCGTAATTGTCTTCAACCGCTTGTTGCACTGCCTTGGGCAATTCTTTGTACTTTATGGAGTTCTCGGTTTCCACCCATCTTCCATCCGCCATAAAGTCTGCCCGATACTTTACTTCATTCATACTAAACTGAGCCTCGTGGTAGCCATGGTCATCAACATTCCATTCTACATCAGAAACTCCCGGGTATTTTTTACTAAAGTTTTTTTTGGCAGCCGCAAACTTATCGTCAGACTCGGCATTACTAATTTGGGCGTTTATTGGATTTTCATTATTCCCTTCGGCCGACTGGCTACAACTAAAATGGGTTACAAGTAAAAGTAAGATTGTTAACAGACGCATTGAGGAAGTTTGCAGGTTTAAATTAGTATGGTAAACTTGCCGCTGTAAAATTAGTTTACCAATTATGAAAACTGCAGCAATACACACCAACAAAGGTGTTATGAAGGTCGAATTTTTTGAGGAGGATGCTCCTAAAACCGTTGACAACTTTGTTAGCCTGAGTAAGAAAGGCTTTTACGATGGGCTAAATTTTCACCGGGTTATACCAAATTTTGTAATCCAGGGCGGTTGCCCTAATGGTACGGGTGCCGGCGGGCCGGGCTATACCATTCCTTGCGAACTGGACGGCGAAAACCAGTATCATGACCGGGGCGTACTTTCAATGGCGCACGCCGGGCGTGATACCGGGGGTTCGCAATTCTTTATATGCCATAACCGCCAAAACACCCAGCACCTAGACCGCAACCATACCGTATTTGGCCGGGTGGTAGAAGGCGATGAGATTATAGACCAAATTCGCCAGGGCGATAAAATTGAAAAAATTGTGGTTAACGAAGGGTAATACTTTTAAGCCGGTGCCGAGGCAGTACCGGCTTCTTATTTTTTAAACTATGAAGAAGAATAATATAATTAGAACAGGCGCCTTGGGTTTGGCAGCAGCCGGCGTATATTCTGCCATTCAGTACTTGCGCGAAAGCCGGTACCAACTAGAAGGAAAAGTAGTTTTAATTACCGGTGGCAGCCGGGGTTTAGGCTTGGTATTAGCCCGGCAATTAGCTAAAGCCGGAGCTAAAATAGCTATATGCGCCCGTAGCGAAGAAGAGTTGGATGCCGCCTCAGTCCAGCTTAAACAGTTCAGCACCGATGTACTAACTATTCCAGCCGATATAACCCAATATAGTGTTATCCCAAATATCATCACCCAAGTTCAGGAGCGATTTGGCCGAATAGATGGACTGATAAATAATGCCGGCCAAATTGTGGTAAGCCCCTACGATAGCCTAAGCCAGAAGGATTTTGATAAGTTATACAGTGTACACGTACAGGCCCCCATTCGGTTATGCCAGGCTATGGTGCCAATATTCCGTAACCAGGGCGGAGGACGTATTGTGAATATTAGTTCGGTGGGCGGCCGGGTAAGCATTCCGCATCTGTTGCCCTACAGCACCAGCAAGTTTGCGCTTACCGGCTTTAGCGAAGGTTTAGGAGCCGCCCTCAGAAGCGAAAATATTTACGTAACTACCGTAACACCGGGGCTAATGCGAACCGGCAGCCCGCGCAATGTAAAAGTAAAGGGGCAGCATGAAAAAGAGTATCAGTGGTTTAAAATTGGGGATTCGCTACCGGTATTCTCTAAAAATGCTGAAGCTAGTGCTGCCCAAATAATTAACGCTATGCGCCGTGGAAGCCCGGCCCTTACTATTGGCTTTCCGGCCTACCTACTGCAAGCCTTGCACGGTGTAGCCCCGGGTCTGGCAGTAAGGCTAATGAGCGGTCTAAACCAACTTATTCTACCGGAAAATATTGAGCAGAAGCAAGCAATATTTGGCTACGAAACTGACTTTGAGCAGGAGCAAACCCCAATAACCAAACTAACTGATAAGGCGGCGTCCCAAAATAACGAGTGCCTGAAAGAGCAACTGGATACATGAACCTTAACCAAGTAACAGTTCCGGTCTTAGATACTGAACGTGCTATACAGTTTTACCAAAAACTAGGATTGAAGCTGATCGTTAGCTCACCTCGCTACGCTCGCTTTGAGTGTCCGGATGGCAACTCAACATTTTCAGTACATCAGGCTGAGTCTTTGCCTTCTGGAAACGGTATATACGTATATTCCGAATGTGAAAAATTGGATGCTAAATTAGCCAAACTAAAGGTTGACGGAATTTTTTCTAATATTTAGGCAGTATTATGCATGGAAAACAAAAAATACTATTGTTGCGATAATTTTGACGCTTGGTCTTGGAACTTTGTGATAAGAGAAGTGCTAGTAAACGCCCAGTGTGTAGAGTTCAACCAACTATTTCTTAACGAACATCTGCCTACCGAACTAGAATGGCTCAACAAATTTCGCGTGAATTTCATAGCTAAACACAAAATTTATAAGTCTGGCACAGCGCACCGCTTTGAACTCAAAAAACCTGTAAAGGACTTTATACTATCCAAAGATTTCACAGACTGGAAGCACTCATTCTTCGAAGACATATCCTTTTTCAATTCAGAAGAAACTGAACTTCTGGCTACTGTCTCGCATGAGAATTATATCATTAAGTTGCTGACTGAAGAAGAACGAACGCAGCTTAGGGAAAAGGGAATTGACTTTTGGTGCGACTGGGGAACGATTGAAGATATTAAGTCAACAACCAAATCGCGGAGCAGAAAATCAACCTTTAAAAATTTTATGGACATGTTATGGGCAGCTTTCGGATAAATAAAATCCGCCTAATATGTGCTGTAATTGAATTGGATTTCAGTGGTCAGAATACTTTCCTAGGGATTGGAAAGTCCACCACAAGTTAAAATTTATACGCGAGACGAGAGGTAAGTGCTTACTATTCATCACTTATCACACTGGTCGTTCTCAAATTGAAGATCAAAACTGGCTGTGGCGTGAAATAAGCTTAAATGATCCAGACAATAACAGGATCATACTCTACCAAGCCGGAGAAAACAGGTTAAACCCACCCTGGAGAATTAAGGAGGAATAAAGTATCTACCTTCAAAATTTTAATCAAGAATTTCTTTAACCCTACCCACTATACCTGAATCTAACCGTACTTTGATTCCGTGCGGGTGGTAGGCACTTTTGGTTAATAAGCTGGCTACCTGCCCTTCGGTGAGCTGGCCAGTGCGCTGATGGTTCTTTTGCACTACCTTTACCCTGGTGCCAGGCTGTAAATCTTTTAAGTACTGACCATTTGCCATATCAGTTAATTATTAATTTATAAAGATTGTTCTGTATACGAAAGCTTTACTATTCGGGCTAAAACCCAACTGCCGTATCATCGCCGCGCGGATCGGCAGCCCCTTCCATCATATTGCCTTCTTCCAAAATTAGAATAGCATCTACGTAGCCAATGCCTTCCTTTTCTTCCAGGCTATGTCCTAATTGTTGCAAGCTATCCAGAACTGCTCGCTCAAAGGTACCACGTTCGTAGGCAATTTGGTCGGGTAGCCACTGGTGGTGAAATCGCCCCGCCGCTACCGCTTCGGTCATGTTCATTTTATGATCAATTACATTCAGTATGGTTTGGTATACCGAGGTAATAATAGTGCTTCCCCCGGGCGTACCTAATACCATTCTTAACTGGCCGTCTTTCTCCACAATTGTCGGCGTCATGCTGCTGAGCATACGTTTGCCCGGAGCAATGGCATTAGCTTCCCCTCCAACCAGACCATACATATTAGGGTAGCCCGGTTTAATACTAAAATCGTCCATTTCGTTATTGAGCAGCATTCCGGTGCCGGGCACCACCACCCGCGATCCCAGGCTACCGTTTAAGGTAGTAGTAACCGATACGGCGTTCCCTTCACTATCAACAATGGAATAATGCGTAGTTTCCCGCGACTCCCTACCCTGCGGTATGGTTTGCATTGGAGCTATTTCGTCGCTGCGGGTAGCTTGGCTCAGAGATATTGACGAAGCTTTGCGATATAGGTAACCGGTATCCAATAATTGTAACGTGGGTACCTGCCAGAAATCCGGGTCGCCCAAGTACACCGACCTGTCGCGAAAAACCCGGCGTTCCATTTCGGCCATCACGTGTATGCTTTTAGCCGAATGAAACTGCCATTCCTGAAGGGGAAACCACTGGCTCATCCCTAACAACTGCATAAGGGCAATACCACCACTACTGGGCGGAGCCATACTGATAATCTTATGCCCTTTGTAAAAGCCAACCACCGGCTGCCGCCAGATAGCCTTATAATTCTGCAAGTCCTGCGCAGTTATTACCCCACCGTTAGCTTCCATAGCCTGGGCCAGCAATCTGGCAGTTTCCCCGGTATAAAAGCCGCTGCTTCCCTGCATTTGAATCCGCTCTAGCGTTTTAGCCAACTCTTGCTGAACTAACTTATCCCCGCTTTTCCAGCCACCGTTCTTTACTAATTCTATATCCTGTTTGGGGTTTAAATTTTTCAGGTCCTCCTGAGCATCGTTTAGGCTGGCAGCCAACTTACTACTTACGACAAAGCCGTTTCGGGCTAAATCAATAGCAGGTTGCAGGAGTTCATTCCAAGTTTTTAGGCCGTACTTCTGGTGAGCTACATACATACCTTCTACCGAACCCGGAACGCCCGCCGCCATATACCCTTTTCTACTGAGCTCGGGTATAGCTTTGCCGTTTTCGGTTTGGTACATAGTACGACTGGCCCGGGCGGGGGCGGTTTCTCTAAAATCCAGGCTTGCCAGCTCACCGGAATTAGCCCGATACACCATGAAACCCCCGCCGCCAATATTGCCGGCCGGCGGAAAGGTTACTGCCAGGGCAAAATGAACAGCCACCATAGCATCAACCGCGTTACCTCCATCAGAAATTACCTGCGCCCCCACCTTGCTAGCCAGCGGGCTGGCCGATACTACCATAGCATTTGCTGCCAAACAGGTTTTAGCCTGGCAAAATGTGGTTGCTTCGGTAGTTTCGGCAGGTTGTTTACAAGAAACAACTAAGTTGAGCAGAATAAATATTGGTAATGAATGGTAAGGTTTAGGCATAAGAGAGAAGTATAGGTAATTGTAATGTAAAATAGCTTTTTTTGTAATAGGTTTTCATTCTCCACACTTTCTTAAGCTTATGCCGGCCCAGTACCGATACTATATATTTTACAAACCGTTTGGTTACCTAAGCCAGTTTACCGACGAAGGCAACCACCCCGGCTTGGGTAGTTTAAATATATTTCCGCCCAATATTTATCCTGTCGGCCGGTTAGATCACGACAGTGAAGGTTTATTATTACTTACCGATAATCCGGCGGTAAACAAACTGCTACTACACCCGGCTAATAAGCACCAGCGTACCTACTGGTCCCAAGTTGAAGGTGAAATTGATCAGGAGGCTATTCAGCGGTTGCAGGAAGGCGTAGTTATACGAATTAATAAAAAAGATTATAAAACCTTACCGGCCATAGCAAAGTCACTGAATCCCGAGCCTGAAGTTCCGGAAAGGAACCCGCCAATACGGTATAGGGCCAGTATACCTACCAGTTGGCTGGCTTTAAGTTTAATTGAAGGCAAAAACCGTCAGGTACGCCGAATGACGGCGGCGGTTGGCTTCCCTACCCTGCGCCTAATTCGGTATAGTATTGAAGGAATAGAACTTGGTACCCTTAAAGTTGGTGAGGCCCGGGAAATTTCCGAACAGGAATTCCTGCAAAAGCTTAGGCTAAACCCTACCAGGCCGGCACAAAATTCAGCCCGAAAGAACCGCCCCGAACATCGGCACGCTGGAAAGCCCAGGCGTAATAAGGCTCAATAATCAACTGGCCAAACACATTTACTCTTAACCCTAATCCTGTACTAAACACCGGCACTCTAGTAGGTATATCCGATTGACCGAACTGATCGTACCCGCCACTATCGGATCTATCGTTACTATTAAGGGCAAAGTTGCGCGTCCGGCTATCCCAGGCTAATCCTGCGTCAAAAAATAAATTCAATTCACTAAACAAGAAGCGCGATTTGAGAAGGGTTAACTGTTCGGGTCCGGTAAATGGTATTCTCAATTCAATATTGGCAACTGCTATTCGCGAACCAATCAAATCGTTGGTAGTTACTACGCCGGTTTCCGGGTCCTGAACGTTAACTTGTTCGGCATCGAAGAAATAGTCATCGTATCCGTGAACCAAGCCTGGGAACCCCAGGAAGATTGGCCCTACTAACATATTCTCTTCACTTCCGCTACCGTAGCGACCAAAATGCATAGCTCTAAGCCCAAAAGTGAACGGAGCAAATCGGAAGTAGCGTCTAAAATCAGCGGTTAAACTTCCGTAGGTTAAGCGGCCAAAGTTCTGTTCAATCCCAATTCTGAAGCGGTGACCTTGCAAAGGCCCTACTAAACCAAAAAAAGAGTTGTCACCCACGAAGGCGGTATTTAACGAAACCAAACCAAATCCATCGGCGGATTCGCCTTTGTACCTAACAGGGGTAGCAATTTGCCGATAGAAGTCATCTAAGTAGGTTTCAAAAATATCGCTACGAAAACTATAGAGGGCTCCTGATGCACTAAATTCAAACCTGCGGGTGCTGGATAATGGCAGGGCCGAAAAAACTTCTAGTTTCTCTTCAAAAATCCTGATAAGATTGGTAGAAACCACTATATCAGCATTTTGGCCGGTAGTATTTCCATCTTCATCGCGTATAGGTCCGTTTTGGGTTAAAAACTGAAAGCCAGTACGATACGGTATATGCGAAAGGCCAGCGCCGTAATGATACCGACCCTCGCGGTTTAAGTAGGCAAATTGCCCGCCGAAATCGTATATCTCCCCATTAACG
Organism: uncultured Roseivirgaceae bacterium; assembly: GCA_964504565.1. Classification (GTDB taxonomy): domain Bacteria; phylum Bacteroidota; class Bacteroidia; order Cytophagales; family Cyclobacteriaceae; genus Cesiribacter. The sequence continues at coordinate 239,079 of CAZDEY010000003.1, forward strand.
GAAAGCACTCCAAATAGCTGATTATTCCCCAATATATCACTAAAAATTCCGGCCACGCCCCCGCTCACACCCGTACCAAAAGGGCTGGTACTTACTCCTACTCCGGTGTTACCAATATAATCTAGTTTGAAGTTAGGCTTATACGGCTCTTCGGTAATTTGCTCATCGGTAATATAGCCGAACCGCTGGGGCATACTTAAATTAGTGCCAATAATAACCCGAGATTGCGGATTAAAGGGAGGTAAAGTTGCTGCAGTAAAATCTATATTGGTTGGGTCAACTTCGGTATAAGTGAATTCATCCGGGTTAGCTAAATAAACTGTGTAGCCATTTTTTGCAAAGTAGCTATACACAATTTCGCCGGTTTCCGAACTTACCGATACCGCCGGGGCGTATTCGGTTATACCGCTTATTCCCCGTTGGTAGTCCGTCATTTGCTCGATGGTTCCGTCGGCTAGCGTATAACTGTATAGGTTACGGAATCCGTCGCGGTTACTTAAAAAGTATACGCTTTGCCCATCAGCGGCGTAAACCGGACTTAGGTTATTGGCACTTCGGAAGAAATCGGTTTGGGTTACCTTGCGGGTTTCCCAGTCCAGAAAACAGATATTGTAAGTATACCGACCGTTAAACCCACCACTAGTGTAGGCAAGCCTGTCACTACTAAATGCTATACTTCTACCATCCGGCGAAAAATTAGCTTGTAAATCCGAAAACGGATCATCGGTTAATTGTTCAACCTGGTTGGAGTTCAGGTTAAAGTAGTATAAATCGCTTTGGCCCTCTACTAAGCCGGTAACTACTACGCCCTGCCCATCGGGGCTAAAACTAGGGTTACTAAACGAATTTACACCGGGTATAAAATGCTCGGAAATTGTTTTTCCTTTTTCAGCATCTACTACAATTAGTTTGTTCTTGCCTTTGCTGAAAGCTACAAAAGCAAATCGGCGGTTATCAGGGGCCCAAGCGCCGGCCGATTCTATATAACTGAACGCATCAATATGACTTTCCCGGGCCGTACTACTTACCTTCCGGATGATCTTTCCGGTTTCCGTATCGGCCAAAAACAAATCAATTGTAAATAGATTAATTTCGGAAAGGAACATAACGTATTTTCCGTTGGGGCTAACGGCCGGGCTAATATTCATTTCCCCGGCATTTTGGTTGCTCAGCAATAAGCGGCCGCTTAAGTTGGCCGTAGTATCAGGCATTAGCTCGCGGTAGTGCGACTCTATGCTGCTACGCCACATATTACTAAGCGTTTCGGTATTAACCTTTAAAACCGAATCGGCAGCTATATCCAAGCCGAATTTAGCGGTATTTATATAAAGCGGCAACACCTTATCATCCCCCCAAATTCCGCCGACAAACGCCCAAAACGCCTGCCCGTAGCGGTAAGGAAAATATTTAGGGTTAGTATTCAAATCTTTGATGGAGGGTATATCCTGACTAATATAGGCATCGCGCATCCACATGGCGGTATGGGCATCTACCCGGCCCAAGGAAAGGTATTCGGCTATACCTTCCACCATCCAGAGTGGTAAATTTCTAAGATTGGCCAGCGATAAGGTGGTATCTTTGCTATCGCGCAATAGGTTATACTGAAAGGCGTGTACTAACTCGTGGCCTAGTACGTGATCGGTCTGGGCATTGCTTTCCATAACCGGCATAACCACCCGATTCTTTAGCCCTTCGGTAACCCCGCCGGTACCTACGCCAATACTTCCGCTAATGGCATTGGTTTGCTGAAAATCAGCGTGGTTTTTATAAAGAATTAAGGGATTTTTAAACTTAATAGTATCGCCCAGCACCTCCTGGTGCATTTGGTACCACTTTTCGCTCATGCGTAAAAAGTTATTTACGGTAGAATCATTATTAAAGTAATGATACAGCTGAATGTGTGGAGTTTCTACAACCTGAAAATCAAAGCTGCGATAGTTTACCTTGTTACGACCAAAGTACTGAGCCTGAGCAATGTTGGTAATAGAAATAATAAAAAGTATAGTAACCGATAAAAAATGGCCGGAGCTTAGTTTGTTCATTAACCAGGGTTTTAGCTATAAACGGAAAAAAGGCAGTTTTGTGATTATAAGGCACAAAAAAAGCGGGCCTACGCCCGCCTAAATGTACCAATTATTTTATTATCCTACCTTAATACTTACCGGTTGCTTAGGCTTAGCCTCTTCGCGTTTGGGTAGAGTTACTGTAAGGATACCATTATTGTAAGCTGCTGAAACTTTTTCTTCGTTTACTTTGCCCTTGGGTAAATTATACGTTTTTGTAAATTCAGTTACTGCAAACTCCTGGGTTAAGTAACGCTTTTCTAAAGAAGCTTCATTGCCATCTTCTTGCTTATAGCTAACGGTTAACTTGTCATTTTCAATAACCAGGTTGAAAGCTTCTTTACTTAAACCGGGAGCCACCAACTCAATACCAAATTCCTCGTCAGTTTCGAAAATGTTATTAGCCGGAAACTGACTTCTAAGCGGTAGATTATCCATATCCTTTAGCCAAAAACTATCGAATAAACGAGGGAATGAATCTACCGGGCGGTTATACTTTATCATGTTCATAGTTGTAAATTTTAAATGGTTTAATAGGGTTTTATCAACTTATATGCCGCCTTAAATTTTAGGAGGTTTACTGTCATAATTTCCGATTTCACACTATATAACCTTAATATTAATGACATTAAGTCAGCTTACCTTATAGTATAATGACAAACAATACTGGGTTTTATAGGTTTTAAATTGCTGTAATACGAAACAATGTGAATATCTCGCGAAGGATTAAGTATTTTATGTATGCAGTAGCTGGTTTTTTAGTTGGGTTTTTGGTGCTACCCAATACCATTAATTTTAGAGAGCGGGCCGCTTTTTCCGACGAGAACCGGCTGGAGTGGGCGCGAGAAAATTTGCATCACGCTACCGCTCCTGATTCGGTTACTATTACCCCGGGAGCCTATTACAATAGAAACAGCCTACACAATTTCTTATTTGGCAAAAAGTACCGCAATGTTTGGGACACGCCGGTTAAACTTCCGGTTATAAAATTTGGTGAGGGAGTTGTAGGGTTTGCCCCAACTAAAATTGGCGGCGGGCAGCAGACCGTAGGTATTGATGCGGAAGACTCAGTCAATCGGGAGTGGGCCATTCGTTCGGTTAATAAAGATCAGGCGAAGGCCCTACCTAAATTTTTGCGCCCTACCCTCTTCCGCTTCATGATTCGCGACCAGGTGGCTGCCTTAAACCCCTACGGTGCTTTGGTGGTACCAACTTTAGCCGAGGCAGTAAGTGTTTATCATACCAATCCTCACTTGGCGGTAGTAGCCTACGATTCTTCCTTCGGTAAATATAATGATAGGATGGCCGGGCGGATTACGTTGGTGGAAGAAGATGCTGATGGAAGCTGGAAAGGAGCTACCGTATTTGACCAACCGGACGATGTACTGGATACAGAAGAGCTGCAGGATTTGGCAAAATCTAATACTTCTTTAAAACTAGATACGCTTCTCTACGCCAAAAGCCGCCTACTGGATATGCTAATTTCCGATTGGGACCGCCACGAAGGGCAGTGGAGTTGGGCAACCTATAAGACTGACAGCGGCTACTGGGCCAAACCAATTCCGGTTGATCGGGATATGGCTTTTTATAAATTTGACGAAGGCCTGATTCCGAACATTATGCTGATTTTTAATAATAAATTTCAGTCGTTTAACCCCGAATACGGCAATGTAAAAGGTTTAGGGTATCAGGCCCGAAAATTAGATGCCGCTATTTTACCCGGTCTGAGTAAAGCAGAATTCATAATTTTAGCCACAAGCTTCCAGCAGCAACTTACCGATTCGGTTATTCAGCAGGCATTTAGTGCTTATCCAGAAGTGGTTTATGAACAGGTTGGTGAACAGCATATTTCTATCCTAAAATCAAGGTTAGATAAGCTTCCGGCGGCCGCAGAAGAATTATATCGGCTTAGCATCGAAAATAAGGAAAAATTCAGCGATTAAATATTTGAAATAGATCGGTCCGATTCATTGCTCAGGTTTTTTTCCTACTTTTACTGCCTCAATCTGTAAGTTATGCGCTTCTTAGGAACTATACTGGTAATTGGCGGGCTAATTGCCGCGGCTATTTTTGGGTACCAAGCCTACCAAGATACTGCCAGTGTACGAGTTTTTGGTTCAGATATAACGGTTAGCAGTGCCGACTGGTCGCCGGTAATTATGAGCGGAATTGTAGCCGTAGTTGGCTTGGCCATTCTAGCTTTCGGTAAACGAAAATAAAATTACAGCCTGATAATCATTCCGTCGGTAAGCCTGGCAAAAGCGTTGGCCTGAGGGTTATCGAGCATTTCCCGGCTTAAATGAGTTAGAAATATTCGGCTACAGGTATGCTGGTTAAGTTTTTCTTTTAGTTTTATATAGTTCAAATGGCCGGAGGAAGAGCTAGTGTAAAAATTACACTCACAAATAAAAACATCCGCTCTCTCAGCTAGTAAAATCAGGTTTTCGCTCCAGCCCGTATCCCCGGAAAAAGCTACCTGCTTACCTTCAAAAAAAATTTTAAATCCGTGGGGATTGGCAGCCTGGCTGTGATTAACCGGCCACGCCTCAAAACTTCCCCATTTAGTTTGTACACTTTCTAGCGTAGGGTACGTAACCCATGTAATAGGTAGTTGATAAATTTTTTGCCAGATTCCCGGATATAGTAGTTCGGTCAGGCGCTTTACTCTTTCTTGGGTATCCCGAGGTCCTCTTATGATTAAGGGGGTAGTTCTAATTTGGTTATATAGGCCGGAAAGAAGCAAATAAGGTAAACCGCCGTAATGATCGCCGTGCAGGTGGCTAATAATAATTTCGGAAATTGAGTTATGGTCTATTTTATTGGTTTCCAGAGCTGAAAGAATAGTGGCCCCGCAGTCTACTAATACCGAGGTGCCGGAACCCTGAAGAAGGTAATTAGAATGGTTTCTACCGTAAGAATTAAAGGCATCACCGGAGCCTAAAACCAGTAGCCGCGGAAAACTTTTATCGTATTCACTATTCATACCCAATTAAATTAAACGCTGAGGTTTCTAAGGCTGGCCCAGTAGTACTTAACCGGCCCAACGTTTTTCAGAATTTCAGTATTGGAAGACCAGCTTTGAATTGGGTGATTATCCTCGGAGCTAAGAACCGGCAATTGTTGGCTTCCTAAATAGTTATCAGTCAGTAAGATATACTCATCATCGGGTATCTGATTTTTTAGCAACATATGGGCAGTTACAATCTCTACTCCCATTGGTTTTTTGAAATTGTGGATGCTGATTTCGGTAAACTCACCGTAGTGGCAAATAAACTTAACCGTTAATTTTTCCAGCATTTCTCGCATGGCCGCATCAGCAATTTTACCGGAAATCTTGTTTAACGTCTGATGGAAACGCCGAAAAGCCCTTATACAGTAATTAGTAACATCCTGTATATCAATCCGGATATCCGGGCTGTAGAACAAAATGGCATCTCCTTCTACTTCGGCTACGGTAAATCTGGTATCGGCAACGGCAATCAGGTTGTTCAGCAAATCGCAAAGAATAGCCGAACTCTGTGCCAAATCGGTTTTGCTTATAAACTCAGTAAATCCACTTATATCCGGAATTATAATAGTTGCCCTGCGGCTCATAGAGTAAAGGTTAAAAAATTTAACTAAACTGGCGGTATGAATTTAAAACTCAGAAACAGCCTAGCCTTTTCAATAACGTTGATTAGCTTAGGGTGTTTAGTAAGCTGCACCTCCGGCGTTAACACTTCGGCCGGCCAGGCTGAAGACAGTGTACCTAAATTAAATTTTTCCAGAGTTGAGTTAGCCAACACTAACAGTTACCGGGCTTTGCACTGGATAAACGATAGCCTGGTAATATTAGGGGGGAGTAACGGCTCAATTTTATTTTCAGCAGACGCCGGAACTAGCTGGCAGGCAATTAACCCGCCGGATAGTTTAGATTTTCGGTCGGTTTGGGCCAAAGATAAAAATTACATATTGCTAGCCGCCGCCGGCCAACCGGCTAATGTTTACCTTACCGAAAACGGCGGAAAAGATTGGCAGATTACCTACCAAGATACATCCGGCCGGGCTTTTTTCGATGCAATCCACATGCTGAACAACAAAGTAGGCTTTGCCTTTAGCGATCCGGTTGATGGCGAATTCTTGCTATTAGAAACCGGTGATGGTGGTAAAAGCTGGGAAAAAGTCAGCAATTTACCCCCGCCCCTTCCAGGCGAAGCCGGCTTTGCGGCAAGTAATGCCAGCCTGGCCTCCGGAGGGGGAAAGCTATATTTGGCAACCGGCGGCCAAAACAGCCGCATTTTAGTTTCGGATATGGTTAATGACTGGACTGCCATAGCTAACCCGGCCCGCTATAGGAGTGAGGCCGGCGGTATATACGCCTTGGCGGCCACCAACGGCAATATAACAGTTGGAATAGGCGGCGCTTACGACATGCCGAACGATACCACCGGTACCGGAATTTATACCACTGACGGCGGCAAAAGCTGGCAGCTTGCCCACCAGCCACCCGGCGGATATCGGAGCGGTATTGATTGGCTACCTAATACCGATATATTTGTAAGTGTAGGCACCAACGGAAGTGATATTACCTACGATGGTGGCCTTACCTGGCAAAGTTTAAATACCTTAAACCTGAATACTATTCAATTTAACCCCTCCGGAACCCGAGGCATTGCCGCCGGCTCTAAAGGAGAACTTTATACAATTTTATTTACTGACTAAATACCATGAAGCGTTTTTTTGCCTTACTCCTGCCAATATTACTTGCCAACCCACTGCTGAGCCAAAAACTTACCGTAGCGGACTATAGCAAGCAAGAAGTTTATATAACCATGCGGGACGGCACCCGTCTGTTCACTTCAATTTATTCACCCAAAAATACCGGCCAAAAATACCCTGTAATGCTAATGCGCACCCCCTACAGCGTAAAGCCTTACGGTGAAGATAATATGAGGGAAAGCTTAGGCCCTAATCAATTTATGATGGCCGATGGCTACATATTTGTGTATCAGGATGTGCGCGGCCGCTGGATGTCGGAGGGGTTATACGATAATATGCGGCCGCAAATCAATAATCAGAATAAGAAAAAGCAAAAAGAAATTGACGAAAGCACCGATACGTACGATACCATTGACTGGTTGGTGAAAAACTTGAAAAACAATAATGGTAAGGTTGGGCAGTGGGGAATCAGCTACCCGGGATTCTATACGGCCGTAGGCATAGCCAGCGACCACCCGGCTCTGGTAGCATCATCGCCGCAAGCCCCCATTTCGGATTTCTTTTTCGATGACTTTCACCACCACGGAGCCTATTTATTAAGTTATTGGGCGGTAACGCCGTTATTTGGTATACAGAAAACCCAGCCTGTCGATACGGCTTGGTACCAATGGGCTAAGTTTGATGTACAGGATGGTTATGAATTCTATAAAAACCTAGGACCGCTTAAAAACACCAGTAAATACTACGGGGAAGATAATTTCTTCTGGCAGCAACTGGCCTCCCACCCTAACTACGATGAGTTTTGGCAAAGCCGGAACCTGCTTCCCCACCTAAAAAATGTTGACCACGCCGTAATGACGGTAGGCGGCCTATTTGATGCCGAAGACCTATACGGACCGTTTAACATATATAAAACTATTGAGAGCAATAGTCCGAAAGCTAATAATACCATAGTTATGGGCCCCTGGAGCCACGGTGATTGGGCTCGTAACCGGGGCAGTCAGTACGTAAGCTATATTAAGTTTGGCGATAGCATCAGCTACAATTATCAGCGCGAGATTGAAGAGCCCTTCTTCCGCAAATACTTAAAAGGAGCCAGCCTGCCCGCCCCGCCCGAAGCCTATATTTTTGATACCGGAAGCAAGCAATGGCACTCATTCAACGCCTGGCCACCGGCCGAAGCTAAACCGGCAACCTTATATTTAGGTGCCGATGAAGCCCTGGGCTTTGAGCAGGATGTACAAAACGGCTCCGATTTCTCGGATTTTGTAAGTGACCATAACAAGCCGGTACCGTTTACCGAGGATGAGAAAATTGTTTTTACGCCAAGAAAGTATATGGCCGACGACCAGCGCTTCAATAGTAACCGCCCGGATGTTCTGGTTTTTGAAACCCCGGTACTAACTGAAAACATAACCTTGACCGGAGAAATGCTGGCTACCTTATTTGTTGCTACCGATAAAACCGATGCCGACTGGGTAGTTAAGTTAATTGACGTATACCCGGCCGATACCCCCGATGACCCTAATAACCCTAAAGAGGTAAAGCTGGGCGGCTATCAGCAACTGGTAAGAAGCGAAATGTTCCGAGGCCGATTTCGCGAGAGCTATAGCCAACCTAAACCATTTGTACCTAACCAGGTAACTAAGGTAGAATTTCCACTGCAGGGAGTGCTACATACATTTAAAGCCGGCCATAAAATTATGGTACACGTGCAAAGCTCGTGGTTTCCGTTGATTGATAGGAACCCGCAGAATTACGTAGATAATATTTTTGAAGCGGATGAAAAAGATTTTGTGCGGGCGTGGCACAAGGTTTACCATAACCCGGAACATAGCAGCAAAATTGAAGTAAAAATCCTGCCTTAATATTAATTCTTGACCAGGGCGCAACACTTTAAGGCGTAGCTCGTTCTGTGAACGTACAGTCTATACGACCGGGTCATATACGTGGCCCGGTCGCTTTGTTTGTAATATGGAGAAACGACCTAACCTCTTTTTCGATAAAGTCCGGCAGGATTGGTACCATACCCGTACCCACAAATACAATTTCAACTCCCTCAGCAGGCTTAAGAAGTTTCTGGTGGTTGTTCTGCTTTCAATTTTGGTGCTTTTTGCGGCTACCGAGGCATTTCTTTTAGCGGTTAACCTGGGGGCCTTTGGCAGAATACCTGACCGGGAAGCCCTAAAATTTATTGATACCGCCGAAGCCAGCGAAGTATACTCGGCCGATAGTGTACTATTAGGTAAATTTTATATTCAGGAGCGTACCTTCACCCCGTTTGAACGAATATCGCCTAATGTTGTAAATGCCCTCATTGCTACCGAAGATGCCCGCTTTTACGAGCACGATGGTATTGATAGGTTAAGCTTAGTTCGGGTAGCCTTAAAAAGTATTTTGCTGCAAAACGAAAGCTCCGGCGGGGGTAGTACACTTAGCCAACAACTGGCCAAAAACCTTTTTCCGCGCGAAAACCACGGGCCTTTTTTAAGCATGCCGGTAAATAAGGTTAAGGAAATGATAATCGCCCGCCGATTAGAAAAGGTATACTCTAAAAATGAAATTCTGACACTGTACCTAAATACCGTACCCTTTGGCGACCGAGCCTACGGTATAGAAACCGCAGCAGAACGTTACTTTAGCAAACCAGCCGCAAAATTAAACCAGCAGGAGGCAGCTACTTTAGTGGGTATGCTTAAAGCTACTACCTATTATAACCCCCGCCGCTACCCTGAGCGATCTGCTACCCGACGCAATACGGTTTTAGCCCAGCTGGCCAATTACAACTATATAAGTCCGCAGCAGCGCGATTCATTACAAAAACTTCCGCTGGAGCTAAAATACCGGAGAGTTGACCATAACGAAGGTTTGGCTACCTACTTTAGGGAGTATTTGCGTCCGGAGTTGGAACGCTGGGCCAAGCAACAAACCGGCCCGGAAGGTAGGACTCTAAATTTGTACCGGGATGGGCTTAAGATCTATACTACCCTAGACAGCAGACTACAAACTTACGCTGAAGAGGCTATGCAAACCCAGATGAAAGAGTTGCAGCAAACCTTCTATAAACACTGGGGGCGCCGCGCACCTTGGGCTGGTAATAGCCGAATATTGGTAAACGCCATCCACCGTAGTAGCCGTTATCGCAACTTAAAGAATAGCGGGCTGGAAGAAAGCGAAATTCAGGAAGAATTTAAGAAGAAGGTGGATATGAAAATTTTTACCTGGAACGGCCCTATTGATACCTTAATGGCTCCGCTGGATTCAGTTAAACATTATCTGTACTTTCTGAACGCCGGTTTCTTTGCTATGGATCCGCATACCGGTTACGTCAAAGCCTGGGTGGGCGGAATCAATCACCGTTACTTTCAGTACGATCACGTTAATAAACATACCCGCCGCCAGGTTGGCTCCACTTTTAAGCCAATTGTTTACGCCGCTGCATTACAACAGGGCGCCGACCCCTGCACTTACATATCGGCTGAGCAGGTTACTTACCCGGATATGGACAATTGGTCACCAGGAAATGCTGACGGTAATTACGACGGTGAGTATACGCTGGAAGGCGGGTTGATAAATTCGGTTAATACGGTTAGCGTAAAGATTTTAAAACGTACGGGTCTCACCAATACCATAAGCCTGGCCAAAGCTATGGGTATTGAAAACGAAATACCTAAATTACCTTCCATAGCCTTAGGCACCCCCGAGCTATCTCTTAGCGAAATGGTGGCCGCATATACTACATTTGCTAATAGAGGCCGGCCGGTTAAGCCGGTGTACTTACAACTTATTGCCGACCGGCACGGCAAAGTTCTTCAGCAATGGACCAGTAACGAACCTATGCGGCTTGCCCTGGAACCTGACAAGGCAGATTTAATGGTACATATGCTGCAGAGTGTGGTTAACGAAGGCACCGGCAGCCGCCTTCGCTGGAAGTATAAACTACCCAACGAAATTGCCGGAAAAACCGGTACTACCCAAAGCCACGCTGACGGTTGGTTTATTGGTATGACGCCTAACTTAGTTGCCGGTGCCTGGGTGGGCGCCGATGATCCGGGTATACGGTTCCGTTCTACCTCCTTAGGTCAGGGGGCTAATACAGCCCTTCCTATTTTCGGCTTGTTTATGCAGAAAGTTAATAGTGATACGGCCTTTACTTCAATTTCTAAAGCCAGGTTTAACCTAAATAACAACCTAATAGCTTCAATGGACTGCGAACCTTACCGCGAGCCTCTGGATATGGACTTATTTGATAAAATCTTCGGAGGAGGAAATAATGATCGGGATGGAAACGGCAACTCTCGAGAGCCGGAGCGAAAAAATAAGGAAGACAGAAAAAAGCGGAACAAAAGTATATTTGATAGAATATTCGGCAATTAAGTGTGATTATATTTTATAATATAAAGTAAATACTTTATTAAAAATCGGCGATTTTAGTATATTATAGAATATTTATTTCCTAATCCTATATTCTATGAACTTCCGGCCGGTACTAATTAATACTCGTGAAAATGTTGGCGACCCAATTACTGATGTTCGCTACGTACCTGTAGATGCCTTTATGACCAAGGATGTTATTACATTTAGTCCGGATATGCCCATAGACCAGGCCATGGAAATTATGCTAAATAATGAAATTAGCGGCGGGCCGGTTCTGGATAATAGCGGTAGGGTTATAGGGATACTAAGTGAAAAGGACTGCCTGAAAGTAATGATGGACGAGGCTTATTATAACCGCCCCTTTAACGATAACACCGTAGCGGATTATATGACCGAACAGGTTAATATAATCAGGGCTAACACCGATTTGTTAAGTGTGGTCAGGGCTTTTGTAGAATCAAGCTATCGTAGGTTTCCGGTTTTAGATCATCAGGATAGGTTGGTGGGGCAGGTTAGCCGCCGGGATATATTGAAAGCCGCTAAGAAAATTAAAGGTAGTACGTGGTAAATAGAAAAAGGGCTTTAAAACAGCCCTTTTTCTTATTCCTTATTTCGTATGTTAATAATTCTCTGAATATCTGATTTATCGAAAAAAGGAGCTATAATTTTCAGCCTTCCCTCTTCGTATTCAGCTTTAATCTGGCTTTTATCTACTATAGCCGGAAGTTTTATTTCCCGATAAAACATGGGCACGCCAAACATTGCATGTTCATTCTCTATATCATCCTGGCTAAACGGTATAACCAGAGTAAATACCGAAAGCTTATTTCCGTTTAGTACTATCTGAAATTGCTCCGGGTGCAAGCCTGGAGCCGTAGCGGTTATTTCAATTTTATCTTCAAAACGCTGCTGCTTCACTGAGGTATGAACAACGCCACCATTGAGAGTATTAAGCATATCTCCCTGATGCAGCAAGCGATGAAGTAGTTTTTTATTTTCTAATAAATTCATCTTGTACCTCTTTACTTCTTTAATCTTACCTTAAGGTATGCAATACCTATGCCAAAAATTGTTGGTTTTATTTTAACTGCAAGTACCCAATAAACCCGCCAAACTGACACTATTTCATTTTTTAAGCTTTTATAAGCGGAATTAATGGCAGTAATTATTCCAGTATCCTTTGCGGATAACCTTCAGGTTCATGCTTCGTTACATAAGATAGTAACAAGTAAACAGAAATCATGAAAGAGAAAAATAACCATACTAACCCTCAAGGTAAAGCAAACCCTAGTGATACAGGATTGAATAAGGGTGGCATTAAGGGTGCGAATGAAAAGGTGACCGATCTTAATTATAAAGCCCAACTGGCAAATGAATACACCCAAGGGGTTGATGAACCGGCCGACCATCTTCAGAATAACCCAAACCGAAATCCTAACAAGACTAAGCTAGATAAACCAGCCTACGGCGGTAGCTAATCTAAATCCAATTACTAAACAAGAAGCCTGATGTATTCGCATCAGGCTTCTTGCTTTTAACAAAGCTATGCATGTGCAGTTGTATAGCAGAACCGTTAGATTATTATGCCTTATCAACTTTCTACCCGCACCTTGGTGCGCATAGCTGCAACCCTGTTTTGTTTATGGTTATTCTTTGCTGGTTTGGTATATGCCGAAGGTTTTTTGCTACCGTTAGCATTTGCTTCGGTTTTAGCTATGTTACTATGGCCGGTTGGCAAAAAACTAGAATCGTGGGGTCTGGCACGCAAATGGGCCAGCCTGCTTTCGGTGCTGGCAATGGTTTTGGTTGTAGTTGGCATTTTTCTGCTCTTGGGTACTCAAATTCAAACTTTTGGCGAAAAACTACCGGAATTAAAAGAACAGTTTTCTAACCAGCTCAGCAAGCTGGAACAGGTAGTTGCCGATAAACTTGGAATTCCTAAAGAGAAACAGCAAGAAATGATTTCGGGGGCATCAACCAAACCAAATGAAGTAGCTAAAGCCGCGGCCCTGAACGTGTTGGGGGGGCTTGCCACCACCCTGCTGGTTTTGGTTTATATATTCTTGTTGCTTCTATATCGCAATCGTTTCAAGGAATTTATTCTGAAGTATATAGAAGAAGAATCCCAACCGCAGGCTCGCAAGGTTATTGAACAAGCCGCTTCGGTAGCTAAAAATTATCTGGCAGGCCGCCTATTTTTAATGACCATATTAGGTATTATTTACACCTTAGGTCTTAGCCTAATTGGCACCGACCAGGCCTTGTTTTTTGGGGTGCTCGCCGCTATTTTGGCTATAGTACCCTACATTGGTAATATCATTGGGGCAACCTTTCCAATTGCCATGGCCTTGGGCCAGGGAGATACCACCCAGGCACTCTATATAGTCATCTTATTCTCAGCAGTTCAATTGATAGAAAATTATGTATTAGAGCCCTTGGTAGTTGGGCGTAAAGTAGACCTAAACGCTTTTTTCGCAATTGCAATAGTTATACTTGGCGAAATTATTTGGGGAGTACCCGGAGCAATTTTAGCTATGCCTATACTTGGTATCTTTAAAATTATATTCGATCACGTAACGGAATTTAAGCCTTTAGGCTACGTTATAGGCGAAAACGATGATTCCGGCAACTCGGACAGTAGTAGTAATCTTATAAATAAACTCAAGGGAATATTCAACAAGTAATAAATTGGGGTTACCGGCTAGTCAACCTTGGTAAGACTGGTCACGTTCAAGTGATGAATTATTGCTATTATGATTAGAAACAGAGCTACTACAGAAAATAAAAATTTAAGCAAGGTAGAATCTATAGCCCGCTTGATGGATTCAAAATTTACCGTGCCCGGCACCAGGTTTAAATTTGGCCTCGATCCTATTCTGGGCCTTATTCCGGTAGTTGGCGATGCAGCCTCTTTAGCCATTAGCGGAGGCTTAATTATGTATATGATTCGCTTTGGGGCCTCGCGAAAGGTAGCTACCCTTATGCTTATAAATGTAATATTAGATGCAACCATCGGTAGCATTCCGGTAGTAGGGGCAATTTTCGATTTCTTCTATAAAGCCAATACCCGGAATATCCGATTGCTAAAGGCTCACTACGAAGAAGGCAAATACCAAGGTGGTGCCACCGGCATTTTAATTGTAGTTGGCGTAGTTACCCTAGCTTTAATGGCTTTAATTATATGGGGCTTATGGGAAGTTGCCGATTGGGCTCTGCAAGCAATAACTAATAGTTAGAAGCAAACCAGAAGCTTTTAACTATTTTCCTAGGCCCTACTCTATGACTAAATAACAGCTTTAAACTGGAACTAGCCTTAGGAGATCTTAAATGTGGTGGCCAGCGTGGCGCGCTGAGGGCACCAAGCATGGGAAGCTATTGATTTTTCATACGCGCCCTAGAAGCATAGTTCGTGATGCTTAAATTGATTTAAGCAAAGATCAGTTTAATATACCATGCAACTGCTGGCTCCTGACTAGTCGGTTAGCGGACGTTTCCTTTTAATAACTATAGTATCGGGGTCGTTGGTGGTAGCCTTGCTTTTTGCCGATTCCAGCTCAGCATTCTTCGAATGCTTATCAGGGTTATCTTTACTGCCGGAGCCTATATTTCTAATAGCCCGGCCTATTTTTTTATCGAATCGATCACTTTTTTTAGCGTGGCCACTAGGCTGTATTTTGTGACGGTAGGTTCGGGCGTATACTTGCGTAAATTCCGCACCAAAAAATAATATAAGGCAAGAATACGATACCCAAAGCAGAATTAAAATTACCGAACCGGCAGTTCCGTAGGCCGAAGCCGGATTAGCCGCTCCAAAGTATATACTTAGCAAATACTTACCTAACACAAATAACCCGGAGGTTACCATTGCCCCAATCCATACCGAACGCCACTCAATATCAACATCCGGCAGAAACTTAAAAATCATGGCGAAGAGTAGGGTAACTATACCAAAGCTTACTAATACTTCCACCACAAAAAATACGTAAACGGTAAAATCTGGTAGAAAATTTGAAATATAATCGCTCAGTACCGATAGGGCAGTACTCAACAGTAAGCTTATTAAAAGCAAAAATCCAATTACCAGAATTATACCAAAGCTGGAAGCCCGGTCTTTAAGCAGTTTTTTAAAGCCGGCATCTTTGTCCGGCTCCACCTCCCACACCTTATTAAGCGATTGCTGAAGTTGGTAAAAAACCCCGGTAGAACCGAAAATTAGGGTAGCTATACCTACAATGGTTGCCATTACGCTATTTTTTTGCGTATACGCATTTTCAATCATCGTCTGTATGCTTTCGGCAGCTTCCTGACCAACGGCAGCGCTAACCTCATTGGCAATACGTCCTTGCACTGCATCCTGACCAAAAATTTGCCCGGCTAAAGTAACCACAATAATAAGTAGCGCGGGCAAGCTAAAGATTGCGTAGTAAGCCACTACGGCACTTTGCCGCCAAGGCTCATCATCGTTCCATTCTTTGTAACTTTCCTTTAAAAGAGGAAATAAATCCTTAAAAGTAAATTTTCTGGAGTTGGTCTCAACGGTCATGTAAGAGAGGTTTTATAAGCAAAAAACTTCTCTATCATATAAATGTTTATACTGCCGATTTGCGAGAACGCATCTGTTCGTTTATGCTAAGGGTTATAGCCTGGTACTGAACCATAAGCTCGCGATACAAATCGGCCAAAAACTGTTGATCTAAAGGCTTTATTTTAGCCTGACTCTCTATTTGTTCTAACAGACGCGAGCTGGGTACCGCTCCTATGTTCTTATAAGATGATTTAAGCTTATGCGCAACCTTGCCTATCTGGTCGTCATTATTCATCAGTATGGCCGACGATAGCTTTTCCATGTCTTCCCGCACCGAGCGAATAAACAGGGTTAAAAATTCGCTTAAGGCTATGGGGTCATCCTTTAACACCGGGCTCAGGTTGTTTAGGTCCAGCAAGGGTGCGTTTTCGGCATTTTCGGCCGCTTCTCTTTTTCCTATTGTACCTTTGGCAGACGAAGGGTAATTTTTACCGGCCTTAGTGTATTGGGTTAGTATATCAATTAGAGCATCCTCATCAATTGGCTTGGTCAAATAGTCGTTCATACCGGCAGCAATAGCTTTGTTGCGCGTTTCTGCAAACGCATCGGCCGATACACATATTACTGGCGTATGCTGATTTGGGTTATTCTTATCGTCGCGCAGTTCTTTAATTGCCTCATAGCCGTCCATTACCGGCATCTGAAGGTCCATAAGTATGATATCGAACTTCTGGGAACGGCTTTTATGTACTACCTCAATTCCATTATTAGCCAGTTCAATTTCCACATTCCAACTGCTTAGTAGCTGACGGGCATAAAACTGGTTCATACTATTATCTTCTGCCAGTAAAATTTTAATGCCGTTCAGATCTATCTTGCGCACATAAGAGGAATCTTGGTCATGATCAGCCGGACGGTGCTGTTTGATGGGTAGCTCTAGCTCAAAACTGAACGTAGAACCTAAGCCAATAGTACTTTCTGCCCCAATATTGCCCCCCATAAGCTGTACTAAACGCTGGCTAATAGTTAAGCCCAGGCCAGTGCCGGTGCGCGAGCCGTTTTCCTCCTGTAGTTGACTAAACTGTTCAAAAATATAGCGCAATTTCTCTTGCGGAATACCAACACCGGTATCTTTAACCGAAAATTTAAGCTTAACCGTATTGCGGGTTTTGTCTAATACATCTAACGCTACAGTCACCCTACCTTCTTTGGTAAACTTAATGGCATTGCCTGTTAAGTTCATTAGTACCTGATTAATGCGGACTTCATCACCAATCAGGCATTCGGGTAGTTCGGTATCTACCTCGCCAACTACTTCCAGGTTATTTTCGGCCGCGTATACTTTCATAAAGTTTACGTGGCGTTTTATCAGGTCTTTTAGGTTAAATGCTTTAGGTACAATGGTGAGCTTACCAGCCTCGATTTTGGAAAGATCCAGTATATCATTTACTATGGCCAATAAGTTTTCGGCCGAAAAACGAATAGCTTCGGCGTTTTCCAACGCATCTGCCGAAAGCGATTTATCCTTGATTAAGAGTTTAGACAGGCCCAGCACAATGTTCATCGGAGTCCGAATTTCGTGGCTCATGCTGGACAGGAACTCACTTTTCACCTTAACCGCATGCTCGGCGTCTTCCTTAGCTTTTATGTGTTCCTGCTGCTGATACTTGCCGGTATTGTCCCGAATTATAGCAATAAATTCACCGGGGCTAATCCGGTTAATTCTAAATTCCTGAAAACTGGCTAAACCTACCTTGGTCTGGTTCTTCCACTCAAACGAAGTAAACGATTCTCCCTTATCAATACTTCGGGCTTTTTCAATTAGTTTATGCGATAACTTATAGGGTAATAAACGGGAAAGAGGCTGGCCAATATACCGGGTATCAGAACTACCCAAATGTTGTTTGCCGTCACCGTCGGTAAAGCCGCCTTTAAAATCAAGGCAGATACCCGAAAGATTAAAATGGAGAATCTGGTCGGGAATGCCCTGTAGCAAAGCCTGATGGTGCTGTTCTTTCATATACAGGCTACGGCGCACGGTATTGTGTACATTAACCAGGGTTATTCCGCTAGCCAAAATTGCAACTAAGGCGGTAAAATACGAGACGTAGTAAAGCTGATTGGCTAAAACATCGGTGATTGGCCAAATTGGTTTAACATATATTAGTAGGCCCAAGTTGACAAAGAAGGCTAACAAGCATACCCCCAGCACCACGTATAAACGCTTCTGTTTTTCAGCTGAAACAAATAAGGTCAGGCATATAAATAAAAGCGGAAAATACAGAAGAAGTACTCCTCCCTTATTAGCTACCAAAACCGTATAGACCAGCAAGTAAGCGTGGGTTATCCATAATAGCCCGTGGGTAGGGTTGGTAGTGCAAGAGTTTTTGTTACAAAAATATATTGCTATGTAAAACAGGGAAAGGGAACCTATACCCGCCGCTAATAAATATTCCTTGCCTGAAAGGTATACTACTATATATACCACTGAAGCCGCCAGAGCCAACAGGGTATACCGCTCTACCAAAAGCCTTCTTCTGAAAGCTTCGTTTTTAGCAGCCAAGGTTAAAGTAGTAAGACTTCTCAGTTTATTAAGCACAATGAGGAGTATCTATTTCAAGGCAATTTATAAAATGATCCTGAAAAAATGCTAACCGCGAGCTTACGCATTTTTTCAGCTTTGATTAATTATGTATGATTTTCCCCCTAAATGTAACCATTTTTAGGATGTTAGCCAATGAGTTGTTAAGTTAAACTTAAGATATAGTAACATCTTTGCGGTAGCCATTCGCCAAATAAAAGTTCGTTAACCTCTAAAACAGCCATCGCTTGCCATTCGAACAAACAATATAATAGTTATACCGTACTAATTTAAAAGGTAACCCCCGGAAGGTAAATAAAAGCTTTCCACATGTAATATTTAATAAACAAATTTTAGCGATAGAACTACCTTGTAGGCAATATGCTTGTAAGGTTACATACCTAAACAAGAACAAATGGATTCAACCGATACTTTAACTAAGATTCAATATAACCTTGTCAATAAAGGCTCTAGGGCGGCAATAGCCTTTGGCACCCGTTCCGTGCTAAAACGCGCCTGGAAATTTGCAACAAACAAAGAAGCTCCGCTAAATCCGGCCACCCCGGGAGTAGTTTGGAAGGAAGCCTTACTATGGGGTGCATTAACTGGTTTGGTGGTAGGTGTGCTAAGAGTAGCTGCCCGCCGGGCTACGGCCCACTACTGGCGCGAGAATTATGGAGCTAAGCCGGAAGACTGGTAAAAAGCCATTATCTTACCTCCGCATTACATTTAAGCCGGCAATCCATATCTTTTGCTTAATATAGCACTGTAAAAATTTTAAGTTTATATGAACCGTAGCAAAATGCTGAATATGCTAGTTAGGCTGGCCACTATTGATAACGAACTGGCCGGTCGGGAAAGTAAATGGATTATGCAATTAGGCAAAGGCATTGGGCTTAGCGACGAGGAAATTTCCGAGGCATTTAAAAATCCGGGGCCGCCGCCGTCATTTACCACTATGCCCTCCGAGGATAAGTTTGACTATCTTTATAACCTTATTCAGCTTATGAAAATTGACGGTAAAGTTTTCCTGAGCGAAATTGATTATTGCGAACGGATGGCTGAAAAACTAGGATATAAATCCGGGGTGGTGCGGGCAATTTCTACACACATTTACAGCGACCCGGCCGTAACCGCTGACCGGGGAATGCTTATAGAAAAAGCCAATAAATTTCTGAAGAATTAAAGAGTATACGCTCAGCATTTTTGGTATATTACTAGTAACCATAGCAATCTATACTTAAAACTTTTTCTCTGTAATTACGTCTTTAAGCGGTCAAAGCTGTATACTATATGGGTGATAGACCTAGGAGATTCCGCCCTAAAATACGAATAAAGCGACCTAGAATACGGATAAAGTGGCGTAAAAAGACAAGCCGGTGGGTATTGGTCCTGGCGGCTTGTTTTTTTGCCGGCCTCTTCTTCCTTCATGTTTATTTATTACAGCAGGCCGAATCTATTATCAGTAATTTTCTGGATAATAAAGTTGTGGCGGCCTCTGGCGGGGTATACCATACTACCTTCGATAAGGTAGAAATCAGCTATACCAGTCAGCAAATTCTGATTACCAATTTACGCCTGCTGCCCGATAGCAGCTTACTTACCCGACAGGCTGCCAATGGAAAACCTTTGAAAACGGTGTACAGTCTGCTTATTCCCGAATTAGTTATTGATGATATTGGCCTCAGGAAAGCTTATCTCCAGAATATTTTAGACCTTAACCGGCTGGTTATTGATGGGGCCGAAATCAGAATTGACCTCAACTACGATGCCCCCAGCCCACCGGTAGATTCGGTACTGCGTAAGGATATTAAACGCCAGCTTACCCCCTATTTTAAATCGTTTGAAGTCGGCGATATTACCTTTTCTAATTTTTCGGTTACCATTAACAGCCTTAAAAACGGAGAAAAAAGCTCAGTTTTTACCCCGGCTTCATTACTTCATATTTCCGGTCTGGAAGTTAAAACCCAACTTGACCCCACTGATACCGACTTTATTAAAGTTGATGATATAAAGCTGCAGGGTTCCGGAGTAAGTGGGGTGCTATCTGATAGTACATACTTGTTTTTTTTGGAACAAATTGATTTGGTTAAATCAGACAGCTCCTTATACATTCAAAACCTGAACGTGCTGCCTACCGCCGATCCTACTCGCCTGCTGGATAAAAAGCCGGAATTAGAATCAGTTTACGAAATAAGGGTTCCGCAAGTGTACGGTTACGGCATTAGCTATAACGCCCTGTATAACACCCGAAACCTGGATTTAGAAGAACTTACTATTCTATCGCCAGTGCTCAGGCTTACCAACATTCAGGAAAATCAACCCCTAACCAAGGAGCCTTTTAAACCGCGCGATTTGTACGAAGCCATTGACCGGGTATTAAATCGCTTAACCGTAGGGCGCTTGAGTATACGGTATGGCGAGTCGGTAATACTGGACCGTACGGCTGACCAAACGCTGGCTAAGTTTTCTACTAAAATAAGGGAAGCCAGCGCATTTAATTTCAATCTGGATAGTACCTCCTTAGCCCGGCAGGATCAATTGTTTTTTAGCGACAGCCTTCGCGTTGGCTTACGAGAGTATGCCTTACGCCTGGGCGATCAGGTACACCTGCTTACTGCTGACGAAATTGAAATCAATAGTAATACTAACTATATAGCCGGCCATAATTTCAGGCTAGTTCCGGACACTACCTCTAGGGCGGCCGATTCGGTAGTAGCCTTTTATAATGGCCGGGTAGCCGATCTGGAGTTTAAAGGAATAGATGTAACCACCTTATACAACCAAAACCGTTTAGTAATTGATAGCATAAACCTGGAAAGTCCCGACTTCAATTTTACCCGCTTGGTACCCAAAAGTATTGTTTGGGAAACGGAAGAAACCAAGTTCAGGCAATCGGATATTTATACATTAATAAGTGAATATCTGTACGAATTGCAAATAGGTTATTTAACTCTAAATAATGGGGTAATTCAAATAGATGAGGAAATATCTGATAATAACGAATTATTTGAAACGAAGCTTAGGCTAGCCCGCCTGTGGAATTTCAAGATAGACTCAACCAGCGCTTACGAACTAAAAAAACTCTTTAATGCCGATGATTTTGAGCTGGATATACAGGATTACCGCCACCACCTGCCCGATGCCATTCATACTATTCAGGCTAACAGTTTGCTGGTAAGTACTAAGCAGGATAAAATTGTTCTTACCGACCTGCAAATTACTAACGA
Source organism: uncultured Roseivirgaceae bacterium (assembly GCA_964504565.1). GTDB lineage: Bacteria > Bacteroidota > Bacteroidia > Cytophagales > Cyclobacteriaceae > Cesiribacter. Next base: position 260,553 of record CAZDEY010000003.1, read on the forward strand.
ACGGCAAATTAGCTTTCCTTTCCTTGCAGCCGGTTCAGCCGATTTACCCCTGACCCTTATGAATATCCAGATTCCTAAGCTGGAATTATTAGGGGTAGATGTGCTAGAGGCCTACTTAAAGAAAAAGTTGCTGGTTGACTTAGTAGAGATTCCTAACCCGGTCATCCAGATTGGCAGCAAATTACTGCCCAAAGAGCCGGCGGAACAAAAAGGCATAGTTAGCAGCAGGGTTTTGTATACCCTTATGCAGCCCTACTTAACCCAGTTGGCTGTTAAGCGACTTATAATATCAAATGCCGAAGTAGGAACGGCCTTTCACGCCCCAAACGGTAGCCTTACTCTGAACTCAGCCCTAACTGATATTGAAGTAAATGCCTTCCGGTTCGATTCCTTAAGTTCGCAAAACGCTAAGAGGTTGTTTTTTGCCGAGGATGTTAAGGTTAAAAGCCAGAACTTAACTATTGACCCGCCCGATGAACGATACCAGCTTAAAGTAGAGACGTTGCAAACTTCTACCTCGCAGGGCGAAATAATGGCTAAGGGTGTAAACTTAACCTACCCCGATGCTACGATTAGCGACCAACAGCTTCTCCTGAACAATAAAAAAGGGCTGCTTACCTTAACCTTATCCGACCTAGAATTAAAGGGCGTAGATTTTGACCGGGCTTACTACGATGAGGTTCTTTCAATTGATAGTATTTTAACCGAGAAGCCAAAGGTAAATTTTCATTTTGCTTCCACCCCGGCGCGAAGTAAAAAAAATCGGCGGGTAAGGTTGGAAGAAACCAATTTATACGAAGCCGTTCGGCCCTTCATGTCCGCTATTTACATAAATAATGTAATTGTAAGGAAGGGTGAATTTACAACTAACCAAACTTCCAGCTCCGGGCAGATTGTCGATCGATTACAACTGAAAAATATTATGTTGGCAGTTGAGGGCTTCCGCCTGGATTCTACCGCCTCGGCCGATACTAAACGATTCTTCTACTCCGATGATATGCGATTGCATATTGACCGCTATTCCTTTCCTTTAGCGGACGGTATTCATTTACTCAGTGCCCGCAACCTGGAAGTTAGTACCCGTAATAATCTGATTATTTTATCTGACTTGCGGTTACAACCTAAACTAACGGTCGATATAAACCAAATGTCGGCAAATAAGTATACCGCACGGGTACCCGAGGTAATTTTAGCCGGAGTTAATTTCGATAGGATTTTTGACGATGAAGTTTTTCAGGCCGAAAAGGTAGACGTAATTAATCCTACCATAGATTTAAGGGTATATAATAATAATACTCAGGAGAAATTAGGAAAAGGCAATAAAATGAAGGTGGGCAAACCTGACCTGAGTAGTATTTTGCTAACGGAAGCCAATATAATTGGTGCCCAGCTTATGTATACAACCTATAGCGATGGCAAAGCAACCCAAACAGAGTTTCCTAACCTGTCAGCCAACTTTACCGATATGCGCTACGATATGCTTTCGGATAAGGAAAGTGCCCCGCTATATATTGAAAATATAAGCTTTGATTTTGCCGGCTGGAAAACCCTACTGCCCGATAGCATTCACTACCTGGAGCCGGAGCGGGTAACTTTTAATGCAACCGATAGTATTTTGGCAATTAGCAACCTGAAAGTTTACCCCCGCACCGATAAACCTATTGCTTCATCAAAACCCCAATTTACCGCGCGCATACCTCAAGTACTGTTAGAAGGAGTTGATCTGAACCAAATTCAGAACGATACTTTAGCCCTGAACCATATTCGGTTTTTAATGCCGGAATTGGTGGTATACACCCGAAAATCAGCTAATGCGGTTAAGGAGAATTTGCAAAGCGCTAAGGTGAAAACCGGTAATAATAGTTTTAGTGGTTTGGTTAATATTGATAGTATTAGCTTTCAGCAGGCAAAAGTAAGGCTAAATACAATTAATGAGGCGGATACTTCCGGTTTGGAGCTCAATAGCGTATACCTTAAAGCTAAAGGAATAAAAGTAGATAGCAGTCTGCTTAAAGAAGACAGCCGGATACTTTTTGCTGACAATATTCAGTTAGGGGTTAAAGGATATAAATTTCGCACCGATGATGGGTTCTATGATATTTCGGTTGAAGAAATTGGCATAAATACTGAAAACACCACGTTATGGCTAGACTCTCTACGAATTATACCAGCGTTGGACCGAGATAGCTTCGCCAACGCCAAAGGCTATGAAACTGACCAGTTTACCTTTATAAATAACCGGTTAGAGTTTCAAAATATTGATCTGCGGCAACTAATTTACAATAATCGCCTTATAATGGATCGGCTATTTATAGACGGTTTCAATTTGGGCGTATACCGCGATAAGCGCCAACCCTATCCGGTCAATCACTACCCGGCTATGCCTCAAACCTCCCTGAGAAATAGCAAACTGGGCCTATTAATTAAGGAAAGCGTACTTCGTAATGGGTACATTAGCTATAGCGAACGGGTAAAGGGTAGTGGCCGCCCAGGCTTTATAGACCTTACTGATATTACCATTACTGCCGATACCATAAGCAATTTTAAGAGCATACTTAGCCAGAATTACGTTACCAATCTGCACGCCAGCATGAATATAATGGGTGCCGGCCACCTTGAGGCTGATTTTAATATTCCCTTCGGCGATTCGCTCAACCGGCACAACTTTTCCGGACACCTTACCGAAATGTCCTTGGATAAGTTAAACCCTATTCTGGAGAATACTATTTTTATTAAAATTCAAAGCGGCAGTGCGGATAGTATTGCTTTTCAGGTTAATGCCGATAAGGACTTTGCCGAAGGCTTTATGGACTTTGGCTATCATAACCTGGAGGTTGCCTTGGTTAGCAAGAAAAACGGTGATCCTTTTGGTATTTTTAGGGAAGTAGGCTCTCACCTGGCTAACCTGTTCCTGAAGAACGATAATACCGGAGAAATCAAAGACGGAAAGTTGGTGCTTCGTCAGGGGGAAATTAAATATGAGCGCGACGAGGAACGGTCAATAGTAAATTATTGGGTAAAAACCCTGGTTGACGGCTTTAAAAGCAGTATCGGCCTCTAGTGCATAAGCTTATATACCAATTCTTTAAGTATTTCCGATTCGGGCGCATTAGCCTCTATTCCTTTAGTCTGTCGATCGGCCTCGGCCAGGTAAATTAGGTTATTTACTGTTTTTCCAGCAGAGAAAGTTCGCAAAGCGGCCACGTAATCGCGGGCAACAAATGGGTGGATGCCCAGAGCTTGGGCTACATCCCTATCAGAATAGGCTTTTTGGTGGTGTAATTTAAGCAGTTTACTAAAGTAGGAATATAGAAGGGCTATTATGGCGATAGCCGAGTGCTTTTTAGGATTAGAAGCAAAGTACATAATTATGCGATTAGCCTTTACTACATCGCCGATACCCAGGGCTTTTTGTAGTTCAAAGGCATTATATTCCTTACTAATGCCTATATAACGTTGCACATGGTCCGGCGAAATATTTACCTGCCCGCTAAAGTTTAGTAGTAATTTTTGCAATTCACTATGTATGCGATCCAGGTTATTGCCAATAGCTTCGGATAGCATTTGGGCGGCCTTAGGTTCTATGGTATGCCCCAGGGTAATTACGTGTTGGTTTATCCAGTCCGGTACTTGGTTATCGTAGAGCTTCTCGGTGGTAATTACAACTGCATGTTTACCAATAACCTTGGCTAAAGCCGAGCGGCCGTCCAGCTTCTTTAGCTTATGGCAGAAAACCAAAACTGTACTGGGCAGCGGGTTTTTAACGTAGGCCTCTAGTTGTTTTTGCCCACTTTCCTTGCCTAAATCGCTGATCTCCTGCGCTTCCTTTACAATAACTACTTGGCGTTCGGCCATCATGGGGAAGCGACGGGCAGCGTTTAGTACAGTGGCCATGTCCACATCTTTGCCGTACATAACCATTTGGTTAAAGCCTTTATCGGCCTCTGAAAGTACTTCCTGCTCAATTACATTACTGATCTGGTCAATGTAAAAGGTTTCGTCTCCTTGCAGAAAGTAAACGGGCGATAGTACGTTCTGGCGGATATCCTTAATTATCTGGGCAGGATTGGGACCGGAGTTTTTCTTCTTGGCCATAGCACAACAAAGCTACTATCTTCCGGGGGTTGTAACCAAATTGAACTACTTGGGTTAAGGAAGAAATCACCAATCTCTCTCTATGAAAAGTAATGTGCCTACGGTATTCTTGGCATTAGGCTACCTGGCATTTTTAGTCTTATTAGTATTTGTGCTAATAGTACTAAGGAATTTTCTGTATCCCATAGCATTGGCCAGCCTATTCGCTTACTTGCTGTATCCCCTGTGTAGTTTCTTGGAAAAAAGAGGAATACCCCGCATCCTAGCCAATTTTATATCTATATTAATACTAATTGCCACCGTAGTCGGCTTTTTATTTCTTCTATATAAGCAGCTAAGCCTGCTGCTGGGCGATTTTCCCGAGCTTATGGCTCAGGCTCACCGTAACCTGGATAAGTTAAATGAGGTTATTGAAAAAAACTTTGGCGTTAGTTCCAGCGACCAGAATATATGGCTAAAAGAACGGCTGGCTAATATATTCGCTACCGGATCGGCTTTTATAAATACTGCCTTTCAGGCTACTACCGGCACTATTGCTAAATTAGGCTTGCTGCCGGTTTATATATTCTTTCTGCTTTATTACCGTAATAAGTTTTCGGTTTTCCTGTTCAGAGTAGTTCACCGGAGGCACCACCAAACCCTAACCAATATCCTGAACCAAATAGGCCAGGTTACCAAACGCTATATGAGCGGTATGGTAATTGTGGTGTTGGTGCTATGCGTTCTTAATTCAGTGGGTTTACTTATAGTGGGCGTTAAGTATGCGGTACTTTTAGGGGTTATTGCTGCTATCATCAACTTTATTCCTTACTTCGGTACCTTAATTGGCGGGGCAGTGCCCTTAAGCTTTGCCCTATTGGTTATGGATAGCCCAACTTATGCGCTGGGAGTTATAATTTTGTTTATAATTATTCAATTTCTGGAAAATAATATTCTGACTCCTAATATTGTAGGTGGCAATGTTAACATTAATCCCTTCTTCACGATCCTGAGCATAGTAGTAGGGGGAATGATGTGGGGCCTGCCCGGTATGATAATTTCTCTACCCTTTATGAGTATGTTCCGGATTGTATGCGATAATATTCCCAAGCTAAAGCCAATAGCATATCTACTAGGCACTTCAGGTACCGAACACCATTCCGTAACCCTTGATGGCGTTAAACAAAGCTTCCGGAAAATTTGCCGCCGACTAGGTATTGTACCGCCTGCCGCTTAGTTAGCCAACTTATCCGGATCTTTATGGGGGATACCTACAAACTCTTTTATACCGTTAAACAAGGTGCTCCAATAATAGCTAAAGAAGCCTTTATTGCTATTTCGCCGGGCGCCGATTTTGCGGGGCTGGGCATCTTCGGTATTTGGCAATACCTCGCCTTCTACCAATAATAAATTAACCAAACCACTCATTGCATCCTGAAAAATGCCGCTGGTATCAGCTTTATCACCGGTATTAATTTGTACTTTCAGGTTCTTATACAAAAACTGCATTTCACCCTGACTATAATTCTTATTGGCTGTAAAATTCCAATTGGCCCCTATTAGATGGCCCTGCTTAATTAGCCCTATTCCGGTGTACTGAGCTATTTCATTTACCTCCTTTAAGTTCATTGAATCCATTTGCCCGACCACATCAACCCGCAGACTATCGGATAGCATATGAATTTTGACTTCTGTAGTAAACTTTCCCTGGCTTTGTACAAAGCCCAGGCCCGTTAGGTTAGCTATTGGGTGGCGGCGATTATAGGCGGCAATATTGCTAAAGTTGGCCCCCTTCAGCTTCAGGTCGGTAAAATGAATAACCCCCGCCTTTTCACTACCCTGGTGGGTTTCCCGATAGGTAATAGTGGCTCGGTTAACCTGTACTTTGTCTAAACTAAACGGTATACCCGCCCGGCTAAACCACTCCTGAGGCATAGGTTTCTGCTCATTATCCTCTATTCGTTTATCCTTAGAGGCGGTTAAGTCTATTTTATCAACCCGCAGCTTTTCGGCCGTATAAACGTTATCCCGGCTTGCCTGATTAAAATCCATACCATCCAGCAGTAGGTTGGCTATAGTTAAATCGTATTGATCAGAGGGAGAACTTTGATAGGGAAACTGGGTTTTCTTAGCCTCCAGTTCAATCTTTTCTATACCTACAGATTTTTTATTAGTATTTAACACCAGGGACTTTACTATAGTATTATACCTGCTCTCTTCGGGGCTGCTAATTAGTTTATCTACCGAAATTGTATAGCTGGCAGCATGCAGAATTTTTTCCTCAGAAAATGCGCTACCCTTGTTTATATCTATATTATTTACAGCCAGATTAATACCTTGCAATTGATAGGTAGTAGCCCGGGCCGTAGGGGTTTTTATGTATACATTTCCCTCAGCTACTCGTATCTCTTCTACTTCTATGCCCTGTAAATAAGGTTCAATTAACGGGTATAAATTTAGCCCTGGCTCTGACTGCTTTTTGTCCGATTGTTTAGTGAGACGCATATCAATGTCGGGCTTACCTACCTTAATAGACGTAATAGCTACTTTCTCCTCGCTGGGTAAAACTTTGATACCCTCCAGGCTAAGGTCGTAAATATAGGTTTCAAGGTTTGAGGTACTATAGTTTAAATCACTTGCCAGGAGCTGGGCTTTGCTACCTGTACTGGTAAATTTAACTTCGCCCGCATGCCCATTAGCTAACTTAAGGCTGTCTAAGCGCAGGGCTATGGCTCCGCTATGTAAAAACTTATTACTGCTAAAGGCCGGGGCGTCGGTTATATCAATATTATTCACCTGCACCCCGCCCTGGGCATATAACCGGTTTCCTTGCTGAATTTCAAAATTTTCAATATCTAATTTTTCTAAAGCGATAAGCTTAATTTCCTCCGGAATGAAGCTGTGTAAAGTAAATTGGGTTAGGGATTTTTGACCGGATTGGCTTTTATTGGCGGAAGCAGAATCGGCACTGACCGGTAAAATTGCCTCTACGTTTTTTAGCGAAATTCGCTGGCCCTTGAGCTCTCGGTTAATCCAACTAGAAAGATAAATCCTATCTAAAGTTGCTTGCTGAACCAGATACCGCCCCCCGGAAGTAATTATATCAGCCTCCGGCAGACTGGCAGTCATAGTACCTTCGTGCAGGGTTATTCTGGCATTAGGTACCGCTATGCTGGTTCGGGCATTTTTGTAATTAAGGCTATCTATCTTAAATTTCCAGTCTTCGGCAAATAGAGTCCGATTTTTAGTGAGGAAGTTTCCGCTATCTATTTCAATGGAATTAACTAAAAACGTATCGATTACTGCGCTAAACTGCATAGTATTAGCTTGAACAGCCGCTACCTTAAGATTAGTAATATGCAGATGTTCAGCCTGAACTTTATCAAAAGATTTTTTTACTTCGGCAGCAATATTCAGCTTATCAATACTAAATGGGGCAGATTTAGCTTCCTTCTGCGATAATTTGAGCTTAACATCCACATCGTCCAGGTCCAGGCTATCAAACTCCAGCCGGTTACTAAACAGAAGGCTGGTAACATCTACATCGGTAAGGGCCAGGCGGCTAAACTCTACCTCTACCGAATCGCTTTGGGTGCTGCGCAGGTTGGCCTTAAACAAGTAGGCCGATTGTCGTAGCAAATCTACTTGTATATCGGAGAAATCCAATTTCAGTTTACCATCACTCGATTTTGAAATTTTATCTTTCAGTGTATTACCTACCCAGTCATCGGCCAGAAAACCGGCGGCAAATAAAACGGCAAAAACCGAGGCGAGAACAATTACTAAAACTTTAATCCAGGTGGGCACTGCAGTATACTATTATATCTGCATTAACGGTTGCTATGTATAATTGTTAGTTTTGGCCGCTCTCAATAAAATTAGCTAGCAAACGGTAGGCTCCAGGCACCCCCGCCGGAATTTCCCTAAACAGCGAGAGCCCAGTATAGATGTAGGTTCCCCTCCCCAGGTTCCGCACCAGCAGCGAACCGTCCAGCCGATCCTCACCTACATCGCTAATACCTATAACCGGCTGCCAATTTTCACTCCAAGCCGTTGGAAAGTAAAGTCCCCGCTCCTGCACCCAATCGTTCCAGTCCTTATCAGTAATTTGGTTAGGGTAATTTAGCACCTTTGCTTTAGGGGCTAGTATGGTTACCGCGGCTGCTTCATCGGTAACCCTATCCCGACTAATTGAAAGCGTATCGCTGCCAATTGGCAATTTGGCTCTGCTGGTATTATACTGAAAAAGCACTACCCCGCCGTCACGTACATATGAGTCTAATTCGGCAGTAAACCTATCTAGTTCCGGGTGTATGTTTAGAGCCCTAATTCCGAAAACCAGTGCTTTGTAGCTGCTTAAATCCTGGCTACCTATCTCACTAGAACCAAATACCTCTACCGAATAGCCTAAGATTTGTAGCGCTTGGGGAATTTCATCGCCGGCTCCACTTATATAAGCCACTTTACCGCCGTTGGTTTCCACCGAAATATTACGAATTGCAGCCTGGGCTTTGGGCAAGTACACCTGGGGCGGAAAGTGCGGGGCTTCCAATCGCACCAATTGCTGGCTATACGTTTTATCTTTAGTTATGAAAGAGAATTTAATATTGCCGCTAGCTGCTTTTTTATTTTTGGCTTTTATTTTGAAGCTATAGGCTACCGAAGGTGAGTTATCAAACTTTACCGGCACCTGGGTTTTATCGGCCTGCCAGTTCTTAGGCAGTTCAATTTGAAGTATACCTTCTTCCCCCAGTCGGGCTTCATCGGTTATAGAAACCGTTGCCGTAACAGCCTCCTGATTAATGGCTAATAATAATTCTTGGTCGGCTTGCAGTGTGTAGGCCGGAACTACATACAAAGGTTCAATTACCTCGCCCAGGTTTCTTTCCACCCTTTTGTGATTTACCGGCACTGAATATTCAACTTCTGTACCATTAATCTGTAGTTGGATGTGAGCGTGTAAACTTTCGGGATTATCCGGCTCCAGCAGCAGGCTACGCTTAGGCAAAGAGAACATAGCCTCGGAGGCTGAGCCGTTCAGCCAGTACGGATGGGAAAGCGGAAATTCCAGCGGGATATCCAGTGTAAACTCCTGGCCGAATTGGGTATACGGACTAAGTACCTGATCTAAAGTTTTTTCAGCATTTAGTTCTGGAAAATGGACTCCTCCGGCTTTTATAGTATAGTTTTCGCTTCTGGTAATTGCCGATACGGTTACCCTAACCGATTGTCCCGCATAAAGTACCGGTTGATCGGTAGTTGCCTCTACATACAAACCCAGACAGTTGGCTATTAAATGCTTGACTTGATTTAGCTTGTAGGCTTTTTGAGGAAATTCGGTGGTTTTTAGTAAGGTTAAAACTTGGAGCAATGTTGGGACTGATGCGGCCGGGTTGGTAAAGTCATAATCCTGTATTACCTTATCCCAAAGCCTATCCAATTCCTTATTACCGGTTACTTCACCCCAGCTTTTACTTAATTCCAAACCTGAGGTAGAGGAATAGCCGGGTTGTACGGCAATCGGTTCCAGGTATTCGGTAACTTGCTCCCGGCTAATATTGGTACCAAAACCCTGACTGCGGTGCTGACTACGGCTTAGGCTGGCAATTTCCGGGTATGATTTTCCCAGTAAGGAATTATACCCTCCTACCTTAAGCGTAACTAAATTAGTAGTATCGTACTGGCTAGCCCTTTCTCCCCTAAAAAACCAGGAACTAGTATTCCAATATAAGGCTTTAGGCTGCCATACGTCAACCTCGCTTAGCTGCTCAGGAAAAGCCTTGGGATCGGCGGCCAATTTAAAGGCTTGTTCAGCCAACATAGCCGAGGCGGTGTGGTGGCCGTGGGTTATGCCGGGAGTGGTTGGAAAGCGGGTAATTAGCATATCCGGCTTAAAACTTCGGATAATATAAACCACATCTGCCAGAACGGAATCGCGGTTCCAGATACTGAACGTTTCATTGGGGTGTTTACTGTAGCCAAAATCGTTGGCGCGGGTAAAAAATTGTTCTCCACCATCAATGCGGCGGGCGGCCAGCAGTTCTTGGGTTCTTATAATTCCCAATTTTTCCCGTAGCTCGCTGCCGGTTAGGTTTTGGCCACCATCGCCCCGGGTTAAGGATAAGTAGCCGGTACGGTAGTGCTTTTCATTAGCCAACCAGCTTATTAAGCGGGTATTTTCATCGTCGGGGTGGGCAGCCAGGTACAATACGCTGGTAAGGTTGGCAGCCTTTTGAATTTCAAGGGCAATTTCGCTGGAGGTTTTAGGGCTAAAATCCTGGGCGGAACCAGTATGCGTATATAGTGCAGCCCAAAGTAGTCCAAACAAAATTTTACGTTTGAGCAGGTATGTAGGGTTTAGCCTCCAATTCATTCTTGCGGTTCGGTTATATGCCATATCTTGAAGTTCCAAATATAGTAAACATGATAAGACTAAAGTTTTCCGGCCTTAAAATGCTGGCTGTATTAGTAGGTTTTGCCCTATTTAGCTGCGAAGCGATTGAGGATTTGATAAAATTCGATTACCAGGAGCAAATTGCGTTTAGTGTACCACCTACAACCCTGGGCCTTGTACCGGTTATAAATACCCCTCAGGTTGACGCTAACTCCAGTTCATCGTTCGAAAATAATAACACCCAGGCCAAGTATGTTAAAAGCGCCTTTTTAACTGATCTAACTCTTAAAATTGACGAGCCCAGCGATGAAACCTTCTCGTTTTTAAACGAAATAGAAATTTATATTGAAGCTGAAGGTCAGGAAAGGGTACTTATTGCCAGTAAATATAATATTGGCCCGGATGTAGGTTCCGAACTAGTGCTGGATGCCGAAAGCAGTACGGAGCTAAAGCCTTACATTAGCGGAAATTCGTACACCATTGACGTGAAAGCTAAGGTGGATGAAACTACCAATAAAGAAATCAAGATAACTTCGGATATGACCTTTAGGGTGACGGCCGACGTATTTTAAGGTTTACATCACTAACCGGATATATTTAAAGGCTCCTGCTCACCCAAGTGTTTAGGAGCCTTTTTAAATACGTACAAATCCAGTAAAGCCATAGGGCGGGCTAATATTTCCCTAAGTTGCAAATTTACTGATGATCTGAACGGAAGTTCGTTAGCAGCGTAGGCTACAGCGTTCATTCGGTAATATTCGGCAATGTAAAGAGCCCGATAGGCGTGAAAGCGCTGGGTAATAATTACCACTCGCTGCTGCCCGAAAATCTCTTTACTTCGTACAACTGAATCTAAGGTTCGCAGGCCGGCGTAGTCCAGTGTAGTAGCTTCCTGCGGAATGCCCCGCTTAATCAGCGCTTTTTGCATGTCCAGCGGTTCGTTGTAGTACTTGGTCCGGTTATCTCCGCTCAGGATAAGGTGTTTAATTTTGCCTTCTTTATAAAGCTGAGCGGCAGCATTCATCCGATTTTCAAAATAGGTATTGGGAGATCCGTCGGCAAAGCGTTTGCTGGTTCCCAAAACCAGGGCAACATCTTGTTCGGGAACATCGCGCAGTTCCTGATAAATTAACTTGGTAGTACTTAAAACCACCAGCAAATTTGTAGCCAGCAGCAGCAAAACAACAGCAAAAAAGGCGGTGAATAAGTACGTTAACAGCCGTTTAAGCATATTTCTTTTGTATAACGGGCTTTACCCGGCCGGCGTGCCTCACAATCTTTTCGTACCAGTTAATTTTTAACCTAAATGCCTCATCCTCCTCAAGCTGCCACTTCACCTCATCTTGCTTACGTAATCTATTTAGAATAGTATACAAACACAAGGCCGCACTAACGCTTACGTTATAACTTTCGGTAAAGCCGTGCATGGGAATGGTCAGGGTATAATCGGCATGAGCCTCGGCTTGTTCCGAAATACCATCCTGCTCATTACCTAACCATAGGGCAATCGGAGCATCTAACGGCAGGTTTTCCGGGGTATATCCATCGCTATGCGGGCTGGTTACCACAATTTTATAGCCTCGCTCTTTAATATCTTCAATAGCCAATCGGGTAGCCTCTTCTTTATTACGTGCCTGGTGCAATTCTACATCCAGCCACTTAGTAGCCCCTTTAACTACACCTAAATTAGATTTATAGTTTTTAGTTGTGATGATATGAGCGGTTTGCAAGCCTAAGCACTCGGCAGTACGCAGGGCGGCACTGCCGTTGTGCGGCTTAATCATATGCTCCAGGGCTATAGTAAGGTAGCGGGTTCGGCTATCTAAAATCCTATCAATTAAATTTTTCTTGTGATCGGTAACGTAGGGTTCCAGATACTTGTAAAATTCTAGTTCCCACGTTTCCATAGCCATTCAGAATAAAAATAATTTTTAAAACAGGTTCATTTGTTCCTTACTACCTTCCACGGTACTATTAATTAGGCGCACTTCTTTTACTTTGTTTAGATTAAGCTTGTTACCCAAGGCTCGCCAACCCCGTACTTCACTCATAACGTCAATATCAATAAGGGTAGTTTCTTTCTTTTTAGTAGCCGGGTCAATGTAGTCTACTTCTACCTGAGGTTGTTCATCGGTGGTTACTACCAAAACCTGCGAGCTACGGGCATCGGTTATAAAATTAAATTCCTTATCCAGCGTACTGGTTTCAATTTTGAAGCGCTTTATGTAGTGTTCCTTACTATTGCCGTCGTAATAAACCGCCGATACGGTAGCTTCCGGGTTAAACTTCCCGATGTGCAGAACCTGGTCGGGTTCGTAGCGATTGGTTAAATCGTAGTTGGTAAGCTCATAGTTACCGTTCTTGTAGGCTATAAATATTCGGTCATCGCCAAAAAACGAGCCGATTGGCTTGCCGCGCCCGTCGCTATTAATTTTGCCAACGGCCTCATCGTAAAAAATTTCCAGCCCGCCCAAGGTAGACGCCCCTTCGCGCTTAAGTTGCACCTTGCGCACCGGGTATTTAGTTAAAATATTACCGGCAGCGGTGCGGCCTTTTATATCCTGCTCAGCAAAATCATAGTCGAATACCTTAATTTTGGCCCGGCTGGCTGCGGTAAGATTAACCGTTACCACTTCGGCCTCGCCATTTGGGTTAGCCGAGAAATACAGGATTTTGGAATTTTTTGCCCCTTTGGTTACATCATATTCCCTATCGCGGGTTACGGCCGGCACTTGGAAGCGCTTAACCATACTGCGGCCGCTTTTCCCATCCACGTAAACCGCATTGTACACCATGCGCTCATCGCCTTTGCGGAAAACGCCTACGTGAATTATGTTCTTACCAACAAAGTTTTTATCCTGTATTTTGGTAACCGAATATACCCCGTCCCGGCGAAACACAATTATATCGTCAATGTCCGAGCAATCGCATACGTACTCATCTTTCTTCAGGCCGGTACCAATAAAGCCCTCTTCCCTATTAACGTAAAGCTTGGCATTATTAGCCGCCACCTGGGCCGCCTGAATAGTATCGAAATTACGAATTTCGGTTTTGCGCTCGCGGCCAGTGCCATACTTCTTCTTCAGGTTTTTGTAGTAGGCAATGGTAAAATCAATAATATTGGCCAGATTGTGCTCAGCATCAGCCAGCTCTTCCTCCAGCTTTCGCATTAGCTCATCAGCCTTAAAGCTATCGTACTTAGAAATTCGCTTAATTTTAATTTCAGTAAGACGAACCAAGTCTTCCTCAATTATTTCGCGGTAGAATTCTTTTTTGAAAGGCTCCAGTCCTTTATCAATAAATTCCAGAACCTGCTCCCAAGTGGTGGCCTCCTCAATATCGCGGTAAATGCGGTTTTCAATAAAAATTTTCTCCAGTGAACTAAACAAGATCTTTTCCCGAAGTTCATCGCGCCGAATTTCCTGCTCGCGAGTCAGCAGGTCAACCGTTTGCTGCGTATTAATACGGAGAATTTCGTTCACGCTCATAAATCGTGGCTTGTCATCCACAATTACGCAGGCGTTAGGGCTAATGCTTACTTCGCAATCGGTAAAGGCGTACAGGGCATCAATTACTACATCCGGCGATTGGTTAGGAGCAATTTGCACCTCTACCTCCACATCCTGGGCGGTGTTATCAATTACTTTTTTAACCTTAATTTTTCCTTTATCGTTGGCTTTTATAATGGATTCAATAAGATTGGTGGTGGTAGTGGCGTAGGGTATATCCTTAATTAGCAGCGTTCGCTTATCTAACTCCTCTATCTTAGCCCGAACCCTGATTTTACCTCCCCGCAAACCCTCGTTATAATCGCTAAAATCGGCCATACCGCCGGTGGGAAAATCGGGCAGAACGTTTACCTTCTTACCTCTTAAAACATCAATAGAAGCATCTATCAACTCTACAAAGTTGTGCGGAAGAATTTTGGTACTCAAGCCCACGGCTATACCTTCTACACCTTGGGCAAGTAGCAAGGGAAACTTAACCGGCAGGTTTATCGGCTCTTTTTTACGGCCGTCGTAGCTAAGTTGCCAATTGGTAGTTTGGGGGTTATACAGTACATCCAGCGCAAACTTGCTGGGGCGGGCTTCAATATACCGGGGTGCCGCTGCCCGGTCGCCGGTACGCACATCACCCCAGTTTCCCTGCGTATCAATTAGTATGTCCTTTTGGCCCAGATTAACAATAGCATCGGCAATGGAGGCATCGCCGTGCGGGTGGTACTGCATGGTTTGGCCAATAATATTGGCAACCTTATTATAGCGGCCATCATCCATTTCGCGCATGGCGTGCATAATTCGGCGCTGCACTGGTTTAAAGCCATCGGATATGCTGGGTACGGCCCGTTCCAGAATTACGTAGCTGCTGTAATCCAGAAACCAGCTTTTGTACATGCCGTCAACGTGGGTAACCTCGTGTATGCTTTCTTCGGAAGCCTCGCCCTGGGCTCCTATATTTTCGTTGTTCTCTTCAGCCATTGTAAGTTCTTACACCTAAATTAACCAGTCCTTAAAACTAGGCTTCGGCCGTCTCAGCCACCTTTTCTTCAGACTGCTTATCCTTCACGTCCTCGTCTAAATCCTTCTCTACCCGTAGATTTTCTATAATAAATTGCTGGCGGTCGCTGCTATTTTTACCCATATAGAAGCCTAAAAGGTTATTAACCTTAGTTTCTTTGGTTAGAATTATGGGTTCCAGGCGAATATCTTCTCCAATAAAACCCTTAAATTCATCCGGACTTATTTCACCCAACCCCTTAAAGCGGGTTATCTCCGGCTTGCCACCTAATTTATTAACCGCCGCCATTTTTTCTTCTTCGCTATAGCAGTAAAAGGTCTGCTTCTTATTTCGTACCCTGAATAGCGGGGTTTCCAGAATAAAAACGTGGCCGTTCCGTACCAGATCAGGGAAGAACTGCAGGAAAAACGTAAGCAGCAGCAAGCGAATGTGCATACCGTCTACGTCGGCATCGGTGGCAATTACAATTTTACGGTAGCGAAGCCCATCCAGCCCATCCTCAATATTAAGGGCGTGCTGAAGCAGGTTAAATTCTTCGTTTTCGTATACCACCTTTTTGGTTAAACTAAAACAGTTTAGCGGCTTACCGCGAAGCGAAAATACGGCTTGGGTAAGTACATCGCGGCTTTTGGTTATGCTACCGCTGGCACTGTCGCCCTCGGTAATAAATATCATGGTATCGTCTGCCTCATCCTTTTTATCGCCCAAATGCACCCGGCAGTCGCGAAGTTTTTTGTTATGAAGGTTGGCCTTTTTGGCTCGTTCGTTAGCCAGCTTCTTTATACCGGCAATATCCTTACGCTCCCGCTCGCTCTGCAGTATCCGCTTTAGTAGCGCATCGGCAGTTTCCGGATGTTTGTGCAGGTAATCATCCAGCTCTTTCTTAATAAAATCATTAACAAAGGTTCGCATGGTTGGGCCGTCGGGGCCAACGTTTTGCGAACCCAGTTTGGTTTTGGTCTGACTTTCAAATACCGGTTCCTGCACGCGCACGGCAATAGCCCCTACTATAGCTTGGCGAATATCCGTAGCTTCAAACGATTTGCCGTAAAATTCCCGAATAGTTTTAACCAAGGCTTCCCGCAGAGCGGCCAAATGCGTACCGCCCTGGGTGGTATACTGACCATTTACAAAGCTGTAGTATTCCTCGCCGTACTGGTTATTATGGGTAAGTGCCAGTTCAATATCTTCACCCTTAAGGTGAATTATGGGGTAGCGGAGGCTTTCTTCGTCGGTTTTTCGCTGTAGTAAGTCCAGCAGGCCGTTCTTGCTAAAATACTTTTTACCATTGAAGTTAATTGTAAGACCAGCGTTCAGGAAAGCGTAATTCCAAATCTGGTTCTCCAGAAACTCCGGTATGAATTTGTAATTTTTAAATATGGTAGAGTCCGGGTTAAATAGAACCTGGGTACCGTTCTTTTGGTCAGTAGCGCGTTCTTTGTGCTCTTTTTGTAGATAGCCTTGCTCAAACTCCGCTTCAACCGAGCGCCCCTCGCGAAAGCTTTGCACGTTAAAATACGTACTTAGCGCATTTACTGCTTTGGTACCTACCCCATTCAAACCAACCGACTTCTGAAAGGCGCCGCTATCGTACTTACCACCGGTATTAATTTTGCTTACGCAGTCCACCACTTTACCCAGCGGAATGCCCCGGCCATAGTCCCTTATTTCCACCTGATGGTCGGTAATCTTTACATCAATCTGGCGGCCGTAGCCCATCATGTGTTCGTCAATTGAGTTATCAATAACTTCTTTCACTAACACATAAATACCATCGTCCGGCGAGGAACCGTCGCCCAACTTACCAATGTACATACCGGGACGCAGGCGAATATGCTCGCGCCAGTCTAAGGAACGTATACTATCTTCGGTGTATTCAACTGGTTTATTAGCAGCCATATACGCTTTAAAATACTTTTTTAATTACTTTGGGAACTAGCAATTTACCTAATAAGTGCGGGCTAATCCAAATTTTTCAACCCTCTAAATTACTAAAAATTTTAGTAATTAACCAGAAAATAAGTTCTATTTAAGCATTTGTAAAAGCTTACGCAGCACCTACTTTTCTTAATTTACTTAGCCTCAGAGGTAAAAGTACTAGAAGCAATAATATAGCTAACGGTCCTAAATATAGCAGTAAGGTATAATCGTTTAAGTTTAGGTCTTCTGAGTTATTTAGTAGGCCAAAAAAACCCATAACCGATATATAAAATAGGTTTATTGCCCCGGCCAGGCCCAGCAACCAGGTTGAGATTTCGGTATTCATACGCCACTTGGTTAAATCGGGCTGGTGGCGGTTATTGCGCTTTAGGGTATTGTACAGAAGGTAAAGCACAATATTGGTTAGCAGGAACACGCCCATACTTACGTAAAAAAACCAGCTTCGCAATTCTTCCTCCGAGCGAATACCCCAATTCTGCATCTGCACATTAGCCCTATCAATCAGGAAGGCATATACCAGCAGAAGCACGGTAAGAAAAAGTAGTATCGAGCTTATCCAGAGGAATTTATACAGTTTGAGCATGCGAAATGATTTTAGAATTTAGAGGGTTTTCATAAAAATTAAGCATCTTGTAAAGAGTAACCCTTTCGGCAAAGGTAGCAAGTAAACACTAATTTGGAATATATGGAGCTGGATCCGATAATATTGGCTATCCCGATTTATTTTGCCCTGATTGGGCTGGAACTTATAGTTCAGTTTTGGGAACGCAAGCCTATTTACCGCCTCAACGATGCCCTAACTAATATTAGCTGCGGTATAACCCAGCAGGTTACCGGCGTATTTTTAAAAATTGGAATCTTAGCCCTATACCAATTAGTGTATCAGCATATCCGCTTTATTACTATTGAGCCCAGCCTATTAAGTTATATCGCGCTATTCATTCTAGTCGATTTCTGTTATTACTGGGCGCACCGGATGAGCCACGAGGTTAGCTTATTCTGGGGCGGACACGTGGTGCATCACCAGAGCGAAGATTACAATTTTAGTGTAGCCCTGCGCCAGGGTTCGTTTCAGGCTATCTGGACGGCAATATTTTATTTACCACTGGCGGTTATAGGGTTCGATACCCTTAGCTTTGTTTTCATAAATGCCCTGGTAACTATTTACCAATTTTGGATTCATACCGAAAAAATTGGCAAACTTGGTCCGCTGGAATGGGTATTCAATACGCCCAGCCACCACCGGGTACACCACGGCCGAAACCCTAAATATATTGATAAGAACCACGCCGGGGTTTTTATTATCTGGGATAGAATGTTTGGAACATTCCAGGAGGAGGAAGAGCGCCCAACCTACGGCGTAACCACTCCGGTAAATAGCTGGAACCCGGTTTGGGTAAACCTTCATTTTTACCAATTTCTGTATAATGAGGTAAAAGCCTGCCGTACTTGGGGCGATAAACTTAAAACTATAGTAAATAAGCCCGGCTGGCGCCCGGACTACCGAGGCGGCTACCTGGCCCCGCCGGAACTTACCGAGGAAAGCAAACAGAAATTTAACCCAGCCCTTAGCCCGCACCTGTTTTGGTATACCCTGCTGCAGTATATTTTTGCCCTGGCCGGTACTGCAGTTTTCTTATTTAGTATTGAAAAACTGGGCCTGGCTGAACAGGCAGCTTGTACGCTAATTATAATTGCGACGGTACTGAATTTCGGCTGGCTGATGGAAAACCGCCGGGTAGCTTGGTACGGTGAGTGGTTTAGGTTACTGGCCACCGTAGCCTTGGTATTATGGTTGGTACAACCGGCTATTTTATCGGCAATTGGTATAGCACTTCCGGCTTATATTTTTTTATCGGCCGCCGGATTGTTGTACATTCGCCGCCAGACCGTTCCGAAGGTTTTGGAAACTGCCTGATTATTTATGCGAAGTAAAATTGTATTGTACGCTTCTTTCTTGCTGGCGCTTTCTTGCAACAGTAAGCCGGCTAACGTAGACATTGAGGGCTTCAATTCTTACCAGTGGAAGCGCGATAAGTATGGTTGCGGCAACCGCAGGCTTACCATGCGCGATGCGGTAGTAGCCGCCCAGGATCAGTTTACGGGTTTAACCGAAAAAGAGGTTATTTCCGTACTGGGCAAGCCCGATGGGCACGAGCTATACGGCCGGGGCCAGAAGTTTTTGGTTTACTTAACTGAGCCTAACCCCCGATGCCGGGCAAAAAACTATAATAGCAACCGACCGGAAAAGGTGCCCAGCGTGTACGTTCGCTTAGATGCCTTAGGTAGGGCAAATGAGGTATTTATTGAGCAGTTTTAAACCGCTGCATAGCCATGCATAAGGCAGCCGCCCCTAAAACCCCCGCCTGATTTTCCAGAGCTGCCCGCTGCATATTCAAATCGTTAAGATAATAAGGCGTTAGGGTTTTTTTCAGCCCTTCTCTAATTCCGGGCTCCAGAAATTCGTAGGTGCTGCTTATACCTCCCCCAATATAAATATTCTTAATATCCAGCACCCTGATTAAGGACACTATTGCCTCGCCTAACAATAGGCCGGCTTTATGAAATATTGCTTTGGTTGGGGCATCGCCCTGAGAGGCAGCACTTAATAAGGCTTGGGTATTAATTTTATCGGCCTGGGCCAGCAAAGTATCATCGCCGTACTTTTTAATAGTTCGTTTAGCCATGCGGATAAAGCCTTTTTTGCCTATCAAAAATTCCAGGCGCTTGCCGCCCCGGCTAACCATATGACCAAACTCTCCGCTATTGCCGTCGCCGCCCTTTAATATATTGCCATCCAGCACTATGGCACCCCCTACTCCGGTACCCAGGGTAATAAACAAAAAATCGTCGGGTAGTTGATTGGGGCCAAAGTATAGCTCGCCCAGGGCGGCGGCATTCGCATCGTTTTCTAAAATAAACTGGTGACGGGGAAACTTACTATGCAGATGATCCAGCAGAGGATAATCGTTAAGTTCCGGTATGTTGGGAAGTTCTATGGTATGCGACCGGTCTTTGGTTAGTGTACCGGGCAACCCTAAGCCAACCTCAGTAACGCGGGGAAATTTATCAAGATAATGGCCGACAATATTAACCAGCTCGTTGGCAAATGACTTCTTTTTACGAAGCGTAGGGGTATGATACTTTTCGTGTATAAGAATTTCTCCGTCTTCGCGTACTACCCCACATTTTATATTAGTACCACCAACATCGATGCCTAAATATTCGCGCATATACCTATAGAAAGTTAAAAATTAGAGCCCCCGGCCTATATCATTTTTGACCCAAGCCCGGCAAGTTCACCAGTTAACTAAATTAATATTTAGTATATTTTATGAGGTGAGCTAATCTAAAGTAAGTTAAAAAAACAGAGCTATACCAAACTCCAAACTTAGAGACGCTGGCTAAAAACTAATTGTTTGCGATAATTATAATATAAAACCAGAATTTATATCAGTTTCAAACGATTGCGTAATTTTTTACTTTTTATTAAGAAATTTATTCCGAAGAGCCTCGTATAATTAACTCCGTACGTAGCTCTTTCTTTTGTGTGGTCAGTGAACCTTCGCTTTTATCTTCGTCGGCAATTTGCTGTAGCAGCAGTTCGGTAGCAATGGTACCCATTTCGTAACCGGGCTGGGCCACGGTAGAAAGTGGCGGGTCTATCAGGGCGGTAAGGGGCTCATTACTAAAGCCTACCACCGCTACTTGCTCCGGAATTGAAATTCCCTTTTTCTTCAAGTACTTCATAGCTCCAATAGCCACCGGATCGTTGGCTGCAAATATGGCATCAGGCAACTTATTGGTAGCCAGAAACTTTTCCATTGCTTTTTCCCCCTCTTCAATAGTTAGCCCGCCGGCAGCAATAAGCTTTTTGTCAACCGAATGCCCGGCATCGTTTAGGGCTTTTTCGTACCCTTTCTGGCGCTTCTCGGAGATATTCAGACTGGCTGGCCCACTAAGGTGGAGTATACGGTTGCGCCCGACTTTTAGCAAATGCTGCACCGCCCGGTAAGCCCCGCCAAAATCATCAACTACCACCTCACTGGTATTCAAACCGTTAACTGTCCTATCGAAAAACACCACCGGCACTCCGCGACGGATCAGGCTCTCAAAGTGGCTGATATTGCTGGTTTCTTCGGCAACTGAAATTAACAGACCATCTACCCGGCTGCCGATGAGGGCCTGCACACTTTTTACTTCCCGCTCGTAGCTTTCCCCGCTATTGCACACCATTACCTGATAACCGGCTTTCAGGGCCACATCCTCTATACCGCTAATTACAGTGCTAAAAAAATGATGGACTATTTGAGGTACTACTACCCCTATGGTATTGGTTTTACTTTTCCGAAGGCTTAGGGCAACTGAGTTGGGCTGGTAGTCCAGCCGTTCGGCCAGTTCGCGAACTGCCTTTTTGGTAGCCGGACTAATATCGGGATGGTCCTTCAGGGCCCGGGAAACGGTGGAGGGGGAAATTTTTAATTCGCGGGCAATATCCTTTATAGTAACCGAGGCATGTTTCATGAAGGCGGGTTTGGATGGTAAACGGCTGTTCTTAAGCAGAAATATAAACCACAATAAAAGAAACTGCAATTACAATTTAAAACTCCTTGTGCCAATAATTAAATATACTTGACATATCTATTTACCCTGTCGGCAGGTATCATATCCAAACCTAGAAACATTTGTCTATTTTTGGTACCTTTTAATTTATGATAAAATTTTCTTTACCCCTACAGCTAAAGCAATCCAAAATCAGTACTGAATACGTTATATAAGCTAACCGTAGCTTAACATAGGTAATATGTTGAAGCAAAACTTTAAGTTTGGGAATATGACCGCAAACGTTTGCGGTTACGTTTACAGTGAAAATTATGCAATTTAGGCTGGTATTTGTGCGAAAATTTTGTGTATATTAATTGAAAGTTAAGATGTACTACAGCTTACTATATGATAGAGGATTATTACTGTAGCCCACATTTTCGTGCCTATTTCCGAAAACGTTTTCGGAAATTCAAGGTGATATTAAGTACTGATTATCAGCTAATTAGCGGAATCAGCAATTTTGCTATTGCTTTATACTCAATCCAAATTCTCAAACTAAATATTAAAATGACAAACAAGTACAGTTTAGTACGAACTGGTACCCTATGGCTAATGGCTATGTTGCTATCGGTTTGTAGTTGGGCGCAACAGCGTACGGTTAGCGGCACCGTTAGTTCAATGGCGGGCGATGGGCCCCTACCCGGAGTTAGCGTACGTGTGCAGGGCACCGCCCAAGGCACGGTAACTAACATTGATGGGCAGTACAGCCTACAAGTACCCGGCGATGATGCCGTTCTGGAGTTTTCTTTCATAGGATATACCCCCGAAACTGTTACCGTAGGCAACCGAACTACAATTGATATTGCATTAGCCGAAGACATTGAAACCCTGGGCGAGGTAATTGTAGTGGGTTACGGTACGCAGGAGAAGAGAGATCTAACTGGGGCGGTTGCGGCTATTGGCGAAGAAGATTTCAATCAAGGTGCCATTGTAGATCCATTACAGCAGATTAATGGTAGAGCTGCCGGTGTTTCGATTAATCAGGTAGGTAGTGAGCCTGGGCAAACTCCTAATATTCGTATACGAGGTATAACTTCCCTTAGAGGAGGTAATGACCCGCTGGTAGTAGTAGACGGGATTCAGGGTAATTTAGATTTATTAAAGCAAATTCCGCCTAGTGAAATTAAAAGCTTCGATATATTAAAAGATGCTTCGTCAACAGCTATTTATGGTTCGCGAGGTGCTGCTGGTGTGATACTAATCACAACCAAAAGTGGTAAGGCTGGACAGGCCCAAATAGAATACAACGGAGCGGCATCAGTAGATGTAATTGCCAGATCATATGACGTACTTTCGGCGGACGAGTGGCGAGAGGTAGCAAATCAACGCTTTAGTGCTGTAAATGATTTTGGTGCCAACACAAATTGGTTCGATGAAATTACTCGAAATGGTTATTCGCAATCCCATACCCTGTCGTTAAGCGGTGGTACTGAAAGCTTTACTTATAGAGCATCAGGAACTGCATTATTGCAGGAAGGTATTATACTTGGAAGCGAAAGCAAAAACTATATTGCTCGTTTTCAGGGTGAACAAAAAGCTATCGGCGATAAACTAACAGTAGGTTTTAATCTGAATGCTTCCTTTAGAAATAATGAGTACAATAACGGGGACCGCGTTAACGAAGCCCTTACCCGACGACCAACTGACCCTATTTTCGCAGCAGATGCCAATGATTTGGGCGAGGGCGGTGCTGCTGTAGGACCTTACTTTATTGACCGTGATGTTTTTGATTACATAAATCCGGTAGCTCGTACTACTGAGGTAGTAGACGGTGATCAGACCGAAGATATGTTTGGTAGCTTACGGTTAAGGTATGATATATTTGACGGCCTATCCGCCACTGCATTTGGTTCATGGCGTAAGGTAAATATTGAATATGGCCGTTATCAGTCGGCACTTACCACTATTGCAGGAGCCAGAAATATTGGCGACCCAACTTCTGTTGCTAATATTGAGGACCTACCGGATGGCTTGGCTTTTAGGGAATCTAAAACCAATGATGAAAAGCTGTTTAATTTTATTTTAGATTATACTAAAGAAATTGGCAAACATAACCTAAATGTCGTTGCGGTTAACGAATATCAAAACTTTGATTATCAGGGTTATAGCGTAGCTGCTGAAGCCTTCTTGATTGATAATGCTGATAATTTAAATAACCTGGGTGCTGGAGATCCAGATCGCGCTGCTGCCGATGATAAAAATTCATTTCGGAACGACAGAACCTTATCCTCTTTCTTAGGTAGATTAAACTACGGTTATGATGATAGATACCTAGCCAGTGTTAGCGTACGTAGAGACGGTGCATCTGTATTTGGAGCCAACAATAAATGGGGTACGTTTTACTCAGGTTCGTTAGCTTGGCGTTTAAGTGATGAAAATTTTTTTAATGTAGACTTCATTAATGATTTAAAAATTAGAGTTGGCTACGGTGAAACGGGCAATCAGCAAGGATTGGACCCTCTTGGTTCAGTACTTAGAGCTACACGAAGAGGTACTGCATATTTTGGTGGTCAGATATTACCTAATTTTGAGATTGATCAAAATGCAAATCCTGATCTACGCTGGGAAACTAAAAAAATGGTTAATGCTGGTTTAGATTTTCAAATGTTGCAAGGAAGGTTGACTGGTAGTGTTGATTTATTTAGAGGAATTACTGAAAATCTCCTCTTCCAATACGATGTACCGACCCCTCCGTTTCCTGTAGGGAATATCTTTGCTAATGCTGGCGAAATTCTTAATCAGGGCATTGAGTTTAATACTAATTACACTATAATTGACAATAGTGATCTTACTCTAAATTTAGGAGGTAATTTCTCAAGCATACGTACTGAGGTACTTGAACTAAATGGTTCTATAGCGGAATTTGAATTATCTGGGGTAAACTATTCTGTTTTAGGAACAGGAGGAACAACAGGAGTTGCTGATGGTACTAATGGTATAAACAATTTGATAATTGGCCAACCACTCGGAGTATTTTACTTATACAAGCACGCTGGCGTTGACGATACAGGCAGACAGATTGTAGATGATTTAGATGGGGATGGGACAATTGTGGCTTCTCAGAGGCAGAGCTCAGATAAGTATATCGCTGGCCAGCCACTTCCTAAATTTAACTGGGCTTTTACTCCTTCGTTTCGCTACAAAAATTTGGATGCCAACTTAGTTTTGCGTGGAGCCCATGGTCATAAAGTATTTAATGCCCGCAAAGCAGCCTTAAGTGCATTAGACAATATTGGCTTTTCTAATGTGCTAGCTTCTGCCCCAGAAATGGGAATAAATAATTTTGAATATGCGACGGATTTGTTTCTAGAAGATGCTGGCTTTGCCCGTCTGGAAAACCTTACTGTAGGGTATAACTTAAATAACATAGGTGCATTTGCAAATTTACGAGTTTCGCTAACCGGAACTAATTTATTTGTGATTACGGATTATACAGGTATAGATCCTGAAGTTAATATTACTGGTGAAGGCGGTACGGGTATAGATAATGGTATATACCCAAGAACCCGTGGTTTTGCTCTAGGATTAAATGCCAAATTTTAAGCTACTATACACATGAAAATATATTATAAACTTATTGTTGCAGCTTGTATAAGCCTAGCTTCCTGCACTGACTTAGATGAAGGTATATACGGTCAGTATGTAGCGGAAGAATTTTATGGTACAGAGGCCGGAGCCACTTCTACCCTGGTTAGTATGTATGGCGACATACGGGGCAACTGGGGAGGTATTGGCATAGCCGGTGCTGACCGGGGCTGGTACGATCTCAATGAATTTACTACCGATGAAGCCCTAATACCAACTAGGGAGGATGGGGCCTGGGCCGATAATGGCATTTGGCGTGCCCTCTATCAACATACCTGGACGTCATCACAGCCCTTTATGGAAAACACCTGGAATTGGTTATATAGGCAGGTGTTTAGAGCCAACCTTGCCGTAGAGATACTTACCGAAAACAATGCCCCTGAAGAGGTACTGGCTGAGGCTCACGTGCTGAGAGCGTACTTTTATTATTTGTTGATGGATGGCTGGGGTAGCGTACCATTCTATACTGAAAATAACCTTACACTAGACCAAATTCCACAAGCAAGTAGAGCCGAAATTTACAATTATGTACAGAGTACGCTAGTAGAGTGGGTTCCTAAACTTTCAGAAACAGTAGGTGGTAGTTACTACGGCCGAATGAATAAATGGGCTGGGTATGCACTACTTACTAAAGTGTATTTAAATGCTGAGGTTTATTCAGGTACAGCCCGTTGGAATGAAGCTATCAATGCTAGTGACATGATTATTAATAGCGGGTTATTTAGTCTGCAATCAGATTTATACGATAATGCTGGCGATGAGGCTGTTTTTGGCGATGTGTTATCTGATAATGAGGTGATCTTGGCAATGTTTGTGGATGCAATAAATGCACCTCGTAATATAATTGGTATTCGTACCTTGCGCGGTCCTCACGGTGATGCTCAGTTCGGTATTCAAACCTGGAATGGTGCTACTGTGCATGAAAACTTCCTGAACAAGTATGAGGAAGATGATAAGCGTAAAGGCCAGTGGTTATTAGGCCCCCAGCCAGGCCTAAGCGAAGGGTATACCGCTACCATTTCTTCAATTACCTCTGCCGGAGTGAACGAAGGAGCTCGTAACGCTAAATTTTTGCCTGTACCTCCCTTTGATGGAAACGGATCAACCTCCAATGATTTTCCAATTTTTCGGTACGCTGATGTCTTATTGATGAAAGCTGAAGCTATGCTAAGGAACGGTAGTGGTGATGCTACAAGCTTAGTTAATGAAGTAAGAACACGTGCTGGCGTGGAATCATTAAGTAGTGTTACCCTAATGGATGTGTATGATGAGCGTGGACGTGAACTAGCTTGGGAAGGTCATCGCCGTCAGGATATGATTCGTTTTGGGACTTTTACCGAACCACACGATTTTAAGGCTGCTAGTAGCGATCATCTAAAGGTATTTCCTATACCAGCTGCTGCACTGGCGGAAAACCCTGGTCTAACCCAAAATCCTAATTATTAAATAAGGTATTGATTATGAAAAAATTTAATTTGACATATTCCTTCCTATTACTACATGCATTAGCACTAATAGCTTTTGCTTGCGGAGATGAGGATGTAAACCCTCAGTTTGAGGAGTTAAGGAATGAATCGTTTGACTTGGTAGTTGTATCCGACGCCAATCAGTATGTTCCGGTAACTTTTAGTGTAGCGGGCAATGATTTAGCTAAAGTAGAGGTAGAAATAATCCCGGAAACTGGTGGTGAGGTTGTGGCTTCAAATTCGCTTTCTAATATTACTTCTAACTCTTTAAATAGAGTAACCTTAAATGTTCCTTTTCCTACCAATACAGAGGCGCCTTCTGGTGCATATATTGTGAAATATAAAGTAACGCGTGATGGCGGCACAGAAACGACCGAAAGCTATACCATCAGTGTAATTAATAATTATGCACCTAATCCTTGTATAGGCTCGTATACCCAGGATTTACCTGCCGGTAAATCGACTTGGATTAGACTATACTTACCTAATGCCAACGCGCTTCCGGAGGGTGATAAAGATATATTTCTAACCGGTAGTTTTGAAGCTCGTGAAGGTGGTACTGGAGACTGGACTGGTGGTGGCGGAGCTTCTCCGTTTAAGTTCAATCGCATTAGCGAAAACTGTTATGAGTTAGCTGTTAATTTGCAGTCCGGTGACAATTATAAGTTTACACGAGGTTCGTGGGACAAAGAAATTGCTACTGACATTGGGGAGGTACCTGGTGATGAAGCCTACAATGGCCAAAATGTAATTTCTAAAACTATCTACAACTTCAAGGATCAGGAAACAATTTTTTCAGAAACTTTGAATATTCCTGCCGGTGCAATTATGTCAGGTATGGTAACTGTAGTTGTTGATGGAAGCTCGTTAGTTGATGTGAACTCTGGAGATTACTACATAATAGAAGAAGATGCGACAACCCTTGAGGGAGGTTACAAACTAATTCCGTTTGAAGGTGTAAGCAAACTTGCGGTAGCTATCCCCAAAGAAACTGGTGTAAACTATGTAGTTGTTAGAAACGAACCTGATAATTTGTTCGCGGATGGTCAGAAACAAGCTTTAGAAGCCTTTAGTTGGGATGGAGAAACCAACCCTATACGTGTAGCAGTAGAAAGATTTGCTAAAGATCCGGTATATAATGGTGACAAATTGGTAATAGTTGGCGCTGCTACCCCCGATGGCTGGACATCTGACCCAGCTTCTGATCAAGTATTTACTAAAATTGGACCGGGTCAGTACGAAATTACTATTGATCTTACTAATAGTAGTGAAGGGTTTTTAATACTACCTGACTTCGGAGATTGGGGTAATAAATTTGCCTACGGATCAGGCACCTCGTTGCAGGGTACTTTTGCTCCGCAGGGTTCAGGTGAAAATTTCAATAGCAGCGATCTGACTCCAGGTACATACAAAATTTCTGTCGATTTTACCGAGGGTCAAACCGGTAGTTACACGTTAAACCTTCAATAAATCATGCAATAAAGAGGTTTTCTCCAGTCGAGGAAACCTCTTTTATTTTAGATTATCCTTATGCAAAAAATTCTACTCTTTATACTTACCCTACTTCCCTCACTACTTGTTGCCCAGGTAACCACCGAACCAAACCCGGTAAGAGATAATGATGAAGTTACAATTTATTATGATGCCACCCAGGGAACTAGCGGCTTGCAAGGTGCTTCTAAAGTGTATATGCACGCCGGGGCAGTTACCGAAAGCTCTAACGGAGCCTGGAAATATGTAGTGGGCAACTGGGGGCAGGATGACGGCATAGGGCAAATGACCAAAGTTGAAGGCGAAGCCGACCTATGGAAAATTACGCTTACCCCTAATGTACGAGAGTACTTTTCGGTCCCTGAAAATGAGAAAATAACCCAAATCGGTATGGTGTTCCGTAATGCCGCCGGTACGGCCGAGGGTAAAAGTGACGAGAACGGCGATATCTTCGTGCCAGTACTAGATGGTTACGATATCCTATTGAATTCTCCCGCTAGCTTTACCGTATTGGCCGATGCAGGTGAGGAGATTGTAATTGACGCCACCGCCTCCGAAACTTCGGATTTTATCCTTTATTATAATGGCAATCAGCTAACTTCTCAATCCGCTTCTACTGAATTTACCTACACCTTTCTGTATAATGGTGAAGGGATCGGCAATATATTAAGGCTGGAAGCCACCAACGGCTCGGAAACGGTAACAAGAGAAATTACCGTTAATACCCGGGTGTACTCCCCTACCGCCACCATTCCGGGCGGTTTGCAGAACGGTCTAAATCAAAATTCTGCTAGTTCCGCTACTTTTGTACTAACGGCGCCTGGCAAAAACAGTGTATTTCTGGTAGCTGATTTTACCAATTGGGAAATTCAGGAAGAATATTTGATGAAGCGCGACGGAGAAAAATTTTGGTTGGAAGTAGAGGAACTGTCCGCCGGCGGTCATTCCTACTATTACCTGGTAGATCAGGAAATTGAAATTATTGACCCCTATTCTGAAATCGTACTGGATACCTATAATGATCGTAATATACCAGCCGGCAACTACCCCAACCGCCCCCCCTTTCCGGCGGCTGCTCAAACCGATTGGTTAACTTATTTTGACTTAGGCGAGGAAGAATATCAGTGGAATGATCAGGATTATGTTCGCCCAGAAAACGAAGATCTAATTATATATGAACTACTAGTTCGCGATTTCGACGCCACCTCTAGCTATCAGGGAGTTATCGATCGGCTGGACTATCTGGATTCGCTAAATATCAATGCTATCCAACTTATGCCTATTATGGAATTTAGCAATAATGATAGTTGGGGATATAATCCCTACGCCCAAACCGCGCTAGACAAATATTACGGCAGCCGGGCTAAGTTTAAAGAGTTAGTAGATAAAGCCCACCAACGAGGCATGGCAGTTATATTAGATATTGCCCTAAACCACCAAGATTTTCCGGCCCCCTATATTAAGCTGTGGGGACAAGGCTTTGGTGCCACAGCCGACAACCCCTACTTTTACGAGCGGGCCCAGCACCCCTTTAATGTTTTTGTAGATGCCAATCATAACTCTGAATACACGCAAGAGTGGGTAGATCAGGTTAATCGTTATTGGATTGAGGAATTCCATGTGGACGGCTACCGATTCGATTTAAGTAAAGGCTTTACTACTGAAGACTATGGCGACAATGTAGGTGCTTGGGGCCGAAAAAGTGAGGGCCGCATAGCCTTGCTAAACCGTATGGCCGATAAAATTTGGGAGGTTGACCCTACCGCCTACGTTATATTAGAACATTTTGCCGATAACGCCGAAGAACAAGAGCTAGCCAACGACGGTATGATGCTTTGGGGCAACCTGAACCATAATTACAGTGAGGCAATAATGGGCTATAACATAACGAGTGGAGCCAGCAGCTTTAACGGGATTAGCTATAAGGCCCGAAGCTGGAACGAACCTCATTTAGTAGGCTATATGGAAAGTCACGATGAAGAACGACTAATATATAAATCATTAACATTTGGCAACTCAGCTGGTGATTATTCAACTAAGGAGCTTAACACCGCACTTAACCGTGAAGAAGCAGCGGCCGTAATGTTTATACCGGTTCCCGGCCCAAAAATGATATGGCAATTTGGCGAATTTGGCTATGATATATCCATCAACGCTTGCCCTGATGGTACAGTACCTGATCCTAACGGCCCTGAGCCTAACCGCTGCCGAACAGCACGCAAACCCTTACGCTGGGAGTATTTAAATGATAAAAACCGTCAGGATCTGTTTAGGTTATATTCGGAACTAAATTACCTTAAAACCACCTACCCCGTTTTTGGAACTTCTGATTATACCTTTAACGGAAGCGGTGAGGTTAGGACACTCTACCTAAACGGATCGGATATGAATGTGGTAGCGGTAGCTAATTTTGCGCTGACCCCTAAAACGGCAACTGTTAATTTTCAGCATTCCGGAACCTGGAATGCCTATTTCAAACAAGAATCAATTTCTGTTTCCAATACCCAACACAGCTTAACCCTGGCCCCGGGAGAATACCGCTTTTTTACCGATCAGCCTATATTTTACCGGGGGGACAGAAGCCCGCTTGGCCTGGAAAATACCGAACTGGCTACGGCTATCGGTTTGTATCCTAACCCTTCCAGCAATACTATAAACTTAACCTTGCCCGACAACCTTAATGCGGTTAATAAAACGGTTAAGGTTAGAGATGTTGTAGGAAAGCTGGTTCCGGTTAGGCAAGAGGTGAACTCAAACCAAATTAAGCTGGGTATATCTGAACTTAAGCCGGGTATGTACTTTATTGAAATAGAGGCTAAGGGCTCCAAAGCAGTTAAGAGAATTATAAAGAAGTAAGGAAATGCAGCACTATTCCTTAGTTTTATTCGCAGCCCTGATTTTGGTAGCGTGTAATTCTCAGCCACCCATGCAGGAAAGCGCAGAAGTTAACGACAAGCCAGCGGACACTACCGAGCTTTCAGATTGGCAGGGCTATGTAAATTATGAAATCTTTGTGCAGTCATTTGCCGATAGCGACGGCGACGGCATAGGCGATTTACCGGGCGTAACCGCTAAGCTTGATTATCTGCAGGAATTAGGAGTTAAGGGGTTGTGGCTAATGCCGCTTAACCCCTCTCCTTCTTACCATAAGTACGACGTTACCGATTACTACGGCATACACCCGGACTACGGCAATAATGATGATTTTAAAGAATTATTAGCCGAGGCCCATAAGCGGGATATTAAGGTAATTATGGATTTGGTGATTAACCATACCGGGGCCGACCACCCCTGGTTTCTGGATGCCAAAACCGGCCCGGATGCCAAATACCGCGATTATTACGTATGGGCAAAAAAAGATAGCATAGCCGATCAGTTATCTAAGAAAAAGGTATCGCTAGATTCCGATAATATAACCCAGTGGCACGATGTTCCCGGTCAGGAAGAAAGCTATTACGGCTTCTTTTGGGGCGGAATGCCCGATTTGAACTTTGATAACCCGGCGGTTAAAGAAGAAATTTTTAACGTTGGTTGGTACTGGCTGAACGAAGTTGGCGTAGACGGCTTTAGGCTAGACGCCGCCCGCCATATATTCCCTGACGAAAGGCCAGAGGATAACTGGGCGTTTTGGCAGGAATTCCGCCAGGAAATGCAAGCCGCCAAAGAAGATGTTTTCCTAGTAGGTGAAGTATGGACACCGGCCGAAGAAGCAGCTCCTTACCTGAAAGGTTTACATTCCCTTTTCAACTTCGATTTGGGTTACGCCATCACCCGGGCTATACAAAACCAACAGGCCGATAGCCTTATTGAAACCTACCAGCGTATTCAGCAGGTATACCAGGCGCAGGCTCCGGATTATACCGATGCTATATTCCTAACCAATCATGATCAGAACCGCATACTGAGCGAATTAGATGATGACGTGGCCAAAGGAAAACTAGCCGCTGGAATTCTGTTAACCCTGCCCGGCTCACCATTTATTTACTACGGTGAAGAACTAGGCATGCTGGGCAAAAAACCTGACGAGAATATTCGGGAGCCTTTTTTATGGGCTGACCAAAACGATTCGCTTAGAACCAAGTGGATGAAACCCGATTATTCGTTGGACAGTGCCGTGCAACCGCTAAGCGTTCAAATGCAGAACGAGCAGTCTATGTATAATTGGTATAAGAAGTTAATAACGTTAAGGAATGAGCACGAAGCCTTACGGATTGGCGCAATTAGGGAGGTAAATGGTTTACCTAGCGGCCTTATAGCCTATACTAGAACTACGGATAGCGGGGAGCAAATTTTGGTAATTCATAATATGACCGGTCAGGGTGTAGGAACCGCAAATAATCAGGAAATTTCTAGTTACCAAGATATTTTGCTGGCTGAGGGTTTGAAGAAAGGATTTACCGAAGTTCCGCCCTTTCAAACAATAATTCTTAGGAAATAATTGTTTAAGAAAACCAAAAGCCGATCGGTAAAGTATTGATCGGCTTTTTTTATTTCAACTATTTGGGCTGCCGGCCGTAGAGTAGACTATACTTTTTCTACTCATGACTCGATTTTTTTTACTGGCAATTTGGCTGGTTACGGCGGTGTCTTGTTCCGAAGTATTTGAATACCACCCTAACGAGATTAGGCTGGAGGCTCACCAAACCGATTTAACCGCTAAAAACCTCCAACGTATCGCCGCCCAAACCCCCACCGATACGGTTCGCTTTATTTTAATGGGCGATACCCAGCGTTTCTACGATCATATTCAGGATTTTGTAAGCTCTGCCAAACGGCAAAAGGTAGATTTTATAATCCATACCGGCGACATATCGGATTTTGGAATGGCTCAGGAGTTTAAATGGGTACACGAGTTAATGAGTGAGTTGCCCCAACCCTACCTAACCGTTGTTGGAAACCACGATTTGCTGGCCACCGGCCCCCTGATCTACGAACAAATGTACGGTGACCAAAACTATTCTTTCACCTACGGCGATTTCAACTTCATCCTACTTAATACCAATAGCCGGGAATATTCCTTTGACGGTTCAATACCTGATATTAACTGGCTTCAGCAACAACTCAATTCCACCCAAAAACAGTCGGTAGTAATTGGCCACATCCCCCCTTTCGATAGCGATTTTGACCCAGTACTGGAAAGTATATTTGCCCGAACCTTAAACGAAAGCCAAAAGGTAAACCTAGCGTTGTTCGGCCACAAGCATACCAATTATGAAGGTGAACCCTACGAAGATGGGGTAACCTACCATGTATCTAACAGCATGAAGGGGAGAAACTATTCCGTAATTACACTAGCCAAAGATTATGAAGCTATTGAGATTGTTGATTTTTAGCATACTTGGCCTACTATTCTTTAGTAATATTTCGGAAGCCCAATCCAATAACGCCGGCTTGGTTCCGGACTATTTTGTTGCTCAGTACGCCGGCAGTATAGGGTTAGTTTCGGCCGGGGCGGGCTACCAGTTTGGCAAGAACCGTATTGAATTAGACGGGCTGGTAGGGTATTTGCCCGAAAGTGTGGGCGGGGTAGAACTAACCACCGCCGCAATAAAATTCAACTATATTCCTTTTCAATTTAAAATAGGCGAACATCTACAGATAAAGCCAATCCGAACCGGAGTAATGGCGGCCTATACCTTCGGCCCCGAATTTTGGGGCGTACAACCTGATAACTATCCTAAAGGATACTATACTTTTAGTACGGCTTGGCATGGCTATTACCAACTGGGCAGTTCAATAAACTTTCCGGCCGGCAGCGATCGATTAGGGGTTTATTATGAATTTAATACCAGCATCGAAGAAATTGTTACCTGGATTCAGAACCCGGACTTTATTGGACCAGGCAAAATTTTCAACTTGGCATTAGGGGCAAAGTACTATTTTTGAACTTTCTTTAATACAGATATTCCTAGCGGCGGCAGTGTAAGTTCAATACTTTGCTCACAAGTATGAAAGGCTATTTTCTGGGTTTTGATATGAGCAGAATTAAGTACCCCGCTACCCCCAAAATCCTGATCATCACTATTTAAAATCTCCTGCCACTTACCGGGCTTAGGTACTCCCAAGCGATACTTGCTAAGCACCTGCGGAGTGAAGTTACAAGCAACTATCAGGCTTTCTCCGCTAGCACCCTTGCGTTCAAAAATCAGCACCGAATTCTGGGTGTCCTGGGTATCAATCCACTTGAACCCGTCGGGGCTAAACGGCAATTCGTATAAGGCCGGTTCATTTTTGTAGGTAAAATTAAGGGCTTTAACCCAACTTAAAACTCCCTTATGCGAGGGGTAGTGCAGTAAGTGCCAGTCCAAACTAATATTATGATTCCACTCGCGTATCTGGCCAAATTCCCCGCCCATGAACAGCAGTTTAGTGCCGGGATGCATCCACTGCCAGCCTAGCAGTAAGCGCAGGTTGGCAAATTTCTGCCATTCGTCGCCCGGCATTTTGCCAATTAGTGAGCCTTTGCCGTGTACTACCTCATCGTGCGAGAGCGGCAGCATAAAGTTCTCGCTAAAGGCATAGCTTAGGCTGTTCATTATTTCGCCCTGGTGGTAGCTGCGGTGTACCGGCTCGCGCTGAAAGTACTGTAGGCTATCGTGCATCCAGCCCATCATCCACTTCTGCCCAAAACCTAAACCACCGGCGTAGGTTGGGCGGCTTACGCCGGGCCAACTGGTACTTTCTTCGGCTATAGTATACGCCTGAGGGAAGTTCTCGTAAACGGCTACATTCAATTCCTGCATAAACTGAATAGCCTCCAGGTTTTCATTACCCCCGTGGCGATTGGGTATCCATTCATCGGCTTTCCGACTATAATCCAAATACAGCATTGAAGCTACGGCATCTACCCGCAGGCCGTCGGCGTGGTAGCGGTCTAGCCAGCACATTGCACTACTGATCAGGAAGCTCCTCACCTCATTGCGGCCGTAGTTAAATATATAGCTGTTCCAGTCCGGGTGGAAGCCCTGCCGCGGATCTGCGTGTTCAAATAAATGAGTACCGTCAAATTTATATAGCGCATGGGTATCGCCGGGAAAATGCGAGGGTACCCAATCCAGAATTACGCCGATACCCGCCTCGTGCAGTTTATCTACCAAAAAGGCAAATTCTTGCGGTGTACCGAAGCGGCTGGTCGGCGCAAAGTAGCCGGTGCTCTGGTAGCCCCAACTTCCGCCAAATGGATGTTCCATAACCGGCAGAAATTCTACGTGGGTAAACTCCATTTCAACCAGATAAGAAACTAGGCGGTCGGCTAATTCGCTGTAGCTCAGTGAACGATTTCCTTCTTCGGGCACTTGCTGCCAACTAGCCAAGTGCAGTTCGTACACCGACATCGACTGGGCTGAATCTGTATTATTTTCAGCCTTCTTTTTCCAATAATCCTCATCCTTCCATTTATAATCAGTATTCCAGACAATAGAGGCAGTATTGGGCGGGGTTTCGTAGAAGCTGGCGAAAGGGTCGGCTCGTTCCTCCCAGTGGTTTTCAGCGTTAAGGATAGCGTATTTATAGGCCTCGCCGTGGCCTACCTTTGGTAAATATCCTTCCCAAATGCCGCTGCCGTCAGATCGTACCTGCAGGGGGTGTTCATCTTTATTCCAGTGATTGAAATTTCCGACAACCGCTACCGCCCGCGCGTTAGGGGCCCATACGGCAAAGTGGGTACCCCCTTCCGGCAAAATGTGCGCACCCATCTTCTCGTACAACCTAAAGTGGCGGCCTTCCTTAAAAAGGTGAATATCCAGATCGGTCAGTAAGATTTTGGTTTCAGTCATTGGTTCGGTGTTCATCTAGAATTTGCTTTATGGCGGTAAGCGGTATAGCCGACCAGTCGGGGCGATTGTTTAGCTCGTAAGTCAGTTCGTATATAGCTTTTTCCAGTAGAAATACGGTTAGCAATAGTTCGGTGTCCGCTTCACTTTTGGGAATAAGCGCGCTGCCTTCGCCCAGTTCCTCCTTATAGGCACTTAAGAATACCGCCGAGAAATGATGGTACCACCAGTCGGCCCAGGCTAAGTATTCCTCGGCTCGTTCCCCCTCCTGAAGATTGTCGCTGTACACTGCATTGTAAGCTGCGTAGTGGAAAGAACGGAGCATTCCGGCTACGTCGCGCAATGGGCTGCGGCGTATACGGCGTTCGCTAAAGGCCCGGGCCGGTTCACCTTCAAAATCAATAATTAGGAAATCTTTACCGGTATTTAACACCTGGCCTAAATGGTAATCGCCGTGGGTACGAATTTTCAGGGTATCGATTTTATGATCGAAAATTTGCTTAAAGGCTTCTAACACTTCCTTTTTTCTACCCAACAACTCACTACCCAACTCGGCGGCGGTGCCTTCCAGCTTTTTGTTCTGTTTACGGAGCAAATCAAAAGAAGTGCGGGTTAAGCCTTGCAGGCTACTGTAAACGCTTCGTTGGTAGTGTAGCGAAAAATCCTCGTGGCTGAAGTCAGTATTTTTAGGCTGGCTGGCCAAGGCTTGGTGCATTTGGGCGGTACGCTTGCCCAGCGTATCAACCTGATAGTGCCAGGCTTGCCAAGGCAACTGATCTAGTTCCGCTGGTATATCGCCGTAGGTATAGGCTGCCAGATTGGTAAAACTAACCTCCCGGGGAGCTTGGGCGTGGGTAGTACTAATTTGTTCAAAAAACTGGCGAAGTTCTTTGCGGAATAATTCCCAGGCATCACCCAAATTGGGTACTAAATTTTGCAACATGCCCACGGTCAGCTTCTTACCAGCACTTTGTTCCCATACCAAACCTGCTACAAAACTTGGGGTATAGGTAAACTTGGCCTTTTCGCTCAAAAACTGACTAACTTCAGCATCGGGGTTTAAGGTGTAGTCTAGTTTTCGATAAAGTTTAAAGAAGAACTGGTTGCCGTAAATTAGGGAAGTATTGCTTTGTTCAGCCTTAAGTACCCGCGAAGGAACCTCAGGATGGGCTTTAAGCCATTGCTGTACGGCTATGGCGTTGCCCTTAGCCCTTATATTTTCATCTTCTTTAAATGCCTTCTTAGCTAGTTGCCGGACCAAATATTCTCTAAAGTCAGCATCGCACACAGCATCCAGCAAACTGTAGTTTCCGGTCTTGGTCTGCAGGGTACCAATAATGTCTTCGGCGCTATCTTCCGGTTTAATTATTAAAGGGAGCTGGTATAGTTCGGGCAGGCCTTCGTTGTAGGTAAACCGAAGCAAGTACCAATAGGCGGTTTTATTCTTAATTTTTATTTGTTCCAGCCCGGCTAACTGCACGCTGGTTTGCGTACGAGCTTTGCCTCCAAACCACCGGATATGCTGAATGTAGGGCACCAGAATTTTTTCAACCAGTGTAGCCTGGGTTTCTTCCCGCTGCAGTGATTCTAGTGAGTTAATTTTAAGCTTGCGCTGAGCGGCACCCTTATCTTCTTCTTGCTTGCTAGCGCTAGGTTTTAGCTCCAACCAGTGATAGCTGTAGGGCGAAAGGGTAAACGGATAGCTTTCCGACCCTATTTTCGGAAATTTATTTTTACTGAAGACTTCAATAGGCTGGTAATCTTCGTACTCAGCCAAATCTAAGCTTACTGGTTGAGTAAAGCGGCTCAGGTTCACTACTACCAGTAAGTGCTCATCTTCGTAGTTTCGGGTAAAGGCCAACACCCGGCTATTTTCCGGATGAAGAAATTCAATATTGCCCCGGCCAAATACTTTAAACTTCTTCCGCATAGCTATAAGCCGGCGGGTCCACCATAGCAGGGAGTTGGTATTAGCCTCCTGCACTTCTACGTTTACGGCCGCGTAGTGGTACTCTGGGTCCTGTATGGTGGGGAGGTAAAGCTGCTGGGGGTTAGCCTTACTGAAACCGCCGTTCCTATCCTGGTTCCACTGCATTGGCGTACGCACTCCGTCCCTATCACCTAAATGAAAATTATCGCCCATACCAATTTCATCCCCGTAGTATAGTACCGGTGTGCCGGGCATACTCATTAGCAGTACGTTCATCAGTTCAATTCGGCGGCGGTCGTTTTCCAGTAAAGGGGCCAGGCGGTGCCGTATACCAACGTTTATTTTAGCCTTTGGGTCTTTGGTATACATGCGGTACATATAGTCCCGCTCCTCGTCGGTTACCATTTCCAGCGTTAGCTCATCGTGGTTACGCAAAAACATGGCCCACTGGCAGTTGTTGGGTATTTCCGGGGTTTGTTCCAATATATCGGTTATGGGGTAGCGGTCTTCCATCTTCAATGCCATAAACATGCGCGGCATAATCGGGAAGTGGTAGTTCATATGGCACTCGTCGCCCTCACCGAAGTAGGCCGCGCTATCCTCCGGCCACATATTTGCCTCGGCCAGAAGAAGTTTATTCTGGTACTTGCTATCCAGATGGGCGCGAAGTTTTTTCAGAAATACGTGGGTTTCGGGTAGGTTTTCGCAATTGGTACCCTCGCGCTCAAATAGGTAGGGTACGGCATCTAAGCGAAAGCCGTCTACGCCCATATCCAGCCAGTACTCCAGTACTTTAATTACTTCCTT
This sequence comes from uncultured Roseivirgaceae bacterium, assembly GCA_964504565.1. GTDB lineage: Bacteria > Bacteroidota > Bacteroidia > Cytophagales > Cyclobacteriaceae > Cesiribacter. The sequence continues at coordinate 299,136 of CAZDEY010000003.1, forward strand.
CTGAACTTGCGGATTATCGTAGTTCAAGTCGGGCTGGTGGCTGAAAAAGCGGTGCCAGTAGTACTGCTCCGCCTCCGGGTCCCAGGTCCAGTTGCTGGGTTCAGTATCAGTAAATATTATTCGAGTATCACTGTATTTATTTGGGTCGTCGGACCAAACGTAGAAGTCGCGGTATTTCTTTGGAGCATTTTTTTGTCGCGCCCGCTGGAACCAGGGGTGCTGATCGCTGGTATGGTTTACCACCAGTTCGGTAATAACCTTCAGGTTTCGCTTGTGGGCTTCCTTTACAAACAACTTTATATCCTTCAGCGAACCGTAGCGGCTGTTTACCTGGTAGTAGTCGGCAATATCGTAGCCATCGTCGCGCAGGGGCGATGGGTAAAAGGGCAGTAGCCAAATAGCGGTTACCCCCAGCTCCTGCAGGTAGTCCAACTTCTGCATAAGACCCTTAAAATCACCTATGCCGTCGCCGTTGCTATCCATGAAGGCTTTTATATGCAACTCGTAAATGATGGCATCTTTATACCAAAGGGCTTCTTCGGAGGTAGATTCGCGCTGGGGGGTATTCATATATTAGGAGGCGTGTTCAAAAGGTTGATATATACTAAAGGTGTGGTGATTAGTCAGCTAAGTTTTCCCGGCCAAGGGTGAACCATCGGCCCTTTCTAACCGGAAAATATGCATGGGCAGTTGGTTAGGATCGAGGTTCACGTAATTCCACTCGCCCTGCCACTGGTACTTATTACCGCTTAGTAAATCGTGTACAGTGTAGTGCATATCGGTAGGTAAACCTAAATCGTAGAGTGGTACTTTCACGTGTCCGCTGTGGGACCAACGGTGGTCCAGGTTCGTTACGCAAAATATAGTATTCGTTTTGTCCGGATCTTGTTTTACGAAGGCTAAAAGCTGACCGCTGTCGGTATCGGTAAAGCGTAGGTTGTGGGTGAACTGCAGGGCGGGGTTTTCGTTCCGTATCTGGTTCAGCGCTTTCATATAGGTTCCAATCTTGGTTTCCCTACCCCAATCCCAGTGCTTTAGTTCGTACTTTTCGTTATCAACGTATTCCTCTTTATTTGGCATTGGCTGAGTGAAGCCGTACTCGTACACCGGCCCGTACACGCCCCAATTGCTGCTTAAAGTACCCGCCAGCAGCATTCGCTGAATATGAGCGGGCTCGCCGCCCTGGGTCAGGTGAGGTGGTAGTATATCAGGGGTATTTGGCCAAAAGTTAGGACGAAAGTAATCGCGCACCGGGCTGTGCACCAACTCGTTTAGGTAATCCTGAATTTCGTGCTTGGTAGTGCGCCAGGTATAGTAGGTATAGCTTTGGGTAAAGCCAATCTTGCCCAAGCGTTCCATAATACGCGGACGGGTAAAGGCTTCGGCCAAGAAAATTATTTCCGGATTTTCCTTATGGGTTTCGGTAATCAGCCACTCCCAAAAATGAAGTGGTTTGGTGTGCGGATTATCAACCCTAAACACTGTAACTCCCTGCTCAATCCAGTAATCCGTTATACTTTTAAGTTCCTTCCAGAGGTTTTGCCAACCATCGCACTCAAAATTAAACGGCAGCACATCCTGGTACTTTTTGGGCGGGTTCTCAGCGTACTGAACCGTTCCGTCCGGTCGCCAGATAAACCACTCGGGGTGCTCGGTTACGTAAGGATGATCGGGGGCGCACTGTAGAGCGTAATCCAGCGCAATTTCAATATTCAGGCTTTTGGCTTTTTTAAGTAAGGATTTGAAATCTTTAAGGGTTCCTAACTCCGCGTGAATAGCCTTATGCCCGCCTTCTTTGGCTCCTATAGCCCAGGGAGAACCTACATCGTCCGGCTGAGCGGTCAATGAATTATTCTTTCCTTTGCGGTGCTTACGGCCTATAGGGTGAATTGGGGGAAAGTACACGATGTTGAATCCCATATCGGCCACTCGGGGCAGCACCTTCTCGCAATCCTTAAAGGTACCGTGGGTATTGGGTTGGCTACTTGCCGAGCGGGGGAAAAATTCGTACCAATTGCTGAACCGGGCACGTTCGCGTTCCACTACTAACTCCAGCGTTTGGTAGTGCTGGCGTACATTGGGCTGCAAGGCCTCGGCTTCGTACATCAACTCGGTTAGTTCTTCATTGTAGGCATACTCCACCGCCGCTTCCTGGCTTAGCTGCTGCCACTGGCTTAGGTGCTTTTCCAGCTTTTTTTTGCTAGTACCTTTTAGGCGCTTACTAGATTCTTGTACGTGGTTCTGACCAATCTCCAGTTCAACATCCAGTGGTTGGTTGGCTTCGGCTTTACGCCGAAAACCGTGCTTCCAACTGGCAAAATGATCTACCCAACCGGCTACCGTATACTCGTAGCTTCCGGTTTTGTCGAATACTATACTTCCCTCCCACCTATCATTACCGACCGGCTGCATACGAACCCTATTCCACTTGCGGCTGCCCCGGGGCCTTATCCAAGCCTCGGAGGCTAACAGATCGTGTCCATCAGCAAAAATATCGGCGGAAATGTGCAGGGGTTCGCCCACGGTGCGGCGGGCGGGGTAGCGGCCCCCTTCTACCTGCGGGCTTATATTCTCTATTACCGGACGTTTGGCTCCCTGAAACTCTTTCATTATTGGTTGGGGTTATTTGCGTTTGCGGCGGTTACTTATGCGTTCAATTGGGCGATCTTTTATCCAATTCAGGTATTTTTGTAAATTTTCGGCTTCTCTAAGTGCCTCCACCGTTGTATAGTTTTCGGCTAATTCTTTATTAGTGAACGTACGGTGAATAGTGCTGTGGCAAGGCTGGCAGAGTGGTACCGTTTCCGTGTGCTTTCCTCCCTTAGATTTAGGCAGCAAATGGTGGCGGCTTACACTTTTTACCTGCCGCTCGCACAAGGCACAGCGGGCAGCTCCGTTAGAGGCTCTTACCGAACAGCTTTCACGCTTTTTCAATTATACTTCAACAATACTATTTACTGTCCGTTTACAAAGCTGACAGAACTTATATTGGCCAACTCATTGGCATTAGGCATTGTTCGGCAATAAACCCCAAAAATTATATGGAGGAAGATTTACCAGCTCACGGCAATTACATGGAAAACTTTGACGATAGCCGGAAAGGAAAGCAGTTTCCGGGTATCGTACAGCGGTGGTCACTTACTGAATCAGGGGCAGATTTTATCTGTAAGGATACTATTTTAAGACTGGAGATAGTTTCGGACACTATAATCCGCTTCCGCTACGCAATTGACGGCATTTTTGAACCGGATTTTAGCTACGCCCTCGACCCGGCCTACCAACGAGAGTTTTGCACCTTTCAGGTTTATCGGGAAGATGAAAAAGTAGTAGAGCTGGAAACTAAGCAACTCCTGGTTAAAATTCAGAAGTCGGATCTAAAGACTACAATTTCTAACCAGGAAGGCCTGGTATTATTAGAAGATGAGCTGGGTTACCATTGGGAAAGCCTAAAAGAATACAGTGGCAACGTAGTAATCTGTACCAAAAAACTTAGCGCCGGCGAGCATTTCTACGGCTTGGGCGATAAACCCAGCAACCTAAACTTGCGGGGCAGCCGCAAACAAATGTGGGGTTCCGACACCTACGCTTACGGTCCGGAAACCGATCCTATATACAAAAATATCCCCTTCTATATTGGGCTTCACCATAAAGTAGCTTACGGAATTTTCTTAGACAATACCTTTAGAAGCTGGTTCGATTTTGGCTCGGAACGGGCTAACGTTAGCTCATTTTGGGCGCAGGGCGGGGAGATGAATTACTACTTTATTTACGGACCCCAGGCCCTGGATGTAAGCCGACAGTATACCAAAATGACCGGCACCCCCGAACTGCCCCCGCTATGGGCCCTGGGCTATCAGCAAAGTAAATGGAGTTATTATCCGGAAAAAACCGTACGAAATTTGGCGGCCGAGTTTCGTAAACGGCAAATTCCCTGCGATGTAATTCACCTGGATATTGACTATATGGATGGCTACCGGTGTTTCACCTGGGACAAACAGCACTTTCCTGATCCGGCCAAAATGATTTCCGACCTGAGAAAGGACGGCTTTAAGACTATTTGTATAATTGACCCCGGTATAAAAGTTGACGAAGGCTACGACGTTTACGATGACGGCCTGCAGAAAGATGTATACTGCCGCACGGCCGACGGGCCTTACTACCGCGGAAGTGTATGGCCGGGCATCTGTAACTTTCCGGACTTTACCCGACCCGACGTACGCACTTGGTGGGAGGATTTGTACAAATCGCTAATGGATGTAGGGGTTGACGGGGTTTGGAACGATATGAACGAACCGGCTACTTTTGAAACCGGCACCTTCCCGCCCGATATCAGATTTGATTATGACGGCCATCCCTGCAGCCACCGTAAAGCGCATAATATTTACGGTATGCAAATGAGCCGGGCCACGTTTGATGGGGTTAAAAAGCACGGGGGCGGCAAAAGGGCATTTGTGCTTACCCGCAGTACCTATAGCGGCGGCCAACGCTACGCCAGCGGCTGGACGGGCGACAACATAGCCAATTGGGAGCATATAACCGTAGCCAACGTGCAGTGCCAGCGTTTGAGCATTTCGGGTTTTTCCTACGTAGGCTCCGATGTAGGCGGCTTTGTAGAAACCCCCAGCCCGGAATTGTACGTCCGCTGGGTGCAGTTGGCCCTATTTCACCCGTTTCTGCGCACCCATAGCAGCGGCGATCACGGAGCGCAGGAGCCCTGGTCGTTTGGGCCGGAAGCCGAGGATATTGTACGGCGAATGCTGACCCTGCGCTACCGCTTGCTGCCTTATATTTACACTGCTTTCTGGCAGTACAGCCAATTTGGTACGCCTATGCTGCGGCCCCTGTTTATGCTAAACCAGCGCGATGCCGATACCCACTACCGCCAGGATGAGTTTGGCCTGGGCGATCATTTAATTAGTTGCCCTATTACCCAGCCGGGCGTAAGTGGTCGCTGGTTGTACTTACCGGAAGGCTACTGGTTCGATTTCTGGACCGATGAACTTATTGATAGTGCCGGGGAAGAAGTGTGGTGCGAGTGCGGAATGGAACGGTTTCCTCTCTACATAAAAGCCGGTGCAGTATTGCCTATGGGACCGCCCCAACAATACGTTGGCGAGGTAAAAACAAAGTCGCTGGACCTTCACCTATATTTAGGTAAAACCGAAGAAGTAAGCTTGCTGTATACCGATGCCGGAGATGGTTACGGCTATCAGAACGAAGAAAAAGTTTTGGCAAGTTTTACCTTTAGCCCGGTGGAAGGCGGGTACCGGTTGGTTCAGGAAAGGGAAGGCGCCTTCACCCCCGAATATACTACGTACACCCTACATTTACACGGAATGCCTCACGCTAAATTGAGCGTAAAACTGGGTGAAAGCCCTATTCAGGCTAAAGGCGATAACGACCGCACGTACCAGGATATACCCAATACTTTTGATGAAATATTTATACAAAACGGCAGCTAAAACAAAGCGTAAGTATTGGTGTTAAACTTTACATGAAAGCTATATGGAATAATAAGGTGATCGCTCAGAGTAACGATTTGGTGGAAGTTGAAGGGAATAAATACTTTCCGGAAAGTTCATTGAATAAGGAGTATGTAACCCCCAGCCCCACCACCACAACCTGCCCCTGGAAGGGCAAGGCCAAATACTATACCCTGGAAGTTGACGGCCAGAAAAATGAAGATGCGGCCTGGTTTTACCCCGAACCTAAAGATGCTGCCGGCAAAATTAGGGATCGGGTAGCTTTCTGGAAGGGCGTGCGGATTGAAGAAGATTAAATAAAATTCAACTACTCCTCTCCTATGCTTTTATTTTTTCAAATTACCAGTGGCATTTTTATAGTGTTTGGCTTACTGGCGCTGGTCAACATTCAGAAGTGGTATATCAAGATTTTTGATTTTGCTAAATTCCATATTAGCATACTATCGGTATTACTGATTCTATTTTTTGTATTATTTGTTGCCAAGTACGATACCTCAGCCTGGATTTTTCTGGCTGGGCTGGTAATAGTAAGTATTGGAAATTTTCGCTCAATTTTTCCCTTTACCCCACTTCACAAAAAAGAAATTAAGGCTAGTGATGATACATCCGTTACCCTAAGCTTTTTAATTGCCAACGTTCGGCAAGCCAACCGCCATACCGAAACCCTTCAGGAGTTTATTAAAGAATATAACCCCCACGCAATTTTGCTGACCGAAGTTGACCAATATTGGGTAGATGAAATTGCTGAAACTACTAAACCCTACGAGCATCAGGTACTATGTCCTTTAGACAACACCTACGGGATGGCCCTTTACAGTAAAATTCCTTTAGAAAATGCCAAGGTTAATTATTACGTGGAGGAGGATATTCCTTCAATTCGGGCCATTTTCAAAATAAACGATAAGGACTATATTAACTTTTTTGGGCTGCATCCCAAACCGCCCGCCCCCTGGACTAAGCTGCTAAACAAACAAGCCGAGGTACTAATTGCCGCCAAACTTATTGAGGAACTGGAAGACCCAACCCTGGTGGCCGGTGACCTTAACGATGTAGGCTGGTCGGCTATTACCAGTGCATTTAAAAACATTTCGGGACTGGTTGATCCCCGTATTGGCCGGGGCTTTTTTAACACCTATAATGCTAAAATACCCTTCTTCCGCTACCCGGTCGATCACCTGTTTGTATCGGATTGCTTTAAACTAAATAAGCTGGAACGCCTGGGCAAATTTGGCTCCGATCACTTTCCTATTTTTGTAGAAGTGAGTTTTGAGCCCAAGGAGCGCAAAAAAGTTGAGCAAAACAAGGAAGCACTTTCCGGGCAGGCCCAGGTTTAGTGTTGGTTCAGGAAGATTTCTATTCTACCTTAGGGTAAACTATTCAACCTATGCTTGCCCCCAAATTTTTTGTTATTGATTTCGATAGCACCTTTACCAAAGTTGAAGCCCTGGACGAACTGGCTAAAATTTCACTCTGCAACCATCCGGAACGTGATGACCGGGTGCAGAAAATAAAAGACCTTACCGACCAGGGTATGGATGGCAAACTGCCCGTAGGCGAAAGCCTGACCCGGCGCCTGGAACTGCTGGATGCAAACCGCGATCACCTTAAAACCTTAGTTCATAAACTACAGAAAGAAGTTTCGGAAAGCTTTAAACGTAACCAGGAATTTATTGAGCGAAACCGGGAGAATATTTATATAATAAGCAACGGCTTTACCGACTTTATTGAGCCGGTAGTAACGCCCTTAGGAATTCTTCCTCAGCATATTTTTGCCAATACATTTCTTTACGATGAGGCAGGAAATATTGTAGGCTTTGACAAAGGGAATACCCTGGCTGGCAATAACGGCAAAGTTGAACAGCTACGCAAGTTAGAACTAGAAGGCGACGTTTACGTAATTGGTGACGGCTACACCGACTACGAGATTAAAGCGGCCGGAATGGCTAATAAGTTTTATGCCTTTACGGAAAATGTGCGCCGCGATAAGGTAATTGAAAAAGCCGACCACGAAACCCCGAATCTGGATGAGTTTCTGTTTGTGAATGACTTGCCCCGGGCGTTTAGCTACCCTAAAAATCGTATAAAAATACTATTACTGGAAGGCGTTCACCCCAAAGCTAAAGAGGTATTAAGTGCCGAAGGCTATTCGGTAGAGTACCAAACCGGCGCGCTGGACGAGGCTGAACTAAGCAAAAAAATTAAGGGCGTAAGTATATTGGGCATCCGCAGTAAAACCCAGGTTACCCAAGCCGTGTTACAGGCTGCCGACCGCTTAATGGCTATTGGTGCATTCTGTATCGGCACTAACCAAATTGATTTGGAAGCCGCCTCCCGAAAGGGCGTGGCGGTATTTAATGCCCCCTTCAGCAATACCCGTTCGGTAGTAGAACTGGCTATCGGGGAAATAATATTACTAATGCGCCAAATTCCGGATAAAAGCGTAAAAATGCACCAGGGCGAGTGGGACAAATCCGCCAAAGGGAGTCAGGAAATCCGGGGCAAGAAGCTGGGCATTATTGGCTACGGCAACATTGGCGCACAACTAAGCGTAGTCGCCGAAGCGCTTGGCATGCAGGTTTTATACTACGATCTGGTGGAAAAACTAGCCTTAGGTAATGCCACCAAATGCCACAGCCTGGACGATTTACTACAGCAAGCCGATATAGTAAGTCTGCACGTTGACGGTCGACCGGAGAATGCAGCCATGATTGGCGAACGGGAATTTGGCCTAATGAAGGAAGGAACAATTTTCCTGAACCTGAGCCGGGGCCACGTGGTTGATATTCCGGCCCTACAAAAAGCCGCCCATAGTGGTAAGCTGCGGGGGGTAGCGGTAGATGTATTTCCGGAAGAGCCTAAAACCAACGACGAGGCATTTGCTTCGGAACTTATGGGTAGCCCGAACACCATATTAACCCCGCATATTGGCGGCAGTACCCAGGAAGCCCAGGAAAATATTGGCGAATATGTACCGGCCCGGGTAGTAGAGTACATTAATACCGGCGGCACCACCGGCAGCGTTAACTTCCCTAATTTACAATTGCCCCGCCTGCAAAACGCCCACCGCCTTATACATATTCACCTGAATACGCCCGGCATCTTGGCTAAAATTAACCAGTGCCTGGCCAACCATCAGATAAACATTACCGGCCAGTACCTTAAAACCAACGAAACCATAGGCTACGTAATAACCGATATTGATAAACAATATAGCCCGGAGGTAGTGAAGGACTTGAAGAGTATTGAGAATACAATTAAGTTTAGGGTACTGTATTAATTAACCACTTAGACCTATAAGGTTTTTAAAACCTTATAGGTCTATAGGCTAAAAAGCTTCTAAATGCTCCCCCCCGAAAAGCCCTTTACCATTTACCGATCTTCCGCCGGGTCGGGTAAAACCTATACTCTTACGCGGGAATACCTAAAACTGGCTCTGCGCAACCCGCAATACTTTCGCACTATACTGGCAGTAACCTTTACCAATAAGGCTACGCAGGAAATGAAAAGCCGGATTATTGAAACCCTGCACGCCCTTAGCGAAGGCCACCCGCACGGCATGCGCAGCGAACTAATGGAGGCTACCGGCCTTACCGCTAACCAGTTACAGGAACGGGCCCTGGTAGTGCGCTCGGCTATCCTGCATAACTATTCGCACTTTGCAGTCAGCACCATCGATAGTTTTTTTCAGAAGATTGTTCGCTCCTTTGCTAAGGAAATTGGCCTGCGCGCCGGCTTTAGGGTCGAGCTAGATCAGCCTAAGGTTCTGGATGCGCTTATTGATGGGCTGATGGAGCAGGTTGGTCAGGATAAGCAGTTAACCACCTGGCTCACCCAATTTTCCGAAGAACAATTAGACGAAGGCAAAAGCTGGGATATTCGACGGAGTATTCGTAGCCTGGCCGGCGAAATTTTCAGCGAGGGTTTTAAGCAGCACGAACCTGAATTGCAAAAACTGGCTACCGAAAAGAACGCACTAAGTAAGTTGTTAGGTCAATTAAAAAAAGTTCGGCAGGACTACGAAACCAAAATGGACAGGATTGGCCGCGAAGCCAATGAGGCAATGCTGAACGGCGGCTTCGATACCAAAGACTTTGCCTACGGTGCCAGCGGGGTAGCTGGTCACTTCACCAAAATTTTAAAGGATAAGAAGGATTACGTGCCCGGAAAAAGGGCATTAGAAGCCTTGGAAGATCCGGAAAAGTGGGCCTCGAAGAGCAATAAGCAACGCGATGCGGTTATAACCTTTGCCTCTACAAACATGCAGGGTTTGCTGCAGGAAGCCGTTGACTTGTATCGGGCTGAGCATAGAATCTATGAGTCGGCTAAGGTGGTACAGCAAAATATTTATACCCTGGGCATTCTTACCAACTTAACCAAGCTGCTTGAAGACTACCGGGAAACTGAGGATGTGCTGCTTATTTCGGATACTGCAGTTTTTCTGCGAGAAATTATAGGCGAAACCGAAACCCCCTTTATTTACGAGAAAACCGGCTCCTATTTCCAGCATTTTTTAATTGATGAATTTCAGGATACCAGTGGTTTTCAGTGGGAAAATTTTCGTCCGTTAGTAAGCAACTCGCTGGCGGCCGGCAACCAAAACCTGATTGTGGGCGATGTAAAGCAAAGCATTTACCGCTGGCGCGGAGGTAACTGGAAATTATTACTGGAAAAAATTGAGCAGGACATTGGCTCGCCCAGTACCCAGATAAAGCAACTGGTCCAGAACTGGCGCAGTTGCCCGCTGATCATCGACTTCAATAACAGCCTGTTCCAGCGCGCGGCTGAAGAACTGCAAACCGTTTGCCTGGAAAAAGTTTCGGAAAATACCGAAGAGCTGGAAATGAGTGTGCTGGAATTTGAAGCCCACCAGCTTAGCCGGGCCTATCAGGATGTAGCCCAGGATTTCCCTAAGCAAAAATCGGCCCAGCCTTGCGGGTACATAGAAAGCAACTTTCTGGATGACAAAGAGGAAGAACAGCACTGGAAAGAACTGGCCCAGCAGGCAATGCTGGAAAAGGTAAAAGTGCTGCAGGATAACGGCTATCAGCCCCGCGATATAACCATTTTGGTGCGCAGCAATGGTGATGGTAAGGAACTAGCCGATATACTGATGCAGGCTGAGCAGCAAAGAACGGATGAGCGGTACTGTTACCGCGTAATTTCGTCGGATGCGCTGTACGTTGATTCCGCAACTTCGGTAAAGTTAATGCTAGGAGCTTTGAGGTTGCTAAACAACCCGGAGGATGCCATTACCCGGGTAACTCTGGCCTATGATTATCAGCGGTATATACTTGAGCGGGCCGACCTACACCACCACGATCTTTTTGCCAAACTAGGTGCCGAGGATGGCTTAGCTGAGTGGGGCAAGCAGTACCTTCCCGCCGGTTTCATTGATCGTTTATCGCATCTCAGCAAGCTACCGCTCTACGAGCTCACCGAAACCTTTATCCGGATATTTGGCCTGGAAAAGCTGGAAGGTGAATGGGCGTATATTCAGGCTTTTCAGGATGCGGTACTTCGCTACGGATTAGACGAGCGCGGCGATGTTGACTCTTTTCTGGAATGGTGGCTGGAAACCGGTAGCCGCCGTACAGTGCAAATTAGCGATGAGGTAAATGCTATTCGGATATTAACGGTGCATACTAGCAAAGGTCTGCAGTTTAAAGCAGTGCTAATGCCCTACTGCCAGTGGGAACTTAACCACAAACCTAGCGCTACTAATTACCTCTGGACAAAAACCGACACCTATCCACTTAAAGAGGCCGGGGTGCTTCCAATAAAGTACGGTGCCGGCCTAAAGGATACCCTCTTTGCTCAAACCTACTTTTCGGAGATGCTACAGGCCTTTCTGGATAATTTAAACCTGCTTTACGTAGCTTTTACCCGCGCCGAAAATTGCCTGATAACCTGGTCACCGCTACCCTCACTCAGGGGCAACCCGGTGCCGAAAGCCGAGCATGTAAACGGCTTATTGTACCGCATTCTATCCGGTAATCAGCAAACTAGGGATACGGTTATTAAGGGGGAAAGTATAGATTTCAGTAAACATTGGAATGGCGATATTTTGCAATTTCAGTTAGGAGAATTGGAAAGGTTAAATGCAAAAAGTTCTGCCGAAGAAGACAATCAATTTAGCCTGAAAAAGTATGCCAGCAGCCGTTGGCGAAACCGCCTCACCGTTAAGCGCCGAAATGCCAGCCTGGCCCTGGCTACGGATGAAATTGCCGCCGCCCAAATTAACTGGAGCCGCACACTGCACACCCTACTTCAGCATATAAAATTGCCGGAAGATTTAGATTCTGCCTTGGAAACTATCTACTACGAAGGCTTAGTAACCGAAACCGAACTGCCGGCCGTACGCCGGCAAATGCAAAAGGTTTTTAGCCATCCGGTGGCTGGGCAATGGTTCCAACCGGATTGGAAAGTACGGACTGAACTACCCTTACTAACCACCACCGGCACGCTGTTACAACCAGATCGGGTTGTAAGCCGGGATAATTCGGCCATTGTAATTGATTTTCTAGTAGAAGATATACGCCCGGGCCATACGCGGCGTGTGCAACGGTATATTGACCTACTGCAGAAAATGGGTTTTCGGCAGGTTACCGGCTATACCTTCTATATGAATGAGAGTAAGGCAGTAGAAGTAACTTCTGGTACCAGTTCTTCGCAAACCACCCTTTTTTAGCTCCTAAATCCATCGGAATGAAAAGTTTTCTACACGAGGTATCGGAATATATAGGTAACCGTTTTAAGCCGGAGGAGCTGGAAAATGTAACAGTTGTGTTTCCTACCCGACGGGCGGGCCTGTTCTTTCAGCAAACCCTGGCGCAGCATCTAAACCAGCCGGTATGGTCGCCCCGCACCCTTACGTTAGAGGAGTTCGGGCAATCGTTTAGTAGCCTGCAACCGGCCGATTCCTTACTACTGGTTTTTAAGCTTTATGAAGTTTACAAATCCCTGGCACCCACTGAAGAAAGCTTCGACAAGTTTTTCTTTTGGGGAGAAATGCTTCTGCAGGATTTTGACCAGACCGATCACTACCTGATTGATGCGCGGATGCTGTTTACTAACGTGGAGCAACTAAACGCTATTGATCAGTTACCCGACTACCTTAGCCCCGAACAGTTAGAGGTAATTAGGTGGTTTTGGCAAAGCTTTAGCGCCGAGGGCAGCACCCACCAGAGCAGTTTTACCAAACTTTGGCAAATACTCCACGGAGTTTACCAAAAGTTTACCGCTCAACTAAAGGCGGAGGGTATTGGCTATTCCGGTATGCTCTTTCGCGAAGTGGTCGAACTGTGCAAAACTACCGGCCTGGAGTATAAGGGTCAGGTTATTTTTGCCGGACTTAACGAACTAACCTCCGCTGAAAGTAGGCTCATAAAATATTTCATCCAGAACCACGGCGCGGTTACGTTATGGGATCAGGATGCCTACTACCTAAACGATGAACGGCAGGAAGCCGGGTATTTTCTTCGTCGGCATCAGGCTAAAACAGAATTTAAGCAGCCTCAAGAATTTGAAGGAACCGCAAATGGACTAAAAAATAACCCGCCTAACATACTCCTAACCGGGGTACCGTTGGAAGTTGGCCAAGCCAAAGCCCTGAGCCAACAATTAGCCGAATGCCTAAACGGCAGCAGCAAAATTGATCCGGAACGAACCGCTATTGTTCTGCCAGACGAGCACCTGTTATTTCCGGTACTCCACTCCCTACCCGATTACTACGAGGATAAGAGCGGAAAGCAGCACGCGCTGAATAGCCTGAACGTTACCATGGGCTATCCGCTGCGTAATACTGCATTGTATAGTTTGGTAGAATCGCTGGTAAATTTACAGGAAAGCGTTCAAAATGAGGATGTAAAGACCAGCCAGATTTCGGTATATTTCCATCACCGGGCAGTACTGGCCTGCCTGCGCCACCCCTATATTTACTACACCAATCAGGAGCTGGCCCGAAAAATTATTCTGGAAATTGAGCAGAAAAACCTGGTTAGGCTTAATAGTGAGTGGCTAAGCCGGCAATCAGATTTGTACTCGCTTCTATTTAAAAAGGCTATAGGTATACAAAACCTATTCGATTACCTTCTGCAGATTTTAGAGGCAATTAGCGACTGGCTCACCGAGGAACACTACCAGGAACCCGCCATTGAGCAGGAATTTATATATCAGTTCTTTACCCACCTGAAACGCCTACGCGAACTGGTCAACAAGCAGCGACTAGAACTTCGAATGTCGGTTTTCCTGAAGCTGTTACGCCAAATCATTCAGCAGCAAAAATTGCCATTTTCCGGCGAGCCGTTAGGTGGCTTACAAATTATGGGCGTACTGGAAACCCGGGCGCTGGATTTCGATAACCTGTTCATATTAAGTATGAATGAGGGTAGCTTCCCTCCTACGGCTTCGGGCGGTAGTTTTATACCCTATAACCTGCGGCGGGGCTATGGCCTGCCAACCATAGATCAGTCGGATGCAGCCTACGCCTACTACTTTTACCGGATGATTCAGCGCGCTAAAAACGTGCATATCTTCTATAATACTTCCAGCGCCAACGGCCTAAACGGAGAACCGAGCCGGCTGTTGTACCAACTTCTTTACGAATCGGGTTTTCCGGTTAAGCAAAAGGTACTCACCCATAAAATAGACTTAGGCCGCCGACATCCAATTAGTATACCTAAGGAGGAGGATGTTATGGATCGTCTATACCAGTACCTGGTTACCGCCAACAATTCGGGCAAGCGGTTTACCCCTTCGGCCATTAATATCTACCTGGATTGTACCCTAAAATTTTACTTTCGCTACGTAGCTAGAATTCAGGAGCCGGAAGAAGTTGAAGAAGAAATTGATGCCGCCATATTCGGGAATATGGTGCATGAAACCTTAGAACAGGTTTACAAATTGCTAATTGCGAAAAAAGGCAATAATGAGGTTTCCGAAGAAGATTTTCGATTTCTTAAGCTCAGCCTTCCCGAAGCGGTAGATTATGCCTACGCTAATCATTTCCGACACGAAAAAAATAAGGTCAAACCTAAGGGGCGTAACCTTATAATCCATAAAATTATACATAAGCTAGCTGCCGAAGTATTAAAGCTTGACGAGCGCTACGCCCCCTTTGAAATAGTAGCCCTAGAGAGCAAAAGTGGGGCCGGCGGCAAGCGGGAACCCAACCAGTATACTATGGGTGTACCCGTGCTGGTAGATAACCAATACCGGGCAGTAGGCCTTACCGGCATTATTGACCGGATAGATAAAAAAGAAGATGTAATCAGGATTCTGGATTACAAGACGGGGCGTGATGAAACCGGTTTCACCACTATTCAGGATCTTTTTGACCGGAATAGTACCAGCCGAAACAAGGCGGCCATGCAGACTATTTTATACGGTTTACTGTACCTAAGTAGTAAGCCAAATACGCCGGATAGGGTTGTAGCTGGTTTATATAATAGCAAACAACTTTTCGATGAGGCTTTCTCCTGGCAGCTTGAGCACAAAAATTCCGGTATTAAAGAACGGTTAAGCGATGTGCGTAGCGTAGAGCAAGAGTTTATGGGGGAACTAGCTACCCTACTACAGGAAATTATGAACCCGGAAGTAGCCTTCAAACAAACCGATGACGAAAAGAAATGTAGTTATTGCCCCTACCAAACAATCTGCCACAAATAAAAAACAGCACCCAAAAGGTGCTGCATTTTATTTATTTCCAACTTTAACCAACTTTCAACCAATTGGCTGCGATAGGCAACCGTTTCTATGATTTAAAATTAACAACACAAAGTTGCGGAAAAAATCTACAAATACCAATTACCCTACATAAGTCTTTTTTTCCGAGACCGGTAAAAGTTTATTGTATACAGGAATTCAGTGTAAATAGACGGTCATCAATCTCACCCGAGGTAGTTCAAATGACATCGTAAAATGATCTTTGACCCCACATTAAGTCGGAAGCTTGACGGGCACGAAATTTTTTTCCCGTGCTACCAAAGGCCCAGATTTAGTAAAGTTTCTGAATAACCTATTTAAAATTTAATCTGCAGACTATTATAGACTATAATCGCTACGTCAGCCTCGCCAGCAGCTAACATTACTAAGGTTAAAAAATGGTTGTTTCCGGAATGAACTTCTGAAAAATCTAATTAGTTGGTTAACTTAAAATTTTTGTAAGCGCCGGATCTAATCGTTTCTTATTAAGTAGAACGTCGATAATACCTAGCTAAACTGTATCCAATCGCCAACTATTTAGAACGGGAGTAAATTATACCATAGGTGAAACACTAGCACCCCAAGTAGCAGTATACTAGTGTACTAATTAATTTTTTAATATTATGGAAGCTGTATGTAATAACTGCTCTCACTGGGAGGAGACCAATAAAATAAAACAAGAGAAACAAGGATCTTTTGGGTTGTGTAACGAGCTTACCGATACCCATATCAATGACCCGGAATATGTAATACCGGTACTAAATGAAGGCCGGGCAGTTCAAGAATCTAACGGCCATTTTGAAATGATTACCGGTGCCAACTTTGGTTGTAACCACTTTGACGAACGAACCAATAGGTTCTAATTAATCTGGAAAATTTTGTAATTTGAGCGGATAGACCGTAAGGTTTGTCCGCTTTTTATTTTACAATGTTATCCGTATTCTGTCACAAAACCATTATAAGTTTTGTCATTACTACAGAAGGGGTTACTAACTCCTTCGGCTGATACTTATTACCTGATTGACTATTGATATACTATGGTTTCAACTGAAACACTTTCACCTTCGCGCCTGGAGGTAATGCAATACCTTGAGCCTTTTATTGAGGAGCAAATTCCTAAGTTTTTAAAAACCGTAGAACAGAGCTGGCAGCCCGCTGACTTGCTGCCTGATGCCCGCGATGAAAATTTTATAGACCAAATTAAAGAACTTCAGGAACGGGCGATGGAATTGCCCTACGATTTTTGGGCCGTACTGATTGGTGATACAATAACTGAAGAAGCCCTGCCGACCTACGAAGCCTGGCTAGTAAGCATTGAAGGAATTAGCGAGCAAACCAACTCGCCCTGGATGCGCTGGGTACGGGCCTGGACGGCCGAAGAAAACCGGCACGGCGACTTACTAAACCGCTACTTATACCTGAGCGGACGTATAGATATGAAAGAGGTTGAAATTAGTACGCAGTACCTTATTTCCGAAGGCTTCGATCTGCAAACCTCCGGCGACCCCTACCGCAGTTTTGTATATACTTCATTTCAAGAATTAGCCACCAACTATTCCCACGGACGGGTTGCTGCCCTGGCCAAGGATGCCGACAATCCCGGCTTGGCCAAAATCTGCGCCACAATAGCCGGCGATGAGATGCGCCATGCCCGAGCATATTCAGCTTTCATTAAGAAGATTTTTGAAGTTGACCCCGATGAAATGATGCTGGCTTTCGCCGATATGATGAAGAAAAAAATTGTAATGCCGGCCCACTTTATGCGCGAATCGGATAGCCAGGTAGGCCAAACCTTCGATCACTTTAGTAATGCCGCCCAACGTTTGGGAGTATATACGGCTATGGACTACGTGCAAATTATGAGAAAACTAATAAAGCAGTGGAAAGTAGAAGAGATAGGAGCCCTTAGCTCAGAAGCCGAAAAAGCCCGGGAGTATTTGCTTGCTTTACCCGACCGCTTGGAACGTTTGGCTGGAAGGCTCAGAATGCCCAAACTGGACTACGAATTTAGCTGGATCGGAAAGCGATACTAGTAGAAAGTTTATTAGAATTAAGCCGTTTACTAACCCGTGAACGGCCTTTTTTAGGTAATATCCGGGCGCTTTAAATAGCAGGTAAAACTTTAGTTTTAAGCTATTTGGATTGAGCTAACAAACTGATATATAATCCTTCAATTTGCTTTACCATAGGGTCTAGCGTATAGTTTTGGACTACAGTTTCCAGGGCTGCTTTCCCCAATGCGCGAGCTTTCTGAGGATTTTGGGCCGCGTAAACCATTTTTTCGGCTATTGCTGCCGGTTTATCGTTCGGTACGGTCCAACCGTTAGTTTCGTCAGTAATTAGCTCGCAATTGGCCGGTATATCCGACACCAAACAGGCCTTCTGCATGGCCATAGCTTCCATAACCCCAATTGGCAGCCCTTCCCATAGAGAAGGTAAAACGTATAAATCTACCGCCGAGAGTATAGCCGGAACGTCAGTTCTAAAATCTAGGAAGGTTACTGCTTCATCCAAGTTATTCGAATCTATAAACTCCAGCATTCGCTGTTTTAATTCGCCGGTTCCGACCAGCAAAAAATGCAGCTTGGGTTCTTGTTCGTACGCCAGTTTAATAGCCTCCAGCAGTACCAATGGGTTCTTCTGTTTGGTCATGCGCACAATATAGCCGACCAGAAATTTTTCATCCGATATGCTAAGTTCCTGTCTTATATCTGGGTAATAGCCCTGAGCATTGAATTTGGTAAGGTCTACTCCATTAGAAATTACCACGCTATTATCTAACTCGAAAAGCTTTTTTCCTTCAGTTTGGTTAGCGTGGCTAACGCATATAGTTTGCGTAGCTTTTCCGCACAGAAATTTTTCTGATTTAGTACGAAGCCTAAACATAAGCTTACCCAAACCCGGGTGAAACGACCAGCCGTGTACAGTGTAAACTAACGGCAGGTTATGTAGGTGAGCACTATGATAGGAGTTTGATGCCGCCCGGGTTCCGTGCGCGTGTACCAGATCAATTTCTTCTTCCTGAATTATCTTGTTCAGCTGCTTACGGACTAAGGGGTTGAAGGGTTTGGTCGTAGGCACTACGTAAACGCTTACGCCCATATCGCGCAGGCGGTCAGTCATTTCCCCATCAGTAAAGCTAACCACTACCGGCCTAAACTTATTTCTATCCAGCCGAGAAACTAACGAAAGAACGTGTGATTCCCCGCCGCCAATTTTGCCTTGGCGTATAGTCATTAATATGCTGGGTTTATAAGTGGAGGCCGCCATAGAGGGTTATAGTTTCTTACAACATTGCCAAAGCTAAGGTAAAATATAAAAGTATATCCGGATACTTTAAATTAGCTTGGTTCTAAAACAAAAAAATGCCCGGTATTACCGGGCTATCAACTTCAAGTTAGAGAATAAATTAGGCCATTTGGGCATCTAGCTTCTGGGCCAGAACATTTTTACCTACTGCCCCAACTTGCTTATCTACCACTTCGCCGTTTTTAAAAACCAGCAAGGTAGGTATTGAGCGTATACCAAATTTAGCGCTGATCTCCGGGTTACTGTCAACATCAAGCTTGCCTACTACGGCGCGGCCGTCATAATCGCCGGCTAGTTCTTCTACCACCGGTCCAACCATTTTACAGGGTCCGCACCACTCAGCCCAAAAATCTACTAACACAGGTTTTTCAGTATTAATAATATCGTTGAAGTTAGAATCAGTTATTTCAACTGCTTTTGCCATGACTTAAAAATTTTGTTGTACCAATAGTGACACAAATATAGGATAAAAAGTTTCGTTTTAAAGTGAGGCGGCTCTAGGGTTTTATCTATGGTGCAATTGAGAGGCTCTATCCTATCATTCGCCCTGGAGCAGGACTTGGTCTCGTAATTCCATTCCGGTTGCACTTCGGTTTAGGCTATAAGTGATAAAGGCATAGAAGTAACTTCTGCGCCAGATTGCTTTTAGGTTATTCAATAACTTTTAAGCTTAAAATTGTATTGCCGTAACTGTAGAAAGATATTTTAGTTCCTACTTCAAACCGGCTTCCACGACCTTTTGTGATATTGTATCCAAAATATCCGTAACTCCTAGAAGGATACGCAAATTTATATTGATTATCCAAGATGAAGTACTCCCAACTTTTCACTCCGTAATGAACTGGTTCGTAGCTAGTTATAACACCTTCAAATTGCTTACAATTTGCACTCAAGTAATAGCTTTTATATCGGCCTAATATATTTTGCTGGTTATTATAATGGTAAAACAAAAACGAAATCCAGGCAAAATTTATCAGTAAATAAAGCATTAAACCTTTATGTTTTGTTTTCTTAGAGCCAGGATAAAGTTCAGCCGTAATATAAAGCAAAACTGGGAGTAGCAGAATACTAATACTTCCACCGATAAGGTAAGGATTTAAGTTAATTTGATGCTCTAGAATCGAGTAATTCATTTAAATTGCTTCTAACCATATTCCTCAAATTATTTACGTCAGCTCAATTTAATCACGGCAAATAGCCTTCTGGCGCAATACTTGATCCTGTATCTCTAAATTAGACCATACTTTGAACCAAAGCACCGAACTTACCGAAATAGTAATATTAAGTATTTCGATAATCGGCCCCTCGCTTACCTCCTGGCGAGCGATCACTAATTCCAAGGCCTCTTGCCGAGCTATTTAGATGTATACTACCATTTACTTCCTCTAAGCCATATACTAAGCCACCTCTAGTAAATTTAAAATATTACCGCCCGGTCAACGCTTCTAGTTGAGCCCGCTCCTTTTTAGTTAGGCTTTGTAAGCCGTTGGAGCTAATCTTATTTAGAAGCCGGTCAAGTTCCTGTTCCTTATTTAACTGCTTTTTTCCGAAACTCGATTTAGGTAAATAATCCCTTACTGCAATATCCTGATGCATAAGGTAACTTGGATACTTTATTATAAAAGCTACAAACCCTAATGCCGGTATAATCATAAGCAGATAAACCCATACGTTATTTTTTACTGCGTCAGGCATAAGCAATGCTGCCAGAACTAATCCGGTAATGGCACCTCCTAGGTGGGCATCGTGACCAATATTATCAGCAGCCCGTTTAATACCAATTATGCTAATTGCTAAAAATACCAAGCCTACATGCCAGGCGGTAAAGGAAAACGGTATTATAAAAAAAGACACTGACGAATAAGGCGCTATAGCAATACTAGCTAAAACTAAACCGGATACAGCCCCCGAGGCTCCTAAAGCACTGTAGTCACCATGATTTCGATGAATAAATAAGGAAAGCAAACTTCCTCCCATTAGACAGGCCGTATATAATAAAGCGGTTGGTGTTAACCCTAATTCGTAAAGTAAATGCTTGCCGAAAGATTCTAATGCCAGCATATTAAACAAGAAGTGAAACCAACTACCGTGCAGAAAACCAGATGTTAGCAAACGGTAGTACTCCTTTCGAATTAATATACTGTCAGTATTGAATATGTACCGTTCCCGAAAGCCTAAATCATACAGTCCTTTGTAGGTAGCAAAAGCAATAATAGCAATCAGTATATAAAGTATATTTTCCATAAATACCTAGTAATAATATAGTAAAATTCACACACCAGAACTCAGCTTAACTTCTCGGGTGAAATTCCTTAATCACTTGTTG
>CAZDEY010000004.1:0-18794 GCA_964504565.1 uncultured Roseivirgaceae bacterium
TTTAAGCCTTTTGTCTACGCCACCGCTATTGAAAACGGCTACAGCCCCTGCTTTCCTATTCTGGACGTAGAGAAAAGCTACCCTACCGGAGCAGGTTCGCCACCTTGGCATCCAGAAAATTCCGATGGAAAATGGAGTGGTGAATACATTCCGTTAAGAACAGCCATGGCTACCTCCATGAACTCCATCACTGCTGAATTAATGTACCGCATGAAGCCGGAGAACATTATAGGCCTAGCCCGCCGCATGGGTGTGGAAAGCCCGCTGGATCCGGTGCTGGCCCTGGCTTTAGGCATTAGCGATGTAAAGGTGTACGAAATGGTAGGCGCCTACAGCACCTTTGTAAATAAAGGCGTATACACCAAACCCTTCTATATAACCCGCATTGAAGATAAGAACGGCAATATTCTTTACCAGCCTCAGCCTAAGACCACCGAAGCCCTGAACGAAGAAACCGCCTACCTGATGGTGCATATGTTAAAAGGGGCGGCAGAAATTCCCGGAGGCACAGCTTCCAGCTTATCTCCTCAATTGCTTAATAAAGTAGAAGTAGGAGGCAAAACTGGCACCACCCAAAACGGCTCGGACGGTTGGTTTATGGGCATAACCCCGGAGTTGGTGGCCGGGGCCTGGGTAGGCGGCGATAACCGTAGCATTAGGTTCCGGAATTGGTATAGCGGCCAAGGTGCACGTACGGCTATGCCCATTTGGCAAAACTTTATGCTAAAGGTGTATAATGATCCTTCTTTAAAACTTAGCAAAGTAATTTTTGAGCAGCCACGCCAACCATTAAGTGTAGACCTTACTTGTGAAGAATTACCAAAAACTGATTCGGTAGGTTCATCTATAAATAAATTACCGCCACCAGATCCTAATCAGATAGATAATTAAACATAAACCGGCTATAAAGAGTAAAATGTATACCGCTTTAGTGTGCGTATTCCTATGCCCGAAGATACTAGTCCGTTAAATTCAGGATCTACCGAAAACCCTAGCCCGCCCCGAACCGAGGCTCCGGCCTACACGCCCGAGCAGCTTAGCCAGTTGCCCAATGAGCCGGGGGTGTATAAGTACTATAATGCCGAGCGACGGCTGATTTACGTAGGTAAGGCTAAAAGCCTAAAAAAACGGGTAAGCAGCTACTTTACTAAGCAAAAAGGGGTCGATAGGAAAACGCGCCGCCTGGTTAGCGAAATCCGGTTTATTGAAATTACGCTGGTCAATAATGAGTTTGAAGCCCTTTTGCTGGAAAATAACCTGATAAAGGAAAACCAGCCTAAGTATAACATTCTGCTGCGCGATGATAAAAGCTATCCCTACATTTGCGTTACCAACGAACGCTTTCCGCGAATTATCGCCATACGCCGCTACGAGCCCGATTTGGGTACCTACTACGGTCCTTTTGCCTCGGTAAAGGCCATGAACAACGTTTTCTATCTGCTCCGAAACCTATACCACATTCGTACCTGCCGCTATAACCTGAGTGAGGAGAATATACAGGCCGGCAAATTTAAGGTGTGCCTGGAATACCACATCGGCAACTGTAAAGGCCCATGCGAGGCCCTACAGAGCGAAGAAGATTATCTGCGCGAGGTAGAGCAGGCCGTTAATATCCTGAAAGGAAACTTAAGTACGCCCCGGCAATACTTTAAAGAACGTATGCAGGAGGCCGCCGGTCAGCTACACTTCGAGATTGCCCAGCGCTATAAAGATAAGTACGAACTGCTGGAGAAATACCACGCCAAATCGATGGTGGTGAACCCCAGCATAGCCGATGTGGATGTGTTTACGATTACCTCCGATGAAAAGCAGGCCTTTATAAATTACCTGAAAGTAATTAACGGCTCTATAATTGTTACCAAAACCGTAGAGGTTAAAAAGAAGCTAGAAGAAAGCGAGGCCGATATTTTAGCCTTGGTGATAGTAGAGATGCGCCAGCGGTACCGCAGCGACAGCCCGGAAATACTAACCAATAAAAGCCTGGAGGTTGACCTGGGAGATATAAAAGTTAACGTGCCGCAGCGGGGCGATAAACGGCGGCTAGTAGAGCTTTCCCTGAAAAATTCTTTATACTATAAGAAGGACCGGCTTAATGAGCAGGAGGAGCAAAAGCAGAAGATCAATTTTGCGGTTACCCAACTTCAGAAAGATTTACAGCTAAAACACCCGCCCCTGCGCATTGAGTGCTTTGATAACTCCAATATTCAGGGTACCAACCCGGTATCGGCCATGGTATGCTTTATAAACGGCCGGCCGGCCAAAAGCGAATACCGGCACTACAATATTAAAACCGTAGTTGGCCCTAACGACTTTGCCAGCATGCACGAGGTAGTTACCCGCCGCTACCGCCGGCTAATGGAAGAAAAGAAGGCTATGCCCGATCTAATTGTTATTGACGGGGGCAAGGGCCAGCTTAGTGCCTCGGTAGATGCGCTTAAGGAGTTGGGATTATACGGTAGCGTACCCATAATTGGTATTGCTAAGCGACTAGAAGAAATATACTTTCCTGAAGACCCCTACCCGCTACATATTGATAAAAAGAGCGAATCATTGAAGCTGCTGCAGCGCGCCCGCGACGAAGCCCACCGCTTTGCTATAACCCACCACCGCCAGCGGCGCAGTAAGGGAGCCTTCCTGAGTCAACTGGAAACCATACCGGGCGTAGGCGAGGCTACGGTTAGCAAATTATTACAAGAATACCGGAGCGTTCAGAAAATTAAAGAAGCCAGCCTAGAAGAACTGAGCAAGCACGTAGGCAAGCGCAAAGCTAAGATTGTGTCAGATGGCCTTAAAGGTGATTAATTAGACCGCGTCGCGAATGCGCTAATGTAAAAGTGATAGGCTGCTGCAGTGCTATGCTGTTAATACACAAATATTGGCCACTTATACTTAGCCTCACAAACAATAAAATTAGCAGATTCCCCTAGAATTTGTTCCGTTACCTCCACAAATTCGGGGAATGACGGCTAACCTCTAACCTCTAACCTCTAACCTCTAACCTCTAACCTCTAACCTCTAAAACTAACTCACCAAAATCAAAAAGGCTACCCATACGAGTAGCCTTCTTTCAGATGTTATGAACGTGTGGATTAGAATTCCCAAAGTTCGTGCTCCATTTCCAGAAGCTGCTGCTCAATCCACTGACTGGCCATAAGACCGTCTTTAGGGCTACGGTTGTATATATCAACCAGGTAGCTATCGTCAGGGTTGGCAACTTTTACAATACGGCCGTTGAATAAACGTAAGGTAAACGCATCGGCCAAATTAAGGTGTCCGGCATTGTTCTGTGGGTTAAACCAGATGGCTTCACCCGGCATACTGCGGAACAATTGCTCAACATCCTTATACTTAAATACCGCAACTTCACGAATTAGGCCGGTTTCAAACTTAGAAGCCGGAATAATTAGTTTCACGGACTGGATATCCCAGTACAGGCGGCTGCGGCGCTTATCAAAGATCATCTCTTCCATAAGCTCCATAATATTTACCTCGCGAGGTAGGAACTCAATACCGGAAGGTACACCAGCGGCACCCGCTGGATCGCCCATAGCCTGGGCTGCCCCTGCTTTATTATCCGTAGACTCTTCGCCCCAGCCACTATCGTCCCAGCCACTGCTGGCCGTTTCTTCAGAAAAGCCCATCGCTTTTTCTTCTTCGGTTAAACCAGCGGCCTGATTAGGCACCTGTAACTTCTCTAGAAAATCCTCTCGGCTCATACGAGTTTTCAGGGAGTCGTTTGCATACGGAGTAAGTACACCGGCTTTTACCGCTTCGATAAGAATTTTGCTTATCTCGTTGTTAAAGGCAAAGAACGGTTTGTTCTGCTTTTCGTTTAAGTCGATTCGGCGCCAAACTTTTTTCTTCAGCAATATATCCGACTCGCGTATAGGGTTAACGGAATTTTCGTTGTACTCCATGCTTTGCTCCTGCGCTACCGTAGGTACGGCCGTCGCCAGGCAAAGTGCCAATCCCGCTGCTATTCCAATCTTTTTCATAAACACCTGTTTTAATAACTATCAATCACTTAGTTCAACGGAATAGTAAAGGTTTTAGATCCCATCGGAACATCAATTACGTTGTCCCGGAAATTCATACGCTGAACTTTATTCACTTCAATTACATAACGATCACCCGGCTTAGCTTTAGATACCAAGCTGCTAAGGTTAGCATTTGGTCCGTTTACCGTCATTGGTGGGGCAACCGGACGGCTACCGCGAGCCAAAGTTACTGTATATTCGGTTACTCTAAAGCGAGCATCTTTAGGCAAGAACTGCTTAAAGCTTTCGTCCGACTCGGCTTGCATAGTAAGCGAACGAAGGCTGCTAGCCGAAACGCCCTGCTTCATGTTAACCTCACGGCCACCCGATGTTGGGATAATTTCCGGCTTAGGCACGCGGCGCACACCAAATTTCTCCGAACCGATAGTATTACCGTTGCTGCTTACTGTAAGGGTAACTTCAGCCGCGCTTGGCACTACAGTTACCATACCTTTTTTAGAACCTTGGTAAGTTGCTGCACCACTAGCTGAGAAGTTAGGGTTATATGTATTACCCAAAGCCGGTACCTGAACGTTTAGTTCATTACCACATTGTAAGTACAAGGCCTGCACCGAAGCCGACTGGATCTGGATAACCGGCTTAGCAACAAAGTACTCAATGTTGTTAGAGTAAGTAGTATCGCGGCCACCCGGAAGGGTTACTTTAATATCAGCCTTGTAGGTTTTACGAGCCAGGCCTTCTTCGTTGTAGTCACCAGGGGTGGCCGGAAGTTTAACTTCGCCCATACCGTCAGCGCCAACTTTTACCTTATTGCCGTTAACAAACATATCCGGCGAAATAGATGAAGAAGAGGCTGCAATAAACATTTTAGCTTCGTAGTTAGTACCGGCAGCTACCACCTTAGATTCAGGAAGTACCATAGGTACAATTTTATCGAACTTAACGTCTTCGGCACCTACTTTAGCAGCCAGTGCGTCTAATGCTTCCTGCTCGCGGGCCAAAACCTCAGTTTCGAACTGGGTAATAGTAGCCAAACCGGCAACCATTGGCGTATGCGAGAAGTTAAGGGTAGCAAAATCCTTATTGTTCTGATCGGGATTATCTTTGAAGATAGGGTGATCGGCACCATCGTACGCAATTGGCGAAACGTTAGTACCGGCAGTCTGGTTCAGGTAGCTTACGTACCCGTTTAGCTTATCCTTCAACTCAGCACCTTTCTTCTCGTTAATCATCATATTGGCCAGAACTTCTTCGTCCTTAAGCCCCTTAGGAGTACCATTTTCCCTACCGCCGGTAGCTTCAATAATGTTCTCCTTCATTTGGTCTAATTCGCTCAATAATGCCTGGGTTTTGGCCCGTACATCAGCGGCTACATTTAGCACCTTTACGTCGCCGTCGCGATTACCGGAATCATCGACCTGCTTCTTTATTTTCTGTAGCGTTTCGTTGTTATTAGAAACGGTTTGCGCTACTGAGTTTTCAAGGCTCTTGTTCATGAAGAAGAACTTATCTAGTACTGCACCACTTACCTGCAGCGCTAGTAGCGCCAGCAGTACCAGGTACATCATACCAATCATCTTCTGCCTTGGTGTTTCCTTTCCTCCTGCCATAATTTAATCTGATATAATTAAGGTTAGAGATTTAATTAATTGTTACGAGGAGCTTGTTGTTGAGCACCACCGCGCATAGCCGTTAGCATACTGCCGTACACATTATTTAGTGAACTTAGGTTAGTAGTTAATGAAGAAAGCTCTTTCTTGAAGTTTTCGCTTTCCTTACTAGCCTGCGCCATATTATCCATAGCAGCCGAAATGCTACCGTAGAATTTGTTCATTGCCTTAACGTGGCTGTTAGCATCCTGAAGCTCCATTTCATAAACCGCATTTAGAGCACCTAAGTTCTTGGTAACGGTTTGAACCTGAGTATGGTAAGCTTTAGCATCTTTGCTAGCATCGGCCATAGAACCCATAGCTTGTACCGTAGTAGCGTAGCTCTTGTTCATGTCAACCAACGACTTGGAAGCAGCCTGTACGTTTTTAGAGTATTCTTCCGTAGCTACTGCGGCATTGCTAAGCGTTCCCATTTGTTTAGTGCTGGTAGCCAGGCTATTTAACCCCTGGCCAAGGCTTTGAATAAGCTCCGGGCCAATTTTATTGCTTTCCAGCATGTGGTCTAATTTCTTAGTAATAGAACCTTGGTCGGGTGCACCTTTAGCAGCTAAGCGGTTGGTAGGAACTCCGTCCCAGTCATCACCTAGTTCAGGGTATACGCGGCTCCAATCTACTTCGGCGTGCTTAGGTTCAAATGCACTTAAAAAGAATATCAACGCTTCGGTACCAAGGCCTACTATTAGCATTTCGTTTGCACCCGGCCAGTGAAGGATTTTGAATAGGGCACCTATAATTACTACTGCACCACCAATACCGTAGATTTTTGGCATTATAGAACTATAAAGCAGATCCATGAAGCCACCGTTTTTCTTGCTCATTGTCGTAAAATTTTAAGAATAATTGTGAAGAAGTTTAACTTTTAGAATTCAAGGTCAGTTGAGCGACCAATGTGGGTCATGGCACAACGGAAGCCTATATAAGAACGAGCTGAATCCTCATACTCGAAGCTGCGGGTACCGGTTTGCAGGAAGTACGATACGTCTTTCCAGCTACCACCGCGCACTACTTTACGAGGCTCGTTTTCATCAAAATAAGTTGGGTTTAAGTCCCATACCAGCGGCACTGAAGCCGGGTTGTAGGCATCTTCGCACCACTCAGCCACGTTACCACTCATGTCGTACAGGCCGTAGTCGTTAGCAAAGTAGCTTTGTACCGGGGCGGTATAGGCAAAACCATCATCGTAGTAGTTACCGCGGCCGGGCTTAAAGTTAGCCAACATACAGCCTTTGGCATTACGCACGTAAGGGTTACCCCAAGGGTAGGTTGCCATATCGCGGCCACCGCGCGAGGCGTATTCCCACTCAGCCTCCGAAGGTAAGCGGAACATCGGCATTACAAAGTCGCCGTTGCTGGTGCGGTACGCATTTAAGTAATCGGTACGCCACTTGGTAAATACCTTGGCCGCCTGCCAGTCAACACCTACCACCGGGTAGTCGTCAAATGCGGGGTGCATATAGTAGTATTCAGTTAGTGGATCGCCCATGTGGTGGGTAAAGTCAATCATCCAGACAGTAGTATCCGGATAAAGCTCCTCCATAATGAAATCTTCACCAAGGGTACTGGTGGAGTCCTCAAGCATAGCATCTACGAACTGGCGATACTCGTTGTTCGTGATTTCGGTATCGTCCATATAGAAGCTACCGATGGTAATCTGCTTGTTGAAGTTAATTTGAGTAGCGGCAACGTCTTCTTCGGCCTGGCCCATGTGGAACGTACCAGCCGGCACGGTAACCATACCGTAAGGTACCGTAGGCACCCAGCCTTCCCGGCCCTGCACACCAACTAGTTCGCCGTAATCTTCGCCGGACCCGCCGCCGAATAAACCACAGCTTTGCATAGAGGCTGTAGCGGCCAAAAACGCAACGAAGGTTGCTGCTTTCCTGAGGGATAGCATATTATTCATAACACCTAAATTGTTTAACATCTATTTCACACCTGCAACAACCCAAAATTAGTAGGCTCGTTGCTTCTTTCCTTATCAATACTCCGCCAAATCTGCACCTTGTAATATTTTGACGGAATTACTATTAATTAACACACCTTAACTAGAACACACCTTTACTAGTTCCGTTTTAGCAACGTAAACTATTGACTATTATTGAATTAATCGTGGCGAAATCTGGGATTTCTTATCACCTTGCCTTCATTTGGTTTAGCATTGGGTAAGGTATAGCTTAACAAAATCTCGTGCGAGGTTGCCGCTTTAGCATCCCTACCCTTAAATGTAAAGTCAAAGGAATAGCCCAAACGCAACGATTTATCCTTTAGTACGCTATAGCCGGTAATAATGTTTACCGCATCGCCCTGGCGCACGGCCAAGCCGCCCCAGTACTTTTCGTCGTAATTTACTATAGTAGAAAGGGTAAAACTTAGCGTATTGAAATCGGAATACACTAGCACGGAAGGCGTAATTAGTACCTTTCGGCCGTAACCATCGTAGTCGTAGCCAAATATCACGTTCATGTGGGTAGTAAGAGGGTCGGTAGAAAGGTCTTCCGCGTAGTTAAACTCTTTTTGCAGAAGGTGCGAGAAGGCTACCCCACCAAAAATTTTCTCGGAACGGGCAAATACCCCGGCCCCAAAGTCGGGCTGAACCTCGTACTGCTGATCGAGTTGTAGTAACGGGTCATCAATATTATTAGGTCGGTACTGCTCCGTGTCAATACTTTTGGCTATTACCCCGGCCCTAACCCCAAAACTGATTTTGGTTTCCAGTTCTTTAATATGCAGATGGTAGGCGTAAGAACCCTGGGCCTGAAGGTTAGACTGAGCCCCTACTCTATCTTGAGCAAAGTGCAAACCACCCCCACTGCTTAACCGGTATATAGGCGTAGTGAAGGATACCATTTGGGTTTTCGGCGCAAATCCGTTACCTAACCATTGGGTACGGTGTACAGCCGTAAGTTTAGTTACCCCTTCTACCCCGGCATAGGCCGGGTTAAAGAATAACATATTAGAAGTGTATTGGGTAAATTGAACATCTTGCTGCGCTTGGGCGTGGTGTAAACCCAAACCAAAACACAGAATAAATGCAGCGTAAAGTTTCTTCATATAAGCCTCCGGATAAACCAGCATATTAATATAACGAAAAATCCGGATGTTACCGGATACGTACGCAATTTAACAAGCTTACACAGTAAAGGGTACAAGATGTAATATTAAAGGTATATTAACCTGATTTACAGCTTGTACCCCCTAGGCTATTACAGGATAGCTTTATAAGATTTCTCTACTTAATTTTATTGGCTTTTTTAATATAAAGCTCAATTGCACCGGTCATGGAAGGCGCGTTTGGCTGCGGGGCTTCAATATCCAGGTGCAAGCCGGCATCGCGAACGGCCTTGGCAGTAGTTGGACCAAAGGCTGCAATGCGGGTATTATTTTGCTGAAATTCCGGGAAATTTACCAACAAGCTATTAATACCCGATGGGCTAAAGAACGCTATAATATCGTAGTACACATCATCCAGGTCAGAAAGATCGCTGGCTACGGTACGGTACATTATAGCCTCGGTAAAGCTTATTTTATTTTTTTCCATGAAATCCGGAATATCGTCTTTCCGGATATCCGAGCAGGGGAATAAGTACTTCTCGTTCTTATGCTTTTTAATAATTTCTATTAGATCGGTAGCAGTGCGATAGCCGGTAAATACTTTCCGTTTTCTTACTACTATATACTTTTGCAGGTAATTAGCGGTTTGTTCCGATATACAGAAGTACTTCATATCGGCCGGAACTTCAATTTTCAGTTCCTTGCAAATAGTAAAAAAATGGTCAACCGCATTACGACTGGTAAAAATAACCGCCGTATGGCTAAGAATATCAACTTTTTGCTTCCTGAACTCCTTTACATCAACCGGATCTACCTGAATGAAAGGGCGGAAGTCAACCTTAATGTTGTACTTCTTAGCTAACTGAAAATACGGCGACTTGCTGTCGCTTGGCTTTGGTTGAGAAACCAGTATGCTCTTCACTTCCCTAAGCGGGGTTTCAGCCGTAGTGGCGGCTGCTGCTTGCTTTTGTTTGCTCATACTCTACTACAGTTTTACCGCTGGCAACTAACCGGCTAAAAGCCTGAGACCAACCAATAAGGGTAAAATTTCTGTAGTGCAAAGGTAAGAAAATAAATAGGTTTTTCTACGCTCGCCGGCAGCTACCAGCTTATAAAATAAGTAGCCGGTACGCAATAAGGCAAAAAACAGAGCCAGTTGAAGTAGTATATCGGCCCCGGAAACTGCCTGGGACGGCACAGCCAAGAATAAAATTAACACCACCGATAGTATAAATGTAATTACTATCTGAGAAAATCTAAGGTAATCGAAAAAGTGGTTAGCCGCTACATCTATACCAAACAGGCCGGCGGCCAGCTGCAACAATCCGTACTTAACTAACTGAAGAACAAATAATAAGGCCGATATTCGTATCCAGGCCCATAGGTATTCGCCGGCATCGTTACCGCCAATTAGCCAGGCTAACCTATACTCCAGACCGGCCGCGTGAAAAAGAGTAATCAGCAGGAAACCAAACAACAGGCTATACGAAGCAATAAACCCTAACTGCCCAGTACCGCCTAGTTTATAACTAAATGCATCGTTAATTGGAGTACGCGCACTAATGGCATCGCTTAGGCTATAGTAGCTGGCAAATACCCGCGGGAACATATTTCGTAAAACAGCTAATACGGCCAGTACCCCTAAGGCTGCTAACAGGAAAAAATTATAAAAGTAGCCCGGCGAGCGGGCAGTAACCTGCAGAAAACTATCTGTGCCCACCCCGGATGCCATGGCCACCGGTTGCTTACCTATAACTTCCAGCGCCAGCTTATCTAAATTAAGTTCTTCAGCGTATACTGAAATCAGGCAACTATCGCCGTAAATACGGTGTAAACTATCTATAGAAAGGGTACGAATTGTACTTTCCGGTATACGGGCCGTTATATTCTGATTAATAAATAAAGCCAAGCCCTGCGGTGAACCTACCCGTAGGTTGTAATTTCGGTAACGCGCTAGCCTAAGCCAGGATAGTGCTACGGATTCGGTAAATGGGGTGCCCTGCACGTAGGGCATATAGGTTTCGTAATCATCGTTGTAAACCAGTAGCTCTGATTTTAGGTCAATAATTACGGGGTATTCGCGCTGCGCCCCCAGTTCTGGCTGACCAACGGCTACTGTAGAAAAAAATACAGAAAGAAGTAATATTAAAATTACTGCATTATGCTTTGGCATAGTTAGTAGACTGATAACGCCCTACAATGGTTAGCACTAAGCTTATTAAAAGTGCCAGCACTACCTGCCCAAACAATAGGGTAGTATTGCCTAAGTCGCTAAACCATATGGTACCAATAATTACCCCTAAGTTAATCATAAGCATTACCACTACCACCATTACCTGCGGCAAACCCATAGCTAAAAAACGGTGATGCAGGTGGTTCCTATCCGGGTGAAAGGGCGAACGACCTACTGCTATGCGCAGGGTAAACACCCTCAGGGTATCAAACACCGGAATAAAGAGTATAGATACGGCCTTGGCCGGGGCGGCAAAAATTGCCCCGCTTTCGCCCAATTGCATAAACTTTACGGCCAATACTGCTATTACAAATCCCGATAAAAGAGAACCCGTATCGCCCATAAAAATTGAGGCTTTGTAGGCATTATACCGTAAGAAACCCAAAATACCACCCGCCAGGCAAAAGGCTACAAAAGCGTACTCTACGGTATGATAGTAGAAAAACGTACCGAAGCACAACAGAATCAGCATAATAATGCTGCCGGCTAAACCATCTAAACCATCAATAAGGTTAATGGCGTTAGTTATACCAATTATTACCAGAAAAGTAAAGGCGTAGCTGGCCCCCATTTCTAACTCGCCCAACCCTAAAAACCCCTGTAAGCTGGTAATACGCACATTGCCCATAAACATGACAATGAAGGTGGCTATAATCTGTACAAAGAATTTTTTGAAGGCCGATACGCTGATAATATCATCTTTTATACCAATAAAAAACATTACTATGCAGCCGGCCAGCAACTGTTGCACCCCATCGCCAAACTTACCAAAAATAGTAACGGCCGACATAAAGCCGGCAAAGATGGCTAAACCACCCAAACGGGGCGTTAGCATTTCGTGTATGGTGCGGTGGTTGGGCTCGTCGAGTAATTTTTTGGTATGGCTAATATGAATTACCGAAGGAACGGTAAACAAACTAACTACCAACGCCCACATAAAGGCAATTAATAACGTTAAGTACATATTTTGTACAAACTCTACTGTATTAGTTAAGCAAAACTACAACCTTTTTCCAGTACATATACGAAATATGTAACTAAAACCGACTTATATAGCCAAATTGCACCTGCGAGTTCTGGGTACTAAACCGCTGGCTACCAGGTTTACCTATGGCGTATACCAAGCTAAACACCCCCGCCCGCGACGATAAATTTATACCCGCCCCAACCCCCAGGGGCCAGGATTCGGCGTAAGCTTGGGCGGCTAACTCTTGGCCTATATAAGCTTGGTCGTAAAAAAGAAGTACGTAAGAAGCCTCGCCAATACGCTGCCGCAGCTCGGTTTGCAGAACGGCGAAGCGGCTGGCTAAAACCGATTGCTCGCGAAAGCCGCGTAAGGAATATAAGCCACCTAAACGGTATAAATCAGGAACAAAAAGGTATTCATCGTATAGCCAGGCCGCCTGGCCCTTAAAAACCAGCACCGTGCGGCCGGCCAGCCTTTGGTAAGTGGCCGCATTAAACTCGGCAGCCAGGTGAAGAACCGAATTATCAAGCACGGTAGTATCCTCAAAATTAGCAGGTAGGGCGCGTAGCTTTTTTGGCCCGGCCATTAGCGAGCTGGAAAATCTCCAGCCGTTGGAGGGAAAAATTAAGCTATTAACAGTATTTAAGCGAAACCCTAAACCGTACTGGTTTATCCGGAAGCTGGCTAAATCGGGCTGGTTACCGTTTTCTAAAAGGCGGGTATCGCGCTGCTGCAACAATACCTGAAACACCGCCCCCGAAGCCTGTTGAATTTCGGCAGTAGCTTCTAAATTTCTATTTAGAAAGTCTTCACTTTCCTTATAAAGCCTAAATGCCCCTTCTATACTCAAAGGCGAGCCAAACAGGTAAGGCTGCCTATAGCTTAAGTTTAGCTGTTGAGAACTGGTGTTTAACCGCCGCCAGTTAAGCAGTAACCCCCGGCCGCCGCCAAATGGGTTTTGGAGCAGCAAATCTACCTGTCCGGTCAATAATGTACCGCCGTCGGGCTTGCTTTGCAGGGCGGCAATTCCTTCAAACTGGCTGCTGTTTTGCTTATCGGCGTATATATAAATACGGGCCCGGTTATTTTCGAAATTCAGGCGGGGCGGGCGGCTAAGTTTTACGTAGGGCAACTGCTGTAAACGCCGGCTTATTTGGTCAACGACTTTCTGTTCGTAAGGCTCGCCGTATTTTATATTTAAGTAAGAAGTTATGAAGCTCTCCTTTAGTTTTGCGCTTCCTTCTACAATTACCGAATCGAAGGTAATGAGCGGCCCCTGCTCCAGCAGCAATTTTGCCTCAACTTTCTGATCTATAATTCTAATTGAGTCCAGCCGGGCCTGGGCAAAGGGGTAGCCGCTGTTTTCGCTAATACTTACCAGCCGGTTCATGAAGCGGGCCAGGCGGGTGTAGGAAAATTCTTTATCTACAAAATCGCGGGCCCGAAAGCCGGTTTGTCGCCAAACTTTAGGGCTGATGGCAGTTGACTGCAAGCTTACCCAGTTGTATTGGGGCCCTACGGAAATTTGGTAAGTACTTAAACTATCCTGAAATGTGTAGTCAGCAATATGGGCTTCCAGATAGCCTTGCAGTTGCCAGTCTTCAACAGAATTCTGGACAAACTGCCAGCCTTCGGCTCTAGAGGCAACTGCTGCAGGCGCCACCAACGCAGCTATAAAA
This sequence comes from uncultured Roseivirgaceae bacterium, assembly GCA_964504565.1. Lineage (GTDB taxonomy): Bacteria > Bacteroidota > Bacteroidia > Cytophagales > Cyclobacteriaceae > Cesiribacter. Next base: position 13,599 of record CAZDEY010000004.1, read on the forward strand.
TTGGCATCGGCCGGGGTGGCGGGCAGCAATTGTAAGCGATGTTGGGCCGGCAAGCTTCCACTAAAGCTTAGGATACCATATATAAGCAGCAGCCATTTCACTACCTAAAAGTACGTAAAGAAGAGTAGAAGTATATACGATAGCTACAATTGGAGCCTGAACTACAGTTTTTTAAAATCTTTCTTCACCAAAAACAAAAACGCACCAGCCAGTAGCCGGTGCGTTTTTGCTTTCCCTTCAAGAAAAATTTACTTACATAGTTTCTGCTGAACCAGCCGATAGCGTAATGGTGCGGGTAACCGGGTTAAACGGGCTATCCACCAAATTGCCGTCTTCATCCATCAGTTCCAGTTTAATGGTATTTTCGCCCATTGGCAAGCCGGTTAAATAATAGGGTTTCCACTGGTTAATCATGAACTCCTGGCCGTTAACCGTAGCCCTGATTTTGTAACCATCGTCCGCCAAATCGGCATTCACCAGGTAGAAGTCCAGCATAACCTTTTCGGTATCTTTGCCGGTATACTCGCCTTTAGGTCGGCTGTAGAACATATGCGGGGCGGTTAGGTCTACATCTTCGGCAGTAGCATTGCCCACCGTAAACTGGCGCAACACGTAGGCATCGGGGTGCTTAATGCTTTCGTGGTAGCTTCGGCTCAGGAACGATAGCTCTACGTAATGACCCTCGCTTAAATCTTTTTTGTGGGTGGTTTCGTAGAGGGCAGTGTAGGGTTCGTTATTCAGAATTAGGTGAATATGCTGACCTTGGCCGGAGTTCGCCAGGTGCTTTTCCATAGCATCCTCGGTCATTTGGGTTAGCTGAAAGTTCTTGATATTATACTGAAAGGTATTGCTGCCGGCCTGTAATTTAGCTCCCTCTTGCGGGGCGGTTTGCTCCAGCATGGCATCCGGAAAGTCGGGCGACTCCTCGCCCATAGTCAGCTCAATAGAACCGTTTTCATTTTCGGTTTCAGTAGCTACTGAATCGCGGTCAATGGCCTCCTCGTTGTTGCGGCTGGTATTGGCGGTATCGCAGGCAGTGAACAGTAGTGCGGCGGTGGCTAGTTGTAGTAAATAAATCTTCATAGCAAAAATTGCATTAGCGTACTTATAGGCTGTGTAGGGTTAAGCAAAACAGCCCTAAATTTGTTTAGAAAAATGGTTAACTTGCGAGCCAAAAATAGGTAAATATTCGACTTATGAGCGAAAAACTATACGATGAAGTTCCCTCGTTGGACTTAGCGGATTTCCTGAGCGGAGATGCCGAACGCAAAAACAAATTTGTGCAGGCTTTAGGCCAGGCCTACCAAAATATTGGCTTTGTGGCTATTAAAAACCACGGACTAAGCGATGAGCTCACTAAAAAGCTATACAGCACCATAAAAGAATTTTACGCCCTGCCCGATGAGGTGAAGATGAAGTACCATATTGCCGAAATTGCCGGGCAGCGGGGCTATACGCCAAAAGGAAAAGAACACGCTAAAGGCCGCAACACCGGCGACCTTAAAGAATTTTATCACGTAGGCCAAGAGGTTACCGATGGCGACCCCATTAAAAGCCAGTACCCAGATAACGTATGGCCCAGCGAGGTGCCGCAGATGGAAGAAGTGGCGTTAGAAACATACCGTACGTTGCAGAAGGCCGGTAAGCACATGCTACAGGCCATTGCCTTGTATTTAGGTCTGGATGAGCACTACTTCGACGATAAAATCCATAACGGAAATTCTATCCTTCGCCCTATTCACTACTACCCAATAGAAAACCCGGATGCCGTACCGGCCGATGCCGTACGCGCGGCAGAGCACGGCGACATTAACCTGATTACCCTGCTAATGGGCGCCAGTGCCGACGGCCTGCAAGTACTGCGCCGCGATGGAAAATGGATTCCGATTACCGCCCTGCCGGAGCAAATTGTAGTAAACGTAGGCGATATGTTGGCACGCCATACCAACGATGTCCTGAAAAGCACCATTCACCGCGTAGTAAACCCGCCGCGCGAAAAAATGAATAGCAGCCGCTACTCCATTCCGTTCTTTATGCATCCGCGCAGCGAGATGGATTTAAGCGTACTGGAAAATTGCATTACGGAAGAAAACCCCAAGCACCACGAGGATATAACCGCCGGGGAATTCCTGAACCAGCGCCTGGCTGAAATTGGATTGAAGAAGTAGCCATATCAATTGCTGAAAAAGTAGTATAATGCCGCAGCTTATGAGCTTGCGGCATTTTATTTTTCTGCGCGATGTACTAGTGTTTGCCCTTACCAGTTTTGGCGGGGCCCAGGCGCATTTTGCCCTTATGTTCGACCATTTTGTGCGCAAGCGTAAGTGGACAAGCGAGGAAGAATTGCTGGAACTATACGCCCTGTGCCAGATACTGCCCGGCCCTACCTCTACCCAAACCATTACGGCTATTGGCTTTAGGTTGGGCGGCCCCAACCTGGCGTACCTTACCTTACTGGTATGGATACTGCCCACGGCCATTATTATGACGGTAGCAGCCCTTTCCATTACCTGGCTGGAACGCAACAATGTTTCACTGGACTTTACCCAGTATATTCAGCCCATAGCCGTAGGTTTTATTGCCCACGCCGCTTACCAAATTTCGTTTAAGGTAGTGCATACCAAGCTGGCTTTCTTCTTAATGGTAGTGGCCGGCGTAGCTTCCTTTTATATACGTACACCCTACGTATTTCCGGTTTTGTTAGTTATTTCCGGTTTTGTTACTGCTTTTCGGTATAAAAATCATGAGAAAGAGGAAAAAGCAGACTTCAAGATTCAGTGGGCTAACTTTTTTCTGTGGCTAGGCGTGCTAATTACCGCAGCGGTTTTGGGGGGAATTACCCAAAACGTACCATTAAGGTTATTCGAGAACTTTTACCGGAACGGCAGCCTTATTTTTGGCGGGGGCCAGGTGCTAATTCCCCTACTCCATACCGAGTTTGTAGAATTTAAGCACTACCTGACCTCCGATGAATTTCTGACGGGTTTAGGTATAGCTCAGGCACTGCCCGGGCCTACCTTTAATTTTACCGCCTACATTGGGGCCATGAGTATGCAGCAGTGGGGCTGGAGCGGCCAGATTTTAGGCGCTTTGGTTTCTACCGCCGGAATATTTTTACCCGGCACTTTCCTGATATTTTTTGTAATCCGTTTCTGGGCCCGCTTAAAGCAGTACCGCCCAATAAAAGCCTCGCTGGAAGGTATAAATGCTGCTTCGGCCGGTTTGGTAATTGGTGCCGCTATACTTTTATTTGAACCCATAGCCGATTCAAATTTTCATGTTTCCTTAGTACTGGTAACCTTTGGGCTATTGCTGCTGACCAAGGTACCGGCACCGTTGATTGTTGCGGGGGGGTTGGTGTTGGGGTTGGTTTTATAACCTAAAGTATGAGAAAGAAAAGTTGGATCTACATAATTATATTAATAGGCATCACCGTATTCTTTTACCCTTATAATAAGAAACTAAGTTACTACCGTGATCAAGAAGGTATAGTGAGGTTAACCAGAATACAAAGAGGAAACTTGGCTGAGAGCATCGGAGGAGTATTCTTTACACCCGGTATATACACAAACAAGTTCTTCCTTCCCGATCAGTACATCAACCCTCACTATGTTCATGTAGTATTTTCCGATGGCCCCTTTACTTTATACACCGAATTTAAAGGAGATACAGTAATCATGTACCCGGGTAACTATTATGAACAAAGAGGATCTAACAAGCTGTTTCAAATTATTGACCTTCCAAATTTTGGGGATTTTACTTTTGGAGATTTGAAAGCAGATACCACAGGTCGGTTTATTTATCTACAATAGAAAATAAAGGTTAAATCTATATATGGTTTTATGTTCAGCCCCAACTCCTATAAAGATAATAGGATTAATTTCAGTCTTGAAAATCACAATAATTTTTAGTCTGTTCAGCTTATCCCTATGGGCTGCTTATTTAACTGAGCCACTACCTATGTTTTTAATGGAATTATAGATGGAATTAGGGAAAAGTTTGCTCTCTACGGTCAGGATACTGCTAAAGTAGCGGGCCATTTAATTGGCCGATTGTTACTGCCTCTAGTTATTAATATTCTAGTTCTAGTATTTGTAGTAAATAAATTGAAATGGTGGCTATTAGCCTCTCTGCTTCTTAATTTACTTATAAGTTTACCTTCAGGTTTATCTGTCTTATCTATTATCACCATAATTTTATTTTTCCAGAAAGGTTCAATTCGCTACTTTCAGCCTAAGCCTCTTTTGCGCTCAAGCTAGTGCGAGTAGCCGTGTTTTAGACACCCCTTCCCTCGCTCGGCTCAGCCCGGGGTGCGTAACCGAGTGTGAGCTAATTCTGCAAACTCCTAAACGAGCGGTTAAAGTCGCGATGACTGGGAATCTCACCCAAAAGCTTATTAGTTCAGCACTCGCAAGGACGCGAGTGCCAGTGAAGAACTCGGGTTTGCACCTAAATTACTGCAGCCTAGACTAACGTAGCCAGGAGGCTCGGGAATCAGTGGTTGCACTAGAGGACGCGAGCAACAGAGATTTTTTCTACCTTTGCCTCCATGCCAACCTTCTCTCCTCAAGACACTCAATTTATGCAGCGTGCCCTCCAGCTTGCCGAACTGGGTAGCGGCTCGGTAGCACCTAACCCGCTGGTAGGCTGCGTAATTGTGCATGAGGGTAAAATTATTGGCGAAGGGTATCACCAGCAGTTTGGTCAGGCCCACGCCGAGGTTAATGCGGTAGAAAGTGTCGAGGATAAAAATTTAATCAGCCAGAGCACCGTATACGTTACGCTGGAACCCTGCGCCCACTGGGGCAATACCCCGCCTTGCGCTGATTTGCTTATCAAGCATAAGCCAAAACGGGTAATAATTTGCAATACCGACTCGAACCCGAAGGCGGCCGGCGGTATACAAAAGTTGCAGGAGGCTGGCATACCTGTAGAAAGCGGTTTCTTGGCCGACGAAGGCCGTTGGCTCAATCGCCGTTTCTTTACTTCGGTAGAAAAAAGCCGACCCTACATACTGCTTAAATGGGCCCAAACTGCCGATGGCTTTATGGCTCGAAAAGACTATTCAAGCAAATGGATTAGCAACTCGCTGGCTCGTAAAATGGTGCATAAGTGGCGCGGCGAGGAGGCCGCCGTATTAGTTGGCCGCCAAACCGCCCGGCACGACGATCCGCAACTTACCATTCGCGATTGGCC
>CAZDEY010000004.1:18804-21650 GCA_964504565.1 uncultured Roseivirgaceae bacterium
GTATAGTGATAGACAGAAAAGCTCAACTTCCTTCTACCCTAAAACTTTTTACCGACGAACTGCCGACTATAGCTTTTGGCAGTAAGCCAGCCAGCTACACTTCGGAAACCACTAAACAAATAATACTACCAACGGAAAATATGCTTTCGGAAGTTTTTAGTGAACTCTATAAACTTAAAATCCAGTCGGTAATGGTTGAGGGTGGCCCGGCTTTGCTAAACCTGCTGCTGAAGCAAAACCTCTGGGACGAAGCCCGGGTTATTACCGCCCCGCACAGTTTTGAAGACGGTTTGGCAGCCCCCCGACCTCAGGGTTTTCTAGTTGATAACCAAATGCTACAAGATAACCGCTGGGAAACCTGGACGCGTGAAAAAACCCTTGCTCCGGCATAAGCCAGCCGCTACCTTTGTGATCTAGAATCAAGAGTCAAGAATCAAGAGATAAGACGTAGGACACAAGACTTAAATCTAGATACCATATACCAGATACTATATACTAACTTACTAACTCACCAATTCACCAACTCACTCCTTCACTCCTTAAAATATGGCCGAAAACCTGATACTTCCCGAAGAAGCTACTAAAGAAGAATACTACGCCGCCGTGCTGCCGCAACTAGAGGCTTTAACTTCCGGTGAAACCGACCTGATTGCTAATTTAGCCAATACTGCCGCGGTGCTTAAAGATGCCTTCCGCTTTTTTTGGGTGGGTTTTTATATAAGGAAGGAAGATGAATTGGTACTTGGGCCGTTTCAGGGTCCGCTGGCCTGTACTAGAATTAAAAAAGGTAAAGGCGTTTGCGGCACCGCCTGGGCCGAGGGCAAAACCCAACTAGTGCCGGATGTTGACGCCTTCCCCGGCCATATTGCCTGCAGCAGCGCCAGCAAAAGCGAAATTGTAGTACCCGGCTTTAAGAACGGTGAAGTAGCGTTGGTGCTGGATGTAGACAGCGATGAGCTAGACGATTTTGACGAAACCGATCAGTTATATCTGGAAAAGCTAATGAAGCTGGTAGAAGGCTGGCTGTAACCTTTAGTGATTTTGCAGGGTAGGGATTTGCTGGGTTATGCTTTATACGGAATTAAATGAGCTTTTCCTTTTTCACCGGTTCAAGCTAAGTTGGCTAAATATTCCTGCCAGGTTTGCAATAGCTGGCGGGTTACTGGCCCTACTTTTCCGTTTCCTACTAAATCATCATCAATCTGAACTATAGGCATAACGGCCTTGGTGGTACTAGTTATAAAAGCCTCCTGGCAATTGGCAAGCTCGCCGGTTAAAACATTTCGCTCTTCAACCGGAAAACCTAATTCCTGAGCTAGCTGAATAGTGGTATGGCGGGTGATTCCGGCTAAAACCTTTTCGGTAGCCGGCGTTACCATAACTCCCTCTTTCACCATAAAAAAATTACTACGGCTACATTCTAGTACTTCTCCACCGAAATAATACAGCACTTCCTGGGCGTTAACCCGTTGGGCCTCGGGACAGGCTAACAGTACTTGAGTATAGTTGGTATTCTTTACTGTTGGGTACTCCCGCTGATATTCTTTAGAAATTAGTACTGCGCCTTCCGTATAAAATTCTGAATCCGGCAAACGGCTAGGTTCCGTTCTAATGTACAAACTTGGCTCTTGAACGGTAAATACATCAGCCGAAGCTCCGCCTGTTAGCAATAAACGAATACCCTGTTCTCCCTGGAAATTATTCTTTTCTATAAGGGTAAAAATTATTTCTGTCAACTGAGCATCGGAATAGGCTAGTGCCAGATTGAACGCCTGAGCCGATCGGCGGAAACGCTTTAGGTATAAGGGTAGCGATAGTGGTTTGTGCTTATGCGTTCGAAGAAAATCGAATACGGAAAGCCCGCGAAAGAGTCCTAAATCGGGTTGAGGAAATTGTACTTCAGATTCCGGAATAATATTTCCGTTCAGAAAAACGTGCGGTTGGGGCATACGAGCAGCATATAAAAGCCGGGTTCAATATGCTGTTTAAAACCAAAATAAGAAATAGAAAAACAGCCCAAGCCACAGAAAATCCATAAAATGCCAGTAAGTAGTTAGCATATCCAGCCGCATTTTTTGGTGCGGGTTAGTAATGGCAATTAGGGTGCGGACCGGATCGTTGGAAATATTGCTAATGCTAATAAACTGGTAGGTCATAAAAAACATAGCGCCAATCAGGTGCAGTATATGAATACCGGAAATAACGTATAAATAAGCCCCGCTCCCCACATCGCTTAGGGTGTGGCCGCTCTTGTCCAGCGTATGCCAACCCCAATACTGGCTAAGGGTAAAAAGAAAGCCCAACCCAACCGAAATAGCTAGTAAATTCCTCAATTTTTTAAGCTTCTCCTGTTCCCAGGCCCGGCTAAAGCGCGATACAAAGTAAGAACTTAGCAGAAGTATTATAGTACTAAAGGTAAACGCTTTCGGCATTTCCATACTTTCCAGAATGCCCCGGTTGGCCTGAAAGTTATAGGTAGCCGAAAAAGCAATAAGCATAAATACAAAGATCAGGGAACTACCGAATATAGCCAGATAAAGCAGCATTTTGTGCGGGTGCAACTGCTCAATTCTTTCTAAAGTACCGGAAGAATTGCGAAGGGCCGGCGGGCGGTTACGTGATGATTGCATATAGGTCTGAATCGGAAAAACTGGAATCCGGACCAATAAACTTTAAGCCCTATGTTAAGGCTGCGGCCCGTAAATAGTGTACTGTTTTCAACCTTAGCAGGTTACGGAATTAGGTGGCGAAGTTGTGAATTGGTGAGTTAGTGATTAGTAGCTGGTAGCTGGTAGCTGGTAGCTAGTATATGGTATTAGGATATAGTCCATCGTCTATTGTCTATA
>CAZDEY010000004.1:21750-35568 GCA_964504565.1 uncultured Roseivirgaceae bacterium
TACTCAATACTCAATACTCAATACTCAATACTCAATACTCAATACTCAATACTCAATACTCATAAAATAAAACTATTTTCGCCCTCTGGTAGTAGAACAATTCTGTAACGTACTTTTCCATTTTGAATTCCGCCGACTTACTTACCCTCTATACCGAAGACAGCCTGGTAAAAACCATTGCCAGCAGTTTGCAAAATAGCCAGCAGCAATGCCTGCAAATAAAAGGGCTGCGCGGTAGCCTGGATGCCGTATTGGCTATGGCCTGCTATAAAATTAATGCCCGTCCGCTGATTTTTGTCATGCACGATCGCGATGAGGCCAGCTATTTTCAGAACGATCTGCAGTTTTTGTTGGGCGAAGATGCCGAGGTTTTAATGTTCCCCAGTAGCTGGAAACACCCCTACAGTTTCGATGCTACCGAAAACGCTAATGTTCTGCTCCGGGCCGAGGTACTAAACAAACTAAACAAGACCGGCGGCAGCGAAATAATAGTTACCTACCCGGAAGCCCTTACCGAAAAAGTAGTGAACAAGCGTTCGCTGAAAGAAAATACCTTTAGCGTAAAAAAGGGCGAAATGCTGGATGTGCCCTTTATGGCCGAACTGCTTCAAACTTACGACTTTGAACCCACCGATTTTGTATATGAAGCTGGTCAGTACGCCATCCGGGGCGGTATTGTAGATGTTTTTAGCTACGCCAATGAACTACCCTATCGTATAGAACTTTTTGGTAAGGAAGTAGACAGCATTCGCACCTTCGATCCGGTAAGCCAGCTTAGTCGGCAGGATGTTGAAAGTATACATATAATACCGAACGTACAGACCAAGCTTATTCAGGAGGAACGCCAAAGCTTGCTGGATTTTATACCCGAAAATTCACTCTTCTACTTTAAAGATTACCAGCAACTGCTAGATGTGCTGGATACCAACTTTGATAAGGCCAGCCAGAATTTCGATCAGGTTTTACAAACTGCCGGCCAAACCAAAGTAGTTATGGAACCGCAGCAGCTTTTTGAAACCTCCGCAAATTTCAAAGAAAATATAAGCCGCTTCAGCCGGGTAGAATGGGGCAACCGCTTCTATCTGGAGGCTGACCAGAGCTATACCTGGGAGGCCGAACCTCAGCCCAGCTTCAACAAAAACTTTGAGCTTATGGGCGAACAACTGGAGCGAAATACCGAAGAAGGCCTTACCAATATTATAGTTGCCGAACAGGTTAAACAACTGGAGCGCCTAACTTCAATATTCGAAGAAATAAACCCGCACCTGAAGTTCCAGACTCTGAACGTAGCTTTTAGGCAAGGCTATATTGACCGCATTGTACGCCTGGCCTGCTTTACCGATCACCAGCTATTTGATCGCTACCACCAGTACCGAACCAAGAAGAAGTATAGTAAAAGCAAAGCCCTTACCCTAAAGGAACTGCGCAACTTGCACCCCGGCGACTTTGTAACCCACGTAGACTACGGCATTGGTAAATTTGCGGGACTAGAAAAAGTAGATGTAAACGGCAAGGAGCAAGAAGCCGTACGCCTGGTTTATCGCGATGATGACTTGTTATACGTAAGTATTCATTCCCTGCATAAAATAAGCAAGTTTACCGGCAAAGAAGGCACCCCGCCGCAAATAAGCAAACTGGGTAGCCAGGAGTGGGAAAATAAGAAGAAGAAAGCCAAGAAGAAGGTTAAAGATATAGCCAAAGACCTGATTGAACTCTACGCCAAACGCAAAGGTGCCCCCGGCTACGCCTTTGCCGAAGATGGCTTTATGCAGGCCGAACTGGAAAGCTCGTTCATCTACGAAGATACCCCCGACCAGGCCAAAGCTACCAGCGATGTTAAGGACGATATGGAGTTGCAGCACCCAATGGACCGCTTGGTGTGTGGCGATGTGGGCTTTGGCAAAACCGAGGTAGCCATTCGGGCCGCCTTTAAAGCCGTAGTAAATGGTAAGCAGGTAGCCGTACTGGTGCCTACTACCGTACTGGCCATGCAACACTACCGCACCTTTGCCGAACGCCTCAGCAATTTCCCAGTTAAATGTGCCTATATAAACCGTTTTAAAACTTCGGCCCAAATTAAAGATACCCTGCATCAGGTTAAGGAAGGAAAAATTGATATCCTGATTGGCACCCACCGTATTGTAAATAAAGATGTAGAGTTTAAAGATTTGGGGCTGCTGGTTATTGATGAAGAGCAAAAATTTGGGGTAAAAACCAAAGATCGGCTAAAGGAAATGCGGGTGAATGTGGATGTGCTCACCCTTACGGCTACCCCAATTCCGCGTACGCTGCACTTTAGCCTAATGGGCGCCCGCGATTTGAGTGTTATTGCTACGCCGCCGCCCAACCGCCAGCCGGTAACTACCGAGCTGCATTCGTTTAATGAGGAAATTATACGCGATGCGGTAAGTTTTGAGCTACGCCGCGGCGGCCAGTGCTTCTTTGTACACAACCGTATTGCCGATATTGATAGCATTGCCAGCCTTATAAAGCGTATGGTGCCCGATGCGCGCGTAGGCGTTGGCCACGGCCAAATGGAAGGCTCTAAGTTGGAAAAAATAATGGTAGGTTTTATTGAGCACGAATTTGATGTATTGGTAAGTACCAATATTATTGAAAGCGGCCTGGATATTCCCAACGCCAATACCATTATGATTAACCGCGCCCACATGTTTGGCCTTAGCGATTTGCACCAAATGCGCGGACGCGTAGGCCGTAGTAACCGCAAAGCTTTTTGCTACTTACTAACCCCGCCGGTAGCCACCTTAACCTCCGATGCCCGTAAGCGCCTTAGTACCCTGGAAGAATTCAGCGATTTAGGCGATGGCTTTAAAGTAGCTATGCGCGATTTGGATATTCGCGGGGCGGGCAACCTATTAGGGGCCGAACAAAGCGGTTTTATCAGCGACCTGGGCTTCGATATGTACCATAAAATACTGGATGAAGCCGTGCAGGAACTAAAAGAAACCGACTTCCGCGATTTATTTGCCAAAGAATTGAGCGAAGCTGTTCAGGGGCCAGTGGTTACCGACTGCAACATTGAAACCGACCTTGAGTTGCTGATACCCGACGAATACGTAAGTAATATCAGCGAACGTTTAGGTTTATATAACCGACTAGATAATATCAAGGGTGAAGAACAGCTCAGCAAATTTAAGGAAAGTGTACGCGACCGCTTTGGCCCCTTACCCGAAAGTGTAGAGCAATTAATTGAAACCGTGCAACTTAGATGGCAGGCCGAGGAACTAGGCTTCGAAAAATTAAGTTTAAAGGGCGGCAACCTAAAAGGCTACTTTGTAAATCAGGATAACGAGCGCTATTTTAAGTCTGATACGTTTGGTAAAATTTTAACCTTTGTTCAGCTAAATCCGCGTAAATGCCGCCTGAAAGATTACAAGGGTCGCCTGATATTAACCGTGCAGGAAGTTGAGAATGTGAGCCAGGCTAGGGCTATACTAAATAAAATGAGTGAGTAAGCTCACGAAAAACTTACATTTTTGCTTTTCTAAACCGGAAATTAAATAGTTTTACCCATACGTATAAGCAGCTTTTTAGCAGCTTATTACATACTAAAAATTATTGTCCTTCGTTAGGCTGGTACGCAACAGGTGAATAGGTAAAATTTGCGGACTTCCTTACATAGCGGGGGAAAGTGGCAGAATTGCATTTAAATATTGCTAAAAACAGGGCAATTTTGCTGCATAAGGTTGGAGAAGTTCCGTTTAGGAATCCAACCAGTTGAAGGTGTATAAACAGCGTGTAGAATAATTAATGTGTGTTATGACTAACTTCCTGAGCAAATTAAAGGGAGCAGCAGCGGTGGCCTGCGGAATGGCTATGTTGGCTTCCTGCGGAAAAGGCTCTCAACCCGACGCCGTAAACCCCGGCGAATCAAGCACTGCAACCGGCCTTGAATACAATGAGGACGGTGGCTTTGCAGTAAATGACTTTAGTGGCCAGCCGGCCGGACCAAACATGGTTTTCATACAAGGCGGCCGTACAACCCTGGGTTCTTACGAAGAAGATATTCTAAACTCTCGCGACAACCTGGAGCGTACAGTAACGGTAGCCTCATTCTATATGGATGAAACCGAAATTGCTAACATTCACTGGTTAGAGTATCTGTACTATATTAAATTAGACTCCAGCCGCGAGTTCTACGAATCAGCCCTGCCGGACTCAACCGTATGGGCGCGTGAGCTAGCGTTTAACGACCCCTACGTAGAGCATTACCTGCGCTACCCCGGCTTCCGCTACCACCCGGTAGTAGGTGTAACCTGGGTACAGGCTAATGACTACTGTAAATGGCGTACCTCGGTGGTTAACCAAAAATTAGCCGAAGATGCCGGTCTTGACGAAATTCCGGAGACTACCGGCGGCCGTATTCCGCTGGAAACCGGTGTAGTGCTACCTGACTACCGCCTGCCTACCGAAGCCGAGTGGGAATATGCTGCTCAGGCCCTTATTGGTACCCAGTGGCTAGATGAAAACCAAACGCACAAGCGCCTTTATCCTTGGGATGGACACGCCCTGCGTAATCCCTACGGTAAAGAAATGGGTTACTTCCTGGCTAACTTTAAGCGTGGCCGTGGTGACTACGCCGGTATTGCCGGTAAACTAAACGACGGTGCTATGATTACCGCCTACATCTACGAATATCCGCCAAACGACTTTGGTTTGTACAATATGGCCGGTAACGTAAACGAGTGGGTGCAAGACGTATACCGTCCACTTTCGTTTCGCGATTTTGAAGACCTTAACCCGGTTCGTCGCGATGGCTTCCTTGACCCGGAAGACCAGTATGATACTGAAAATTATAACAGCTTAATCTCGGACAGAGTGCGCGTATACAAAGGTGGTTCTTGGAAAGATATTGCCTACTGGTTATCGCCGGGTACCCGCCGCTTCCTGGAAGAAGATTCAGCTACGGCTACCATTGGCTTCCGCTGCGCCATGATTTCAGCCGGAACTAACTACTAAGAAATTAGCATAAAGCACACTGAAGGAGCTTGCGTAACCGCAGGCTTCTTTTTTTATGCGCTGGCAATTGAGGCCATAGTCAATGATTTTGCTCCTGAGTTTAGCAGTACCTGGCCACAACTGGCAATAGTAGCTCCGGTAGTTATCACATCGTCTACCAACAAGATTCTTTTGCCTTCTACGCGCTCAGGCTCCGTTACCACAAATACCTCCCCTACGTTTTTCCAGCGGCTTAACCTTGATTTTTTGGTTTGGGTATCCGTAGCCACTATCCTTTTTATCAAGCTTTCCTCATAATCAAGCTGTAAAACCTCGGCCAACCCTTTAGCAAAATAGGCACTTTGGTTATAGCCTCTTTTTATTAGCTTTTTGCTATAAAGCGGAATAGGCAACACTACATCATACTGATGCTGTAAGCCTTGTTCTTCCAGTCGGCGGCCTAACCACCGGCCCAATTGCTGCGCTAACTCGGGCTGGTTTTTATACTTTATAGCGTGAAGAATTTTTTGGGTTTTACCGCCCGAGGTAAATAGCAGCAGGGTAAATACCGCCTCTACATTTATTAAGGGCAATAAACGCTCGTACATTGGGTTGTGCTGGCGGCGAATATGGTAATCGGTAAATGGCAAACTAGCTAGGCAGTAAGAGCATATATACTTTTCGGAAGTTAAAAGGCCCCGTTGCAGACATACTACACAAGTACGGGGAAACAGAAAATCTAAAAAACTTTGCCAGTAAGCTTGCATTAATACTCAAACTCTAGCTATATCTTTAGGTTTTCAGAGAAAGCTACACCATGAACCAGATAGAAGAATTTAACGAGTACCGCCAGCGCATGAACGAGAAAATTATGGCGGCGGATAATAAAGTAATTAAGCGTTTCTTCAACCTAGATACTAATACGTATAGCGAAGGGGCCCTAAGCACCAAAACTAAAGAAGCTATAGGCCTGGCCTGCAGCATGGTGCTTCGCTGCGACGATTGCATAAAGTATCATTTAGGTAAATGCCACGAAGAAGGCTATACCAACGAAGAAATGTACGAGATATTCAGTATAGCTACCTTAATTGGCGGCAGCATTGTAATACCCCACCTACGCCGCGCTGCCGAATATTGGGAGGCATTGCACGAAGAGAATGCGTAAAAAATGTTTAAACGCGATTTAGAACTGCAAAGGCGCTGGCAGCAACTTCGCATAAAACTGGGCGAAACCGTGGGCCGGCGCCCCAAAGACCTAAACGGAATTTTATTTATTATCGGCGTTCAGGAATTAGGCCAGGGCAAGAAAACCTTTACTAAGGAAGAAAAGCAAGACCTAATGCATATTGCTATTTGCCGGGTTTTAAGCATTGGGGGGTTCTACGAGTTGCAGGGGCAAGATGAGCAAGGCTGGCCCCACTGGAAATTAGTAAAGCCGCTGCCCCATTTTGATTTACTGGAACAGGAGAAACTTCTCAAAATGTATGTGCTTGATTATTTTGAACAGGAAATGAATTGGCATTTTGTAGGGTAAACGCTTAAGGGTATATTGGGCATTAAACCTAATAAGAATGCACCCTACACTTAACCGAAACCTGTTCTTTATTCAGGAGCATACCGGCGTTTTTAAAGCGGCCAACCACTACGATGTACTAGATCCGGATTCTAAACAGCCGCTACTGTATTGCCGGGAAGTTAATTTAAATTGGTTTACCAAGATTGTTCGCTTCACTGACTATAAGCGGATGACCCCATTTACCTTGGAAATTACCACACCCGAAGGTAAAAAGGTACTTACCGTTAAGCGCAGTTTCACTTTTTTTAGGTCCAGCGTAGAGGTTTACGATGAAGCGGACCAACTGGTAGGTGTATTTAAGCAAAGCTTCTTTAGCATTGGCGGCAAGTTTAATGTACAGGATGCCAACGGAAACCAGCTTTGTACCCTAAAAGGTAAATGGACCAGCTGGGAGTTTGCTTTCCTACAGGGTCAAACTCAGTTTGCGCAGGTTACTAAAAAATGGGCCGGTTTTGGTAAAGAATTTTTCACTACTGCCGATAACTATATTCTTCATATAGAGAACAGCGTGCTAACTGATAATAAATTGCGGTTATTAATTATGGCAGCGGTTTTATGCATTGATATGGTGCTGAAAGAGTAATTATATGAGCACTAGCTTGAACTTCTCCTAAACTTTTTAGATATTTCAATGTTTAAACATTGAAACGAAGCTAGAATATCCTGATGAGCTTAATAGAAAACCTAAACTGGCGCTACGCCACCAAGAAAATGAACGGCCAAACCGTTCCGCAAGATAAAGTTGATACCATATTGGAAGCCATTCGGCTGGCAGCTACCTCCTACGGTTTACAGCCCTTCAAAGTAATTGTAGTAACCGATAAGGAAGTGCGCGGCCTAATTCACGAGAAGGCCTGCCCCCAGCCGCAAATTGTGGAGGGCAGCCACGTACTGGTATTTGCCCCCTACGCCCAGGTTGGCGCTCAGCACGTAGAAAATTATATTGACCGGATTGCCCGCGAGCGTAAGGCCGATAAAGAATCGCTGCAGCCGTTTAAGGAGGCAATAATGGGTACGGTTAACGGACGCACCCAAGAACAACTGCACCAGTGGGCGGCCCGCCAAGCCTATATTGCCCTGGGCCACGGCTTGGTAGCCGCCGCCACCGAGCGGGTAGATGCCACCCCAATGGAAGGCTTTAACCCCGCCGCGCTGGACGAAGTGTTAGGCCTGGCCGACCATAACCTGAAAAGCGTAGCCATTCTTACCCTGGGCTACCGCGATGCTGAAAAAGATTACCTGAGCAACGCCCAAAAAGTACGTAAACCCGCCGAGGAGTTGTTTATTAAGCGTTAGGGAATATTTAGATAGGAAAGCCCGCAGGAAAATCCGTCCCCGTGGTGGTGTCCTCACCGACCACCATGTAAGGACCTTTCCGTGGCCTGTGTCCGCACAGGTCACTAGGTAAGAACCGTAGGCTGAACCAGGAAACTGATACAGCCTGTAAAAACTTTGGTTTGGTAAGTAAAGCAGTAGCCCAATTACGGGTTGCTGCTTTTTTTTACGCCAACCTGCGTGCACATGGGCAGCAGCAGACAACTGCCGCATTTAGGGTAGCTGCCGGTGCAAATATGCTTGCCAAAGGGTACTAGCAGAGCGTTTAGTTCTATCCATTTATCTTTGGGAATAACCTGCTGCAGCGCCACCATAGTTTTTTCCGGCGTTTTTTCCTGCACAATACCCCAGCGGTTGGTTACGCGATGCACGTGTACATCAACCCCCAGGTAGGGCTGCTTAGCGGCAATGCCCAGGGCCAGCCCGGCGCACTTAGGGCCTACACCCTTAAAGCCGGTAAGCACCTCAAAACTAGCGGGCAGTTGGCCCTTATAGTTAGCTTGAATTTCCTGCGCAATAGCAATTATCTGATGGGCTTTGCTGTAGCTATAGCTGCTTTCCTTAATCAGCGCGTCCAGTTCCTCTACCGAAAGTTTGGCTACGGCTTCGGGGGTACGGGCGCGGGCAAACAGGCGTTCGCTCACGGGCACGGTGGTTTCGTCGTAGGTGCGAATGGAAATAATGCAGGCCAGCAACTGCTCGAACAGGCTGGTGTAGCCGCGCTGGTACAAATCGAAGAGGGCGGCGGGCGGCAGCGGGGCCGTCATGTACCGGAGCAGCTCAAATGCTCGCTCTACATTAAAAGGTTGCTTTACCGCCTGTACCGTAGCCATATGGCTAATAAGTTGGGTAGAGGCTAAATGGTTTTGGTTTGGTATGTAGAGGTTAAATATTAGATTTGGACCGTTGCAGCAGTAAGATCAATTTCAACCAAATTTAAATATTGAATAAATCATTAATATATCGGTATAATTCAATTACCCTACTTTTGGTTTGATGAAGAAATCTACTGGCAGTAATAGTTCTCTGTATTGTTCCTCCGCCTGAATATTCTTCTTTAGCAACTGTATGATAAAATTTTCGCTCAGCGTCCCTATAACTTAACCAGCTTCTCTGAGCATGCTTAAGAACTTCTTTGTCATCTGAATTTAATCGTTCAATCAGAACTTTATAGTATTTATTCAGCAGGGCATCATATGCCTGTTCTGCTTCATAACTGGCCTTTACCATACTTGCGGTGGAATAGTCCTCGTCAATGCGTAAAGCCAGCCGCCGTTCAATTTTAAATGTGTCTAATACAAACTCTTTATATAAATTGGTTTTTGCTTCGCTGTCATACCCAGAATCCTTTGTCTCAAGCTGCGCTTCTAAATCTCGTAGTTCAGACGTGATTCGTTCATCCAAAGCTGATGGAAGCTCTTGACCTATAACGAAGCTAGTGCCTAGAATAATTACGAAACACGTTAAGCCTAACCACTTCCTATAATTGTCCTTCATAATAATTGAATAGAATTCACAAACTCACCAACCCCCTACCTCACCACTTCACCACCTAATATCCCGCATAAAACCTGCTAAACTCGCCGGTTAGTTGGTTGAAGATAGGCCGGGCGAAGGCTACGAACATATCTTGCGGGGGCGGGGGCGGCACTTCTTTCTGCTTACAGATGGATAAATGTTTATCGGTTAGGGCGCGCTCGTCACCATTAAAGTAGCCCCACTCACTAAACCACACAAACTCGCTGGGTATACGCTGGTGGCGCAGCACGTTGCCGGTCTGGCTATCTACCACGTAAAAGCTTACCTCGCCGCGGCTTATCACTTCTTTCCGGAAGTGGTGCAACTTGGCCTTTACCGTATTATACACATTCACACTGGAATCTTCGGTAATTTTAACCGTACCTACCACCACGCTATCTTTTTCCAAAGCTTCCTGCTTTTCTACCGTATGGGTTTCGCCAATGGTAAACTCGTTAAACTGCACGCGCAGGTACTGGTGGGGCTGTAGCTGCAGCTCGTCGGCCTCGCGCGGGTTGTAGAAGCGCACAAAAGGGTGCTGGTTTTGCGTACCGGCCAGGTAGCTCTCCAGTTGGTCGGCAAAGAAGGCGGCATCAATTGAGTAGCGGCCCGGCACCGGAATTTGCTCAATCAGCACCTTAAGGGTAGCCATATCGTGGGCCTCGGCCAGTTTATTACGGGTATCCAGGTAATCGGGCACAAAGTAGAGCACATCCTGGTAGTGCGCGTACGCCTGGCGGCCCGCCTCGCGCGTACCCAGCGCCAATTCGCGGTTGCCTAAGCTATAGCTTTCGGCGGCGGCTTTTTGGCGGGCATCGCGCAACTCGGCATGAAAGGCCTGCGGCTGCGGTACAACCTGCAGGGCACCCGGCGCGCGCCGTATGTTGTCGTACAGGCTGTTCATGCGCTCGTAGTTCAGCACCACACCCTTCCACTTCTGTGGGCCCTGTAGCGTTTGCAGGTTCCGAATATCCTCATTCATCGTCTGGATGGCCAGCGGGTAAGCCACCGCCAGCACCTCGGCCGACTTACCATGGTCGGGGTTGCGCTGCAGGCGATCCACGGCTTTCAGGCTGGCTTCGTAGTAATTGCCCTGCTCGTAAGTACGCTTGCCACTACTGCAGCTAGTAGCAAGAACTATCAGACTAAGAAAAGCAATAGGTAAAAGATTTCTCATAACGGTAAAGGGTATATTTTCTGATATGCTTATCACAGAAATAATGCCAAACAAATAAAATAACTTTTAAAAACTTATACTTAGCAATGTGATTCAGAACCTTACAGGATTCTTTTTTATTGGCCGGATTAATTCGGTGAGTCCAATAGGTGTAAAAAAATTGGCACGATACCCTATAAATTAAAGTCGTGTAATGTGATATTTTAAGCCAAAATTGAGCTATTTCCAGACCAAAACTACCTTTCTTGTATAATGAATTGTTAAAAACCAGAAGTACTAGACTCCTGAATCAATGTAAGCCTTTTAGTATTTATTAATTTTTTAATGTAAAAAGTGCCTATACATTTGCTATACAATTTGTTTACCCTTAATTTATAAAAACAGGTTATGAAAAAATTATTTCTAACTGCTGCACTAGCAGTTGCGGGCATTTTTGCTACCGAAGCTTATGCTCAAGATCGTTCCAGTATCGTTAAGATCAACCCATTGTCATTAGCAGTTGCTACCTTTAATGGCTCATTTGAGCATGCTGTTACAGACAATAGTGCTCTACAATTAGGTGTATTTTACACTGGGGTATCGGTAGGTGATTTTGAATATAATGGTATTGGTATAACTCCTGAGTATCGTATTTACTTAGGTGGCGAAGCTCTTGAGGGCTGGCACGTATCGCCTTACGTACGTTACCAGAACCTAAGCTTTAGCGGTACAGATATTGACGAGAACGGAAATATGACCGACGAAGATATGAAATTCAACAGCTACGGTGGTGGTGTTGTATTAGGTCATCAGTGGTTATTAGGTAGCAGTGATCGTGTATCATTGGATCTTTTCTTAGGACCTAACTATAGCATAGTAAGCTTCAAAGACGAAAGCAATGAGAACCAAGAGGATGATCTAAACTCCTCGTTTAGCGGATTCGGTCTTCGTACCGGTCTTACTTTTGGTGTAGCGTTCTAAGCTAATATCCTACAATTTTAATGAAAGCCAGTTTCTTAAGAAACTGGCTTTTTTATTTTCAATTAAAAAGTTCCCAACATTTTTAGTATTTTTTCCTGAGCTTTGTAAAAATTATTAGCCATGAAGCTACTGCATACCGCCGACTGGCACTTAGGAAAACGTCTGCTGGATTTTAGCCGCCTGGAAGAACAACGCCAGGTTATGGATGAAATATGCCAACTGGCCGAGGAGCACCAGGTTGATGCCATACTGGTAGCCGGCGACCTGTACGATTCCTTTAACCCTTCTAACGAGGCTATCGAGCTGTTTTACAAAACCCTACACCGCCTGGCCAATGGCGGTAAGCGGGCGGTAATTGGCATAGCCGGCAACCACGACAGCCCCGACCGGATTGACGCCCCCTACCCGCTGGCCGAGGCCTGCGGCATTTTCCTGAACGGTCGCCCCCGCGCCGTACTAAAGCAGTGCCGGACCGAGGGCGGTGTAGAAATTGCCCGCTCAGCCCCCGGCTTTATTGAGCTGAAGCTTCCAAATTGTGAGGCTCCCCTACGTTTACTCCTAACCCCTTACGCCAACGGAAATACCCTGCGCCAGCACCTGGGCGAAGACGAAAAACGGGAAGATGAACTCCGAAAATTACTACAAGAACACTGGCAGCAACTAGCCGATACCTACTGCAACGAGCAGGGTATAAACATTTTGATGGCCCACCTCTACTTTATGGAGAAGGGCGGGGTGCCACCGGAAGAAGACGACGAAAGCGAGCGTTCCATTTTGCACATGGGCGGGGCGCAGGCCATTTATACCGAAAATTTACCCCGCCAACTGCAGTACGTAGCCCTGGGTCACCTGCACCGCTACCAGTACATTAGCCAGCAACCCTGTTCGGTAGTATACAGTAGCAGCCCGCTGGCTTACAGCTTTAGCGAGGCTAACCAGCCCAAGTACGTAATGCTGCTGGAAGCCGAGCCCGGCGAAAAGGTAAAAGTAGAACCGTTGCGGCTAAAAAGCGGCCGTACGCTGGTACGCAAAACCTTTAGCCAGCCCGAGGAGGCTGTAAGCTGGCTGCAGGAAAATCCGAATACCTACGTAGAGCTTACGCTGGAAACCGACACCTACCTGGAAGCCTCGGTAAAGCGCCAGTTACTGCAGGCCCACGACGGTATCGTAAGCATCCGCCCCAAGTTGCGGCAGGCCCCGAACTCTACTTCCGAAAAAAACCCAAACCCGGCCACTACCACCCTAGACCGTACCGAAATGTTTAAAGAATACGTAACCCAACGCAGCGGCCACCCCCCCAACGACAGCCTAATGGAGCTGTTCCGAGAAATTACTTCACTTGAGACATGAGCGGCGGCCGCGCGGATTTGAGACGTAAGATATGAGACTATGGACAATAGAGGTAAGAGACAAGAAGCAAGATGTAACCGTATAAAAATAAGTAGCGGCTAATCGGAGCCAAATTCCCCTCTTGAGAGGGGTGCCGAACGAAGTGAGGTGGGGTGTGTGGCCTAATAATACATAGAGAAAGAATTTCTAAACTTGAAACCGCCCAACACACCCCCAGCCCCCTCTCAAGAGGGAAAAACCATAAACCTAACGCCAAGCCGTAAAAAGTTAACCAACGTAAAAACTCACCAAATCAGTAATTCGCCAATTCGCCACCTCCCATGATCCCTCTCAAACTCACCCTCGAAGGCCTATACTCTTACCGCCAGCGGCAGGCAATTGATTTTGAGCAGCTTACAGCCGCCGGCCTGTTCGGTATTTTTGGGCAGGTGGGTAGCGGTAAAAGTTCTATTCTGGAGGCCATCATGTTTGCCCTCTATAACGATACCGAGCGCCTTAACCGCAGCGGCGACGACCGCTACTACAATATGCTCAACCTTCAGAGCAAGAAGTTCTATATCGATTTTCAGTTTAGGGCGGGTAGCGGCACCGGGCATATTTACCGCTTTACCTGCACTGCCAAGCGCAGCAGCAAACCCGATAAGTTTCAGGAGGTTAAAATTGGGAAGGACGACCGCTGCTACTACCAATTGCAGGGCGAGCAGTGGCTGCCGCTGGAGGGCGTGCAAGATGCCACCGAACTGCTGGGTATGGACTACAAACACTTCCGCCAAACCTGTATAATTCCGCAGGGCAAATTCCGGGAGTTTATTGACCAAACCAGCGGCGACCGTACCAAAATGCTGAAGGAACTCTTCAGCCTTCACGCCTACGACCTGGCCCCCCAAACCGGCCGGCTGGTAAAAGAGTGCGAACTGAAACTGGAAAACCTAAACGGACAACT
>CAZDEY010000004.1:35636-76911 GCA_964504565.1 uncultured Roseivirgaceae bacterium
GCTGACGGCCTAAACGAACTTCAGCATAAACTAACCGAAGCCCAACAGATCTGTACCGAGGCCGAAAAAAGCTGGCAGCAAAAGCAACTGGCCGAAAGCAAACTGGCCGCACTGGAAAAGATTTACCTAGACGCCCAAAACGCTCAGCAAGCCTACGAAACCCTGGCCCGGCAGCGCGAAGCCTACGAAAAGCGGCAGGAAAGCCTGAAAATTTACCAAAAAGCCCGCGAAGGTTTTGCCGATTTACTGCAGCAGCAAAAAGATTTGACGCTGGAAACTACCCAGTGCCAGCAGCAGGTAGAAGCCAGCCTGCGCGAAATTGAGCAGACCGAAAATACCCTTAAACAAGCCGAAACCAATTATCAGCAGGCTAAGAAAGCTTATGCCCAGCGCGACGAGGTTCAGACGCTCTGTCAGGAACTGGAACGGCTGCTACAACTAAAAGAACTGAGTGAAAAGCTGGAGCAGGCCAAAAAGAACAGCCGGCAGCACCAGCAGCAGCTAGTTCAACTTCAGGAAAAACAGGAAAAAATACAGCAGGAACGCCAAACTGCCGAGCAACAAGTAGAGGTGGCCGAGGCCGGTCAGGAGCAGAGCCAGCGCCTAACCGAAGCCTACGCCTGGTTTACCCGCGAGCAGGATTTACTACTGCAGAAAAAACAGGAAAGCCAAAAACTCAGCACCCTGCAGCAAGAAATGGAAGGCTTGCGTAGCGAGCGCAGCACCAAACTAGCCGACCACCAGCACCTGGCCCAAGCCGCCGACTGGCCCAGCCTGTTCACTTCTTTGGAAGAAGAATTAGCCCAACTGCAGCAGCAGGAAGAAAGCCTGAAAAAACAGCAGCAGCAGGCGCTGGTTCACCAAAAACTGAGCGAGTTTGCCGGCGAACTAAAAACCGGCGAGGCCTGTCCGCTCTGCGGCAGCCCGGAGCACCCCCAGCCCAACCACGCCCACCAGGATGATAGCGTTCTGGCTAAGTTAAGCGATCAGATGCAGCACCTGCAGCGGCGGCAAAAAAGCCTGAACGAGCTTCGCTATACCCTTTCCGACCTAAAAAACAATTTTAAGCACATTACCCAAAACCTAAAGCAGCAGCAGAACCAAGTTGAAAATTGGGTACGGCAGCACGAGGCGCACCAGCAGCAGTTTAACTGGCCGGAGCTGGAAGGCAAAACCGCCCAGGAAGTTAACGAGCTACGTGAGGCTGCCCGTAAAAAGCAGCAGCGCTACCATCAACTGCAGGAGCAGTGCAAGCAACTGCGCCGGCAGGAGGCTGAGCTAAGCACCCAGCTAAACCAGTTGCAGCAGCAAGCGGGCACCCAAGCTAAGGAAGAACACCGGCTGGAAGGTCAGTACGAAAGTTTTTTGGCCGAGCTAAGCGAGAAAACCCGCGGCTGGCTAAGCCACACTCGCTCGCAGATTAGCCAGAACTTGCTGAAGGGCCGGCAGCAGTACCAGCAACTGGAGCAGCAGTGGCAGCAGGCGCAGCATAAGCAGCAGCAGGCCGCCCTGGCTCACCAGCAGGCTCAAACCCGGCACGACGAAGCCTATAAAAACCTAAACCGCTTTAAGGAAAAAACCGCCGCTCTGGAGGAAACCCTGAAGCAGCGCTGCCGCCAGTACAGCTTCCTGAATTGCGAGCAGGTGGAAACCATACTGGAACAAGCCCTGGATACCGAGAAGGAAATTCAGGAAGTTGAGGGTTATTTTCAGAGCTTGCGCGATAAAGAGAGCTACTGGCGTAACCAGAAACTGCAGCTTCAGAACCAACCTTACCAAGCCGAGGCGCACGCCAAATTAAAGTCTGAACTGGCCGAAGCCGACCAAAAACTGGAGAACCTGAAGGAAGACCGTACCCGCCTGCAGGAGCAGCTAAAGCGGCAGGAAAGCCAGCTAAAGCAGAAGCATGAGTTGGAGGGGGAGCAGGAGAAGCTGCAAATTAGGCTGGATAATTTAAAGGAAATGGCACGGCTGTTTAAGGGGCAGGGCTTTGTTGATTTTGCCTCGGGCCACTACCTGGAGCTGCTGTGCCGCTCGGCCAACGAACGCTTCTTCCGGCTAACGCACAACAACTTAAGCCTGGAGCTGGACGAAAAACACAACTTTGTAGTGCGCGATTACCTGAACGGCGGCCGTACCCGCTTACTTAAAACCTTGAGCGGCGGCCAAAGCTTTCAGGCCGCGCTCTGCCTGGCCCTGGCCATGACGGAGTACATAAAAAGCCTGACCGGCGCCCAGCAAAGCTTCTTCTTCCTAGACGAAGGCTTCGGCAGCCTGGACAAGGACAGCCTGCGCATAGTGTTTGATACCCTAAAGAGCCTCCGCCACGAGAACCGCATAGTCGGCATTATCAGCCACGTAGAAGAACTCCAGCAGGAAATAGACCTCTTCCTTCAGGTAGAAAACGATAAAGAAAAGGGTAGTTTAGTGAGCTGTAGTTGGGAAATGGCGGGGTAGTGAGGTGGTGAGTTAGCGAATTGGCGAATGAGTTATAATGTAAAAATTACCGGGTGAATAATTTCAATCAGAATATTGACGAATACTTAGAACAGGCTGCTACCAAGTTGGGTGGTAACTTATCTAAAAACAGACCTGGCTATCCAGAATTATTAAGAACTTTTGAAGAGCGAAGAATTGACTGGACTGATAATAGCATAAATAAAGCTATACTTATTCAGCCCGCTTTTACCAGTAAAGGCGTTGATGATTCTTTATGGCAATTTCGTATTGCTGCTTGGTATCATATACCACCAAAATCTTTAAAGTATTCTAAGTCATTAATTAAGAATACATCCTTTAATATTATAATCAGGCAGCTAGATGAATTATTTGAAAATGCTATTAATATTTTAGACAAAATTGATCTCGATGAATTAAAGAAAATTTCAACCTCAATTTCATCGTAGAATACCTCTCTCAGATATGCTCCAGGGGTTGTAAATATAATTATTGAATTTTATCTTAACTGAAAGTTTATCAGGCAAACCTACCTGTACATTTCATTAATTTTTTTCTAAAATCTAACATCTAGCTTCTAACTTCTATTGAAACACAACTACGACTACATCATTATCGGCAGCGGGTTTGGAGGCTCGGTAAGTGCGTTGCGCCTGGCCGAGAAGGGCTATAAGGTATTGGTGGTAGAACGGGGCAAGTGGTATCAGGGCAAAGACTTTCCAAAAACTAACTGGAACTTACCTAAATGGCTCTGGATGCCGGCATTGCGCTTTTTTGGTATAATGAAGCTGAGTATTTTCCGGCACGTGGCGGTGCTTTCGGGCGCTGGGGTGGGTGGCGGTTCGCTGGTGTACGCCAATACTTTGCCTATTCCTAAAAAAGCATTTTATACTACCGGAAGCTGGGCTAAGTTAAACAATTGGGAAACCGCCCTGAAACCATTCTACCAACTGGCATACAAAATGCTGGGTGCTGCCCCCAACCCTCACCTGGCCGACGCCGATTTAGCCCTAAAGGAACTAGCCGAACAAGATGGCCTGGCCCGGCAGTTTGAGCCTACCAAGGTAGCGGTGTATTTTGGTACGCCCGGCCAAACCCAACCCGACCCCTACTTTGGTGGTGAGGGCCCCAGCCGCAGCGGCTGTATTTTTTGCGGCGGTTGCATGACGGGCTGCCGCCACAACGCTAAAAACACGCTGGATAAAAACTACCTCTACCTGGCTCAAAAGAAAGGGGCCGAAATTTTAGCCGAGCAGGAGGTGACAGATGTTAAGCCGCTGGACGGAGCCTCCGGCGCTACCGGCTACCAGGTTAGCATTCAAAGCAGCACCAAGTATTTTAAGAAAAAACAAAGCCTTACTGCCCGGGGCGTAGTGTTTTCCGGCGGGGTAATTGGCACTGTAAAACTACTGCTGCAGCTTAAAAAGCGCGGCTCCCTACCCAACTTATCTGACCGCCTGGGGCACGACGTGCGTACCAATAACGAAACGCTGGTGAGCGTATCTACCCGGCGGCGCGATTTAGATTTTAGCCGGGGCCTGGCCATCGGCAGTATACTGCATACCGACGAAAACACCCACTTGGAGGTTTGTCGCTACTCGGAAGGGTCCGGCGCCTGGAAGTTTCTGCATATGCCTCTATCGTCGGGCAAGGGCTTTTTGCAGCGGGTATTTAATATGAAGAAGCAGTTTCTGAGCCATCCGCTGCACTACCTGCGCATTTACACTCGTAGCTGGTCGCGGCATACGGTGGTACTGCTGTTTATGCAAACGCTAGATAGCACCCTGCGGCTAAAACTAAGCCCTACCGGCCTTATAAACTCGGCCCTGGGCAGCGGCCCGCCCCCCAGCGCCGACATTCCCGAATCGGCCCGGCTAACCCAAAAATACGCCCAAGTGGTAAACGGCTCGCCCACCACCTTCTCGCTGGAAGCCCTCTTTGGTTTGCCCACCACCGCCCACATACTAGGCGGGGCCGTAATGGGCGAAACCGCCCAGGAAGGCGTAATTGATAGGAACAATCGGGTATTCGGCTACCAGAACATGCTGGTTATTGACGGCTCCATGATTTCGGCCAACCCCGGCGTAAACCCTTCGCTCAGCATTACCGCCATAGCCGAACACGCTATGAGTTTGGTGGAGGGGAAGAAGGGGTAACCTAATTGTTACTGCAGCCTAGAAACTATCCTAATTGTTTACACACGATAATGTGCCCCGGGCTAAAGCCGAGCGAGGAAAGTTAAATTATTATAGCTCCGTCGCTCGGCTCCTGCCGAGTGACTTGCTAATTATAAGGCCTCCTGGCCGCGATGGTTAAGCTTGCCTTAGCCGTTTAACTACGCTCCTTACTCCTAAGTAGGGTCCTGGCCGAGTAATTATATGATTTGGCAGACTCCCGGCCAGTTGGTTCCAGACGGGCTGCCCCGAAGGTAATTTATATCATTATCTCAGCAAAATAGGCTCGACCATTAGCTCACACTCGGCTGGAGCCGAGCGAGGGACGTACACCGCTCGGCTTCTGCCTGGGAAGCTTAGCCAAGTAATTCACTAATTCGGCATACTTTTGACTACAACAAAACCATCACAACAAATTGTAGTTCTTTCCATATGTCCGAATACCGAAAAACGTACGAGGGTGGGTTGTTCTTTCTGACATTTTCGGTAGTAGGCTGGTTAGATGTATTTACCCGTAGCGAATACTCCGATATTCTAACTAAAAATCTTAACTACAGTACCCGGCACAAAAGTCTGAAGCTATTTGCTTATGTTATTATGCCTAGCCATATGCATTTGGTGGTTCGCCGAACCGAAGGCAAGATGGGCGATTGGCTGCGCGATTATAAGTCGTACTGTGCCAAAGAAATCATCAGCGCCATTCAGGATAACCCGCAGGAAAGCCGGAAAGAAACCCTACTCTATATGTTTCGCTACTTTGCCAAGGTTCAGAAGCAGAATAAAGAATTCATGTTCTGGCAGAAAACCAGTTATCCGGTAGATATTACCAGTGCAGCTATACGGAAGCAAAAAGTGGATTACATTCACCAAAACCCCGTTCGAGCGGGCTACGTAGACGAGCCCCAGCATTGGCGATACAGTAGCGCCTATCCGCTGCAGGAGGTTAAGCTTTCTGAGATTTAAAGTTAGGTACCGCAGTTAAGACTACCCGCCCGGAAGACTCAGGAATTAGTCAGCCACTCGCGAGGACGCGAGCGGTGGAATAAACGACCCTCGCTCGCCTCCAGGCGAGTGTGAGCTAATTCTGGAGCCTCTTGGCTACACCACCTCACCTCTCCCTCCCAATAATCCGCTCATCCCAAACCTTATCGTATACTTTGGCTACTTTAACCTTCTTCATAGCCGGGTGCAGGGGGTTAACTAGGTAGTTAAACTCGCTCTTGATGATAACCGATGGCACCTTCAACACCAAATGTTTAGCGGCTTTTAAAAACTCGGTGCCGGCGTACTTAGAGGCCAGGCCGGCGGGTGTCAGGTTCAAGTCGGTAGGCAGGGGGTGTAGGGTATGAATTTGGGCATCCGGCAGCTCCAGTACTACTACGCACTGGTCGGCGGGGGCTTTTTCGTCGTCGAAGAGGGCCAGTACCTCCAGCGTGGCCAGCGACTCGGAGCCGGCCGTGTAGAGCATCCGGTACTAGGGCAAGTTCCAGCGACCCGGGTATTTTTCGGCACCAATACCACTTAAATCTTGGGCGTAGCGCTGCCGGGTAATTCGGTATACCAGCATACCTTAACCGAACACGCCGTGCTCAATACGGCCCAGCACCTGCTCAACCACCGTATAGCCAACCGTAGAACTTAGCAAATCAATTGGTTTTTGCGTACCCAGTGAGCGGACCGGCTTGCGTAGCCAGCGGCCAAACTTTTCCTTACTGCCAAACACTTCTACCCCCCTAATAAACAGACGCGTGAGCAGCAACATATGGGTATACTGCGCCGGGCTTAGCTTGTGGGCATTGCTGTAGCGCTGTAGGTTGCGGCCCGTCATGCCGACTACCTGCGCAATTTCCTCGCGGCTCAGGCCCAGTTCTTCGGCCAGCTTCACCAACTCGGCCTTGGTTACCGATTCGCGCTGGGTTTCGTAAATAATAAAGATACCGCCAGACTCAATAGCCGGCTGCGCTTCCTTATCGAAGATTTGCTGGTAACGGATTTGCGCGGCAGACATAAAGTTGGTGGGTTAGTAAATTGGTGCGTTAGTGCGTTAGGCCCTGAAATTTATCCTGAATTAGGTTCAGAACCTATTCAGGGTGACGGTGGATTGGTGAGTGTCATCCTGAACCTGTTTCAGGATCTATTAAACCACATTTCTATTCAGACAAATATAGTGAATTATACCAAATTTGTCTGGCAGGTTTTTAGTAAAATTGGGTTGGGTTGAAGTGAGCCAGCTTTGCTATATTGCGCTAAACCTACTTTTATTATGAAAACCCGCCTCATTCTTCTCTTACTATTTTATCCCCTTTTTCTTTCGGCTCAAAGCCAAAAAGCTATCCTTAAAAAGCTGGATGCCTACTACCAGCAGGTAGTACAGGACTGGAGCATCCCGGGCATGACGGTTGGCGTAGTAAAGGATGGTGAACTTATCTTCAGCAAAGGTTACGGTACTAAGGAAGTAGGTTCTACCGATAAACCCGACGGGAATACGCTTTACGCCATTGCCTCTAACTCCAAAGCCTTCACCTCGGCCATAATTGCCCAACTAGTGCAGGAAGGCAAACTAAACTGGAACGATAAGGTAAAGGACTACCTGCCCAACTTTAAACTGCCCGACCCCTACGCTACGGAAAACGCTACCGTACGCGATGTACTTAGCCACCGCGTAGGCCTGGGCACCTTTAGCGGCGATGGCATTTGGTACAAAAGCACACTGACCGCCTCCGAAATTATGGAGCGGATGCAGTACCTGCCACAGGCCTACCCCTTTAGAGCAGGTTACGGCTACAGCAACCTTATGTACATTACCACCGGCGAACTTATTAAGCAGATAACCGGCAAAAGCTGGAGCCAAAATGTACAGGAACGCTTTCTGGAGCCTTTGGGCATGAACCGCACCCTCACCAGCATTTCTCAACTGGAACAAACCGGCAATTTTGCCACCCCCCATATGCTGGTTGAAGGCCAGAATATTCCGATTGACTGGGTAAGCTGGGATGAGGTTGCCGCTACCGGCGGCTTAATTTCCAGCGTAAACGATGTAGCCAAGTGGATGATCTTCAACCTAAACCACGGCCTACACGGGGGCGATACACTCCTGACCCCCGCCAGCCGCAATATGCTTTGGACGCCCCACAATAACTTTGCAGTAGACCATACCCAGCCTAACGATACCGAAACCCACTTTCGTAGCTACGGCCTGGGCTGGAGCCTGAGCGATTACCGGGGCCGGATGTTGGTAGCCCATACCGGCGGCTACGATGGCTTTATTACGGCCGTTAACCTGCTGCCCGACGAGAACCTGGGGGTGGTGGTGCTAACTAATGGCGTAAAGAGCCCCATTGGCGCGGTTAGCCGCTATACGCTGGATGCCTTTACCGGCGGCAACCAAAAAGATTGGTCGGCCTACTACCTGCAGCGGGTAAACGAGGGGCAGGCTAAAGATACCCGCATAGCCGACCGTAAAGCTGCCCGGCTAGAGGGTACCAAGCCTAGTTTGCCGCTGCAAGCCTACACCGGCACCTACTATACTGATACCTACGGCAATATAACGGTTACGGAGGAAGGCGGCCGCCTAAAGCTAAACTTTGAGCATACCCCCGGCCTGGCCGCCACGCTTACCCACTGGCACTATAACGTATGGGAAATTGAGTGGCAGGAACCCAGCGCCTGGTTCACCTTTGGAACGGTGCAGTTTACGCTGGATAATAACTTGGAGGTAACCGGCCTACAGTTTGATGTACCTAACGACGACTTTTGGTTTGAAGAACTGAACGCTAAACGGGTAGTAACTAAGTAATTTCGGCCAATGCCGCTTAACCCTTAGGGCGCCTAGCAGTTATGGCATGAGGAAAGTCAGGTTTACCAACCACTTTGCTCATGTTCATTTTCTGCTAATTAGCCCAAATTTGCCTCTATGAAAGAAGCTACCAGCGCGGCCCAGGCCGTTCAGCACGTAAAAAGTAACCAATCGGTATTTATACACTCGGCGGCGGCTACGCCCAACGTACTTACCCAAGCCTTGGCCGAGCGCCACGCCGAGCTGCGTAACGTAAAAATTTACCACCTGCATACCGAAGGGCCTGCCCCCTACGCCAAGCCCGAGTACGCCGAAAGCTTCCGGGTAAACTCCTTCTTTTTGGGCGGAAACGTGCGCTCGGTAACCGAAGCGGGCTACGCCGACTATATTCCCAGCTTCCTGAGCGAAATACCCCTAATGCTGCGCAACGGCATAGTGCCGATTGATGTGGTGCTTATTCAGGTTTCGCCGCCCGATAAGCACGGCTACTGCTCTATGGGCACCTCGGTAGATGCTACCAAAGCGGCGGTAGATGTTGCCAAGGTGGTAATTGCGCAAATTAACCGCCAAATGCCCCGCACCCACGGCGACGGTATTATTCACATTAGCCGGTTTACAGCTTACACCGAGGTAGATGTGCCCCTGCCCGAGCACCGTCCGCACCAGTTAACCGAGGCCGAGCAGGAAATTGGCCGCTATGTAGCCGAAATGATACCCGACCGCGCCACCCTGCAAATGGGCATTGGCTCCATACCCGATGCCGTGCTAAGTTGCCTGGGCAACCATAAAGATTTAGGCGTGCATACCGAAATGTTCTCGGATGGCGTGGTGCCCTTGGTAGAGCAGGGCGTAATTACCAACCGCTTCAAGCCAAAGCACAAGGATGTACTTGTTACCGGTTTCCTGATTGGCTCGCGCCGGCTATACGATTTTGTGGATGACAACCCGCTGGTGCGCCTGCTGGATATTCAGTACGTGAACGATACAGCCGTAATCAGGCGTATGCCCAACATGACGAGCATAAACAGTGCCATTGAGGTTGATATTACCGGCCAGGTAAGCGCCGACTCTATCGGCTCGCGCATATACTCCGGCGTTGGTGGCCAAATGGATTTTATTCGCGGGGCCTCGCTGGCGCCGGGTGGCAAGCCTATTATTGCGCTACCCTCTACCACCCGCAACGGCGAGAGCAAAATTAACACTTACCTGAAGCACGGGGCCGGCGTAGTAACCACCCGGGCGCACGTACACTACGTAGTAACCGAGTACGGCGTAGCGGCTATGTACGGCAAAAACCTGCGCGAGCGCGCCCGAGCCCTCATTAACATAGCCCACCCCAACCACCGCGAACGCCTGGAGCGGGAAGCATTTGAGCGGTTTAGGCGGTTTTAGTTTTGAAGGTTAGAAGTTAGAGGTTAGAGGTTAGACTGGAGAATTAAGAGTCAAGAATCAGGAGCCAAGCGGCCGCCGCGCGGAGTCAAGACTGAACGTAGGAAGAAAGCTGTAAGTGCAGATCTTCTATACACCATATACTTTGTACCATATACCCAATACTTAAAACCCAATCCCCACCATAAGGCCGAAGCGGGGGGCGAAGCCGCTGAGGATGCTGGGTACGTTTACATCTTCTTCCTCACCGCGCTCTACGGTTACTGCGCCCTGGCTCAGGAAACCCGGTCCGCCATATATGGTAAAGGCAACATTATTTTGGGTGCCGGCCAGTACCTGATAACCCAGCAGTAGGCCACCACCGGTAAGGTTTACCCGGGCATCAAAGGCTCCTTCGCCTTCTTTTTCTAAATTCAAATTATAGTAGCGAACGTAAGGGGCCAGGTAAAAGCCTTCGGGTATGCCGGCGGTGCTTTCGTTAACGGTTTGGTTAGGAAAGTAGTAGTGAACTTCCGGCGTTATGCCGTAGCCGTGAAAGGTGTAGTCCCGAAAGCTGAGGCCAGTATATATACCCCCTAATTGTAAAGAGAACTGATCACTTATTTGTCTTTCGTATGCACCGTTAGCGGTTACGCCTATGGCAGATAAAGGATTTACCTTCAAAACATTTTTCTGGGCAGAAACCCCGATAGCAGAACACACCAACAGAACCAAAACAGCTAACTTTTTCATATAGAGTCAAATTATTTTAAGCTCTGCTGACAAGAAGTATGCCTAACCGGCTATGGCCTGGTAATAATTTTATCGTACAGCGAATAGTTAACCGGGTTTCGGAACAGCATTTTCTGTTTACCATCAACTTTAATTGAACTTACCCGGCCGGTCTTATCAAAAATGCTAGTAATTAATCGTTCACTGGTATACAGGTAATTTTTCTGGCTGTATAAGCCCTGAAGTTTAACTACCCTATCGGCTTCGGTATAAATTTTAAGGAAGTTTATACCAATTTTTCCCGGCACCGTAGCCGTATACGTTAGTATGCCGGTTTGCGCGGTACCTTCCTGTTTCACGGTATATTTATCTCGTAAAGAAGGCTCGTTAAGGTCTAACTCTCGTAAAATCTGCAACTCCCGGGCCAGCCTAACCGAGTCTACCGTTAAGGTATCAATATTGGTTTCTCCCTCAAAGTCAGCCTGTTTAATCCATATAAAGTTTCCAACTTCCAACGTTTTTTGCTGCTCATCTAACAGGCTATCTACCGAAAAATACTGATTAGCTAAAGCTTGCTCCTGCCGGGTTTCGGCTACCGGGTTGCATGCCCAAACTATTATTGCGCATAAAATTATAAGGACAGCTTTATTCATGGCTAGCTAGTACTTCTCCGCTCATACTTTCCGGAATTTCTACCTTCATTAGGTTAAGGATGGTAGGGGCAATATCTCCTAGTTTGCCTTTCTTTAACTGCCAGCCTTCTTCCTTACTAGCCAAAATAAAGGGTACCAAATTGGTGGTATGGGCCGTATGCGGGCTGCCATCGTCGTTGCGCATATACTCAGCGTTGCCGTGGTCGGCAATAATTATAGCATAATAGCCCCCGGCCAGTGCGGCCTCTACTACATCTTTAGTGCATTTATCTACTGTTTCGCAGGCTATAACCGCTGCTTCAAATACTCCGGTATGGCCTACCATATCGGGGTTAGCAAAGTTAAGGCACACAAAATCGGGCTCGCTGGCCTTTAGCTTCGGCACAATTTGGTCGCGAATGCTGTAGGCGCTCATTTCAGGCTGCAAATCGTAGGTAGCTACTTTAGGCGAAGGGCACAAAATGCGGCTTTCCCCCGCAAACTCATCCTCGCGGCCACCGCTGAAGAAAAAGGTTACGTGCGGGTATTTTTCGGTTTCGGCTATTCTAATTTGGGTTTTACCAGCCCGGGCCAGTACCTCGCCCAGCGTATCGTTCAGGTTATCTTTATCAAAAAGTACGTCTACCCCCTCAAAAGTATCATCGTAATTGGTTAGGGTTACGTACTTCAGCTTCAACGGCTGCATATTCTGCTCCGGAAAAGCCTTTTGGGTTAATGCCTGGGTAATCTGGCGGCCCCGGTCGGTGCGGAAGTTAAAGCAAATAACAGCATCGCCTTCTTCAATAGTAGCCAGTGGCCGGCTGTCCTCATCTACGTGTACTATAGGCTTAATAAACTCATCGGTAACGCCCTCGTCGTAACTTTCCTGTATGGCTTGCAGCACATCGCCGGTATGCCGTCCTTCGCCCCGCACCAATAAATCGTAGGCTAGCTTTACCCGTTCCCATCGGCGGTCGCGGTCCATAGCAAAGTAGCGGCCAATTACACTGGCCAATTGAGCACCCGTCTGGGCCATATGGCTCTGCAGATCTTTTAGGTAGTTGAGGCCGCCCTTAGGGTCGGTATCGCGGCCATCGGTAAAGGCGTGGACAAATACATTATGTAACTCATTCTGTTTGGCCAGGCTCAGCAACCCTTTTAAGTGGTTGATGTGCGAATGGACGCCGCCGTCGGAAACCAGGCCTATAAAATGCAGTTTCTTATTATGCTGTTTTACGTACTCAATAGTATCTTTTAGCAGCGGGTTATCGGTAAGCTCCCCGTTTTCCAGCGCGCGGCTTACTTTTACCAAATCCTGGTACACCACCCGGCCGGCACCCAAATTCATATGGCCAACTTCGGAATTGCCCATTTGCCCCTCGGGCAAACCAACCGCCAGTCCGGAGGCTTCCAGCGTGCTGTGGGGGTATTTGGTAAACAGGGAGTCAATAAACGGAGTATTAGCCTGGGCCACAGCCGACACCTCGGCATTGCCGGTTATGCCCCAACCATCTAAAATTATAAGAATTGCTTTTTCTGCCATAGCGTAAAAGTGAGTCTGCGCAATAGTACGTAATTATATTGTAACCCTGCAGGGGAGTAAGGAGTTTAAGTGAGAAGTGAACGGGCAGCCTATGCAATTAATATTACAGAATTTTAGTACAGCCACTATTGCGCATACCTATTATTTAAAGTATTTGGCATAATTTTGGTATTATGAATTCCGATTTGATTTGATGGAATGCGCAGATGATAAGAAAACAACTAGTTATAGTAAGCTTGGTAGCAATTTTAGGCGGAATGTTTATAAACCTTCCGCTGCCGGCCAATTGCACTCCGGCACCTCCGGTAACCGATGAACAAGATAGCGGGGTTATGAATGCTATACGCGATGCCCTACGAGCCGGTAACAGCCGCGAGCTTGCCCGCCATTTTGATAACATGGTAGAACTTACCGC
The DNA here is from genome assembly GCA_964504565.1 of uncultured Roseivirgaceae bacterium. Classification (GTDB taxonomy): domain Bacteria; phylum Bacteroidota; class Bacteroidia; order Cytophagales; family Cyclobacteriaceae; genus Cesiribacter. The sequence goes on from CAZDEY010000004.1 coordinate 48,754, forward strand.
CCCCGGGGTAGACCCCGGCCGCTATACCCGCGAGAACGCTACAGCTATGCTAAAGCGGGAATTCTTCGATAAATACCCACCAAACAGCTTTACTTTTGTACACCAGGGCGTAAGCAACGACGGGGCTAAGTACGGTATAGGTCAGTATACCTACGGAACCGGCGTAAGCTTTAGGGTAGTAGTGTTTGTGAAGAAAGATGCCAGTGGGGTCTACAGAGTTAAACACCTAAATATTACTCGCGAGGAAGATTAGTTAGTTTGTTAATTAGCTAATACGGCAAAGTAATTCAATAACGATTTTGTATAAGTAAGCCCCGGAGGTTCCGGGGCTTTTTTTGTTCTTTTATAGAGAATTTATTATCTTTTTTACTGCTGAAAAACAACTACTTACCTAATGTTTAAAAATTGTAGTACAGAAAATTTATATCCTGCAGCCAACCCTTTTTCCTACTCACCTGTCATTATATCACAAGCTGGCCGCTTAGAATTTTCGGTATGCAACGTCTATCTTCACCCTTAGCCCTTTTAGTATTCCTTTGCCTTTTCATTATATCATCCTGCGATGATTTGGGCGAAGATATGGCTCTAAATCTTAGCTCGGACACAATTGGGCGGGCTTACGGCGGCCCGGGTAGCACTACCGTAATTAGCCTTACCGACTATATAAACAGCTCATTTCCGTTCGAAATAATTATTACCCAGCAGCCGCAATACGGCAAAATTGAAATTCACAGAAGCGGACTGTTGCTATATACGCCCAATCCGGATTTTATATCAGGCACCGATTTGGTTGGCTACCGTATAATTCAGGAAGATAAAATTGTAGCTGAGAATTTTGTTGAGATTATTATTGACGGGGGGTTCAGGTCAAAGTTTTGTAAGGTGCTTTTTAAAAGCGAAGATTTTACCGTAAAACCGGGCTCTACAAACAATAACCTAGATATCTTTAGTAACGATGTTCTCTGCGACTCCGCTCAGTACTTAACTACTAACATCGTTATCTCAGTCAGCCGGGGCAGGTTATCTAAACAAGAAAATAACTTCACATATACCCCAAATACCAATTTTGAAGGCCAGGATGATTTTATATATAGCATTTGTATAGGAAGCGAATGCCGGTTGGTGTACGCCAGTATAACTGTAACCAATACCCCTACCGAAACTTGTATACCCGAAGCTAAAGACGATGCGTACCAGTTTAATTCTGCTACCTTAAAAGTGCCCCTGCAATTAGCGGTACTCAAGAACGATAGCCTATGCGGACCGGACCCTGGTTTAGAGTTGCTATCGGTGAAATACGGACAGGCTATTGTAACTGATGGAATAATAGAACTTACACCCCCCCGAGGGTTTACCGGCACCGATAGTTTACGATATGCTATCTGTTCCCCAGAAAATTTTTGCGATGAAGCTATAGTGGTGGTAGAAATTAACTAACTTAATATAGCTTGTACTACCTGAAATGAAGTTAGTTGAGGTACTGCATAAGTGTAAAAAGGGCGATAGAAAAGCTCAGAAGTATCTGTTTGAGACCTACCGAAGGCCTCTAATGGGTATTTGCCTGCGCTATGCCCGCAGTAGCGAGGATGCCGACGATATTTTTCAGGATGGGTTTATAAAAATTTTTAATAAGATAGAAAGCGTACAAAGTGCCGAAACCCTAGCCGGCTGGATGCGCCGGGTTATGGTTAACCAAGCCATAAACTATTACCGGGCAACCCAAAAACAGGCGGCCATGCACGTAGATGTACAGGAAGTAAATGTAGCCGATCAGCACTATACAGATGTGCTGGATAACCTGGATAATAAAACCCTTACCGAATTGGTGCAGGAGTTGCCCGAAGGGTACCGCCTGGTTTTTAACCTCTACGTAGTTGATGGGTATTCGCATAAGGAAATTAGCGAAATGTTGGAAGTAAGCATCGGCACCTCTAAATCTCAGCTACACGCCGGGCGCCAAATGCTCAAAAAGAAACTATTAAGCATGGGAATTACTAAGTATGAAAAAGCCATCTAATTCTCTGGAAAATAAACTAAAGCAGCGGCTCCAGTATATGGAAGCTGAACCAGCCTACGATGCGTGGGACAGGCTAAGCACTGCTTTGGATGAAAAGAAAGAAAAAAAGCCGCTAGTCTGGTGGTGGGTGGCGGCCGCAGTAGGCCTGTTCCTGACAATTGGGGGCGGACTTCTTTGGCAGCAAAACCAAAAGTCAAGCTTTACCCTGGCCAAAGCAAATACCGAAGACATTACGGGCCAAAGCGAATCTGTAGCTTCAAGCCAAGAAACTGGTAACCCTAGCCAAACTAAACCTTCGGCCTTACATAAAGATGTTGTAAGTGTAGAACCAACAACTGCCAAACAATCTTCAAACAAAGCTACTAAAAGCAATTCATCCCAAAATAGTGCAACTGAATTATTTTCAATACAACCGGCCATAACTACTAAACGACAAGACCATAACCGAAACTATCAACCTATTAACCAACCTACTAGTAACCGCCTACTGGACATTATAAACCAACGCATTGGAGTTCAGGAACAACTTCCGGCGGTGCTGCCCGGCTTACCGCTTAAGTTACTGGCAACCAACCTGCCTACCGAACCGGAGTTAGTTAAAGCTAATGAACCTTCACCGGAAACCGTACTGTTGGCAATTGAGGAGGAGAAAAAGACAAGAAAACGGAAAGCGTTCCGTCCAAATATTTGGGTAGAAGTATCCCCTACATTTTCTTACAGCCAAATTAACCCAACCCTAAACGATGCTATAGTTATTACCTCTTTAAACAGCAATTCGGCTATTTCTACCGAGCGTTTGGGTGGTCAGGCCAGCGTAGGCATCAGCAAACCTATTGCCCCCAATTTTAGCCTGCAGGCGGGAGCTTCGTATTGGTACCAACCCCAAAATTTAAGCTATACCTACTACGATTCGCGCGAAGTTTCCTACCAATCGGAAGTAGGGTACGATGCCGGCACCGGCAACGCCGCCCTACGCGTGAAGCCGGTAATTAACAACCAGGCCAGAACTATAGAGGCTAACCTGCACAATGTGGGTGTAAATACCAGCCTAAGTTGGCGTACTCCTACTAAAAAGGCCATTACCTATTTAAATTTACGGCTGGGTGGCCAGTATAGCAATCTAAATGAATTTAGCAGCTATGGCGGTTTAAGCTATCTGGTTGCGGTGCCACTGCCTAATAACTTAGATGTAAGAGTAGGCCCGGCATTTAATTATAACCTGTGGGGCCAATCCTCTCTTGATGCCCACTTTAATGTTAAACCTTATTCGTTTGGGTTTTCTATGTCAGTAGGAATTCCAGCGGTTAATTGAAACTATAGGCCGGTTTACTGATTGGTTAAGGTAGAATTATACGCTAATTTTAAATTTTTAATTAGCCAAAAGCCACTAGCATGAAACTACCTTACCTCAGCGATAAAGCCCTTTCCGATTTTATAAGTACGGCTTTAATTGAAGATGTTGGCCCCGGCGACTACTCTACCCTGGCTTCGGTGCCTGCCGATGCCCAAAACCAGGCCCGGTTACTTATAAAAGACGAAGGAATTTTAGCTGGCGTAGCATTAGGAGTAAAGATTTTTAAACAGGTTGATCCGGAACTGGAAGTTGAGGTTACTATACCAGACGGAAGTCCGGTTAAGTACGGCGATGAAGGCCTTTACGTACGCGGCAATGCCCGTAGTATACTAACGGCCGAACGCTTGGTACTTAATTGTATGCAGCGCATGAGTGGAATTGCTACCCTCACCCACCGAATGGTGAAGTTACTGGAAGGCACTGGCGCAAAATTATTAGACACCCGCAAAACCACCCCTAACTTCCGGATTGCCGAAAAATGGGCAGTGGCCATTGGCGGCGGCCATAACCACCGCTACGGCCTCTACGATATGGTTATGCTCAAGGACAACCATATTGACTTTGCCGGCGGCATATCTCCGGCTATTAAAGCAACCCGTAACTATTTACAGGAAAACGGGCTTAAGCTTAAAATAGAAATAGAAACCCGCAACTTGGATGAGGTGCAAGAGGTGCTGGAAGTTGGCGGGGTAGACCGCATTATGCTGGATAATATGGCACCGCCTTTACTAAAAAAAGCCGTAGAGCTTATTGGCGGACGGTTTGAAACCGAAGCCAGCGGCGGCATAACCGAAGAAACCCTACGCGAAGTTGGCCTTACCGGCGTAAACTACATTAGCAGCGGAGCCGTAACCCATAGTGCCAAAAATATGGATATTAGCCTGAAAGCGTTCTGAAGTTGCGAATTGGTGAATTAGTGATTTGGTAAGTTTGAGGTTTAATCTGAGACTCAAGAGGTAGAAATTAAGATATAAAAAATAAAATAAACATTCGAACACTATATACTGTATACAAGCTACTAGTTACTACCTACCACATCGCACCTTCGCATTAGCAAATCAACTCATTATTTTCATTCATAATTCGTAATTTCTAATTCGTAATTAATTGCGCTATCTTTGCAGCCGGTTTTTAATAAGTTGGTATGATAATCCGTACGCGTAAGTATAAATTAGAGCAGGGAGAATATATAAAATTAGCTATGCTGAACGTTCTGCGCGAGCAGTGGTGGGTAGGCTTAATTTTTCTGGCTATATGCGCCATGTACTTTGTATTACCCAGCATCTGGTGGATTATTGGGGCCGTAATTGCCCTTATTTTGTATTTACTATTCTGGCTGGTACAGTTTGCCGGGGTTACCCAAATGGAGCAAAGCAAAATCTTATTCGATAGATTGAGCTACGAAATAACCAGCCAACAGATTATGATTAAGCTGAACCCTAAACAGGGTATGCCTATGCCGTGGGCGCAGGTAAAAAAGGCCCAGGTAAAAAAAGATGCCTTTGTGCTTATAATCAGCAAGGCTCAGCTAATTCATCTGCCCTACAAAATTTTCAATTCCGACAACGAACGCAAGTTTCTTCAAACTATCCTAAGGAAAAAAGGGCTGACAAAGGTCGAAAAATAAGCTTTTTGAGGAAAGGTTCCACAGCAATAAGCTGTTTTACAGCACTTTATTTACTTACCTTACACCGGTAATTTCAGTACTATATAGAGTAGAACGTTGCTCTGTTTTTTTGTGTATTTGGTGTATGATGAAGGGAATCGGGAGAGTAGTTGTTTTATTGGGTGTATTGTTCATAATTGTGCAGTCTGCTTCGGCACAACGCTTGCGCTACAATAGCTTTCACTGGACGTACGGTAACCACAATTCAGCCGGTATAGCCGCCGAGGGTACAGTTATGGCCTATACTGCCTTTGCTGTGCCAATTAAGGCCGTTCGCAGTTCGCTAGGGTTTTACGCTAATCATATGTCTACGGTAGAAAGCCAACAGCAGTGGGCCGACTTGGGCTTAACCTACGTGCTGACCCTACCCCTGGGCCGGCACGCCAGTTTTCGCTTGGGTGCCCAGCAAAACTGGCACCGCCGCGCTACCGGCCAAATAGGGAACCCATCGGATATTTGGAAGCCGACCAGCCTGGACAGCCTCTACACCACTACCGATTTTGGTGCCTTCATTAAACGAGATCACTTACTATTAGGGTTTTCGGCCGAAAGTGCTTTAAACAAACCTACCCGGGCCTACAATATTTTACTAGGTTTCAGAGAATTAAGAACCAGTGAATTTGTGAAGTCGTCGCCCTTCTTTGCCATGTCCATTCTGCCGGATAAAGATGTGCCGGAGTTTAAATTCAATTATACTATTACCCTAGGAAATACCTTTAACTTAGGGGCTAGCGTATACCGTAATACGCCCTTCAAATTTGGAATGAATACCGGGTTTAAACTATTCAATAGCCTATACCTGATCGGGGCTTTAGACTACCGGGAGTTCAAGCCCCTGCCCGATGCCGTAGAAGTTGGGCTACGCTTAAACTTAGGTAAAAACCGCATTCGTTGCGACCACGAGGAGTTTGAAACTTACAACCGCTGGGCCAGCGAGTAAAGCCTGCGCTGCTGCAAGGCTAATGCCAGCAAGGAGGTAGCCACAAAACCGGCCATAATTGCAAAAGCCCACACAATATTCCCATCCCGGCCAAAGTACGCCAGGCTAAATAAGCTTATAAAACATATTCGCATAAATACATTCAGTATACTAAAAACCGAATTTGCGCGGCCTATAATTCCGTTAGGAATATGATCGAACAGGAACGATAGTCTCAGAACCCGGATTCCGGCATTGGAAAAACCGATTAAAAAGCCAACCAGTAGAAAAATGGTAACCGAACGGGTAGTAGCCGCCAGGCTAAGGGCTACAATTGCTACTACCATTAAAACCATAACTGAGCGCGGTACGTGGCTTTTCCTGAAAATTTTCTGTATAAATAAGCCCGCACTTAGCGCACCCAAGGCATAGAGTACTTCCATACTACCAAACACTTTACCCCCGGCCCCCAAATGTTGCTTAATGTAAAGCGGCATTAACGCATGAAGCATAACCAGCATCACCACAAAAACTGCATAGCTTGTAATACCAAAATTAAATAGAGCACGGTGGTTTTTTAAAAAGGCAAAGCCCGATCTGATACGTTTCCAGACATTGCCGGTTTCAATTTCCTTATCTACTACCGATTGGTAGCGGATAAACCAAATTAGCGTTACCGACACAAAATAGGTGCTACCGTCCAACAAGAATATTTTCCAGATAGGCCAGGGGTCAACCTGCCAGAAAACCTCGCCTAGTATTGGCAACGAAAAGCCTTCAATTGTAAACCCTTCTAACAACAAGGCTGCCAACACCCCGGCCCCAACATTGGTGCTTTGCCCTACAATTTCTAATAAAGAAGTTACTTTTTGGTAATTGCCTTCCTCGGTAATCTCCTGGGCAAAGGCGTAGAGGTTAGGATAATGCAAATGGTAGCCTAAAATAGTTATTCCGAATACCAAAATTACCAACGGCCAGTCCAGCCCGTTCCAGTAAAAGCCCAGTAAGCCTACACCCAGCACCAGGCATCCCTCAATAAGGTTAGTACCCAAAAATACCGACTTACGGTTATACCTATCAACAATGGACCCGGCAAACAAGCCCCAGAACATGGTAATGCCCGTAACTAGGGCGTACAGCATATTAAACTTGCTGCTCTGAGCCTGCTGCGCAAAATACCAGGGTACTGCCAGCATACTAACCCCCTGGGCAAAGCCCGAAATAGCATTGGCAGTAAACAACAAAGTAAGGGCCTGACGGTTTTTCAAAATAGATGGAGATAGTAGCTAGTAGTTAGTAATTAGTACAAAGTATATGGTATATGGTATCTAGTATGTCGAAATTCACCGCCCGCAGTATATTGTCTTATGTCTTGACTCTTGGTTCTTGGTTCTAACTTCTAACTTCTAACTTCTAACTTCTAACTTCTAACTTCTAACTTCTAAAAATGAACAAAGCCCCGCTTAAATATTCCGAAGCCCGAACCAAAGCTATGGCGTGGTGTGCGTACCAGGAACGTTCGCCCCGGCAACTACGCGATAAGCTTTATGAGTACGGCTTGCCGGCGGACGAAGTTGAGGATTTAGTAGAAGAATTGGAAGAAGATAACTTCTTAAATGAACAACGGTTTGCCGAAAGCTACGCCGGAGGCAAATTTCGTATAAAGGGTTGGGGCAAGGTTAAAATTAAGCAGGGCCTGCGCCAGCATAAAATTGACGACAATTTAATAGCCAAAGCCCTAAAGAAAATACCCGATAAAGAGTACTACCTGCGCCTTCTATCTATCTTAGAAAAGAAGAACGAGCGACTCACCGAAGCCGATAGCCACCAACGAAAAGCCAAACTACTCCGCTTTGCCGCCGGCCGCGGCTTCGAGCAAGACCTTATTTGGAAAGCATTTGCGGAATTGGAGATTTAGAGGTTAGAATCAAGAGTCAAGAGTCAAGACATAGGATTTAGAACATAAGACACAAGACACATAAGACAATTTACTGCGCGCGGAAAATTTCGACATGCTAAATACCATATACTTTGTACTACCTACCAACTACCAGCTACTAACTACCAAATTAACTCACCAATTCACCACCTCGCTACTTCAAAACTTAAACCATGCAACAACCTACCTTAACTATATCTGAATTTGGTCAGCATCAAAATCGGCCGGTACTTCTATACCAGTTTGTATTTCCTAATGAACTGGAAATTGAAATTATGAACTACGGTGGTATAATTAAATCGTTGCGCTTGCCGGATAAGTGGGGCGAAATGGCCGATGTGGTTTTAGGATACCCAACGCTGAAGGGCTACCTGCAAGATACTTACTATCAGGGAGCATTAATTGGCCGCTATGCTAACCGTATAGCCCGGGCTAGTTTTACGCTAAACGGCACAGTCTATAAACTCACCAAAAACAACGGCCCCAACCACCTGCACGGCGGCCAGCACGGTTTTAATACTAAAATTTGGGAGGTAATTAAAGCTGAAACTACGGCCGATGAAGGTATTCTTCGGTTGAAATATAGTAGTGCTGACGGTGAGGAAGGCTACCCAGGTCAGTTAAATACTACTGTAACGTATCGCATACGTAATAAAGAAGTAAAAATTGAGTATAGTGCTACCACCAGTAAAACCACCCCGGTCAGCCTTAGCCAGCATACGTATTTTAACCTAAGCGGAAACCGAAAAACCGATATACTGGAGCATAAGCTTAAAATCAACGCCTCTAGGTTTCTACCGATTAGTGAGAACCAAATTCCGCTAGGCACGCTAAAACCTACCGCCTATAGCCCCCTAGATTTTAGACAAAGCCGGGAAGTAGGCAAAACCATTGAGGCGGTAGATCAGCAGTTGGAGTACGGGGCCGGTTATGACCACTACTGGGTACTGGATACGCGCCCGGATGATGAAGCCGCGGCCGAGCTATTTGAGCCCGAAAGCGGCCGCCACCTGTACGTTTACACCAGCGAACCGGGCATACAGGTGTATACCGGTAATTATTTACCTAAAGAAGAAAGCGAAGGAATGCTGCCCCGCTACCGCCACGGCCTGTGCCTGGAAACCCAGGCCTACCCCGATGCCCCTAATCAGAATGAGTTTCCTTCTACTCTTCTACACCCCGGTGAGGTGTACCAAAGCGAAACCCGCTTCAGGTTCAGCACGCGTTAGTACACCATTTTTTAACTTAGAGGCTGTTTAAAACTTGCTTTCAGGATTATTGTATCAAATTGATGGCAACTCCAACCCAAGAAGAGATTTAACGCAGAAAGCGGTATATATAGACTATAATGCTAACTTCGTAGGGATAGACCGATCTTGGCCCCTATACCGTATGCTTAAAATTTTAGTTCTGTTCGCCCACCCAAAATTCGAAAAATCGCGGGTAAACAAGGTACTAACCGAACGGATAAAAAACCGGGAGAACGTTACCTTCCACGATTTATACGAGCAGTACCCCGACTTTAGTATTGATATACCGGCTGAGAAAGAGTTGCTTGTAAACCACGATGTAATCATCTGGCACCATCCCCTATACTGGTATAGTTGCCCGCCCCTCCTTAAGCAGTGGATTGATATGGTGCTGGAGTATAATTGGGCTTACGGCCCGCAGGGTAACGCGCTCCGGGGCAAACAGGCACTGAGTGTAGTAACCGCCGGCGGAACTCGCGAGGTATACTGCGCCCAAGGGAAAAACAACTACTCGGTAAACGAATTTTTGCGGCCCTTTGAACAAACCGCCCGCCTGTGTGGCATGCAGTACCTTCCGCCCTTCGCCGTAATGGGCGCCCATCAACTTACCGATGCGGAATTACTTGAGTACGCCGATGGATACCAAGCCGCTATTACCTTACTTCAGCAAGGCGTTAACCTACATAAAATTGAAAGATGCGACTACCTTAACGACTTGCCCCTACTAAAATCTCCTACGCCATGAGCGGCAGCATTCTTTTTCAGGCAATTATATTTTTGGCCGGAGCTCTTATATGCGTACCGCTAGCCAAACGGCTGGGGTTAAGCTCGGTACTGGGTTACTTAATTGCCGGCATTTTAATAGGGCCCTACGTTTTAGGCTTTGTAGGTGAAGAAGGAGAAGATATTCTGCACTTTGCCGAGTTTGGGGTAGTAATTATGCTGTTTCTTATTGGCCTGGAGATTGAGCCCCAGAATTTCTGGAAAATGAGGAAGAGTATAGTGGGTATGGGTAGTGCCCAACTGGTACTTACCCTGATACCGGTGTACTTCTTGTTAACCCTTATAGGGCTCAACTGGAAGACCTCGCTGGTAATTGCCATGGCGGTAGTATTATCTTCCACAGCCATTGTTTTGCAAACTATTAAGGAAAGGGGACTTACGGATACCTCCTACGGGGCGGCCTCGTTTTCCATCCTTCTGTTTCAGGATATTATTGTAATACCTATGCTGGCCGTAATTCCCTTGCTTTCGGATACCAGCCCAGTAGCTACGGATACCGGCTCGGAGGGCAACGCGCCTTCTTATGTGTTGGAAGGCTTGCCGTTGGGTATACAGGCGCTGGCGGTGATACTATCAGTAGCGGCCTTACTGTTTGCCGGCCGCTACCTAATTGTACCCATGTTACGGCTGGTAGCTAAAACCAAGCTTCGGGAGCTTCTCTCGGCTTCGGCCTTATTTATTGTACTGGGTCTTTCTTTACTGATGGAACTGGTAGGCCTAAGCCCGGCGCTGGGAGCTTTTTTAGGTGGGGTAGTGCTGGCCGGCAGCGAATTTAAGTACGAACTGGAAAGCAACCTGGAACCCGTTAAAGGGCTGCTATTAGGCTTGTTTTTTATGGCAGTGGGCGCCTCAATCAATTTCATTATTATTCAGGAAAACCCGCTGGTAATTGGCAGTTTAGTTGCCGGAATTATTTTTTTGAAAGCCTTGGTACTATACCTGGTAGCTATACTATTCAAACTGAAAACCGACCAAAGGCTGCTGTTAAGTATAAGTTTGGCGCAGGTAGGCGAGTTTGCTTTTGTACTGCTCTCCTTTGCGTTTCAACTAAATATACTAAGCCGGGAGTACCTGGATAGTATGCTGGTGGTAACCGCTATATCAATGACCCTGGCCCCGGTTCTGGGCATTATAAATGAACGGCTTATACTGCCCCGGGTAGGCACCAAGGAGGTTGAAAAACGGCCCATGGACCACATTGCCAAATCGCACAAGATTATACTGGTAGGCTTTGGGCACTTTGGCAGTACGGTTGGACGTTTTTTGCGCTCGCACGGCGTAGAGGCAACCGTACTCGACCGGGATTCCAACCAGGTTGACCTGCTGCGAAAGTTAGGATTTGAGGTTTACTACGGCGATGCTACCCGACCGGATTTATTGGAGTCGGCCGGTATAGCGGAGGCCAATTTGTTAATTAGCGCCGTGGACGACCATGATACCAGCCTGAAGCTGGTAGAAATTGTGAAGAATGAATATCCTCACGTTAAGTTGATGGTACGAGCTAAAAGTCGGTACGAAGCTTACGAACTACTCAATAAGGGAGTGCAGCACGTATATCGCGAATCCTTGGATACTTCGGTAAAACTTGCGGCTGACGTACTGCACCAAATGGGCTTCCGGAAGTACAGTGTATACCGCCAGGCCCAAAATTTTATCCGGTACGACGAAGAAAGCTTGAGAAGATTGGCCGACAAGCCCCGAAACAGCGATGAGTATATTTTCAAGGCTAAAGAAGAAATGGCCCAGCAGGAAAAATTACTGGAAGAAGACCTGAGGCGCGGCCTGGTAGAAGCCGATCACCACTGGGACGGTGAACGAATCCGGCTCAGTAATCTTCAGTCGGAGTAACTAAGTACAAGTACTGAATTAGTGAACCTGCCTGCCGGTAGGCAGGGTGGCAAATGAGTGAATATATGCTGATATACAAGAATTCGTTCGTTTAACAAATTTAATTTTGGCTGTTAATTTATAATAAACTATAGTTAAAAACTTTCACTAAATAGCGGCTTAACCTACCCCATCGTAGTTTGATAAGAAAGCAAATTTAGCTCATTACAAGACTAACTTAACAATATATTATATCATTTATACACTGTTAGATTATTATCCCAGAGAAGTCTTACTACTTTTACCTAAATGTTGAGAGAATATTATAGCGTTACTCTTCGGGCTATCAATCAGACTTTCTAAGGATAAGTAGTTGTCTAACCTTAACTTGCCATAGCATCGAGCCTTCGGCTGGGTATTTTCTCTATTGTGGATTTGGCATCTAACAGAAAATTTTTTTATAAACACCTAATTTCAGTACTAGGAATTTAAGAGCGTTTTAATGACAAATATGGTGTAAACCGGGAGTTCAAACGTTTGCGAATTAGGCTTACAATATATTTTCTATCAAATTTAGCGAGTCCGGCAGTTTTATTTATATTAACCATTACATTTACATGTTAAGAGTATTTTGAACTATTTTCCTTATTCTTGAGGAATTATACTTCAACTTATTGTACTATATGAATTTCTCCACAATCGACATTATCATCTTTATTGCCTACGGCCTGCTGATTATAGGTATTGGCTGGTGGGTAAGCCGCGAGAAAGAAGGACACGAGAAAACCTCTTCCGATTACTTTCTGGCGGGCAAATCGCTGCCGTGGTGGGCTATTGGCGCCTCGCTAATTGCCTCTAACATTTCGGCCGAGCAGTTTATTGGTATGTCGGGTTCGGGTTACGCCCTGGGTTTGGGTATTGCTACTTACGAGTGGATGGCTGCCCTGACTTTGATTGTGGTTGCCAAATTTTTCCTGCCTATTTTTATTGAAAAGCGAATATTTACCCTGCCGCAGTTTCTGGAGTTGCGCTACGACAGCCGCATCCGTACCATTCTTGCAGTTTTCTGGGTTTTGCTCTATACTTTCGTTAACCTGTCTTCGGTACTTTACCTCTCCTCGCTGGCGCTTACGGTGGTGCTGGGCATAACCATGTGGCAGTCAATTATCGGCCTGGCCGTAGTAGCCGTAGCCTACTCTATTTACGGTGGCTTAAAAGCCGTAGCCTGGACGGACGTAGTGCAGGTGGTCTTCCTGATTATTGGCGGGTTAATAACTACCTACTTGGCCCTTAACGCCGTTAGCGAGGGTGCCGGGGCCTGGGCCGGCCTGGAAACGCTGTACGAGCGGGTGCCCGAGAAATTCGATATGATTTTGAGTAAGGACAACCCCTTCTACAAAGATCTGCCCGGCATAAGCGTACTTATTGGTGGTATGTGGATTGCCAACCTCAGCTACTGGGGCTGTAACCAGTACATTATTCAGCGGGCGCTGGCGGCAAAAACTACCGCCGAAGCTCAGCGCGGTTTGGCCTTTGCCGGTTACTTAAAGCTTATACTGCCGCTGGTGGTAGTTATACCCGGTATTGCCGCCTTTGTGCTGGGTGCCGACCTTAACCGCTACGATGAGGCCTACCCCTGGTTGTTAAGCAATTTAGTGCCGGTAGGTATAAAGGGTTTAGCCTTTGCAGCGCTAATTGCCGCCGCCCTTTCCAGCCTAAGCTCCATGATGAACAGTACGGCTACCATTTTTACTATGGACCTTTACAAGCCGTTTATTAACCCCGGCGCTTCGGAAACCCGCTTGGTAACAGTAGGCCGCATTGTAGGCTTAATTTCCATGATAATTGCCGTATTGGTAGCCCAGCCGCTGCTGGGGGGCGAGGAACAGGTTTTTCAGTTTATTCAGAAGTATACCGGCTACGTTAGCCCGGGCATTGTAGTATTGTTCCTGTTTGGTTTATTCTGGAAGCGTACCACCGCCACCGCCGCCCTCTGGACGGCCATAGCCTCCGTACCCTTCAGCATAGCCATAGACCTGCTATTCCCCGAAATGCCCTTCCTGGATCAGATGGGCTTGGTATTTCTGCTGCTTTCGGCGCTTATTATAGCTATTTCGCTGGCCACTAGCCATACGGCTTCGCCTAAGGCTATACGGTTTGGCACCAATTTATTTACAACCGGGCCAGTGTTTAACGCGCTGGCTATGGGCATCATTCTTATACTGGGTGCCCTGTACGCTATGTTTTGGTAATGGACTACAGAAAATTAAAAGTACTTTTTGAACAACACTTTGCTAATGCGCCCCGAACGGAACCTCGTTTGTTCCGTTCGCCGGGGCGCATTAATATTATAGGGGAACATACCGACTACAACGGCGGCTTTGTACTGCCCGCCGGGGTAGATAAGGAAATTGCTCTGTATATTGCCCCTTCCGGTTCCGATGCGGTAGAACTCTACTCGGCCGACAAGGAAGAGAAAATCAGCAGCAACCTGCAAAATTATACTGAAGTAACGGCTGAATGGGCGCGCTACCCCTTGGGCGTACTAGACCAATTGCTGAAGTTAAAGCATAAGGTTGGGGGTTTTTATATGGTTTTTGGCGGCAATATTCCTATGGGGGCCGGCATGTCGAGCTCGGCGGCGCTGGAGTGCGCTACCGTTTTTGCCCTGAACGAACTTTTCAACTTAAAGCTGAACAAGTTTGAAATGGTAAAACTGGCCCAGCAAGCCGAAAACCAATTTGTAGGCGTAAACTGCGGTATTATGGATCAGTTTGCCAGCATATTTGCCGCCGAAAATACCGCCCTGAAGCTGGACTGCCGCGACCTGACCTATAAAGGTTACAGCCTAAACCTTAGCAGCTATCAGCTTATACTGGTCGATTCCATGGTGAAGCACTCGCTGGCCTCTTCGGAGTACAATACCCGCCGCGCCGAGTGCGAGGAGGGCCTGCGCATAATTCAGCAAAGCAACCCCACCGTAGTAAACCTACGAGATGTTACCCTAAGCCAGCTAGAGGAGCACGCCCCTGAAATGCGGCCAGTGGTATACCAACGTTGTCAGTACGTAATTGAGGAAATTCAGCGGGTGGTAGATGCCTGCCAGGCCCTGGAGCAACACAATTTGCAGCGCTTGGGCTTTTTGCTATACGAAACCCACGAAGGACTTCAGCACAATTACGAGGTAAGCTGCCCTGAGTTGGATTTTCTGGTGGATTTTACCCGCGAGTTGCCGGAAGTTCTGGGTGCCCGCATGATGGGCGGTGGTTTTGGTGGTTGCACTATAAATTTGGTTGAAAGCCGGTTTGCGCAAGAGTTTACCGAAAAGATATCAGCGGCCTACAAAACGCAGTGGGGCCAAAAACCTGCTATTTATCCGGTTAAAACCGCCACAGGAGCTTCTGAAATTAACCTAACTGAAACCCAATCGGCCTAATGGATTTGCAGGAACATACCCACCGCCGCTACAATCAACTAACCGGAGAATGGGTGCTGGTATCCCCGCACCGGGCCAAGCGCCCGTGGCAGGGCAAAACCGAGGTAATTCCGCAGCAAGAGCGCCCCGCCTACGACCCCGCCTGCTACTTATGCCCTGGCAACACCCGGGCCGGCGGCCACCAGAACCCGCAGTATACCGGCACCTTCGTATTCACCAACGACTTTGCCGCCCTGCACCCTGACGTACCCAACGAAAGCAGCACGGGCAGCAGTTTGCTGCAGGCTGAAACCGAGCGGGGACTGTGCCGGGTAATCTGCTTTAGTCCCGACCATAGTCTTACCCTGCCCCTAATGGCGGAAGACCAAATTGAAAATGTAATTCGGTTGTGGCAGAAGGAATATAAGGAATTGGGCAGCCTGGACTATATAAACTACGTTCAGATTTTTGAAAACAAGGGTGAAATGATGGGTTGCAGCAACCCGCACCCGCACGGGCAAATTTGGGCCAGCCAAACCATACCCGACGAGCCCGCTAAAGAGCAGGTTCAGCAGCTAACCTACTACCAAAAGCACGGCCATACCCTATTAGCTGATTACCTGAAGGAAGAACTAGCCAGCGGTGAGCGCTTGGTAGTACAGAACGAGTACTTTGTAGCGCTGGTACCCTTTTGGGCCGTATGGCCCTACGAAACCATGATTATTAGCCGCCAGCCCCGGCAGCAGATTGGCCAGTTTTCTTCGGAAGAAGTGGCGGCCTATGCCCATATACTAAAGCAGCTTACCACCCGCTACGACAACCTTTTTCAGGTAAGCTTCCCCTATTCGGCCGGCATACACCAAGCCCCTACCGATGGGAAGGAGCACCCGGAATGGCACTTTCATATGCACTTTTACCCGCCGCTGCTGCGTTCGGCCACGGTAAAAAAGTTTATGGTAGGCTACGAAATGCTAGGCACCCCCCAGCGGGATATTACCGCCGAGTACAGTGCGAAAGTACTGAGGGAGCTACCGGCGGGGCATTATAGTTTGGGAACATGAAGCTATTTGGTAGGTAGTAACGAGGTTACTTTAAGTAACCTCGTTACTGAACAGGCGCTTTTGCAAAGCTTGCCTGCTACGGATTTGTCACACTAGTTTATTATTGGATACGAAAGATGAGCACGATTTGCGAAATTGCGCTAGGTTATGGATAATGTTTTGTATTTCTACTTCTAAACCAACTTTAAGCTTTCGGTTACTATACGAGTTAGTATAGCTTGCCGGTTGGTTTTGGGTAATAGCAAGGTAGCTGCACCCAAGGCCGAGGCATGGGGCATTTCTGATGTATAGACCGAACGTTCAGTGTAGTAATTGGCCAAAATAGTTAGGAATAATTTATTCTGACAAAAGCCCCCACTTACGATAATTTTTTTGGTAGTCTGAAGTAGTATATAGCTTAGTGACTTTACCTGGGCTGCTGCCAGGTACAGATTTAGCAGCAGGTAGGCCGAACGGGCATCGGGCTGCTGATATATTTCATTAGCTTTTGGCACTGGTACTAAGGAAGATTCTCCGGTTTTAACTTTCGTCAGACTATCAATGCCCGTATCGCCTGTTAATACTCTCAAACCTTCGCTAATTTCTTTAAGAGAGTATTTATACGCCGTTAGGTCACTGGTATTTATCCCGTAGTGCTCCTTAATTCTTAGGCTACCTTCTTCGTAGGCTTTACCCAGAAAAAGCCGCGAGGCTAGTACCGGGGTAAAATCACTGCTCAGAAAGTGCAGACAATCGGCGGCCAGCAGTTCGGGAGTAAGGGCTTTATGGTTGGTTGGGTTTAATCCAATAGACCACGTACCGGTACTCAGGAGTACAAATTCGCTTAATCCGGCTTGGGTATAGGGCAAGAGCGAGGCGCTGCTATCGTGCAAACCTAACCCTACCGTTTGGTTAGAATTTATAGGTTTTACGCTGCTTACCCGGTTAGCTAGCGGCGGCAGTAAGGCGGTAAGCCCTTCGGTAGCTACCCAATTGGCATAGGTGCCCGCCGCAAAATTCCAGAGGCCGGTATGGCAGCCCAAGCTGGTAGGCTCGCTTACTGCCTGTCCCTGAAGTAAGTAACTGAGGTACTGAGGCAAATGCAGGCTGGTTTTAATTTGGCTGAACACCCGGGGCCGGCTGTATTTGTAGTGGTAAAGTTGCAGACCACTGTTTAGCATACCCATAAAGGGTGAGGAGGTTGCCAGGGCGAACTCATGAGCCGGACCGTACTGGGCCAGAAACTGGTTTTCTATTACGCCGGGCAGAGGTTTCAGGTAATTTAGCGGTAAACCAAGCGGCCGGCCGGCCCCGTTTAGGTGAACCATAGTAGCGCCGTAGGTAGAGAAGTTTACGCCGGTGGGTGGCTGCCCAACTGTATTCTCAACTTTTATAAGCTGAGCTGTTACCCAAGCCTCTACGGCCGGCAAATTTTCGGCCGGAAATCCGTCTTCGTCGGTTATTTCCTCAAATCGCTCTACGTGCTCGGCCAAGTGCCGAAGGTGTTCATCAAATAACAGCCACTTCTTATTAGTTTTACCAATATCGAATATCAGAAAATAACTCATGGAGGTTACCTAAAGACCCGAGGCCGTGGTTTGGCTGCCGCGTTGGGCCGTTAACGTTTTTCTTATACCGGCCTGGCGGTAACAGTTTAGTGGTTGTAAAGCGCCGCCCTGGCGAAGACGCGCCTCCTGCACCAGCGGCCGCACATCGGTACAAAAGGCCTCCTGTAGCAGTTGTTGGGCACCGGCGGTATCGTGCTCTTGCTGGGCGGAGTTTAATTGGCTCAGGTTTACCAGCAAAGCCCGCGCGTAAGCAACTTGTATAGCCTCCAGCGATTGGATTACATCTTCCAGGGGGGCTTTAGTATTGTGGCTGGCGTCAATCATATAGGCTGCTTCGGGCGCGCCGCTGCGATACCCCTTTATCAGTTCCAGAAAAATCAGAAATAACTGGTAGGGTTTTACCGAACCCACGGTTAAATCGTCGTCGCCATACTTACTATCGTTAAAATGAAACCCGCCCAAACGGTTTTGCAGTTGCAGTATCGCTACTATCTGCTCAATATTTGTATTGGGTAGGTGATGGCCCAAGTCAACCAGCGTTTTGGCTTTACTTCCTAAATGGCTAACCATTACAAACGAGGTGCCCCAGTCGGGTACGGTGGTAGCGTAAAAATTAGGCTCATAGGGTTTATATTCTAACAGCAACTGCCAGTCGGTGGGTAGCGCTTTGTAAATTTGTTCCAGCGAATCCAAGGTATGGCTAAAGGCTTGTCTAAAATCGTGTTGGCCGGGAAAGTTGCTGCCGTCGGCCAGCCAAACCGTTAGCGCTTTGGAGCCTAAGGCCTCCCCCAGCTCAATTACGTACTGGTTATGCTCTACCGCCCGCCGCCTTACGTCGGCATCAGTGTTGGAGAGGGAGCCAAATTTATAACTCCACTTCTGCCCGGCCTGGTTCTGGAAGGTATTAGAGTTAACCGCATCGGCCTTCAGGCCTAAATCCTTCATCAGCAGTTTTATATGTTGCCGGTCGGTGGGGTCATCCCAGGGTATGTGCAATGATACCCGCTGGCAGCACTGCATCAGCGTGTTAAGCAGATTGATATCGGCTAACTTTTCTTCCAAGGAGCGGGGCTCGCCACCTTCGCTAAACCTTCCGAAGCGGGTGCCTCCGGTGCCTAGGGCCCAACTCGGTACTGCCACCTGCAACTTCTGCAGTATGCTTACAACAGTTTCAGCTTTAATGCCCTGCCGGTCTAGTTTAGCGGCCAAATACTCAAAATCCTGGGTATGTACTGCTCTAAAGGAACCATTAAAATCTTCAATTTGCTTAGCGCCAAGCACCATAGGTTAATTGTGGTTAGTAGTAGGAATTAACGCGGAAATGCCGGGGCCACGCCACCGTCTACATTTAGTATATTACCCGTACTCTTGCTTAGTAAGCCCGATACAAAAGCAAAAGTAGCATTAGCAATATCTTCGGTGCTTATAACTTCGTTTAAAAGAGTTCGTTGCGCGTAGTGTTTAGGTAAATCTTCTACCGGAATGTTGTAGGCTTTGGCCCGGCCTTCGGCCCAGGCACCCTCCCAAATTTTGCTACCGGTAATTACCGCATCGGGGTTTACTATATTTACCCTTATTTTATCGGGCCCCAGTTCGGCTGCCAGCAGGCGCGACATATGTAATTGGGCCGCCTTGGCCGTACCGTACGCTACATTATTAGGGCCGGAAACCAAACCGTTTTTACTGGCAATATTCACAATATCGCCACCTAATCCTTGGGCTTTCATGCTGGCGGCAGCGGTCTGGCTTACCAAAAATTGCCCCTTTACAATTACATCCTGCAGAAGATTCCAGTCCTTTTCTTCGGTTTGGGCCAAGGGCTTCGAGATAGCCATACCCGCACAGTTAACTACAATATCTACCCCGCCAAAAGCTAAATTAGCTGCGCTAAAGGCCTGCTTTATAGCTTGCTCGCTACTAACGTTTAGCTGAGTAAAGAGTATGCGATCGGGGTCGGTTCCCAGGGTTTGGCCGGCTTCGTCCAGGTAATTCTGGTGCAAATCGGCAACTACTACGCAGGCACCTTCCTGCATAAATTTAGCGGCAATTGCCCGGCCTATGCCCCCGGCCCCGCCGGTTATAAACGCTACCCGGCGGTCCAGGCTCTTTTCCTTGGGCATGCGCTGCAGTTTAGCTTCCTCCAGCAACCAGTACTCAATATCGAACGCCTCCTGCTGCGGCAGGGCCACGTAGCTGGAGATTGCCTCGGCCCCGCGCATTACGTTAATTGCATTAATATAAAATTCGGCCGCCACCCGCGCGGTTTGCCGGTTTTTAGCAAAGCTGAATAAGCCTACCCCCGGCCACAGCAAGATAACCGGGTTAGGGTCGCGCATGGCGGGACTATCCGGGTGCTTATGGGTTTGGTAGTAGGTAGCGTACATTTTTCGGTACTCGGCAAATGCGGGTTCCAATTCCTGGCGTAGCCCAGCGGTATCGGTAAGCGTAGCTTCGGGCTTCAGTTGTAGTACCAGCGGGCGTATTTTGGTTCGCAGAAAGTGATCGGGGCAACTAGTACCCAAGGCAGCCAAACGGTCTAGATCAGCGGAGCCGGTAAATTCCAACGCGGCGTCGGCATCGGTAAAGTAGCCTACCATTTTTTGGTGGCTGGAGCATAGGCCGCGTAGTACCGGAGCTAATTGGGCCGCCTGGCTCTGCCGCTTTTCGGCCGGTAGAGGTTGCAGCTTGGCTCCGCCAAAAACCGGTCGTTTAGTGCCCAAATTATCTTCAATATAGGCCGTAGCCTGGTCAATTTTGGAAAGGCTGTTCAGGTAACATTCGTAGGCGGTTTCGCCCCAGGTAAACAGGCCGTGCCCGCCCAATATTATACCGGTAATGCCGGGGTTATCGCGCAGGCTCTTCTCCAGTTTCAGCGCCAAATCGAAGCCGGGGCGCTGCCAGGGCACCCAGGCTACCTGGCCTTCAAACAGCTCTTTGGTAATCTGTTCGCCGTTTTTGCTGGCGGCAATGGCAATAATGGCATCGGGGTGCAGGTGATCAATATGGGCAAAGGGCAGAAAGGCGTGCAGCGGGGTATCAATAGAGGGCGCTTTAGAGTTTAAATCATAGAGGCAGTGCATAAATAAGCCTACCATCTCATCTTCATGTTCTAAGCCCCGGTATACATTCTTAAGGGCTTTCAGCTTATCTACATATAGGCCGGCCAAACCGCTGCGGGTAAGGGTGCCAATATCTCCTCCGGAGCCTTTAATCCACATTACCTCAACCGGTTTTTGGGTTAGCGGGTCCATTTCTATAGTACGGCAACTGGTGTTGCCCCCACCGTAGTTGGTTATGCGTAAATCGCTACCCAGTAGGTTAGAGCGGTACAGTAATTTATCTATTTCAGACGATAAAGCATCGGCTTTTTCTGCCTTCCATAAATTTGGCAGGTAGGTAAGTTGCGTATCGGTGAACTGCATGAGGTACAAGTTTATTGGATACTTTAAGGTACTGCGCCTAAGTTAGAGAAGCATCCTGTAGTATACTGCCAATTTACCTGAGATCAAACGTTTGAATAGAATAACAGCATTATACTTGCTGTACCTGAGGCCATAACGTATATTGCAACTTTTGAGGATTAACTACTATGCCGCCAATAGCCTGGGAGGGTAGAAACGCTTTGTCTATTGACGAGGAATCTAAAACGCCCAAATATTTACAGATTGTAACGTTAGTTCAGCGCCAAATTAGCCAGGGTATTTTGCAGGGCGGTGAGCGTATACCCTCAATAAACGAAACCAGCGAAGAATATTATCTAAGCCGCGATACGGTAGAAAAAGCCTATAAAATACTAAAGCGCCAGGGAACTATAGAAAGCGTACGGGGAAAAGGCTATTATATAACTGATAAGCTGGTAGAATATAAGATTAGGGTTTGCTTAATTTTTAATAAGCTTAGCAGTTACAAAAAAATTATCTACGATACCATTGTAAGGGAGTTAGGCGAAAAGGCCCAGGTTGATTTATACGTACACCATTGCAATACCGCTACGTTTATTGATTTGCTCAACCGCAAGCTAAATACCTACGATAAGTACGTTATTATGCCCCACTTTACGACCAACAGCATTGATGTTGAGCTAAAGCTGCGGGAAGTTCCACCGGATAAATTGATAATTCTGGATAAGTATCTGCCCGGTTTCGATCAGGCTCTGGGTATGGTGTACCAAGACTTTAAACAAGACATATATGAAGCATTGGAAGAAGCCACCCCTTACTTAAAGCGCTACCAGGAATTGGTTTTGGCCTACCCCGAAGATACACTTTACCCCTACCCAGCCGAAATTAAAAGCGGGTTTGTTGCTTACTGCCAGCGTTACCAAATTCCCTTCCAAATTATTTCGGAAATCGGGTCTACATTCAGCCCTAAAGCAGGTACTGCATATATTGTAATTGAAGAAAGCGACTTAGTAAACTTGATTAAATCCGGGCGAAAGTCAGGTTGGTCGGCCGGTATGCAGTTTGGCATACTTAGCTATAACGAAACACCAATTAAGGAGATACTGGAAAAGGGTATATCCGTAATTTCCACCGATTTTGAGGCTATGGGCAAGCAGGCCGCCCGCATAATTCTGGAGGGCTGCCCTACTCACCAGCGCAACGCCTTCCGGTTTATACCCCGAAATTCGCTATAATTTCTACAAATCGGCCTATTGCAGGTCAGCCAGATTGGTGTCCGCTGAGTTGGTATTTATCGGTAGTATATCCTATATAAATTCACTACCTTTTCTGCCGGTGTCATTATTTTTTGCTAAAACTGCCTTAGGCAGTTTTCAACTACACTTCTAACTGAAATTAAAAACATTAAAAGTCTGCTAAAAAACCCGGTGGACTACCCCAAAGTTCTACGGTCATGAATAAACCTACCCGTACTTCCCGGCCAGTTACGGCGCTGGAGAATGAAGCCTGGCCCAAACTAAGCGCTGAATTTCTAAAGATTATAAAAGACAACGGTTCCCCGAAAACCCTATCCCCCGGAGAAGTTCTTTTTAAGACCGGTCAGGATGATTACGACTTTGCCCTGCTGGAGCAAGGCGAACTTCAGGTAGTAGATGAAGTTACCGATGAAACCATACTAACAATTTTTGCCAGCAACTTTATTGGGGAGTTGGGCTGGCTTATGGGGCAAAAAGTATTCCTGACCGCCTACGCGCGCACTGCCTGCACCCTCATTACCGTAGCCCGAAGCCGGATGCTCAACCTAATTGCCACTGTGCCCGAAGTGGGCGATGTGGTGGTATCAGCCTTTGCGGCGCGGCGGCGCTTGCTGATAAACTGGGAGGAGGGAGGCCTGCTGCTTATTGGTGATGAAAATGATAAAACGGCTATTACCCTGCGCGAATTTGTCAGCCGAAGCCAGATTCCGCACCGCTGGGTAGATAGGCAAAACGCGGCGGGTTTGCCGAAGCTGCCGCCGCAAATTAAGGTGCCGGCGGAAGGTACGGTAGCCATAATTGGTAGTACCCTAGTACTAAAGAACCCTTCTCCGCGCCAGCTAGCGCAGGCCTTAGGTCTGGATTTGGCAGCCAAGGCCGATGAGCTGTTCGATTTGGTGGTAGTAGGCGCCGGCCCCGCCGGGTTGGCAGCGTCTATTTATGCCGCATCGGAGGGGTTAAAGGTTTTGGCTATTGAGGATACCGCAATTGGCGGGCAGGCGGGTACTTCCTCCCGTATTGAGAATTACTTTGGTTTTCCCCGCGGTATAAGCGGAGCTTCGTTAGCCTACAAAGGTGCCGTACAGGCTATAAAGTTCGGAACCCGCTTCACCGTACCGCGCCGTGCTACCCAACTTCGTACCACGCCCAATTGCTTTGAGCTAGCGCTGGACGACGAGCGCTGCGTACGAGCCCGGGCGGTAGTTTTAGCCAACGGTGTACAGTACCGCCGCCTGCCGCTGGATAACCTGGCTGAACTGGAAGGCCGGGGCATATACTACGCCGCTACCGATTTTGAGGCCCGCCACTGCCTTAACGCTAATGTAGTAGTGGTGGGCGGCGGCAATTCGGCCGGTCAGGCGGCTATGTTCTTAAGCCGCTACGCCCGCTGTACGTATATGGTAGTGCGGGGCGAAGGGCTGACGGCCACTATGTCATCCTATCTTTCTACCCGAATTGAAGAAAGTAAACGAATTGAGGTGCTTACGCATACCCAAATAAGCGCGCTGCACGGCACGGAGCATTTGAGTAAGGTAACACTGAAAAACACCCGAAACGGCAAGGAAAAAGTAATTAATTGCGGGGCGCTTTTTATCATGATTGGCGCGCAACCTAATACCGACTGGCTTTCCGAACAACTAACCCTGGACGATAAGGGCTTTATCCTCACAGGCCAGGCGGTGGGTAGTTCGTTTTCGGATTACCAAAGCTCGCAACCCGGTATTTTTGCCGTGGGCGATATTAGGGCCGGCTCGGTAAAAAGAGTAGCCTCGGCGGTGGGCGAAGGCTCGGTGGTGGTATCATCGGTACACCGGTATCTAAGCCAGGTAGCTAAGCCTGCTATTGCGTAAACTTGCTTCAAGGTGGAGCAAGTTTACCGGCATCATCTGGAGCGCTAACCTATCTGATATTCATCTATATAAATTTATACTGAGTGCATTTATAAATAATCATACTCTAAGTTTAATTATAGAATGAGAATTGTTTAAGGGTTGAATTTTCAGGATGCAACCGGATACGTATCAAAAAAAAATTTCAGTAGTTTCGCTCGTACTAATAAACAATTTCTGTCCTTACTAACCTCTAAAATTTATGAAACTACTGATCACATTTTTATTTCCAGTACTATTGCTGGCCTCAGCCCAGGCGCAAGATTTTCGAATCGGTATTCGCGGCGGGGCCAACTTGGCTAATATGAAAATTGAAAACGAATTTTTTGATGATTTTAACATCGATTACGATAGCGAAAATCGTTTGGGTTGGCAAGTTGGTTTAGTATTAGAAACACCACTTACCAACATATTAACTTTTCAACCTGCTATTCTTCTATCTAAAAAGGGGTATCGCTTTGAGGAGAATAATATTATTTTCGATATAGAAACGAAATCTAAGCCATTGTACTTGCATGTACCGCTTCCTGCTCTTATTAAGGCTGAAGTTGGCGAATTTGCGATTTTTGCTGGTGCCGGCCCCTATGTATCATTTGGTATAGGAGGCGGAATTGACAGCGAAGGCGATGTATTAACGTTTGATTTTGCCGACGATGGGGACATTGAATGGGGTAATGACGATGATGATACCTACCGCCGTCTGGATGCCGGTGCCGTACTGACCGGCGGGGTGGAAGTTTCGGGTATACAATTAGCCTTAACTTACGAGCATGGTTTAGCCAATATACAGCCTGATGGCGATGATGATAACTTCGTACGCAACCGAACCCTTAGCCTTACGGCTACCCTGTTTCTAGATTAGTTCATGATTTGTTTGATAAATAAGGTAGAAAAAGGCGCTGGTGAAATTATCAGCGCCTTTTTTGTACCACTGGGTATTCTTTCTCATACACTTAAGCAGTTACTAAGCAAACAATGGACTATAACAGGTTCTAGGTTTCATCTTTTCCGGCACCGGCCTATACTTCCCTACTTCCACACCGGCTGGGTGTTGCTCAGTTTAATATTATTCCCGTACTGCTCAAAATCTTCCTTTTTCATATAATGAATGGTGGGCAAATACGCCCCCAGTACCGAGCGGCCGTTAATCCCTAACAATTCGTTATTATACTGCGGGCTTAACCAAGAGGTAGCCGCATAAGTAAGCCTACTGAAGGGTAACTGGCTACTTTTCCAGTCGGGGTGCACGTGCAGCATCCGGATGAGATGGTCTTGCGAGGCCTCTTGCCCCCTATCGACCCAGGTAACCTTATTTGCTGGTTTAGCGTTGGCCGGCTGGTCTTCCGGGCGCGAGTAAACCAGTACGTAATTCCCTTGCGCATCGGTAATTATATCTTCATCCATAACCGAGCTGCGGGCCAGGCCAAAGGGCTTGCCCTTGGTAAACCAATCGGGCGAGGGGTAGGTAGTTACGGAAAAATAACGCAGTTGTCCCTTGTCCATACGAGACTCACCGGATAGCGTTTCGGGCGTTTCCGGAAGCTTGCCGGTGAGTACGGCTACGTAGCCGGGAGCAATCGTAATATTCCGGCCGAAGTACTGAATGTGCACCTCGCGGCTGGTACTGCTCACGTAGCTGCGGGGGGCGGGTTGGTCGCCACCGCGGCTGGTAAAGCCCAGTACCTGGCGGCGGCCCCGCTCCTTTTCTTCCGCACTCGTCCAGCCAAAGTTTTGGTGTATACCGGTAATGCCGTCGTTCATAATTTCCAGTGCCTGAAACCACCCTACCGAAGGGCCAAACACTTGCAGGTTAGGCTTGGTGTTTTGCCGGGCTTGTTCGGCGGGCCAGGGCGTGTTTAGCCGGGTTTCCTTTTCATTTTGGGTAGCAACCATAGCGTATTTTTCCCCCGATGGTGTTTCGAAGTAAACCCGGGGCAGCGGTACCCCGGCCAGCGGGCCCTTGGCCTTATCCGGAGCGTAGTAGCGTACCCAAAACTCGCCGGTATTCCATACACCCCGGCCGTGCCCGCCGGTAACCCCCCGCTTAGCCAGCGGCCCCTGGTACTGAATGGCCCCTACGGTGCGGGTATTGGTTTTGGAAAGAAAGTGCGGCGGGCGGTAGGCCGGCTCCAGTTTTACCGGGTCGCCGGCGGCTAATTTAAACTTTAAGCGGTAGCTTCTTTTTTGGGCACGGCGGTTAGCGCCGGGTGCAAACGGATTGGTATGGCCGGACAGCGGTTCTATATCAATATCGACTAGTGGCACCTCGGGTACGCCAAAGGTACCATCGTAGTAATAATTGGCGGGGTCAAAGGCCGGGCTGGGCTGTACGCTAAAGTAGCGGCTGTGCGGAAATTCTCCTTCCATTACGGCGGTATGCCCAAAGGGGGCGTAAAAAACATTCAGCACCAGGTAGGTACAGTGCGGATCGGGGTAATAGCCTAACAGGGCGTTCGGGTTTACTTCTTCGGCTTCGCGAATCACCCATAAATCGCGAGGCTTTAGCTGCTCGGGTTTTATCAACTTTACTTCTCCCCATTCTTCTTTTACCGAACCGTTGGGCAGAAGTTCCGGCGGTACTATACCGTTATTCTTTCCGGCCAGCCACTCCTGAATAAAGGCATCCAATTGGTCGGAAATATTTTGCGCCTCCGTACGCAAAGCCTGAAGGTCATCCTGCGGGTAGGGTACCGGATCGGGAAGTACGTTTTTTACAATGCCGCCTACTATATTCTTGCAGGCTACGGCTGTGCCAAGTAATAGTATAAAAAGTCCTATTTTTGGTATAAATGACATCGATGAATTTAATTTTTACAGTAAGCAGCAAAACAGATCCAATTCACCTTCGGATCTCTTCTTAAAAAATAAGGTATAGACACAAATTTTAAGTAAAAGGACTGAGTTAATTATAGAATTGTTTTTTTATTCTCAGGTAGTTTCACGTAATAAAAACAATTAGTCTAGCTGCTTATTAAACTTACCTAATAGATTATTCATCTCTTTTAACCGAACGGTCACTCAAAGATTACGGACGATAATAAAAGCGATTCTTAAGCTCGCCTACCTGTAAGGTGTAGTAGCCGGCTTCCATTTGGGGGCGGCCATTTTCGTCCGGATAGCTTAGATGCTCGGGCCGAATAGTAAAGCGCATAACACTTTCCGCTCCTGCTTCCAGCGAAACTTGCTCAAAATGCTTCAGGATTTTAACCGGTCGGGTTGCCCGCCCCACTTCGTCGGTTAAAAACCACAGCACAGTTTCCTGGCCAGGCTTATCTCCCCTGTTTCTAATGGTTACCTGCGCTTCTAGTACCCCTTGGGTAATTACCGTGTCCGACAGGCTCAGGTTGGTGTATTCAAACCGGGTATAGCTAAGCCCGTGGCCAAAGGGGTACAACGCGGTGCTGGCATCCGTAGGTTTGTGGTGGTAGGCGTTTGTATGTCCGGGGTAGCGCGGGTAGCTAATAGGCAATTTTCCGCTGGGATTCACCTGACCGCTTAGTACTTCGGCGATAGCCTGGGCCCCTTCAAAACCGGGTAGTCCGGCCCACAGCACCGCCGCTACTTGGGGTTCTACCGAACTAAAAATGCGGGGGCGTCCTTCAATCAGTACTAATATAACCGGCTTTCCGGTACGGGCTGCCTGCGTAATAAGGTCTAGCTGGGCGGCAGGTAGCGTTAAATCCTGGATGTTACCCTCAAACTCGGTATAGGGCTCCTCCCCTACGGCCAGCACAATAGCATCGGCAGTTTGGGCCAGGGCGGTCAGGTCAGCGGTACTATCGGCGTAGGTAAGGTTTGAAAAAGTTTGCTCCATAGCCCGGCGCAGCGTCAGCA
>CAZDEY010000004.1:76995-117240 GCA_964504565.1 uncultured Roseivirgaceae bacterium
ACTTTCCGGATAGCGTTCTTCGGCGGCGCCCTGCCACTCAATCGTCCAGCCGCCGGCCAGGTTTCGTTTCGACGTGGCTGACGGCCCGGCTAATAGTATGCGCGCATTGCGACTAAGCGGCAGCAGCGGTTGGGTATCCACCGTATCGTTTTTCAGTAACACCAGCGACTCGCGGGCGGCCTGCAGCGCCAGTTGTCGATTCACTGCCGTACCTACCTCCTGCAGCTCAGCAGGCTCGGCGTAGGGGGTTTCAAACAAGCCCAGGTCAAACTTCAGGGCTAAAATTCTTCGTACCGATTCGTCAATCCGGCTTTCGCTAATTCTACCTTCACGTACCAGCGCCAGCAGGTGGTCTACAAAATCGGTGCTGGTGGCCGTCATGGCCATATCAATACCGGCGGTTACGGCCAGGTAAGTAGCTTCCTTTTCATTTTCGGCTACGCGGTGCTTTTCTACCAACTTAATTATATCGCCCCAATCGGTTACGGCCACGCCGGTAAAGCCCATTTCTTGCCGCATAAGGTTTTGAAGTATACGGGCGGAGGCGTGTACCGGCACGCCATTTACCTCACCGCTATTAATCATCAGGGTTTTTATTCCGGCATCAAAGGCGGCTTGAAAGGGCGGACGAAAGAACTCGTGCAGGTACTGATCGGGCACGTGCACGGGCGTACGGTCCCAGCCGGAGCGCGGATCGGAGTAGCCGATAAAGTGTTTGGCGCAGGCCGCCACCTGGTACGATTGGGTAAGGGTAGAATCCTGCAGGGTGCGCACAAACGCTTCGCCCATACTGGAAGCTACCAGCGGGTCTTCGCCGAAGGTTTCCCACAAACGAGGCCAGTAAGCGTTTACGCCCAAATCCAGCACCGGGGCAAACACCCAGTGGTGGCCCAGCCCAGCCGACTCCTGTACTGTCAGGCGCGCCATATCGGCTGCGAACTGGGGGTTGAAGGTAGCAGCCAGGTTAATGTTCTGCGGAAAAATAGTAGCTCCGCTAACGTAGCTGGCCCCATGTATATGATCGATGCCGTAGATAATGGGTGTGCGCAGCCGCGAATTTTCCATCGCAACCTCCTGCAGGCGACGGCTGAACTTATACCAAGTAGCGGGTGGGGCGGCGTTGCCGTTCAAAAAAGACCCTACGTGGTAGGTACTAATTAGCTGCTGCGCCTTCTGTTCGTCCAGCGTAATATCCTGGTCTTTACCGGTGGTATTAATCATGCTGATGTTGAGTTGCAACATCTGACCTACCTTCTCTTCCAGGGTCATTAGGGCCAGCAGACTATCGGCGCGGGCCTCATTAACGCTGGCCGGCAGCGCAGCAGATGGAGCCGGTATAGCTTCGGGGGCTTGGGTAGCTACCTCGGTACGGCAAGCCAGTACGCCGGCAGCTACAAATAAGTATAGGTAAAATAGCGCGGTACGCATAATTAAGGTTTTTGGGGAAGTACAGTAGTTGACCAACTATCGGTCCATTCCAGTTGCTGTATGGTACCGTCAGCATTGAACTTCAGCGGAGCGCTCCAGTACTGTTGGTCGTGGCCTTTAATATTATCGGCTCGGGAACCCCACAGGTCGCCCATCCAACTGTAAGCGTAGCCTTCCGGCGTTAGCAACTGCATAATGTGGGTTTGCTGAGCCGGAATTACTACCGGTTGCCCGCCCGTTTTATACGCCTGGGCCTGTACTGTGGCGCCACCGTCAGCCTGCAGCGCTAGCTCGGCTACCTTCACCGGTAAGTAAACCGCCGTATCTAATTGCACCCTAAAGCTGCCGGGCAGGGGTTCCGGAAAACGGTAGTGCAGCACCAGCCGGTTATACTGGTTTTCTACCCGTACTTCCTGCGGTTCAATACGCTCTTCGCCCTGATGTAAGCTAAATTGGGGCGTAATATCCTGCGGGTGCCGCAGTTCGGTATTATCGGGCTGGCAGTGGGTGCGGTAGTTGGCCCAGGCTAAGGTAAGGGTAAGGCTGCTTACCGGCTCATCGGCTTGCACCAGTACCCCTTCGCCAGATTTCAATTCTACAGTATTAAAGGCACTAAACTGCCCATCAGTAAGCTGCGGGGCCGGCCGGCCAGGGTAGCGGTTAATATTGCCGTGCTGTTGGTAGCCGCTCAGCGGGTTATCCGATATATACACCCGCGCCCCGGAGCCCTCGCCGCAGAAGCAGCAGGTGTAGTCGGTTAGAATGTAGTACTTGCCGTTGCGCTTAAACATAGAGCCGGCCTCGCAGTGTTCGGCAATAAAGCCTCCGTTTTCCATAGAAGAACTGCGGTAGTCGGCGCTTAAGCGCTCGGCCGATACCCGGTGGCCCTGAATGGTATTGTAGGTGAGGTAGGCGGTTTGGTCATCGTCTACGAACAGGCCAAAGTCGCCTACGCCAATCTCGGAGTGTTTTACCTGCACATTGGCGTTCACAATTTTGAAGGGGCCGGTCGGGCTTTTGCTTTCGGCTACGCCAAACTGGCCTTCCCACAGTTTAGGGTACCAGTTGTACCACAGCACGTAGCGTTTGCGCTTTTTATTATATACCACGTGCGGCCGGTAGTACACACCCGCCGGGACATTAGCCAGTAGCTCGCCCTCGTAGCGCCAGGTTTGCATATCGGTAGAACTGTAGCACACGTAGGTATTGGCGGTAGTAAAGCCGCTGGTATCGCCGTAGCGCGTACCGTACCAGTAAAAGCGGTCGCCAAACTGAATAACCCGCCCGTCGTGGGCGTCTACTATTTGGCCTTGGGCATCCAGGCGAGGTTCAATATTACTAATTGTGATGGTTTGCTGAGCGCCGGCCAATTTAGCCAAAACTAACAGCCCTAAAGTTAAAAACCAGTTGGTAAACCTCATTATCCGGTATAGTTGGGGTTAGGTATAGGTTCCTGGGCATTATGCTTTTTCTTCCAGGCGTTTAAGGCCTCCAGCATCCGGGCAGTACGTTCCGGCTGTTCCCGGCTCAAGTCGCGCTCCTCCGAGGGGTCTTCGGCCAGATTGTATAGTTCGCTGCGTTGGTCTTCGTAAAAATAAATAAGCTTGTAGTTGCCCTGCCGAATGGCCGAAGCGGGTTTACCGCCCTGCGGCGAGTAGTGCGGCACGTGCCATACCAGGGTACGCTCGGCTTCGGGTTCTGCGCCGCGCAAGCCGGGCACAATTACATTGGCTTCGGCGGTAGTGTCGTAGCGATTGATCAGGGCCGAAATAGTGGCAAAGAAATCGCTGCCTACCACCGGCACATCCAGGGTTTGCTGGCTAATGTACTTGGGCCAGTGCAGCAGCAGCGGTACCCGGATACCCCCTTCGTACACGTACCCCTTACCCGCCCGCAGCGGTCCGTTATCCGTAGGCGGGGTATGGGCCGCAAAGGCCGGCACCTCTTCTACCGACAGCCCGCCGTTGTCGCTGGTAAACATTACTACGGTATTTTCCAGTTTACCCTGCGCTTTCAAAGCCTGCATCAGGCGGCCTACGTTGCGGTCAATGCCTTCTACCATAGCGGCGTAGTGCGGGTTGGGCAGGCCGGTTTCCCCGCCGCGTTTGGCAATATACTTTTCTACCAGATCCTTGGGGCCTTCAATGGGTACGTGCGGGGCGTAGTAGGAAAGTACCATAAAGAAGGTATCCTGCTCGGCCAGGTACGATATTGCCCGGTCGGTAAGTTTATCGGTCAGGTAGTCGCCCTCCTTCGAATCCTGCTTTATATCTTCCATACCGTGGTTGAAGAAGGGATAGTAGAACGAATTAGGCAAACCGTGGTAGTTGGCGGCGTATACCGTTTCAAAGCCCTGATTATCGGGCGTAGCCGGGCCGCCACCCAGGTGCCATTTGCCGATATAGGCGGTTTGGTAACCCTCGCGCCGCATTACTTCGCCAATGGTGGTAAAGCTGGGTTTCAGCGACTGATCGATGTTAGGAGTGATTAGGGGAATTTTGGGTGAAGGGCGGAAGGGCCCGTGAATATGCTCGGTTATATTAACATTAACGGGGTGCAGGCCCGTCATGAGGGCGGCGCGCGAGGGGCTGCAGAGCGAGGCCGCGGCGTAAGCGTTGGTGTAGCGTATACCGGCGCGGGCCATCGAATCGAGGTGAGGGGTTTCAATAAATTCGTTGCCGTAGCTACCCAAATCGTGCCAGCCCAGGTCATCGGCTACTATTAGTATTATGTTGGGCTTGGCGGGTATATCGGCGGTGTCTTCAGTGCAGGCAAAGGCTATACTCAGCAGTGTTAAAATCAGAATTATTCGGTGCATAGGTATACAGTATGGTAAATGTATAGATAGGGCATATTAAAAATTTTTACGGAACCTGGCATCCTTATCTATCCTGCAATTAGCGATTACTGCGTATGTAAAATCCGTTTGGTGAATAGGTTGTCCGGCGTGGCTACCCGCCAGATAACCGGGCCCTGCACCGCCGGGGGGAAGGTTACGCGCCACCGGCTGCCTTCTTGGGTTATTTGGGCGGGTAAGGTTTGACCTACCGAGTTATACAAATTAACCGAGTGTATTAATAGACCATGTTTACTGCTAAGCACCCAACTACCGGCTTCGTAATAGAGTGCTAAGGCATCAGTAAAGATATCATCAGCCAGTGAGGTTATAGTACCCGATAGCCCGATTCTAAGGGTGGTAAGCGAGTAGGCAGGTAAGGATAAACTCAAGCGGTTTTGCGGAGTAGGATATTGGAAATTCCCCAAATCCCGAAGATTACTATCTTCATCTGTAAGAAGTATTTGCATACTAGTAGCCGAAACCGATTGTCCGGCGGCATCTTCCAGATACACCTTAATATCGCTGGATTCACCAGTAAAATTGGGTATATGCAGTACTACTTCTGCTTCGCCTTCTTTACGAAAAACCACCGGCTTACCCGTATCTAAGCGATTGGTTTCAAAGGCCAATACGCGCGAATGGGGTTCCTGAATTGAGGTAAGCTGCTGGTAGGCGTAGTAATGCTTGTAGGGCACCGGGTTATCGGTTTGCCAGGCAACCTGTATAAGTCCCCCAGGGTGGAAGTTATCCGGATAGTTATTCTCGAAGTAGTACCAAGCATTTACCCCGTGGTTTACCGCCGTGTTAAACAGGCTCACCAACGACAACGAAGTGCGCAGGCCTTCCCCTACCGGCAAATTACCCAAATTATCCGCCTGATTGGCAAAGCGTGAGGCGTGGGTTTCCGACTGGTGAAAAGGTTTACCCTCTAGTTCTGCCTGAATTTCAGCAAAAAGATCCTCGCGCGAGCCGTTTATGTACTGATGAGTAGCCACAATATCAATCTGCTGCCAAGCTTCCGGGTAGTTGGTTTTAAAGTACCGAATGTAGCTAAGGCAACCGTTGGGCGATATGGTGCTGGGCCCCATAATTAGGGGAATCTTCATGCCCATAGTATTGATAGCCGGGTCGTTTAGCATAGCCTTAAAGGCCGGTACGGTTTGGGTAAAAATCAGGGCTACTGCCCGTTGGGTATCCCCGTCGAGGCCGTAGTGGTAGCGGCGGCATACATTAGCGCCGCAATTACTTAAATCGGGCTCGTTCACTACATTCAGTATATCAACCTCTACACCCCGCTCGTAAAAACCCTTAAATAGTTCGAAATACCAGTTGGCCACCTTCTGGTAAATTTCCGGGTCGTCGGTATTTAGTATAGCGTAGGTATTACCGTTAGGGGCGGTAAAGTCGCGAAGCAAATCAGCCGGAAATTTATTCCCCACTAAGGAAACTCTAAGGTCAGGCTGGTAGACCTTGGCCGCTTTTACGTAGTTGGCCCGGCGGTCGAAGTAGGCGGGGTCGTCGGCGGGATAAATATCAATATAGTCCTGCAGGTACTGCATGTTAAGCTGCTCGTTAATTAGCCGAATGGCCTTATCCTGATTAGCTTCGTTCATGCTGTAGTGGTGGCCCAGGTAAAGGCCGAAGGATACCCCGGCCCCCTCAAACACGTGCTGGTAGCCCTCAGTTTTCACGGTTATTTCTTGGGAAAAGAGCAGGGTAGGCAGACCAATAAAGGCTAGGCTTAGGCGGAAAAATAGGGTAGAACAGCGCATACAAACGTTTGTGGTTACAGCCAGAATTTACTAAGCCTTGCCAAAACGAGTATCCTGCGCTATGCTGCTACTACTGAATAGAATTCAAAGTGTACGGTTCAAAAATTAATTACCAATATACACTAAACCTGCTGGTTGGTAATAATACAACTTTACCGTAGTGCTTAGCCATAATCTTTAAGCACGTAGGGCCGCAATCTTTCGAATCGGGTTGCAGGTAATCATGGAACTAGACCATTAATTATACTGAGCCAGGTATTTGTCTAGTACCTTTTTTATTTGCTCGCTGCCGGGGCGCGGGGCGTTTTGGTGCACCAACCGGCCTTTACGGTCGTAGAGCAAATAGCGAGGAATACTTTTTATATTGAGTTCCCCCAGAAGTTCGGCAGTGTACCGATTGCTTACTAAGTAGCTATGTTGGGTAATGCCGTGCTTAGCCGTTGCTTGCCTCCATTTCTTGGCATTTTCATCCTTCGATAAGTAAACGAATACTACCTCTTTATCTTGGTAAGCCTGCTGTAGTTGGTGCGAGGCCGGCATTTCGCGCAGGCAGGGTGCACACCAACTGGCCCAAAAATCTACGTACACCACTTTGCCCTGAAACTGCTCTAATAACTGGCGAAAGGTTGTTTCTTCGTCGTTCAGGGCAGTTAGGTGTAAATCACCTTTATCGGTGAACAATAAGTTATACTTATCTATTACGTAGTTTTGATAAACCGTATCGGGTACGTCTACCGCAAATCGGTCTAAGTGGGCTTCTATTTCGGCTGAAGAGACACTTTTAATAATCTCCTGAGTATAAGTTAGGTAGAGAATCTTTTTAGTAGCGTCCGGCAGAAAGTCGCTGGTAGCTACGGAATCATAGACTTTTCGATAATCAATGCTAGAACCGTGTTCATGCGGTATAGCTTTTACCCGGGCGTGATAATAATTTGGCGCTACTTTACCTAAGAAGTCATGGTAGAATACCGAATAGGCCAGCGTATCAGTTGATTTCGAGAATAATCGCTGCATATCGGCGGTGGTTAGTATATCGCCCGGTCTTCTCACATCTTCCCGCGCTACCATAGCTACCAGTTTTTCGGCATCGTAGCGGCTTTTGGCTTTATAGTGGTTGTATACTGGTTCCGAAATAGCGGTAGCCTTATATAACGAATCCAGCAAACGGGTTTCGGTCCGGTGTTCATGCCAGGCTACCACCCGCAAGGAATCTAGATCTTGAGGCAATTCGCTGAGTATGGTCTGGGCGTTGTAACGCTTTAAGTTGAAAATAGCATAATACTTTACCTGGGCTGGTATAGTATCTTGGTGAACGGTTCGTTTAAGTGGCTCGAAGCGAGTATCGTAGGGTTTAATGGTACGATTCAGTAATGTTGCCTCAGGCTTCAGTCCGTGGTAGGTAAACCGAACACTATCGCCGTTCTGAAAGAGGTAGCTATAGCTGTCCCTGCCCCGGTAGGTATGTTGCACCTCCAGCCAGTTACGGGTGGTTTCTATAGTTATAGTATCGCCGCCAGCTTCGTAATTTAGCGGTAAGTTTCGTTGCAGATAGTAATCATCTATATAGGAAATCTCGTAGCCTTCGCCATTGTTAAATCCCTCATTACTGAGCCATCCACGCTCTCCTAACTTATAAGTATGGTTTACCGGTGGATTGTCAAATATCAGTATTACCTGCCCCGTCGCCGGGGGTTCAGGAGTTGCCGCGGTGGGCAACTCGGGAGCGGAGGTACAGGCCAGGCAGGCTAATTGTACCAGAGGGCAAACGATGAATAATCGGCAGGCTTGCATAGGTTAGGAAGATGAGTGATTATAGTTAAGGTAACGGCAAGCCTAGTATGAAATTGTAATCCCCTAATAGTTAATTCTTTACCCAACAATTACATATAACCAAATTGCGGGCAATTTTATAACAGGTTATTCATCATGATGCCCAGACTCAAACAGCTTCACAAGTTCTGTTTTGAAGGCGGGGTCGGTAGGCCGCAAAAAGTTATCTGACAGTATATGGCCCGCTTCATCTAGAATCAGGTACCGAGGTATAGCCATATGCTCGCTTTCGTATACTACCTCTCTTATTGAGTTTTGTAATTTCTCTCCGGCTAAGAAGTGGGTTCCTAATAAGTTTAGAGCCTTGGTCTCTTTCTCCCACTTAGTTTTATTACTGGGTTTATCTATACTGATGTAAACCAATTCAATGCTATGCTGCCGCATGAAGGCGTAAAACGAACTATCGTACGCTATAAATTCGCCTTTGCAGGGGGCACACCACGTAGCCCACAAATCTATAAAATGCCTTTTTTTAGGTAGGTTATACTGAATAAATGTAAAAAGGTCGGCATCTAGGCTTTCGGCAATCTTCGTCTCATTCGTAAGCGGAGAACAAATGCCTATTTGTATTAAGTACTCTGTTACCAGCTGGTTGTTGTACTGGGTTTTGTATTTTTCGAACAATTCACAGTAATTGTATTTAGCAGGTGCATACATCTTTGAGGCATACAGTGCTCTTCCCCACCAGTAGCTTTGCAGCGCCGGGGGGGCGAGAGCGATGAACGCCTCATCCTTTAGTATTACCTTAGCGGTATCAATTTCTTGATGCTTTTGAAGTTCACTATAGTAAGTAGCTGCATATGAGAAAACGCTCCGGCAACCACTTAGCCTCGGATCGGTAGGGTCCACCATTTTAAATAACTGCCGCTTAATCTTACTGCTTTTAGTATATTCAGCAGATGTAGTAGCTTTTCCTCGCTCCAAATGCTTATCGCACTGATTGCCGGCCTCCCAAGCCAATGTGCTGGCAATTTCAGTTTTCATATAAGCAGCGTAGGTGGGGGTGATTGCCCCTTCATTCTGCAAAGAATCTACCCACTTGCTCTGCCGCTCAATTTCCTGCGCTATTTCCGAAATTATACCTTCAGCGCTTTTAGTAATATGCTCCTCAAAAATATCCCATATAGGGTAGGCCTGGTTGATAGGAATTTTATTGTAAACATTATTATAATAGGCATGGCCAGCTGCATTGGCTCCTTTAATTTGAAACCAGTTTTCGGGATTTTTTACCGGATCGCTTAGTAAAATTTCAATAGTATCCTTAGGTTCACACAGTAAGTGAAACCCCCGCCTACCAACAGTAAAGTTTATAGAAACTGGGCTTTGAACCGGAATGTTGAGGATAAAATTTCCAGTCAGATTTTCACCGTATTCAACTGGTATGAACCGAGGGTTAGCATATTCTTCAAATGGAGGGTAATACGTAAGCGAAATAACATCTCCAAGTTTAACAGACCCTTTTATATGAGTTTGGGCTAAAACCAGAAATGGCAAAAACTTTAGCGCAAAAACCAAAATGGCTGCCCATACTTTCCTATTGGCTTTAAACTTCTCATATAATACGATTAATGCTTTCATATTATTTATTGTAAATTCCAAGTAGCATTAAGTTTAAAAAACGGGTAAATCGATAACTTAATCTTGATTTATCGTATTTTCACTTCACCCCCTTCCGCAACTCCTCCCACTTTTCAAGCATAGCCCGGCGGGCTTGGGTGTAGGCGGGGTCGTTCATGCGGTTGGTTACTTCGTGGGTATCGCGGTCGCGGTCGTAGAGCTCTTCAAACAGGGGTTGGCTATAGTTCTCGTTCAGGAAGTAGCGCATATACTTGTAGTTTTGGGTAACAACTCCCTGGGTGCTGGGTATATAGTAAGCCGGGCTCGACTGCCACAGGTGCTCGTAGAAGAATTCAGAGCGAATTTGTTGACTACTGTTTTGGGCCAGCGGCATTATATTCTGACCTTGCATGGCGGCCGGGGCCTCCAGACCGGCCAAGCCTAATATGGTAGGGGCCATATCGATGTTGAGTACCATCTGCTCGGCAGTAACGCCCCGCACCGCCCCCGACCGGCCGTCGTACACCAATAAAGGCACACGTATGGAGGCATCGCTACCGTACCACTTACCGGCAAAGCCGTACTCGCCCAGATAAAAGCCGTTATCGCTGGTAAAGATTATTACCGTATTTTTTAGCTGGCCGGTGGTGCGCAGGGTTTCGGTAATAGCTCCTACGGCTACATCAATGCCGTGGATAAGGCGGTAGTACTTCTTTACCGATTCCTGGTACATTTCCGGCGTTGCAAAGCGGGTTTGCCAGCGGTTACGGGCTACGTTATTCTCAGTAAAATCGTCGGGAAAGTAGTTGAAGTACTCCTTAGCGGCGGCCAAGGGTTCTTCAATGGTAGCCCCTTGGTACAGGTTACTATAGGCGGCATCAGGCAAAAAGTAGCCGGGGTCGCCCTCTACGTGCGGGGCCTTAAAACTAACCGACAGGCAAAAGGGCTGGGTACTGCCCGCCTGCTGCTGCAAAAACTCCACCGCCTGCCCCTCAATTTTTTTGGTAAGGTGAATAGGTTGGCCATTGGCGGTAGTTTGATTGTAGGTACCCTGCCCGGCAAAGCCCTCCCAGTAGTCAAATAGGCTTACTACGTTAGTATCGGGTGTACCCACGCCGTACTTACCAATAAAGCCGGTGGTATAGCCCGCCTGCTTAATCAGGGCAGGATAGGTTTGGGCTAATTGGGTAGGACTGAAGTTCTTGGCAAAACCCCAAATACCGTGCCGGCTGGCGTACTGCCCGCTAAGAATACTGGCCCGGCTTACGGCACAAATGGATGTAGTTACAAAGGCATTAGAGAAATAAACACCGTTAGCCGCCAAGCCATCCAGGTTAGGAGTTTTAAGCAAGGGGTTACCGGCAACTCCCAAGCCGTCAAAACGTAAATCGTCGGCCAAGAGAAAAATTATATTAGGCGGTCCAGCCGGGGGCTGGGGCTCATCGGGGGCTGAGGGCTCACTGCCTTTGCAGGCTGCTAGGCCTACGATCGCCAGAGCAAACCAAAAGTTTTTTACAGCTAAATTCATATGGTATAAGAATAGCAAGAGCAACCCTAGTAAGGCTGCTCCTGAATTTAACAATCAACAAAGAGGATCTTATTTATTTACCAGAATTTTTCGGCTAATCCACTGACTACCTACCTGAAGCCGGCAGATATACATTCCGGCGGGCATGGTAGAGGGTACCTCTAGCGTATGCTCACCGGCCGTAAACTGGTCAACTTTCTTGGTATAAACTACTTGCCCAGTAGTACTGTATACGCTTAGGGCTACCGTCTGAGGTTTAAGCAGGGTAAAGTCCAGCTTCAGAACCGACTGATGCCTGCCAACCGGATTAGGATATACTGATAAACCGATTTCCCGCGCCAGTTCATCATCATATCCAAGAGGTTCATCACTACCCACTTCCGATACGGAAGCGTAGGTGCTGCCGAACAAGATTTCATCAACTAAAAAGTCAATCGTAGCACCACTGCCTCCGGTTTCGGCTTTTACCATCACTCCATCAAAACCGTCATTTAAAGCCGTTGTGGCAATTTTAGCGTCGGCGTTAGCAGTATCAGGCTCAATAGTTGGATCGGGGTTCACCCATAACCATAGCGTATCGGGCTCTTCAGTGCCGGTTAAACTTATGCGCGTTACCAGCCGTTGAACGCCACTTCCGTAAGCTACATTAGAAAGTCTTTTTCCCTCCCCTGTTCGAGGCGCTAACAGACTAATGTTTTCATCGTTAAAGGCCCGACCTATAGCAAGCCGCTGATCCTGAGGACTGGCAAAAATTCCGGAACTATTCATAATAAACAATTGATTTACTCCTGCAAGTGAACTGGCCTCATATTGAGATAGGAAACTTAACCAGTAGGTATTGCCGTCGTCCTCAACAAATTCGGCAAAATCGCGTTCAAAGCGGGTATTACCCGCTTGGGCTCCATCGTGCTGCAGCTCTAGCTTATTACCGTCCGTAGCTATGTTGGTAGGAGCTACCAGGCTACCGGCGGTAACCACACCCTGGCCGTTACCTCCACCCCCACCTATCCGCCAGGCGCTACCCCATTGGCTATTGGCTCCGCCTAACCCTACTATATTAGCTCCAGCCTCGTAGCGAAACCGTTCTCGCGACAGTAAATTATCCGGTATGTCTTCTTCTACTTTTGATACATCGTTGAAGGTAAAGCCTACCCGCAGCTCATCTACCGCACCGGTCAATCCGGCTCCGCCCACTACTTTTATAGCTATTCCGTCAAAACCGTTATTAATAGCTAGCTTTTTACTGTCCGATTGGTCGGCAGTAACTGCTGCCTGAGCCAGGCCCGGCTGCGCCAAGGGGTCCGGGTTTATCCACATATAAATATTCTCAGCATCAGCGTCACCCGACATATCAATGCGGGCTACTACCCAATGTCGGCCCGCCGAGGGGGTATTAGAGGCAAATTCGAAAACATCAGGACCCCAAGTGAAGCCTATTCGGTTAAAGCCACTGGTACGTCCAAATCCAATCACCTCCTCGGTGCCATCCATTAGCGCTACCTGAAACTCGGTACTTATATTGTTAATTTGACCGAAATCCATTACAAAGCTGAGCCAAACACTATTGCCATCATCGGGATAGCGGGCCGAGAGGGGCCGGTAATGCCGAATGGCAGCACTTGCATCTGTATAACTAATGGCAGCGCGGTTACCTTCCGAAATCGTTAGATCGGTTTCTAAACTACCCTCCTGGATGCTAATATCTTCTCCTGATTGTTTTACCCAGGGTCCACCCCATCCGTTTTCATCGGTACCTTTATCGGCCAACGTTTCTCCGGCAGGGTAAGCAAAGGGTTCGTAGGCGGCAACCGGGTCGTCATCTATTACTACACTAATTTCTTCCAGATCATCAGGTACTACGTCGCCGTATTTGCTTCCTAAATAAACGTCATCTACCTGAGCTTGCAGGTTTTGCGGATTACCGCCCTCAATTTTAATACCGATAGCCTGAAAGCCTTCATTCAGGAAAGTTGAGCTAAGCTCAGCTACCTCAGTGCCTACGGCTGGCTCGGTGTTAGGGTCCGGATTTAGAAATAAGCGCACTACGTCGGGATCGGCATTGCCCGACATTTCTATGCGGGCTACAAACCAGTTAGCCTGATTGGCGGCGCCATCAACGTTAAAAAATTGAAAGCCCGGCCGCACGGTACCCAACCCTACAGCCATGCTACCACTGGGCGACTTCCCGATCTGAATAAACTGACCATTAGGCCCGCTAGGAGATAATTGTTCAGTACTGTTATTTACCAGCATTACGTTCATGGTATTTCCGCCTTCTACATTGGTAAAGTCAGCAAAGAAGCTTAGCCAGTACACGCCGCCGTCGTCGGCAACGGGTGTAGCCAGGTCACGCTTCATCCGCGTATTGCCTACGGCTTGGTCAAGAAAGAGGGAGTTGCCGGAGGTCTCGCGCAGCACCGGTTCGCTGCTTATGCCTTCGGCGATAATTACTGGGTCGGCTCCGCTAACTATTACCCAGGGTTCGGCCCAGCCGCTGCCGCCGTTGGTAGCGCTAATGGCGGTACCTGCTGGGTAGTTAAACTTATCGAAGGCTGGGGCCGGAGCTGGCGTTATAGTAATTAAATCATCAGGTACCACCGCATTGTAGCTGCTCCCCAGATAGATGTCGTCTACCTGAGCCTGTAAAGCTGGTGGCGAACCTTCAATTTTAATGCCTATAGCCTGAAAGCCTTCATTCAGAAAAGTTGAACTAAGCTCAGCTACCTCGGTGCCTACGGCTGGCTCAGTACCGGGTTCGGGATTTAAAAATAGTCGCACTACGTCCGGATCGGCATTGCCCGACATTTCGATACGCGCAACAAACCAGTTAGCTTGGTTAGCGGCACCATCAACGTTTAAAAACTGAAAGCTCGGCCGTACGGTACCTAAACCTACAGCCATACTGCCACTGGGCGATTTACCGATCTGAATGAATTGGCCGTTTGGCCCGCCCGGAGATAACTGCTCGGTGCTATTGTTCACCAGCATTACATTCATTGTATTGCCACCGTCAACATTGGTAAAGTCGGCAAAGAAGCTTAGCCAGTATACGCCACCATCATCAGTAATGGGAGTAGCCAGGTTGCGCTTCATACGGGTGTTACCAACAGCCTGATCTAGGAACAGTGAATTACCGGTAGTTTCGCGCAGCACCGGATCGCTGCTTATACCACCGGCAGAAACTACCGGATCGGCTCCACTTATGATTTGCCAGGGTTCGGCCCAGCCGCTGCCGCCGTTGGTGGTGCTAATGGCGGTACCGGCGGTATAGTCAAATTTTTCGGTGGCTAACTGCGCCTGCGCACTTACTAAAGCGGCTGCCCAGGCGGTAACGGTAAGTATATAATTTGTATAACGTGTTTTCATAGGGAATTATTTATTTACCAGCCAGGGTTTTGCTCATAACCAAATTGTATTACTTGCTGGGCCGGAATGGCCAGTATAGTTCTAATGTTAGTGTAAGCCTCGGGCAGAACAGTAGTTTTTTCCTGCTTTTGCTCTATCCCATGGGCGGTCATTACCTCCACCGCCCGGCCGGTACGCACCAGATCAAACCAGCGGTGGTTTTCGAAGGCAAGTTCTACCCGGCGCTCCTGAGCAATGGCATCTAGTAATTCTTCCTGGGTCGATACCACCAAATCCGGATCGCTGCTGGTATCCAGCAAGGGGGGCAGGCCGGCCCGTAATCGTATTAAGTTTACATACCCAATAGCGTTCTGATCCAGCCCGTTTACGCGGGTATAGCACTCGGCCAGCATCAGTAACGCATCGGCGTAGCGAAAAACCGGAAAGTTTACGTTTTGCTTTCCCTGATCCAAGAATGGATACTCA
The DNA here is from genome assembly GCA_964504565.1 of uncultured Roseivirgaceae bacterium. Lineage (GTDB taxonomy): Bacteria > Bacteroidota > Bacteroidia > Cytophagales > Cyclobacteriaceae > Cesiribacter. The sequence goes on from CAZDEY010000004.1 coordinate 91,781, forward strand.
AACTTACCCATATAGGGTATTGACTCATTGTTTTTGACATATACACTAATGCTTACGTCTTTCCGTATATCGCCGGGTTCATAGGCATCAATAAGATCTTGCGTAGGCTGATTGACACCCGCCCGGCTATTGGCGGTAGCTAATCCGCCCAGCAAATCCGAACCGCTATTGTACGGAACAAACCGGCTTAGGAAATCGGAGGCTTGGCCTAAATCAAAATCGTACTGAAGTTCAAAAATTGACTCGGAGTTATTCTTATTGTCCGGATTGAAAACTTGTTCATAATCATCCATTAGTTCATAGCCCAGCATAGTTAGTTGTTCCAACGGCGGTATAGCCTGAGCATACTGTTGTTGCTCCATCAGCACTTTAGCTTTTAGCATTAAGGCTGCGCCTTGGGTAATACGGCCGGTTTCACTAGTAGGCCAACGCTGAGGTAAAACGCTAATAGCGTAATCAATATTTTGCATAATGGTGTCGTAGACTACACCGGCATCTACTCGCTGGGTATATTCGGCATCTAGGGCACCTTCCGGTGTAACTACCGTATTGGTAACCAAAGGAACATCGCCATAGCTGCGTACCAAGTTGAAATAGAACCAAGCTCTAAAAAAGCGGGTTTCGCCCTTACGTTGAGCCTTTAATAAATTACTACTGTAGGAAACATTATCAATATTTTCCAGCACGTAGTTAGTTCGGGCTACGCCGTCGTATAAATCGTTCCAATAATTGCTAATGCTTCCGTCATCAGCGTTTAGCAAGAATTCATCGAGAGCTTCTACCCGTTGCCCGCCTCGGTCGGCCGGGTTAAACTGAAAACTGGTATTATCGGAACGCATTTCGCCCCATAACCATTGCTGATTTGCCATAATACCTCTATTGCGAGCGTATATGCCGGTAACAGCCCGGTCAACCTCAAATTCGTTTCTGAAAAACTGTAGGGCAGTATAATTTGTAGCCGGTTCTAACTCAAGAAAATCGTCGCAACCCCATACTAAAACTATCGCTGATAATACTATATATATCTTTTTCATAGAAATACTAATTAGAATGATACGTTCAGGCCTAGGGTATAAATTCTAGAAATTGGGTAGCTGCCCTGATTTACATTCCGAACCAGGCTACCATCAGCGGCGCGGTTTATCTCCGGAAAGCCTCGATCGTATTCAGAAAATAATAGCGGATTTTGAATACTTAGGTAAGCTCTTCCTTTCTTAAGCTTATTGCCCAAAAAACTCTTATTTAAGGTGTAACCCAAGGTTAAGTTACGCACTAACAGGTAACTGGCATCATACACATAGTTCGAGTTCGGCCAACGGAAGCGATCGGTATTATTAACGCTTATCGGAATGGTTTTAGTAGCAGGATCATCACCGGGGCGATATCGATCTTTAACGGAAGCATCTAAATTAAACACCCCATCCAAATTGAACATAATTTCTCGCCGCAGTTCGTATACTTGTTGACCGACGGCCCCGTTCATCAACACTCGCAAGTCGAAATTTTTATAACGTAGGTTATGATTTAGGCCAAATATAAAATCCGGATGAGGGTTACCAATTACCACGTAATCTTCAAATTGCTCTAAATTACCATCGCCGTCGCCGTCCAAGTAGTTGAAGTTCCCCACAATAGCATTAGGGTATTTTGGTACTGAAGGATCACCAATTTGTTCGGCAGTAAACAAACCTAAACTTTGTAAACCATAATATAAGCCTACAGGATCACCTTCGCGGGTTATAGAAAAGGAAGTACCATTACCGGCCGATCCCCGAAATAGGGCTGCATTTTCTATCTCCAATACTTCATTAACATTACGTGTAAAATTTAACCCCAAATCGTAACTAAAATCACTAGTACGCACTAAGTCCTGGGTATTGAATTCAATCTCAATACCCTTATTCTCAAACTTTCCGCCATTGTTGATAATTTGGTTGAAACCTGAAGAGGTTGGTACCGGGGTTTGGGTTAGGAAGTTAGTAGATACTGCCCGATATAAGTCAATATTCAATCGGAAGCGATTGCTAAGCAGACCCAAATCCAACCCAATGTCGTACTGTTCGGTCTCTTCCCAAGTTAGCTGTCGGTTAGGCAATCTATCTACAGTTGAACCTTTCAATTGTCGGGGAGTATCACCAAAGATATAGTCGGCATCTGCTACTCTTCCTTGAGCCGCAAAATTGGCTACATTATTGTTACCACTAACGCCGTAACCGGCCTCAAACCGTATATCGTTGACTATTCGGGAAAGCCCGCTATTCTCGTAGAAGCTTTCCTCCGATACCCTCCAAGCTACTGAAGCTGCCGGAAAAACTCCCCTTCGACTCTCGGGTAAAAAGCGGGAAGACTCATCCTGACGAATACTACCGGTGAAGAAGTATCGATCGTCGTAAATGTATATGGCTCGGCCTAATAAAGACACGAAGGAATTTTCTTCCAAGCCGCCTCCGGTACCCGATAAGTTTTCTACGTTATTGAGTGAAACATTTCCAAAAAAAGGTATTTCAAAGTTATCGTCAACCAAGTTATTAGCCCTGATATTGGTTGTATTAGATTCTCTTTTTTCTATGGTAAACCCGGCTAGTAGGTCTAAACTATGTTTATCGTTCAGTACACGTTTAAAATTAAGCGTATTTTCATTTAGCCAATTTATGTTTGAAATATTAGTAATTCCCGCACTGGTCTGCTGGGTACCCAGTGGGTTAGGGGTTAAATTGCGGCCCGGCAAAAAACCGGGTGTATAAGTTAGCTCTCCCCTATCTATTAGGTTTGCTGAGAAAGATGAACGAGCAGTAAGCCCTTCCAGCACGTCTACTTCAAGGTAACTGATACCCAGAAAGTTATTAGTACGCCGATTATCGCTGGCTAGTTCCAGACGGGCTACCGGTGATGCGGTAAAGAAGGTAGTTAAATCGCCCTGCGTTGTAGTAGCTAAGCTGCCATCGAAATTATACAAGGGTGCTGATGGGTCCGCCCAATAGCTAGATGTAATTGCACCAAACACGCTAAACTGTTCATCTCCGGGATCAGTAGCGCCGTTTTGATTGCGGGTTTGTGAGGGCGCCAGGTTAATTCCAAACCGGACATTTTTATTAATTTCAGCATCTATACGAGCCCTTAGCGAGAACCGGGTAAAGCCTGAGCTTATAAGCGTACCCTCCTGGTCAAGATACCCTAAAGAAACGTTATACAATAAGCCGTCCGAGCCTCCATTTATACCAATATGATGGCTTTGCATCCAAGCGTCTCGCGTAATAGCATCGTACCAATTAGTACCCTCACCATACTGCTCGGGGTTCCGCAAAGCTTGCGGAATATCTTCAATAGTTGCTTCTCTGCCGTCTTGAACAAAAATTCGGTCTTCTATACGTTCACGCATAAACTGGGCCAATTCCTGAGCGTTTAGCACGTCGGGCTTTTCGTACTCAGGTATTTGCTGAAGACCAACATAAGAATCAAAGCTTAACGTTGGCTTACCTTTACGCCCTGATTTAGTTGTGATTATCACTACTCCATTGGAAGCGCGCGATCCGTAAATCGATTTGGCAGTAGCATCTTTTAATACACTAATGGTTGCAATATCCTCCGGCGCTATACCGCCTAGTAAAAAATTGTCACCCTGATTGTTATCTACGTTGCCGATTATGAATCCGTCAACTACATACAGAGGTGCGTTATTGCCGGGGGAGCCAATACCTCTAACTAATATCTCCGGGCCGCTACCGGGTTTACCGGTGGTGCGGGTTTGTACACCAGCCATTTGGCCGGTTAAGGCCTGATCGAAAGTAGCTATGGGAAGGTCCTCAATTTGTCGTTCACCAATTTGCGAAACCGCGCCAATTAAATCTTCTCTAGTTTGCTCACCGTATCCAACAACTACTACTTCCGACAGGGTTTCCAGACTAGGATATAAAGAAACATTCAGGTTAGTTTGGTTGCCTACTGGAATATTTAGAGCCTCATAACCTAAAAATGATATTAGTAGTGTATCCGTAGTAGCAGCTTGCACAGTAAAATTACCGTCTATGTCAGTAACCATACCTCGGGTCGTTCCCTTAACCTGCACGCTGGCCCCCGGTAGTGGCTGGTCTAACTCATCTAATACCGTTCCGGTAATTGTTTGCAGGTTAGCCTGCTGGGCTAACCCGACTCCGGAAAAAAGTAGTAGTAAAATTGCCAGTAGAACACCAGCGTGATAATTGCTTTGGCAGTACCTCCAGGTAAAAATCTTATTCATACGCTCATAGTTTGTAATTGATTATCCAAAATCCGCACAGCGTTCATGTTCACGGTGAATATTTGCCTGAATCTAACTAGGTCGGTACAAAATTCTATCCTGTTGTATCCTGCAAACGTTTGTATACGCAATTTGAAAAACAGAAAAATATTATTTCGAAATGCACACTCTATCTCGGCACTATATAATGTGTACCGTAGCAGTATATATTAGCCTAAGAGAGTTAGATTAAATGATTAGGTAATTGCCTGACATCTTCGCAGCCTAGTTGCTCCATTACTTGTTTAAGCTGAGCGTGCAGAAGCTCATAAAGATGGCTGCCCCCCTTACTGCCTAAAGCAGCTACCGACCACATGAACGGTCGGCCTAAAAAAACCATTTTGGCCCCGCTGGCCAGGGCACGGGCAATATCCGGTCCGGAGCGTAGCCCGCCGTCCAGCACTATTTCCAGTTGGTGGCCATACTCTGCCACCAGTGGCGGCAGGGCAGCAATAGTTGACTGCCCGGCGTCTAGCTGCCGCCCCCCATGGTTCGATACTATAATTCCTTCCGCCCCGGCCTGAAGGGCAGCGGCCGCATCTTGGGGATTTACCACGCCTTTCACTACTAATTTACCCGGCCAGGCTTTACGCAGTGCCTGTAATTTAGTAGGGGTTAGCCGGCCATCAAACGTTTGATTCATGAATTGCGCCAGGGCTTTTAAATCAAGCCCCTTAGGCATATACTTAACCAAGCTGGCAAACTGGGGTTGGCCGTGGCGCAGCGAGCGCCAACTCCAACCCGGCCGCCGCAGCATTTGAGCAACGTTGCGCAAGCTCATAGTTGGGGGCATAGCCAAGCCGTTTCTAATATCGCGGTAGCGGAATCCAAACGATGGGGTATCGGCCAGTACTACCAGTACCCGGCAGCCGGATTGCCAGGCGCGCTCCAGCAAATCGTCGCGCAGGGCATCTTCGGCCGGGTGATACAATTGAAACCAAAAGTTGCCCCCGGTAACCTGGCCAATCTCTTCTATACTGTTGGTAGATACTGTGCTTAGCACAAACGGAATAGCGTGTTGGGCAGCAGCCTTGGCTAGTATACTAGGCGAGTTAGGCCACATAAGCCCCTGCAGGCCAATTGGTGCTACCCCAAACGGAGCCGAGTAGGTAGTACCAAACAACTCAGTTTGTAAATTAGCCCCGCCGTACTCAGCAATATAGCGCGGCATTAGTTCAACCTTCTTAAAATCCAGTTGATTCTGGCTGAGGTTGTGCTCATCGTTGGCCCCGCCGACAAGGTACTCGTGGGCGAAGCCGGGCATACGCTGTTTCGCCTTCCGAGCTAAATCTTGAACGGAAGGGTATTGAGGGTTATACGAATAGCCTGCCCGCTTAGCCATATATTAGCGAGTGGCAGTAATAGTAACTGTACGCCTATCACTAGCCTTCGTTAAGCTACCAGGATACGAAAACACCAATCTATTGGCACTAACCTCCAGTAAAGTTAAAACTACTGTGGTATTTCCGGCAATTAGGTCGGCCGTCTGTCCGGTATTATTATCCAATATTAAACGACCCGAAGACGGGAAGGCCTCAAATGGTTCTGATGTCCTGGGTAGATTCTCAGGATTGGTTACGGTTATATCAAGTTCCGGAGTAATACTTAAGCTGCTAGAACCACTAGTATAAGCATCAAAAGGTTCCTCCTCACCACCGCTCATTGCTAAGCTAACCGAGGTTATTGACCATTCATTAGCCAATAGGGCAATAGTTTGCTCTTTTTCACTTATAGGTTCGTCATCATCACAAGCGGTAAGTCCACTGAATGTTAGTGCAAATAGCAGCATAGCTTGAAGTACTACACTTACTTTGTTACCTTTAAATATTAACATAACTATTTAATAATATTATTACGACAATAAGTTTACTTTAAATAAATATCATTTTCTAATAATACTACTTAATTTTTATCAAATAAAGATTCTCAGGACAGCACAGGATACGTATTCAATTCTTTATTAATATTTTAACCGTTTTATAATTATTTATTGACAAATTGAATAACTTTTAATAAGTATGAACCTTAAGCCTATTTTTGTAATATTTTTATTATTCTATACAGTTTTAAATTTAATAAGTTATTCAATAAATGCTCAAGAGTTCCCTGCACTTTACCAAAGCCCTACCATAAATCAGTTAAACCGCCTGCCCGCCCGCGCTACCTCGGTACCCTACGCTACCCTGGCCCAAGCCCTGGCACTTAAACCCGAAAACTCGCCCTACCGGAAAAGCCTGAACGGCCAGTGGCAATTTGCTTGGGCACCCAACCCCGCCCAGGCGCCGGCTAATTTCTACGAACCCGACTACCAGCCTAAGCAAAACTGGGCCAGCATACCGGTACCCGCCAACTGGGAGCTTCAGGGCTACGGCACCGCTATCTATACGAACGTAGTGTACCCCTTTGTGCCGGTTAACCCGCCCCTGGTACCCGAAGACGATAACCCCGTAGGTAGCTACCGTACCACCTTTACCGTACCGAAAAACTGGCAAGAACGCCCCGTAATTCTGCACTTCGGCGGGGTAAGCTCGGCCTACCATGTATGGCTGAACGGACACTATATTGGTTACAGTGAAGATAGCCGCCTACCGGCCGAATTCAATATTACGCCCCACCTTAAGGAAGGAGAAAATGTGCTGGCCGTGCGCGTGCACCGCTGGAGCGACGGCAGCTACCTGGAAGACCAAGACCACTGGCGTCTGAGCGGTATTCACCGCGAGGTGTATATCTACTCCCCCGCCCCGGTGGCTATTAACGACTTCTTCGTAAAAACCCAGCTAAACGAAGACTTTAGCCAGGCTCAGTTGGTAGTAGAAACCGAACTGTTTAACCCTACTAAATTACCGCTAAAGGGCTACCGTCTGGAAGCCCAACTCTACGATGCTAATCGGCAGGCCGTACTGCCGCAGCCCATGCAGGCCGAAGCCCCTAAAGTAGCTAACCCCTGGCACCCCCAGCGCGGCAAGGCCAAAGCCGATTTTCTAAAAACCATCGTACCAAACCCCAAACTCTGGTCGGCCGAGCATCCTAATCTCTACACTATGGTAATCTCGCTTACCGATAGCCTGGGGCAGTTGGTAGAGGCCCGCTCCTGCCGGGTCGGCTTCCGGCACATCGACTGGTCGGAGGGCGACTTAAAAATTAACGGCCAGGCGGTACTGCTGTACGGGGTAAACCGGCACGAGCACAACCAGTTTACCGGCAAGGTGGTAACCGAAGCCGATATGCTGCGCGATATACTGCTGATGAAGCGCTTGAACATTAATGCCGTGCGTACCTCGCACTACCCTAACCATCCCCGCTGGTACGAGCTGTGCGATGAGTACGGCATTTACGTAATGGACGAAGCCAATATTGAAACCCACGGCCTGGGCGATAAGCTGGCTAACGACCCCGACTGGCACGTAGCCTTTATGGAACGGGGAATTCGTATGGTAGAGCGCGATAAGAACCACCCCAGTATTATTTCCTGGTCGCTGGGCAACGAGAGTGGTTCGGGCTACAACCACGCCGCTATGGCCGGCTGGATAAAGGACTTTGACCCCAGCCGCTTTATTCACTACGAGGGCGCGGCTACCCCCGACGGGGGCGATCCCTTTTACGTAGACGTGCGCAGCCGCATGTACGCCCAAACCAGCACCATGGTAGAAATGGCGCAAGACGACGACGGCCGCCCTGTAGTATGGTGCGAATACGCGCACTCAATGGGCAACTCTACCGGCGATTTGGCCAGCTACTGGCAGGGTATACGCGACAATAAGCGGTTTATCGGCGGCTTTATCTGGGACTGGATGGACCAGGCACTGGTGAAGAAAAATGAGCAAGGCGAAAACTTCTGGGCCTACGGCGGCGATTTCGGTGACAAAATCAACAGTGGTAATTTCTGTATAAACGGTATCATCTCGGCCGACCAAACGCCCCAACCAGCGGCCTGGCAGGCTAAAAAAATCTTTCAGCCCATAAATATTGAAGCTACCGATTTGGTCCGGAACAAGCTTAGAATAACCAATTGGCACAACTTTACTAACCTGGCGGAGTGGTACACCCTGCACTGGTCGCTAAGTGCCGATGGTGAGGTGCTGCAAGACGGCCGGATGGAAGTACCTTCGGTGGCTCCTAAACAGTCGGCGGAAATTACCCTGCCGGTAAAGAACTTCCGCCCCAAAAGTACTACCGGCTACTGGCTAAGCCTGTCATTCCGGTTCAAAGAGGACTTGCCCTGGGCTGAACAAGGTTACGAGGTAGCTTGGGAGCAAGTAGTTTACCCAACGAATGCTGCCGAAATGCCCCGGCTGAGTTCAGCCAAAAACCTTAGCGTGGCCCGCACCGGCAATACCGTAACCGTAACCGGGCCCGATAAGCTTACGCTTAAAATTGAAGAAGGCTGGCTCAGCGAATATAGCTGGCAGGGGAACAATTACTTGCTAAGCGCTCTGAAACCCAACTTCTGGCGCCCCCCTACCGACAACGATTACGGTAGCGGCATGCCCAAACGACAGGGTATCTGGAAGCAACTTAACGACCAGTACAAACTGGAAGAACTTACCGTAGAGGAAGGTGAAAAAGGCGCTCCGCTACGGGTTACGGCAAGTTTTGTGTACGGCGAAAACCAGTTCCGGTGGCAAAGTACCTACGAAGTTTACAGCAGCGGCGAGGTAGCCGTAAGCAACCAATTTACTCCCCTAACCGAACTGCCTAATCTGCCCCGCCTGGGTATGCAAACCCAGGTGCCCGCCCGGCTAGATAGAATGCAGTGGCTGGGCCGAGGCCCGCACGAAACCTACTGGGACCGCATGACCGGCGCCAAGGTGGGCGTGTATGAGCAGTCGGTAGAAAACGATTTCTTTCACTACGTGCGACCGCAGGAGAGCAACAACAAGACTGAGGTAAAGTGGCTGCAGCTTACCGCCGGGCCGGGCAGCGGTCTGTTAGTGTACTCACCCGACAGCAGCCTGAGCGTATCGGCCTGGCCCTACAGTATGCAGGATTTGGAAACCGCCAAGCACATTTACCAACTGCCCGAGCGCGACTTTATTACCCTAAATATTGACCAGCAGCAGATGGGTGTAGGCGGTGACGACAGTTGGTCGGAATGGGGCCAGCCGCACGAACCCTTCCGGATACCGGCCCAGCCCTACGCTTACAGTTTTGTGCTGAAGCCTCTGCGTAAGTCCGAGCAGCAGCCCCGTTTGTACCAACCTTCTACAAGCAGGCCGTAAGCTGGTGCTATAGCTTCTTCTACCTCTCCTGACTTGGTAATTCCGGCCATGGTTATATCTTTAAAGTGTATCGAAGTAAAGATTAAAGCGTAGTTGAAATAAAAAAAGAAGCGGTGGTAAAGTATATCGGTATAGCACTGGCTATAGTAAGTAGCCTAAGCGCCAATGCTCAATACGAGCGAGATATTGTAATCAATCCGGCTGTCCGCATTTCTTTTTCGGAGGAGCAAACTGAAGTATTGACCTCGGAAGTTTTGGATTTTCTTAATCCGTCTGAAGAAACTGAGAAAGATCCGCTGGACCAAGACCTTGTTAAGGCTATCCGGAAAGTTACGGAAATGCCGGAGTACGCTAACCCGTCATTCCGCTGGCAACTGATAAATGTGCTTGAACTGGATGAGGCAATCTACAGCTTGCAATTATCTTACTCGGGAGTTTTAGAAAACGGTAGCGCGTTCAGCCCGCTTATTATTACACTGGTAAGCCAGGAAACCGGGAGTACGTTTACTGTTTCCTCGCCTTTTTACTACCGAACCCGGCAGTGGAAGAGCGAAGTCATAGGTAAGGTGAGCTTTCACTACCAATACGTATTCAATCGGGAAGAAGCCTTGGCGTTTAGCCGACACAACGAATATTTAGCCCGCAAACTTAACCTTGAGCCCTTGGCCGTCAACTACTACAAGTGCCGGAACTTGCAGGAAGTTTACTATTTATTAGGCATTGATTACTCGGTTAGGATTAACGGGCAAAGCCGCGGCAGCCATACCAATCACCGGGCTAACGTATTCCTTTCCGGTACCAATACCGATGAGTACAATCACGACTTAACCCACTATTACTTTGAGCAGGCTATACCCGATTCGGTACGTAACTGGACGGCCGAAGAGGGGTACAATATTACCCTTACCGACTACTGGGGAGAGCCCCGCGAGAACATTTTCGGGTACCTCCGCAGCTATTTAAACGCGAACCCCCACCAATCGGTACTGGAGGTATTTAATAACAATGAGCCTATAAAGTCGCCAATAGCGGCCCGAATGCCCATTGCTGCCTTGATTATGGGTAAAATAGAGCGCGAAGGAGGCTTTAAGAGGGTACTGGAGGTAATTACCGCCGGACCAAGCAAGGAAGATTTTTTAGCCGCTATTGACCAAGTAGCCGGTATAACTTCGCAAAACTTTAGCTCAGTAGTAGAAGCAGAACTCAATACTCAACTTAATAATTGATTCAACTGAAAAATTATGCGCAATAAAATTTGGGAGTACCTAACTCAAGCCTTGCTGATAATTTTTAGCGTAGTACTAGCCCTAGCGTTGAATGAGTACCGCGGCAGCCGCCTGGCTAAGCAAGAATTGCAACGCTCGCTTAATTTAGTAAAGCAGGAAATTGAAGCCAACCAGCATGTAACCCGGCAAGTGTACACTCAACACCAAAAAATGGTTGAACGCATCGATTCACTTATGCTGGGCGATTCGCTAATTAAAACTATTCAAACCGAATTTGGTCCCAGATTTTCGAGCTTTACCCATAATAAGAGTTTGCTGCCGCGCATGCCTAGTAAAGCTGCCTGGGAGGCCCTCAAGTTAAATCCTTCATTAGCCGAAAATGAATTTAAGCTTTTCCAGGCCCTCACTGCTACTTACGATCAACAAGAACTTACCTTCGAGCCCGTATTTGAGATATTAGACTTAGTTACCTCGCATGCTTATTTTAGGGAAGAGTTAGCTAAACATAACTTATATATAATTTCGGCCAAACTGGAGGAAACGGTAGCACGGGAACAGACCCTTCTGAACTACTACGACCAAACGCTGGCAATTTTAGAAGCTCAGCTAGAAAAATAAGTACGAGTTAATCAATATTTTGGGCGCAACGGAAACCTACGTGAAAGCCAGCACTTTCGGCCGAAAGCATTTGCCGGGCCGAAACCCGGTAGCCGTGGCAGTAGGTAGAATCGCACATAAAGGAGCCGCCCCGTATTACCTTTTGCAAGGTATCAACCCTATACGAATAAGTGTTACCAGGATAAGGCTGATACACACTGGTGGTCCACTCCCAAACATTACCGCCCATATCGGTTAAACCGCAGATATTACTTCCAAAGTACCCTACCGGCGAGGTTAGCAAAAAGCTATCTTGCATGGTATTATATTCCGGAAATTTTCCTTGCCAGGTATTGGCTTGGTACTTGTTTTCTTCTATTAAATTATTGCCCCAGGCATAGCGGGTTACCCCACCCTGGGCGTAGCGGGCAGCGTACTCCCATTCCTGCTCGGTTGGTAAGCGCTTACCGGCCCACCGGGCGTAGGCTTGGGCATCGCGCCAGCTTACCTGAGTTACCGGGTGGTTAAGCAGGGCTGCCTGTCCATTCTGGCCCAGTGGGTAACGCCAATCGGCACCCTCGGCCAAGTAAAAATAGGCAGAATCAAAACTGAATACCGAGGAATTACCGTACTGCTCAGCCTCGGTAACGTAAGCCGTAGCCTCCACAAATTCCTGAAATTGGGCTACGGTTACCGGGCTTTTGTCCAGGTAAAAAGGATCTATATTTACTTGGTGCACCGGCCATTCATTACTTAAACCGTTTTGACTACCAATTTGTACCGACCCGCCGGGCATATATATCATACCGGGGGGAGCCTCCGGCGAGGTACATCCTCCCAAGAAAATTATTGTACTTACCAGCCACCCTATTTTCTTATTCATGCTTTTACCCGTCGCGTATGAGTTGATTGACGTACGATTACCTGCGTAGCAATAATTTTCTTCTGAAACATAACCACACTAGAATTAGTACTAGTTAGCCGACTAAATAACATTGCGGCCGCTTCCTGCCCAATTTTAAAAGCATTATGCTGAACGGTTGATAGCTCCGGCTCAATAATTTGAGCAATTGGATAATTACCAAAGCCAATTACGGCTACCTGCTCGGGCACATTGTATCCGGCGCGTTTTAGGGTCTGAATAGCGGCCACTCCCACTTCATCATTCACCGCAAATATAGCCTCCACATCCGGGTGCTGCGCTAGCAACTGGTTTACGCATTGCTTAGCCGCCGCTACTTCAAACCCGCAGTTATGTATTAGCGATTCGTCGGCCGCTACTTTAAAATGTTGTAAGGCCGCTCGGTAGCCGGCCAGCCGCTGCCGACTATTAGCCAAATGAGCCGGGCCAGCCAAATGAGCAATTTTGCGGTAGCCACAACTTAGTAGATGAAGCACCGCCTGGTAGGCTCCGCCGTAATCGTCGGCCTCTACCCAATCAATACCTAAGTCGGGTACTATGCGGTCGAACAACACTATGGGCAATTCTTCTTTAGCTTCCAGTATATGCTCATATTCACGAGTACCCTCCGCTACCGAGATCAGCAGCCCGTCTACCTTTCCCGACATCAAAATTTCTACCTGCTTGGCTTCTTCTGCGGGGTCGTCGCCGGACTGGCAAATTATGGTTTGGTAATTGTGCTGGGCTGCTAGGGTATTTATACCCGCCAAAGCGCTAGCAAAAAAATAACTGGAAACTTCCGGCACAATTACACCCAAGGTTTGTGAACGTTTAGTACGGAGGCTGGAGGCTACGCTATTGGGCCGGTAGTGCATTTCCTCGGCGGTTTTATGCACCAGCTCAGCGGTTTTAGGGCTTATTCCCTGCGGGTTGTGCAGCGCGCGCGAGACCGTAGAGACCGACAGATTGAGTCGTTTGGCAATATCTTTTAGGGTTACAGTCATAAGCTGAGAATTTATAAGACTAAATACGCCCCGGTGCGCGCCAGCGAGTCGCCGTTCAACTGCTTGCTTTTTTCTGGTTTATCCCGATTGCTGCTCCAAACCAGAGCAGCGTACCGGCTAACATCAAAAGGTGTTGAGTAGCGGGCAAAATAGGTGTAAAGAAGGCCACTACGGCGGGCAGAAGAGTAAGTAACAGCCCAACTGCAGCCAGGGTGTACAAAAATTTACGCATGGGTAGTTTGGGGTTTAGAGGCTAAATACTTGGTTTGCAGCTTACTAAAGAGCAAGAATAATACCCCGCAGGCCAGCCAAGCCGGTAGGGTCAGAAACGAAAGGAATATGGCTTGCTGCTCGGCAATCCAGTAAAAAAACAGTAGACTGATAAGCCAGGCGGCTAGTACGGCCGGGTTAAACGTTCGGCCGTTAGCTTCGGCCCAGTTAGCGGTTAAACCTATACGCGGGGCAAAAAAATAATTAAAGAAAATAATTGCCCCTACCGGAGCCAGCACAAAGCCGTAGGTAGCCACAAAGCCGAGCAACTTCATGGCAAAGGCCGGAAAAATGCCGGCTACGGTAGCCAAGGCCCCGGCCAATAAGGTAACTACGGTAGTTGAGGCCTTCGGCATAATAGCCTGAAACGCGAGGCCGGCCCGATAAATGGTAGGGTTAGCGGTGGTCCAGCCGGCTACAATTACCAAAATAAGCCCGGTAATGCCCAAAGCCTGGTAAGCCATAGGGCCGGGGGCCACCGGCGGGGCTTCACCGGCGGCTAAATACGCAGTTGCTTCCGGGCTGCGCAGGTAAACTGCGTAGAGCAGGGCGGCGGCAATCCAGGCCATAAAATGACCTATATACATACCGGAGGCGGTAGTCCAGCCGGCGCGGGGGTGTTTGGCGTAGCGCAGTATGGTTAAATCGGCCATACCCACGTGCATAGCGGCGTTGCAGAACCAGGCAAAAAACAGTACGTGCCAGAAGCTAAATTTAAGCTGGCCGGGCAAGGGCTCGCCGCCCCGCCCCAGTACCGCCCAAAACTCGGCCCAAGAATTAACGTTTAGTTGCTGCACCGCCACCAGGCCCAACGCCAGAAAGACCAGGATCATCCATGGAGCGGCAATATTGGCGAAGCGCGCCACCGTACTATACCCCCGCGCCGCCACTACCGATATTACCACCCCAATAGCCAGCACCACGGCCACCCATACCCAGCTATCAGGAGTAGCGTCTTGCAAACCCGGCATCGGCATATTAAATGGAATACCCACCGCCGTAGCCGATACGGTAATCATGGCGCCCGCCAGAAAACAGAACAGAATACCGTTGGCCAAATTGTACACCGTTACTAAGCTTCTGCCGCAAATTTTTTCCAGTTGATAGTATAGCGTAAGCCGGGCCTGGGTAGCCACCGGAGCACATATAAACCGCCAGCTTAGCACTGCCAATAAATTTCCTAATAACAGACCGGCTACCAAATCTATAGCACTTACCCCGGCCGCCAAAAAAAGGGGTCCAATCATAAGCTCGGTGCCGGCGGTATGCTCCCCGGCGTACATACCCAAAAAACTTCGCCAGTCCTTCAGGGCCGTTGCGGGCACGGGGCGGCGCTCGTACTCTTCGGTAGCGGTTGAGGGGGCGGTGGCAGTGGTTTCAGCAGTAGTCATAGTAGCTAGCGGTTAATTGTTTTAGAAAGCTGGAGCGTATACGCGCCCGAACCAAAATAAAGGCTGCCGGTGGCGGCTGAAGATGCCAGCAACAAGTTAGGGGTTTCCGACAGGGCCGGGGCCGAACTGCTTACCACCTGATAACCGGGAGGTACAATTAGCTGAGCGGTGGTATTAACCGGCACCTCAAAGGTGTACCTTACATCACTACCCTGCCGCTGCCACTCAGAGCGTATGCGGCCATACGGACTGCTGTACTCGGCCCGGGCGGCGGTTAAATCAGTTTCCAGGCCGGGCCTCAGGGCAAATACTTGCCAACCTGCGCCGCCCCGCCCCGGCTGTATACCGGCCACGTACTGGTACAACCAAAACCCAATATTGGCAGCAAACGGGTGGTGCGCCGTTCCGTAACCCGCTGCGTTAAGATTTTCGCCTAGGGTACTTTTTTCATTTTTTACGAAATGTAACCAACCCGGGCTTTCTTCCTGCCGAACCATACGATAAACCGTTTCCAGCTCGCCGTTGGCTGAAAGGTACGTCAGAAGCGGATGCACGCCTACAAAGCCTACCGAGGTATGGTAGTTATTTTCCGAGATGGCCTCCAGCAGGCGCTGCGTTACAAGTTCAATCTTAGCTTCGGGAACCAAACCCAGATAGAGAGGTAAAGCCTGAGCGGTTTGGGAGTTAGGTGCGTACCACCCGTTAGGTTGCAAGAATTTTTGGTTGTACAGTTGCTTAAGCTGGTTAGCCCGCTGCTTAAACTGCTGAGCCTCCTCGGTTTTGTTCAGTACTTCGGCGTGCGCGGCTAACTGGCTAAGCATATAGTAGAGGGCGGCGGTGGAGGTTTGCACTATAGGAGTTAAGCCCGGTCCCCAGCCTTGGGCTCCGTGCTTCAGATCCAGCCAATCGCCCAGCGACCAATATACCAAGCCATCATCGGCGGCAGTGCTGGCTACAAAATTAGTATAGCGCTTCATGGGTTCGTAGGCCCGGGCTAAAATGCTAGTATCGCCAGTGTAGTGGTACAGGGTGCTGGCTACGTATATCAAGGTGCCGCCCCACCAGGGATCATCAAACATTACCGTGGTATCTTTGGTAATGAAACCCCAACCGTTAGTAGGTACAATAGGCGGCACGTGGCCGTTCGGCTCCTGCGCATCAATAAGGTCTTGTAAGTACTTTTCGTAGGCTCGTATCGCCTCAAAATTCATCAGGTACGATTCCATAGTAACCATACCGGCGTCAAAGGTCCAGCCCATTTTTTCGCGGGTGGGCTCCTCGCCCGGCATACCGTGAATGCTGTTGAGCAAGGTACGGCGTACGGCGCTGTGCAGCTGATTCAGCCGTTCCGAGGAACAACTAAAGCTACCGGCACTGGCCAAATCGGTATGCACGCTTTTAGCCACCATATCCTCCAGAGCCGGGCGATAGGGTAAGCCTTCTACCTGTACGTAGCGAAAACCGTGGTAAGTAAAACGTGGCTCGTAAATCTCTTGTTGGGCTCCGGCCGATACAAAGTATCCCCGCTGAAAGCGACCCCAGGTATGGCCGGAGCTGTGCTGTGTATTTAGGGTACTATCCGGGTGTAGTACTTCGTTAAAATTAAACGTCAGCCGCATACCCGCCTGCCCTTTAATTTGCATAGCCGCCCAACCGGTTAAATTTTCACCAAAATCGAATACGTAAACGCCCGGTTTTGGCTCAAACAGGGCCTGCGCCGGTAGGCTTCGGGTAACCCGCATGGGGGGCATAGCCTGCGCCTGCAGCGGGCCGACCGGGGCCGGTACTTCTACCGCCGGCTGCCAGTGCGTATCGGTAAAATTTACAGTATGCCAGCCGGGCTGCGCTCGGGTCATATCAATAGTTTCTCCCCCGCGAATGCTGTTGTAAACCAATTCGCCGGTCGACCACTTCCACTGCCAGTCGGTTATTAATTGTGTGCTGGTTCCGTCTTCGTACTCCAAGTGTAAATTCAGAATAAGCTTATTGGGAGTTTTCCAGTTGGCCCGGTTCATCTGAAAAAGATCCTGGGTAGGCAGGTTATAGAAGCCGTTGCCTAAAATCACCCCAAGGGCATTTTCTCCCTCTTGAAGAAGTGGAGTAATATCATAGGTAAGGTAGTGGACCCGGCGCTGGAAGTCGGTAAAGACCGGATCGAGTACATGGTCGCCTACGCGCCGGCCGTTGGCGTACAATTCGTAGTAACCTAAACCCGAAAGGCTTACGGTGGCCCGCTTTAAACCGGCTTTCACCGGAAATTCCCGTCGCAGGTAAGTTGCTGCAGTATCGCTGCCATCAAAGGGGGTAGGTTGGCTTTCGAAGGCTTCGCGTTTACCAGAAACCGGGGCGTACCGCCACGAAATCCACTTTGCACCCCAATCCTGAGGACTCAGCAAGCCCATCGTCCAGAAGGCGGGTTCGCTCCAGCGGGAGACCTCGCCGCGCTGGTTCCAGATTCGTACGCGCCAGTAGCACCGCTGCCGGCTATTCAGAGGCTGGCCGGCATACGGTACATTTAGGCTCTGTCGGCTGTACACTTTTTCGCTGTCCCAGAGGTCGGGCATTCCCGTCAGAAGAGCCTCGCTACTGCTGGCAACCTGTACCTGGTAGGCACTTTGTACCGTATTGCGTTGGCCAGAAGCAATCTTCCAACCCAGCCGGGGCGTTGGCTCATCAATACCCAAGGGATTGGTTTGGTATTCGCAACTTAGGTCATAAAGCCTTAATTCCTCTGCCGAAGTTTCCACTTTATGTGATGGAGTACAGGCAATTATTAACCAAAATACTAGCAGAAAGCCGGCACAGCGACCAATAATACCGGTGATATGTAGCCTTTTACTCGCGCTCATAAAGTTTCTAGCTTTCCAACCAACGTATGCTCTCCGGCAGAAATTAGTACTGATTCTTCGGTGGTTACGGTAGAGCCATTCAACTGCCACTGATTGTAGCCAGCGGGGAAGACTAACTCGGCCGTACTTCCCTCCGGAATTTCTACCTTAATCTGGTACTGTCCGCTTTCCTGAAGTACATCTACTTTAATATTACCGAGTACACTAGGTACCGTGGCCTGGGCTGCAGTAAGGCTACCCAGTTGCGGGGCTATACGAATGGTTTGGTAACCGGGCGAAGTAGGGCTAATACCCGCTACGTACTGCGAAAGCAACGTTAGTCCGCCCCCGCTCCAGGCATGGTTGGTAGTACCGCCGCCGTAGCCTTCGGAACCAATACCCCACCCCTCCCATAGGGTGGTTATAGTAGGGTGGTTTACCATATTGCCGAAGCGTTCTTGCATACGTTCCAAGGCGTAGTTGGGGTAGCCCATCTGAAAAAGAGCTTCCAGTACGTATTTTTCCATGTAGGGGCTGGCATGCTTTTCCGTTAGAAGCACCTGGTAAATAGCTTCGTACTTGCTGGAATCGGCTAAGCCGGAAACTACGGCTAAGGCTTGCGAGCGATCGTCGGTAGCGCCGGTATACTGGGCAGAACGGTAGTGGTTGCCTCGCCAGTAGGTGGTATTGAATGCCAATTTGAAGGCTTCCATTCTTTGGCGTACCGAGTCGGCTTCGGCCGATTTACCCAGCGCTTCGGCCATATCGGCCATCCCTTTCAACGCTAAGTAAAATTGGGTGTTGGTCAGCAGTACATCGTCTTTATTCTGACCCCAATCGCCCCAAAACCAGCCGCCCTGCCTAATTTGTACGGTACCGTCGGGCTTTAGCTTCCATACGCCCAGGTAGCGCTTAACCGGCTCGTATACCTCCCGAATAGTTTCCAGATCGCCGGTATGCAGGTAGTAATTCCAGAAACCGTAGTATCCTACGCTGGCCAGCATTTGGCCGGGCAGTTCCTTATCCCAATTTCCGGCGGGTACGGGCGAAAAAATAGTGCTGTCGGGCCGCTGCCAGTTCATTAGTTCCAGCATACCCTTGCGCACCAAGGCATCGGACTGGCGGTCCAGGGCGTAGAAGGCTTCGCCGCTTTCCAGCACTACATCGCCCCACCACTGCGCCCGTTCGCGGTCGGGGCAGTCCATATAGGTATCGCGCATGGTTACGTAGAGGGTACGAAGCGCTTTGTTCCATAAGCGGTTGTAAAAATCATCGTTACAACTAAAGCTGCCCGTAAATTCGGTAGCGTAACCGGTTTCGCGGTACTTCAAATCCAGCACTTCTAGCCCGGCCGGGATTACGTAGTACATGATTTCCCCGTTAATCCAGCCCGGCGCTTCGTAGGTTTGCTCCCCTGCAGCGGTGATATACTCGGCCCGCATGTTGTAGGCTCCGCCGCCCCGGTAATGGTCGGTTAGCATGCTTATTTTTTGGCCGGCCGAAGCGCGTACGCGCAGGTAAGGAGTTACCTGAGCATTATAGGGCATAGCTAGGGCTAGGGTATCGCCCTGGCTTACGAATGGAAAAGCCGGACTTTCCAGGTAATCTTTCAGGCCGAAATCTTTCCAGAACGGTATGGGGCGGCGAACCATCGTTGGCCATTCCACTACGCTTTTGTCTTCAAGAAAAGTAGCTGTCGGCCAGGCGCTATCGTCAAACTCGGGTTCGGTCCAGCCAGGTATATCCTGCCGGGCATCAAATACCACGTTTGATTCCGGCAGGCGCCAATTGGGTTGCGGGTCGGTACTGGTGGGTAGATAAGCCGGGTGCAAAACGGCCTTCCAAGCTAAGTTATCGCCGCTGCTAATGAGAGATTGGGTGCCCTGATGAGCCTCCAGCGCCAGCCGGGCCTGCCCGCTCGACTTATGCGACATCCCATCTTTTCCGAAGTACCACAGCAAGATAGCCAGCGTATTTTCTCCGCTTCTTAAGTGTTGCTGCAGGCTGAGGCTATCGTAGTACCAGCGCCCGGGGGCCGGGCCCTGCTTTAAACCACCCTCGCGCACCACTAGGTTGCCGTTCAGGTACAGCCAATACTTGGTATCGGCGGCCAGCAAAAGGTGTAGGGGTGCATTAGTATCTTTTAAGTTGAATTTGGTACGAAAGGCCAGCCAGACATTCTTTTGGGGTATACTATCGGCAACCGTTAACCAGCGGGCGGGCGGTAGTGAATGGCCGATGTTTGTACTTACAGTACCTCGGTCCGGTTTAACGCTGCTGCACCCTAGCACTAATACCAGGACCAGAAGTAGAAGGCTACGGTAGTAACTATGTGATAATATGTTGAAGGCAGAGTTCAAACAGCTATTCTTCAATGGTAATATAAAAACTATAGTGATAGGGCTGAGCCGGCAAGCGGTAAGTTTCGTGCGGGCGGGCATCCAGACTCCAGGTATTATCGCCCCCCACGCCCATCTGAGCATGGTCGATGTTCATCGTGTTGGTGTCACTAAAGGTAAGGGCTTCTATCCGACCGGCCGCTGATATTTGTTCGGCGGTATACGGCCATACACTTATACTAAGCGGGCTACTTACTGCCTCTACCCGTAGCGCTTGGCCAGAGGTTTCGGGCTGTAAAGCAAACCACCACACATCGGTTTTATTGCTGCTTTCCTGCGGCCTAACGTAGTAGGTATAGCCCTCGCGAACCCCTTCCTGGTACACTCCGGTAAAAGCTCCCGATTTTTTATCGGCGTAGCTCTCCAGCGGTCCGCGCCCCAGCCAGCTTAGGTTACTCAGGCGCGCCGGTACCTGCGCTTGCAAGCCTACGCGGGGTATATCGGGCAGGTTGGCGGCCGGTTTCAGTCGGTATTCAACCCGCAATTTGCCGGTGGTGCTCAGGCTATACGTAAGCGCCAATTTGCTTCCGTTCTCCCAGGCTAACCACGTGTAAATATGCGTGTCTGAATGGTTTATAGCCACTAGCTTAGCGGCTCCGGCTTCCGAAGCTTTTTTCCAGACCTCCTGACGCTTAAGCATACCGGAAGCCAAATCGTTGTCGGTAGGCGGCCGCCAGAAATTAGGCTGTAGCGGACTGCCAAGATATTCCTGACCACTTCTGCTTACACTAATAAGTAAGCCCGAGCTTTTGCTTACCAATACCTGTATCCGGCCGTTGGACAGCACTAATGCCTCACCGCTTTCTTCTACGCCTGCCCATTCCGGTACCTCGGCGGCGGGTTCGTAAGCTAGTAGAAACTGTTCTTGAGCTACGGCGTAGCCTTTGGGGGCCCAAACCCTATCGGCCAGCAAGGTAAAAGTAATATTCAGGTAGTACCGCTGGCCCGCTTCAACGTTCAATTCGGGTAAGTTAAGCCGCAGTTTGCCGATTTGGCCGGGTGCAACGTTAAGGGGCGGGGCCGAGCCGGAGCTTACTTGCTCGCCTTCCCGCTCGATAGTCCATTTAATGCTGTACTGATTTAAATTGGTTCGAAAGTGGCGGTTTTCTACCCGAAATACGCCCTTAGCCAGGCTATCGGCCTCAATTTTAACCCGCTGCCATACGTAACGGGCTTGCCAGCCACCCGATTTTATCTGTCCGTCAGCCGAAATCAACCCCTTCTGAATGGGATTTAAATCTTCCTGGGTTTGGCCAAAATCAGTACCGTGGGCCCAAAGCGTACGGCCCAGCCCGGCACTATCGGGTTTAGCTACCAGTTGGTCGCGCCAGTCCCATACAAAACCGCCTACCAGGCGCGGATACTTACGTATAGCCTCCCAGTAACTCTCCAAATCGCCGGTAGACTGAGCCTGGGAGTGCGCGTACTCGCTCCAAAGTACCGGTCGGGTATCGCCGGGTTGGGTGGCTAAATCTACCATATCATCGGTTAAGCGGTACATGCGGCTAATAATATCGGTATAAATTCGGTCTTTAGGCTCCGGTTTGGGCCAGTTGTAACCGTATATATTCTGGGCTCCTTCGGAATGAATTGGCCGGGTAGGGTCAAATTCCTTAATCCAGGCCGAAAGAGCGGCGTGGTTAGGCCCGAAACCGGCTTCATTGCCCAACGACCAACTCACTATACTGGGGTAGTTCTTATCGCGCTCTACCATACGAATGCCCCGTTCCAGAAAGGTAGTGTGCCAAGCCGGTAAGTTGCTAAATATAGACCCCAGGCCGTGGCTTTCTATATTGGCTTCGTCCATTACGTAGATGCCGTACTCATCGCACAGCTCGTACCAGTACGGAGGGTTGGGGTAGTGCGAGGAGCGCGAGGCGTTTACGTTCAGTTGCTTCATGAGTTGGGCATCGCGGCGCATAGCCTCCTTGGTTACTGCTTTGGCGGTGCGGGCATCCCAGTCGTGCCGGTTTACGCCGTACAGCAGCACCGGCACCCCGTTTACCCGAAACTGACCGTCGGAGGTATCAATTTCGCGAAAGCCGACGCGCGTACTGCGGGTCTCTACCAGCGTGTTTTTATCATCTTTCAGCGAAAGTACTAGGGTGTATAGGTAAGGGTCTTCGGCCGACCATTTCCGGGGATTTTCGACGCTTACCCGCATTAGGTTCTCGAAGGGGCGGTTACCAATTACCGGATAATGTTCGTTCAGTATCTTATCTACCGGTATGCTTATAGAGCTGGCTAGTACTGCCTGCCGGCTGGAATCGTACAGTTGGGCTTCTACCGTCCAGCCTTTGGTGTCGGTAGGTTGCGCCTGCCAGATTTCGGGCCGTATTTGCAGTTCGGCATCCTGGTACTGCTCATCAAGCTCGGTGCGCACCGCAAAGTCGTAAATTTGTACCGTTGGAGCAAACTCCAGGTAAACCTCGCGGGTAATGCCGCTCATGCGCCAGTGGTCCTGATCTTCCAGGTAGCTGCCGTCGCTCCACTGCGATACCTGCAGGGTAATTTGATTTTGACGGGGCTTCAGGTAGGGGGTAATATTAAACTCGGCCGGCAGGGCATTATCTTCGCTGTAGCCCACAAACTGACCGTTAACCCATACGCTAAGGGCCGAGGAGGCAGCGCCTACATGCAGGGTAACCTGGGCAGCGGGCCACTTTTTAGGTAGGGTAAGCAGCTTACGGTATATGCCGGTGGGGTTGTAGTCTTCGGGTATGTTAGGTTGGGTTACGCCTTTCTTCTCCCAAATTTGGTGGGTTAAGCGCTGCCAGGGTTTGCCGTAGCCGTGCAGTTCCCAGTTGGCTGGTACGGGTATGGTGGGCCAATCGTTATCCGAAAACTCAGGGTTGATAACTCCGGGCGGCACCAGCTTGGGCGCTTGGTAATACCCAAACTTCCAGTCGCCATTCAGCGATATGCGGCGGGGAGAATCTTCGCGTTGGGCGGCCAGTGCCAGTTTTTCGGTAGGGTACGAAACCGAGGTAGCCCGGGCCGGCATTTTATTGATATTGACCACTTCGGGGTTTTGCCAGGGCGGAAGTTGCGGTGCGGGTACCTGAGCCGTAAGCTCTCCGCCGAAGAATATAAGCAGCAATACTATTCTGAGTACCATTGCCTGAACCTACTACTTATCATTCGCAAACGTATCCTGATGTAGCCTGCCGTAATCGTTTGAATTGCCAATTAGTACGGAATTTAGTACAACTTTCTCGGGCGTTTTTGTGAAGCGTTTGAGATTTAGTTTTATTGATTGGTAATGCTTGACTACTTCGGATTAAAAAAAACTGTCGGATGAAGTAGATGAGCCCGATTTATAGTTTTCCCTACTCGGCCGGCATACACCAAGCCCCTACCGATGGGAAGGAGCACCCGGAATGGCACTTTCATATGCACTTTTACCCGCCGCTGCTGCGTTCGGCCACAGTCAAAAAGTTTATGGTAGGCTACGAGATGCTGGGCACCCCCCAGCGCGATATTACCGCCGAGTACAGTGCGAAGGTGCTGAGAGACTTGCTGGCAGGGCATTATAGCTTGGGGACATGAAGCTATTTGGTAGGTATTAACGAGGTTACTTTAAGTAACCTCGTTACTGAACAGGTGCTTTTGCAAAACTTGCCTGCTACGGATTTGTAACACTAGTTTATTATTGGGTACTAAAGATGAGCACGATTTGCGAAATTGCGCCAGGTTATGAATAATGTTTTGTATTTCTACTTCTAAACCAACTTTAAGCTCTCGGTTCCTACCTAGCACGGAACTTACAGGCTGTGTTATAACTCTTTTTGTCAATCATAATTCAGTGGGTAGCCTGTATTTTCTACATGTAAAAGGGCTTTTTAAAGAAGTAAAGTCGCTGTAAAGTTTCTATCAACACAATCTTTCTTAGCATTTTACTTCCGGTTGCGCTCTAAATGGAACTGCCCCTATATTTCGCGCCTGGCAAGTGAACTAATCGCCATATTAGTTTTTAATAAATAGATTCCCCTATAATTTACTTCGCTACGCTGCGTAAATTCGGGGAAAGACGGTTTTATTATCGCCGTCATTCCCCGAATTTGTGTAGGGCAATGGAACAAATTATAGGGGAATCTGCTAATTCCCAGCCTAGCGAGGAATTTAGTTCCGTGTTCCAAGGTATCTATAAAAGCGCGGAAGAAACTTCCGCGCTAGATTCGAACTAAATTCCTTATTTCTCATTTAAGGTCAGTATTTCCACCGACTAGCTAAAGTACACAAAAGTGAAATTTATATAGACGGCTGTTATTAACGAGGTTACTTAAAGTAACTTCGTTAAAAATTTACATAATACCTCATCCCAAAACCCCCTCAATCTTACCCAACTCCTCCTCACTAAACTCCAGATTCTTTAAACAACCCAATGAGTCCTCAATCTGGCGGGGTTTGCTAGCGCCGATAAGTACAGTGGTTACGCGCTCGTCTTTTAGTAACCAGGCAATGGCCATTTGGGCCAGGCTTTGGTTTCTTTCTTGGGCTAGTTGGTTGAGTTGCTTAATCTGGCTCAGCCGCTGTTCGGTGAGTTCCTTTTTCTGCAGGAAACCGCTTTCTTTAGCCGCGCGGCTGTCTTCCGGCACGCCGTTTAGGTACTTATTGGTAAGCATGCCCTGCGCCAAGGGCGAGAACGGTATACAGCCTACGCCTTTTTCTTCCAGCAAATTCAGTAATCCTTCCTCTTCTACCCAGCGCTCCAGCATACTATACTTGGGCTGATGAATAAGGCAGGGCGTTCCCAGTTCTTCCAGAATTTCCATAGCCTTGCGGGCTTCTTCGGGGTGGTAGTTGGAGAGGCCTACGTACAGGGCTTTGCCTTGGCGCACAATAAGGTTCAGCGCGCGCATGGTTTCTTCCAGCGGGGTTTCGGGGTCGGGGCGGTGGTGGTAGAAGATATCTACGTAGTCCAAACCCATCCGCTTGAGGCTCTGGTCGAGGCTGGCCACCAGGTACTTTTTAGAGCCCCAGTCGCCGTAGGGGCCGGGCCACATGGTATAACCGGCCTTGCTGCTAATAATAAGCTCATCGCGGTAGCCGCTGAAATCCTGCTTTAGAATTTTGCCGAAGTTTTCCTCGGCGCTGCCGGGCGGCGGGCCGTAGTTATTGGCTAAATCGAAGTGGGTAATGCCGCTATCGAAGGCCAAATGCAGCATGGCGCGGGCGTTTTCCAGCGTATCTACGCCGCCAAAGTTGTGCCACAGCCCCAGCGATAGTGCGGGTAGTTTTAGGCCGCTCCGCCCGCAGCGGCGGTAGGGCATATTCTGGTAGCGGTTGGGGTTAGGTTGGTACATAATGTATAGCGGTAGTACTTAGTTAAGCGGCAAAGCTAAAAAC
>CAZDEY010000004.1:117250-124639 GCA_964504565.1 uncultured Roseivirgaceae bacterium
TGTTTAATTACTGGCTAATGGCTTTTTTATACTCATTTCTTATAGACCATCAGGCTACTGATCGGCTACGTGCTTGGGCTGACTAACTTACTTAATTTTTACCGGCCGTTTGCTTTTATCAATAGCTACGAAGGTAAACTCGCCGGTTATAGCTTTTTGCCGATTTTCGGAATACATTTCTTCAACGTAAATATCTACCCGAACCTTGAGGCTGGTATTGCCCATATACGTAACCTTGCCCTTTAGCTCAACTATAGTACCGGCGGGTATTGGCTGGGTAAAATCAATCCGATCGCTGCTTACGGTTACCATACGCTGGCGGCTAAAACGGGTGGCCGTAATAAAGGCTACTTCATCCATAAGCTGCATAGCCGTGCCCCCAAAGAGGGTATCGTAGTGGTTGGTGGTATTAGGGAAAACCGCTTTAAATATGGTAGTCTGAGATTTTTCTACTCGTTCCTGAAAGTTCATAAGTAATGTATTGCTTCAGGAACTAAGGTAACAGTATTTTCTAAAATGTTTAACCGAAATCCCTATTAGCTAAACATTAGTACATGCTAAACCAAAGTAAGGCTAGGCAAGCCAATATACTGCTTATTTTACCCAGTTTATCCATGAATCGCTCATATGAATATACACCAAGAAGTAAAGCCAATAACGTTGTCACTACTATAATGTACTCGTCAGTTTGGTTTATAACATACGTGTCGTGTAGAAGAATATCTATTCTGTCATCAGCAATTGATTGCTTTGTAAATTCTAGATCAAGTATAAAATAATAAGCAACCGTATTTAGTAGTAAGGAAAGCCAACTGATTCTCATTTCCCTTTACCTACCGCATAACCCCCAAGGCCAGCTTCATCCGGATGATTTTCTTTACGCTTTCGTATACCTGATCGCGAAAGTTTTTGTCCTCGTCCATCTTGGCCAGTATGCTGTAAAGGCTTTCTTTTTCATCCAGCGGCATAAGCACCATATCTATACCGGCTTCTACGGCTTTAAGGCTGGCATTGGGTATTTTGCTTACGGCGCCCATGTTCATGGCATCGGTGGTTACTATACCCTTGAAGCCCATCTGCTCTTTCAGCAGGGTAGTTACTATGTTGCGGCTTAGCGTGGCGGGGAGTCCGTTCGTATTAAACTGCTTATTGTTTTCAACAGCTATATGGCCTACCATTACGCTCATAACGCCGGCATCAATCAGCGGCAGGTATACCGGTACTTCTTTTAACTCGCCATCAATGTAAACTAGTTGCTTGTGGGTATCGCCGCTTACCAGGCCGTGACCGGGAAAGTGCTTAGCGGTAGCAGCAATGCCTTCTTCCTGTGTAGCCTCGATAAACGCCTTATTCATATCGACTACGTGCTGCGGATCACTACCGAAGCTGCGGTTGCCAATTGCTTGGTTCTGCTTACTCAGGTCGGTTACCGGGGCATAGTTATATAGAATGCCAATTTTTTTAAGGTCGGCGGCTATGGTTTTAGCTACGGCGCGGGCTTCGGCAACATATTTAAGGTCGGCGGTTTTAGGTACCTGGGTACTGCCGGATATCTTTCGGCCAATCAGGCTGGGTTCGGCATCGGCGCTGTAGACCAACGGCATACGGTTGTGTACCTTGGCAATACTATCGAAGCGGTGTACGTAATTCCGGAAACTTTCCATACTGCCATTCAGTAGCAGCACGCCGCCAATTCGGCCCTCTTTGATCAGCGCCTCAACTTCGGCATCGGGCTTCCCCAGGCGACCAACCGCCGGCACTATCATTTGCCCTACCCGCTCGCTATCGCTGAGGCGATTAAAAATAGCTTCAACCTGTTCATCCAGCACCTTATCTTTTTTAAAATAATCGGATAGCACAAAAGCATTAACCGGGTTTTTGGTAGAAAATTCGGTTGAGCTTCGGGTAGGCGATTGGCCCATACAAGCGGTGCCAAGTATAGTAAATGCCAGAAGCGGAAGTAGCGGGTTTTTCATAGGGGTAATGTACGGATATTTTGTCGCTTAGGCTATATGCGAATATTATGCCGGATTTAGTCTTGAGTCTTGAGTCGCTAGTCTTTAGTATTTCCAATTGAAGAAATCTTCATTGCTGAAACTGCAATTTTAGTTTCCAAGTTAGTCTTCAAATCAATTAGCCGCTGGCTCACGTTTGCTTGCAGATTTCTTTTAACAAAAAAGCTGAACATACTGAATGGAAAGCGAAGTTGGAAGGAGTACAGAAATATCACTTCGGTAGAATTGTTGCTGGTCTCCTTAAAATTCCACGAGCCCAAAAAGCTTTTGAACAGGTAGGGCCCTTTAGTCATTTTTATGGCTGTGGCTTTGGGCGGGTTGAATGATACATATTCCGTAACCATACCCAAACCGTTTTTCGCTACGCAATAGGCTTTAGCGCCATAAGCTGTTTGTTCGGCACCGTCTATCAATTCAGCCCTAATTAGAAAAGTATCCCAACGGAGGCGGTTATTGTAATCTTGGGTATAGTTGAAAGCAACCTCCGGCGAACAGTTAATAGTTATGGAAGAACTGAATTTTATACTTTTCATTCCAATCAGAATTTGTAAGTCTCAGATATACAACTGACATTTCACCTTTTGTAAAGGCCGGGCAGTTACAAAATATCCACTATTATAAATTCGTATTTTTAGACTTCGAATAGACAGGTTATTTGACTTTTCTATTTATTAACAAGTAGAAGGTCACTTTCTAAGATCCACAAGCTATTCTTAACAGGATTATGGTTTTCTAATCTAAACGAGTCTATATCGCAATTAAATTGCACTAAAACCCTTAGCTCACCAAATTCAATTACTTTACCTCTTTCACCAATCAGTTTCCAATAATTTTCATTAGGCGCTACATCTTCATCAGAAAATTTTTCACCGTTAAAGGTTACTAAAACAACAGAGTTACCTACTTCCATTTTGCTACCTATTAAATTCTTGTTGAAAGAAATACCTCATTAACTCACCAACTCACAACCTCACTACCCCACTAACTAAACCTCACCTCCAGCACGTTCTGAAATTCCTGTACGGCTTCGCTTTCTTCGGGCCAGCGGTGGCGGTTGGCAACCTGGCTCTGTACGTAATGATCGGCTTCGGCCAGTGAGTTTTTCTGGTCTAGTTCGTCCAGCATGGTATTAAATTCCTGGGTGTTGCCGCCAAACAATTCCTTTACAAACATAAAGCGCTGGTTAAGCGAAATATGGTTGCGGATGCTGCCGCTCTTACTCTTTTTAAGCTTCTCGGCCAGGGTTGGCTGCTGTTTACCCTGTCCGGAAAATCGGTCGTTTAAGCTGGGCTTTTCCTGACCGGGTCGATCCTGACCGGGTCGCTCCTGACCGGGTTTTTCCGGATTAGATTTCTCACTTTCCGGCGCTACGGAAATTTTAGGCGCAACCGGCTCGGCTGGCATAGGCGGCGTTGTGGTAACCGGTTTGCTTGGTGCAGCTACCTCTTCTTCGGTAGATTCTAGCGTACTGTCATCGGCCGCTGGGCTTGGGGTTGGCTCCGGCTTAGGCTGTTGCGTTGGCTCAGTGAGTTTATCTTCTTCATTCCAAGCACTACTGAAAAAGTCGGTCTCTTCCTGCTCTTGCTGCCAGAACTCGGCCGGTAGCGGGTGGGCATCGTCTAGCTGGCGCATATATGGCTCCGGGTCCTCCGGCCGAATGGTGTTTTGATTAAGCTCCCGCTCTAAAGCAGCAATTTTTTGCTCGGGCTGGCCGCCGCTTTGCTGCAAAAAATTAACTATAGCCGGTTGCCAGCTTACGTACTTCAGGGCCTGGCCGAAATCTTTTTCGGACGGGTAGCGTTGGGCCAATTCCTTAAAATACTGTATAGGCTCCAACGCCAGTTCAGCCGCATCCTGTACGGCATTCTCTAGCAACGGCTGCAATTCCTTTTCCTGAATAGCGATATGGCGGCTCAGCACATTCATAAATTCCTTGAGCGCATCTTTAACCTGCTGCTGATCAAAGTTGAAGTAGGGGCTGCGCAGTTTCTTAGTCTCGGCCTGCCATAGGCCAAAAAAGCGCTGCACCACCAGTTTATTTACTTGGCTAACCGGGCTTATTTTAAGAAGTTCCGGCCCGCCGGCGTGGGTATTAGCAGAAAAAAAGCGGCTTATAAATTTCTGGCTGTAGCTTTGGGCATATCCGGAAGGCAGAGGTTTGCGCACCATGAGTTAATTTCTTTTTTTTGTAGGCTCAAATTACAATGGCTACCATCATAATACAAAACCTGGCTACCGAACTTACGGCCCAGACCGGACAAACCGTTTTACAAGCCGCAGCGGCTAACCAGCAGGACTGGATGCAGGCCTGCGGCGGCAAGGGCCGCTGCACTAGTTGCAAAATGCAGCTTGTGGCGGGCAGCGAACTACTAGCCGGCTATACCGAGGCCGAAGTGCGAATGCAAACCGCCAACCGCTTGCCGGACGGTTTTCGCTTGGCCTGCCAAAGTCAGCTGGTGAACGATGGCGAGCTGGTAGTTCGTATTCCGGAAAGCAGCAAACTGCCGCATTTACCGTATACCGATTAAGAGGGGAACGCATGTTTATAGAACCAAATGCTGCCGGACGCCCGGCCGAAAGAACACAGGCCGGGGGCGCCTTAGCCGGATGCAGCCCGGCAGGTTGGGTTGAGGTAGTGTGCGGCTCTATGTTTAGCGGCAAAACCGAGGAACTTCTGCGCCGGCTGAACCGCGCAATAATTGCCCGCCAACACGTTGAAATATTTAAACCGGCTGTAGACACCCGCTACCACGCCCAAGATGTGGTTTCGCATAACGCTAACAGCATCCGCAGCACCCCGGTACAGTTTGCCAACGATATTATTTTGCTGGCCGGCGAGTGCCAGGTGGTGGGTGTAGATGAAGCCCAGTTTTTTGATGACCAACTGGTTGAAGTTTGCGTTAAGCTGGCCAACAAGGGCAAGCGCGTAATTGTGGCCGGGTTGGATATGGACTTTAGCGGCAAACCCTTTGGCCCAATGCCCCAACTAATGGCCGTAGCCGAGTACGTAACCAAGGTACACGCTATCTGCCAGAAGTGTGGTGATATTGCCAACTATTCGTACCGAAAAATAGCTGAGCAAAAAACCGTAGTGCTGGGCGAGCAAGATGCCTACGAAGCCCGCTGCCGAGGATGCTTTATTTTAGGCGAAAAAGCCGAGCAGTTGATTTAAGGAGTGATGTGGAAGTCAATATGGAATATAAATTACAGCAGCCTGCTACGTCAAAATAGTATTGGTGTTATAAAAAACTTCATAGTATTAGTCCATCAGTTAGGCGTAGGGAAATCACTTAGAATTGACTTCGAATCAAATATTGACGAAGCTGAACTATTTAAGCTGATCCAGCTCGATGAATATAAATTATATCAATTTATCGATCATAATTTTTTATACAATATGGGGCTGGACGAACTCGATTTAGAAGGAATAAAATATGATAAGTTATTCAGGACGAAGAAAGGTTGGTTTGGATTGACACAAAAGACCGTATCTGATATACTAATTCATCCAAATAAAAAATTTTTATATCCTTATCAGTATGGAAACTATTTCTATTATTTTACTAAACGCAAGATAGAGGCCAAACAGTTTGAGCATTGGATTAATGTAAATTTTCCAAATAGATTCGGCGACTTTGATGAGTTATTAGGTTATGGGTACAATGATATAAGTCTATTGAACCCTGAAGATTATTTAGTAATCACAAATCATGATTATCAACAAGAAATTGGAGTTTCGGCCTTACCTAAGATAACAGATAAACTTATAGAACAACTAGGAAAAACATTTACATTGAAGGTTGAACCTCTTATTTTAAATAGCTGAACGGATTAATAAAATTTAAATACTCTTATAAAGAACCAAACCTTGATCTGATCAAATTTTATTTACTTTTTTTTATTTATATGCCAGTTCACTTTAAGCATTATTCATTATTCTTGATAGGCATATTAGCCTCTTGGCAAACTTCTGCCCAAGAAATTGAGATTGGCACCTGGCGTACACATTTTAGTTATAGTAATGTTCAGCTTATTGCCGAAACCCCCGGGAGAATTTACGGAGCCAGCGCAGCCGGTTTTTTCTATAGCGATAAGGAAGAAGGCAATCCGCAGGTACTAAGCACCCTACAGGGCTTAAGTGAAACCGGCCTTAGCGCCCTTACCAGCCTGCCCGACCTAAATTTAGTTTTAGCCGGTTACCGCAGCGGCGGTATCGATGTGCTGGGAAATGGCCGGTTGACAACCCTAAATCAGATAAAAAACGACCCTAACGCCTCCGATAAGGCTATTAATAATTTTGCCCGATCCGGTAAAAATGGTTTAGGCGATACCCTTTTTTTGGCTACTAACTATGGCATCACCCTATTTCAGCTACCCAACTTCAACCTGCGGACATCTTACCTGAACTTAGGCGAAAACGGCCGGCAGGTTCCGGTGCTGGATATTGCCGTATACCAAGATTCTATCTACGCCATAACTTCGGAAGACTTAATTAGTAATAGCCTGAACGGTAGCCGCAACCTGAACGATTTTGCCACTTGGCAGCGCGAGAATTTCAGTTCCCAATCGCGACCCAGACAAGTAGAACGAGTTGGTGATGATTTGCTAATATCTACTTTTGCTGAAGTACTTTACCTGGAAGATTCCCGTTGGTACCCTCTGGATCTTCCCCAAGAAGCCGGCATTATTCGCAACCTGCGCCAGAATGCCGGCGGCACCAGCCTTACCATCACCACTTCGTCCGGAATATACCTATATAATTCTACCGACCGTTCGGTTTCTACGCTTGATTCCGGCGATAACCTTCAGCCTAACCTAGCTTTTGTTCTTACAGAAGGAACCCTATACATTGGCGATCAGCAAAGAGGATTACTTGCCAAAAATGCCGAAAGCTATACATCACTCTCACCCGACGGCCCGCTTTACGATGAACTGGCCGCCCTGGACTATGGTAATGGGCAGGTTTTAGCTCTACCCGGAAATCAGCAGAGTCCGCAGAATTTACAAGGCTTCAGCTCCTTTGCCAACGGAAGCTGGACGAATTACAGTCCGCTCAGTGGTTTGCCTAATTCGGTACAAATTCCGGCCGCCCCCGATTTAACCGCCGCAGCTTATAACCCCTTAGATAAACAGTGGTACTTAGCCAGTTTTGGGGGTGGTGTTTTAGCCTGGCAACCTCAGAATAATCAGTTTGAATTATATAACCGAGCTAACACCCCGGTGCTGGAGAATAGCTATACCGGCACCTTGGAAATCAGCGGAATTGATGTAGCACTGGATGGCACGGTTTGGGCCAGCCAAAATAACGGTCCGGTTCAGTTATACTCCTTTGAGCCCCGGCAGCAAATTTGGTTAGCCGAGTTGCGCAACTATA
>CAZDEY010000004.1:124649-141083 GCA_964504565.1 uncultured Roseivirgaceae bacterium
ATACTACCGCCCAGCTTAACCGGGGGTTATTAGTACCAGCCAGCGGCGATGCCTGGATAATTCTGGAACCCAATAGTAATACCAAAGAAGCAATCACGGTATACAATCCAGCTAAACAACCCAGCGTACGCAATTTGGGTGAAGATTTAGGTGAGGGTTCGCTAACCGATAATCAAGTTTATTCGCTGGCCGAAGATGTTGAGAATGAGATTTGGATCGGCATGAACGATGGGGTAAATTATCTGGTAAATCCGTTTGGGGTGTTAAGCAACCAGCGGGTTGATGCCAGCCTGCCCATTTTTCAGCAACGAATTCTCCTGGATGAAACCCGTATAACAGCCATTGCGGTAGACGGTGGTAACCGCAAGTGGATGGGAACGGCCAACGGTGTTTTCGTAATCGGCGATAATGGTGATACGCTGTACAACCATTTCACGGCCGAAAACAGCCCGCTTCCCTCCAACCAAATTAATGCTATAACTATTCAGCAGCAAACCGGCGAAGTATTTATAGCTACCGACCGGGGCTTGGTAAGCTACCGCAGCGGCAGTACCGCCGGCACCGATACCCAAGCCGAAACTATTAAGGTATTCCCTAATCCGGTACGGCCGGGGTATTTAGGTCAGGTAGGTATTAGCGGGTTGGTACGCGATGCTTCGGTAAAAATTACCAATACTGCGGGTTTTTTAGTGCGTGAATTACCCGCCCAAGGTGGCACCGCCGCCTGGGACCAGCGCAACAGCAACGGCCAATTAGTAAGCCCCGGCGTATACCTGATCTTCATAGCCAATTTTGACGGCAGCGAAAGTTTAGTAGGCAAGGTGGCGGTTGTGAGGTAGTTGGGTGATGTGCTGATGTGCTGATGTGCTGATGTGCTGATAATATTAACTATTATGAGAAATAGTGCTAGGAACCTAATAAGGTTAAGAATGCGGCTCTAAAGTCAAAATCTATACATATATTTATACAGAAAGTATAATTTCTAAGGTCAGTATAATTGTAATGCGTCAATCAAGTAGTTAGAGGTAAGATTTCTGATATGAATAACAAAATTTCACTTAGCTGAGGGTTTAAACCCTCAGCTAAGACGGCTATCGAACAATTACCTCCTATTTCTCAATTCCAAAGTCTGTGTCTTCACAAACTTTAAACCATGTGGCCTATGAGGACACCGACCACGGAATAAAAGTGCCTAGAGAAACAACTTAATTAATTATCATTATATACGATTGTTGTACTTAATTCAGCTATGAGATACTTTGTAATACTTTTTCTTTTAATCAGTTCGTGCAATTCTCAGACAATCGATGATTCCGACTTACTGACATATATTGATACTGTTGAGTATAAAGGGAATAAATACATTATCTCAGGTTTCTATAATAAGAATTCTCTACAAGTAGGCAAGTGGGTTAGTATAAAAAACGGCGATACAGCTTCAATAGACTATTATCAGGAGGGCATACGTCATGGACGATCACTTGGTTTTTATGCTAATGGTCAAATGAGCCATTTAGGTAACTATGTTGAGGGACAGCCTAATGGAATTGAAAAACTTTTTGATTATGATGGCAACTTAGTCAAAAAGATATACTACAACATGGGTGAGGTTGACCAAGCCAAGACCGTTACTTATAGAGATTGGCAGCCAAACGGATCTTCTACAACCATATATGTTGGTGATAGTGTAGGATACTATCAGTGGCTAGACGGTAAGAAAAAATTTGTCAGGAAGCTGACAAATCAAGAAATTGAGCAGTGGAAAGAGATGAATAAAAACTAATACAACACTGTATATAGCAAATAGAGTGTTCGTCGGCTTACGAAAGTTTTAAGCAATTTATAAACACCGCCAAATCGTTGATTTGGCTTTTAAGAACGAATAAGTTTAAACAAAATAAACGGTTTGGCTCGGAGCTAACTTGAAAGTTTAGCGCTTTTCACTGCCCTGATTGCAATATAATAAATGTTAGTGGCAACCTGTAAGACCATATGGACATTGGCCACGGGAATACACCTCAAATCTCCCGTCTACCTTGCCACTTTTCCCCCTAAATTTGTGTTAAATACTAGACCCAGTCTAAATACTATATACTCAATACCCAATACCATTCCATGCTTCATAAAACCCGGGGTTTAGTACTGAATTTTATTCGCTACCGCGAAACATCCATTATCGTTCGAATTTATACCGAAGACCTGGGCCTGCAATCGTACCTGATAAACGGGGTGCGGAGTAGTGCTAAGGGTAGCGCAAAAATTGCCCTTTACCAGCCCCTAACCCCACTGGATATGGTGGTGTACCAAAATGATAAAACCAATTTGCAACGCATCCGGGAAGCTCGCTGTACCGAACCCTACACCAGCCTGCCCTTCAGCGTAAAGAAGAACGGACTGGCCCTCTTCATTACCGAATTACTCAGCAAAAGCCTCAAGAGCGATGAGCCCAACCCCGACCTGTTTCGCTTCTTAAATTCTTCTATACATACCTTAGATAACCTGGAAGGCAATTACCAGAATTTTCACCTGCAGTTTATGCTAAAGCTGACCCGCTTTATGGGCATTGCCCCACCCGATGCCGGCGCTTTTTTAGAGGAAGTAATGGCCTTTGCCGCCGGGGCTTCCGAAGGCAAAACCATCATCCAGAACCTGATGGATGCGCCCTACGGTACGCCGATGGGCCTGAATATTGACGGCCGCCGCCATCTGTTGCAACTAATTATCCGCTATTACGAGCAGCACGTGCCCGGTTTTGGGGAATTGAAAAGTTTGCCGGTACTTCAGGAAATTGCTGGTTAACTTGCGCCATGGCCGGAATTTACGTGCACATCCCCTACTGCCGCCAGGCGTGCCACTACTGCGACTTCCACTTCAGTACCAACCTGAAAAGTAAACCTGCCCTACTGTCGGCATTACTAAAAGAAGCCGAATTGCGGCAGGGTTTTATTGAAGCTCCGCTAGAAACCCTTTACCTGGGCGGCGGCACCCCTTCCCTACTCAGTCGCGAAGAACTGTATACTTTGATCAACGGAATTATCAGCCTTTACCCCCTCCAGCCCGGGGCGGAGGTAACGCTGGAAGCCAACCCCGACGATATTACGCCCCAAACGCTGGAGGCCTGGATGGAAGCGGGCATCAACCGCCTGAGTATTGGCATCCAAACCTTTAAGGGCGAAGTGCTGGCGGCGCTTAACCGCGCCCACAATGCCGAACAAGCTGCCCGCTGCGTACCCCTAGCGCGCGCTGCCGGCTTTCAAAATATCTCTATTGACCTGATGTACGCCCTGCCCGGCATAAGCCCCGCCGACTGGCAGCGCGATATTGATACAGCTTTAGCATTAGCTCCTGAACACCTCTCGGCCTACTCCCTTACCATTGAGCCCGATACCGCCTTTGGCCGTTGGCAGCAAAAGGGCAAGCTTATTGCCCCGCCCGATGTCGTAGCCGAGCAGCATTACTGGCAACTGGTAGAAGCTACCCAACAAGCCGGCTACGAGCACTACGAAGTCAGCAACTGGGCGTTACCTGGCCGTTATAGCCGCCATAATACTAATTACTGGCGCGGTGTGCCGTATCTGGGCTTAGGCCCCGGTGCCCACAGCTACAACGGAGCGGTGCGCGAGTACAACATACGCAACAACACCCGTTACATAAAGTCTTTAGAGCAAGGCCAACTACCCGCCGAACGCGAAACCCTAACGCGCACCGACCACATCAACGAGTACCTCATGACCGGCCTTCGCACCCAATGGGGCATCAGCCTGGAAAAACTTAAGACGGATTGGCAATACGACCTACAACAGGCCGAAGGGAAATACCTTGAGCAGATGCTAAAAGATGGGCAGGCAGTACTAGAAAGCGACCAACTAACTCTTACTGAAAAGGGTCGCCTCTTAGCCGATGAAATTACGGCGAGGCTGTTTATTGTTTAGATGTGAGACGTGAGACGCTAGATATGAGATAAACTCCCCTCTTGAGAGGGGAAAGTGAGCGAAGCGAACAGGGGTGTGTTGGACCGTCGATTATTTGGTTGGACGCTTATACAAATTGGTTAGCTACTCACACACCCCGGCCTGCGGCCACCCCTCTCAAGAGGGGAAACCAGAATCCATATACTATATACCAAATATCAAATACGTAACACTAACAACTAACCACCAACAACCAACAACCAACAACCAACAACCAACAACCAAAAATTCCCTATATTTACCCTAGCACCATGACTAGCGAAGAAAAAAAAGCGTTTCTACTGCTTAAAGGCATTATATTTCAGTACCACGGACTGGATGCCGAGGAGGAACAACTGCTGCAGCTTACCGCCGATGAACTGCAGGCCCAGACTGAATACGACTGGGTAAAATCTTTTATGGCCGAAGATTACCTGACCGCCTTTGAACGCGCCCGCGACTACTTCCCTAGCCTAAACCTTACCGATGAGCTAAAACTCGATATGCTCTACCGCGTATGGCGCGCCAACCAGGCCAAAGGCTACATTACCGAGATGGAAGCCACCGGCATGCTCCGCCTCGCCCGCGACTGGAAACTGGAAGCCCAACTTCTGGAAAGGGTGAGAGGAAAGGTTGGGGCTTAATAACAATTACTGAATTAGTGATTTGTTGTATTACCGAATTGGTAATTCTGATTAAAGCAATTTTCTTCAACTTTCTTAACTTGTATGCAAATAAGTACGTAAACAGAAAAATTATGATTGTGGTAAATTATTCTGAATTCAGATCTGACCTTAAGAATTACCTTGATAAGGTTGAGGACAATAATGAAATTCTTATATTAAAGCGAAAAAGCGGGAAAGGGGCTGTTATTATTTCTTTGGATGAGTACAATTCTATAATGGAGACCATGCACTTACTGAAATCCAAGCGAAATGCTTACCGCCTATATGAATCTATGCAGCAGAGTATTAGGTAAAATAGAAATTCTAAGGTTAATTCAAATCAATAAACTTAATTATTTCAATAGTAGAAAAATCTAGATTATTTACAGTAAAATGTTTAATTCTAGAAAATAATATGATTATATTTATTGTTTGTGCTTATTAAATTCTCAACTAAATTCATTCAATGAAACTGTTTTACCTATTGTACAAGCTTGTTTCATGGCTAGTTCCAAATTATAAGGATAAAGAAGACCCAATCAAAGAACCGACTTCAGAAGAATTGGAAGAGCACAAATTTAAAGCTCGCGTTGCATTTGTAGATGATGAAGATATCTCTCATGTTGAAAGATTAAGGTCTGATGGATATAATATAGCCCAATTTGAAGATATTGATAATATCGATGATTTTCTAAGAAAAAAATATCATGTCGTAATATTAGATATTCAAGGAATAGGTCAAAAAATATCACCAAAGACAGAAGGATGGGGAATATTAAAGTATTTAAAAAGTGCCAATCCTAATCTAGTTGTAATAATGTATACGGGGGCAGAATGGAATATAACAAAGTATAAGGATGAAGCTGATATTGCAGATGATTTTATTGGAAAGGATGTGGAGTTTTTAGATTTTAAGTCTAAGTTAGATAATGGAATAAGAAAGGCTTTCTCTCCTAGCTATCATTTAGAAATAGAAAAAAAGAAACTCGTTAAGGAAATTTCAAATCAGCAGACTTTTGATCAAATCCAAGTAGTTATAAATAGATATGGTGCTAATAAGAAATTAGCTATGTCTAAGATAAAAAAGATTACTGATAATTCATCTGTACTAGAAAGGTGTGACAATGTATTATCAATTATCAATAATATTGTAGAGATTTATTCATAGAATGAAGTATGGGTATCCCTTTGTAAAGATTGTCAGAAATGAAATTATATTTCTAGACGGCAGATTTTGTAATCTTCCTTCTGAATATCTCAATATTAGGAATGAAGCAATACTAAAGGAGTTTTATAGAGATTTGCTTTCAGTAGAAACTACCAAAGACGTTGATAAACATATAACCATAGGATGTGATCCTTTAGGATTTACATATATTATTCTCGATTTCATATGCTATATTGGCTTAGTTACAAACTCCTGCCCCCGAAAACAATTCAATAAGCTAAGAAAACAATATCCCGAGAATCATTTCAGTATTCAATATTTAAAAAAGCAAATAAATTTCGAATTTGAACTTTTAAATTTCAGGGAGTTTATACCAATCGAGATTGTAACTCAAAATCTCCATGAAATCAGAGGTCTAAATGCAAAAATATCAGCTAACATTGATAGTATTATGAATATTAGAAATGAAGAAGAATGGGAAAAAGTATTTGACCAGCAACCTGATGCAATCAAAAAAATCTTCGTAGGAAGTCGAATGATTAAATTCATTTTAGATAATGTCAAGTTTTATCAACCAGATTTTTTTGACAACCTAAGATTAAATTATGATAGAAGTTTTGTAGTACATCGATGTATTAGCAAAGTCGTTAAGATATACAGAAATGATTTTAAGAAAGGAAAACCGGATATAGAGTTTTCTAGCAATTCCTCATCTAAAATAAATGGAGATAAAGAGTATTTTGAGATTTTGATCAAAATATTAATAGAAAACGCCACTAAATATTCTGAATACCCTAAAGACATTGGACCGAAAGTGATAATGAATGATGAGGGTAATCACTTAGTCATAAAAGTATATTCATATGGCAGAGCCATTCCAGACGCAGAAACACCTTACTTGTTTTCAAAAGGATTTAGATCTTCTGTAAATAAGAGTAATAAAGAAGGTACAGGTATGGGATTATTCAATGCTCAGCAACTTGTAAAGCATTTTAGAGGAAGTATAAATTTTGAATGTGAAAGTATTAAAACAGATGAGTCTATTCATTTAGCTTGGAACATTTTTGTAATTAGAATTGACAAGTCTAAACATAAAAAGAAAAAGTAGAGGCTTATTAACTCAATTTTGAACTACCTCACCATAAACCGCCAATCGTGGAATAATCGGTTGGATTCGCATTTGGCTTCGGATTTTTACGATATGCAAGGCTTTCTGGGCGGAAAGTCGTCGCTGAACACTATTGAGCTGAACTTGCTGGGCAATGTACAGGGCAAAAGCATCCTCCATCTGCAGTGCCACTTCGGTCAGGATACGCTTTCGCTGGCGCGTTGGGGGCGCCTAGCCTGGGAGCCGAAGCCACTGGCGTAGACCTTTCGGATGCCGCTATTGCCAAAGCCAAAGAACTGGCTACCCAAACCGGCCTCAATGCCCAATTTATCAATTCCGATGTATACGAGCTGCCCCAGCACCTGCAGGGTCAGTTTGATGTGGTGTTTACCAGCTACGGCACCATTGGCTGGCTACTCGATCTGGATAAGTGGGCCTCGGTAATTAACCACTTTCTAAAGCCCGGCGGCAAATTTATCATCGTGGAATTTCATCCGGTAGTCTGGATGTTCTATGGTGACTTTAGCAAAATAGCCTACAACTACTTTAAAGACCAGCCCATAGTAGAAACCGAAAGCGGCACCTAGGCCGACCGTGAGGCCGAAATTAGGCAGTCGTTCGTTTGCTGGAACCATAGCTTAGGTGAGGTTATGGGCAGCTTACTGAAGCAGGGCTTACGGATTGAATTTTTCCAAAAATACGACTACTCGCCCTACAATTGCTTTAACCACACGGTAGAAGTAGCACCCAAGCAGTTCCGCATTAAGCACCTGCAGAATTATATACCGATAGTGTATAGTTTGGTGGTTAAAAAGTAGATTTCGGCGCTATGGTACATGTACTTAGCTTCTATGATAAATCACCCTAATTTTGAGAAAAATTTTGAGTTGATGAAGCAGATGTTATTCTCAATTTGCCTGTTATTAGGCTCTGCCTTAATTGTTAATGCCCAAACGTTAGAAGAGAAAATTGCTGAAGAAATGTGTGCTTGTGTTAATAGCCCAGCATTAATACATAAACCCGATAGTATTATACTCAATAATATAGGAAATTGCTTTCGTAAGGCTGCCGAAATTTATAAGGAAGAACTACGCGAATCCGTTCAAGAAATTTACGATACTACTAGTTTTGTCAAACAGGCAAGTGAGACTTACGGTGCCGCCCTATTTAATAAACAACTTAAACTGGTAATAAAGAATTGCGACCGTTTGTACGTTGCATTTGATGATATGCGTTCCGGCCTTATTAAAAACGAAAACCCAAAAACAGCTAAAAAGGCAATCAGGGTATTATCTAAGAAAATAAAAAAAGAACCTTACAGTAAAGATTTGTACGAAAGGGCTACGCTGTATACTTCGCAACAAAAATTTGACCAAGCCAAACAAGATCTTGATAGCGCAATTAAACTCAATGACCATCCGGCGGCCTACTTGCTCCGAGCCTATATTTTAGAGCTGGAAGGAGACCTCCTCTCGGCCTATAGCGACTACACTAAAGCCTACCAGATTAGTGGAAATGAAAATTTTTTACTGTTCTTGTATATAGTTGAAAGAAAAATTGATATTAAAAAGAAAGCGGGACACGATAATTAATTTTGTAGGCGAAAGAAGTAATTTAGATGGACACGCCCCACCAAATATTAGGCTTACACACCACCGCTACGGAAGCTGAGGTAAAGGGAGCCTACCGTAAACTGGCTCGTAAATATCACCCCGATATAAGCCGGGAGCCGAACGCCGAACAGCGGTTTATAGAAATTACCGCCGCTTACGATGCCATTCTGGACCCGCAGCCCGCCTACACCTTCGAGGAGATTTTTGAGGATGTTTATACACCTACGGCCGAAGAGCAACGACGGGAACGAGCCAGAGCCTACGCCCAACAGCGTTACGATAAGTTTGTAGCCAACAACCTGGCCTTTAAGCAAACGTGGTACTACCGGCCGGTTAAATATTTTACCTACGTAGCAATAGCATTCGGCTATATACTAGCAGGGCTTATGTTTTTGTCCCCTGTAATTACCTATTTAATAACTGGCCATACTGGCATGGCACTAGTTATGATACTATTAACCATTTTTAGCGCCCACGCCTATAAATTTGCCAAGGAGCTATACGAAGGCACCAAGCCTTATTTTGAGGATTATCCAGAATAAGGCAGGCCGATAATTCTATTCGGTACACTTAGGTTTTTTTACTATACTTAACTAGTGGAAACCAGTAAAAGCTATAAAAAATACCTGGCCGAGGGCAGCCTTATAGTATTTAGTGTACTATTTGCCCTATTTATTAATAACCTGTTTAGTAATTACCAAACTCAACAGCGCAAAAAAATTGCCCTGCAAAGCATCCGGCAAGAAATAGACCGAAACCATAAAGTTCTTGCCACTTGGCAACAAGCTCACAGCAGCATTGCCAATCGCTTAGATAGCATTGCTGCGAATCCGGAGCATAATGCCTATAGACAGTTAAAAACCGGCCGGTACCTTGATTTAGCCTTGCTGACCAACAACCAAAGCCTGGTTTCTGATATACTAAGCAATACAGCTTGGGAAACTGCCAAAGCTACCGGTATAATTGCCGAATTTAACTTTAGTACCACCGAAAAACTGACCCAGGTATACACTATGCAGGAGGCTATCTCTAACGGTACGTTGCAGGGCATAGTAGACTTATACTTTAATAGTAAAACCCACGATCCGGCCCACTTGGACGAAACCTTGTTACAGTTTCAACTCCGTTTTCAGGAATTGAAAGGCCAGGAAAACTTGTTGGCATATTTGTATAATAATCTAGAGCTTGAATAGTTAGTAACCACTTTAGCCTTTACGTCATACTCACCTTTAAGGCTATTAAGGATAGAAACCGGGTAAGGATAAGGATTGTACGAATAAGCCGTAGAAGAAGTAAATAGTAGCCTTCCA
This sequence comes from uncultured Roseivirgaceae bacterium, assembly GCA_964504565.1. Taxonomy (GTDB): domain Bacteria; phylum Bacteroidota; class Bacteroidia; order Cytophagales; family Cyclobacteriaceae; genus Cesiribacter. The sequence continues at coordinate 134,464 of CAZDEY010000004.1, forward strand.
GCGTATAGCTTAATGCATAGGAGCTACAAGAAGGCTGAAAAATTCCCTTTGCAAATTATTGAAAAAACTTGCGCTGGGTAGGCCATTCACTAATACCATCAGGGGTTATAGTTTTCACGCTTAGGCTATTGGTAGAGCAAAGAAAACTCTAGCGTAAAATTAACTAACTAAGCACTTTGGCTTTTGCCTTACTATGGTACTCAGCCATCTCAAGAGCTGTTTTTAGGGCACCTACCAAACCAATGCTAAATACTGTTAAGCCTACCGATAACTCTTGCAAGTGAGTATTAGAGCTAAAGAACATTCCTGCTAATCCTATTCCTATCATTAACAGAATAAATATAGCCAAGGTGGTTATAAACCAACGGCTATAACGCCGATTCTGGTAAACCTTAAGACTAAAATTATTCTGAGTTTTGGTGGTATCCTGCAGGGTAGAAAAGCTTATGGCTATACCGTACAAGATAAGAGCTTTATTATAGTCGGCCCAAATAGTAGTAAACTTGGTAAAATAGGGGTTAAATACAAAAAACAGGGCAATCAGCACAAATGGGTACTGCAGGTAACTTATCAGGTGAAACACTTTCCGGAAATTCATATTTGTATAAGGTAAGCCCTACATTCAATATATAAAAAATTATATAACTTTTAAGTTGCCAATAGGGTATTACAGCCTATGCACCTTACTAAGCACGATATAGAACAGGCCGAACGCAAGTTCCGGTTGAACCTTATAAACAGCATAAGCGGCGCCAAACCCGCCAACCTTATTGGTACTATTTCTGATGATGGCCAGCCTAACCTGGCAATTTTTAGCTCGGTATTTCACTTAGGGAGCAATCCGGCCCTGCTGGGCTTTATAACCCGCCCAACCGATGAGGTACCTCGCCATACCTACGAGAATATCAAAGCCACCGGCTTCTACACTATTAATGCCGTGCCTAGTTTTATGGTAGAACGGGCGCACTATACCTCGGCCAAATTTGAGCGGCAAGTTAGCGAGTTTGAACGCTGCGGCATTGAAAGTGAATACCTACATGAGTTTAAAGCTCCTTTTGTAAAGAACAGCCCCGTGCAACTAGGTATGAGGTGGGAACAGGAAATACCAATTCCTTTGAACGGTACCATTTTAATGGTAGGCAGCGTAGAACACCTCATCATCCCGGATGAGTTGGTAGCTGATACCGGTTATTTAAACCTGGAAGATGCCCAAATTGCTGCCATTAGCGGCTTAAATTCGTACTATAGCCTACAAAAAATTGGCGAATACCCCTACGCCCGGCCGGAGAATACCCCCAATTTTAATGCATAAGAAACCGCACCTTCCGGAAAAGATTTGTCCGGTATGCAACCGGCCGTTTAGCTGGCGCAAAAAGTGGCAAAAAGATTGGGAATCGGTAAAGTACTGCAGCGAAAAATGCCGACGAAATAAATCCTCAGCAGATACAAAATAAATATATCGGCGTAGCGTCTATATCTCAATTTTACATATACATTTGCGCGCCTTTGTAAACAGCCCGGTAGTTAGGCCGTTATATAAGGCAGAAACCAATCAATCAACCAAACCCATGAAATTGATGACCCGTAATCTGGTGCTCTTCGGTTTACTACTGGCCTCGGCTAGTTGCGTAAGCACCAAAAAATACGAAGCTTTACAGAATAGTCAGGCCGAGCTTCGCGAACAATTATTAGCCTGCGATAAAGATAAAAACGCCGCCCAGGCCCGCCTGGAGGCTATGGAGGCTACCAATAGCGAACTACGCAATCAGGTAAATACCCTAAAAAGCAACAACGAGGCCCTAATTACCAACGTAGGCGACCTAACCTCGCTAACTAAAGAAGGGGCTAAAAACCTGGAACGCAGCCTGGAAAGCCTGAAGGAGAAAGATGTGCAGATTAATACCCTGCGCGATGCCATAACCCGCCGCGACTCGGTAACGCTAGCTATTGTAACCAGCCTAAAAGGCGTACTAGGCAACCTGGACGACGAGGATATTGAAATTAACGTAGAAAAGGGTGTGGTTTTTATTGCCATATCGGACAAGCTGCTGTTTAACAGCGGCAGCTACCAAATTACTAAACAAGCCACGCCGGTACTAGGTAAAATTGCCCAGGTAATTAAAAATAAGCCCGACCTGGAGTTTATGGTAGAAGGCCATACCGATAATGTGCCGATTAAAAATGAGTGCGTACCCGACAACTGGACGCTTAGCGTGTTGCGGGCCACTGCCGTTGCCAAAGTACTGCAGAACCAGTTTGGCGTAGATCCTAAGCGAATTACCGCCGCCGGCCGGGGCGAGTTTGTACCGTTGGTAGACAACAATACTGCCGAGAACCGCAGCCGTAACCGCCGCACCCGCATAGTGGTACTGCCTAAGCTAGACCAGTTCTACAACCTGGTTGACGAAGGCATGAAGCAGGCCATTGAAGACAGCGAGAAAGGAAGATAAGTTGATGTGCTAATTTGCTGATGTGCTAATAAGTTAAACTATAACCGTCGGTGCTTTCAGGTACTGGCGGTTTTTTTGTTGAAAATATTTTACAGATTGTAAAGATATGCTTTACAATTCGTTAGTATAGTTGTATAATGTATTATACTTTCATTGTACAAACTAATGAGGGATTACCTAGAATTCATTACAATAGACCCTAATAAACGGTTTGGGCGTCCTTGCGTGCGTAACACTCGAATATCGGTTTATGACGTGCTAAGCTGGCTGGCTAAGGGTATGACTAAGGAAGAAATTATTGAGGACTTCCCCGAATTGACGGTAGAAGATATTAATGCTTGTTTAGCCTATGCTGCCGAGCGAGAACATAATAGTAGAGTAGCCTAGTGTACTATGAAGTTGCTCTTAGATCAAAATCTTTCGTATCGATTAGCTAAGACACTAAATAGTTTACCGTTCAAAATAGCGCACGTTTCTGAAGTTGGTTTATCTGAAACCAGTGACATGAAAATATGGACGTACGCTAAGGAGAATAACTTCTGTATCGTAACCTTCGATGCGGATTTTAATGATATTCAGACCATAAAAAGCTTTCCTCCTAAAATTATATGGTTAAGATTTGGCAATTTAACCAGAAGGGAAGCTGAGAATTTTTTCAGAGAGAACGCCGCGCTGATACATAGTTTTCTCACTTCAGATGAATTCTCAGAAGTTGGATCTTTAGTATTTCGTTATTACTAACCCATCCCCAAAATAGACTCCACATACTCCCGGCTGTTGCTTAACCTTGGCACCTTATTCTGGCCGCCTAGTTTTCCGCGTTTTTCCATCCATTTATAGAAGGTTCCTCGAGGTAAATTGTGTACTACCGGCAGTTGCAGGGCCATATCTTTGTATCGCTTAGCGTCGTAGTCGCTGTTAACTTCCCGTAGGGTTTCGTCCAGTATTTGGGTGAAGCGTTCCAGATCTTCCGGTTCCTGTACAAATTCAATCAGCCACTCGTGACTGGCCTTTTCGTTATCGCCAAAGTAGCGGGGGGCAGCGGTAAAGTTGTCTATTTCGGCGCCGGTTTGCTTGCAGGCTTCGGCTATGGCCCGCTCGGCGTTTTCAATTACTACTTCTTCGCCAAAGGCATTAATAAAGTGTTTGGTACGGCCGCTTATTACTATTCTATACGGGCTGGTAGAGGTAAACTTAACCGTATCGCCAATCTGGTAGCGCCACAGGCCGGCGTTCGTACTAATTACCAAAGCATAGCTCTTTCCCTTCTCCACCTGATCAAGCCGTAGTACTTTGGGCTCATCCTTGTCCAGCTCTTCCATTGGTATAAACTCGTAGTATACGCCGTAGTCTAGCATCAAGAGCATTTCTTTGCTATCCTTTTGGTCTTGTATACCAAAGAAGCCTTCCGAGGCATTGTATACCTCTTGGTACTTCATGTTTGGCGAAGGAATCAGCTTCTTAAACAGCTCTACGTAGGGCGTAAAACTAACCGCGCCGTGGGTAAATAGCTCCAGATTAGGCCATACTTCCAGTATATTTTTCTTGCCGGTAATCTCCAGTATGCGTTCTATCAGCAGCAGGGTCCAGGTAGGTACGCCGCTCAGGGAGGTTATATTTTCCTCCATAGTTTCGCGGGCCATGCGTTCCAGCTTCTCATCCCAATTGCTCATAAGGGCCACCTCCAGGCTGGGCGAGCGCATCATTTGGGCCCAAAAAGGCAAATTCTGCATAATTATAGCCGAAACGTCGCCGCTTTTGGTTCTGCCGTTACCCTCATTCACCTGATGACTACCCCCAATTGCCAGATTTTTGCCCGTAAATACCTTAGTTTCCGGGTAGTTGCTTACGTAAATGGCCAGCATATCCTTACCGCCCTTGTAGTGGCAATCTTCCAGGGCTTCTTCCGGCACGGGTATAAATTTGCTACGGCTGCTGGTTGTACCGCTGCTCTTAGCAAACCACTCCACCTCGGTAGGCCATAGCACGTTTTGTTCACCCAGCATCATGCGGTCAATGTAGGGCTTCATGTCTTCGTAAGTACTAAGCGGAACCCGGCCGGCATATTCGCCCGGAGTATTAATGCTGGTGTAGCCCCATTTTTTGCCCCACTCGGTATTGCGGGCTTTGGTCACCAAACCTTCCCACACCTGGTGCTGCACCTCGTGCGGGTTGTTCATAAAATTTTCAACTTCCTGAAAGCGCTGCTTCATAAACCAGGCAATCATTGAATTGAATACTTCGAGCATATAGTTAGTTGGTGAGGTGGCGAATTAGTGAATTGGTGAGTTCGGTAATTATATTTAGAATCAAGAGCCAAGAGTCAGGAATCAAGAGTTTTTAACCTTTCATCAGATACATCATCTTCCTCCCAGACAGACATTGCCCAATTATTGAACTTATTAAATTTTTGTTTCTCAGAATTCCATGAAAGCGAATTAAGAACTATTTCTCTCACTTCGTTTAGTTTCCATTTGAACTTTGATCGAACTGCTGATATAGTTTGAATGATAGAAGCACCTGCATCTTTAAGATCAGCAATAAACCGATTTAAATCTTCCTCACTGGCTGATACCTTTAGTTGTTTAAATTCTTCTATCAGCTTATTAGTATACATAATCTTGACTCTTGGCTCTTGATTCTTGACTCAAACTTTAAGTCTAAACCTAGACTTTCCGCTTCAGTTCAAAGTGTTGGCCTAGGTATACTTTGCGTACCATGGGGTCGGCGGCTAGTTCTTCGGCGGTGCCGGCTTTTAGCAATTTGCCTTCGTACATTAAGTAGGCCCTATCGGTAATGCTCAGCGTTTCGTTTACGTTATGGTCGGTAATAAGGATGCCGATATTCTTGTTTTTTAATTGGGCTACTATAGTCTGAATTTCTTCTACCGCAATAGGGTCTACACCGGCAAAGGGTTCATCTAGGAGTACAAACTTGGGGTCTACGGCCAGGGCGCGGGCAATTTCGGTACGCCGGCGTTCGCCCCCGCTTAGCACCATTCCCAAATTTTTGCGCACGTGGCCTAAACTGAACTCCTCTAGCAGGGCCTCCATTTTAGCGTGCTGCTCGGCTTTGGTTAGCTTAGTCATTTCTAGCACGGCCATTATATTTTCTTCTACCGAAAGTTTACGAAAAACCGAAGCCTCCTGCGCCAGATAGCCAATGCCCAGCTTAGCCCGGCGGTACATGGGCAGGGCGGTTATATCTTCACTATCCAGAAAAATCTTGCCTTCGTTAGGCTTAATCAGGCCTACAGTCATGTAGAAAGTGGTAGTTTTACCGGCTCCGTTAGGGCCCAGCAGCCCCACAATTTCGCCTTGTTCTACCTGCACCGAAACGTGATTTACTACGGTACGTTTTTTATACTTTTTTACCAGATTATCGGCGCGTAAGAGCATAGCTTAGTCTTCCTCAAATTTTAGATCGCGTAGGTACAGTTCCAGCGTACCTTCGTTGTAATAATCGTTTAATTCAACGCTATAGGCAATATCGAACGACAGGCCACTGGCTACCAGATCAAAGTACTGCCCCATATCGAAGCCGATAGCCTCAAATACCACGCCGGTTTCTTCGTCGGCCAGGGCAACTTTTAAATGTCTATCCTTTAATACGCGCGGGCGACCTGCCGCCCGTACCTTACGGGTAGTAAATACCGGCTGCATATTACCGGGGCCAAAGGGGGCCATTTGTTTTAGTATACCGAAAAATTTAGGGTTAATATCCGCAAAGCTTAGTTCCAGGTCAATCTCCAGTTGGGGCACCAGGTGTTCGGGCTTTATTTTTCGGGCTACTACTTCTTCAAATTTCTTCTGAAAGGCCGGTACATTCTCTATTTCCATAGTAAGCCCGGCCGCATACATATGGCCACCGTACTGCAATAGCAGGTCGCTGCACTCCTGAATAGCCTCGTATATATCAAACCCAACCACCGAACGGGCCGAGCCGGTTGCTTTGGCATTGCTCTCGGTAAGGATAATGGTTGGGCGGTAATAGGTATCTACGCAGCGCGAAGCCACAATACCGATTACCCCCTTGTGCCAATCTTTCTTGTACAGCACCGTAGACCGGCTAGCCTTATACTCCGGATCGCCCTCAATCATGCTGATGGCTTCCTGGGTTATTGTATTATCAAAATTCCGGCGCAGCAAATTCTTGTCATTAACCGTATCA
>CAZDEY010000004.1:141093-176003 GCA_964504565.1 uncultured Roseivirgaceae bacterium
CCAACCCATTAGCCTTTTCGGCATCTTCGGAAAGCAGCAATTTAACCGCCATTTTAGCGTGGGCAATACGGCCGCTGGCGTTTATACGCGGGCCAATACCAAACACTATAGAGCTTATATCTAACTCCTTCCGAAAGGCCGCCTGATCAATAAGCGCTTTGAGGCCCGGGCGGGGGCGTTTATTCAGCTTTTTCAATCCCCAATAGGCCAGAATACGGTTTTCACCGGTTATCGGCACAATATCGGCGGCTATGCTTACCGCTACCAGATCCAGATACTGGTAGAGGTGCCGCAGCGGAACTTCGTTTTTCAGGCAGTAGGCCTGCATAAACTTAAAACCAATGCCCGCCCCGCTCAATTCTTTATAAGGATAAGCACAATCGGGCCGTTTAGGGTCCAGCACCGCTACGGCCGGGGGCAATTTATCGCCCGGCAGGTGATGGTCGCACACTATAAAATCTATACCGGCTTCGGCGGCCCGCTTAATGGTATTTACCGCTTTAATGCCACAGTCCAGGCTAATTACTAGCCCGTAACCGCCCTCAATGGCATGGTCTATGCCCTTTTCGCTTATACCGTAGCCTTCGGCGTATCTATCCGGAATATAGAAATCTACATTGGGGTAAAATTCTTTAATAAAACCGTAGGCTAAAGCTACTGAGGTAGTGCCATCAACATCATAGTCGCCGTAGATCAGGATGCGTTCTTGATTAGCAATAGCTTGGTTTAGCCTATCCACCGCTTTATCCATATCCTGCATCAGCCAGGGGTCAGGCAGTTGGTCTAACGAGGGGCGAAAAAATTGGTGAGCTTCTTCGTAGGTAGTAATACCGCGCTGCCCTAACAAATTAGCCAGGAGGGGCGATACATTAATAGCATCTGCCAGCCGCCGGGCAGTTTCATCATCGGCATTTTCCTTCAAAACCCACCGTTTCATCATAGCCTTGTAAAATAACAAACAAAGCGGCGATTAAAAAAGGAGTTTGGTGCTTGGTTGCTGGTGCTTGGTGCCTAGTTGTTCGTTGTTGGTTGTTAGTTAATTGTATTTAACTAAGTAGTTATCGATATAAAATAGTAAGTATTACAACAGAGATAGATTCCGACTTCCGCACGGCCGCCGCTAACTTCTAACTTCTAACTTCTAACTAAAAACCAAATCCGGCCTAAAGCGCTTTATATCAACAACAAACAACTATCAATCAATAACCATGATTCGTCCTCTTCGCGATATTCTTTTTCTGGATTTAGAAACCGTGTCGGCAACGGAAACTTGGGGTGAGCTTAGCCAAGCGCGGCAGCAAGCCTGGGAAATGAAGGCCGAAAGCCTGCAGAGAGAAGGTATAGGCGGCAGTATTGAAGATTTGTACCAACAAGAAGCCGGTTTGTATGCCGAATACGGAAAGATTGTAGCCCTAACCGTAGGGTATTTTCACGAGCGGGAAGACGGGCCGGAACTGCGGGTCAAAACCTATACCTCGGCCGATAGCGAAAAGAGCTTACTGGATGCTTTTCAGTCGCTGGTAGAAGAACGATTCGACCAGAAAACGCTACGGCTGTGCTCGCACCATGGCAAGGAGTTTCATATTCCGTTTCTGTGCCGAAGAATGCTGGTGCATTGCGTGCCCTTGCCACCGGTGTTAGATTTTGCCGGTAAGAAACCCTGGGAAGTTCCGCATCTGGATACGGCTGAAATGTGGATGTTCGGCAACCGCCGCTACCCGGTTTCGCTGTTTACCCTCTGCAGCTTGTTTAATATACCCTATGCTCAGCATGCCGATGGCACCGAACTGCACCATACCTTCTATAAAATGCACGACTTTGAGCAAATAAGCCAGTGGAGCCAGCAAGATGTAATTGCCACCGCCCAACTCTACCTGCGCTACCGCTGCGAACCTACGCTGCCGGAGGATAGAATTGTTAGAGTGTAGAAGTTAGAAGTTAGCGGCCGCCGCGCGGAAGATAGAAGTTAGAGGTTTTACTTCCCCTCTTGAGGCGCACGGCTAGTGAGGGGTCGGCGCAGCTGGGGGCGACCGTCGCGCGGTGTGTTGGGCTGGTTATAGCAAATAGTAGATGTTTTTCAAGTATAAACACGCGGGCCACACGCCCCCTGCCCCCTCTCAAGAGGGGAATACTAACCTCAAACGTTTCATCTTATACTTTAACGCAGCTACCTTTTAAAACCCAGGACTCAATACTTAATACTCACGACTAATGACTAAACTATATTACATCCGCCCCCACCGCACCCGGCTTTTTAGTAAGTTGCCTTAGCTTATGAGTAAAACCCCTCCTATCGATCGCCTTAAACAGGAAGTGCTACTGCAGGTAAACAATCTGGAAACCAGCTTTCGCACCCCCAACGGTATAGTAAAGGCAGTTGATACTATTGATTTTTACATCAGGAAAGGGGAAACCTTAGGAATTGTGGGCGAAAGCGGTAGCGGTAAATCGGTGACCGCGCTAACTATTATGCGGCTTTTAGGAGAGCAAGGCCGGATATTAGGGGGCACCAGCAGTTTTCTTAGCCGACAGTACGGCCCAATTGACTTATTGACTACTACAAATAAGGAAATGCGGAAAATCCGGGGCAACGAAATTGCTATGATTTTTCAGGAGCCAATGACCAGCCTGAACCCGGTGTATACCTGCGGCGATCAGGTTTCCGAAACTATACTCTTGCACCAGAATATTTCTCGCAAAGAAGCCCGAAAAAAAACCATTGAGTTGTTTGAACGGGTACGCCTGCCTCAGCCGGAACGCATACTAAAATCGTACCCTCACCAGCTAAGTGGCGGCCAGAAACAACGGGTTATGATTGCTATGGCCCTTAGCTGCAGCCCGCAACTGGTTATAGCCGATGAGCCTACTACCGCGCTGGATGTAACCGTGCAGTCCTCTATACTAAAGCTAATGGCCGAACTGCGCGACGATATCAATACCGCCGTTATGTTTATTACCCACGATTTGGGCGTTGTAGCTGAGGTAGCCGACCGGGTAATGGTAATGTACGGCGGCAAGGTGGTAGACGAAGGCGAGGTGCTGGACATATTTGCCAAGCCCGGCCACCCCTACACCAAAGGTTTAATGGCCTGCCGCCCCCGGCTGGACATGACCCTGAAGGTACTGCCTACGGTAAGCGATTTTGTGGCGGTTGACCCCGGCGGTCGGCTTATAGAACGGCCCGATGCGCCCTACCATTCTGTAGGGGAAGCTCTGTTGCGAAACGTAGAAAGCTACGAAGAAGTAAACCAGCGGCACCTAAATTTACTGAAAACAACGCATCCTCTAATGGAAGTGCGCGACCTAAAAGTAGAGTTTGAACCGGGCGGAAGTTTTTTCCGGAAAGCTTCGGAAAAGGTTACGGCGGTCAATAATGTAAGCTTTAAGGTATACCCCGGCGAAACCGTAGGCCTGGTCGGCGAATCGGGCTGCGGAAAGACTACCCTGGGCCGTTCAATTGTGCATTTAATAGAGCCGACCAGCGGCGAAATTTTCTTTGATGGCCAGCCTATTGCCAATCTAAAATCCGGCGAGTTGCGCCGCTTGCGCCAGCAAATTCAAATTATCTTCCAAGACCCCTACGCGTCGCTAAATCCGCGCCAGACTATTGGCCGGGCCATACTGGAGCCTATGCAAGTGCATAACGTAGGCGATAATGATACCGAGCGCAAACGCCGCGTTTACGCCCTGCTAGAGCGCGTAGGCCTAAAAGCCGAGCACTACAACCGCTATCCGCACGAGTTTAGCGGCGGGCAGCGGCAGCGCATTTGTATAGCCCGAACCCTGGCGCTGGAACCCCGCTTCATTATCTGCGACGAAAGCGTAAGCGCACTAGACGTAAGCGTACAGGCCCAGGTACTAAATTTATTGAACGAACTCAAAGCCGACTTTGGCCTCACCTACATTTTTATTAGCCACGACCTTTCGGTAGTAAAATTTATGGCTGATAGAATACTGGTAATGAACGGCGGCGAAATAGTAGAAACCGGCTATCCTGAGCAAATGTACGAGCACCCCCGTCAGGAATATACCCGCCGCCTAATTAAAGCCATACCCCGCGGCGATATTGAAGATATAAGAAAGGCGCAGTTGGCTAAGATGCTGGCGGGGAGGAAAGCAATTTAGGTTATTTGATTTAATTTCTGGCCTAAGGATATAAATTTTCGTAATTTTATCCTATATTTTGAATAGCTTGACCAACCTACGTTTAGGGGTTTAGTCTACTTACAATTTTTTAACCTAACCTCTCAAATATGCGACTGGCTATAATGCAGCCGTACTTCTTTCCGTATTTAGGCTACTACCAATTAGTAAATTCTGCCGATCAGTTTGTTTTTCTGGATAACCTGCCGTTTATGAAAAAGGGCTGGATTCACCGGAACTACGTACTGAATACTAACGGCAAGCAGTTACTGAGCGTACCGCTACATAAAGTCAGCCAGAATAAGCTTATTTCGGAAACCTACCTGCACGAGCTGGAGTACCCCCGCTGGCGCGACAAAACCCTGAAATCGCTACGGCAAAGCTATACCAAAGCACCCTATTTTGAGCCTACGTACGACCTTCTTACAGAAATTCTGCACCAAACCGGCCCCACCATCGGCGATTTGGCTATGAAAAGTATTGAGCAGGTAGCCCGGCACATCGGTATAGAAACCCGCTTCACCAAATCTTCCGAACTGGAAAATCTTAGCCAACTGCACGCCCAAGACCGGATAATTGGTATCTGTAAACAGCACGGGGCTACTCAGTACGTCAACCCCATCGGTGGGCTGGAATTGTATACCGAAGCTGATTTTGAGCAGGAGAATATAAGCCTGCGCTTTCTGGAGATGGATGTAGTACCCTACCAACAACTTGGAAATGATTTCTGCTCGCACCTTTCCATTATAGATGTATTGATGTTCAATAGCCGGGAAGAAATTCAGGCCCTGCTGCAGGCCTACCACCTGAAGCGCGATACCAAACAACTTGTATGACCCCTTCCGAACCGCAAAAAATTGTCATTTTCGGCGATAGCCAACTGGCCAGCCTGGCGCACTTTTACTTTATCCACGATAGCCCGCATACCGTGGTAGGTTTTACCGTAGATGCCGCCTACTGCAAAACTGATACCTACGAAGGCCTGCCGCTAGTACCATTTGAGGAGGTTACCGAGCATTTTCCGCCCCAGGAATACCGGATGTTTCTGCCCATCAGCTTCAAGAAAATGAGCCACCTGCGCCGCCAAAAGTACGAGGCTGCCAAAGCTATGGGCTACCAGCTTATGAGCTACGTAAGCTCCAAAGCCACCACCTGGCCAGATTTAACCATCGGCGATAATTGCTTTATTTTTGAAGACAACACCATTCAGCCCTTCGTAAAAATTGGTAACAATTGCGTGCTTTGGAGCGGCAATCATATCGGTCATCATTCTACTATAGGAAACCACGTATTCATAACCTCGCACGTAGTAATTTCCGGCGCCTGCCAAATTGATGACCATTGCTTTTTTGGAGTAAACGCCACCGTACGCGACGAAACTCATATTGCCGAGGGCACGCTGGTGGCTATGGGCGCAACCATCATTAAGGATACCCAGCCGTACGAAATCCACTTAGGCCAAAAGTCGAAACTGATGGATAAAAAGAGTATGGATCTGGATAGTTTATCGCATAAAACGGGGGGTTGAACCATGAGTTGGAAGAAAGAAGGACTAATTTTTGAAACTAAAGGCCAGCAGCCCTGGATGGTGAGCCACGCCTGCGTACCCACGGTGCACGTACTGAACGAGGATACTTTCCGAATTTTCTTTGCTCCGCGCAATGCTAAGGGCCAAAGTATACTTACCTACTTTGATGTAGATGCCTATAACCCCAAAAATGTACGCTACGTGCATACCGAGCCCTGTATGCCCCTGGGTAAGCTGGGCACCTTTGACGACGGCGGCATTATGCCCTGTTGCGTGGTGCCTACCGAAAATGGCCTGTACCTCTACTACGTAGGCTGGAACCCCAGTGGCTCGGTACCCTACCGCAATTCCATTGGCCTGGCCGTAAGCCATAACGGCGGCCAAACTTTCGAGCGCATGTTCGACGGGGCTTTGGTTGACCGCAGCCGTACGGAGCCCTACTTTACCGCCTCGCCCTGGATAATGCGCGAAGAGGAAAACAAGTGGCATATGTGGTACGCCAGCAGCACCGGTTTTGTAGAAGTGGCCGACAAGGTAGAGCCACTATACATTATAAAGTACGCCCACTCCACCAACGGCGTTGATTGGGTTCGCGAGAACCATACGTGCATTCAGCCTAAAGACCAGTACGAGGCCAACGCCCGCGCTACGGTAATTAAGGAAGACGGCCTGTATAAAATGTGGTACTGCTACCGCGGCAGTTTCGATTACCGCGACGGCCCCCAGGCCTACCGCATTGGCTACGCCGAAAGCCCCAACGCCCGCGACTGGCAGCGCCTGGACGACCAAGCCGGCATAAGCTACTCTAAAACCGGTTGGGACAGCACCATGCAAACCTACCCCTGCGTAGTGCAGCACCACAGCAAAAAGTACCTCTTCTACAACGGCAACGGCTTCGGCAAAACCGGTATAGGCTACGCGGTATGGGAAGAAGATTAGTTAGTAAGTTGGCGATTTGGTGAGTTAGTGAGTTGATGTGCCGATTAAATAATCTGGTTGTTAGTTGTTAGTTGTTAGTTGTTAGAAAGTAAATTTTTCTAAAATCCTATGTTCTACGTCCTTTGTCTTTTATCTTGATTCTTACCCATTCCGTCGCTTGGCTTGAGCCGAGTGACCGCTAATATGATGGCCTCTTGGCCGCAATGGTTATATAATTAAATTTGAAGCCGATGTTATGAGGCAAGTTAGGGCTTCTCAACTCGTGAGCAAGAAAATAAGTTAAAACACACCCCTAGCCCCTTTCAAGAGGGGAATTTGAAATCTTATGTCCTACGTCCTGTGTCTTATATCTTGATTCTTGACTCTTGACTCTAAAACATGCAAATATTCACCTACGATACCGCCACATACCCCTTCCCCCAAATAATTGCGGATTTTTTGGGGGAAGAGGATTTGGGTGCGCTGGCCTGCGAGCTTTCGGCTGATGAAGCCGATCAGAATTCGCTGTATAAGAATATGGAAAGCAGCGCGGCCTATAAGCAACTGTACGCCCAACTAAATGGTGAGGCCGGGCAGAAATTCTATCAAACGTACGAGCGCTTTGTACGAGAAGTAATTCGGCCGCAGTACGCCGAGCCGATCTTCTACCAAAAAAAGCCTACGCACCGTATCCTGTTCAGCAATACACCGGGCCAGTCGCGTTTTCACCGCGATAGGGACTACGGCCACAGCACCGCCGAAATTAACTATTTGGTGCCCCAAAGCCCGGCTTTCGGTACCAATACTATGTGGCTGGAAAGTGAGGAGGGTAAGGAAGATTTTAAGCCGGTAGAGATGCTGGTTGGCGAATTTGTGCGCTTTAACGGGGCTTCGCTCATGCACGGAGCTAAGGTGAACACCACTGGCCGCAGCCGCGTTTCCTTCGATTTTAGGGTAATTCCGCAATCTAAAGCCCCGGCCCAGTTTGCCGATAGCAGCCGCTGGAAGGAAGAAGATCTGGATAATCCTCTGTTACAAAACGCGCACAATTTTGCGCTTTGCCCGTAAGCTACCCTATGCCCGCCTCTACTCCTAAGGTTAGCGTTTCCATAATAACCTACAACCACCGGAACTACATAGCCCAAACGCTGGATAGCGTATTGCAGCAGGAAGTTGATTTTCCCTACGAAATTATAGTGGGCGACGACTGCAGTACCGACGGCACCCGCGATATTCTAAAAGAGTACCAAGCCCGCCACCCTGATAAAATCTTCCTGATTCTTCACCCCAAACGCTACGAGGGTGTACCGGGCCGGCTAAATAATATCACCAATCTGTATGCCTGCCGCGGGCAGTATATTGCTATGCTGGATGGCGACGACCGCTGGCTAAGCCCCGACAAACTTCAACAACAAGCCAATTTTCTGGACTCGAACCCGGACTATACCCTCTGTTTCCACGATGCCCTAATTGAACACGAGAATCCCCTAGAGCAAGATTACTACGAGAGCGAACGCAACGGCCTTACGCAAAACAGCAGCTTTACCCACCGGCAACTGGCCAACGACTGGTTTATGCATACCTCCACCGTTATGTTCCGCAACGGGCTAATCGGTGAGTTTCCAGAGTGGTTCTGGCATATTTACAGCGCCGACTACGCCATACAGTTACTGTCTACGCAGAACGGTAAAATTGGCTATTTGGCTAATGTAAAGGGGGTTCGCTTTAAGAATCAGGGCAGTTTTACGCAGCAATACAGCAGCCGGGCTTCATTAACGTATAACCAAATGCGCCTGAACGAAATGCAAACCTTTGCCGAACACTTTGCGGCCGTGCGGCAGTCGGCAACTTTTAGGCAGCGGCTGGCTATACTGTGGTGGCAACGCGCCCGGTGCTACGCCAAAATGCGTAAGTATCCTGCAGCGGTGGGCTGCGCATTTAATAGCTTACTCAAAAGTCCTGCTTCTTTTTATAAAGAGATGAGAAAAATGGCTTCCAAATCTTAAGGCTGACTTAGCATGGTTTCCAAATCCTGCTGAAATTCGGCTGAGATCCGGTCGTAATTGTAGCGTTCGGCTATAAACTTTTGGGCGTTGGCGGCTATTTCTTCGCGTTCTTTTTCATTTTTTAAGAAGTACTGAGCCTTATCCTGGCAATCCTTAGCGTCGGTATAGGTTACAAAAATATCAGCCGGAAACACTTTACCGAAGTTGGGGGCCTGGCGGGTAAGCATAAAGCTGCCGACGCCCATCACCTCAAACATGCGCTGGTTAAAACCAATGCCATTGGCGGTATCTACGTAATCGTTTACCACTACCCGGCTATCCCGGAAAATCTGGTACATTTCCAGGCCACTAGTAGAACCGTGGTAGGTTTTTTCCAGCGCCGGAAAGTCCGACATTTGACGGCCGTCGCCCCCGTACTGCCACCAGTAGCCCCACCATTTAAACGGCAGGTTTTGGGCTATTTGGTTGAAGAATTCGGTACGCTGCAGAAAGTTTTGGGTGCCCAGCCCGCCTACAAAGGTGGTTTCATACTGCTTTTCCCGCTTAACTAATTCCGCATTAATCCGCTGGTCGAAGCCCTGATCGTTGAGGATGGTTTTAACGCCGTGCAGCTCAAAAAACAGCTTGAACGTAGGCTGATCGGTATAGATAAGGTCCCAGTCATTGGGGTGCCATTCTTGGGGCAACCGAGCCGAGAGGCGGGCCACCAGATGGCTATTCTTCCGGTACTTCTGCCAAAACTGACTAGGCAGCGGGTGCGAGCGCACAAATATCACCTCGGGCTTAAATTCCTGTACGTAGGCATCAACTACGTAGCGCATCCACTTATGAAAATCGTAGCGGAATTTCTTGCTTAGGCCCTGCCGCAATTTAGTAGGCCAGTACAGGCTTCCGAATAGCTCTTGGGCGGTTTTATTCAGGTAGGTATTATCCAGCAGAAAGAACTCCTCGGCCTGCCAGTTGGGGTCTTGGTTCAGGTAGTAGGTATAGAAATCGGAATAATTACTACGCAGGGCCAGCAGGCGTTGCAGATACTGAGAGCGGCTCAAGTTTTCCAGGTCGGGCCAGGTACTCTTTTTCTTCTCCAGATACTCGCGCGGGTGAATAATATCGAACTTGAGAAGCTTAGGCATGGTAGAACTGCTTTATTTGATCGGCTACGTAGGCTTGAGCTTCAGCAGGAAGCTCCGGGTAAAAGGGCAATGATAGAATGCTGCTTTGGGCTTGATACGCTACCGGAAAATCCTGGCTCTGGTGGTTCAGGTACTGATAACAGGATAGAAAAGGTAGGGCAGTTGGATAATGTATGCTGGTAGGCACCTGCCTATCGGCCAAGTACTGCTGAAGCTCGTCGCGCCTTTCTAAATGAATAACATATAAATGGTAAACATGCGCATAGCCAGGCTTTTGCTGCGGACATTTTAGAGGCAAACCTTCAAGGAGTTCGGTATAACGTTCTGCCAGTGCGGAACGTTGGGCAAGCCAAGTGGGCAAGTGTTTAAGTTTAACCCTCAGAATTGCCGCCTGCAGGGTATCTAACCGGCTATTTCGGCCATGATATTCATGTTGGTGGCGCTGCACTTGGCCGTGGTTCGCCAATATACGCACCTTTCGTGCCAGCTCTTCGTTATCGGTAGCAATGGCTCCGGCATCGCCAAAAGCGCCTAAGTTTTTAGAAGGGAAAAAGCTAAAGGCTGCGGCGTGACCCCATGTACCTATATTCTTTCCATTAATAGCCGCCCCGTGAGCTTGGGCACAATCTTCTATAACATATAAATTATGCCGCTCAGCTATTGCCATAATTTGGGGCATGGCGGCTGGGTGGCCGTACAGGTGTACCGGAATTATTGCCCGGGTACGATCGGTGATTTTCTCTTCTATTTTTTCCGGATCTAGTGTATAGGTTTCCGGATCCAAGTCAATAAATACAGGTTTTGCCCCTACCGATATTACTACCTCAGAGGTAGAAATCCAGGAAATGGCCGGTACTAGCACCTCGTGACCTTCGCCAACCTCCAGAGCCCGCAGCAGCAACTCCAGGGCATCGGTACCGTTGGCGCAGCCCACCACTTGTTTTACCCCTACAAATCGGGCAAACTCCTGCTCAAAATGGGTTACTGCCTTGCCGTTTACAAATTGGGCTTCCTCCAGCGTATCGGCTATGGCTTGGTCAAGCTCGGGCTTTAAGGCTTGGTACTGAGCCTTTAAGTCTAGAAAGGGCACTTGCATAAGTTACTGCAGTTTTTGGTTAATTTGTAGGTTATATTTCCCGGGTGTAAAGCCGTACATAGCCAAGGTACGGCCATCGGTGCATACTACCGCTATACCGTTGGGCAATAGCCGGAATACAGTAGGGCGGCTAACCCCTACAAATTTAATGGGTAGGCATTCGGCCTTGTTCACCTTAACCGGGTTTTCATTAATAAGAAAATAGGCAGGATTGGCTTCGGAACGCAACGCCATTATTTTGCGGTAAAGCAAATCGCGACTATACCATTCGGTTAGGCAACTATCTTGCGGGAAGCGGCGCGTAATGTATGTGGCTTCTCTATCTAAATTAGGTTTTGGGTTAATCAATCCTTGGCTGTAATGGTTTAGAAAGTCGGCAAACTCTTCTTCTACCTTATTTAATAATTGCTCGCGTAATTCCTGTACCGATAGGCCTTCACCTACCGCTACGGTTGCTTGCCAGTAAATATCTCCGGCATCGTAGGCTGGGCTCATGCTATGAATGGTAACGCCAAATTGCTTTTCACCGTTAATTAACGCCCAATGCAAAGGGTGCCGGCCCCGGTAGCGCGGCAAAGGAGCTAAGTGTACATTTAGTACCGGGCATAGCCCAAGTAGTTGTTTAAATTTAAAATTACAGAAGCAATTAATTAGTAAATCGGGCTGAAGCGGTTCTAAGCGGGCTGCCAGACTGCTATCGTCAAACTCTTCCCACAACTGATCTTCATTAGCCAAATAGGCCAGGTACTGGCTTTTCAAGGCTGGGCTTAATGGTTTCTGCAAGCCTACTATTAGCGGCCAATGCCGGGAGTTCTGCAAGCTCCGGAGCAAGCGAAGTGGGCCATCGTTATTACCTACCAGTACCAGTTTCATGCAAAATAGGGGTAAAGAACTTCGCTAACGCGACTGGTTAGCTCGGGCTTGGGCTGTAGCTGCACTAGTGAACCCGTTAGGCTACCGAGCACATCTTTAAAGGCTAGTTGGTGGTCGGCGGGCGGCGGGCAGCCTTCTTTATTTTCTATATAGGTAATAGGGCTGGCTTTGCCACCCATACTTTCCTTAAATCGAACCAAGCCTTCATAAGCCGATTCTGCCCCACTTAGACCCAGGTTTATCGCTTCAAAATTGTTTTGCCGGGCGTAGCGAATAAGTTCATCAAATAATAAATTATTAGGCCGAACATCTAGTGCGCTTAAGCTGGAAGCCCCAAATTTATAGTACAGCGTTCTTTGGTGCTGAAGTACAATTATGGAGGCTATTACCTGCTTCTGGTGGGTTGCTTCTAAAACAAAGCCTCGCCCCCCTTCCATAAATTCTTTATGCAGAAGTTCAAAGAAGCAATAAGGCTGCGGGATACTGCCAAATTTTTGTAACCTAAGCTGATGATATAGCTGATAAAAAGTGGATAAGGAGGCTTTACTGGTTTGCAAACGTACCTGAACCCCCGCTTTAGTAGCCTTTTTAGCGCCCCGTTTAAACGATGAAGATTGAGAAACCGTATTCTCCGTATTTATAATGTGGCACCAAGCGTAGCGTACCGGCTTTCCCAGCGTTAATAACTCAGGACTTTGATGATTGCACCTGGTTTTTAGCAGAATTGGCACCTTAGGGTACGCAGCCCGAATTGCCCGAAAGATAGGCTCTAGGGCATCACCCATTTCCGTACCAATAGGTGCATAGTCGCTAAAGGGTAAGCTGGTAATTTTTTGGCCGGCCAGGTTATTTATAAGCGTAAAAATTAGAAATTTTTGGGAAGGAAGGTGCTTAGCGAGCTGATATTTAAAGCCGTAGGCTTTTTCCAAAAGGCAGAGCCAGGGTTTAGAATAAAAAAGGTCATCAGCCGGCTGGCCTAAAGCGGAAGCATCGTTTAGGTAGGGGGATATCTGTACTTGACTACTAGATTCCGGCATAAATTTTTTCAATGGCTTGAATGGTTTTCATTCCTTCCGGGCCTTCTACTACCCCCTGCCGGCGGTAAATTATTTGGTTCACCAGGGAGTTAATCAGTTTGTCGTGGTTGGAGCTGGAACCTTGGTAAGAGTTGTAATCGTTGGGCTGATCGGTAAAGGCAGTATCTTCCGGCATGGGGTACGACTGTACATCCCAAAATTCTATCTTGTTCAGGTATTTTCCCCCTATTTTAATGGTTCCTTTTTCCCCTACAATGGTAATGCTGCCCTCGTAATTTACGTTGTACACGCAGGTAGTCCAGAGCAGCGAGCCCAGAACCCCGTTTTCAAATTTTATACTACTCACGCCGCAATCTTCAATCTCAATATCGTGGTTTAGGGTATCGGTTAGGGTTTTGGCTTCGGTCAGCTCGCCAAACCACCAAACCAGTAAATCAATAAAGTGGCTTACCTGGGTTTGTAGTGCCCCCCCTTCCAACTCTTTTTTTCCTCGCCAGCTCGATTGTTCGTAATACTGCTGGTGGCGGTTCCAGAGTACGTTGCACTGCACCATAAAAATGCGGCCCAATCGCCCCTCATCCAGGGCTTTTTTGGTTAGAAGAATAGGTACGTTGTAGCGGTTTTGCTTTACCTCGTATAATTTTACCCCATTAGCCTGAGCGGCCTCAATCATCTCCAAGCTTTCTTTTACGTTTAGGGCCATGGGTTTTTCTACCAGAATATGCTTTTTTGCTTTGGCAGCTTCAATACTCATAGCTGCGTGTAATCCATGAGGCGTGCAAACCGATACAATATCGATAGCCTCATCGGCCAGCATTTCAGTATAGTTAGAAAAAGCTTTTGCCCGTGGGTAAAGCCGGTTAAATTCATCTAGCTTACGGGTATCAGTATCGCAGAAGGCAACCAGCTCGGCTGCCGGTTCGGCTTCAATTACAGCCAAGTGCCGCTTACCAATGTGGCCGCAGCCTACCACGCCAAATTTTATCTGATGGTGCATAGTTTAGTCTATAATTGCGAAAGAATTGTTTTTGATTAACCGGAAATCCGTATAAAACTTATCTAAGCCCACGGGCTGGGGGTCGCCGGAATTATAATAATCATTGCCGAATACCTTAATGCGTAGCGCCCGGTGTACGTAGTCCTGTATTAAGGTATCGCCCCGGCCCTCGGCCATATACAAATCACAAAGGTACTCGCCCTCGCTCAGGGGCATACGGGGCAGCACAAATTGCAATTGGGTTTCGCCCTCCAGGGTAATTTGCTTACCGTAAAATGAGGTTGAAAGGGTAAACAACCGTACGCCCAGGGCATCGCGAAAGCATACGGCGGCATATACTTTTTTTATTGTAGTACCATTTTGCGGCTTAGCGGTTAGGTGAAAAGTGGCGGTGGAGCCGGTACGAATATCGGTACTGCGCAGGCCGTGCTCATCTTCTACCCAAGCATCGGTGAAACGGTAGTCGCCCAGGCCCTCGCGGTTGGTTTGCTCGGCTACGGGTTTCTCGCTGTAGGCGGCGTTTAGTAAGGCGTACTGGTGCACGGCCTCTTCGGTAGCACCATCGTAGTGCAGGCTGCCGTGCTTTAGCACTATGCCGCGGGTGCAGAGCCGCTTAACCGCGCCCATATTATGGCTTACAAACAATACCGTTCGGCCCGTTCCTTGGCTCACCTCCTGCATTTTGCCGATGGCCCGCTGCTGAAAGGCAGCATCGCCCACGGCCAGCACCTCGTCCACAATCAGGATTTCGGGTTCCAAATGGGCGGCCACGGCAAAGGCCAGGCGCACCTTCATACCCGAAGAGTAGCGTTTAACGGGCGTATCTACGTAGCGAGCTACACCGCTAAAGTCAATAATTTCGTCCAGCTTACTGCGGATTTCGGCCTTAGTCATGCCCAGAATGGCGCCGTTCAGGAAAATATTCTCGCGGCCGGTAAGTTCTTTATGAAAACCGGTACCAACTTCTAACAACGAAGCTATACGCCCACGCGCCCGAAAGCGGCCGGTGCTGGGCGCGGTAACCTGGCTCAGGATTTTCAGCAGCGTACTTTTGCCCGCCCCGTTACTACCAATAATACCGACCACCTCGCCGGGCTTCACCGAAAAATTAATGTCGCGCAGGGCCCATACGTAGTTGCCACCGCTACGGCTTTGGTCGTTGGTTTCGCCCACCTGCAGGTAAGGGTCTTCCTGGCCGCGCAGGCGGTGCCACCAGCGGTTTAGGTCGTGCGAGAGGGTGCCGGTGCCGATTACGCCCAAGCGGTACTGCTTCGAGAGGTTTTGTACGTGAATGGCATCAAAATTCATGTGGGAGGAGCAAACAGGCTTCTTACTTAAAAAATTACTACAGCCGAAACAGTCTAAAAAATTTGAGCAAGCGGCTAAACCGTATCCATAAAGGTTTTTTCGGTTCGGTTAAAGATAAGCAAACCCAGCAACATAACCACCACCACGGCCCCTAAGCTGTAAGCCAGCGCCGGCCAGCTAAGCGTACCCGCCCCCAAAAATATATACCGAAACGCCTCAATTATCGGGGCCATCGGATTGAAGATAATGATGTTACGGATAACCTCCGGCGCCTCGGCCAGCGGGTAAATAACCGGCGTAGCGTACATAGCCAGTTGTATGCCGAAGGTGATGAGAAAGCTAAGATCGCGGTACTTGGTGGTGAGGCTGGACACAATAAGACCAATGCCCAGACTAAAACCGGCCGTCAGCAAAATTAGCCCCAGCGCCAGCGGCAGCAACTCCAGTTTCATCACAAACGCTTCGCCTTCCTGCCACCAAAACCAACCCATAACCACCAAAAACAGCCCAAACTGAATGCTAAAGCGCACCAAATTAGAGATAATAGTAGCCAGCGGCACCAGCACCCGCGGAAAGTACACCTTACCGAAGATATGCTCATTATCGGTAAAAGCGGTAGTGGTGGCCTTAACGCACTCGGCAAAGTAATTCCAGACGATTATACCGCTGAGGTAGAACAGCACGGGTGGTACATCGGCGGTAGAAATTTGGGCTACCTTCTGAAAAATTACAATAAATATTGCCGTAGTGAATAGGGGCTGTAGCAGAAACCAGAGCGGCCCCAGTATGGTCTGCTTATAGAAGGTTACGATATCGCGCTTAACGAAAAGGGTGAGCAGATCGCGGTAGCGCCAGATTTTGCCCAAATTTAGCGTAAACCAAGCCGAGCGAGGCGTAACGTCGAGCGTCCAGGGTGGTTCTTGCCGGGGAGTAGCCATGGGGTAAAGGTAGGGAAGTAATTGTAGTTTTTAAATTGAAGGAGAAAACGTAGGATATGTTCTATAAGCTTAACTTTACTAGATTTGGTAGAGTAGTATCTAATCTATCTTTCTCTTTTAATACGAAATAGTAGAAACCGACTATCACGAGCAAATGTACGAGCACCCCCGCCGGGAATACACCTGCCACCTGATAAAAGCCGTACCCCGCAGCAATATTGAGGATATTAAGAAAGCACTGTTAGCGAAGGGGATTAGTAGCAGTTTTATCAATAATTTCTGCTGTAAGTCTTTTTCTCCTCCAAATAGGCAGGCTCATCAGTGTTGTCTAGTTTAAATTTGGTTGGCAACGATTTTCTTGAATCCATATTCTGCTGAAACACTACAAAATGCAAATGAGGGCCGGTACTCCAACCTACATTACCACTGTAAGCTATATGTTGCCCTTGAACTACCTCATCACCTGGCATTACTAACGCACCCTTCTTTCTAATATGAGTATACTCAGCAAAAGTGCCATCTGAATGATAGACTAAAATGTAATTATTGTACTTGACACATTCTCCAGTAGCACAGCTTTTTTTATTATCATCTACTACCTTAACTACAATACCAGCCCTGGCAGCTAGTATAGGTGTTCCCTCAGCCATTGTAAAGTCCAGTGCATATTGGTTTTGATGGGAAAAAGAACCGTTGTATCCCTGATGCAGCAAGTACCCTTGAGCCGATTTATAAGGCAGGTGATAAATAGCTACACTATCGTAATTGTTCAACTTATGGTCACCAAAGTTGCTTTTATACTTGAGAGAATAACTAAATGCTTTACCGGGCTCATCTTTACGAATTGTACAAAGTTTTTGCCGGTACGATTGTGTAGGCAATAGATGAACTTGTTCAGAGCTGCCTTCAGCCAGCATATTGGTTAGCTTTAAATTCAATTGGATAGTAACAGGGCAAAACTCCGGGTTATCACCATATATTATATAACCACTCTCCGTTTGCTCGCTATATACCTTTACTGTGGGTTGAGCGTATAGCCTTGCTGAACAAGCTGTAAACATTATTAATAGAAATAGTTTCATAACATATTTCATCAATGAATAATAATTTGAACTATTAGTAAATATTGATAAGGTTTATTCCACTGAATTATCTAAATACCTATTATTTAAATAATTTAAAGCATAGCCCATGAATAACCATAGTACAAATACAGATGCATCCTCATAAGTCAATTCCAAATAGTCAAATTTAAAACGATATATTATAAAGGCTACAAGAGCAATAACTGTCATAAAAACATAAGCTTGATTGTAGCTAAAGCCCAGCCAGTTCTTCAGCTTCCAGTAGCTAAATGACAATATAATACCTATAAGGAATCCTCCGTAAAGATTTATCATTACAAATAAGCCAATAGGAGTTGTCAAAGAAAACCTCTCAGGGTCTAACCCATGATCTAATAGTTTTTCGATCACACCTAATACTGTAGCAACGATAGTTAGATATACAAGTAGTAAAAATGAAACCCAAGCAATTTTTTAAAGATTTTCATTCTACTTACATCCTAGGTCAGAAATAGGTTTTAACCCTTTTAACACATCATCTACATCCTCCCAGTCGCTGGCACAATTTATATAGATTATTTCCTTATCCTGACTAAATACCACCTTAGGAATGAATAGGAGACATATAAATGCAAGTAGGAAATTGTATGTTGATAGCATGATTTCGAATCACTGATACAAGTTCATATTAAGGAATTGCATCTATCCATTTGACAGGATAACGTACCCACTTATGGTCTATTTTCTCTAGTATATATATATTAAAGTATTGATGAGGATTATTAATCGGGGGGAGGGGAGCAAATCCATGCTTTGCTTTAAATTTCTCAGAATATGCTTTGTATGTTTTTTCCCCTCGACTATACAAATCGTGTATAGTTACAATATCAAGATATTCTAGCTTAGAATTATTCAAAGTATCTGCATTATGTTTCTTTTCATAAACAAAAGAATTGCTATCAGTCCACCCTATACCAAAGTTGAATGTGATATTATTGGTTTCTAAATGTTTACTACACGATTTGGCGTTATAAATAAGATACACTTCTTGTCTCTCAACTCCTTGTGAAAAGGAAAGGTAAAAGGCTGAAGATAGTAATAAAGAAAATACTAACTTTTTTAATTGCATGACTTTGAGCCATTATGAAAGAAAGAACTTAAACTACTCTGAATTCGCTGCCGTTCAGATGCACTCAATGCAGACCAGGCTGGGGTGGGTTCCTAGGCTGTGTCTGAAAACTCAATTAGGGGACGTAAACGCAGTTTAATTCTTGGTACTAAGGTTGAATTTAGCTCTTAAATGCAGTATTCAAACTTTGAGCTTAGCTTGTAAAGTATGCAAACCGTTTGATTTTAAGACACACCCTAGGGTATAAATTGTGTTTGTACTAACCTTATTTTGATAGACTTCGAACTATTGAATGAACTCTATCCCAAAAAATGTTCTATATAAGTAGCAATAGCGTAATGATTGTAATTGCGATTAAAGGCAATACGATCGTCAATAGATTTTCTTTCACTGTTTTTTTTGTATTGAAAACATAAATAATGAGTATGATACTTAACAATGATACTAGTGTAATAATAGCAGGGATTACAACTATATAACCGTTTAAAGCTGAAGTATACTTTACGTATAATAGACCAATAATGTATGCTATCATCGATAAACAGTAAATTATTTTTACTCTAGTTATACTATTATTGCTGATATCTACTGAAACTAACCATATATATCCAATAATAAATACAAATATGGTAGCCCAGTTGAGAACCATACCTAATAGACTCTGATAGTACATATTGTCATTGAAGACGAATATGGCTCCTATGTAGCTAATTAGTGCTATAATTATACAGATAAAGAAGCTATTTCTGATTACTACTAATCGCATCCCAATTCGCTTAATGGCAAAGTTCCAATTATATACCCTTTAGCCTTGTCCCAATCCGGCCTGCCGATTGCGTTATCCTCATTACTTGGGGCGACTGCATCGCCTCCGTGAGATTCTACATATTCATAAATACCTTCCTTAAAGCTATTCCATAAATTATCTGGTGCTTTAAAAGGCTCACTTTTAAAATTCTCTACAACTGTAGCATCAAATGCAGCGGTAACTCTATCAACCCCTCGAGTGTAGAAAGTATAACTGCCATTTGGATTTATGTAAAAACCAAATTGGCGATGTCCACTAACCGGGTGTTCACCGTCATAATGTTGTAGGAAAAGATTGTATGGCATTTCTACTGTGGTAAATATCCAGTTGTCACTTTCATAGTTAGAACATATTACTGAACCATCCCCCGCAACTGGAATATTTATATGAATTATAGCGTCAACAGGGTTATTGGATAACCATAAAGTTTGCTCATCAAATCCTGTAATGTTAGAAGGGGTAAATTTAGATTCGTTAGTGTCAACAAAATCGTTTATATTCTTTCTAAGATAATTTAGAAATCCGTTAGCAGTAAAAGGCTGATTTGTATTAGGATTCGTAGGTAAAGTATTTACAGTTATTGGAAAGAAATCCATATTTACTACTTTTCCCGAAGCGTCCTTAATATGTTGCAAGTTTGCATCTCCAAACTCATTTTTATCTATAGCTTCTAATTTAGAGATGTTGCTTTGGGGAACATCGTGGTTAGCCAAATCGCGCCACTTTTGCAGTTCCTCGCAGGGTATGTCTTCAATTAGCAAGAAGGGGTCTTGTTCTAAGGCCTCCTCAAGCAGCATCACACGATACTCCTCCTCGCTGATGCATTTACCTTTTACCCGGGTGTAGCCTTCTTCGGCGCAGGGCTCTTCTTCAACAAGTTCAACTTCGCTATCTACAATTACTGGGATGGCCTCATCCTCTACGCCTAGCTCTAGCTCTTGGCTGGTAGTTGAGCCACTACCTCCCGTACTACCACTACCAGCAGACGTAGAGCCGGAACCACTACCTGAACTGCCGCCCCCGCTCGGCACATAGGTGCCCGCAGTAGTCGTCGTCGTTGTGCCGCTGCCGCTGGGGGTACCACTGCCACTATCCGTGCCGCCCCCGCCACTGTTCCCATCCGTACTGTTGGCTATACTCGAGCAGGGAACCTGCTGCAACTCCAGCACCAACTCACAGCCGTCGTCCTCTACCGGGCCGCCCGTGTAGGTGCCTATAGCCGGCTCACAGCTACTGCCGTCAAAGGCCTCATAGCCAAAGCTGACCGCCTCGTAACAGCCTGCCGGCAAATCCGTGCGCCGGCCCTCGCCACTTGTTCGCTGGTTTGCCGCTAGCTTTTGACCCTGAGAAACTTCGACCATGCCAATCAATTCCCCTTCCAGGTTATAGCGCCGGATGGTGCCGCTGAAGTAGCGCCAATCGCGCGAGCTTTGCCACCACTGCTGGTCTGGAACATACTCTAGAACAAAACCAAGATACCCACCCGCTACCTGCCGCATCACCAGGTTGGCAATATAGCCTTGCGGGTGGTGGCGGTAGGCAAAGGTATAGGTAGGCTGGCCGCCCTGCCGCACCAAGTGTAAGGTCTGCTGGGTATCTAGTTGGCCAAAGCTAGCCAGGCTCCGGCGGTTAGCACCCGCTGCGCTCCCTTTAGCGGTTGCTGTAACCTGCTGCATGGAGACCGCCAGGTCAGGTAGGTCACTAGTAGCGACATAGGCTAGGGTAGTAGGTTGTTGCCCCGGATTAGGAAGATCTTGCTCGGGCTGACAACCAATACCTAAGGCTAGCACTAGCGAAAATAGTAAGTTACTGAGGGAAAGAATAGAAGATTTCATAGTGGAGAGCGGATAGAGAAAAGATTAAGTAAGACTTAAATGATTGATGATTAAATATTTAAATAACAATTTGAAATCAACTTCTCAGTTTAGGGATTTAAGCTAAACTTACCAAATGAATTCTAATGTATTTGTTAATACTTCTTTAACCCTTTCCGTTCTCCCGACGCCGCCGCGCCACATCACACGCCATATACAGGGCTTCTCTAAAGCTTACTTCGCTGGCCTGGCCCTTGCCGGCAATATCGTAGGCGGTGCCGTGGTCGGGGCTGGTGCGTACTATGCTGAGGCCGGCCGTGTAGTTAACGCCGTTTTCAAAGGCCAGGGTTTTAAAAGGTATAAGGCCCTGGTCGTGGTACATAGCCAGTATGCCGTCAAATTTTTTGTACTGCCCGCTGCCAAAGAAACCGTCGGCCGGGTAGGGGCCAAATATCAACTTACTTTTCTCCTTAAATTGCTGAACTACCGGTTCAATTATCTTCTGTTCTTCATTACCTAATATTCCGTTCTCGCCAGCGTGGGGGTTTAGGCCCAGTACGGCTATACGCGGTTTGCCTATACCAAAATCCTGCCGAAGGGTTTTTTCCAATATATTTAGTTTAGAAGATATTCTTTCTTTGCTAATAGACTGCGCTACTTTGGCAATAGGAATATGGCCGGTAACCACCCCAACCCGCAAATTTTGAGTACACAACAGCATCAGGCTATCCTTGGCACCGCTGGCCTGGGTTAAAAATTCGGTATGGCCGGGGAAATTGAAATCGTCGCGCTGAATATTGTGCTTATTAATAGGGGCAGTAACCAAGGCCTGGATAATACCTTTAGTTAAGTCCGTAGTCGCTTTATCTAAGGCCATAAAGGCCGCCTGGCCGCCGGCTTCCGTAGTCTGGCCCGTAGAAATCTCCAGCATGTCCTGCCAGCAGTTCACCACGTTTATTTGCTCCGGATCAATGGAATCCTGCACTATTTGGTAGCGAAACTCCTGAATTTTCAGGGCCTTTTTGTAATAGCCCAATACTTTAGACGATCCGTAAACAACCGGAGTCATCATGCTCAGCAGGCGGCTATCTTGCAGGGTTTTAAGTACTATTTCAGGGCCTATGCCGTTTATGTCGCCCAGGCTAATGCCCACTATCGGGCGATATTTGGATTCGCTCATACCGCAATCTTTTCTTTTATAAATTGAAATAATAACCTAACCCCTACGCCGCTGCCACCCTGGGTAAGGTAACCATTTGGCTTGGTCAGGTAGGCTGGCCCGGCAATATCTAGGTGCAGCCAGGGGTAATCGGTAAAATGTTTCAGAAACATACCGGCCGTAATTGCGCCAGCATTGGGTCCGCCCAAGTTAGTCATATCGGCTATACTGCTTTTCAGCTGGTCTTTATATTCATCCCAAAGCGGAAACTCAACCAAGCGTTCGTAAACCTCCCGGCCGGCTACTTCCAGCGAAATTTTTACCTCAGTTTCTGCTGTTCCCATATACACTATACCCTCCGGCCCAATGGCCCGGGCGGCGGCACCGGTTAGGGTGGCTAGGTCAATAACTAGTTCGGGCTTATATTTTTTAGCGTAGGCTAAGGCATCGGCCAATATTAGGCGACCTTCGGCGTCGGTGTTCAGTACTTCCACCGTAGTACCATCGAAGTGGGTGATGACGTCGCCGGGGGCAATGGCGTTTTCTCCGGGGCGGTTATCGGTTGCCGGAATTAAGCCAATTACGTGTACCGCAAGCTTGGCTTTAGCTATGGCGTAAATTGCCCCAATAACGGCCGCCGCCCCGCTCATATCGCTCTTCATCATATCCATACTGCCGGCGGTAGGTTTAATGCTAAGGCCGCCCGTATCGTACACCACCCCTTTACCGACTAATACCAAGGGTTGGCTATTTTTGGCTTCAGCCGATTTGTATTCCAGTATGTTGAAGGTAGGCGGATCAATACTGCCGGCGTTTACGGCTAGCAAGCCGCCCATTTTTAGGCTCTGAATTTTACTTTCCTCAAATACTTCCACCGTAAAGCCCGCTTCCTGACCCAACCTCATGATTTCTTGGCTAAGCTGCGGGGCGGTTAAGTATACTACCGGCTCATTTACCAAGGTTCGGGCTACCAGGGTGCCTTCGGTACGGGATACAATTTCCTGAAAGCTTTCTTCGGGTTGGTCCGGTAAATATACCGTTTGTAAACCTTCCGCTTTTTTCTCGCTTTTGTACTTATTGAATGTATATGATGAAAGTATCAAACCTTCCAGCGCACTTTCTAGATAATGCTTCTCGCCGGTAAGCGTAATACCATCTACGGTATTTTCGGCCATATGCTTAGCTAGTTGGCTGCCAGCTTTTCGTAGTTTTTCCTTTTGCTGGTAACTATGGGGCTCATTCTCGGCTAAAATGTAACACTGCCAGTAGGAGAAACGGTTAATTACCGCCCACTTTTTGTTTTCCAGCTCCCGGCCAAGCCAAGTTTTTTCCTCTTTAGGAATTGAAGGTAGTTGGTTTAGGTTAGCCAGAATTTGCAGGGAAGAAGTATTTTCCGGCGCCTTCTGAAAAAGAATTTGAGGCAGCATGCTAAAAAAGTTAATTTTACAGCCAAAGTTATCCATTTCCGGCACAAACTCCATATGATTACCAATTCCGATAAGGTACGGCCTAAAAAAGCTCTCGGTCAGCATTTTCTTCACGAGCAGCATACGGCACAAAAAATTGTAAACGGGCTTACTAGCTACCGGGGCTACCAAAACGTGCTGGAAATTGGCCCCGGTATGGGGGTATTAACTCAGTATTTACTTAAAAAAGATGAATATCAGTTAAGTGTTGTGGAAATCGATACTGAATCGGTAGCGTATTTGCAAAAGCATTATCCGGAGCTTGCCGAACGTATCTATTCTTGTGATTTTCTTAAACAAGATCTAAGTAAACTGATGGGTAGCGAGCCTTTTGCCATAATCGGTAACTTTCCGTACAACATTTCCAGCCAGATATTTTTCAAAATACTAGAGTACCGCGAGGCTATTCCGGAAGTGGTAGGCATGATTCAGAAGGAGGTAGCCCAACGCATAGCCGAACCGCCCGGTAGCAAAACCTACGGTATATTAAGCGTATTGCTGCAGGCATTCTATACTATTGAATATCTATTTACCGTGCCGCCAGGCGCATTTACGCCGCCGCCTAAGGTACAATCGGGCGTAATTAGGCTGAGGCGCAATGAGCGAGCTAGCCTTCCGTGTCCGGAAAAGGCTTTTTTTACCCTGGTGAAACAGGCTTTTAATAACCGCCGTAAAACCTTGCGCAACGCCCTGAAACCGCTAAATTTGCCTCCGGCCGCTCTGGAACTAAGCCTGCTGGATAAACGAGCCGAGCAGTTAGGTGTAGAAGAGTTTATTTTTTTAACCCAAGCCTGGACCCAATAATTTGGAAGAAATTACTCCTGAAATAAATCAGTTTGAACTCAGCAAAGAGTTTCTGGACCGGCTAAACCTAGCGGTTGAAGAGAACGACGTGGACTTTGTACGGCAGGCCTTGGACCCGGTAAATGCGGCCGATATAAGTACAATTCTTTACGAGTTGGAGGCCGAAGCCTGTACCTGGGTATTTAATCTGCTACCGCGGGAAAAAGGCAGTACCGTACTCAGCGAACTGGATACCGACGTTCGGAAAGGTTTTGTAAAGAATTTTAGCCCGGAAGAGTTAGTAGGGTATATAGAGGAAATGGACTCCGACGATGCGGTGGACGTGCTTAATGAGCAGGATGTACGCGTTCGGGAAGAAGTAATTGCCCGACTAGAAGACCCCGAACACGCCAAGTATATAGTTGACCTGCTCCATTACGAGGAAGACTGCGCCGGCGGCCTAATGGCCAAGGAACTTATTAAAGCCAATATTAACTGGACAGTAACCCAGACTATTGAAGAAATTCGCCGGCAGGCCGAAAATGTAAATAAGATTTACTCGGTTTATGTAGTGGATGATGGCGGCCATTTACTTGGGAAGGCTTCCTTAAAAAGAATGCTACTGGCCCGCGCCGGAACCAAAATTGCCGATCTGTACGACCCGGAGATTATCTCGGTGCAAACCTATATGGATGAGGAGGAGGTAGCCCAACTTATGCGTAAGTATGACTTGGATGCAGTACCGGTGGTTAACGTCCAGAATAAGCTGGTTGGCCGCATTACTATTGACGATATTCTGGATGTAATTGCCGAATTACAAGAAGAGGAACGCCAACTAATGAGTGGTATTTCGGCTGACGTTGAGGAATCGGACAGTATCTGGAAACTTACCCGGGCCCGCCTGCCGTGGTTGTTAATTGGTATGATGGGGGGGCTGGTAGCAGCACTATTTCTCGGTCGGTTCGAATCGGATATTGAAGTGGTGCCGGCGCTGGCGTTTTTTATGCCTTTGGTTACGGCAACCGGGGGTAATGTAGGTATACAGTCCAGTTCTATAATTCTGCAAAGTTTAGCCAACCCCAGCGTATTTAACGAAAGTGTAGCGAAACGTTTGTTAAAGGTACTGTTGGTAGCGGTGTTTAACGGTTTGGTATTAGCCAGTATTCTATTACTGGTTGTAACACTCTTTAACTACGAAACCAAACTGGTTATGGTAGTTAGCCTGGCCTTATTTTGTGTAGTTCTACTCGCTAGTTTTACCGGAACTATTACGCCTCTGGTGCTAGATAAATTCCATATTAATCCGGCACTGGCATCCGGGCCGTTTATAACTACTGCCAACGACCTGCTGGGTTTAGGTGTCTATTTTTTAGTAGCCCAAATGTTGTACAATTTATGACCGCTCTACCTGCCCAAACCAACGTTTTAATTATAGATGAAATGCACCCCAGCCTGCATTCTTTGCTGGCTGAACATGGGTTTGAGGCGGATTATCAACCTGATATTTTAACCGAAGATGTACCCGATGCGCTTGCTGCTTACGAGGTTCTTATAGTAAGAAGTAAACTGAAACTTAACCGGCACACCTTAGCAAAGGCTACGAACCTAAAGGTTATAGCCCGGGCCGGTGCCGGCCTCGATAATATTGATCTGGAGTTTGTACAGGCTAAAGGAATTCAGGTTGTTCATGCGGCAGAAGGCAATCAGCAAGCAGTTGCCGAGCATACTATTGGGCTAATATTGGCTATGCTCAACCATTTTGTTCGTTCCGATAAACAGATTCGTAATGGGGAATGGAAGCGGGAATTTAACCGGGGCGTCGAACTAGGCAGCTTAACGGTAGGCGTAATGGGCTGCGGTTATATGGGCAGCCGGGTGGTGGATTTATTATCGGCTTTTGGTTGCAAAATTTTGGTTTACGATAAATACAAGCCGGCACTTACTATCGGCGGAGCCGAACGCTGCACACTTGACCAATTACAGGCCGAAGTTGACTTACTAAGTATACATTTACCCCTTACCCAGGAAACCTACTCCTTGGTGGATGATAATTTTATTAATGGGTTTGCCAAACCATTTTACTTGGTAAATACCGCCCGGGGCGAGGTTGTCCAGTTAGCAGCCCTGGTGAACGGACTAAAATCCGGGCAGCTTTTAGGTTTAGCTGTTGATGTACTGGAAAATGAAAAACTACAATATTTGAGCCCCGGACAAGCCGAAAGTTTTTTGTATCTTAAAGATAGTGATAAGGTTATCTTTACGCCGCATGTAGCCGGCTGGACCTACCAATCGTACCAGCGCATAAACGAGGTATTGGTAGATAAGCTGGTAAAAGCACTAAGATAGCCGTATCGCTGGAAAGTAAGATATCAGGCAATTCATGAAAATTACCCAGTTCACTGAGAAGATTCGCACCAATTTCTTTCGAGTGATTGAACAACCAATCCTGACTGCGTTTTTGGTGCTGGTTAGTGTAAGCTTAATTATTTTAGGGGCCAGCATTCCCTATTATATATCCGATTTTGAAGGGTTCTATATGCAATTGCTGGTGGAGGCCCACGGTATCATTTTTGATATTCTCATATTCGGTATCCTGATATTTTGGTTAAACAAAAGAGGAGAACAGCGCCTGCGGATAAAAACCTATAAGGATGAAATTGATGATTTTAGACTGTGGAAGAGTGAGGAAGCGGCCTTTCGTACTGTTGGTAACATTAAACGATTAAACCACCATCATATATACGATATTAACCTGGTAAACTGCTACCTTACTAAAACCAACCTAAATTACATTAACCTGAGCGGAGCTAATGCCAATTCGGCCGATTTAACTTATGCTTCCCTAGTAGAAAGTAACTTGCACAACTGTCGCCTTAACCAGACTAATTTGGAATGTGCAACCCTGAACCAAGCCGATTTAACCGGGGCTTACGCCAGCGGAGCTTCGTTTAAGGATGCTTACTTAATTAAAACCTGCCTGCGGGAATCATATCTGATAAAGTCTAATTTTTACGGTGCATTTTTAATGGAGGCCGATTTAAACGGAGCTTACGTTACCGGGGCCGACTTTACCGGGGCCAACCTGTATAAAGCTGATTTGCGAAATGCAGTAGGGTTAACCATTGAACAGCTACAGACGGCCCGCACGCTGTACCTAGCTCAGCTAGATCCGGAGCTTGAAGCGCAGATTAACGACGAGCTGCCAGAACTTATGGGTAAGTAAAAAACCTTTACTCTTCTTCTATCGGAATAATTACCTTAAACTCGGTTGAACCCGGCTCAGACTTGACGGATATACTGCCTTGATGACTTTCAATAATTTTTTTGCTTAGATCTAAGCCCATTCCGCTGCCTTCACCTTGTTTTTTAGTGGTATAAAATGGATTGAAAATTTTTTCCAGTTCACTCTCGGCTATACCTTCACCTTCATCTTTCACAGCTACCTCTATAGCACCGTTAACCTGTTGTACGTCCACCGTAATATTGGCCCCTTCCGGCGAAGCATCAATAGCGTTATCCAGCAGATTCATCCATACCTGATTGAGCTCTCCTACAAAAACACAGGCTTCCGGTACTTTTCGTTCTTCAATATTTATGCTTAGCTTCTTCTGCTTCCGTTTGTGGTTTAGCAACTGTACCGTAGATTTTATCCCGTCCAGAATCTGATAGCGTTCCCGGCTGGCCGAACGGTCCATATGGGTATATTCCTTAACTGCCCCTACCAATTGGCTTATCCGTCCACTACCTTCATAAATATCCTGGGCAATGGAATTAAGGTGTAGCCAGCCCGATAAATAGTGGATAATACTCCTGAGTTGTTGGGGATTATTAATACTTAAGGTGTTAATTTTCTCTTTATCAATTCCTGAGCATACAAAAACCTCGGCAATTTCAAAGCTATCTTCAATGCCAATGCTTTCCAGCCAGTCACTTAACTCTTCTTCTTTATCAGATCTCTCTAAAAGAGATAAGCCTTTAACCTCCGTTGCTGAAGTAGTTAAAGCCTGAATAGCCTTAATCTGCTCATTTTCTAATTTTCCGGCTAATAATTCGGCGGTTGCCTCCTGAACTTGGGAAAAAATTTTATTCAGGTTCTTAGTTGAACTTCTAATTGCCGCCACCGGATTGTTAAGCTCGTGGTGCAGGCCGGCGGAAAGTTTACCCAGCGAAGCCAGTTTTTCGGTTTGCTGCTGCTCGTGGGTAAACGTACGTACACGGCTAGTCATGGTATGTACCAAAGCCTCGGTAAGCTGAGGTTGGTTACATATCATATCCGGAAAAAACTTTTTAGGAAGGATGAGTACCTGGCTATCTTCTGTGAAAACAGCTTCGGCCTGGGCTTCCGTAGCCCGTGAAAACGGTAATGCACCGCTAATACTTGCCGGTATAAGGCTACTAATAATTCGGGAGCCTTGGGCTTGATACAGCGTTAAATCAACTTCCCCCGCTATAACTATAAAAAGACGATCAATGGGATCGCCTTTTTTGAAAAGTTTATCGCCGGCTTCGAAATTTTTAATTTCTGCGGTGGCAACTAGCCACTCCAGTTCCTTATTGTCTACAGATTTAAGTTCGGAATTACTTCTAAGTACTTCAAAAACTTTATCGGGTTCACTAGCCATACTAGCTTTGCCTAAATTGTTACATGGCCCCAATTTTCTCCGCTACGAATTCGGTTTAGTTGGGTGTGGGTTATACCGAAGCGCTTGGCAATCATGCTCAGGCGGGTTTTGTCAGATTTTAGAAGCTTTTTAATAATTCGTACATCGGGTTCGGTAAGCTTGTAGCCGGTACTGCGGCTTTTAATTACCTCAGGGTTTTTATTATTATGGCTTACTAAATCTTCTTCGTTTACCCATTTAAGGTTGTCAATATGATTGTTCTCCTTATCGTAGTCCAGGTGAATAACGTAGTATTGATCGTCGCTCTTTTTATTTAGAAAAGTTTCAGCAACCAAACGGTGAACGTAGAACTGGCGAACAATTTTACCACCAAACTTTACGGTTATTGATTTATAACCGCCCACATTACCACCTCTAATTATTCTGCCGTTTTCCTGATCTATTGCGTAACTCTTAACCTTGCCGTGGTTGGAAACCTCATACTTGGCGTGATCAAGGTTGGTTTGGAAATCTACTTCTTTCCACTCTTCCGGTGTATATACACTACTTTGTTCCATAGCCTAATTAGCCCTTATCTTAGGTTGTAATAATCTTAAAAAATACTCCTCAAATTCCTTACCCGAGGGGCAAGATAGCTGTACTGTTGAGTTAACTGTAAGATTACCAAAGGGTTTTCTGCATACTAGAAGATATATAAAATACTTCTGACCTGTTGGCTACAATTTATAATTTGCACGATAAGCGTATAAGAGATTAGTAAAAACCACTGCCTACCGGAAAGATAAAATGCTAAACATTAAGGTATTCTAGAGTTAACTCAATTACCTGAACGGTGTAAATGCCGGCATGGTTATAAATTGATTGAAAAAATAAGCTGCAATCAAAAATTACCTTAAAACAGTGCTATGAAGTAGACTGCCCGGTACGTTAATTATAGGCGGCAGAAGCCGAAACCTTATTTAAATTGCCGGCCGATTTGGTAGGAACCGTAAACCGGAACGTGCTACCTATACCTTCGGTACTTTCCACGAAAAGTTTGCCGCCACTTCGCTCCACAAATTCTTTGCAAAGCATAAGCCCCAAGCCGGTACCTTTTTCGTTAGCGGTGCCTAAACTGGTATACTTGTGTTCTATTTTAAACAATTTATTAATTACCTCCTGAGGCATACCGATTCCATTGTCGGTTACTGCAATTTCTACCGCATCCTGCCATTCGCTAACCTCTACCTGAACCGTGCCGCCGGTATTGGTAAATTTAAGGGCGTTGCTCATTAGGTTGCGGAGTACCGTGTTCATTTGGTTCTTATCGGCATAGGCGTGCAGGTGGGCCGGAACCTTGGTTTTGAGGGTAATTTCTTTGTTTTCAGCAGTTCGTTGCAGTAATTCGGCATTGGCGTACACCATTTCCTGAACGTTTAAATTTTCCGGCGAGGTATCTAAATTACCAGATTGAGCCCGGGCCCAGGCCAGCAGGTTATTAAGTAGTGCCAGCAGGTTTTTCAGCGATTTGTCCAGGTCCTTAGCCAGCATCTGAATTTCTTGCTTACTTAAGGAATCCGTATGGTTAATTAGCAGTCCGGAAAATGAAGTCAGGCTGTTGAGCGGCCCTTTTAAATCGTGGCTGATAATCGAAAAAAACTTATCCTTAGTTGCGTTAAGCTCCTGTAACTGTCCATTCTGAACGTTTATTTTTTCGTAGGCTCCACTCACTTCGCGATAGTTTCTTTTGTGCGCTCGGTATAAATAGTATACCAGGCCAACAATTACCACCATTAACAGTAAGCATATAATAAGGAAGTTACGGAAGTTAGTTTGCTTCTGCAGGGCTAATTCGCGCAGCTCGTTATCCTTGCGCAAACCTTCAATTTGGCTTTCTTTCTGTTCAATTTCAAAGCGGTTTTGTAACTCGGCCATCCGGCGCTCACTTTCTTCGCCGTATATAAAATCGCTAATGGCAACAAATAAGTCTTTGTACTGAAGGGCTTTTTCGTAGTCGCGTAGGGCGGCGTAGCAGTTATATAAGTACTCGTAGCTATCGCGGATTATCTTTTTATTATTTAGCTGCTCGCCTAATGCCAAAGCTTGGTGTAGGCTCTGTATTGCCGATTCGTAGCTTTTTCGTTCAATTTCAATTACCCCAATTTGGTTTAGCACCTGAGCCCTGCCTAAATCGTCGTGGTCGCGGGTATATAGTTGTAGTGCATCCTCCAGGTAGGCGCGGGCCCGGTTATAGTCGGTTTTAAGCATATATATTTTACCCAATGCAAAATAACTTCTGGCTTGTCCGCGGGCTTGTTCCAGGTTTTGGTACAGATGCAGGGCAATCATCTGTTTTTCCATAGCCAAATCCAGGTTGCCGATTTGCGAGTAGGTAACGGCCAACCAGTAGTTACTTTCCGCCACACCCTCAACGTACTCGTTAAGTTTGCCTACGCGCAAGCCTTTTTTATGATATTCAATAGCCTTGGCATCGTTGCCGAGGGCAGCGTATACCTGGCCAATTTTATTTTCCAGCTCGATGATTTTAGGATACTGACCTAAACTTTCCACCAAAGCCAATGCTTGCATATAGTGCTCAATAGATCTAAAGCTATTTCCAACTTCCAGATAAATTTCACCTATAAGCAATTGAATTTCAGCTTGCTCGCTAAGCAGTTTCTTTTCTTCGGCAATTTTAAGGGCTTTTACGCAGTAGCTTAGCGCCGATTCGTAGTCGGAAAGTAGGTAGCGAATAGAATTAGCCGTGCTCATAAGAGCCAGGGCTTCCGAGCGGGCATCGCCCAGGCGGCGGGCCAGGGTAATGGCTGCTTTGCTTTTTTCCAGCGCTAAATCAGGCTTCTGCTGACCCAAGTATATCTCAGAGAGGGCAATCAGCATTTGGAGTCGTTCAGCTTCTTCGGCCAGAATTAATTTAACCTCCAGGCTATCTGAGTTTAGCGCAATATACTTTTGAGCGGTTACCGGCATAGCACTGGCTATCGATACAACCACTAAGGTTATTATTGCTACTATGTCACTTCTAAGATTGGCCACTCCTCAACTTACTGGGTCAGAAATAAGTAAGGCAAGTTGGCTAATTTTGCTGCAAATAACCCGACTGTTTTATGCTAATACTTACATGAAAAGCCCCTGCTAATGCTTATTTCCTTTTACAGTTATTTCTCCTATATTTGTAAACACTGCATAAATAGGTCGCCCCCGGGCGACCGTTATATTTTATTAGAAAGCAAGTCAAGCGACGGTTTTGAACTCAAAATCGTCCTTTTATTTTAAGAGAATTATAGTATGTCACAAATATCGTACTACACCAAAGAGGGCTTAGATAAGCTGAAAGCCGAACTAAACGAACTGAAAACCAAGGGCCGCACCGATATAGCCAAACAAATTGCCGAAGCCCGCGACAAAGGCGACCTTAGCGAAAATGCCGAGTATGATGCTGCCAAAGATGCCCAAGGCTTACTGGAACTGAAGATTTCTAAACTGGAACAAGTAGTAGGTAATGCCCGCGTAATTGACGAGAGTACGCTGGACACCAGCAAGGTTTCTATTCTATCTAAAGTTAAAATTAAAAATAAGAAAAACGGCATGACGGTTACCTACACTCTGGTTTCCGAAGAAGAAGCCGACCTTAAAAGTAACCGTATCTCGGTAAAATCGCCGATTGGGCAGGGTCTTATGGGTAAAAAGGTAGGGGAAACTGCTGAAGTTAAAGCCCCGGCCGGAACAATGGAATTTGAGGTAGTGGATATTAGCCTGTAAAACCTGTAAAAGATATGAGCTCAATATTCACTAAGATAATCGACAGGGAAATTCCGGCAGCTATAGTTGCGGAAGACGATCAGCACATTGCCTTTCTGGATGTAAACCCGGTGGCGCATGGCCATTGCCTGGTGGTGCCCAAGCATGAGGTTGATTACGTATTTAACTTGCCGGATAGTGAATTGGCCAAGCTAATGATCTTTGCAAAAAAGGTAGCTGCCGGCCTGGAAAAGTCGGTGGAATGTAAGCGTATCGGTATTTCGGTAATAGGTCTGGAAGTTCCCCATACCCACGTTCACTTAGTGCCACTTACTAAAATGGACGATATAAACTTCAGTAAAAACAAACTTTCTGCTAAACCGGAAGAACTCCATGAACTGGCTCGAAAGATTAAGGAGAATATTGGGTTATAATATACTAACTCGTGAATAACCAAAGGGAGCATTTATTAGTGTTCCCTTTTTTATTTGGCAATTCGACTGGGATTTTGATCCAGGAAGGCTTTCCAGCTTTTATTGCTGCGGGTGTTATTGCC
Organism: uncultured Roseivirgaceae bacterium; assembly: GCA_964504565.1. Lineage (GTDB taxonomy): Bacteria > Bacteroidota > Bacteroidia > Cytophagales > Cyclobacteriaceae > Cesiribacter. The sequence goes on from CAZDEY010000004.1 coordinate 174,210, forward strand.
CTGCTGATAGTGGTGGGTTATGGCTACGGCCAGCGCATCGGTAGCATCCAGCAGTTTAGGTATTTCCGGAAATTTAAGAATATCCTTCAGCATAAAGGCTACTTGTTCTTTGCTGGCATTACCATTACCGGTTACCGATTGCTTGACCTTTTTGGGGGCATATTCGGTTATGGGAATCTCGCGGCTAAGAGCAGCCGCCATGGCTACACCCTGGGCCCGGCCCAGTTTTAGCATAGATTGCACGTTTTTACCAAAGAATGGGGCTTCGAGGGCAACCTCATCCGGGTGGTAATCATCGATAAGGCTAAGGACGCGTTCAAAAATTTTTTTTAGCTTTAGCTCGTGCTGGCTATATTTTTTAAGGTGAATAACCCCAAACTGCTGCAAGGTAATTCGGTTTCCAACCGAAAGAATTACCCCGTAACCCATTACATTTGTACCCGGATCCAGACCAAGTATTACCCGCTCTTTGGTTTGCCTATTTATCATTGCCGTTATGCAAGGTAGCATCATTTACAGCCTTAAAAAATACCAAAGCTCCAAAAACCTAATGTATTGGATAAAGGTAGGCGTATTATTGGGGCTGGCAGCGGCGGTAATTTTTACTTTAAGAGCTCAAGTGCCCAACTTGCATTTGCTGTTAAGTAGTATTCCATTAAAGCTCAATACGCCTTTTAGCCTAATAAACCTTACTTTACTCGGTGCTGTACTATTGGTTCCGATCAATTGGGGGTTAGAGGCTGCCAAATGGCATACTGTGCAATCGGCTGAAAATTCTTTCCTGACTAATTTTAAAACAGTTATTGCCGGGCTAAGTGCCGGCTTAATGGTACCCCGATTTATTGCCGATTATGTAGTTAGGTTGAAGTTGGCTAAGGTTGCTAGTAGCTCGCACGTAGTGCATGAATTAGCCATAAATAAAATAATTCAGGCCGGAGTAACCAACGTATTTGGAGTGCTGGGTTTCTTAGGTATATGGCTGGCGGTTGAACCTGATTTCAGTTGGGTATTATCCGTTATGAGCCTGGTAACGGTAGGCGTAATTCTGCTTTTATTCATTAATTTAAATAGCGTATTGGGGTGGTTAGGTAGGCTATCCTTTATCCTTAGAATATTTCCTGAACTTCCCCAGGTTAGTGCCGCACCTAAACCTATACTGTATAGGGTGGTAGGTTGGGCGGCTCTTAGATTTATTGTATTTAGTTTACAATTCGCCCTTATACTATACTGGTTTGGTGCTGAAATTCCGGCAACTACTATGCTAAGCGCTATAGCAATAACATTTTTTATTAAAAGTAATTTACCGGCCCTAAACTTTTTAAGCGATTTAGGAGTGCGGGAATTTTCGGCAATGTTAGCCTTTAGTCTGCTGAGCGTTGATGAATCTTTGGTAATTGTAGCTAGCCTGGCACTATGGTTTATCAACCTGCTGGTTCCGGCACTTATTGGCAGCCTTGCATTATCTTCTGCAGTATTAACCGCTAAAGCTAATTAATGGTAATTCTGGCACTGGCAGTAATTTATACGATTGGCTTACTAGGGGCTACGTTTTCTTTCAAGAAAATTCCGGTCTGGAAAGGTAGTAAAGTGAACAAGCCTGCCGAAAAGTATGGCGTTTTAGTAGTTGTAAGAAACGAAGAGCACCATATAGATAAGCTGCTGACCGCCTTGGCTAAACAGAGCTGGCTAAATTTTGAATTACACGTAGCGAACGACAATAGCACAGATAAAACCGAAGAAAAGATCAGAGCCCGAGTAGCTACATTGCCATTTACTACCTACATTCACCAGGTT